>JBJLGL010000009.1:0-374827 GCA_045564915.1 Rhodospirillaceae bacterium
CCGTTCGTGCGCTATGTCGATGCTCACCTGAATGCTCACGAACTAAGCTACAAGGAACTGATCTATCAGGCTCTAAGAATATCCAGTCTACTTGATCGCTTCGGAGTATCTCTAGGAGCAAAAGTTGTTCTGGTGCTCTCAAACCCCCTTGATATCTTTTTGCTGGAAGTGGGAGCATTGTTAACAGGTCGAGTGCCGATTGTGTTCGCGCACCCGTCCCCGAAGTTGACCATGGACGATTTCGCTCGCACTTTGTTGCCTGTTATTGACAACGCTGAGCCAGCCTTGATCGTCGCGGATATTGAGCACAGTAAGTTCCTGAGTTCAGCAATAGGGCGGCGTGTCGCCTGTTTTGAACACGTAGATTCATCTGAGGAACTGCCTCGGCTTGTCGAGAATCCGACCCCCCCACTCTTTATTCAATACAGCTCTGGAACAACCGGCACAAAGAAAGGCGTGAACATTTCGCAGGAACAGTTGCTGTGGCAAATCGACACATATGCGTCCGAGATAAAACTTGATCCAAATGACCACATCATTAGCTGGTTACCATTTTACCACGATATGGGACTGATCACGGCGCTCATGATGCCCCTTCTCACCGGTGTCAAAGTCACTTTGATGTCCCCATTTCATTGGGTGAAGAATCCCCTGTCTTTGTTAGAAGTAATTTCGCGAGATAAGGGGACCTTATGTTGGTTGCCCAACTTCGCTTATAATTTCTTGGCGCAGACGGCAAAACACAAGACAGACATTGATCTAAAGTTACGGACACTCCGTGGCGTAATAAATTGCTCGGAACCTGTATCTGACACTAGTCACAAGCTTTTTGTAGATACTTTTAGTCGATACGGGCTCGAGAAGTCTTCCCTTGCCGCATCATACGCGATGGCGGAGACAACGTTTGCAGTTACATCCGGGGGGTTCGACCATCCGGTAAAGACGACGCTCGTGGACCGCAGCTCATTGAAATACGGTCAACGTGTCCTAAAAGGTGAAGACACCCTTACCAGTTCTGGCCGTTTGTTGCCCGGGACACAGGTTCGTATTCTGGGTCCAGATGGGATTGACCTTGAAGACGGCCACATTGGTGAGATTGCTGTCAGCAGTCCCTCTGTAATGGGAGGGTATTTCAAAAATGCTTCTGCCACAGTGGAATCGCAATCGGATGGCTATTTCAAAACAGGCGACCTTGGATATCGCGACGAAAACGACCTCTACATTACCGGTCGAATCAAAGATCTGATCATCACGGCAGGCAGAAATATTTATCCTCAAGACCTAGAATCGGTTGCAAACGATATTTCAGGAGTCATTCCGGGCCGTTGTGTAGCTTTCGGAATCACAGACGAATCAAAGGGCACCGAAACGATAGTTATAGTTGCAGAATCAAACGCGACGAATGAAGAAGAGCGCAGGAAAATCGCACTTGATGTTTCTTTGGAAATCACGGCGCGGTTCGATGTTGCTTTGGCGGATGTTTTAATTGCCAAACCCCAGTGGCTTAAAAAATCTACATCAGGAAAAATTGCTCGCGGTCAAAATAGAGACCGTTATTTGAAAGAAAGAGACAACAAAAGCAATTTGGTCCCATCCGGGGCTGACCCTCAGACTTCCCGTATTCGGCAGTGTATTCATGACGTTACAGGCCGATGGATTAATGACGAATCTGCGCCGTTATTGACATCTGGATTGATCGACTCTCTTGCTTTGACAAATTTGATTTTGAGCTTAGAGGAATCCTTTGGCGTTAAACTGCCACCGATAGACGAAACTGAATTTGAAGCCTTCGATACAATTACGTCCATAAAAGAATTTGTGACTTCAGGTCAGAAACCAAAAGAAAACTTGGTCCCAAAATTGGTTGTAGATAGACGAACCAAGGCTAATTACGTTTTGGAGGGGAAAAGAAATTTTGATTCTGCAATATTCGGATCGTCACGGTCATACATGGTTCGGGCCAAACATGCTGCAAAGTATGACCTGCAAGCATTTCAGTTCACGGTCGGAGGTGTAAGGGCAGAAGAATACTTCTGTATGCTTAATTTCCTCGCAGATACGATTCCCAACCGTCTGAAGCACATCATTGTTGGCATTGACCCCACTCAATTTGCGCCTCATTTGCCAATAGACATTCGTTTTTTACAAACACGGCAGTTGGTGCGGTACATGAAACTTAACGAAGCTAAAGATCAACACGGTCTTGAGCCGTACGAAGAATTAGAGAGCCTCGAGACGGAAGAAGAAAAAGCCAAGTATATTCAGTTAAGGTACCGTGCTTTGGATAACAATGCGATTTTCAATCGAAACAGCGGAGACATAGATAGGTTGTGGGGCCATCACGTCGATGAGATGCCACTTCTCGAATATTCATACGAAAACAAATCTAAATTGCCCGGTGTATTTATGCTGGCTCAGAAGAGTGGAGAGTTTCATCCTGGCAGGCTACACTATTTCAAGAAATTCATAAATTTGAGCCAAGATTTAGGATGTAAACTTACGATGTTTACCAATCCAGTAAACTCAAAACTCGCACAAGATTTGGAATCCGAAACGCCATATTGGACAGCGCAGAACCGCCTATTAGATATGATCGACACGGAGTTCAAAGGAAACATTTCCTTGTTTCCATTTAAGACACCGACCGATTTCAATGGGGATGATCGAGATTATTTTGACGGTAGCCATATGGGTAGGCATAACGGTGACAAAATATTGGATTTCATTCTGCAGAAGGTATGAATACACATGGCAGGAGGAAATATCTGATCCAGAGATCACTCTACTCCTATACGAAGGCAGGCTATCGTTTCTAAATAGGAAAGTTCAGAGACCCATCAGCAAGCAATAAGGCGGGTGGAAGAGGCTCGTGTCGTCAAAGAAAAGGTAGAAACCGCAAACAAGCAGCCCGAAGCCAAGCAGCACCAATGCATCGGGGGCGGGAACGCCCTCACCACCACCGAGCAAAATTTCTTCCTTAGGTAGAGGGAACCGCCTACGATTGGCTCCGCACTATAAATTATCTGGGAAATGTCGGTAAATATTTGGGCGAGAATCGATACATGACCATTGAGCCTCATCAATTATCAGCGCAGCGCATCACGCTCAATCAATGCAGCTATCTTGCAAACAAGTATCCACAACTTAAGGATCTCAATCTTGATATCCGTTTGGATACAGCGAGTGCGGTCTTTCAGATCTTCGTTGAACTTTTAAAGCTGATAGATCCTGTTGCGGGTAACCTGACGCGTACCGAAATATTCCGGCAATTAGTCGATTTGCCTCCAGATTCTGGGCTAAGAAGCGGTCCAGCACGAGCTTTGGCTCGTCTTTATATCGAACGCGGTTTAGCAGGCCATGCGCCCAAAATCCTCAGTCCGGATGATCCACTGCAGATACAAGTTGAAGGACTTATCAAACAGCACAGCGAGGCCTATGGCATTGACCTGAGAACTTTTACTTTTAAGGATTTTAAGCGCGGATTTAGCTTGATTCATTACTTCGGTGCCCATCTTGATATGCTTAAAGGGCGCCAAATCGCACACATCGCACCTGAACAGGAATTTCGCGGATGGATATCCGATATGCAGGATACATTAGGCTGTTCCTATACGATGATTGACGGTTTTATGCCGGAAATGGATCGATATGAAGATCTATGTGCAATGACTTTGGATGATGATTCATTTGATACCATCATTTGCCATCGAGTACTTGAGCATGTCATTGACGGCCCTGCGTCTTATAGTGAATTGTTCAGGGTCCTCAAACCCGGAGGCGTACTCAACGTATCCGTACCTGAAGCACTTTATCTTGAGAACACATCCGAATGGGTCGTGCCTGATCCAAAATTCCATCATCACATACGCATATACGGGCGAGATTTTCCAAGCCAACTGAATGCCGCTGGGTTTCGTGTTGAACGGGCTGACTGGCTCATTGGACGGCCATTTGAGGAGCTTGAAGCCGTGAAGTCTTATCCGATGCTGCTTTACAACGCGTACAAAGACTAACTGACTTTTTCCGCGAGTTTTTCAAATGTACGAGATAGAGTCTGAGACCGGCTCAAGCCGTTTTTCTCTGACAATGCCCCACCGGTTGTCCGCTTTGGGTCAAAAGGAGACATATGGCCTAACCCGTCAAAAAGTCCGCTTTCGGCTCAAGAGCGGACATAGGGCCTCATTGAAAGCCGATTAGTTGCCAACTAATCCCGTAGCGGAATCAAGAGTAAACAGTGAGAATCAGTTCAGCAAGTTTGCAGCGACCACATGTTCGTGATGAGATCATAACCTATTGATAATATGTAGTTTATGATAGGTCAGCGTAGTGTAGCGTTGGCGTCCCCGGCGAGATTCGAACTCACGACCCCCAGATTAGGAATCTGGTGCTCTATCCTGCTGAGCTACGGGGACTTATGCAATCAGCAACAAAAATGTTGAATGTCCGGCGCAATTTAAAAGACTTTTGCACCCCATCTTCAAGCTTTATTGAATCTCGTTTTGCTAATCATCCGAATCGATCTCTACTGATAAAGAGAATAGAAAACTTGGCCTAGATAGCAATTAGATACTTATTGACCACATCTAATCAGTTGACATCTAGCGGTGTAAGATCGTTCTGGATTATTGCACCAAAAGCTTGGTCGCGTGTTTGCGTTGCTCCAAGCTGAACGCCCGCTGCATTGTGAATCGACCATACGGACATGTTATCAACTACAGCACGGCGAATATACGCCACATGATCAAGACCTAAGGCCGCTAAATCGGAAGGGAAAGAGGCTGATGCATGCTCTTGATATCCTCCTGATGTCAGGGGTCCTGATGTCTGTGTATCTCTTGTATTAACCATTTCTATTCCTCTTCCTTACTCGGTCTATTCACTAACAGACGTCGAGTCGACATCTATTGTCTTAGGAGATTTCTGATTCGACTGAGCTTTAGAGATTTTAATTTCTGTGACCTTGGGTTCTGGTACGGGGCGTTCAAGTTCAATATTAAGCAACCCATTATCAAGACCAGCATTTTTCACTTCTATGCCTTCGGCAAGAACAAAACTACGGCTGAATTGGCGCGAAGCTATGCCACGATGTAGGTAGACCCTATGGGATGTATCTTCCGCATTTCTTCCACGAATAACCAATTGATTATCTTCAACAGTTACAGATAGATCCTCTTCAGAAAATCCAGCAACGGCCAGCGTAATACGCAAAGCATGCTCTCCAGTCTGCTCGATATTATAGGGGGGATAACCCTCACCGGATGATTTGTTGACACGGTCGAGTACACGCTCGATACGGTCAAAGCCCAGTAGCAAAGGACTAGAGAACACTGACATGCGAGTCATAACGTTGTCTCCTCAGTGAGCGAGAACGGCGTTTAGCCCTAACTCTGAGTTCTCGGACAACTCAATTGTAAGGGACTGGCTGCATGCCGCCCGAAATTGGCACGGCACACAAGTTATATTGGTTTTTATGGCCGGAAGATCAAGAGGCACCAAGAAAAGCGTCTATATCGCGATGCCATTCACTCATCGCAGATGGCAACTCCTTGGCCACGCTGCTTGGATCAGCTGCTTGCGCACGCCCTGTCGTGTAGGCGACTGGCTCCCAGGGGGGATGGCATAGCATGTTAGGTACTTTAAGTTTTGGCAGTTTATCGCGCATTGGATAAGTCCACATGGCCCTGTAGGCCTCGCGATATCGGTCACCCGCCTTAAGCATTTCTATAACCCGCAGATGCGTCAGCTCAACGTCAATCGCAGGTTCGTTATACAAAATACCCTCCTTAGTCTGATTGAACCATGGCCAGTACAAGCCTTGATCACGCATCACAGCCCAAGCCGTTAACAAGTGGCGCCCATCCCAGCGGGGCGCAATTGAAGGCGTGTAGTACTGAAGAAGCTGCGCCTGCTCTTCGCCCTCGTAGAGGGATACACCGGCTTGAATAATATGTTTGACCAGTTTTGGCTTATTAAAGCTGATTTCCATAGCCACTGGACCGCCGGAATAACGGCCAAGAACATCTACATCATCCACACCCAGTGCCTTGAGCGCAGAAATGAGACAAATTGCGTATGCTTCCGAATTAATAGCATCTAGGACAGGCTCGGATTCTCCGTTGCCTGGGTTATCAAATGCGATAACAGGGCGCCGCCCAAGATACGGCATAAGAATTTGCTCAACCAACCGGCTTGACCCTGCAGGGTCATGAATAGCCATCAGCGGGCGGCCATGGCCTTGCATACATATACGCGCTCTCAGCGTCCCGCCTGGCACATCAACCATTATGTTCTGCATAGTTGGCTCGCTATTCGTCTGTGGTGGTTGTGATGGTGGTTGGCTGAGCACCCCATCAGAAAACACCGCTGCTGCATCACGTAGCGAGCCATATCGATTCGAGGCGTTACAGGACACAATATCAAAGTTTTCGGGCAGGCCGAGTGCGATTAAGGAGTCTGTTTGGCTTAAGACTTCACTACTTTGGTTCCGGGCCAGGAGCGTGGGAACTTTTACTTGAATAGTATGCGTATGGTTCTCAGAAACCATCGCCTGCCAATATGCTTCTTTATAGTTAGAGCCTGCCCTTAACATATCGTCTACGTGTAGCTGGATGCCTTCTGCTTGTTCAATGTCTGCCCGAATTCGCTGATCGTGGCGGTCAGCCATCCATGGAAAGAAGACCTTCAGGTGCCTGCAGGCATCCCATGCTGCGAGTAAATGTGATCCGTCGCGCTTAGGCTTAAGATCTACAAAATACCCACGTGAGAAATCTTCTAACTCTTTTTTGCTAAAATGACCGGCTTCATCAAGAATAAGAAGCCGCGTTTTTCGCGGGTAACGCCGCGCAAACTTAATACCAATTTGCGCACCCGTTGCAGCACCATAGATAACTGCTGATTTAAGGCCAAAGATCTCAAGAACTTGGGATACTACATCTGCATAGCCTCTCAGCTCTATCTTGTCGGGTACGCTATCATCTGAAAGACCAAAGCCTGGTGTGTCTATCGCAATACAGGTGAAGCGCTCAGAAAAAGCCTTCATTGCAGGGATTAGTGTAGTGGAAGAGTTTGGTGACGAGTGCATCATTATCATTACCGGCCCATCGCCAGCAGTTCGATAGTGGACCTGATGTCCACTGCGAAGTGTTAGAAACCGACGTTCAATATTCACATCAAATTTCAAAAAAAGGATTGAAGAGTGCCGGTAAGTCCGCTTCAAAAGCTGGTAAATCAGCAACCTGGCAGTTTGGCGCTACTGCCTGAGCTTTGGCTAAACGGCCGTAGGATGCAGCACAAGGGTAATCGACTAGAAGGCATGGTACGTCTAATACTGCTAATTTTGCGGCCATAGGATATTTGAACGATTCTGCATAGGCGTTCTGATAGTCATCGCCGATTTTTAGTAAGTCTTGTACTCTTGAGTCCAAGAAAGTTGGGTCGAGGTTAGCATCACTATTAAGTACACCGCTTTTCGTTCGATTATACCAAGGCCAGAAAAGTTCCATGTCGCGAACTATAGCCCAGGCAGTGATGAGATGTCCGCCATCCCAACGGGGTGCAATAGAAGGTGTATAGTTGGTAATTAAATCCTCACGCTCATCATTAGTGAAAAACTGCACTCCCGCCTGAATGATATGCTTGACGCATCCCGGCCGGGCAAAACACATTTCCATTGCCACCTGGCCACCAGAGTAGAAACCTACAACATCAACCTCTTTAATGCCCAGTGTATCGAGGGCGTCCCAAGCAAATTTGGCATAGGCTTCGATAGTAATTTCATCACGAGCCAGAAGTTTATCTGATTCACCACTACTAGGGTTATCCAGAGCTATGATAGGTCTTTGACCTACATACGGCGCTAAGAATCCAGTCAAACTTCTAGACGACCCGGCTGAGTCATGTATCCCCAAGATGGGACGCCCATTGCCAACAAAACATACCTGGGCCATCAGTTGTCCACCATCAACATCAATGAACATTTTCTGTATCTGTGTTTTGGAACGATCAACTTGTTCAGGGTGAGATGGGATATCACTCCCGGCCGTGAGATAGTTATCCAAGAGATACTGTTCGCTGACCCCTAAGCGCTCATCTAAAGAAGGGCCAGCATGTAGCACCGTAAAATTATCAGGCAGGCCTTTTGCAATCAGGTCGTCAACCTCGGTTAAATCAGGCTTGGCTTGCCACCGGGTTAATGTTGCTGGCACAGTGACGCGGCTAATTAGCTGGTGTTTAGCAGTGTAGAACGCTGGCTTGTAAGCTAGAGAATAATCTTTCCCCGAGCGCAAATAGTCGAGTAGCTTGTCCTGAATTTGCTCTGGAGGTGGCATATCCACATTCAACCGGTTAGCTTTGCTGGTGAACTGCCACGGCGCGAACAAATGCAGCGACCGTACCATATCCCAATGCGTTAAGAGGTGACCCCCATCTCGACGCGGATTGACGTGAGGAAAATAACCGTCAACCAAAGTATCTACAACTTCATCGGGCACATCGCCAGCTGTATCAAGCATTGCAATAGCCACGCGGTCAGGATGTGCTGCTGCAAATAGGTGGACGATCTCAGCACCAGTAGCATTGCCGTAAAACGCGGCCTTCTCTATACCCAGCGCATTAAGTAAATCGACTAATGGGGTTAAATAATCTTCAAGAGCAGGCCCCTGATATCCACCAACGAGCGGGTCGGATAGTCCATATCCTGGTGTATCAACTGCAATAGCCGTAAAGTTCATTGATAATCTATCTAGCATGGGAACTGAGAAGACACCCGATTGTGGAGAGGGGTGCAAAAGAATGACTGGCGGCCCCTTGCCTGAGCGCCGGACGTGCAGTTGAGAGTCTCCGATAGAAACAAATAGACGCTTCATAAGATCTAAACCCAGAAAATTCTGCTTATCTATTGTGTAAGACCACAGATCACAGCAGCAAGAGAGATAAGCGCATAATATGTTCCAAACAAGAATTTCCTATTATGAATCAAACCAGCCCCATAGTGCATGTAGAATTTTGTATCAGCCTGCTATTGCAGCATCACTAGTCAACGGGGTTAATGTGCGGGATAAGACTGAGTCTATAGCTTGAAAGAAAGCTTCAACAATGGGGACCTTGTATTTACCAACGGGCAGCCCATTGTAGATGATCTCAGTCCCTTCAATTTCAAAAGTCCGTGTGTACGGCACTGTCCAGTCACTATAGTCGACGGGGTCATAGAGATTGAATTGGGAAAATCCTTCAAAATTATACATTGCATGATTAAACATGGTGTCTGTGTTCTCGGCAAAGAATTCGATAGGAAGATTAATCACGTAATCATAGTTTTCACTGACACCATCCCAAAAAGCTTTGTTAGTAGAAAGAATCTTACCATCGGGATTATTTATTGGGTCCGCAAAATGATCCTGTGACTGCACAACTTGGGTTCGACCGAAGTCATACTGTCCCACCACGCTCTTCATGAGTTCCACAATAGGATCAATATATGCAGGCGCTAACTCAATCCAGGCCTCGTTGGGCACAAGATCCCATGCCATACCGTGCACTGAAACCACTACCTTAACGTCGGACCCTTTAGGTAACTGATTGAGGCGGTCGCGCAACATGTCGGCATATGTTTCATGGATACGAGGAAAGTCTGCAAGATTTTGAGTAATTATTACTTTGATATTCCTATTATTAGCCTTTTCCCATTGATGAATGTAATGCATAGCGTGTTTGATAGAGCCGTTGAACTCTTCATGGTGGGAATATATAGGGCGGGGTGTGGCTAGAACTATGGTCTCGGCACCCGCATCTAGCAATTCAAACATTGCCGTTCGGGCCATGTGAAAATTTTCTGCTGTAACCCAGCGAAAGGGAATATCACCGTACTTCGCATGAAGCATTTTCATGGTGGCATCCGCAATAGCCCAATTTCCTGCCTCGTGCGGCACCTTCCCATTCATGAACCCCTTACCTTTGCCATAATAAAAGACGCGTGCTTTGTTTATAAGCTTCTGTGCTGGGCCAGCCATGCCAGCCTTTCGCCCGGCGTAGAGAAAGTGGCCATTGGAGAGATGCTGCGTTGGACTGGGATCAACCCAGACGACCTCACCATTGTAGTACCTTTCAATCCATGGTGTTCCATCTAGATCCATCGTAGATCCATAGGCATCAACTAGTTCGGTTGGTTCAAAGGCCTCGAACTCGTAAAACTTTTCTGTATCAAGTAAAATAACCCCGGGGTCTGCCATCGCTCGGGTGCGAAACGGCCATGGAATGTACTGAGCCGACTTGAATGAGAGATTATAAAAGTCAGCCATGCGAAAATCTTCCGGCATAATTAGGCCCGACATAAAGATTGCCACCTCACCTTCCGGTGTCATGGCTAATTCACTAGATAGCTGCTCTTTATATGTTAGAAAATAATTAGGCTCTACAAGCTGCGGTGGAGTGCTGTTCATATATTTGAACCCACCGTAACCACCTGCTACAGCCACGACTGACAGAACAGCTATAGAGATCACGGTCCTCTTGAGCCATCTCCTCATATTTGTGCCCTCTAAATAAAATAGACTCTTAGTGCATATGTTCCAGATAGATCCGCTCGATATCTGCGTGGGATACCTCACCGGTTGAAAGCTCACGTATCAGATGCCCTTCGCGCATAATGCCTATACGTGTGCCGGTTTCCTTAGCTCGAAATAGATCATGGGTTGCCATTAAGATAGCGGCTCCTTCAGACTGTAGTTGCTTCAAGAGTTCTGAGAACTCATTGGAAGCCTTTGGATCTAAGCCTGAAGTTGGCTCATCCAAAAGCAAAGCTTTAGCTTGCTTGGCAAAGGCAATCGCAACCCCCACCTTTTGTCTCATACCCTTTGAGTATGTACCTATACGTCGGTCTGCCGCTTCCGCCTGGAGGCCACACCGAATAAGAAAATCTCTCAAATCTTTCTCTGTATATTCGTCGTGGCCGCCGAGGCGAGCAAAGTACTCAATGTTTTCTAGTCCAGTAAGATTTGGATAGAGCATGACCTGCTCAGGAATATAGGCCAAAAACCTTTTCGTTCCGAGCGGGTCTTTGGACACGTCAATGCCATTTACTTCGGCAGAACCCCCTGTGGGGCTAATAAAATTAAGGAACAGATTTATGGTAGTGGTTTTGCCCGCACCATTGGCTCCCAGAAGGCAGTATATATCACCGCTATCGATTTTAAGATTAAGGCCTTTCAAGGCGTCATGTTCGCCATACGATTTTTTTAGGTTTACGGCTTCCAACACGTTGTGGCTCCTCCTAACGAAAAGTGATAATTTTGTGAACAGTCTATAATACCTGGGAATTTCCTAACCATAGGCATTGTAATCAATACTTCTAGGATGATTCTGGAAGCGGGGGAATATAGGCTTCGGGGGCCTCTCCCGGTATATGCTGCACGTAGATAGACCGGCTCGGAAAAGCAAACCCCACACCCGCGCCTTCAACAATCTCTTTCACGCGATAAGCTAAGGCTTCCTTTATTAATAGCCACTCACCCCAGTCGGTGGTCTTGGTAAAACAATAAAGCAGTATATCTATTGAGGAGTCGCTAAAGCGATCTATGCGAACGAATGTTGAAACATCGGACGGCGAAGCAAATGCACCATCTTTCAACACGTAGAGTTCAATCTCATCTCTAATTGTTCGCAGCTGCTCAAGAGTAGCTGTATATTCAATGCCTATCATCCACTTAATTCTGCGATGGGTCATGGCACTAAAATTCGTCACAGCATTATCCGAAAGCTTCGCGTTTGGTACATGCACTGGAGCTTTGTCAAAGCGCCGTATAAGCGTAGACCGAAACCCAATTGTCTCTACGGTTCCCTCCACCAAGCCCTCCACCAATATCCAGTCACCAACACGCATTCGCTTTTCTGCAATAACTAATATTCCAGCAATCAGATTCTTGAACAGATCTTGCGCGCCGAGGGCCACTGCCACACCGAACAATCCAAGGCCTGCTAAAATAGGGGCAACCTTGATACCCCATACTTCTAGAACTGCTGCAGCACCGATAAAAACGGTAGCGATGTGAAGAAATCCCACTAGCCAATCAATCATTTCCTTAGTCAACATTTCTTCCAGATGTGAAAAGGTCGAGCTGATTGGCCCACACATTTGATAAAGCCCCCAGAAAAGATCAAAGATAACAAGTGTGCGGATGATCTGGCCCCCGATCCCAGCATATTGTTCATTAAGATTGAGATATTCCAAAGCAATGAACAAACCGAGTATCACTGGCATTAAGCGAACAGGGCCATTGAGAGAGTCTAATAGAGAATCATCAACAGTTGTATTCGTACGACCAGCTAAACGCTGCAAGAAACTCAAAACAAAACGCGTAAAAAGACCCCGGAGGATAAGAAAGACAAACAATATAACCAAAGCCGTTAAGATGCGCCCAAAGTCTATGCCAGCAACGCCGGTCCCCCAGACGTCAAGAACCAGTGCCACAAATTCACTGACGTATTGCATCAAAAGATCCATAGTTTACACCTTTAGTTTAAGTTTTGAGCATACCTGGTCTTAATCCTTTGCTCGTATTAAATCAAAGATACATGAAAGCAGACCATGTAGAGAAGTATGCTAAACTCGATGGGCTTCATTTTGACGCCATACTCAGATCCGGACTTAAATATGCCTTCAAAACACAACACCAAGAAAACTTCGGGTAATAAAGCCAGCAGCCACACTACAGGCCAAAAGTCGATGGAAAAAGAGGCCGCCGCGTGGGCCAATGATACTGTCGCTAAGATGGAAGCCTGCCATTCTGCAGAAAGCCTCAATGATCAGGTAATTGCGCCCTTTATTCAGGCTTTAGTCTCTGTCTGCGATGCAAGGGGATACGTCTTTAATATTTATGGCAACCACTGCAATATAGCTATCACGCCTGAAACTCATTCGGAATCTTTGTACCGTTTGATAGATGCCTATATGGATGAAGCTAATCTTTAGACCAGCCCAGGCATTTAGATGAGAACTTTATTTAGTATCTTCCCCCAGACTTCAAATCACTCTAGAGACTATCGCCACATTCATTGGAGTAAGACATTATTCCCGCTCTCGAAAAACAAAGCTTAGCGCCACGCCCAAAACCTGCGGCATACCGCCAGCTATATCCGGCGATAGAGCCCTATAGAAATGGCTTCTTGCGCGTAGATAAAAGGCACCTCCTATATTGGGAGGAAAGCGGTAATAAGGCCGGGACGCCAGTCTTGTTTCTTCATGGTGGACCTGGCGCTGGAACTTCACCCACATACCGACGGTTTTTTGACCCATCAAGCTACCGAATTGTTATGGTCGACCAGCGTGGTGCCGGACAATCAACACCGGAAGCTGAACTCCAGGACAATACAACACAACACCTTGTTGCGGATCTGGAACGTTTGCGGGATCACTTAAGAATAGAACGATGGATCATATTTGGTGGCTCTTGGGGTTCAACCCTAGCCCTCGCTTACGGCCAAGCCCATCCGGACCAATGTATCGCATTCATATTGAGAGGAATCTTCTTGTTTTCCGACTCGGAGGTCGATTGGTTTCTCTACGGTATGGCAAGGGTATTCCCAGAGGCTTGGCGTAGATTTTCAGACCATATCCCCTCAGAAAAGCGCCACGATTTGCTTGCAGCCTATTACGATCGTCTTGTTGACCCCAGTCCAGACATCCACAAACCTGCTGCCGCTGCGTGGTGTGCATATGAAAATGCCTGCTCCAGGCTTTTGCCATCTAAAGCCCGTACAATCAGCAAGAATAGCTACTATCACGGCGCGCTAGCTATGGCCCGGATCGAAGCTCATTACATGATTCGAAAGGGATTTCTAACTCCGGACCAGCTCTTGAGGGGCGCCGCTAAGCTCTACAATCACCCAGCCATTATTGTGCAAGGCCGCTATGATATGGTCTGTCCTATCGAAACTGCTGACAAAGTTGCTCATGCATGGAGTGGGCTAGAGTATGTTGTAGTGCCGGATGCTGGGCACTCATCCATGGAACCGGGAATTAGATCAGCCCTTATCAAAGCTACAGACAAGTTCCGTAAACTCCGCTAACAGAACTGCAAACTTGTTTAGATCCAGCTTTTCAATCAACTTGTGGCATTCCAATCCCGTTAAGTAGGTTTCTGCACTCCATGCACAAACCAGTCCCCGGCCCCCATTGGTCTTGGCTGATAACCCACAAATTGGCAGTCCTTAGGATAACCCTTTTCCGTCATAATTAGTTTTAGATCAGAATCCGCAAAACCCATCCAAAATGGTTCACCATTGTTTTTGATCTGCCAATCATTCAGCACCTGATCAACTAGGTCCTGATAACCAGGCTGAGTAGTTACATCTAAGTGGTAGGCAATTCCACCGGGTTTAAGGACACGCCAAATCTCGGCAATGGAATCTCTTAAAATTTGCGGTGTTGTTTCGTGACCCCAAATGGTTGAAACAACCATATCGAAGCTCTCATCCTCAAAATCCATCGCCGCTGTGCTCATCTGCGAGAAATGAATGCCCACCCCTTCATTTTCAGCGCGGGCATGGCCCCAACGTAACAAACCAGCGGCAACGTCTATGCCATGCACCTCTGCTTCAGGATAATATGCGGGGTATGTTAATGTATTCAGACCAGTCCCACAGCCAATGTCGAGAATATGCTTTGGCTTCTGCGGCCCAAACTTCTCCTCAAGTGCCTGAATCAGGAAACTGGCAGCAGAGTGCCCCAAACCTGCTTTGTGGCCACGGCCCTTGCCCGCTCCATACATCATTCCACCGCCGGTATAACGAGCCCCTGATAGAATGTCGTAGTCTACTCCATCCCTCTCCAAACAGAACCCACCGGGCTGTCTATGGATTTCAACCCGTGCAATGTTTGATGGCAGGTCCAAGTGGGGATTGAGTTTCAATGAACCCTTCTTGTTTTTATTTACGCCAACAGCCACATCTACTGCCAAAGCTTCTAGACGAGGCAGGTCGTGGTCCAAGGTTTCATCGATACAATTCCACATCATATCCTGTCCAATCCACGTTAGCGCCTCCCACGACTGGAAAATGTGCTCTTTATAAAGTTCCTTCTTAACGGCTACACGGTGATCACGGTTTAGGTCGTCAAGTGGCTGACCAAGGTCTGACTCTAATGTTGGAGCAATCTCCTTTGAAAAGTAGTCATGAATGTCACCCTGTAATTCAAAGTTTACTTTTTTCTTGAATTGGACGATGAACGCTTGACGAGACCTCTCGTCCTGTATTGGGTGCAGCATCATTTCACGATCAAGGCTATTGGCCATGGCAGGGCGCCTCTCTTAAACTTGGTTTTATCTTCTGGTCTACTATTTAAGTAGATAATAGCCTTATCAAACTTTACTAGGCCTCTTGCAATGCCTTTCAACTCTATTCACCGCCGGGCGAACGGCCTAATTTATAATCCAAAAGTACTCAAAAAGGTATAGGCCAGCCTCTTGAGGCTTTCCCTTCTGAATACTACTTTGGATACATGTGTAGATTATTCATTATTATACTCTCCATGTTAATAGCTCTAGGTGTGATACCTGCAGCCGCCCATCCGCATGTATGGGTAACTGGCAAAGCCTCTTTTAAGATTGAAGATACAAAGCTGACCCGTATTGGAATGCGTTGGCAATTCGATGCATTTTTCAGTCAAGTTCTAGGGGCTGACTTCGACATCAACTCTGATGGAACCTTCGATTCTGAAGAAACACAGGCAATGAAGGATCAGGTATTTACTAGCCTCAAAGATTTTGACTATTTCACTCACTTAAGGATTAAATCGTCAGCGACTGAGCAGACTTTTTCCGAGGTAGATAACTTTTCTATCAGTGATGATAGGGGCGAAATGGTGTTCGCCTTTGAACTGGTCTTGAATGATCCAATTGACCCCACCAAAGAAACTGTGGGTTTAAGTTTGTATGATCCATCCATCTATGTGGATCTAATCTTGGACGGTGAGGAACCCGTAACCCTTGCCGGTGCAGAAGACTTGGGATGTGACTTGGAATATCGCCAAGGCAATGAGGTTAACAGCCAGTCTTATTTTATTACGCCCCAGGAAGTCTGGCTGAGCTGCAGTGCCAGCTAGATTATTAGTAGGCCGGCGGCCATCAAGTAAATAACCCTGTGCGCTCTAGCGCTCCACCAAATAAAAGTGCCCCCAAAATAGCGACTGCAAGTGATCCCAAGACCGATAGAGAGCGAGCTAATAAGGCACGGATGGGGGTTGTTTTATTGGGGTCCCTTCCAGCCACAGACTGACGCAATACAATCGCCCCTATCCCTAGCACAGAAATGGTAATGGCCACTCCTGCCGCTATCATTAATGCTGCAATAATGCCGAGCAAAAAAACGCTATTCGCCGCAGCAAACAGAAGCACAAGAATTGATCCAGTGCATGGCCTTACCCCCGAAATCATACCAATAGCAATAAGCTCGCCTTGAGGGCCCAACCAATGCCTAGCCCTGCTTGCTAACCAGGTTTCTCTGGCATTCGGATCAGGGCCATGGCTATGTCCGTGGTGATCGTGTTGCTCGTTGTCTTCATCTTCAGCACTATTGTGATGACTGCGTGCGGTCTTTGAAGTAAGTGCACCGTATAGCATGTAGAGACCAATACACAGAATAAGACCGTAACTAGCTAACTCTAATAGATTAGTCCGATCCATAATTTCAAGATTGCTGCCGCCTAATGCCATAGCCAATATGGTAACCATTAGAATGGCGACGACAGCCTGGGTAAGCGCAATGATACCACCCATGACAATGCCATTTCGTAACGGCGCTTCACGGGCTGTAAAATAAGAGGCAACAATCATTTTGCCATGACCAGGACCAGCAGCGTGAAGCACGCCGTAGATAAAGCTGGCGAAGATCACCGTCACTGCAGCAGTCATGCCGCCCTGCTGACTCGCATCTCGCAGTTGTCGGGCTAGGTAATTATTGATCTCCCTCTGCCACTTGGCTACTTGGCGAAATATTGACCGCAGCGGTCCCGGCATAACGAAGAGGGATTCTGGTGTCGTATTAGATGCAACATCTCGTTTGCCAAACGGGCTAGCTCCAATCGGTTCCGCAGTGACCTCTTCTTGCTCCTCTCGGCCGACGCTAAAGGGGTTGGACTTAGCTTGAACCAGCCCTGGGCTCGCAAGCATCGCGACCCAACTAACACAAATTACCAGCATGAACAGTAGCCCTGGATAAACCCTGCACATGCGGTTTAAGAATTCACGCGGCCAAACAACATCCATGAATTTTATACTACCTATTACGTGGGGGCCCTGTGAAGGTGTTCTGTCGACCCCGGTTACCCTAGCTACTAACGCAAAGATGACCCAGAACGGCTCTTTAGCTAAAGCTTTCCTATAAGTGGAGCCTAATACCGCAAAAAAGATGCTGTTACTATTTGTAACGCCGTTTCCTTGGCAAATTTTCGCGTTTCAAGGTATAAGCTGGTTAAACCTTTGATTTTTAAATCTGCTTTTTGACTTTTGTACTCTTGGAATTATGTCCGGGAATTCTATATGCATGTATCGCGCCTCTTAATTGGTTTGCTGGTATTAGTGGCTTTAGCTACTGGATTATATTTCGGATACCCAGCCTTTATTGCTCAGAGCGATGGTGAATCTTCAGCTGGTGTCAATAGATCAGCAGGTTTTAGCGGCAACCGGTCAATCCCTGTCATTGCTATGCCTGTATATCAGGAAACTCTTTCCGACCGTTTGGAGGCCATAGGTACGGTGCAAGCTAATGAGTCCATCGTAGTAACAGCAAAATTGCAGGGTATTGTTAAGAGTATTGGTTTTGATGACGGTCAGTATGTGACGGCCGGAAAAACACTAGTCCAATTTGATGAGGATGAATTGAACGCTCGCCTACAGGTAGAGCTAGCTAATATGGATGAGCAGCGCAAACAGTTTGATCGCATATCTGGGCTGGCCCGAGCTAATGCCACATCAGAGGCGCGGTTTGATGAGCAGCAGGCTTCTGTTAGGAAAGCAGAAGCTAATGTAGCCGCAGCGCGGGCACGTTTAGCTGACTACACCATTAAAGCTCCGTTTGCTGGACGTCTTGGGACGCGTCGCATCAGCATCGGCGCACTAGTTTCTCCCGGGACGACCATCACCACTTTGGATGATCTTTCGGTTGTGAAATTAGATTTTTCTGTGCCAGAAACATATCTGGCTACATTACGCGAAGGGCTAGACATAGAAGCAACGACCTCTACCTACAAAGAACAAATTTTTCGTGGCATCGTGACTTCAATTGACACACGCGTAGACCAGCTAACACGTACTATTTCTATTCGTGCTGAAATCGCTAACGAGGCTCGTTATTTACGGCCTGGTATGCTGATGGTGGTTGACCTCATCAAGGACCTGCGGGAGGGCCTCATAATTGCCGAAGAGGCATTGGTGCCATTTGAAACTCAACAGTATGTATTTGTTGTTAATGACGACAAAACAGTTACCCGCGTACCTGTCACCATCGGCCAACGCCGACCCGGTAGCGTAGAAATTCTCACTGGACTCAGCGCAGGCGACCTAGTGGTTACAGAAGGTAACATGATGCTAAGTAGTGGGAAAAAAGTCCGGCTTCTTAATGATGTGGGCGCACGCACCAAACCTTTGTCAGCCAGAACCAGTACTGTACATGGTTAACTTAAGAACAGAGAAAGGATAGGCGCCAATGGTTCTCTCTGATTTCTCAATTAAACGGCCTGTTGTTGCAATCGTATCCAGCGCGCTGCTGTTCGTGTTTGGGTTGGTGGCCCTAATACAGTTACCCGTCCGCGAAGCACCCGATATTGAGAGGCCTATTGTTTCCATAAGCGTAACCTATCCCGGAGCCTCATCCGCCATTGTTGAAACCAAGGTAATCCAAGTTCTCGAGGATCGTATTGGAGGCGTCGAAGGAATCAAGTCGATTAGATCATCAGCACGTGATGCTATGGGGTGGATAAGTGTTGAATTTGAACTAGGGCGAAATATAGACGACGCCGCCAACGACCTCAGAGATGTCCTTAGCCGGGCCACGCGTGCTCTACCTAAGGATGCTGACCCACCAACAATTCGCAAAGCTGACCAAGATGCTGATCCAGTAATGTGGATGAATATTTCCAGTCCACAAATGGATAGTCTTGAACTATCGGACTACGTTAATCGCTACATTATTGACAGATTTACTTCTATTGAGGGCGTCGCTTTCGCCTGGATTGGTGGCGAGCGTAAGAAATCATTGCGTATATGGCTCGATCGGCGGGCTATGGCCGCCCGCAGCCTGACAATCACGGATGTGGAAAACGCCCTGCGCCGTGAAAACGTTGAGTTGGGTGCTGGCCTACTTGAATCAGAGAATCGTGACTTCAATTTACGTACAGAGCGCTCATTCAACTCACCTGATGATTTTAAACGTCTGGTCATCGGTCGCGGTGCTAACAATTATCTGGTTCGATTAGGTGAAATCGCTGACGTGGAGATCGGAGCAGCCAGCACATCTTCTATGATGCGTACTGACGGAAAGAATTCTATTGGTATCGGTATCGTCAAACGCCCAGGTGCGAGCACGTTAGCTTTGGCAAAAGCAATTCGCAATGAGATGACAAAGATACAATCCTCCTTACCTGCCAATATGAGCTTTGTTATCAATCAAGATTCCTCGGTTTTTATTAGCGCGGCTCTACAGGAAGTGGGACTGGCAATGAGCATTGCAGCCCTGCTCGTTATAGCGGTAATTTATATGTTCTTGGGCACGATCCGCGCTGTAATTATTCCGGCTGTTACTGTACCCATTTCATTGATGGCCACTTTTATTGTTCTTTGGCCACTAAGTTTTTCTCTCAATATCCTTACTCTACTCGCCCTTGTCTTAGCCATTGGATTAGTAGTTGATGACGCCATCATCATGCTTGAGAATATTCATCGTCGCATCAAGCGTGGCGAGCCACCTTTATTGGCTGCTTACCGCGGTTCCCGCCAAGTTGGGATTGCCATTATTGCAACTACTCTCGTGCTTGTTGCGGTATTTGTTCCCATCACACTTACACAAGGTGTGGTAGGTCGTTTGTTCACTGAATTTGCCGTGACAATGGCCGCTGCGGTCATTTGCTCAATGTTTGTCGCGCTAACGCTAACCCCAATGATGTGCTCGAAGATTCTGCGAGACAACCTTGACCATACCTTTGTGGCCCGCGGTTCGATAAGTGCCTTCGAGTGGCTTAAGAAATATTACGGTACAACTCTTAACTTTGGCCTTGATCACCCGTTTGCGGTGGTGGTGTTATTTATTTCAATAATTGCTGCTTCCATCGGTATCTTTGTGATTTTACCACAAGAATTCACGCCGCCAGAAGATCGTGGAAGTTTAAACGTCATGGTACGCGCGCCTGAAGGCTCATCATTGGAATATACAGATCGGCAAGGTCAGATCGTTACTGATTTCTTGATGAAAGAGTACGTTAAAACAGGGGTTGCAAAACGTGTTCTGCAAATCATGCCGATGGGCCAAGGTGTTTCCGGCCAGGCTACCAATGTAGGTAACGTGATCATGCGCCTTGAAGCATGGGAAGATCGGGATAAAAGCACGCACGAAATGATTAGCGAATTAAGGCCAATACTTTCAAATATTCCAGGTGCGCAGATCACCCCCAGGCCAGCGCCCGGATTTGGGCAGAGTCGCCATGGCGGTGGTCTAAGTATGGTCATAGGCGGAAGCACTTATGAAGAATTGGTTGGTTATAGAGATATTGTGCTCGAGGCCATGAATGAGAACCCGAGACTATATGGAGTACGGTCTAATTATAATGAAACTCGCCCGCAAATGCGTATTCGCATTGACCAAACTCGGTCCGCTGACGTGGGTGTCTCTATCGGAACAATCGGCCAGACTCTAGCTGTAATGCTAGGTTCCCGGCGAGTGACAACCTTCGTCGACCGCGGTGAAGAGTACGACGTTATTCTGCAAGGCAGAGACGAAGATCGCCGGACTCCCACAGATGTCACAAACATTTACGTCAGGTCCGACACAACTCGTGAGCTTATTCCCCTATCAAGTTTGATAGCGATTGAAGAAATGTCTGATGCTGGAGCACGCAACAGAACTGATCGGTTGCGGTCCATTACTATTAATGGAAACCCCGCACCTGGTTATTCAATGGGTGAGGCAATCGAATGGTTAGAGCAGGTAGCTGAAGAACGGCTACCCGAAGCTGCACGTATTAGCTGGAACGGTCAGGCTCGTGAATACAAGGAGTCCGGTAATGCGATGTATGTCTTTTTTGGCCTTTCTCTTTTAGTTGTTTTCTTGGTTCTGGCCGCACAGTTTGAGAGCTTTATTCACCCCTTAGTAATTATGATGACTGTGCCCCTAGCCATGACGGGAGCTTTAGCTGGGCTATGGTTTTTTGGAATTAGCTTTAACATCTATTCCCAAATTGGAATCATTGTATTGATTGGCCTCGCTGCAAAAAATGGGATTTTGATTGTTGAGTTTGCCAACCAGCTTCGTGATGCTGGATACAAATTTCGCGAAGCTTTGGTAGAGGCATGTAAAATTAGGCTTCGTCCCATTATCATGACATCTTTAGCTACCTGCATGGGTGCTGTCCCACTGGTATTGGCTAGCGGTGCCGGGGCCGAAGGCCGTGAAGCTATCGGGGTTGTTATCTTTACTGGGGTCGCGTTCTCTAGCTTCATCACGCTTTTAGTTGTACCCGTTTTTTATTTACTACTAACCCGGAATACGCGATCACCAGGCGCTGTGGCTGCAGACTTAGCAAACTTAGAACAACTGCACCCGGGACGTAGCGGATTCACTGATGATGTAATATCGAACCACACCCCTGCTGAGTAAATCTCGTATAAGGTTAAGCGGTTCAGCCACCCTTCTGCTCTCGCAGCGGCCGGCAGGTGATGCATAATAATTAGTGGTTTAGGTTGCCGCATGGGCGGTTCGATATCCAGGAGTGTATAGCGCATGAAGGAAAAAGAACTAAGGCTCGCACTTGTAGTCTACGGTGGCGTCTCACTCGCAGTCTACATGCATGGCATTACAAAAGAGATTCTTAAACTTGTGCGGGCCTCGCGCGACAGAACCGCATTAAATAGCGGTAGCCTTAAGTATGATCGTGACGACATTAAAGACACTGAGAATGTCTATGCCGAGCTTATTAACGCCTTTGAACCTGTAATAGACCTAAGGGTTGTTGTTGACATCATCTCAGGCGCATCGGCAGGCGGCATTAACGGAATTATTTTGTCGCGCGCACTGGCGCACGATCTCGATATTGATCCCGTTCGGTCATTCTGGCTAAGAGAAATGGATGTCACAGCCTTAATAAATAAACGAGCGCAGGCCGGGCCTTGGAACAAGATTGCTTTCCGGCCCATAGTTTGGTTTCTGATGTGGTGGTATCGCAAGAAGCTCAGCGGTGACCACGAATTCAAATATAAGTTGTCGACTTTTCTCCGGTCACGTTGGTTTAAACCGCCTTTTGATGGTGCCCATCTAACCCAAATACTTTTCGATGGAATATCGGCGATGGGTGATCCATCAGACAAGATCCGCTCTCTCTTGCCAGCCGGTCTCGCATTGGACTTATTTGTGATGACAACTGACTTTTTTGGCTTTCGAAAGGAAACGCCCATCCATAACCCACCCACTGTTATCGAGCGAGAGCATCGCCAGGTAATAAAACTTAGATACCAACAATGGCCGCCTGGGAAGGTGGTCACCGATTTTGATCGCGATAATATACCAGCACTTGCATTTGCATCACGCGCCACATCGTCTTTTCCCGGCGCTTTTCCACCGGCACAATTGGGTGAGTGTGATCAGCTTATTCGAGATAAAGGTATTGTCTGGAATAGTCGTGTCGATTTTTTATACAATAATTTCAGGCCTTATCTTTCAGAATCCTTGAATCCAGCAAATGCTGCATTTATCGATGGCAGCGTTTTGGTGAACAAGCCATTCGCACAAGCTATCCGCGCTATCGGGGGGCGGCCCGCGTACCGGCAAGTAGATCGGAGAATACTGTACATTGATCCGCATCCACGCGGGCCAAGAAACGAGGAATGGGGAAAGATGCCGGGGTTTTTCCGCACCCTAAAAGGGGCACTATCGGATATTCCTCGAAATGAGCCGATCCACGAAGATTTAGCCTGGATTGATGCGTACAATAAAGATGTAACTCGGCTACAGTCTGTGATTGAAACATCGCGCATGCATGTTAAGGCTATCGTAGCTACTGTCGCGGACAAGCTTCTTGAAAAAAAACTTGATGGATCTACGGTGGGCACGCTTCGTAAAGCCGTTAATGCGAAAGCAAGGTCTGAAACTGGGTTTGCCTATGATGGATATCTTAGACTTAGGATAGATGGAGTTATTGACAACATTTCGTCTTTCTTGGCGACTTCGTGCGGCATAAATCTAAAAAGTATAGGATACAGCAATATCAAAGCAGCCATTAATAACTGGGCTGAGACAAATAACATAGTGTCGCCGCGTATAACCTCGGTATCCCCGAGTGCAAGTAATGAATCTGAGCCGCCACGGTCTGCTTTTCTCCTAAACTTTGACGCGGAATACCGCCAGCGCCGCCTGCGATTTACTATACGAACCATAAACAACCTATATGCCAGGCTCGGTGACAAAGGCATGTCTGATCTAAAGTCAGCAGACCTTGATAATCTCAAGGTAGAACTCTACGAAACACTAAATATGATGGCCTCATTTAGTGATTCTAGTCGCACCCCTAGCGAATTGGTCACAGAACATATCAGGGGTTTGGTTAGAGAGATTAGTGTAAAAGGAACGCTAAAGGGAAAGGATCCTGTTGAGCAAGAAACCAATGAACTAGTTCAATTTACTATAGATGAATTGGCAGCCAAGCTTAGTTTTGAAGAGCATGCCGAAAACGCCGATGATATTGTAGCAACCTTAACCAACGAGCTGCCCTTTCCAGTTCGAGAGGAAATTTTGGAGAGCTATATAGGTTTTGCCGCATGGGATGTCCTGACTTTTTCCGTCACTAATTGGGGGGATCTAAACGAGTTCAATGAAATTCGAGTGGACCGGGTTAGCCCCGATGATGCATTAACACTGTGTCCAGGTGGAGCCCCGGCCTGTCTAAAAGGGATTCAATTCAATCACTTTGCAGCCTTTTTTAGTCAAGCCTATCGTGAAAATGATTACTTGTGGGGGCGGCTGCATGGAGCTGAGCGACTCATCGATATTGTTATAGATGCAGCACGAGTTGAAAACGCTGCCTCTGATATAGATGTGGCAAACATTAAGCGACGTGCATTTATGGCAATTTTGGAGTCGGAAAAATGTGAATTACCAAATTGTGAACATCTGATCACCGATTTGAAAGGTAAAGTCTCGATTTTGTAGGTCTCAATTTTCTGTCGACTAAGATAAGAGTCCAGTTAATCTGATGTGGAAGTAAAGAATAAGTGTGGGTAATCATTAAGTGAATCTGGGTAAGAGACTAATTCTTGCTGGCGTAGCTGCTGGCGTTGGCGGGCTGGCCTTTTGGCTCATAAGCAATAACGCAGAACAGCAAATCAACTTTCAAACAGCAGTAGTGCAATCCCAAGACGAATTGGGGTCAGAAATTCTTCGCATAGGCCTAGTTAGCCTCCCACCAGCTCTTGGCAATCCGTATCGCGGGACCGGTGTTCCGACTATATATACCTACCGGTCCATGTTTGAAGGCCTTACCTATCTGACATCAGATGGTCGAGTATTGCCGCGCCTGGCAATAGCTTGGGAAATGATAGACAGCCTCACATGGCGGTTTGAGTTGCGGAGAGACGTAGTTTTTCACAACGGAGTGCCCTTTACCGCTGACGCGGTTGTATTTGCAGTGTCATATCTGACCAGTGATGAAGGGCGTGTTGAATCCGTCGCCCGCGACCTGGGTGGAATCGTTGGCGCTGAAGCAGTCGACAAACACGCTGTGATAATTCGCACAAAGTTTCCCATTCCCTTATTACCGGCGCTAACCGAATCACTTCTTATCGTAGAGCCAGGGCAGTGGGCTACATTGGGCCGCGAGGAGTTTACACAAAACCCTATTGGAACCGGTCCTTTTAAGCTTATTGAGTGGGGTCAAGCACGGGCTAGGCTGGCCGCTCATACCGAAAGCTGGCGCCCGCCTAAGGTCAACTTTCTAGAGCTTCTAGCAATACCCGATGTTTCAAGTCGTGTTCAGGCTATTATGTCCGACCAAGCTGATATCGTGATCGGCCTAAGCATGGACCATGTGCTGGACATAGAAGCTGCTGGAGGACGGAAAAGTATAAATAAAAGTGCAAGTGTTCTTGGCGTCAGTTTTGTTTTGACAAAACTTCCTCCTAATCATCCTCTGCAAGATAAGCGGGTACGACAAGCGCTGAATTACGCCGTCAATAAGGAATCCTATATTCAGGCTTTCTTCGGTGGCGAGACTCAACCATCGAGCCAACCAACAACACCAAGTACTTTTGGCTATAATCCTGAACTGAAACCATACCCTTACGATCCTGATCGAGCACGCAATTTGCTAAGAAAAGCCGGCTACAAAAATGGATTTTCGTTTACAGCGGAAGTGACTATTGGCGGGGGGGCTTCTTTAGCCCCCACATACCAGCGTACGGCAGCAGACTTGCTAAATATAGGCGTCATAATGACCCTTAAAACGATCCCGGTTCAGCAACTGATTCGTAATATTCAAGAAGGGGGCTGGCGCGGTGAAGCATTTGGTATGAATTACTCTGCAGAACGCTCGGGCGATGCTCTGCGCTCACTTCGGCTACATTCTTGCATCAATCGCAGCCCATGGTATTGCAACAAAAGAGTTTCCGATCTAATCCAAAAAGCATTAAATGAAACGGATATAGAGAAACGTCGCACACTTACTAAGGATGTAATGGCTACCTATCATGAAGAAGCACCGGCCATTTGGCTACATGAAGTGATGCTTTTCACAGGGCTAGGGCCCAAGGTAAAGTATTATCAAGAAGACCATACGTTGATCGCATACGACAAAATTGAATTGATGCCATGACAAAAGAAACGTCGATCGAGTTTGCTGTCCAGTCTTGGGGAAATGCGTGGAGCAACCGGAACAAGAAAGAAGTTCTTGCCCTTTGGGACGGCGAAGACCCAGACACATCCTATCTGCCTGCAGAATGTGAGCACCCACTAGTAAGTATGGTCGCTATTGAAAAATATGTGGCGGCTATTTGCACGCAATTTAGAACCATTCGGCATCGACCTGAGGCGGTTATTACTAAACAGCTCTCTGATGATATCGGGTTAGCGTTCTACGTTCTGAAGTGGGTTTTGGCCGATTCAGGTGGTCCTTTTGGAGGCCAATACCGGGTCACAGCCTTATGGCGGAGGCGCCAAGATCAATGGAAACTTACTGCATACGCGGAAGCACCGCTAGCTCCACTAGTCGAGCTGAAAGAGTACTATCAGCACGTCGCCGCAGAAGGTTTGCCCAAATGACTAACGAAATAGATGCTATAAGAGAAACAGTCCTCGCTTATGTAGCGTGTTCAGAAGGTATGAATTTTTCCGGCCGGAGAAAGCTTTGGGACCAGGCAGAGAATTTACCTATTTTATGTCCTGAAGAAGCTCCACAGCCTTTAGTTGGCTGGGACGCGCTGGATAAATACTGGTCCCGGTCTCGCAAAACCATGGATAGCCTTAGAACAAAGGCTTCCAACATCCGTATTCGTATTCTTGGCGATGGTTTGGCCTTGGTAACATACCAAAGCCGGTGGATCGCAACGCTAGCCCAAGCCGGTCATCTTCCTGAAAAACCAATCTCAGCGGATGTTCGCATGACAGCAGTCTTGCGAAAAACAACTGACGGCTGGCGGTATATTCATTTAGTGGAAGGGCCTGTTAACCTTATGACAATGGCACGCCAATCCGCTAAACGATCAGCACTAGAAATGTTTCCCGACCTCGGACCCTAACTTCAAGGTCCATCTTCTGGCTTTAGCAATAGACGTTCAACGATGTTACCACTTTTGAGGTGACATTCCAGAATCTCATTAATGTCTGCTTCACTTTCATAGCGATACCATACGCCACCAGGATAAATCACCATAGTCGGACCTAACTCGCAGCGATCAAGACATCCTGATGCATTCACCCGTACTTTTCCAAGGTCTAGTTCCTTAACTTTCTGCTTCATATATTGTCTAAGTTGAACTGAGTTCTTACGTGCGCATGATCCTCGGGGATGAGATTTAGGGCGCATATTAGTACAGCAGAAAACATGGAGCTTATAGTAGTACTCTTCTATATCTAAGACATGTGAAAAAGACATCAGAACTAAGATCTCCAGTGATGACAAGCTACGCCATGGCCAGGGCCTACATATTCCATGGCGGGAATTTTCTCAGTACAGACCTCTGTTGCCCTTGGACAACGGGTGCGAAAAACACAGCCTGTAGGCGGATATAATGGTGAGGGAATATCCCCGCTTAATAGAACGCGTTCTTTAGCCCGCTCTTTCACAGGGTCAGGAATTGGTACAGCTGACAACAGGGCCTGAGTATAGGGATGACGTGGCCTTGCATAAATTAATTCCTTCTCAGCCAGCTCCATGACGCGGCCCAGGTACAAAACCATAACACGATGGCTAATATGGCGAACAATGGCTAGATCATGACTAATAAAAAGAAGCGACAAACCAAAGTCATTTTGCAGGGCCATTAACAGATTGATTACTTGCGCTTGTATAGAGACATCTAAGGCAGATACTGGCTCGTCGCACACTACGAGTTTTGGTCCCAGGACCATTGCGCGGGCAATGCCGATTCTCTGGCATTGCCCGCCAGAAAATTCATGTGGATAACGGTTAATCATGCGTGGCAGAAGACCAACACGCTCCATCATACTTTCTACTACTTTGCGGCGCTCTGCTCTAGGCAGGCCTGGCCGATAATTGCGCAGCGGCTCGGCAATAATATCGCCCGCGGTCATGCGAGGGTCCAAGCTAGCAAGGGGGTCTTGAAAAACGATTTGTAAATTCTCTCGGGCAGCAATTAATTCCTTCTTGTCGAGAGATGTAAGGTCAGTTCCTAGCCAAGAGACTGTCCCATCAGTCGCCCCTATGAGCTGAAGCACTGCTCGCCCAAGTGTTGATTTGCCGCATCCAGATTCGCCAACTACGCCCAATGTTTCGCCTTGATAGATATCAAAGCTGACGCCATTAACTGCCTTCAGTGGGCTATATTCACCAATCAGCACACCTCCTGTGCGGACGGTAAAATAAACCTTAAGATCGCGCACTTGAAGAGAGTCACCCTTCATTGCGCGGCTTCCAATGGATTTAAGTGGCAAGCCGTAGCACGATGCTTGGTTTTGTTCTCCAACAAAGGCCGTTCAGTCATACACCGGTCGGTTACCTGTGCACAGCGCGGATGGAAACTGCATCCATTCGGTAGGTTTTGAGCATTCGGTGGCTGTCCGGGAATAGTCACGAGCTCTTGGATATCATCGTCTAGCCGTGGCGTGCATGCCAGGAGGCCCTTAGTATATGGATGTGCAGGACTTTCAAAAATTTCAGCAACAGGCGCTTTCTCTACTATCCGTCCACCATACATAACGGCAACGCGATCAGCCAAGCCAGCAACTACGCCAAGGTCATGCGTAATAAGAACTATCGCAGTTCCCAACGTATTCTTTATTTCCATAAGCAGGTCAAGTATTTGCGCCTGAACTGTAACATCCAAAGCTGTCGTAGGTTCATCGGCAATCAAAACAGCAGGCTTGCACATCAAAGCCATTGCTATCATCACCCGCTGGCGTAAACCCCCTGATAATTCATGAGGATACATGTCGAGCCGCAGCCTGGCGTCAGGAAAGTGAACGCGTTCTAGCATTTCTAGAGCCTGGATCCGCGCCTCTGTCTTGCTGACTTTATGGTGTTCAATGACCATCTCTCCAAGTTGCTGACCAATCCTCATATGCGGTGTTAGAGACGTCATAGGATCTTGGAAAATCATACTAATGCGTTCTCCGCGCAGCTTATTAAAATCTTGCTCATTGATTTTCAGAAGGTCGTGCCCATCAAAAAGTATCGCTCCCGAAGCCGTTGCGTTGTCAGCGAGCAGGCCTAACGCAGCCATAAACGTTTGGCTCTTTCCCGAACCCGACTCACCAACAACTCCTACGCATTCACCCTTATCAACCATTAATGACACATCATTAACGGCACGCACTTCACCATCGGGCGTAGAAAAGCGTATGGCTAGTTGATTAATCTCAAGAATAGGGGGCATTGGCACTAACGGTCTTTGGGATCGAGTGCATCGCGCAGACCGTCTCCCAGGAAGTTAAAACAAAACAATGTGGTAGATAGGCACGCCGCTGGTAGTACTAAGGTACGAGGTGTTATTTCCATTTCCTGAGCACCCTCAGCAATCAAGGCCCCCCAACTAGTCATAGGCGCTTGAACACCCAATCCAAGAAAACTCAAGAAACTCTCCAGTAAAATAACTTGTGGTATGGTTAAAGTGACATAAACGATTACAACACCGAGAACATTGGGAACAATATGGCGCACAATTATGCTCGCGGTTGAACCTCCCGATGCACGCGCTGCTTCAATGAAATCTTTGTTTTTTAATGTAAGCGTCTGTGCCCTAACAATACGCGACATAGTGAGCCATTCAACAAAGCCAATAGCAAGGAACATCAAATAAAAATTCCGGCCAAAGACCACCATCAGAATTATTATAAAAAACATCAGCGGTACTGCGTACATTACGTCTACGAACCTCATCAAGAATTGGTCAACCCGGCCACCAACAAACCCCGCCAAAGCGCCAACGGTAACGCCGATGACAAGCGCAACCGACGTCGCCAGAATACCCACCAAAAAAGACACTTGTCCGCCCTGGAGAATCCGGGCCAACAGATCACGGCCTAGAGAGTCCGTTCCAAGGTAATGCCCAAGCTCAAGGTTTGGTGGTGTCGCTTCGAGGATATCCCAATCAATTTCTTCGTACGTCCAGGGCACAAACAGCGGGCCAATAAAACAAATCGTGGCAAGCACGAAAAGCATTACTGCGCTAGCTAGGGCCGCTCTGTTGGCTCTGAGGCGCCCAAGCGCATCCTGCCAAAGACTACGGCCTTCAACCTCGGCTGCCTTGTCTAGCGCAGATGAATGGGAAACACGCAGGTTGGCGCTTGAACGCGCTTCACTCATATCTCACCTTTGGGTCTAGCCATGCATAAGCAAGGTCAACAACTAGATTCATAAAAATAACAAGGGATGCCGCTAATATAGTTACCCCCATTACAAGGGTATAATCCCGGTTCAGCGCGCCCTGAACAAAATAGCGCCCTATGCCGGGCAAGGAGAAAATAGTTTCGATCACCATGGACCCTGTTAATAGAAAAACAGTGGCCGGTCCAAGATAGGTTACTACAGGTATCATGGCCGTCTTCAAGGCATGCCGCACAACCACCTTCAGGAATGGCAGTCCCTTAGCACGCGCTGTTCTTACATAGTTTGCTCGAAGTGTCTCAATCAAGCTAGCGCGAGTAATCCGCGCAACATAAGCAATAAAGGGCAGGGCTAAACACACCACAGGAAGTATACGATTCTCGAAGGCGCCATCATTCCACCCCCCCACGGGCAGCCCAAACACAGTGTCTTGCAGCCAAATGCCAAAAACCAAGGCCAATAGAGGCCCGACAACAAAATTGGGAATAACAATACCTGTCATAGCAACAGTCATCGCCGCATGATCAGCAGCACTGTTCTGACGAAGTGCAGCCATGGCGCCCAGGGGGATACCAATAACTACGGTCATTGCAAGTGCCGCAATGCCATTCTGGATGCTCACTGGAAACCCTTGAGCGATTAGCTCAGTAACAGTGAAATCCTTATATTTGAAAGAGGGGCCAAAGTCGCCCTGAAGTAGGCCTCCAAGATAGTTCAGATATTGCCACCACAGCGGCTGATCAAGCCCATATGCGGCCTTTAGATTAGCCATAATCTCAGGGGGTAGAGGCGCTTCTTGATCAAACGGCCCCCCCGGCGCTAACCGCATCAGAAAAAAGGCAACCGTAATGACAACCCATAACGTCGGGATAGCAATTAAAATGCGGCGAATAAGATAAGCCCACATTAATCTAACAAATATCCGGTTATTATTGCGAAGATGATCAAAGCCTAAACAATAACTGGCGGCGCCACGGTGCGCTAGCCCTGCAAATCGTTTCCATGCGATCCCATCATAAGGGATGTATCGATCTACGGCATCCCGCCAAAGGTTGGTACAGTTTCTTGTAAAATCGGTCGAATAAGTTCAGACAAGGGTTGCTTCTTTACTACAGTGAGGCCCGCTAGAGACTGAAGCCCCGCCGTATTGGGCCGCCAGCCCCTTACAGAAGAGGAAACAATGGAAAGGGGAGAGTAAAAAAATAGAGCAATTAAGACTTGGTCTTCAATTAAAACCTTCTCCGCTTCACGATAGTGAGCAAGGCGGACCTCTTGGTCTTTATAGAAAGCGGCGCGTTCTAATCGCTCAGTAAGACCCATAAAATCGTAGCGAGGAAAATTCCAGGGGCCCCCAGCCTGACTTAATGGTTCCAGAATATCTAGAGGAGACCCATATCGTCTGGGCCAGGCCATGTAAGCAACATCGTAGTCACCTCGTTCCAAGGATTGCCAATGCTCTGGTAGGGCTGATTCAATAATTTCTGCCTCAATACCTGAGTCAGCCCACATCGCAGTAATCCGGTTCGCAGCTTTTCTGTGAATATCCCCCTCCGGGATACGCAAAGTAAGATAAAGGGGTTTATCACGACTAAACCCTTGTTCAGCTAACAAAGCCTCTGCAACAGCCTCACGCTCTTCAAACGTAAGTGTTGTGAACGGTGCCTTGTATGAGCCCAAACCACCCATTAATGATTGCGAAACTAGGTGATCTGCATGCACGCCTATTCCCGTTGGTAGCGCCTCGAGTAAAAAATTCCTATTTACAGCCATCGCTAGCGCGTGACGGATCTCAAGGGTGTTAAAAGGCTTTCGACTCATATTAAAACCATAGGCGTACAGGGCTTCACTTTCGTCGGCATGCACCCAATCTGTTCGGTCGCCCATCGTTGGTGCTACAACTATGGGAATTGCCGCTGTTACAAACATTTCTTTTTTTGATGCAAGAGATTTAGCGCCTTGAGTAGAGCGAACAGGTTGAATTAATAGAGTGTGCCCAGCCCCAACCGGCTCGAGAGTCAAGCCTCCAGCCTCGTGTCGAGACGAGACGCGGTACGCGCCAGATGTAAGTCTACTTTCTGCCCATTGCCCATAGCGCTCCTTCTCATTTGAGCCCGGAAAGGGTGTGGCTATGGGATGGGCAAGCGTTTCCAGAAAATCAACGTTGCGGCTATTTAAGTGAAACACGACTGTCTGCGGATTAGGTGAATTAACACCGAGTGCTTCGCCATCTTTGAGAGTTGCAGAATAAAATTCCTCTGCATTTCTTATCATAAATAATTTTGCAGCAAATGGTGATGGGCGATTAGGGTCAAGCGTCCGCTTAAATCCAGAAACAATATGGTTTGCTGTTAATAGTCTATTATCAGACCACTTAAGATCCGGCCTTAGGAAAAATAAATACGTGCGGCCATCACTTGAAATGTCCCATCTTTCAGCCAGACCAGGAATGACGTTCCCGGAGAAATCAAATTCAACTAGCCCCCGGTGCAACGTCTGCGAGATAACAATCTCTGAAAATGAGGTTGCATGATGGGGATCGAGTTTATCAACATGCCCGCCCACAGCAATGGTAATAGTCTCAGCAGACGAATAGGTTGACCCAACTGCCAAAAGCACAAGTCCCGTTTTTTTTAGCCATGCAACTACTTTCAGACTTCTGCCTCCGCCTTTACAGTATTAGAAAGCATGCCAATGCCCTCTATTTCGATGTCGATATGGTCACCCCGCTGCAACCATACTGGGGGTGTCCGTCCTGCGCCAACGCCCGCGGGTGTGCCAGTCGCAAGAACATCGCCAGGCTCAAGATGCGTAAACACAGACACATAGGAGATAATATCGGGTATTGAAAAAATCATTTCAGCTGTTGAGGCATCCTGCATGATGGTCCCATTAATGCGTGTCTGGAGCTTCAGCTGGCTGGGATCCGGAATCTCGCGAGCTGGAACCAACCATGGGCCACAGGCTCCAGAAGAGTCAAAATTCTTGCCCGCCGTAAATGAATGCTTCTGATAGTCCCTAAGTGTACCATCTAGAAAGCAGCTATAACCAGCGACATGGTTGAGCGCTTTATCGACAGGAATATGGCGCCCGCCTTGCCCAATAATCACCGCAAGCTCTCCTTCAAAGTCATATTGCTCTGAAATCTCTGGCTTTAGCACCGATTGTTTATGACCTACCAAAGATTGCGCGGTGCGCATAAATAGGTTGGGGACCGTTGGCACGCCACCCCCCATTTCCTTAGCATGGTCTTGATAGTTCCTTCCTACACAGATAACTCTACCTGTATCCGGAATAACCTGATGCAAAACAACATGATCAAGGGCCACCGTTGGCCCCCGCTGCTCCGCCACCGTTATCAAATTATCTAGCGGTCCGATACGCAGAATATCCTTGAGGCTAGGACCAGCATCTGAGAGATCAATAATACCGTCATCAATGACTGCACCAACCTTCACACCCGCATTATATTCGTAAGAAACAAACCTCATAGCTCTTTACGTTCTAGCGTTCCCTATCAAAGCGCGATTAATAAAGAAACCACTCTAGAAACCACCCATATTCATTTGCTGTGGCAACCACAATACGATGCCAGGCCAGGCAATCAAGACTCCAACGGTTGCAATATCCATGGCTACGAACGGGCCAACCCCACGAAAGACAGTTTCAAGACTAATGTCAGGACGCACACCATTGACGATGAAACAGTTTAGCCCAATGGGTGGCGTCACCAACCCGATCTCAATCATTTTTACTACTAAGATACCAAACCATATGGGATCGTAGCCGAGGGAAAGGATAACTGGATACACGACGGGCATAGTCAGAAGCAGCATACCGAGACCATCAAGGAACATGCCCAGAATCATGTAGGTAAAAAGGATGGCAAGAAGAATGACGAGACGGGGAACTTCTAGAGCACCTATCCAATCAGCAAGCATCCCAGGCAATCCTGTAAAGCCAAGAAAACGAACAAATACCAGAACGCACCAGACTATCGCCAGAATCATCGCCGTTAGTCGAGCGGTATCAATAAATGCTTCTATGATTCGGTGTTTCTTCGTTTTGCGATTGGCCAAAGCCATGAGCAAAACCAACGCAGCACCAACACCACCAACTTCTGTCGGCGTCATCCACCCAGTGTAGAGGCCAATCAATATTGTAGCAATTACAGCCAGAATACCCCACGCGTGACGTAAGGCCCGGAATTTTTCGAGTAGCGGAATAGCTTCCACAGCCGCCGGGCCAAGCTTAGGGTTTAATTTTACTCGCAAAACAATAAGCGTAGCGTATAGGACTGCTGATAAAATACCGGGAATAAAACCGGCAAGAAGCAGAGCACCAATAGATTGTTCAACAATGACTCCGTATAAGACGAGAATCGCACTAGGTGGGATAAGAGAAGCAAGTGTCCCGCCTGCTGCTACAACACCTGCCGCTAATCTCGGGTCGTATCCGGCCTTAAGCATTTCCGGAACGGATACACGCGTAAAAACAGCAGCAGTTGCGGTGCTGGCACCAGAAACAGCAGCAAACCCTGCAGTTGCAAAAACGGTCGCAACCGCTAAGCCCCCAGGAAGCCGGCCAGCCCAGGCCCGAGCTGCTGCAAAAGCCCCCTGAGTCAGACCTGCATGAAAGGCCAGAAGTCCGATAAGTATAAACATTGGCAAAACTGACAAGGTATAGCGGGCAGTCTCCGCAAAACTCAAAATGCTCGTCAATCCAATTGCGGGTTCCCAGCCACGTTGCGAAGCAAGGCCCAAGAAACCAACGAATCCAGCAGCCCAGGCTACACGCATACCCAGGACAACAAGTGTCACAAGGGCAAACACGCCAGCTACTCCGATCAAAAAAGGATCGGTAATCATGCATCGTCCCCCGACGGTTGGCCTTTACGATTATTTTCTTGACCCAAAGCTTCGGTGATCTCGTCTTGGGCAATATCGCTTATGGAAGCCACGGATATTGCGGCAATGGGTATCTGTTCTGGATTAATCGCCAAGCGGAGGCTATCGATTAGCTGAATAAATAGACGCACGGTCAAAACGGCTAGAGCCAGTGTAACAAGACTCTTCGCCGGCCAAACTGGCAGCATGAGATCCATTGTGGAATCCTCTACGCTGTAAGAACGAACAACACCTTCTGCACTTGCCACACTGACTGCAGCAATAAAAAGAAATGCACATAGGGTTGTCAGAGATTCTGCAACCCATAAGCCCCTACCCTGGAGCTTGCGGATTACGAGTTCCATGCGCACATGTCCGCCAACCCGTTGGCATTGGGAAACGCCTAGAAATGCGATAGCGGCCATGGAAAGATCAAAAATGTCAATGACGCCGGGCACAGGAGCATTAAAAAGGCGCCGCCCAATAACCTCAACGACCGTCAATCCCATTGCTGCAGCAACTATAAGTCCGGCGATAATCGCGCAGATATCTTCAACCCGGCTCCACAGGCGATGTGCTCGATATAGCATATATTTGTCGTTTCAGATTCTTGTTAAAGAGTCAGGGTTCTTGCTTCGCTTTAGGGTGAAATAGGTTTGTAGCATATCGCCTCAAGCTCAAGGCGTGCGCCAGGAAGTAATAAGTCAGAACGCACTGCTGACCTGGCAGGTGGGGCGCCGGAAAAATATTTTGCATAAACATCATTGAACGCCTTGAAATCTTCCGCGTGAGTTAACCAGACCATACATTTAACTACATCATCAAAACTGCACTCTGCCTCTTGAAGGCCCTGTGCCAAACGGCCCATTACTACTTTCGTTTGGTCGCGTATATCTCCACTGATCATCGTGCCATCAGAACCCTTTGGCATAATTCCGGAAAAGAAAACCAAATCACCCGCACGCACAGCAGGAGAAATTGGGTTTAGTGTTCCGTCTGGAAGGGTCGATCCCGAACCAACAATCTTTCTTTGCATTAATTATCCGCTGACAGCGTTTGCATGGGCAGCCTCTTCTAGCAGGAAGTCAAGGTATTCCTTAGCTGGAAACCGTCTTTGGTTGCGCTTGATCCATGCATCCCACAGTGGCTGCGCGGTATCTTTCTTGAACTGTTCCAGCACGCTCTCTTCATAAATGATGCGCTGTAATCCCCTACTATCAAATTCCGGAATATAGTTATTATCTGCTTTTTCTAATGCCGCAAACTGTAGCTCATAAGCTTCGGAATTTATATCCTCGATGATTCTTTTTTGTCCTGGCGTCAGTTCTCCCCAGGAGTCTCTGCTAACTATAGTGGCACAGCTGGGGAAAGCGAGCCGCAGATTAAAAGTATACCAGCTAGCTACTTCGTGAATGCGATAACTAGCAAACGTATCCGAGAAAGGCAGAGCCGCCGCATCAAATAGGCCGCGCTCAAGACTTGTGTAAATCTCGGGCGCGGGCACAGATGTAGGGCGCCCCCCAAAGGCACGGACTCCATCTCCAATCGCTCCAGGAGCACGCACCCTTCTTCCCTTCCAATCCGAGAGGTCCTGAGGCGGTTTGCCACGACCCATAAACTCAAAACGAGGAGCAATAACATGTTGAAGTACTCTTGCATTGAACCGCCCGAGTTCTTTTTCAATCACTGGATGTTTATGCGCTTTAAGTGCGACTGCATGGGATGCCCGCATATTGTCAAGAGGAAGAAATGGAAGCTCAAGGGCTCCTAATGCCGGCGTCTTACCAGGATGATAGGATGGACAGATATGCGCAGCTTCAAAAGCATTGAGAACAATTCCATCAATGTTTTCACGAGATGGGGAAATAGCCTCACCAAAATGCAAAACCATTCGCAAGGCCCCGTCGGTGCGCTTCTCAACTTCTTCTGCTAGGTACTCTATCGCTACGGTAACGGTGCGGCTAGTACCCCACAATGAGACGTTCCACACAGTCTCCGCTGCTACAGAAGAGATTTGTAGAAAAAGAAGATACGGCAGTGCAAAGACTAGTCGCATTTACTAGGGGCCTTCAAAAATTGCGACATCATAAACGCCGGAACCTTCCCTCAGGGGCCTAATCTCTTTAGCGTAAGCTTCGGAATGATAGAAGGCTTTGGCCTTCTCAAGAGTCTCAAATTTTGAAATAACGACGCTGCGGCCACGAAGGTGTTCTCCTTCGAGTACTTCTGCAGCGGGGCCACGCACTACGTATTCACCTCCATGCTTTGCTGACAGTTCAGCAGACTTGCCAATGTATTCTTTGAGGCCATCCGTCATCTCATCAATTCGTGCAATAGCAATAACGTAACCTGGCATAGTAATCTCCCAACGGTTTTGCAGTGTGATTAGAAGCTTGAGACACCACCACATATGTACCAATATCTTAGATTATGTAATTCCTTTGCCTTATTGATTTTTTGACCAGCGTCTTCAATTAATCAAAATTTCTGTGGCCTCAGTAGATAGCCATCTCAATAGCATAATTGCCTGGCCTTGCAAAAGTTACCGTCAAGAACAGAATCTTTGGGTCATCCGCCACGTACGCTGCTCCACAATTTAGACATCCATTGAGTGAATTGATTAATTTAGACCAGCAAACCGACCGCTGGGATTCCGCCCCTTCCTAAGGCAACCAAAGGCAGCTGGTATGGCATCCTCCATCAGAAATTTTCAGAAGTCTTGAGACAAACTCTTGTTCCAGAGAGAAAAAGCCTAGTAATTTGATGCCAGTTGGCCAAAGCCATGAAGTCGATCTTCAATGCCGAGGGCACGCAAACCTGCCCAATAAGTCACGACGTTTACTGTTAATACAGGTTTTCCAAGCCGTGCCTCCATATCCTCGATCAGAAACGACATAGATGAGTTAGTGCCTACTTTGATAATACAGTCGACCCCCGCGACGTTCACTTCGTCGACTGCCTGATTCAGCACTTCGGCGGTAGCGGTGGCAATATGCAAAGGTGTAGGATGCTGAAGTCCCTTTATGGCAAGGACATTGTAATCAACTTCATGAAAAAATGCTTTACAGGCTTTATCAGCAGGCGGCATCCAAGGAGTCAAAATGCCCAGATTCTTTGGCCTACCTAACGCCTCTAATGCGTGCAGAATTGCGTGGGCAGGTAACATTACCGGGATACCATTACTCATCGCCTCCATCCGGAGCTTCATAGCATTAGCCCCTGCTGAACCCTTTGCTAGACTATCAACAGAATGACCATGGACAATGATGTCAGGTTCACAGGCAATAAGAACATCGATAGCGGCATCCATATCCACTGATGCACCGAGAAATTTTTTGTACTTCTCCATATCGTCTGCTGGGCGGTTGACTCGGCTCATACGCGAGACGTGATTAGTAACACCAGGGGGTTGCATGGCCGCCATTTCCGGCTCAACGATCGTGTTGGTTGCTGGGACAAGAACCCCTATCTTGGCTCGGTGCCCAAGAACATCCATAAGGTCTTGCTCTTGTGAAGCGGAATCAGACATAAAATATCTCCTCTCTTCACCGTGCAGATCAAATAGGTTTTGGCCTCTTAGTCCAGGATTTTTATAGCCTGACTTTCGGTGCATATCGAATGTGGGAAGTAATCTGTCCATTGGGCGAGTAAATCCGAATCTGCCCTGCAAAACTGCTATCAGTTGAGAGTATGGCTATTTCTTCACAAAACTACATCGTGAATGGGCCAAATCCGAGCGCTGTGCACACCCAGTAAGGCTGGCTGCAGTCGCTAACAGACGTTCTTGTACTTTTTTCATTGGGACCTTCATCTGGCATTGCAGGAGGTCGGCGTGAGGTAGTAGAGACTTGCATATTATGAGGTAGTCCTAGTGGGCCTTGATCCTCAGTGCGCACTTTGTATGGTCGCATTGGAGAGTAATTTGAGTTTTGCCTTATGTCAGATATTTCGCAGCCAGACCCTAGAGAGATGCACGCAGAGATAGCAGCTTTGATTAACGGCATCACTCAAGCGTTTAGTCTCGAAGCAAAAGCTGCCGTATTAGCTATTGAGAATGGCGAGATAATTTTGGCATTTGAGATCGATGCTCAGGGTAAACGCTACGCTCTTGCCACCTATCAGGGGCAGTCTGCACGTCTTTATTCTGGCTCGATTAGACAGAAACCTGCCCAGGAGCATTAAGGCCATCGCCGTATATTGCGATTTTAGGTGCTTTCTTAATGTACCAGGAGTATGTATATACATATTATATGGAAACATCCGATGCTTTAGTCTCTAAACTTGCTGCGCAAGCGCTGCAGGTTTGCCTGTGTTTTCATGCCCGGAAAAGTTCCAGGGCAATCTCTCAGCTTTTTGACCAGATCCTAGCTCCAACAGGGCTAAAGGCCACTCAGATCAGCCTCCTTATGGTTGTCGCTGCCAAGGGACCCGTAAGAATTGGTGATCTTGCGAGTTCTCTAGTCAGCGATTCAACCTCTGTCTCGCGAACAATCAGGCCCCTCGTAGCTAAGAACCTGCTCAGGGTCGGCCGGGACCCTAGTGACGGGAGAATCAGAATGATCCACCTAACCTCAGAGGGGCAACAGTTGTTAGAAACCGCATTGCCTCTTTGGCGAGATGCCCAAAGAAAAAGCGTCAATAAACTTGGTAATCCCTTAGTTCAGGCCTTGTTACCCGCTTTGGAGGAAACATCTCTGCTTGGCGCCACTGACCCCCGACAAAAATAAAATGTAGAGCCGGTACAGTGGGTGTTTTTCATATGTATATGCATATATTTGTCAAGAGCTAAAATTAATAGTTTCAGCAGAAAGGTTTGTATTCCACTTTTTTGTAAATTCAATTGCCGGCATTTAAGGGCTTATTAAGGGCGGCCGTTACAAACTACGCACACATAAAATCAGGTCAGCCATCTTGTCTTAGTGGCTTTTTCTATGACAGGGCTTGGTTACAGACCCCGTTTGGAGGTGAAGCGGTGCAAACCGTTACAAAATCATTCAAAGCAGGTGAGTTAATTTTCACCGAAGGCGAAGAAAGCCGTTGGGCATATGAGATCTTAGAAGGCCAAGTGGAATTGTTGGGCGATGGTCCCGAAGGGCCAGTCATTCACGCTCAATTGTCCGAAGGTGATCTTTTTGGTGAAATGGGGATCCTTGACAAAAGTCCTCGCCATAACTCTGCCAAAGCCAAGACCGCCGTTACGCTGAGCGCAATCCCAAGGGCAGAGTTCCTCCGCCGCGTAGAAGTTGAGCCAGATACGGCATTCAAGGTGATGTCGAAGTTAGCACAAACTCTTCGTAAGAATGATGACCCCTTAACACGCGGGAATGCAATTAAAGCTGCTGTAGAAGGTGCTCGCCTACCTGTTCCTGTTCCGCAATCAGATGAATTGGAGCCAGCAGTTCGTCGGGCAGGAATGGGTCGACCGTTGCCAACAAACCTAATCGGTGAACGTAAATCAACTCTGTTCGAGCGAGTAATTGATGCAGTCGTGCAGGATCCCACCCGGCTACAGGGCAAGCCTAAGAAAGCACCATCTCCGGATGATGTCCTGGTCCTTATTAGCAAAGTGAATGGCGATTACGAAGATATACAGCACCGCATTATTTATGAAGCACTCTCCGATATTCCAGGTGTAAGAATCCAAGCGGTTGATCGTGACCTCGCTAGGATAATTCCAGGCTTGGCTGTGAGTAATCCCCATGGCCCTGAAGAAGAAGCCCTAAAGCGGTCAATCCGCGAAGGCCGACGCTGGCTTACCGAAACAAATGCTGATTTGCTAGTTTGGACCTGTATCGACGAAACCGGTCGATCTTTACATATGAGATTTGTGGCTATGGCCTCAAGTCCTGGTGAACGTCCCGGACGCTTTAGGCCCCATCACTTCCTCACCGTGCCGGTAGATTTCTATAATGACTGGATACCATTGATTCGCTGCGTCACACTCTCTGCTTTTGATCCTCGTAGTGTTTCGCAGGGAAGAATTCTAAAATCAGCCTTGCCAGCAATCACTATAGCCGCCCGAAATATCGGCCTCGAACCTTCCATGGCTATGGAAAGCCATGAGCAAGCCAACATACTAAGTTGCTATGGAAATGCTGCAGCCATTACCGCGCTCTTCACTGGGGATAAAACTTGGTATCATACTGCTGTTGAGGCCTGGCGCGGCGCAGTTGAACGTACGCCTGATGAAGACCAGAGAGCCCTTGGTCATCTTCATCAACAGCTGGGTCTGACACTCCAACTTATTGCCGAACGTACTAACGACATCGAAACGCTCAAGGACACTGCGAGCGCTTACCGCAAATCTTTGATTCATACATCACGGCGCCACCAGCCCTTTGAGTGGGGCATCATGAAATACAGACTGGGAGGCATTCTGTATAAAATCGACATGGCAGAAGGGGACGATGACGCCCTTAGGGAAGCTATTCAAGCATGCCAGGCCGCTCGACAGGTGTTTGACAAGTACGCCCATCCGATCCGGTGGTCTGAAATCATGAATACTTTGGCACAGATACTTCAAGTGTATGGCGATAATGTTCGCAGCGCGCCAGTGCTTCATCATGCTGTTAGATGTTGTGTTTCTGCCCTTCAGGTCCGGACACCCGACACGGCTCCATTACAGTGGGCAGCAATACAAAACACCTTAGGTTCTGCACTATTTCTTCTGGCCAAACATACAGGCGAATGGGAATACATGCGCCAGTCATCTGAAGCTTTTCGTGCTGCACTAACAATATACGGTGAACATGGAGCTGGCCGCATGGCTAACGTGACCGAACGCAATTTGATAAGAGCCGAAAAAGAAATGAAGGATGCAAGCGAGAAGCAAATAGATGACCCCGTCTGGGCAAAAAGCTTCAACATTACAGATGATGAAGAGTCGTTTGACTGGGATGCTTTTCTTGATGGTGAACCGCCGGAAGAGAGCGGTGGGGCAAGCCAAGTTGCTTGATCATTTATGTTATTGCCCACCCTAAACTATTGACCAGTTAGATAGGGGCCCGCATCCTAGTTGCATGACTGATCTCATTCCCGCTGTTGTACTTGCTGGAGGCAAGGGTAGTCGTCTTGGTGACGGAGAAAAAGCACTTACCCCTATCCTTGGAAAAAATCTAATAGATCACGTCCGGAAGCGTCTTGAAGATCAAGTATCTGCAATGGCTTTGTCTATTCGAACACTGTCGCCTTGGGCACTAGAACTTGGATTGCCGATTCTTGAAGATTTACCTAATCCCAACCGCGGACCACTTGGAGGTGTGGCAGCAGCGCTGGTTTGGGCTGCCTCACAGACGCCACAACCTAAATGGGTTTTAACCGTCCCAGTTGATACACCATTCTTGCCAGCCGATCTTTGTAAGAAACTCACGACTGCAGATCAGAAAACTGACGTAGCTGTGGCGGCATCCGGTAACCGGGTTCACCATACTGTCGCCGCATGGCGGCCGACGTTAGCAGAAAAACTACTGGATGCCATATGCAGCGATGCACTCTCTGTTCGACGGTTCCAAGAAAAAATTCAGACTGTTGAAATACCATGGACCGTAATCGATATGGATCCTTTTATGAATATCAATACACCCAAGGATTTAGAGATAGCAGAACATAATTACCCCAAGTATGGAGACAAGCATCAACCCGGGCTCAAGGCCTAATTATTATGACAGCAGAGAGATTATCTGACCCGGTAATAATTTCCATCGACCAAGGGACAACATCAACCCGCAGCGTTGCTTTCCAGTTAGATGGCAACACGGTCGCAACTGACAATAACTTTTTAAGGCAGGTATATCCAAACCACGGCTGGGTTGAACAAAGCCCAGAAGATATTTGGAACTCAGTGTGTTCAACGCTTAAGTCTGTCATAACTAGAATTGGTGGCCCCGAACGCGTCTCTGCAATCGGCATAACCAATCAACGTGAAACTACGGTGCTGTGGGACCGCAAGACAGGCGAGGCTGTTCACAACGCTATTACGTGGCAAGATCGTCGCGGAGCCCAAATATGCCGAGATCTTGAGAAATCTAACTATGGAGAGGTAATCAGAGAACGTACTGGCTTGATTCCTGATTCATACTTTTCTGCCACTAAGATTCAATGGATTCTTGAAAATGATAAAAATCTTCGTGATCGGGCTGAGCGAGGCGAACTCGCCTTTGGAACGGTCGATACTTTCTTGTTGTGGCGGCTAAGTAATGGAGCGGTTCACGCAACAGACGCAACTAACGCATCACGAACAATGATTTACGATATTAATCGGCAATGCTGGGATGAAGAATTGGCCGATATTTTTGGTATCCCTTTAAATATACTCCCCGATGTCTGTGATACAGCTCAGGCCTATGGAACCACTGACGCTGATTTTTTTGGCGCTAGGATTCCGATAACCGCTCTCGTAGGTGATCAACAAGGTGCCCTCGCTGGTCAGTTTTGTTTCCAGCCTGGCATGGCAAAATGCACATTTGGGACAGGGGCTTTCGTATTACTCAATACTGGGGCTACACCATCTGTATCGGAAAATAAATTACTCACAACTGTCGCAAGCCAACTTGATCAGAAAGTCACTTTTGCCTTGGAAGGCAGTGTCTTTAACGCAGGAACCGTTATTCAGTGGTTGCGGGATGAAGCTGGCTTTATTGATACTGCTGGGGACTCCGCTAAGCTAGCAGCATCTGCAGCAACATCCGAGGTAACATTCGTGCCTGCCTTTACTGGCCTTGGAGCACCTCATTGGAATCCGGATGCACGCGGCGCCATTTTGGGTCTTACCCGAAATTCATCACCAGCCGACATTGTACGTGCCGGTCTAGAAGCGGTTTGTTTTCAAACTCATGACCTGCTTAGCTGCATGGCAGCAGATACATGCCAGACTTTAGATATTTTGCGTGTGGATGGCGGTATGGCGGAAAACAATTGGATGCTTCAATTTCTAGCTGACATCACGGGTATTCCAGTTGAGCGGCCAACCTATCTCGAAACAACCTCCCAAGGCGCTGCAGTGCTCGCAGGCATTGGGGCGGGTCTATATGAGTCTTTGAGCTCCGCCGCTAATACCCGTCGTGTTGATAAGATTTTTGAGCCGCAACAGTCTGTTGATTGGCGAGACTCCAGTGTTGGTCGCTGGCATGACGCTGTGAAGAGAATCAATATTGCATAGATGCTGGAGTCGGCCATCTTTGGGTTTTGTTGCAGCGCAAAATATAGATGGATAGCCCACCATAATGCATTGAAATATATAGGTAATTATTTCACCGAATTGGCTCAGCGCTTAATCTGAGATAGAGTATTTTTGAAGGCCCGGGTTCGATCAAAGGTATTAATGGTTATGGAATCGTCTCCCCAGGCCGGGTCCAGCGGTCCAAGTGTGACCGCCAAGGTCAAGTGGTTTAATTCTGCCAAAGGCTTTGGTTTTGTTGCTCCGACTGATGGTGCTCCGGATGCTTTTCTCCACGTCTCTGTTGTACACAAGGCGGGATTGAGAACCTTGCGCCAAGGCGCCACAATCATATGTGACCTAAATGAAGGACCGAAAGGCCCTCAGGTTACTTCCATTGAGACCGTTGATAACACAACCGTAGTTGATGATCTGCCGGAGGGAGACGAAAGTGTTCTTGAAGGCGAAATAAAATTTTTTGCGGCTGACAAGGGCTATGGCTTCGGCGTTCCATTAGAGGGTGGCAATGACATTTTCATTGGTATCGGAGCGCTACAACGTTCAAATCTTGATCGGCTAGAAGCCGGCCAACGTGTCCGCATGCATGTGCACGGTGGACAGAAAGGGCCGATGGCTACTCAAGTTGAGATTATTGATGAACAAACCATAGAATCCGCTCCAGAAGAGCGGGAAGTATAAATTGCCAGCAAGCACCATACCATTAGTTTCATTTAGCATCCGCCCTATTTAGTTTCACCAGCCAAAAGAGGGCTGCCGCTGCCAATAGCAATGGGGCAACCATGGCACCGTTAACAGCTATCCATCCAAACCCATTTTGTAAAACGCCGGAAGAGAACGTCGCTACAGATATTGTGGCAAATACCAGGAAGTCATTTGCAGCTTGGCTTTTCTCTCGCTCGCTCGGCCGGTAGGTGTCTGTCAGAAGTGTCGTGCCGCCAATGAACATAAAGTTCCAGCCCAGACCCAAAGCGATTAAGCCAAACCAGAAATTTTCCAGCTCTACGCCAGATACATTCGATGCCATACAGGCGATATTACACACAATGCCTGCTGATATTACTCGGACCACACCCACTTTTCTTATTAGTATCCCTGTGAAAAAACTTGGGCCAAACATGGCTAGCGCATGAAACTGAATTACGAAGGCAGCGTCTTCAAAAGCGAAGCCACAATCGGCCATCGCTAATGGAGTGGCGCTCATAACGAGGATCATTACACCATAGCCAATCATGGCGGCTGTTGCTGCGACGATGAACTTGGGCTGGCAAATAATTTCAGTAAGGGGTCTGGCGTTTTTATTGTGCTGATTGCTCTGCAAAACCGGTTTTTTAAATATTGCAGCCTGGAGCAGGAATGCTGTTAATAATGCGAGAACTGCAATAGCTGCGTAACAGCCAGCGAAAGTAAGTGGAGAGAAAAGGTCGCGGGTCACTTTTGATAACTCCGGTGCAGCTACGGCTGAAAGAATGCCTCCTGCCATAACGAGGGAAATAGCTTTTGCGCGCTTTTCCGGCAGTGAAGCTTCCGCAGCAGCAAAACGATAGTACCCCCAGAACGCATTGTGCACGCCCAGGAGGGCAGCACCTGCAATAAAAAAGTCAAAGCGGGCCTCGACAAGGGCCAGACAGCTTACCAAGCCACCACAAACACCTACTAATTGACCAAGGGTAAATCCGATCCGGCGGCCAAATCGCTTCATGCATAAGGCAGCCGGAAATGTTGCAACCATAGTAGCTACAAACTGCATGGCCAGCGGTAGGGTTGCTAATCGTTCATCAGCCGCAAGATATGCACCAGCAAGCCCAGTAACAAGCATTACGATGCCGGCACCAGTCATTGAGAGTGCCTGACTTAACGCAAGAACGAAAACACTCCGCTGCGCCAAAGAAATATTTCGATTGACAGCGAAACAGTCTGTGCCGGCACTCTTTCTAATTAGGGAAGGCTTGATCACCTGCCTGTGGACTCGCTGTCACCCTGACCAGGGGCACGTCGCGGCAAGATTCTGTCAAACCATTGGACAAAGAGAGGTTTGGTATCTTCGGGCGCTATGCAATCCAAGACAAGCGGCTTTTTCGCAAAAGGGTTAGCCATAGGCTCATTTCTCTGTTCCCCGAAAACACAGGGGGTTAACGCCGCAGTACTGGGTTCATCTTCTACGATGAAGCCATTCATCCACATCACCAAAACGCCTAGAAGGAAGGTAATTATTACCGCAGCGCCTGCAGCAAGTAATAAGCGCTTGAGGTAGGATGATTTTGAAACAGAAAACTTGTACATCGGTTTGGACTTACACCTTATTGTTACCCTTGAGCAAGGGCTAGGTGGTGCCACCTATTTTGTTATGAATCCCGATGGAGCTAAACGCTATGTGACAAAAATTTTAGTCTTATGCCCAAGATTCGACACATTCTGGGTGTGATAGTGAAGATCAGAAAATGGTTCCAATAGGTGGACCAGTGGTGTGAACCCCTTCCCCTCCCCGTCCTTGACCACACCACTGGTCCGCTGCACTCCGGGAGTGTGCTAGACATATAGATGTCTATGGCTCTAAGACGTTTAGCTATTTTATACTTCGCTCTGATCTCACTGTTTGTTAGAATGATTTAAAGGTGCAGTTGATTGGATCATAAGAATTTATGGTGTCCCCAAACAAAATTAGCGGCCATCTGCCAGACGAGAGTCACCAGGCGCGTGATTCGGAGAAAAGTGATGAGCACAGCAATGGCAGACTGTTAGCTTACTTGCGTCAGGCAGGGTTACGGCCGACGCAACAGAGACTAGCATTAGTAGAGCTGTTATTCGAAAAAGGAAATCGTCACGTTACTGCAGAGAATCTTTTTACTGAAGCCTTAGCGGCAGGGTTTAAAATTTCCCTGGCAACTGTTTACAACACGCTACATACCTTTACCTCTAAGGGTTTGCTTCGCGAAATTTCCATCGACTCTGCCCGTTCGTACTTCGATACCAATATCGAAGAACACCATCACTTCTATCTTGAGAAGTCTGGAGTTCTTAAGGATATCGAGCATGGTGAAATCGGTTTTACACGCCTGCCTGAGACTCCTGATGGTATGAAAATTTCGCGGGTGGATGTGGTGATCCGTGTCAATGATTGAACAGGACGTCAGCCACCCGATACTATCAATATTAGAATTATTCTAATCTTCTTGACACTCAAAGAGTGCCTGCTTAGAACACAAGTTCAGCGAGTGGTTTTGTATTGTTAAGCCCACCAGAGTTCCCGTTTTTTCAGATAAAATTTGTAGTCCAGGAGAAAAACATGTCAGATCTCAGAGGAAGTAAAACTGAAGAAAGCTTGAAAGCCGCATTCGCTGGCGAAAGCCAGGCTAATCGTCGCTACCTTTATTTTGCTCAGAAGGCAGATGTTGAAGGGCAAAACGAGGTATCGGCACTTTTCCGTTCAACCGCGGAGGGGGAAACAGGACACGCCTTTGGTCACCTGGAATATCTTGAGCCTGCCGGTGACCCAGCGACTGGCGAACCCATAGGCGATACCAGTGCTAATTTGAAGTCAGCCGTCGCGGGTGAAACCCATGAATATACTGACATGTACCCAGGTATGGCTAAGACTGCGCGTGAAGAAGGATTCGATGAAATTGCCGACTGGTTTGAGACCTTGGCAAAGGCAGAAAAATCTCACGCTGGCCGCTTTCAGAAAGCGCTCGATAATCTAGAAGACTGAGACTACTAGAGCCCGAAAGAGTATTGGGTCCTGCTAGACAACTAGTCGGTCGCAAGCTCTCCGTAAATTTAACAGAGTGTGATTTCCAGCTATGCGTGAAGGCAGCTTGGATTCCCCTACCAGGCACGCTATCGATTGGCAAAATCCAAGTTTTCTGGATCCGGAAAACTTGGATGCAGAGATGCGTAGACAATTTGACGTGTGCCATACCTGTCGTCGTTGCTTCAACTTGTGCGACTCATTCCCACGCTTGTTTGATTTGATAGACGAGCATGAGGACGAGTTGGAGGGAGTTGAGAGTGCTGCATTCAAGGGTGTGGTTGATGGCTGCACGCTGTGTGATATGTGCTTTCTAACAAAATGCCCTTATGTTCCACCTCATGATTTTAATATAGACTTCCCCCATTTGATGCTGCGTTACCGAGCCTTAGAGAAAAAAAAGGCCGGTATTCCATTTTTTGATAAACAGCTCACCGAAACGGATCGTAATGGAAAAGTAGCTCGTGCCTTCGCCGGGCTAGCTAATTGGTGCTCTAAAACTAGCAACACGTTGATCCGGCGCCTTCTTCAAGCTGTAGCAGACGTCCACAAAGATGTGGAGCTGCCAAAATTTCATCGCAGGACGTTAGTAGCACTGGCCAAAACAGAAAATCAGGTTGTTAACGCCGCCGCTCCAGCAAATGGCCGCAAAATAGCCTTATTTGCAACCTGCTTTGCCAACTACAATAACCCTGACATTGGGACCGCAGCATTAAATGTTCTCGCCCATAACGGCGTGGAAACAGAGGTTGTTTATCCGGGTTGCTGCGGCATGCCTCAGCTGGAACAAGGCGATATTGGCGAAGTTGCAAAGAAAGCAAAATCCACAGCAATCGCACTCAAGCCCTACTTAGATAAAGGGATAAGTATTGTTAGTTTGATACCGTCTTGCTCCTTGATGATGAAGCAAGAGTGGCCCCTCATCTTACCAGATGACGAAGATATCGCTCGCTTGGCACGGTCTACTTTCGACATTTCAGAGTATGTGGTGGACATAATAAAAAAAGAGGGTCTGGTCGAAGAAATGGAACCAATTTCAGAGCATATTGCTCTACATCTAGCGTGCCACGCACGGGCTCAGAATATGGGTAATAAGGCTGCTGATATGTTGCACGCTATTCCCCATACAAAAGTGACTGTGGTTGAACGCTGCTCAGGTCATGGCGGTTCCTGGGGCATTAAGAAGAAAAATTTCGAGGTCGCAACTAAGTTTGCGCGTCAAACCGTTCGCAAGACAGCAGAGGTAAAACCAACTCATGTATGTTCTGAGTGCCCTCTTGCTGGAAAACATATTTCACAGGGACTAGCAGGCCTCGGCAATAATGCCCCGAATGTGGAACAATCCTCTCATCCGATCCAATTGCTTGCTAAAGCATATGGATTTTAGAATCAAAGAAGCCACCACCGGCTACCCTCAAAAATAGGTATGTTTACTTAACATGTTAAATATCAGACGCACCATAAAACCCGAAGACCTTATGCCACTCCATGAGTATGATAAGATACGTCATGCTCACCGCAAATCTCTACTTGAGAAAAAGTTAAGAAGACGCATTCACGTTGGACCGTACGTCACGTTTCACTTTGAAAATTATGACACTATGTGGGCCCAAGTACAGGAAATGCTATATATTGAAAAGGGTGGCGAGGAACAAATTTCAGATGAGCTTGAGGCTTATAACCCACTTATCCCGCAAGGCCGTGAGCTGGTTGCAACGATGCTAATCGAAATCGAAGATGATACTCGTCGCCAGAAGACCTTGGCTAAGCTGGGACATATAGAAGACACAGTTGTATTATCGTTCGGGGCACATCGTATTTTTGGTATGCCGGAAGATGATGTTGACCGGACTACTGATAGCGGAAAAACTTCAGCTGTTCATTTTATCACGTTTACATTTACAGACGAACAAGCCGATACATTTAAGTCTCTAAGTAAGGGTGTGACCTTGGGTATTGAGCACAAGAATTATGGTCATAGTTCAGCAGTTCAGGATAGTATAAAGGATAGCCTGGCCAACGATCTGGATTGAATGGACCGTAAGTTAACGCTTTTGGGCTAGCTCTTAATCAATAACCTCACCGTCATAAAGCCCCCAAAAAACCTCGCGGCGCAGCCACCCTCTAAAGCTATCTGCCTGGACCAAGCAGAACTCGATTTGTTCTGGGCAGCGGTCAATCGTTATCACAACACCGGAGGATACCTGAGCAATAATCGCACTAGAGGGTATTGAGCCTTTGTAGAGAGGGGATGATTGTGCAATGACCAAACCGGTTCTTTGTCCGGAGAGCATACTTTGGTGAACCCAGCCCTCTGCGCCATCGACATCTCTAATCCGCCGCCAAGTATTGAATTCATCTTCCACTTCGACTGGCAAATAGCGTCTCTGATAACGCCATGAGATTGGATAACGAAGTCCTGGGCCCGTTCGGAGATTAACGGGGTCAGTCCTAAGTGAAACAAAACGAGGAATAGGCAATGAGGAAACGCGGCCTGTCTGAGCCTGTACTTTGGGAATCAGCCACAAACTAGCCTGGTGGTCATTTCGTGCCGCCAGGATAAGCGAGTTTGCTATTGCAAATATCGCTAGGATTAGCATCGCTGGCATCAACCATCTCGTCATAACTACCTGTCATGCCCGGAAATAGCTAGTTTTGCAATCTCCATCGTAGCTACTGCCCAAGCCTGGACAAGCCTGGAGGTGGCTGGTAGACGGAGTATTTCGTCCTTCCGGAGGCCAGGGTGACTCTCACTAAACCGTCAGTGGTCGTAACACGCAAGCTGCCCAGCGCTATTGAAACGCGCATGATGGAATTGTTCAACGTGTGTCTAAACACAAACGACACGCCTTTTGACAGAGGTCAACTACTCGCTGCTTTAAAGTCGTGCGATGTGTTGGTTCCAACACTCGCAGACGAACTTAATGCAGAAATTCTATCGTCACCGGGACTAACCACAAAACTGATTGCCAACTTCGGCAACGGCACCGATCACATTGATGTTTCTGCTGCACAGGCAGCAGGTATTATAGTTACCAACACTCCTGACGTGTTAACAGAAGATACAGCTGACATGGCAATGGCCCTAATCGTAGCTGTTCCGCGCCGCTTAGTAGAGGGTGCCCGCATTATCGAGAGCGATGAATTCAGGGGGTGGAGCCCCACACACATGTTAGGTCGTCGCATGTCAGGAAAGCGGCTTGGTATCATCGGCATGGGGCGAATTGGTCTGGCTGTGGCAAAACGAGCACGTGGATTCGGTATGACCGTGCACTACCACAACCGTCGGCGGCTTCTGGAAGATATAGAGCAGGAAGTAGAGGCCACATATTGGGAAAGTTTGGATCAAATGTTGGCTCACATGGATGTCATATCTATCCATTGCCCACACACACCAGCAACATTCCACCTATTGTCTGAGCGGCGACTCAAGCTAATGAAACCTGATGCATATCTTGTAAATGTGGCTCGCGGTGAAATTGTGGATGAAAGCGCTCTGATTACCTTGTTACAGCAAAATCTAATGGCTGGGGCAGCGTTGGATGTGTTCGATTATGAACCAGCGGTAAACCCAGAACTGCTAGCTCTAAGCACGGTGACTCTTTTACCACATATGGGATCGGCTACGATTGAAGGCCGCATTGCTATGGGTGAAAAGGTTATCATCAATATCAAAGCATTTGCTGACAGTCACCACCCTCCAGACCGTGTCTTGCCCCTCTAGCTGCGAAGTGCTGATCGTTTATCCATTGCCTTGGCATGACCCTTTAATGGCACAATTATGTAGCCCGGGTTTGATGGCCCTATGGATTCATCAATCATCAGTCGCAGTTTAGTGTTAACCAGTGATACTGTGTGGGCGGAAGTGTTGTCGCTGATTCCCGCCCGGCCCAGTAGTATTAAGAATCTATGGTCAAACTTCGTCCACTTCTTGCAGCTGTCGACCCAAAAGAGGCTATATGATCATTGATCTGAACGGTACGCTAAAAGAAAACCATGAGGTTTGCATAGATCCTGATGATCGTGGGTTCACTCTAGGGGATGGGGTCTTCGAAACCCTACGCATAAAGGGCGGGGTAGTTAGACGTCTGGAGGCGCACCTGAGGCGATTACGGCAGGGCGCCAAAACCTTAGCCATTACTATGCTGCCAACAGACGCTGTTATCGCCAAACGCGTTAATACATTAGTCGCCGCGAACAACCTTAATGATGCCGCCGTTCGAGTTACCCTGAGCCGAGGAAAAGGCGCGCGTGGCTTACTGCCATCAGAACCTGAAACGCCAGTGCTACTAATCACAGCCACCACACTACCTCCACCAGAAGAGTCTGTGCGCGCTATCATCGCATTTTCGACCCGCCGAAATGAACACTCGCCCTTAGCGCGTATTAAATCAATTAGTTATTTGGATAGCGTCATCGCTCGCCAGGAAGCTGCTGGTTATGGGGTCGATGATGCATTACTGCTGAACACACAGGGCCGATTAGCAGAGTCAACAATTTCAAATCTCTTTCTCCTAATCGGCGGCGAGCTATGTACACCAGCAGTAAAAGAGGGCGCTTTGCCAGGCGTTGTTCGCGCCGATCTAATAACCAAGTTTCACGCCAAGGAAACACAGCTCAATCCGGATGATTTATCCCGCGCTGACGAAGCATTTCTTACGAATTCCTTGGGCATTCGGCCGTTGGTAGAAGTGGGAGGCCAGCCTATCTCAGACGGGCAGCCTGGGCTAATAACTCAAATGCTAGCCGCTCGGCTTTAAAAAGAATCATTCTTATCTAGGCGGGGTGTGGAAATTAACTACCAACTTTGCATGCACCGGAAACATCTTTGTGGGCGGCGGTAAAACCATTTAGCGAATAGGTGTCCGTCGTTAAAGTACCGCGGCCCGATGTTCCTTTCACAATCATGGTAGAGCCGCGAATCATTGCAGCAACCATCTCTTTGTCGTCACTCTCGTCACGGGTCCAAGCACGTTCACCATGGGTGAACAATTCAAAAGTTTTCGAGCCCACACTAGCCGAGACGTCGGAATTTTCTTTATACGGATAGCCAGCAACAATGCTAACCACGTCTATCGAATTCTCGCTCGGTCTGTGGGTGACAATGGCAAAAATATCGCCCCGTCGGGTGTAGTTGCCTTGAGCCTTTGTAGGTTCACTCGCCATATAGCAGACAACCCCCGAATCCTCTTGATAGGAATAGGCTGTCCAGGCCCCGTGAGACCCAATAACGGTCACATCCTGGGCCATAACGGGTGCTGTACTTAACAACCCCATAGCTGAAAAACTCAGTGCCTTTAATGCGTTGCGCACGCGCATCCTGCGGAACTCCTCTCACATTTTGCCAACATTGGCTCGCCTAAATAGCGTCTGATGGGATTGTGTTGATCTTATGACCCAGACGCAACCCCTAGTTTTCTGCCGAGTCGGCTGCTACTCGTCAAGCTCGTCTTCAAACATTGTTTCAACTTCGGCCAAAGGCGGCCTACTACGGTAGAACTGCATAGCCTCCTGACGCAACTTCTGGCCACCGTAAACATGCGGTTTTAGGGACTCAGTCGGCCCACCCGTCTTAACTGGGCGGGAGACAAACCGGCCCCGCGAAACTAAGCGATCGTACATCACGCAAACCCCTGCAATGCCTAAATTCAAACTAAATCTTGTAGGGATACGTATGATATAATCACACCGATCGAGTATCATAGGGGATAAATTGCCACGCTCCGGACCAAGCACATAGGCAGCTTGGGGGGGGTGGCGAAAGCTAGGTAGCTCAATCGCATCGTCATCAAGCTCCACAGCCACGAGCGCACACCCCTTGGGTAAGATTAAAGCGTCAACCGTTGGAAACTCGTAAAATGGTAATTGTGCCATCGAATCAGAAGTATCGCTGCTTCTTCCTTTCTTGCGTTTATACTTTGAGGCAACCGTGAAAGAAAAGCTTGCCCCAAAAGCATGGGCGCTGCGAAATACACTGCCTACATTGAAGACCTTGTTTATACCTTCCACACCGATACCAAAGTAGCCACGCACTTTTCTAGCACCCCCTTAACTTTGAAGTTCAGGTCGGTTGCAGTACTGAGCCAAAGCTGCGGCGTTAGCAAGAGCTTCGGTGTTTTTTGCTGGTCGGCCATGGATAGCATCACGGACAGCCAATTCTGATATTTTTCCGGAGCGCGTGCGCGGAATATCGGTTACAGCTATAACTCTCGCTGGCACATGACGAGGTGAGCACTCATTACGTACCCGCGCCTTGATATTCCCAATGATATTTTCGTCAAGCTCAACTCCTATGGAGGGCTTTACAAACAGGACCACTCGCACGTCACCTTCCCAGTCTTGCCCAACCGCTATAGATTCTGTGATTCCATCTATATCTTCGACAACACGATAGATCTCTGCAGTTCCGATACGAATACCACCAGGGTTGAGCGTAGCGTCGGATCTCCCATAGATAATAAAGCCGCCGTGCTCGGTCTCCTCCACCCAATCGCCATGCGTCCAGACGCCCGGGAAAGCTTCGAAGTAAGCTGACTGGTAAAGACTGCCATCATAATCTTTCCAGAAACCTAAGGGCATGGAAGGAAAGCTATTAGTGCATACAAGTTCTCCCGCCTTCCCGGTGATGCGCTCCCCATTCAAATCAAAGACGGCCACATCCATCCCTAGGGCAGGGCCTTGAATTTCACCCCGGCGCACTGGTAAGCGCGGATTACCGCTGACAAAACAGCCGATTATATCTGTGCCCCCGGCTATAGAAGCAAGATGCACATCCCGCTTGATATGACTATAGACGTAATCAAAAGATTCTGGTGACAGCGGGGAACCTGTTGAGGCCATAGTGCGGAGAGCCGATAGATCATGTTCTTTATATGGGCTCGCTCCAGCAACCTTTAAGGCATCTATGAATTTTGCTGAGATTCCGAAGAAAGTGATGTTTTCTTCAGCGGCATAGGCAAACAATGTATTTGTTGACGGGTAGGTGGGTGCTCCATCAAACAAGTAGATCGTGCAACCCAATGCTAATGCCGAAACTAACCAATTCCACATCATCCACCCGCAAGTGGTAAAATAAAAAACCCGGTCATTAGGACGTGTATCAAGATGATACCGATGCTCTTTAAGGTGCTGTAGCAGCGTCCCGCCATGACCATGAATAATGCATTTAGGTACACCGCTAGTGCCTGAAGAGAACATAATGAATAAAGGGTGATCAAAGGGTACGCGCGTGAACGCCAGTGGGGATCGCGTGTGCTGGGCTAAGGCATCATTCCAATGAACCGCACTAGGTAGAGAATCTAGATTAACAGTGGCGTCAACGAATCTAACGACAAGAACTTTAGTCAGAGTGGGAAGTCCGGGTACAATCTTCCTCAATGTATCCATACGATTATAAGTCTTGCCATTGTAGAGGTAGCCATTGGTAGCAATCAGAACTTTGGGTTCAATCTGACTAAAACGGTCTAGCACACCACGAGCACCAAAATCTGGTGAAGCAGACGAAAAAATAGCGCCCAGAGACGCCGCCGCAAGCATACATATAAGGGTTTCTGGACAATTTGGCATGTAGGCAGCAACCCGGTCACCAGGTCCCACACCGGCATTTTCTAGAACTTGGGTACACCGCGAGACTTGATCAGACAAACTCTCGAAGGTCAGACGCTGAGTGAAACCATCCTCGCGGCGGAAAACAACAGCAACAGAGTCTTGGTCTCGGGGGCGTAACAAATTCTCTGCATAATTGATGCTGGCATCCGGAAACCAGCGCGCACCCGGCATTCGGTCAGGTTCATGTACAACACAGCCACCTGGGTCACCCGTCACACCGCACTCCTTCCAGACAAAAGACCAGAAGGCTTGCGGATGATTAACCGTCCAGCGATGGAATTCCAAATCGTCATCAAATGGTGCCGCCTGCGTCTCTGCCAGAGACGCCATCAATACAGTCATAGCCGATGCAGCACGGCGTTCTTCTGGCGGCGACCAAAGGATCTCTGATATAGTACTTCTTCGCTCCGGCATACCGGGGTCCTTTTCATACAGCATGGGCCTTGCCCTGCTTGTAATTTTGCTACACTAAGACTTAATTCCCCAGTTAAAGATTCTTTTTTCTCAATTATTGGATATCTTTTGGCTTATACGCCTACTTCCTCTGCCTCCGCAGACCATGCTTTATCCACCGGCAATATGCGCGGCGCTTTGTGGATGTTGTCTGGTGTTATTTTCTTCTCAGCAACAGCGATTCTAATCAAGTATGCAGGCCAAACGCTTCACATTTTTGAGATTGTGTTTTTCCGCTGCGTGTTCGGAATGATCGTCGTCATCCCCTTACTCTTCAAGAGTGGCCTAAGCGCTCTACGTATTCACAAACCCACTATTCATCTCCTCCGCGTGTTCTGTGCAGTGGTCGGTATGATGGGTGGCTTCCATGCGCTAGCCCACTTAGAACTTGCTACGGCAATTTCTATCTCCTTTACACGTCCATTATTCATGATTCTTCTAGCTGTCTTATTTCTTGGAGAACGCCTGCGATGGCGACGTAGTCTAGCAACCCTTGTGGGTTTCGCTGGTGTCCTAGTTATGGTACAGCCTGGCTCTGTTAACTTTGAACCCGCATTTGCAACTGGTCTCCTTGCAGCGCTAGCAGTGGCAGGAGCCCTGGTAACCGTCAAAGTGTTAGCAACCCACGATGCCCCGGTTACTATCATGCTTTCTTTTTCTATTGGTACTGTTCTGGTATCAGCGGTGCCAGCGAGCTTTGTATGGCAAGTCCCAACAAGCACTGAGTTTTTGATTCTTATAGGGCTGGGTATAGTCGCTAGCCTGGGTCAATACTCATTTATCCAGGCATTCACTCTCGGGGAAGCTACGGTAATGAGCCCCATCGATTATTTACAGATACTCATCGGGACAACCGCTGGCTTTTTTCTTTTTCAAGAACGTCCTGGTATAGAAACTTTCATAGGTGCCATAGTCATTGTTTGCTCCACACTTTATATTGTATTGCGCAATGCCAAACTACAGTCTGAACCACCGCCACCGCCTGACCCTGGGGCAGCATCGTTTAACAGGTGAGGTCATTGTGCTGAATACCCAAAAAATTGATCACAAAAAACTTAAATAGAAGCTGTTTCGGTACATTTCGTCTATGGAGTTTTGTCTGCAACGTTATCCATAAAGTGGGCAAACTCTACGTCGCGTTCGCTAAGACCCACACACTCGTGGGTAGTAAGCGTCACCTCGACGCGGTCGTAAACATTAAACCATTCAGGATGGTGGTCTAACTGATTCGCTTTTGCGGCACAATGAGTCATAAAATCGAAGGCTGCGTTGAAGTCTTTAAAGCGAAAAGTTCGAGCGATAGCGTCGCGTCCTTCAATATCTTTCCAAAGTGGTAGGCGCCCCATAGCAGCTTGGCGGGCGCTTGGTGAAAGTTTCTCGACCATTTGGACGTTCTCCATTCATCAGTTCATCAAGAATAAAATTCTCAATGACCAGTTATCGAATTTTTAGCATTAGTTGAATAGTTGACATGAGTCCGCAGTGCTTGGGGGAACACATCTACACGAGGCCTAGTATCTTATCAACAAAGGCGGGGACCACCTCTGTTGCCGGACCATAATAGCCTTCATCGAAACTAGCCGCCCCCAACGAAGGTTCCAAATTCAACTCAATGGTTCTAGCTCGACCTATTTTTTGAACGATGGATATAAACCTAGCAGCCGGATAAACATTGCCGGAGGTGCCAATCGACACAAATACATCGCAGTCGATTAGAGCGCCTCGAATACTGTCCATTTCAAGTGGCGTTTCTCCAAACCATACAACGTGTGGTCTCAGGCTACCCCCCTGACCACAGCTTGCACAAACATCGTCCGTAGTCATGTTACCTTCCCAGTCAATAATATGCTGGCAGTAGTTGCAGCGAGCTTTGGAATGAACGCCATGCATATGGATTAGGTTTTGGCTTCCTCCAGCCTCATGCAGGGAGTCCACATTCTGAGTTATTAAGGTGACCGACCCCGGCCACTCCGCTTCGAGTCGAGCCAAGGCCATATGAGCAGCATTGGGATTAGACTTTGCCGCATTATGCTTAGCACGGCGCATATTGTAAAAGGCATGAACGGAATTGGGGTCCCTGGCAAAGGCCTCAGGTGTGGCAACGTCTTCTACACGCACCTTTGACCATATTCCATCAGGATCCCTGAAGGTTTCCAGGCCGGATTCTTGCGAAATCCCAGCCCCGGTAAGGATTGCAAAAGATGCATTCTTCTTGAGTATGAAGCGCTCAGGCATGTTACAAACCGTCAGAACCTTGTTTGGCCCGGTGCGTATCACGCAACCGGGGCTTCATGTTAACGTAATGTCAGTGGAGTTGCGAGATTGTCCGTTAGCGTTTTATTTGTATGCACCGGTAATATCTGCCGGTCACCTACCGCGGAGGGTGTGTTTCGCCACATCGTCAAAGAGGCAGGACTGGCTAAGAAGATCTTTATCGATTCCGCCGGTACTCACAGCTATCACATTGGTGAAAAGCCAGACACACGCAGCCTCGAGGCGGCGATTAGGCGAGGCTATGATATGAGCGGGCAGTCAGCCCGCCGGCTAGAAGAGTACGATTTTCAGAGATTTGATCTATTACTAGCCATGGATCGAAGCCACTTGAGGCACATGATCAACATGGCCCCTGGCGATACATATGAGCGAGTCAAACTTTTTCTGTCTTATGCACCAACCAGTAGTGGTATGGATGTCCCCGACCCCTACTACGACGGCGCAAAGGGCTTCGAGCAGGTGCTAGACATGATTGAAGCGGGAGGCATAGGATTGCTGGATGCTATTCAAAAGGATTTCTTATAAAGCCAGAACTGGGCTCAAGTTAAACTTAACCCCGATACTCGTATGCTTTTACAGACCTTCCAGATCTCTCACATAGGTCTTCATAGTATCTTTTCTTTGCGAACTTCTCTTGTTAATACTCCAGTTCACGCATCTACATATATGTGACAACTGATGCATCAAGTTCTTCTCTACTCCAATCCAAATTCTCCCCCCGCAACCATTACCTTCATAACTTCAGCCTCTCAGAAAAGATCTGGGAGGCTTTAATTTTGGCCAGACAGTGCCATTTCTACTGTAATTGATAGGCAACCCCGACCTTGGTGTGGCCGAATGATAACTTGCTTCTTTTCTGGCATTTCAGGAAGAGTCAATCTAGTGGGAACGCTAATATCGAGTTGGTTCAGCATTGCTGAATATCAATTAAACGTATACCTTATTGTATACAAACTGTGGCGGGCTTTCTAATTTTGGAATGCGCAAAAGGATTCCGGGTGGGCCAACCAGCAAGATAAAAGTGAAGAGAAGGGAGGCTGCTGTGAGCGAACATCCGTCCACATCTGAAGGGTATGTCGGCCAATCGGTCCGTACCTTGGAAGGCCGGGCACCGGTCATGGGGCAGGCGACGTATACAAACGACCTGAACTTCCCAGGCCAACTTCATGCTCATGTGTTGCGCAGTCCACATGCGGCGGCAAACATCAAATCGGTCGATAAATCTGGCGCTGAAAAAGTTGCTGGTGTGGTTTGCGTCATGGACGGCGAAGATGCGGCTGAGGTGATTGACCCCATTCCGCACTATATCGACCCTGCTGTATTTGGCGGACGCAGCGCGACCATTCGGTGCTTGGCTAAAGATCATGTGTGGTGTTTTGGTCAGCCCGTCGCGGTCGTTGTAGCGGAAGATAAGCGCACGGCGCGCTTTGCTGCTTCTCGGATTACGGTGGATTACGAAATCACCACGCCCGTTATCGATCCAGAAGAGGCAATCAAAGACGATGCGCCCATGGTGGTCCCAGACTGGGACGCCAATATGATCATGCAGGTGCCGTTTGCCAACGGTGATGTGGGGCAAGCTTTTTCAGCGGCTGATAGAATTGTAAAGACCGAAGTCAAAGTTCACAGGTTTTCCACTCAGCCTATTGAAACGCGCACATACAACGCTGTGTATGAGCCAGGCACTCAAGACATCACGCTGTACGGAACGGTTCAGAACCCTCATCCACTGCGCAATGTTCTGTCGAAGATTTTGCGTATGCCCGAAAACAAAATTCGGGTGCATGCGCCGGTGATTGGCGGTGCGTTTGGCATGAAGATGCATGGCCACCCGGAAGAGGGCATGGTCTGCATGCTGTCCAAAGTGACTGGGCGGCCCGTGAAGTGGGTGGAAGACCGCGAGGAATGCCTCCTCATCGGCGCCCGCGAACAAGTGCACAGAGTTGAGCTAGCGGTTAAAGACGATGGCACCATTCTTGGGCTGCGCGACCATTACCTCGCCAATACCGGTGCTCCATCATCTTGCCCGGGATGGGGCATGGCGTTTCTGACAGGGCTGACCATGCCCGGTCCGTACGCGGTTCAGGACATCGATGTAATGCTCAATGCAGTCGTGACCAACAAACCGGGTTGGAACGCCTCACGCGGCTATGGCAAGGAAGTGACAGCACTGGCTCTTGAATTGTCAGTCGAAAATGTGGCACGGGAATTGAATATGGATCCCGTCGATATACGGATGAAAAATTTCATCAAGAAGGATCAGTTCCCCTACGACAGTCCAACGGGGTTGATCTACGATTCCGGTGATTACGCTGGTGTAATGCAAGCGGCAATGGACACCATCCATTACGACGGCTGGAAGTCCAAACAAGAAGAAGCGCGTAAAGAAGGCCGCTATATCGGTATCGGTGTTGGCTTTGAGTTGACCCCTGAAGGGGGCACCCTGCCGGCGACTATGGTGGCAGGTTATGATTCGTCGACCGTTCGCGTCAGCCCTGATGGGTCAGTACGCGTTCTCACTGGAGTGACCACGCCTGGTTCTGGTAATCCAACCGGTATTGCGCAGATCGTCGCCGATGAATTAGGCGTGCGGCTCGATACCATTGAGGTTGTCCAAGGCGACACCACAACCTGTCCATACGGATTTGGTAACTCTTCAGGACGCTCCACCATTGTTGGCGGAGGGTCTGCCGCCAAAGCAGCGCAGGAAGTTCGCGGCAAGATCATTAAAGTCGCCGCCGCGTTGATGGAAGTAGATGAAGACTCTGTTACCATGAGGGACAGCATTATTGCTTCAGGGGACAAGACCATCGGCCTCGAAGACGTCTGCTACGCCTGTTACACCCGTGCCTATGATGTCGCGTCAATTATAGAGCCACCACTTGAAGCGACGGCGACCTTTAAGCCGGGCTTGGTCCGTCATACGCCTAACGAAAAAGGGCAGATCAACCCTTATCCAAGTTACTCTAACGCGGCCTATGTGGTGATCAGTGAAGTCGACGTAGATACTGGTGAGATAACACTCATTAAAGCTGCAGTGGCACATGACTGCGGTAAGGTTATTAATCCCATATTGGTGGAAGGCCAGGCTTGTGGTGCCATCTTGTTTGGTATCGGCGGTGTCATGTCAGAAAACATTACGTTTGATGAAAATGGGCGCCAATTGACTAAGAACTTCATGGACTACGTGATGCCGCGCATTGGCGATATGCCGCCCATTGAACTGGCCCATCATGATAGCCCCAATCCAGTAACCTACATGGGATTGAAGGGGGCCGGTGAGGCAGGTGTCGGTGGGTCTGCAGCGGCTATTGTGAATTCTGTGAACAACGCCTTGTCACCATTTGGTGTGATGATGACCGAGCTGCCGCTATCAGCGCCGCGTGTGTGGTCAGCCATACAAGATGCCAAGAAAGCGCAACCCCAGCGTAAGGTGGCTTAGCCATGAGTTTACACCCAGCATTCGCGCGTCCGCGTAATCTCGATCAGGCTGCCCAAGTTATGGGTGGCCTTTCATCCGGTGCGATGATCATCGCCGGCGGTCAGGAAATGATGCCGAGTGTCAACTACGGCGCTCTCATGCCGGAAGTGTATATCGACATTGGACATATTAAAGACCTGCAAGGAATCACAGAGGCTGACGGACAAATCCATATTGGTGCGCTGACCGTGCACCGGGATGTGCAGCAAAGTGATGTCACCCAGTCCAAAGTACCGTTGTTAGCTTACGCGGCCGCGCAAGTCGGCGGAGGTTGGCAAGTTCATAACCGCGGCACTATTGGCGGCAATGTCGTTTCCATGCATCCGCTATACGACATCCTTCCGTCTTTGATGGCTTTAAGCGCCGAGGTTGATGTTCTCAAAGACGGAACAGAACAGCGCACGGCTCTCGCTGACCTATTGAAGGATAGCAGTCATGGTTTGGGTAGTGAGTCTCTTTTAGTACGGGTGGTGTTGAAACCCATGTCAGCTGGTGCCGGGTGGGCTTATGAAAAGCTCAAAATCACAGCTGGTGGTTACGGATCTGCCAATGCTGCAGCAATTGTGACCCTTGATGGCGAAAAGATCACCAGTCTGCGCGTGGTTGTTGGGGCGGTCTCTGAGTTGCCGGTGGATGTGTCCGATGTACTAGGTGGATGCCGGGGGCAGGCGTGGTCTGAGCACTTGGCAGACGAAGTTGAAGCTAAGGTCGCAACTGAAGTTAAAAATCCCTTGTCCGATCATCAGGGCGATGGAGACTGGCGTAAGGCCATGGCAGGGGTAATGGCGCGCCGTGCCATCGAAGCGGCCATCAAAAAAGCCCAGTAAAAACTGGGCAAAGGAAGACGCATATGGAAGACATGCTTGAAGATACAGTGCTGGTTAACTTGCGCATCAATGGCAAGTTGCACGAGTTGGAAATCCCGGCTCACAAGTCGTTACTCGATTTACTGCGGGAAGACCTCAATCTGACCGGAACACATATGGGATGTATGACCGGGCATTGCGGGGCGTGCACGGTGTCTATTGATGGCAGGGTGGCAAAGTCTTGTATTACTTTAGCTGCTACTCTTGGTCGGGCAAAGATCACGACCATTGAAGGCTTAACAAACGACGATGGTACGCTTAGCGCCATCCAGCAATCATTTTGGGATAATGCAGGGTTCCAATGCGCGTTCTGCGCACCGGGCATGTTGTTATGTACGGCTGAACTTCTGGAAACCAATCCCGACCCCAGTGATGAAGACATCGACGCCGCGTTGGCTGGTAATTTGTGCCGTTGCACTGGCTATCAAAGTATCCGCCGTGCCGTTAAAGCGGCTATCACCAGTTCCAAAAAAGGCTCACAGCAAGCAGCCGAATAACGGGAGAGCACATCATGAATATTTCGACAAAGCTTAAGCCAATCGTAAAGACTCTTAAGTTGCAAATGCCAACGCCTGAGAAGCTGGCGCCCTACGGCGAGATATTGGGGTACAACGAGGCAATCGCGCCTATGCCCATCGATTTTTATGATGGTGCTGTCAAAGTCCGTCGGGTTGCGAATTTTGTCTCGGATGATCAAACCGAGATGCCCGTCGTGACGGTCAATCGTAGACCATTTGAGATGCGTCACGCGGAACGGCACTTCAAGCATACCCAAGCTTTCATTTCGCTCGGATCGAAACCCTTTGTCGCGGCATTTGCACCTCCTAACGATAAAGACATGCCAGATATGGATAAGTGGGAAGCATTTTTGTTCGACGGATCTGTCGGTTTTATGATGCATGTCGGCACATGGCACGATTTTCCGTTTGCTGTATTTGATCACACGAATCTGATGGTGATTCTGCGTAAAGAAGCCACTGATGGCTTGGTGCGCGACAACGTCATACAAGATGAAGCCGAAGGACCTGATCTCGAGAAGCGCGATATGCTCGCACGCCACAATACGATCATTCGTTTCGACCTTTAGATCAGAGTCTAGAATCATGACCGATTGGTCTCAGATTGAAGCCTGGGATCGCTCTTACTATCTGCATAACACGCAGGCTAAGGCGGAGCATCAGTTCGCTGCAGTCGACCGTCAGGATGGAAACTATATTGTCCTGGCGGACGGCTCACGCCTTCTGGACTTTCAGAGCCAGCTCATTTCAGACAGCTTGGGGCATCGAAACCCTGGCGTTTATGACGAAATTCGCCGCGCATTGGATCGTTATGGCCATGTCTTTTTCGGAATGGCCAACGAATACCGTGCGCGTGCTGCGAAGCTGATCATTGAAGATGTCCTCGGATCAAGTGAACCGAACTGGGCGGGACGTGTACGGGTTTTGGCATCGGGTACCGAGGCCGTTGAAAACGCCATAACTATGGCGCGCCTTTATACAGGTCGGCAGGTCATCCTTACTCAAGCTCATTCGTTTCACGGTCTGACGGTTGGCGCGACCATGCTGCGGGGCTATCGCAACAACATTACGCCCGAAGGAACGCCCGACGTTGTCAGGGACGTCCCCGGATTTCCAGCGGCGGGGTATATTCCGGTACCGGCGCCAGAGCGGGAAGATTGGAACGGCAATGAAGTGCTGCCATCACTTATGGCTACGGAGTCCATTATCCGTGCTATTGGAACTGAAAATATTGCGGGGATTATCACGGAGCCCATGTTTGGCGCCGGAGGTTTGCCCGCACATTCCAGTTACCTTCCGAGCATCTACGAACTCAGCCGCAAGTATGGGTTTCTTTGGATAGATGACGAGGTTCTTTGTGGGTTCGGCCGTCTCGGGGAGTGGTTCGGCTATCAGGTCTACCCCGATATTCACCCTGACATAATGGCCACCGGAAAATCTATCAATGGATCATCGCTTCCTGTCGGCGCGGTTATCGCGAGTTCTGAGGTTGCTGACTTTATGGAAGCTGCACGCTGGTGGAGTGGCAGTACGTGGGATGGCCATCCAATCGTCTGCGCGTCTATCGTCGGTGCGCTGGAGACCATGCTTAAGGGTGACATGCTTACCCAGGTGCGCTCAAAAGGGGCATACTTGAAAGAAAAATTAGACGACTTAGCGGGCAGACATCCATGCGTCGGGCATATCGGCGGTCACGGTCTATTCTATGCGGTGGACCTTGTTGGTAAGACTGGCGCGCCTATTATTGAGGAAGACCGTTGGACGGCGTTTAAAGGTGACTTATCACAACATCCAAACAACATCATTGGCGGTGAATGTGCGAAACGAGGGATTTTCCTTGGTGGCTTTGTGCCGAATACTGTCAAGGTTGGACCACCCTTTACAATCACAGAGCAGGAAATAGATCAGGCTGTCCAAGCCTTTGACGAGGCTCTGTCTGTAGTTGATGCGAAATACTGCTAACTTTTCAAAGGAAAGACTATGAAATTTGGTGTTTTTCTGCCCAATGGCAGTAACGGCTATATCGTTTCAAAAGCTGTAGAGCCGTATCTTCCGACATTCGAACATAACAAAGCGATTACCGTCGAGGCTGAGAAACAAGACCTCGATTTCGTTTTGTCCATGATGAAATTCCGTGGATTCGGTGGTGAAACTGGATACTGGGATGCGTGTCTTGAATCATTTACTTTGATGGCAGGGTTGGCCGGGGTTACAGAGAAAATCGGATTAATACCAAGTGTTGCGCTTCTCAGTCAGCATCCCGCGTATGTGGCGCGCATGGTTGCCACCATAGATGATATGAGCAACGGCCGCTGTTCGCTCAACATCGTTACGGGTTGGAACAAACCTGAATACACTCAGATGGGTCTGTGGCGTGGCGATGAGTATTACGATCGACGCTATGAATATGCGTCAGATTATCTAACCATTCTACAAGACCTATGGCGCCACGGCACATCAACCCATAAAAGCGAGTTTTTTGATCTCAAAGAATGTAGTTGTCTGCCCACACCTGGGAGGGAGATTGGCATTGTTTGTGCTGGGCAATCTCCAAGGGGGGTAGACTTTGTCGCCCGTCAGGCCGGACATAATTTTGTCATGGCACACCCAGAAAAGTTGAAAGGCATTAGCGATAGTGTAAAGGCAAAAGGCCGTGAGCATGGCCGTGAGGTCGGGACCTATGCGCTGTTTGGCCTAATCACCGCCGATACGGATGAGGAAGCTCAGGCGATCGGGCAGAACATAGTCGATGAAGCAGACCATGGCGCCATCAGTAATATCATCGCCAGTGCCAGTCTGGATTCCAACACGGGTGGTACGTCAGATAGGCTCAAGGAAGGCCTCGCCTTAGATTTTGAAGACGGCAACATGGCCTTCATGGGCTTCCCAGTTATTTGCGGTTCTTTCTACACGGTTGCCGAAAAGATCGACAGAATAGCCGAGGAAACTGGTGTCGACGGAATGCTATTCAGTTGGGCAGATTTCGTTGGCGGCATCAAAGACTTTGGTGAGCAAATCAAACCGAAGCTTAAGTGCGTTTAGGAAACTAGCTTACAACGCCACCATAATGCCGCCATCGACTGTCAGGGTTTGGCCGGTCATGTAACGGGCTTTATCCGAGGCTAGAAAGACGGCGACGTCTGCAATGTCAGACGCGTCACCAATGCGACCCAGAGGAATGTTAGGAATAAACGCCTGCAGGCCCTCTTCGCCAACTGAATGAACAGGGTCTAGCGTTTGTGCAGTGCGAATTAAACCGGGTGCGATTGCGTTGGCGCGAATGCCATGCGGTGCAAGTTCAATCGCGACACCCTTCACAAAACCCGCAACGCCGGCTTTCGCGGCCGAGTATGGGATGTGCTCATGCCAGCCGAGTGCGGTCCCGACAATGGATGCCAAGCAGACAATGGCCCCGTGTTTTTGTGACTGCATGCCCGGCGCAGCTGCTCGTACGATACGCATCATGCCCTTAAGGTCGACATCAATGGTGAGGTCCCACTCTTCATCGGTCATTGTTGGAAGGGGAATTTTCTTTGCAATGCCGGCATTGCAGACCAAAGTTGCTATCGGTCCATATGATTGCTCAACAGATGCGACCACGGCATTGACCTGATCTGTATTGGTCACATCCATTTCATGGAACTCTGCGTCAGCGCCGCTGTCCGCTATGACTTGGGCCACTGCATTGCCTTCATCAGCGAGGACATCGGTGACGATGACGCGGTATCCGTCTGCAGCAAAGGCCTTGGCCAATCCTTTACCGATCCCGATCCCGGCTCCGGAAATAAGTGCAATTGATTTAGACATTTCAGATACTCCTCCAACAGATTATTTTGTATACTAGAATGCATACAATATTGAGCAAGCCGGATTTTTACCGGAACGAAATCAATAAGCGAGGGGGAAAACGCAATGATTACTAAGGGATATGCCAACTGCTCAGAAGGCCAGGTTCACTATCGGGAGGCAGGGACAAAAGGAAAGCCCGTGGTATGTTTTTTCCACCAGACTGCCAGTTCTGGCGCCATGTTTGAAAAAGTCATGGCGATTTTCGCCAATGATTACCATTGCTTCTCTTTTGATTCACCGGGTTTTGGCGGGTCCTACCACCCCAGCGCGATCCCAGATATTGGTTTCTTATCCGACCGTCTCCTTGAAGCGATAGATGACATCGGTATCTCAAGCTTTCACGCTTGTGGACACCACACCGGCGGTTGCATTGCCATGGAAATGCCGGCGAAAGCTCCGGAGAAGGTGGCTAGTTTGGCGGTCATTGGACCCGTCCTGGTCAACGACGAGGAAAAAAAGGAATACATGAAAACGTTTGTCCAACCATTCAAGGTGGAACCAACCGGTGAGTTTCTAACGACGGCTTGGAAATACCTTGAGATGATCGGTGCGGCAGCGAATGTCAAACTGCACACCCGAGAAATGGTGGACCACTTGATTGCCCATGAAACCATGCCGATGGCGTTCACAGCCGTTTGGAATCAAGACGTCGAAGGGATTTTCAAGGCAATCACGTGCCCATTGATGATTATGTGCTCAAAGGATGACGTGCTCTGGCCTCTTTTTGAGAGGGCGGGTGAAATGCGTCCCGACGCCAAACAAACCATTGTTGGTGGGGCTGACTATCAGCCCGACAACGACCCTGCCAGTGTGGCAGAAGGTTTAGGTGAGTTTTACGCAGAGTTGGCTTGAATGGAACTGGCTTAGACAGAATAGACGATTGAACCAGACGTCTTGCGGGTCATTAGATCGTCTAGAGCCCGGGGGGCTTCTGACAGTGGATAAACGTGACCCGGCGTTGCATCGAGCACGCCGCTCTCAAGCACGTCGAAAACGTCACGCATGGACTCCACATAAGTTTCCCGTTCGGCGTTAAAAGCGAACACAGACGGACGTGCAATAAAATTAGAATAAGTTACTGGAACGGCGCTGAGGTCGATGGGTGGTAAGGGCCCTGACGCCTGGCCAAAGGTCACAAACATCCCGATAGGCGTGAGCGCTTTGAAGGAGCCTTCAAATGTATCCTTTGCAATGCCGTCGTATACAACGTCGACTCCACGGCCACTGGTGATTTCAAGCACACGCTCTGCGAAATCCTCATCCCGATAGTTGATGATGTGCGCACATCCTGCAGCCTTCGCGCGATCAGCCTTTTCGGTGCTACCAACCGTACCGAAAATCTCAGCGCCAAGATAAGTACACCACCGCACCAGTGAATCACCGGTGCTGCCGGCTGCGGCATGCACAAGAACTTTTGTGCCTTGCGTCACTGGAAACACACGCTTGACCATCATTTGTGCGGTAGGTCCCGCAATCATGATGGCTGCCGCCTGCTCAAAAGTGAGCCAGTCCGGCAGTTTGACGGCATAACCGGGCCACATATTGCGGGTGGTTGCGTAAGCGCCAAGCGGAGGCCCACCATACCCAATCCGGTCGCCCACGGCGAACTCAGTAATATCCGCACCTACAGCCGAGATGATTCCTCCCCCTTCCACACCAGGTGTTAAGGGGAATGGGTCAATGTCGTAAGCGCCGGAAATGACGTAGGTGTCGATCATGTTGACACCAATCGCCGCCTGTTCGACCTGGATTTCACCTGGCCCAGGCGGCAATGGTTCAAACGACTCCCACGTCATTTGTTCTGGCGTGCCGGCCTTAGCTGCTATCCAACGATGTGCCATCGCGTCACAGAGTCCTAGTCTTCCGCCAAGTCAGCGATGCTGGTTGCTTTTGGAATGGGGTAGCCCGGGTTCGGGTAGCATATGCACAAATGCCGGAATGGTTCGTCGCTCAAAACGCGCCAAACAATACGGGCCCCTTGCGGCAACAAATAGACTGACCCAGGTTCAGCAATCGCTTTGCCAGACTCAAGCATCAAAGGAGGGAGATGATACTCAATTTCTGCGCGGCCTGAGACGACCACTTGCACTTCGTCGTGGGGCATTGACCATGCGATATCCATGCCTTTGTAGAAATCTTCGTAATTAACCTGGGTTGTTGGTTCGTCGATGCCGGTATTTACGGCCCGAAATTTTGATCCGGGATGAAACGGAAATTCGAGATCCGGGGCATCATCCAAATCAGAGTCGGCGGGGGTGTAGATTTTGAATTTTGACCAAGTGATATGTTCGAGGCTCATAATGCTTCTCCCTGTTCAGGGGTGCTCAAAAGGGCTGGATCCCTTGAGAACCCTCATATATTTGCTGTGTTCTTGAATGGAACGACGTGAGGTTAGCGCGGTTTGTGTCCAGGTCCAAGATTTTTGTATAATAAATTGCATACAATATTTTCCAATACTAAGATGTTCGAGTCTTATCTCTCGCTTGGTCAAAAGCGGGGTAAATAAATCTATATAGATCCCGTGTAACGGGAGCATGCGGAGGGCGCGCCATGAACAATCAAGTCATAACGGCCGATGAGGCTTTGGTCTCAAAACTCAAACAGATCGTGGGGAATGACCATGTTCTGACTGAGGAAAAGGACCGGGATTTTTTCTCAACAGACTTAAGTTGCCGGGACCGGGAAATTGCTGCGGTTGTAGTGCAGCCGGGTAGTACAGAGGAATTGTCCGCCAGTGTTGAAGCGGCTGTACAAGCTGGCCTTGCCGTGGTCGCTAGAGGTGGTGGCATGTCATACACTTCGGGTTATACGCCTGAGCGTCCCGACACCATGCTCATTGACATGCTGCGCATGAATAAGGTGCTCGAAGTGAACACCGAAGACATGTACGTCATCGTGGAGTGTGGATGTACCTGGAAGGACCTGTACGAAACACTAAAAGAAAAAGGCGTCAGAACGCCATATTGGGGTCCACTTTCCGGTAAGTACGCGACAGTAGGTGGCGCTTTATCTCAAAACAGCTTGTTCCACGGATCAGGTGTGAACGGCACAGTGGCAGACAGCGTTATCGGATTGCAGGTCGTTCTTCCCTCCGGCGAAGTGCTGCAAACCGGTTCTGGTGCTCACAAACACTCCAACAGCTTCTGGCGTCACTTTGGTCCAGATATGACGGGCATCTTTACGGCCGATACGGGAGCCTACGGCGTAAAAGCAGTGGCAACTTTACGCCTTATCCAGACGCCGCCCTCAACCGCCTATATGGCATTTAAATTTAACACTTTGTCTGACGTATTAAGGGCACAAATTCGAATTGCACGGCTAAGCATTGCTTCTGAATGTTACATGTTTGACCCGTATTACAATGCGGGGTTTGAGAAGCAGGGTATCACTTTCTCCGAGGGTATTTCGATTGTTGGAAAAGTGGTTAGAAAGCGTGGGCTTGCTGGAGTTGCAACAGCCGCGAAGATGGCTGTTTCGGGCAAAAAGATTCTTAAAGATGTCCCGTATTCTTTGCATATGACGTTTGATGCTCTAACCGACGTCATTGCAAATGAGCATCAGGAAATTGCCGCCGAGATTTGTGTGGAAGAAAACGGTACGGAAATGGATAACACCATTCCGCAAGTTTTCCGGGCTGAACCTTTTGGAGGTGTGCGGACAATTCTATTGGGGTCAGAAGGCGAACTTTGGATACCAGTACATGGTTTCTTCCCCTTATCGAAGGCAGTGGATGCCGGCGCAGCGACGGAAAAATGGATGGAAGAGAAGCGCCCCATTTTTGAGAAATACGATATCAAAACATCTTATCTGACTGCCTTTGCTGGAGCTGAATTTGTGATAGAGCCCAGCTTTTATTGGAAAGATAAGCTTGGTGACTTCCGTCTTAGTTTGATTGAGGAAGAGTTTGCTGAGAAATGGAAAGACATCCCGGCAGATGTAGAAAAGCGAAAGGTTGTCCTGCAGTTGCGCGAGGAATTGGCAGACTTGTTCGATAGTTTAGGTGCGGGGCACCTGCAGATCGGGAAGTATTACAACTACTCAAGCCTAATGAATAACGAGCCACTTTGGAAATTGTTGAACGGGGTTAAAGACGTGGTCGATCCAGAGCGAAAAGTGAATCCGGGTTCTCTCGGACTGCGCTAACCAAAACAAATATTTGGGGGATTCGATGTCTATTCGTAAGGCTTACGCCGACACGTCAGGTGGGCAACTTCATTATCAAGTGATGGAGGGAGAGGGCACGCCTATTGTCTTTCTGCATCAAACGGCAAGTTCCGGAAAAATGTATCATGATGTGATGGCCCGATTAGATGGTCGATCCATGTACGCGATGGATACGCCGGGCTTCGGTGGATCGTTTGATCCTGAAGATATGCCTTCCATGCCGCAGTATGGCGCATGGATTGCAGAAGCTCTCGATAATATCGGTATTCAAGACTTCCATTTATTTGGTCACCACACAGGCGCCTGCATTGCCGCAGAAATTATTGCAGCTCATTCGGACCGGGTAAAAACCTGCATGATGATCGGTCCTGTGCCACTCACCAAAGAGGAGCGAGAAGCTTTTCGGGAACATTACTCAACGCCGTTCTCTCCAGACAAAGATGGCGCTTACCTGAAAACCACTTGGGACTATTTGCAAGGGTTGGGCGCACACTCAGATATTAACCTGCATCACCGTGAGTTTGTTGATACTTGCCGTGCCTATATGGGCCGTTTCAAAGCTTACTCTGCCGTATGGGATCAGGATTTCACCGCACTGTTTGAAAAAATCGATTGCCCGCTACTGCTCATGTGCGCTCCCGATGATGTTCTCATCGACTACCTTGACCGAGCTAAAGAAATAAAACCTGAGGCAGAGAGTTTACTGCTCAAAGGCGCCAACTTTGAACCGGATCAAGATCCGGATGGAACGGCAGACGCCATTCGTACCTTCTTCTCCAAACACGAGGGATAACATCCATGTCTATGCGCAAAAACTATGTCGATACGACTCACGGTCAAATTCACTACCGCATCAAGGAAGGTTCCGGCACGCCCATTGTGTGTTTTCACCAGACCGCCAGTTCATCCGCAATGTTTGAAAAATTCGCGGCTGCTTACGCAGGCCCAGAAACGATCATTGCGCTTGATTCGCCAGGTTTTGGAGGTTCGTTTGATCCTGATGGCATGCCGGCCATGGCTGAGTACGCGGCCATGCTACTCGAAGCAGTTAAAGGACTTGGGCACGAGAAAGTTCACTTGTTTGGTCACCATACTGGTGCGTCTCTCGCTATAGAAATTGCGATGAGCGATCCAGGGCGCGTCGCTTCCCTCATGATGATTGGTCCTGTGGTGCTGACGGCGGAAGAACGCCAAGCCTTCGGTGGTGTCTATCCGCAACCGTTTGAGCTCAAAGCTGACGGGTCACATCTAAAAACGATGTGGGAGTATGTCGCCAGCATTGGCGGTGATTCTGAACTGGATTTGCATCATAGAGAAATGGTCGATACAGCGCGTGCGTGGCAAGGTCACATCAAAGTCTACTCAAAGATTTGGGACCAGGATTTTTCTGCGCTTTACGAAAAGATCGCTGTGCCAATGCTCATCATGTGCGCCCAAAAAGATATCCTTTGGCCCATGTTTGAGCGGGCTAAAGAAATGCGGCCAGATGCAACTGCGGTTGAGATTCCGGGAAGTAATTTTCAGCCGGATGAGGCGCCGGATGATGTTGCAAAGGCAGTACAGAACTACGTGAGTAATCTCTAGCCGGGCGACATTGCGTAAATGTGTGCCAGCAGCGTGCTCGTGTGCAGGTTTGCGCCGCGCCATTGCGCGCCATCCCAATAGCACACGGCTGTTAACACAGAATGACGTTGACGAAAGCCCTGGCTTTTCGGTTTGCCACGTACTGTGAGTTCTGCGCTCACCAATCCCGTATCACCAAACACCTGATACTTGGGTTCTCGAACGATCCACTCCAGTGTGTCCATGTTGCTGTCAAGAAATGACATGTGATCATGGTAGGCTGTTTTGTCTAAAATGAACGGGATGTCTTCATTCACCAATAATGCATCGTCATCGAAGAAGTTATAAAAATCTTCATATGATCCATCACCGGTAAAGACTGACAAAGCCTTGGAGAAATCCCGCTCTAAATTTTGCTGGTTCATTATTGCTATCCTAACTCGGTGACGCTTCGAGAATGTGACCGTCAAACGGACTTTGGTGCCAGCTGATCAAACGCCATCCTTCGTCGAACTTATGCCAGCCCTGTGTAAAAGCCATATGGCGCTGACGATATCCGGAGTCTACCGGCTTACCTCGGAAGGTCGCAAAACTCGCTACTAATCCCGTATCGCCGAAAACCCGAAAGTTTGGATTGCGATCTTGCCACTGAAAGCCTTCCCAAAGACCGCTGATATGGAAATCAATATGGTCCTTAAATCCCGCCTTTGTGAGGCGAAAGGGGATGTCTTCGTCAATGATGGTGGCTGATTCGTGGATGGTTGCATAGAACGCGTCCAGATCACCGGTTGCCAGGGTTTGAACAAACGTACGAAAAGCGGATTCAAACTCTAGGACAGTATTGTCATCCGCCATGGCGAGTTGGGGTGCTGCCATAGCTGCAGCACCTGTCCCACCGGCTTTGAGCGCGGTCCGGCGCGTGAGGGTTGTCGGCATGGAAGTGCCCCTTCTCTTGCTAACATCAATTCTGTGTGAAAAATCGTATACATTAGAGACCTGTTGGTGTCTATGTACTCTGTGCCATGGCACTTAAGCCGCTACAATTTCGGTGCAAAATTAGTGGCAGAATTTGCCTCTTTCATAGAATAATTTGCTTTTTTGCAGAATTTTTGCCTTTTTCATAGAATAATTTGCTTTTTTGCAGAGTTTAGGAAGTCGAGGTTATAGTCCGGACAAATTAGCTAATTGTCTGTATTTGAACGATAAAACTTCTCTATTTGCTCAAAAAATGCGTGTGATAACAGAGCAACAGACCCAAGAATATTGTATACAAAAACGCATTCAAAGGTGTACACAATCAGCTCCGGTCGATAAAACTTTGTAAGATGAAATGTGCTGGATTAACGGCGCATTGCTGGATTAACGGCGCATTCTTGACGATTTTAGCTGATTCGCACCAAACCTAAGTTTGCGAATGTTACGGCAACCAGGGGAAAACGGGAGAGACTCGACATGAAATCATGGATACCCAAATCGCCATTAAAAGCATCAGCGATGCTTTTGGCCTCGACAGCGCTATGGGCGTTGCCTGCTTCGGCACAACAAATTGCAGTAGAAGAAATTGTTGTGACTGGTCTTAAGCGTTCAGAATCGTTGCTTGATGCACCGGTTGCTGTGACTGTGTTTACGGCTGACGCAATCCAAAAGGCGGGCATTACCCGTCCAGAAGATTTTCTGAGCCTTGTCCCCAACGTCAACTTTGTCACGTCAAACCACCAAGGTGAGTTCTTTGTCAATATGCGTGGCCAAGCAGGCGTGCGTTTTGCCGAAGGCGCGGTTGCGGTTGTTGTCGATGGTGTTCAACTGTCCACTCAGAACGAGTTCAACGGCGACTTCTTCGATATCGAACAACTCGAAGTCTTAAAAGGTCCGCAAAACGCTCTCTACGGTCGGAACGCAACGGCTGGCGCAATCATCGTTACAACTAAAGCGCCGGGTGATGAGTGGGAAGGCAGCATCCAAGCCAGCTATGGCAACTGGAATGCTATGAAACTCCAAGGCGGTGTCGGTGGTCCAATTAATGACAATATTGGCATCCGTCTTTCCGCATCCATGACCGACAGCGACGGACCCTTCACGAACGAATTTACAAATGAAAAGGTCCATCGTTGGAACAACCAAACTGGTCGCCTCCGCTTGAACTGGGAAGGTGAGAACACAACCGCTGACTTCGTATTCGGTGGAAGTCACGGAACGGGCGGTGCCATCGCGTTTAACGCTCAGATTTCAGGCACAACTGTCGGTGGCGTCTTTATTCCTGGTCCGGATACCAACGCCGTTCATGAAATTCCGTTTGTAAACGATGTCCAGGGACTTAACATTCAGGACAAAATGAACTCATCTCTTAGAATAGTTCATGAAACAGACACCGTGACCATCGAGTCTGTGAGTTCCTTCAGCTCTATTAAGGACAACTATCAAGCTAAGGGTCTACCCTACGCGGATTATTCAAATCCGCTTAATGACTTTGGTGTTTTTGAATTTGTCTTTGGCGATCTGACACAGAAATGGAAGGATCAAAATAGAGCCTTTACCCAGGAATTCCGTGCGTCTTCCAATGACGATACAGCACGTTTGCGCTGGCAAGCTGGTATCTATTTTCAGGAGGCCCGTAAAGTCAGGACCAATATCAATGGTCTCTATACAGGCGGTGGTATTTCTCCTGCCCTCGTACCTAGTCCACTGGGAAGCACCAATCCATCTGTCAACTATGACAAAACAAAGTTTGGTGTAACCAACTACTCACCATTCGGAAACATTCAATTCGATATTACCGATGATCTTCAACTCGATATCGCAGCGCGCTATGAGACTGAAGAACGTGATGTAGAAACCCGGACGCCTGGTGGCGTTAACACGGTTACCGGTGAGCCTACCTTTAACCAATGTGTGTTGCGTACAGGTCGTGCGGCGGCGGATTGTAACGACAGCACGACGTTCCACCAGTTCCAGCCGAAAGTGACTCTGTCCTATTCATTCCCTGACGACAATGGCAACGTATACGCCACGTGGGGCAAGGGCTTTAAGTCAGGCGGTTTCAACACCATCGGTGTTCGTGACCTGCTGATCGCTGGTGCCCTTGCCGCCGGCGGCGATCCAAGCCTGATTTTCACCCAAGACAGTTATGACAAGGAAACAACCAACGCTTATGAAATTGGTTTCAAATCCCGGTTCATGGATGGACGGTTGGCTATCAACGGCGCCATCTTTAGAACAGATGTGACTGATGCCCAGCAGTTTGAGTTTTTCCCAGTCGGAAGTATTCAGGCCGTATCTCGTATCGACAAACAGAAGGTCGAGGGCTTTGAGATAGACGTCAATATGGCGGTTTCAGACTATGTCACGTTGTTCGCAGGCTATGGTTATACGGATGCGAAAATTACCCGTTTGCTTGCCCAGCCTTTGTTTGAAGGCAATCGCGTTCCATACATCGAGAAGGACAATGGCCTTGTAGGGGCTCAGATCACCTCCCCCATTAGAGATGGTCTCGATCTTGTGAGCCGGATTGAATACAAGCGGCGTGGCAGCATTTGGTATGACTCTTCAAACCTACCAGGTTCCCTTCGGGACCCGGTTGATCTCATCGATGCGCGCATCGGGTTTGCAACCGACGAGTGGAGCCTCACCCTTTGGGGCCGCAACTTGAGCAATGAAAAGTATGCCAGTGAATCCGTACCGCTGTTGTCGATTTTGAACGTTCCGTTCAAAGCGCCAACTTACAGCTACGGTTTAGAAGCACGCTATAACTTCTAAAGGCCTTGAAATTTGCCCCGCACTTTCAATTAAGAGTGCGGGGTTTTTCTTTCACACATAATCAGGAGAAGACGGCATGCCAATCGGCCTTGCTCCCAACGACCGTTCCAAGTTTCAGGTTTATCAGTACGACGCTTCAGACATGAACGGGGCGGATCTGTTTGATTTACCATTTAATCCAGGAACAAAACTACGCGGCTACACAGCCTTTGATGAGCCATCATGTCAGGTGATCATTGAAGATTTTATGCCGGGAACGGAGTTTCAGTGGACGTTTACCCACGACGAATACCAATACGCCATTTCCGGTGAAATTGAGATCGAAGTGTTTGAGCCACCCCTATATGCGGAAAGCACAAAAACAAACCTCAAAGCCGGGGCGGTCTATTTGTTCCCAGTCGGTGCACGAATGCATGTGAAGGTGGTTGGAGACGAACCTTATCGTCACATTTGCTTCTGTCCACCTAGTCCTGGGTATCCGTTTCCTAGTTTGGACGACGTGCGCGGATCTGGCGGTTCGTGACGCGGTAAGATCATAATTCTTATAGCTGTAACGGACGTTATAGCTTTAGGGGAGCCGGTCGGCTTGTTTTTGCACAGGACAAACGACTGGTTCCCTTTTTTATTGGATGAATTGCCATGAATGAGCAAATAGATTTTGACGTAATGGTGTTTGATACCTATTCCCCACGTGATGACGCGGCATCGCGGAACTATGATGATTGGCTTGCGGCTGTAGATTGCCCGCTGTTCAACAGTCTAAATATGGTCGCAGGGTATTACTGTTGGAAAGTGGACCGGGCGAAAGGTGTGCGAGCGCCGGCTGCCATCTGTACAGACCAGCCGTATACGTATTTCGGATTTTTTGGCCTAAACGACGAGTCCGGATTTGGCACCATGATGACGGACCCTAAGGCGGAAGCGCATGTTCCCGTCTGGGTATCTGAATGGAGCAGCTACCCTGATACAGATGATATGGCAGAGAATTTTTTCTTTAGTTTAGCAAAACGGATTCATAATACTTCCGGGCCAAGAACAGGAAACGTATTAGTGGTACCCTATGAATATGTTGAGTCGGATTCGCAAGGGACAGCATATGGTTGGGCATCAAACCCTGAGGCCGCCAAAGCGCTAGCTTCACAGGTTCGTTTTGAATCATGGGTGGTTAAGGAGCAACTGCAGGGACAGTATGCGCCGAACGGGCTTGATTTGTTTTATCTCGACGATCCGTCACAAGCATCAAAGGTATGGGACATCACGTCAAATGCAGTCCTTGGAACTTTGATTGCCGGGCCTCAGTAAAGTGCGTGCCCTCATTTTGGAAAGGTTCTAGTCTATGGTTAAAGTCAGTGTCGTCTACGATAGTAGTTTTAAGGGACAAACCGCAGTGCTTGCGGAATGCGTTGCTGAAGGTGCGCGCTCAGTAGACGGAGCTGAGGTTCATGTAATCCACGTAGATGATGTGCCTGATCGATGGAACGACCTGCACACCGCTGATGCCATCATTTTCGGCTCGCCAACTTACATCGGTAGTGTGTCAGGAAAGTTCAAACTTTTTGTTGAGCAGCTTGCGGGTGAAGTCTGGCTCAAGCGTATGTGGAAGAACAAATTTGCCGCCGGGTTCACAATTTCTGCCGGGCGCTCCGGAGATAAGCTTAATTGTCTGACTCAGATGGTTATTTTCGCTAGCCAGATGGCCATGATTTGGGTGCCGCAGCATGTTCTTGGTGGAAACTACTCTACCGCTGGCAGTGAAGAAGACCTAAATCGGATGGCCGGTTATCTAGGCGTTATGGCGCAAGGGAACATCGACGAGCCCGCTGATGTGTCACCCCCTGAAAGTGATAAGGAAACGGCACGTCAGCATGGCCGTCATGTCACACAGGTCGCTGCGCAATTCATTGAAGGTCAACGAACATTGCCATTCCAGGAGGAGGCGCCTTACGACGCGGAAGGCGAGGGACGCCCTCTTGGTTTGGCAGAATTGCCCGGCTAGCCTTGAGAATCGGGCGACGCAACCAGTTCGCCTTGGGCGCAGCCATAACAATTACCTGGTCTTGATGCCGCAGCTGCAGAAAACTCGCTGGTATTGTTTAAGCTTTGTAAGGCGAAATGGCTGAACCGGACATCACCAAGCACAGGGCTTAAGACTTGGAACGTAGTTGTTCTTGCTGCTTCCGGTACGGCACTCTGAGCTGTCATGAAAGCAGCGGGTTGCCAAGGCGTCGGTAACGCGCCAGATGTCATTTCGCACAAATATACCTGGTAATTTTTGTCCATGGTTTCTGGCGTCGCATCCGGATACCGGCCCCAGCTGTCTGTCCAGCCTTGCGCGAATTTCTCGACGTCCGGATTGCCCCAGATGTCGTCTAATTTGTCTTTGTCTTCCACATACATAAGGTCAAAGTATGTATAAGGAATCGCGCAGTCCGCAGGAGAGGTGATCTTCCAGTTTGTGTAATGCTGGATGCCCGGTACCCCATTAAAGAACGGATTATCAATCTCTCTGAGCCAGTCTTCGTAATTTCGCTGGGTACTATCTTCTCTAGGTGTGTAAACCAATAAAAGCAGGTCTCTTAGGTCACCGGACATAATAGTAATCTCCCGTTGATAATGCGATATCGGGCAAGCAATCACCCCTTTTTATTTGTATAATATTCTGCATACAATAACTGAACGGACAATAGGGGAAATCAAAATGGCTGTCGAAAATTGGCGTAGAGACGAACCGACTTTTTACAATTTCCTAGCTCTGGAACGGACGTCGCTCAACGCTCCAGATCCGCTCGGTGGGATTGCCGGCGGCCTCATGAGTTGGGACAAAAAATCAGAATCTCAAACGTTTGTCGTTGAAGTACCTCCGGGATGGAAAACACAAACAGACTCAAAAGACGCGTCGTTAGAATTCTTTGTTTTGCGCGGTGATATGGCCCTCAACGGAGATGCTATAGGGACGGGGGGATATATTCATGTGCCCCAACTGGCCGGTGGGGGTGAGGTCACATCTACCACAGGTGCATTGGCTCTGGCGTTCTGGAACCCGAACATCCCAGCCTATTCTTATCCGGTAACTCGCAACCGTACGATTAAAACCTGGGAAAAACCTTGGACACAAAGCATTCCCGGTGCTCATGGCGTTATGCATAAATCGTTACGCCTGCCCGACCCAACGCCTCATCCTTGCGATGAAGGATTTGATGGAGGGCCTGGTGGCTATATCCGGTTTCAGTACATCGAACCCAATATGATCGCTGAGGATGAGCACGTGCACCATGAGTGTTGGGAAGAAATCATTCTTCTTCAGGGAGATTGTTTTCTAATTAACGAAGGGCAGATGGGAATTGGCAGTGTCGTTGGTCACCCACAAGAATGGTATCACGCTCCGTTTGTTTCTCGGTCAGGCGCGTTGATTTTAGTTCACACTGACTCTCCCATGGGTTTCCCCTGGCCTCCTAGGGAGTATCCCGAAGCGCGCAAGCTTTGCGGGCATTACTTGGATACAGCTCCGTTTGATATCCCCACAGAGCATGTGGCGTGGGAAGACCACCCCATTAAAGACCTCCAAGAGGAATCCGCCAATTACCAAGCGTGGCGCAAGTCAGAAGAAGGGCAATTGTGGGGTGGATACGAAAAGACGACAGAAGTTCCCTATCGGCCAGCTGGGCGTGGCGTTGCGTCAGACTATAGAGCAAGTTGGGCGCGAGAAGGCGATGCGCCAGAGCTTTCTACTAAAACCTAGAACGACTTATAAGATGCTTGGCCGGTTGCTCAGATTCACTGAGGGATTCTGTACACTGTGTCCCAGTGGTTCTCCAGATTTACAAAGTAATCGGTCTCAAGATACTTCCAGGGATCTTCGTCGCCGTGGATTCGAGTCCAGATTGGGCCGAACTGCGGAACAAGCCCGCGCAATGACTTAGCGTCTCTCCAGTAGTGGATTACTTTGTAGTTGTAGGTTCCGCGGAGAAGTGAATCGAAATGGATCATGGTGTTGGTTACTGTGCCCTTCAACTGCAGTCCTCCGTGAGGAATGAAGACCTCGTTCGGTGGGCCTAATGGGAGTAACTCGCCAAAGTTCCATTCCTCTTTCTTCAGGTCAGGGTCTGGGTAAATCGTACTGATGTGATAGCCCATATAGCCATCCATCTCAGAGAAAACGGGTAGAACTTTCGATTTCCAAAAGTCCATGAACCATTCATCTTTGCCAGGCTTAACCAGCATTTTCTCTTCCACATAATACTGAGCCCCCGTCATTGGCGTTTGTGACCATGAAGGACCAGCGACAAAAGTCACAATTGCGGCAATGATAAAGAGATCAGTTAAACGACGCATTTCGCCCCTCCTTCTATCTCAGTGTTGATTGGGCTCGAGTAAAGCCAAGTAGATACGAATATATGCATACAAAAATGTATACATATATTCGCTAAAATACACGTGTTTTCGCATATTTTTCTGTGGTTTGTTGAGCCTAAAAGCTGGCCCTATTCTTTGGCGATGGAAATAACCCACTGCATGTGGGTCACGAATGCCGTGGTCGAAACATGGGGGTCAAGATTAAGTAGGGCGGCTTGAATCTGTTCGTAATCGCGCAAGAATCCATCCCAGTGCTCAGGCTTGGAAGGTACCTTTTCGGCGAAGAGCGGATTGAAGAAATGAAATGGGACTCGCCGATAAAAGAAATTGACGTAGTAGTTTCCTGAAATCTCGTTTAGGTCTACATGGTACTCATAAAGAGAGCGAATGAACTGTAACGGAATTCTGTTATCATAGCCATCGCGAATTCGCTGCATCGCTTTTTCCATGATCTTGATGTTCTTAGGCCGGTCCATCTTTGGGGTCGCTATGCGCACGCCGAGCACGCAAATCGCTTCTGTAAAGTCTAACAGGTCGATCAGTTCCTTGGTTGAAACTTTTCTGATCATTGCGCCACGGTTTTGCACAAGATCAATTACACCTTCTCCGGCGAGCACATGCAGTGCCTCACGAACGGGTGCCCTACTAACATCAAATTCTTCAGCAAGATCGGCAGCGATAAGGCGTTGCCCTGGCGCATAACGTCCTTGCACGACTCCGTTAGTTATTTTTTCTACGACATATTGGACAAGAGATTGTCCATTTTTTTCGGATTCTTTTTCTTTTTTTTGACTAGTTCTTGCCATTCGTGGCGGGTCCTAAAATGGTTAGGCCTCTTGGAAGTTTCTTACTTCCTGAAACCAAAGGATTCAATAAAGGTGAGCTGGCTTTGTCAATCTGTCAGGCACAGCATGTATTTTATCGGAATTCCTAAAATATAACAAACAATTCAAATATTTGTCCGCAGGCGCTTTATCCTAAAACGCCGGGAAAAGGCGAAAGCGGTGGATACGATATGTATTGTTCAAAGTATACAGGATTACTACAATATAAGCTAACAAGTGTGCACTACTCTAAACAACTGCACTACTCAGGAGATCACAATGCCAAACCCCCATCTCAATCGCGTTCCCCGCGAAGATATGGATGAAGAGACTCAAGCCGTATGGGATTTAGGAATGGAACGCAGTGGCGAAGCTGCCGTCGTTGAGGTGTTTGCCAATAGTCCAGCCATGATGGATTGGTACTTTGAGGGCTTCTACAAGCAGATTTTCTATAGTGAAAACCCCAATACGAAGCTTGATGTGCGCACAAAAGAATTGCTTCGGCTCAAACTGTCTAAGCAGCACGGCTGTTATTTTTGCAATCGATGGAATTCGGTGGATGCCATGAATGCTGGTATCACGCAGGAGCAAATTGACAATATTCCAACAGCATCGTCAGAGCATTTTGATGAAAAAGATATGGCGGTCATTGCATTGGCCGAGCAGATGATGCTGCAAAATATGCACGGTGAGTTGACCAAAAATCTGTACGGCAGGCTCAAGCAATATTACTCCGACGAACAAGTTGTAGAGATGGGGTTTGTCGCGGCAGTACTGACCGGAATGGCAAAATACCTCTTCGTATTTGACCTTGTTACGAAAGAAGAAGTTTGTCCTGTCGTGCCGCAAGCGGCCGAATAAATATTTGCAAGGCTGATCACAGGTTCATTTTTGGGAGTGGGGTATGGCCGAAGAGCCAGTCATCTATATCGATGGGGTATTCAAGCCTCTCAGCGAAGCAAACATATCAATCCTCGACCAAGGTTTTTTGCTGGGTGATGCTGTTTTTGATGTGGTGTCAGCTTGGAAGGGTAGCATCTTTAAACTGGACGCTCATCTTGACAGGTTTGAAGATTCAATACGTGCGACAAGGCTTACGCCATCTCTGGATAGGGAAGGTTGGCGTGCGGCTATCATTGAGACAGTCCAACGCAACAATTTCAAAGATGCCAGCATCCGGTTTATTGCATCGCGCGGGGTTTCGACTGAAGTGATTGCTGACCCGAGAAACAATACTCCTACGGAGATTGTGTGGGTAGCTCCCTATGTCTTTCTGGCTGACGAGACTGGCCGGAAGAACGGCATCAGACTGATGATTAGCAATTTGAGGGGGTTCCCAGCCGATACTCTTGACCCTCGATATAAATGCGTTGACCGTCTGCACTTTCAACTCGCAAAAATTGAAGCGCTGGACGCCGGTTATGATGACGTCGTTTGGCTTGGTCATAGTGGCCATGTTGCAGAAGGACCCGCATCTAATATTTTTATTGTGAAGGGCGGGGTTCTTTACACACCCTCTGAAGGTGTCTTGCGGGGAATCACGAGGCAAACTTTTATTGAATTGGCCATCCGCGCTGATATTGAAGTGCGGGAATGTAATCTTTCATCCTTTGATTTGTTTAGCGCCGATGAAATATTCACGACCAGCACTGCAGGTGGAGCACTGGCAGTTCGTGAAGTGTCCGGCCGCTCTACGGTTTCAGCCGGTCCCGGTCCTGTGACCCAAAAACTTGACGCTATGTATTGGAAAATGAGAGATGATGGTGAATACGGAACTCCAATATTTTCCTAGCAATATCATGATCGCCATCGTGCAATAGCACAATCTGTTAACCCGTTTTCCTGATGTCGTATGCCCCTCCCCAATTCTTCCAGATATAGCCAGACTTATTAGAGGATCCATGGAAGTTGAGTACATCGTCATTGGTGCGGGCTCCGCTGGATGTGTAGTGGCCAACCGTCTTTCTGAGGTTCATGCAGACCGTGTTTTATTGCTTGAAGCGGGAGGCCGTGATCTCAATCCCATGATCCATCTGCCGATATTTTGTGGACTTTTGTATACGCGAAATTTGCATAACTGGTTCTACAGAAGTGCGCCAGATCCGAATCTGAAGGGGCGAGATATTTATTTGCCCCGCGGCAAAACGCTTGGAGGTTCATCGGCCATTAATGGAATGGTTTATATCCGAGGCCATCGGAACGATTTTGATCGTTGGGCTGAACAGGGCTGTGAAGGCTGGTCTTACAACGATGTGCTGCCGTACTTCAGAAAATCCGAAAGCCACCTCGACCGAGAGGACCAATTCCATGGCACTTTTGGGCCGCTAAAGGTAAGCAAGGGAGTATTCCCCAATGAACTGTTTGACGCTTTTATTGAGGCCGGACATTCCGTTGGATATCCGGTAACAGATGATTTTAATGGTGCTCAACAGGAAGGCTTTGGTCGGTATGATTTTACAATTGCAGGAGGGCGCCGTCAGTCCACAGCAAAAGCATTTCTCAAGCCGATTAAGAACCGGAAAAATTTGAGAACTCAAACTCGGGCACACGTTACAAAGATCATATTTGACGGCAAAAAAGCCGTTGGTGTGGAGTACAAAAAGTATGGAAAAACACACACGATTCGAGCCACGAAAGAAATTGTACTCAGCTTGGGGGCTTTTAATTCACCGGTATTGCTGCAGCAGTCGGGTATTGGCGCGCAACAGGACCTAGAAGACATTGGCGTTCAACCTGTTCAGCAGTTGTCAGGTGTAGGACAAAATTTACAGGATCACGTGACGGTATATGTTCAACACAACTGTAAGAAACCGATCACGATCCAGAGTCTGTTTCGGCCAAAAGTCGCTAGCCAGGCTTTTTTTGAGGCTATTTTTCGCGGAACAGGGCCGGCGGCATGCTTCCCACTAGAGGGCGGCGCTTTTATCAGGACCAAAGACCATCTGTCTGAGCCTGATATACAGTGTCATTTTCTACCTGGGTTAGGCCCGGGTATGGGCGATAAGGGAGAACATGGGTTCTTCTCAAATATTTGTCAGCTGCGCCCTAACAGTCGAGGCCGGGTGCGCGCTGGTTCCAAAGAACCTGGTGCTGACCCAATAATCGAAACGAATTTCCTATCGGAGTCCGGCGACTTAGAAACCATCCGGGACGGGGTCAAGATTCTACGGAAAGTGTTTGCCGATCCCGCATTCGACGACTTACGTGGAGTTGAGAAATCTCCAGGGCCAGATATCAACACGGATGATGAATTGGCTGACTGGATTCGGAGTACGGCGGAAACCATCTTCCACCCAGTGGGAACCTGTAAAATGGGCGTGGATGAGTCCGCCGTCGTTGATCCACAGTTGCGTGTTCGAGGTGTTGAAAACCTTCGTGTCGCTGATGCTTCTATTATGCCAAGTCTTGTGGGAGGGAACACCAACGCAGGAGCAATCATGATCGGAGAGAAAGCGGCGGACCTTATAAAGGCTGTGTCTTAATGGTTTTAGTTGCGTATATGCAGTTGAGAGGCGCAAGCCTAAAATGTTTCATTCTTCTCGTGTTTGCACTTTCGGGGTGTGGCCCCTCACAGCCTCATGATTCGGATTCAAACTCTCTCATATATGTAACCAACGATGTTCCGGCTGGCTTGGACTATGACGGTGCCGCATCAACGCTTCCAAATAGCCAGGAAGGCATGGTCAATCTCATGGACCCACTGATTGATTATGCTGCTGGTTCCGTCAATGAAGATGGAGTTGGGTTGCTAAATTTCACGTCTTTTGAAGGCCGATTGGCGGAGTCATGGTCTTTTGACGAAGACACGCTGACGTGGACGTTTAACCTCCGCCGTGGTGTTGTGAGCTGTGCCGGGAACGAATTAACGGCAGATGATATTGTGTACACCTTTGCCCGAGCGAAATCCGTATCTGGACCGGCGCCAACAGGCTGGTTTCTAGCCAACGTTGCTTCTATTGATTCGTTTGACGCGTCTGTGTTGGCAGACAAAAGTCTTCGGACATTGGGCTCTGAAGTATCCAAGATTGATGACTACACGGTGCAAATTCGTCAATCGACCCATAACCAATTGTTTCTACCAGCCCTGACAACGTTTGCTATCCGTATATTCGATAGCGTGGAAGCTAAAAAACACGCCACGGAAGCAGACCCGTGGAGCCACGATTATATCAATAATGTTACGGCGCCCGCTTTTGGTCCCTACTGTGTAGAGCGGTGGGAAAAAGGAAACGAATTCATATTGCGTGCCAACCCGAACTACTATCGAGGAAAGCCCGAAATTGATCGCGTTGTTTTTAAACGTGTTCCGCAGTCGTCTAACCGGTTCATCATCCTCCGTATGGAGCAGGCCGATATTACAAAGGGTCTGACTCCTCGTGAGTTTTTAAAGTTGAACGACTATGAGCAACTCCAAGTCGTGGGGGTTACAGGGAACGAAAATCTCTTTGTTCACATGAACTTCAATTCTCCGCCATTCGACCAAATTAAAGTGCGTCAGGCGATTTCCGCTGCATTGCCCTATCGCTGGATAATTAATAATGGGTACACCGGACAAGCTCAGATGTGGAATGGTCTGGTGCCAAGCAGCTATCCAGGCGGAAAATCGACTTTTCATGAGTCTGCCGAAGGACCAGAAATCGCGAAGCAGTTTCTCGCAGAAGCTGGCTATCCAGGTGGACGCGGTCTAGAAATTTACGAAGACGCGTTCAGATTATCCTATCCCATAGAAAAAGAGGCGACCCTCGGACCCATCGCGACTGCGATCCGAAGTGCGTTGCGTAACATCAATCTACCTGTGGAGCTTGATCCTATTCCGTTAACGCAATACGGCGATCGTCAACTCGTGAAAAAAGATTTGCCTTTTGCCCTCAATGACCAGGAAAAACCGATTGTTGTGGACGCGGGTTACGCGGTTCAGCTTTTTTTCGTGTCGTCAGAGGCTGGAGCCGTGAACAATATGGTGAACTATCGCAATTCTCGCGTTGATGATCTTTGGTCGGAGGCACGGCAGGAAAGAGACCAGACCCGGCGGTACGATCTCGTCACTGAAATTTATGAGTATTTGCGAAATGACGTGGTTTGGCTCCCCGTAGTGGAATATCGCACGCAATGGGCCGCGCGACAGGGATTGGAAGGATTTACCTGGTATCCTGACAACGGAATACGCTTTGCTGATCTGAGGCGCACACAATGATTTGGCGCTTTACGCTTCGTCGGCTGGCAGTCGGTCTTGTGCAACTCAGCGTTTTGATTGTTGCCGTCTTTTTTTTGATTCGTCTATTGCCAGCTGATCCTGTCGCCCGATTTGTCGGCATGAACGCTAGTCCTGAAGCCTACGCTCTTGCTGAACAATCATTAGGCCTGGACCTGCCCGTAACGGAGCAGTTTGGCGTTTTTCTTTTTGGCTCCGATGATGGCAACGATAAGGGCGGGCTCTTCAGATGGGATTTGGGCACGTCGTGGGTTACAGGATCGTCGGTCAATCAAGAAATTCGTTTGTATCTTCCTGTTACCTTAGAACTTATTACTTTGTCCTTTCTAATCGCTGTTGGCTTGGGCGTTCCGATTGGCGTTCTGGGTGCTGTAAACCCAGGTGGTGCTGCTGATAAAGGTACGTTGATATACGGTCTATTTGCTGGCTCACAACCTGAGTTTAGTTGGGGCATCATTTTCATTTTTGTTTTTTTTGTTGTGCTCGGCATTGCACCGGGACCCCTCGGTCGATTATCTCCTCTTACGGACCCGCCTGATTTTGTAACAGGCGCTATCACCATCGATGCGCTGTTGGCTTGCCAAGTGGATATATTTCTGGAGGCATTGTGGTACCTCTGCCTACCTATCCTGACTCTGGCGTTTGTCCTCAGCGGACCCATCATCAAGATGGTTCGCGAAAACGTTGCGCAGACGATGACTGCAGACTTTATGTTTTACGGTCGAGCGGCGGGTCTGCCACGACATGTCTTGGCACGAGATGCGCTTCGCGCTGCTTTTGCTCCCGCACTTACCCTTATCGGTATTCTTTTCGGTTTCATGATTGGTGGCGCCGTCCTGATTGAGAGTATTTTCTCGATTAGCGGGTTAGGGCAATACGCGATTAGATCGATTCTCGCGTTTGACTATCCGGCTATTCAAGGTGTTGTTCTTACGATTTCTGCTCTGACTCTACTAATTTATCTAGCCATTGATGTATGCCAAGCGCTGTTGGACCCGCGAGTTTCCGTATGAGTGAAGCGAATGGAGACAAAGAGAGGTTTGCATTAGGCGTACTAGCATGGATCGGTATTAGTATCGTCGCAAGCGCTATATTCTTGGCGATTTTTTCACCCTGGCTAACGCCTTACGACCCAACGCAAGCGACCGAGAACGTATCTTTACCGCCCCCGCCTTTATTAGAATGGCCATCTTTATTCTGGCAAATGATTGCAAGTGGTTCTCCGGCTCCGCACTGGTTTGGAACAGATGCCGCTGGGCTCGACGTATTTAGCCGAACTATTGAGGCCACGCGTACCGATCTTATCATAGCGCTCAGCGCGAATATTGTCAGCGTGATGATCGGAGTCTCTCTCGGAGTTGTTTCAGGTTACTTCAGAAATATTTGGACAGAAACTCTCCTGCGGACGTCAGACTTGTTGCAGTCTTTTCCTGTTTTTATTACTGCAATGATATTGGTCGCGCTTGCCGGTCGCACTTGGGGCAATATCGTCTTAGCGATGTCTCTTTTGTATGCACCGATTTATCTTCGTTTGACCCGTTCTGAGGTGTTGGCGTTGCGAGAGCGAGGCTTTATCGAGGCTGCGCGTGCGCAGGGAAAGACGGAACTGGAGATTGCACGTCAAAATATCCTTCCCAATGCAATCGGTCCTTCTTTGATTCAGTTTTCGGTGACTATTGGGTTCGCCATATTGCTGACGGCAGGCTTAAGTTTTGTTGGAGCAGGTGTGCGTCCACCGACGCCTGAATGGGGTTCGATGATTGCCACTGGCGCCACTCAATTGGTTCTGGGTGATTGGTGGCCCAGCTTATTCCCAGGAATTGCTATTTCTGTAACAGTCTTTGGATTTGCCGTTTGCGGACATGTGTTGGAGAAGCGTTATGGCCAGCACTAATGAAGTAATCCTCTCGGCCCGTAATCTCGCCGTTGGGTTCGATAGCGATACGCCAATATTTTCTGGAATTGATCTCGACATCAATAGCGGAGAAATCGTCGGACTTACAGGTGGTAGTGGCTCTGGAAAATCAACACTTGCCTATGCATTACTGGGGCTCACCAAGCACGGTGCAGTAATTACTTCTGGTGAAGTGAATTTCAACGGCCAAAATCTTCTGAGTTTGACGGACACTGAATTAGAGGAGGTCAGAGGGCGCGATATCGCTCTCATTGTTCAAAATCCTCGCGCTGCCTTACATCCTATGTATCAGGTAGGCCGGCAAATTGGCCGCGTGTGGAAGAGTCACGTCAAGAATAGTATTCAAAATGAAGTTGAGCGCGCGATCGATATGCTGCGTTTGGTTGGCATAAACGACCCGGAACACCGGGCAGAAGCATTTGTTCATGAACTTTCAGGTGGCATGGCCCAACGTGTGCTGATTGCTCTTGCGTTGTCGACCGATCCAAAGGTTTTGATCGCAGATGAGCCAACCAGTGGTCTCGACGTGACTGTACAAGCGCAGTTTCTAGACACCATGTGGGACACAGCCCGTAAGACTGGAACCGCCATGGTTATCGTGACCCAGGAGCCAGGCATTCTATCTAACTATTGTGATCGCATTGTTGAATTGAGTTCCGGCCAAATTAGCCATAATGAAACCGCAACAGAATACTTTTCTGAACGTCCATCCATTGCCATCCCTAGCGGCAGCGGACCGGCTGCAACGGTGGTTGAGAATGAGGAGATCCTTCGTGTCGAAAATTTATGCAAATCGTTTCCTCTAAGAGGCACTAAGAAAGTCGTTCAAGCGGTGGATGGGGTGACGCTCTCTCTCCTGAAAGGGGAAAGTGTGGGGTTGGTCGGTGAATCCGGATCAGGAAAATCCACTGTAGGGCGTTGTTTGTTGCGGCTTATTGAGTCGGATTCCGGTCTGGTTGAGTTTGACGGGCAAGACCTGAGCCAAGTGACCGGCCATAACCTGCGCAAACTTCGACGTCGTGTTCAAATCGTACAACAGGATCCATATGACAGTTTTGATCCAAGGTGGAACATCCGTCGCGCTTTAAGTGATCCATTGTTGACGCACGAAATCGTACCGGCTGCCGAAATTGAACAGGAAATTCGAAGCGGTTTGGCAAGGGTTTCCGTCGAAGCCTCTGCACTGGACGCAAAACCAAAAGATATAAGTGCGGGTGTCTTGCAACGCATTGCTATTGCCAGATCATTGCTCACAAGACCCGATTTTCTCATTCTGGATGAACCGACGTCTTTGCTTGCGCCGGAGGACCGCAAAGTTGTTCTGGGTGTGCTTCAGACGTTGCGTTCTGAATTAGGGCTGACTTACCTCCTCATTTCTCATGACCTCACTTCTGTGGCCAATGCCTGTGATAGGGTCGTTGTTATGTATCTCGGCCAGATTGTTGAAATTGGACCGACAAGATCCGTATTTAGGACGCCGGTGCATCCCTACACCAAAGCTCTTATCGGTGCTCATCTCAATGAAGATCCCGCAGTACGGCGTGTCGATCACGATGACCGCAATGATCTCTCAGGGGAAATTCCAAGCCCAATCGATTTGCCACGCGGATGTTATTTGGCGTCGCGTTGCCCCAGTGCAATTGAAGGGTGTCACATCGAGCAACAGGTCTTGAGATCGATCAGTGAAGATATTCAGGTGCGTTGTATGCGCGCTGAAGTCCCAATATCAGCAAACACGAGCCAGGGATGAATCAGTCGTTTGATTTCATAATTGTTGGAGCCGGAGCTGCAGGGTGTTTGTTGGCGAATCGGTTGTCAGAAAACCCCACTCATAAGGTGCTCTTATTGGAAGCGGGAGGTAAAGACTGGAACCCCCTTATCCGCGTCCCCATGGTCGCTGGCCTTTTGTATTTTTTGCCCTCGGTGAACTGGGGATATCAGACCGGGCCCCAGGCCCATCTGAATGGTCGCTATATAAAATGGCCGCGCGGCAAAGTGTTGGGCGGTTCAACTTCGATTAATGGCATGATGTATATGCGCGGCCAGCACCAGGACTATGATGATTGGGGACAGGCAGGATTAAAGGGGTGGTCCTATGATGATGTGCTGCCGTTTTTCAAAAAATTTGAACGAAATGTAAGTCATCAAGAAGATCGGCAATTCCATGGTCGGGACGGGGAGCTCCATACGGAAAAAGCAAAGGCTGAGCACCCTCTATATGACGCATGGCTTGCTTGTGCAGCGCAAAGTGGTCACAAAAGTAATGAAGATTTTAATGGCGCTGATCAAGAAGGCGTTGGTCCCTATGACTTCAACATAAAAGACGGCAAGCGCGTTTCTGCTGCTGACGCTTTTCTTAATCCAATTCGCCGAAGACCCAATCTCAACATTGTCACACGAGCCCAAGTTCTAAATTTGAATTTTGACGGAAAAGTATGCACCGGATTAACGTGCAGGGTGGGCGGAAAGTCAAAAACGTATGCTGCATCGCGAGAGGTCATATTGTCGGCAGGTGCTGTTAACTCTCCCCAAATTCTTCAGCTTTCAGGAATTGGTGATGCTCAATCTTTGCAATCAATGGGCATCGACGTGGTGCAGGATAGACCTCAGGTCGGGAAAAACCTGCAGGATCACATAGGTGTCTATTTGCAGCACAAGTGCCGGCAGCCCATCACTCTTTTCGGATTAATGCGCCCGGATCGGGCCATATTTGCTGGGTTGCGGGCGACGATGTTCGGGACTGGGCCTGCTGCGGCCGTTCCATTGGAAGTGGGTGGTTTCCTTAAAACGCGGCCCGACCTGGACCGTCCGGATGTGCATGTAACTTTCGTTCCTGGTCTATCTTTAGCCACGACCCAAGCGGGACAGCTGGAGCACGGTTTTCTCACAAATGTGTACCAGCTTCGGCCCAAGAGCAGAGGAGCAATAAGCCTGGCATCGCCTGATCCAATGTCCAAACCTGTGATTCATCCCCACTACTTAAGTAATGCCGAAGATATTGTTTGCTTGCGCGACGGCGTAAGACTGATCCGTACGATTGCACACCAATCACCATTAGACCCTTATCGCGGTGACGAAATATCCCCTGGGATTGACGCAACTTCAGACGATGATCTCGACAATTGGATTAGGGGTTCCGTCGATACTATTTTTCATCCCGTAGGAACGTGTCGTATGGGTGCTGATGAGTCCTCGGTGTTAGATGATCAACTGCGGGTGCGAGGCATAGACCGTCTCCGGGTCATTGATGCGTCGGCAATGCCGTCTATTACCAGCGGTAACACGAGTATGCCCACCATGATGATTGCTGAGAAGGGAGCGGCAATGATCGTTCGCTAGGAGTGGAAGCTATAACGCAGGATAAGGTTTTATCGTGGAATAAGTCCCTATCGTAAATGACACGCTTCCAAACACTGATAGCCTAGCAACCCATCCCACCATGTCCCGGCATATCCCGCTTTGTTCCTATGATTAGTTAGGTTTTAAGCCATAGAAAACGTGTGTTTTCGACCAATGTGGGCCCCCTCCTCAAGTTTTAGTCCGTAACTATCAAATCATCTGCTGATACAGAGAAGTTCTTGAGTGCCGCTATAATTCGTATCCCTTCGTTGTATTTGAGATTTGTAATAAGAGACCGCTCGAAAGTTATCTTCTAAGTGAGTGAATTATTACCACTCATCCACACTGTAATTTGTGCAATGTGTTCCTCTTCAAAACGGAGGAGGGTAAGATTATCCATCTCTTCATATGAACCGTCTGCATTAGTCCGTTTTACCGCCAAACGGATGGCTAGATGGCTAGACGGTTCATCGGGTATGAACTGAAAATCGCCGTGCCAGGACTCCTTCACCGCCTCAGCACGATTAATATATGACTTCCGCACTGCATCGAGTCCGTCTTTGCGGACGCCATGGGTCGGCACTTCCAAAATTACATCGTCGGTTAAGTGTGATAGTATGGAGACTAAGTTAAAAGCATCAACATCAGCAAAATAGGCCTTGGCGCGCTCCATCATTTTAGTTCTTGAGATTGACATTGCTACTGCATGCTACTCGCGTACTTTCTCACACCCTCTTCAATCCATCTAATGAATTTGGGATGAGATGACATACCTTTCTCATTAAATGAGTAAGCTAAGCCGCTAAAATCTTTGCCAATATTCGCCTGGATACCACGTGTAGACAACAAATAACCAACAACAACGACCTCCTTGCCATAAGCATTGGCATTTTCAACCCAGCTTCGCATCACATTGACGTTGTTGGTACGGATATTATCGGGCGCGTCATCTTGTAAGTTATATGCGCGAACATCCGCAAATAGGCCTATTTTCTTGATGCGTTTAGTGTGTGTGTCCAATACATCAAGCTCTTTCACATTATTATCGTAGTCTTCCGGGCCATGCCCAAGAATGATTAGCACGGTATTGGAAGGATCCTTTGTCACCTCCTTAGCGTGGTCAAGAAGCATTTCCGTAATGAGTTCGTGGCGCGTCAGAGGAGTGCCGATTGTCACCGGAACACCTGGCTTTATCCTTGGCGCGGGCAAATAAGCTGCTTCTTCACGCTCGCCAAAATAGTATGCCCATTGTTCATAAACCGATCCAGAGGCAGACAAGGCAGCTGGCACCACCACAATCTGTTTGGCGCCCACACTCTTTAGGTTGTCGACAGCAGACTGTAGATGGGCACCACTCATCATAGCCATACCAAAACCGATGGTAGTAGGGTATTCGGCGGCCAACCCTCTAAGAGCGTTGGCAAAAAAGGTGTCGCCTGGCTCACCCGCCCCATGGGCTAGAACAATGACGCCAAGGTCTCCATTCAGGCTGGCATCGCTGAGATAGCGCTCATAGGTGGGGGGCATCATCATCATGCTACCCATAATTTGTTCGTCGCTCATGGTACGGTACTGCAGAACCTTCTCACGCAGAATGCGATAATCCCGCTCGCTTAGGTTGTGTTGTGAATGGTCCATTTGTGAATGGTCCATTTGTGAATGGTCCATTTGTGAATGGTCTATCTCTTGTGCCCATACTGACACACACAGTACAGCCGTGCTGCAAACAGCAATCGTGAGAGCAGAAAGACGGCGCATAATAAAGTGTCTCCTCATAAGCCAAGGGAAGGGGTTTAAACAAATAGACTATAAGTCTGGACGATTTCGGGGTCCAGGGCATCTATTTACATATTGTAAAGTCGAGCTCTTAGTGGTCATCCAAAGGACTCAAAAGCCTGGTGTTAAAGGCACCATATGTTCAGCCGTTATTAGGGGATATTCTGCCAACTCTTCATAATGAGGACCCCCTTTTCCTAGATAGCTATCAAACAGAACAAAGCGATCAATAACAACTGGCCCAGCCTGAAACAAACCAGCGTTTTGAATGTAAGAAAGGATACGATCCGGGTGTGTGGTTCGAAAGCGAGCAAGCGTTATGTGTGGAACAAACTTGCGGCTCTCGGGTAATTGTCCCGCACGGACCACAGCGGATTCGATTTTACTCTGAAGATGAATAAGACCTGGAATGCTGTGTACCCGTGCCCATAAGGTGCGCATTTTCTGGGCATGGCCAAACGTTCCAAGACCACCAATCGTTAGATCAAATGTTCTAGACTCAATGCGCCGAAGATTGCCATCGATGTCCGCCGCTGCGTGATGATCAACCTCCCCTATAAACCGGAGGTTAACGTGATAGTTCTTATGATCGACCCAGCGCGCGTCAGGTAGGCCATAACGTATATGAGAAAATAGGCGACGGATATTGCCTGGTAAGGCGAGGCCGACAAACAAACGCTGCATAGCACCCAAACCTTGCAGAAGAGATTATCAAACCCTGTCTGCCTTACGAAAATACAGAAGTGAATCCGACTGAATAATACTCTCTATTGGCCCAAAGCGCACCATTACGAATAGCCTTCTTGGCACAATTCTAATAAGAAAGTTCGGAACCATAGCAACCTCGAATTCTTGAGATGCGATAACCCGTGCTGCCAGGTAGGGAGCAGAATCTATCGTAAGTCTGATTCTAATTTTTGCTTACTTGCAACTTGTTTTAACAGCTTTTCTGTAAGTGGTTTGATCCGATCAACAATAATATCCACTCCCATCTCATTAGGGTGAATGCGGTCTTCCTGATTAAGAGAGGGGTCACCTGCCACACCATCAAGAAAAAATGGGTAAAATAAGACATCATACTCTGCGGCAAGGCGTTGGTAGACACTTGCAAACCGGTCGCCATATTCACGGCCTAGATTGGGGGGAGCTAGCATGCCGGCCAGCAACACTGGCATACCTCGCTCTGTTAAACGGCTGAGAATATCATTCAGGTTGTCATAAGTAACTTCAGGATCAATAGCCCGTAGGCCGTCGTTCCCGCCAAGCTCAACGATCACGGCATCTGGGTTCTCACTAAGGGACCAGTCTAAGCGAGAGCGGCCTCCAGCAGTTGTGTCTCCAGAAATACCTGCATTAAGCACATTGACATCGTAGCCTGCCTCTTTCAGCTTCTGTTCAAGCTGGGCGGGAAAACCACGGGAGATATCTTTCAGTCCATAACCTGCAGTCAGGCTGTCACCAAAGGCGAGAATTCGAATTGCTGATGTTGTGACATTTAGCTTAATTTGTTCAGCCTGGACTGTCTGAGCGCCGTTCCCATGGGTAGATTGTGAGTTGATATTATCTAAATTAGGCGGTTCTGAAGCCTCAATCTTCTGATCTGTTTCCGCATTTTCTGCGTAAGATCCATCAGAACAGCCCCAAAGCAGAATAACCATAATCAGGTTTGCCGCCAGGGGTAACAAAACAGTCCGTTGCATGCTATGGGTGCGCTCAATCATGAATGATACTCCACATCGATTGGATACCAACCTGCCTCAGACTGCCATCAACCTCAATGACCTACACCTTACCTTGGATGGACCAGCGGGTAAGGTCAATATTTTGCGTGGTATCTCGCTGAATGTTGCTGTGGGAGAGGCCCTTGGTGTTGTTGGACCTTCAGGATCTGGCAAGACAACCATGCTGATGGTTGTAGCGGGTCTAGAACGTATTTCGGCGGGAACAGTTTCTGTGGCTGGGCAGGATTATGCCGGTCTGGACGAAGACAATCTAGCGCTCTTCCGCCGTGACAACATCGGTATTGTATTTCAGTCCTTCCACCTGATCCCAACCATGACCGCGCTTGAGAATGTAGCCGTGCCGATGGAATTTGCTGGCCACGCTGATGCTTTTGACCGTGCCGAAGAACAGCTAGTTGCGGTCGGTCTTAGTCACCGTATTGGCCACTACCCGGGTCAGTTGTCAGGCGGTGAACAGCAGAGGGTTGCTTTGGCGAGAGCATTCGTTGTTAAACCGAAACTACTTTTAGCCGATGAACCTACGGGTAATTTGGACGGAGCAACGGGCCATCAGATCATAGATCTATTGTTCGAACTTCACGATAAGTCCAATACTACGCTTATGCTCATTACTCATGACACAACCTTGGCCGCCCGCTGTGGCCGGATTATTAGTATTGCCGATGGGCTTATCGCTGGTGAAAGCCTGTCCTCGGCAGCGGCTTAGATAGACCTTGACTCATTTTTTCCTAGCAGCGCGCTATGCCTTACGTGAGCTTAGAAGTGGGCTTTCAGGTTTTCGTATTTTTATAGCCTGCCTTGCATTAGGTGTTGCCGCCATCGCTGGCGCAGGATCTCTCAATGAGGCTATTCAATCCGGCCTGGAGGAAGATGCCCAACTATTGCTTGGAGGCGATCTGCAAGCACGCATGAGTTACCGAGAGGTAAACAATGATGAGCTTGCGGCGCTAAAGGCCGCAGGCGATATCAGCTCATACATATCTATGCGCTCCATGGCGCGATCTATTACTGCCACCACCAATGAAACCAGAGAACGAACGCTGATAGAATTGAAAGCTGTCGACGGTTTATATCCGCTATATGGCACAATAGATCTTTCGCCAGAGTTGCCACTCTCAGAGGTTATTGCCAACCGGGACGGTTATTGGGGTGCAGTTTTAGATCCAGTATTGAGAACAAGGCTGGGGATTGATGTCGGCGACATAATTCGCGTTGGCGAGGCAAGTTTACAAGTGCGGGCCTTTATCAATAAAGAGCCTGATAGAGTAATCAGCTTTGCTACTGCCGGACCACGTGTAATGGTTTCACTGCAAGCCATGCCAGAGACTGAATTGGTTCAACTCGGCAGCATGATCAATTACGTCTACAACGTCCGTATAACTGGTGATCTGTCAGCAGATGCCTTGCGCAAACAAATCATGGACGAGTTCCCCGATGCGGGCTGGCGTTTACGTGGATTGAACCAAGCTGCCCGTAGCCTCGAGATTTTTCTCGATAATGTCACCCTATTCCTCACCTTAGTCGGTCTAACTGCTCTACTGACTGGTGGTATAGGCGTAGCCAATGCCGCCCGCGCCTATTTGGACGGCCGTATGACAACAATTGCTACCCTTAAGTGTTTAGGGGCTCCGGGCGGGATGGTTTTTAGTATCTACGCCATTCAGCTCGCACTCTTGTCGGTAGTTGGAATTTCGCTCGGGCTGGTCATTGGGGCGTTAGTACCCTTTATCGGAGCACAAGCAGTCGACGGCATGCTGCCAGTAAAAGCTCGCTTTGGCTTGTATTTTACGCCATTGGTCGAGGCTGGTGTTTTCGGGATTCTCTGTGCTAGTACGTTCGCTTTATGGCCCTTAGCAAGGGCCCGCGAGGTTCCGGCAGTAGCTTTATTCCGTCGCTTCCTAAGCGATATTCGTAGATGGCCGCGCAAATACTATATGAGTATATTATTGGTTCTTATTGGTGGGCTTGTAAGCTTCACCATTCTTACCGCTGATCGCCCAGTGTTTGCACTCTTCTTCGTGGTAGGTGCAGCCCTATCGATGTTGCTGTTTCGTGTCGCGGCTGGTGGGTTGATGTCTTATGCCTCAAGAATTTCTAACCGGCATAGTGGTATTACTTCGGGTCGACCTACATTGCGACTTGCGCTTGCTAATTTATATAGACCTGGCAACCCAACAACATCAGTGGTTTTATCTCTAGGCCTAGGACTTTCAGTGCTAGTTTGTATTGCTCTTTTAGAAGCCAACTTGAATGAACAAATAAACGGTGAACTTCCGGATGAAGTGCCTAGTATGTTCTTCATTGATATTCAGCGGGAGCAAACGGAAACATTCCGTAGCATCGTTGAAGCCCAACCAGGTGTGGAAAAGCTGACGATGGCTTCCATGATTCGGGGCCGTATTTCGCGGATCAATGGCGTGCCCACTAGCCAAGCGGCCGTTACTTCTGAGGCTCGTTGGGCAACGCGAGGGGAACGGGGTATTTCACAATCTGAGACGATACCAGACAACGCCAACCTGGTAGAGGGATCGTGGTGGACTAAGAATCATGAAGGATCAAATCTACTATCAATCGATGAAGAAGTAGCTGCAGGCATGGGGCTCAGCATCGGCGATACCCTAAGTGTTAATATTCTTGGCCGCGAAATCACCGCTACCATTGCTAATACCCGCGATGTACGCTGGGAATCAGGCACCATGAACTTTACGCTGATCTTTTCCCCGAATTCCCTGCGTGGGTCCCCTAGCACTTATATTGCCACCATAAATTCAGCCCCTGGAGCAGAAGAAAGAATTGAAAAGTCCGTTGTCGACACCCTCCCCAATGTCACCATTGTGCAGGTTCGTGAAGCATTTGAAGTCCTAGAGCAGGTTCTTGGGGCGCTGGGCGCAGCGGTTCGAGTAACGGCATCGGTCGCTATTGTGGCCGGTGTTTTAGTGCTGGCGGGCGCTATTGCTGCAGGCCATACCAGGAGAATTTATGAGGCCGTGGTGCTCAAAGTACTTGGTGCTACCCGTGGGGATGTTTTGAAAGCCTTCGTATTTGAATACTGCCTCCTAGGCATAGCAACTGGCGGTATTGCTGCGGCTTTGGGCAGTATTTCAGCATGGAGTGTTTTAACTTTTGTCATGAAAATCGATTGGATTCTGTTTCCCGGTATCGTTGGCGGGGTAATTATCGCTTGTATAGCGGTAACCCTTTTGGCCGGATTTGCTGGCGTCTGGCAAGCATTAGGGATCAAAGCGGCCCCTATGTTACGTAATGATTAAATAATATTACTAATTTTTTTGTGGCTTTTATGGCTTGCGGCATATGAGAAGCCAGTTAATTTATACCGATTAACGTTGAATATAGAGCCAAAACACACAATATTAATGGTTAGTGGCTGAGTAAGACCTTTATTGGGATGTCCAATAAGGCTGTTACCGCCTTAAGCAACTTTTGTGAGGAGCAACATGGCTACCGAACTTGAACGTAGGACTATAGCAGGCGCGCGAATTGACTCCGCCGTAATGGACGAGGGCCTGCGCGCATACATGTTAAAAGTATATAACTACATGGCCTCCGGCCTTTTGCTGTCAGGTATAGTCGCCTATGCCGTTGCCAACTCTGGTCTAATCAATTTGTTTTACAGGGTTGATGATGCTGGCAGGCTAGCCGGGTACACAGGGTTGGGCATGATTTCCATGTTTTTACCTTTAGGTTTGATCTTTTTTATGAGTTTCACGTGGAAAAACCGTTCCGCCAAAACCATGCAATTACTGTATTGGCTCTTCGTTGGCACAATGGGTGTGGGCTTGTCTACTATTCTCATGACCTATACCGGTGTTAGTGTGGTCAGGACCTTTGTCATTACGGCCGGTGCTTATGCAGGCTTGAGCCTGGTCGGTTACACTACAAAGAAGGACCTCTCTGGCTTTGGTACGTTTTTACTCATGGGCCTGATTGGATTGATTCTTGCTTCTGTCGTTCAGATGATCTGGCCGTCGGGTTTGATGGGCTTCATAATTCCGGTGATAGGTGTGCTTATCTTTGCTGGGCTTACGGTATATGACACCCAGCGCATTAAGGGCACATACTTCCAGGTTGGCGGAAGCTCCATGGAAGAGAATGTTGCCGTAATGGGTGCAGTGGCCCTCTACTTAAACTTTATCAATCTGTTCCAGTTCCTGCTTATGTTCTTAGGAAACCGCGAATAAAGTTATGTACGACTGACTATCGAAAAGAACCCGGGCTAAGCCCCGGGTTCTTTTTTCGAGGCTTCGAGGACTTTGCCTGAGGGCTTTGCGTTTAGTGTGTTTTCCTATAACCTTTTGTTATGAAAATGAATAAGACCGGGAAACATGTCAGTAGCAGAAGACACACGCTATAACGATATCCAGTTTGTTCTCGCAGAGCCAAGCGACCCACTGCGCCATGGATTAATGGGTATGTTGCGCAGCCAAGGATTCCGTAACTTGCGGTGCGTCGGCAAGATCGATGAGCTTATCGAAGAGGTGCAGGCTGCGCCGGCTGATTTGATTGCTGTGTCTGACACTCTAGGCGACGAAGCCTTCGATTGTATTCGCCAAATCCGGCACAATATGGTCGGCAAGAACCCATTCGCTGTCATTACTATTATGATGTCGCCCGACAATGATAGCGGTATAAGACGTGCCGTGACATCTGGCGCCGATGACGTGATGCTAAAACCTGTCGCACCTGGCGTAATTGTTGACCGTGCGAAAAAAATTGCCTATCACCGCACCCCATTCATCGCGACCACGGAATACATTGGTCCGGACCGCCGTAAGGGCGACCGCAAATCGGACATTCCCCTATTACAAGTGGTTAATACGCTTAAGGCTAAGCTAGATGGTAAGTCCGTTACTGCTGACATGGTGGAAAAGGCGGTAGCGGCTGGTTTTAAATCTATCCGGAATGCACAGCTAAATAGCCATGGACTTCGCCTGGGCTATGTATGCAATCTCATTCTCAAAGCATATGAGGCTAATGAGATTAATGCTGAGCTCAAAGAAAATCTTGCTTCACTAGTACAATGCCTAGATGAAGCGTCTGCCGCAGCTAAAGAGGTTGACCAGCCCGACCTGGAAGATATATGCAAACGTATGGGCCAGCAGATTGAAGAACTTGCTAAGGATTACCGTGAACCTGATGAGCGCTCTCTTACACTAATTCGCACTCTTACTAAGGCCTTCGAGATGGCAAAAAATTCTGCCGCAGCGCGCCAGTCTAAAAAGGCTGCCCAGGCTGGATAGAGAAATGCGGTCTCCTAAATCGCCAGTGCAACCTATAGGCCGTTTAAACTAGCTTCAATAATTTATTGGTGTAGATTATTTATGATTATAGGTACGCTTATAGTTTAAGTATTTTCCGCCGCTAAAGTACTTAGGATACAATATTTCGCGCACAAATTATCTAGTGGCTTAACGAGATTATTCTATTCGATAAAACCCTACTTACTCTTTGGGCTGAAAAGTATTTGAGGCTTCTTCGCTGCATTCTTATGTTTTTTTCCAACAATTATACCCTGAATGTTAGGCGCACTCTTCCCAAAAATATTAGAAAGTCTTCAAAAGGACGTGCGCATGCTCTATGGTCCCGCCGCTCAACTTTCAGGCATGCCGCCTTAGCTCAGTTGGTAGAGCATCGCATTCGTAATGCGGGGGTCGCAAGTTCGAGTCTTGCAGGCGGCACCACCCCTACTCCCCATCATCTATATCGGTCTCAAGATTGGTGGGCTGCATGAAATGCATATCTTGACCGTCCTGCTCTGGCTAGGGTTATAGCATGTTAGTTCTTAGTAGATAAGTATATGCACAAACCCATCACTATTCTCCTGCTTCTTTTGCTACTTTGGCCAGCGAGCTGTGGTGCTTGGACACCGCTTTCCGGGGGAGCATTATCCATCGCTGGTGATCCTATCGATAGAATCTGGCAGCTATTTAAAACAAACTTAGAACGAGACACACCGGACACATTTGATATTAAGCTCCTTATCCGCGGAGAGTTAGGCGGCGAAGAAGCGTTGATGAGTGCAGTACGCCGGGGCCGGATCACCATGGGTAGTTTTACGGTCTCAGCTATGTCGTCCATTGTGCCAGAATTTTCGCTAGTGATGGCACCTTATATGTTTCGGTCATACGAAGAGCTTGATTTTGTACTTGATCACTACCTTAGTGAACCATTCTGGCGAATGGCCATAGATCGTGGCCTTTATATTCTTGGCTGGTTAGATGGCGGCTGGATCAACTTATATGCCAAAGACCCAATCATCCGTCCAGACGATCTGGTTAGCTATCCAATGCGGGCATGGCAAGTCCCAACATCGCATCTATTCTTTGAAACCCTTGGAGCCGACATTGTCGGTATGCCATTTCCCGATCTAATCCCATCGCTACAAACAGGGCTAGTTCGTGGCTCCGAAATTGACCCAATGACCTATGACGGAATCGGAATGGCAGAACATGCGCCTCATTACGTATTGACCCAGCATGCCTACAACACAGGCGTCTTCGCAGTTAATAAGATGTGGTTTGACTCTCTCAAAGAAAGCGAACGTGCGGCGATCGTTGCAGCAGTCCCCGACAAACGTATAGCTCGCGCATTGCTGCGGGATGGTGTGCGTAAATATTATGAATCGATGCTGGCTCAGGGCGCCATTATTCATCAGCTCACGGATGCCGAGCGCGCCCAATGGGCAGAGGCATCACTACCAACCCATGATGCCCTACTAGAACAGCTTGGAACCCGAGCACGTGCTCTTTACGACATTATTCAAGATGGAAAATTGGCTTTTGCTGAAATCAATAGATAGCCTTTATGATCTCCGCGGGCTTGAGGTTTAGGGCTCCCGCAGAGCGGAAAATGTTAGGCCCTATCCCGGACCAACCATGTATCTACTATTCTCTGCCAAAGGGCGCTAAAGCAGCGCACCGTTACAGGGGTCATCTAACGTGAGATGCGTGTTAGCTACGTTCTATCATTTTATCTCATATTATTGATTAGAGGTCATTGAGGCCTTGACCCATCAGAAATCACAGGGCAAGTCCTCCATATGAAAAAGAGATTGCCTGATTCGTGTATAGAAACCGATGTGGTTGTGATCGGCGGTGGTCTAGTGGGTGCGACACTGGCCTGCGGCCTAGGGGCCCATGGCATAGAAACGGTCGTTATTGATCAAGCCGCCTTGGTGGACAAAGATGCTCCAGACTTTGATGGACGCTCTTCGGCTGTTGCCCATACCAGTAAGGTAGCAATGGATGGTATCGGGTTGTGGAATCTGATTGCTGATCAAACACAGCCAATAAATGAAATTAGGGTCTCAGATGGACCGTCTTTAGCATTCCTTCATTTCGATCATATGGACCTGGGAGACCAGCCCCTTGGGTACATGGTGGAGAACCGAACACTGCGCAGTGGGTTGTTACGCCTAATGTCTCAAACCAAGGGTGTGAAGATCATGGCGCCAGAACATGTTGTTGAGAGCGCAAGAGAGTCGACCTATGCGACCGTTACATTGGGTAGTGGCAAAATAATCCGGTGCCGACTCATAGCTGCTTGTGACGGCCGCCGCTCAGCTACCCGAGGCGCCGCCGGCATTAATGTTACAAGCTGGACTTACAACCAACATAGTATTGTCACGACAATCGAGCATCAAAGAGACCATAACGGGATTGCCCATGAACGATTCCTCCCATCTGGTCCCTTCGCTATCTTGCCATTAAGAGGTGGGCATCAATCATCTCTTGTATGGACCGAAAAAAGCTCCTTAGTGAGGGCATTCACGGCTCTAGATGATGATATGTTTCTAGCTGAAATCGGTGAGCGGGTTGGCGGATTTTTGGGTAAACTTAGGTTGATCGGGCCACGGTATAGTTATCCCCTGGGGTTACAAGTTGCGGAGCGTTATACCGACAAACGTCTTGTACTGGTAGGCGACGCGGCACACGGCATTCATCCCATCGCTGGGCAAGGCTTGAATTTAGGGCTGCGTGATGTTGCGGCCTTAATCGACGTTCTTGTCCACGCTAAACGCTATGGCCTGGATTTCGCGGACAATGTTGGCTTGACGCGCTATCAACGCTGGCGTAGGGCCGATAATCTCCTGATGGCTGGAGCTACAGATGTTCTCAATAGACTCTTCTCCAACGATGCACCGCCAATGCGTTTAGCCCGGACTCTCGGCCTAGCAGCAGTAAACAAACTTTCGCCTATAAAGCATGCTTTCATGCGGCACGCCATGGGCCAGGTCGGGGACCTGCCGAAATTGATGCGTGGAGAAACTCCGGGCTAAGATGAATCCAAGAATGAGGTCGCAGTGCTGAATTTTCTCGTTATCCTTGCCGGACTATGGTGGTCGGACTCTTTATCGGCACAGACTGGTGCAGCTACAAATGAGATCTGGGCCGCGTATGGTGGCGTGCCGGGCGGTGGACGGTATTCGGCATTGAGTCAGATTAACCGCGACACAGTTGAGGGTCTCAGGGTCGCCTGGACACATTCCACTGGTCATGCAGCAAAGGCCGCAGCAATGGGCTCGGGGGCCTCATACCAAACCACGCCCCTCTTCGTAAATGATCTGTTATACATCTGCACTCCCTTGAATCGGATTTTGGCATTGGATCCTGGGCGCGGCATAGACGTTTGGGCCTACGATCCGCATGAAAAGTTGTTTGCCGATAAAGCGGTGCCTTCTACATGCCGTGGTGTTAGCTATTGGCAAGATAATGATATTTATCCAGATACACCGTGCGAGAAACGTGTCTTCAAGGGTGATCGCTCAGGGCGAATTTTTGCTGTCGACGCTGATAGTGGCGAGGTGTGTGTAGATTTTGGAACCGGCGGTTTTGTAGACCTCAGCTTGCCTGAGAATGGCGGAGACGGACGCATATTTATGACATCACCGCAAGCCGTACTAGGTGATGCTATCATTATCGGTGGTTCTGTTGGCGATAACATTAAGGCTAACTCCACTGATGGTAGCGTACGTGCACTTGATGTGCGTACTGGTAAACTGTTGTGGAAGCTTGGATTAATACCAGAGCATCTAAGTGAAATTACTGGCGGTGCAGATGTATGGCCACCATTCACGGTTGATCAGGAACGAAATGTCGTATTCGTTGCTACTGGTAGTCCGAGTGTCGATGTTTATGGTGCTGGGCGCACTGACCCTATTCCTTATGCCAATGCTTTGCTGGCTATTGACGGAGCAACTGGTTCTGTGCTTTGGCATTTCCAGGCTGTTCACCATGACTTGTTTGATTACGACTTGCCCTCGCAACCAATTTTAACCGAGGTGCCGCGCGGCAGTGTAACTATTCCAGCGGTGGTGCAAATCACTAAGATGGGAACAGTTTTTGTGTTTCATCGCGACACTGGAGAGCCATTATTTCCTATCGAGGAACAGCCAGTTCCGGCCAGCACAATTCCTGGCGAACGATCCTCCCCCACACAGCCTATGCCCATAAAACCGCCGCCATTTTCTCATCAAACGGTCAAGGAGGATGAGATTTTCGGTCTGACTTTCTGGGACCGCAACAAATGTAAAGAGCTTTTTCGTAGTCTGCGTTACGAGGGTATGTTTACCCCGCCTAGCGAACAGGGCACGTTGATTTTTCCATCTCCCGGCGGCGGCGGTAATTGGGGGGGTGCTGCCGTCGACCCAGAGCGTCAGATATTGATTGTTAAGGGACAGAACTTCGGCAATATTTTCCGGTTAGAAAAAGTGAAAGCAGCTGTCGGCAGCGAAAGCTTTTCGAGGCAAAGTTCTCTGAACCGCTTCATGGAAGGGACGCCCTACCGAATCATTGGTGGGCGGTGGGAATCCCCATTCGGTGTGCCTTGCAATCCACCTCCTTGGGGCGAAATTTCAGCTATTGACTTGAATGCCGGCGAAACACTTTGGCGTAGGCCTCTCGGCCAAGTGCCCTTTGGTCCTTTTGGTCTTTTCAAATCACCCAAGACTTGGGGCGGCCCTATTTCTGGAGGCCCAATTATAACGGCAGGAGGTTTAATCTTTATAGGAGGCACTATGGAGGGGGCTTTCAGAGCACTAGATGTGGAGACCGGCAAAACTGTGTGGTCGACAACATTGGCCGCGCCAGCCATGGCAGTACCCATGACATATATTTTCAAGGGGATTCAGTATGTCGTTATTGCAGCAGGTGGGAGCAAGTTAGTTGGCACGCCTCTAAGCGACCAGTTGATCGCCTTTGCTTTACCTAACTAATGTATTGGAAGCTAACACCTTATACCCATAGGCCAGTTCACGGCTCTCTGCTGAGCCCCTTTTCCTCCAGCGCACCAAGATATGCAGCCCATTTTTCTGCATAAGTAGTGCCCAAATCATGCAGCGTAGCCCAGGAATAAATACCGGTGTCATGAAGGTCATCAAAAACCAGCCGCACAGCGTAGTTTCCCACCGGCTCAATTTCTATAATGCCAACGTGGCGACGGCCTCCAATAATTATCTTTTCCCCGCCATGAGCTTGGACTTCTGCTGATGGGCTCTCAACGCGGAGATACTCAGCAGGCAGCGTAAATATATCGCCGTTATCAAAGACAACCTTTAGTATTTTTGTTCGTGGCTGGTAGGAGATATCACTAGGCCATACTGAAGAATCGTATTTTCCGTCAGGCATCGAGCCTGAATCTACTGCGCCTATGTCTATCACAGCGCGCGTTATGGCTTGTCTTCTAATGGGCGAGCCTCACCAGGTAACATAATGGGAATACCGTCCCGCACAGGGAAAGCTAGTCTCGCTTCCTTACTAATCAGTTCCTGCTTTTCCTTGTCATAGTGCAGGGGGCCCTTAGTCACTGGGCAAACAAGAACCTCGAGCAACTTGGAGTCAATACTAGTGTTCGTCATTTGGCTCTTTCCTAGCCTTTCTTATCTAGCCTCTCACGCAAAACCCTCACATGCGGGTAGTATTTATTGTCGCGTTACATCCACTTGGCCTGTTCCAAAAACACCCATTTGCAAAAGCGCAAGCAACATCTCCGCGCGATCCTCAATCGTCTTACACTCAAGCAATGCCTGTTTCTCACGTGGATCAAAGGGACAGATCATACACAAGGATGAAATGAGGGTATGGTCTTTTAGGCCTTTAATAATGTCTATTTTGAGTTGCATGTCTTGAGCGTCAACATAGGGTTGCAAAGCCTTAAACAAAGCAGTCCGATCGAGGTTTATCTTGCCAGGCGGCTCCATATCATGCGCAAAAGGAGCATAGTCGACACGCACCTGGCGATACCCTTTGATACCATCAAGCTCTTCAAGTACATGAAACCGACTTAGCCCTCGAAGGGCAATGAGCAAGCGGCTATCTTCGGTTTCTTCAAAATAAACAATTCGTCCTATGCAGCCGGTTTTATAGAGAGGTGTTTCTTCATATTCCTCAATATCGAGCTCTACATTTTCGTTGTCCGCCTGGTCATAAATTGCATCGTCTAACGGGTGTCCCGCTGCATCATAGTTCGGTTGCACAACGCCGAATAAGCGACCCGCAGATAAAGCATCAAGACAAAGGTTAAGGTATCTCGGCTCAAAGACATTCAACGGCAAGCGGCCACCAGGCAGCAACACTGCACCGGTTATCGGAAAAATGGGAAGCTCCCGAGGTAGGTTTTCATAGCGCGTAGAGATAGGGCTAAACATGTAGGCTTACTGGTTCCTCTGTTGATTCGCGTGGTCTATTGTGAGTAATCAAGATCTAAGTAAACAATAGCGATGACAAGCGGCGGCGGCCATCCACCGTTAGCGGATCCGTTGGGCCCGCTGCCTCAAATAACTTCACCAATTGCTTTCGGGCGCCGTCATCGTCCCACTTTCGGTCCAACTTTACAATTTCTATCAAGCCATCTATTGCACCGGCATGATCACCCGCGCCGTAACGTGCCATGGCAAGATCAAATCGAGCCTGCATGTCCTTGGGGTTTTCTTCAACGGCCCTCCCAAAAGCGAGTAGATCTTCATCAGAGCCAGAGTTTGAAGTGCTTTGCTTAAGATCTAGAGCTGTCAGTACCGCAACAATTTCTGGTTTGGCCGCCATTTCTGGGGGTAATTGTTCAATTGCCTCTCGGGCAGCATCATCCTCACCCATATCCATGTAGCATCTGAGAGCCCCACTAAGGGCCCGGACATTTTCGTGATCTTGACCTAGTACCTGCTGATATATGGATAGCGCGTCGTCATGATTCCCGTCTGCCATCAGTGCTTCTGCCTGATCGAGCGCTGCTTCCAAAGGTGACCCTTCTCCACCTGCTAGTTTATCTATAAAACTCTTCAGCTGGCTCTCGGGTAAGGCTCCCATAAAGCCATCGACAGGTCTGCCATCCTTAAACGCAAAAACAGCTGGAATTGACTGGACCTGAAACTGCGCTGCCAGAGGCTGGTTTTCATCTACATTAACCTTAACCAGCCGAACCTTCCCGCCATAGGCTTTAACCAGTTTTTCCAGTGCTGGTCCAAGTTGCTTGCAAGGCCCACACCAGGGTGCCCAGAAATCAACAATAACAGGAACACTCTTCGACAATTCCAGAACATCCTGTTGGAACGTTTCAGTCCCTACGTCCTTAATAAGGTCACCAGCGGGTTCGCCGGTTATATCAGCACCTTTCGCTGGCGCGCCTGAGTCTCCAATGAGCATTAGGGCCTCTTTTCTCGGTTAAACATATACCTATACCCATAGATGCGTCTTAATGAAACGAAACGCAAGAGATGGAACCAGCATGTGTACGCCTTGGACAAGAGACCCTAATTTATGGAGAGTTTTTAGGAATAGGGCTGAAACCCTTGCAAAGCCTTACTAAATAGTTATAGTCCGCGTCCTTTCGAGTCGGTCCCAATGTAGCTATGAGGCCATCACCGAGCGGGCGTAGCTCAGGGGTAGAGCACAACCTTGCCAAGGTTGGGGTCGGGCGTTCGAATCGCCTCGCCCGCTCCATTTTCTCTCATAAACATAGTCAGCTAGAGCAAAGGCAATTCGGCTGGCGCGCCTTGGGCCATTCTGGAGATCTATCGGCGAAGAAGGCGTTGAAATTGCTTTGGCTGCCTTAGCCGAAAGCAGAGATAGCCTACTTGAAGAAAGCACATGCCTGGTCTTTATGTTACTTCTGTTGTGGGCGGCTAAATTCCCTACGCCAAAGTCTATGAAGACGTCCATACGCTGGCATTAGAAAACATTGAGCCCCAGTCACCTGTGCACGTTCAGTTGATTCTTGAGGGCAAGTATATGCCGATCACCGATTTTGCTGCATAGGCGTCTGACAAAGAAATGGGATGCTTAATCGTGCGGTCCTGAACGGAGCCAAGGCGAAGAACTGAAACAAACTCGGTTAACGCATTCTGGCCTGGACCCTGGTTGTGAAAAATAGACGAAGACTTTAGACTCTCCGACATGATTACGACGCGGGAGAAACTCTACAACGAACTTTCGGTAAATTCTTTTGTTGAGCCTTGGAATAGGTTTCTTTTGGAGGCTCATCTTACGATTCATCACAATGACAAAATTGGAACCCAAAGATTATTCCGCTCACTGAACTGATGGGGGATATTGACAAATTTAAGGAGTATTACATCCTATAATAAACGAGGAGAGGGGAGGGACCATCATGTTAAAATTAGATCGTCGGGCGGTGTTCTTAGCAGCTGTCGCAAGTGCGGCCGGAGGAGGTGGTGGTGGTGCCACCGCACAGGAACGGGACAATAACTTCGGTACCGGCAAGAAGTCACCATTTGTCCGCAACATCCGCGGAAAAATTCTATACATTGGTGATGACGACCTTGAACGCGGCCGCGAGTGGTTCAGCTTCAGCTTCCGCGAGGACGGCCAAATCACGCTACGGGCTTACTGTGAAATTGACGACGCCCGGGTTGAACGCGACGTTACCTACACCATGGACGCCAACTTCCGCCCATTAGATTGCTTCGTACGCCTTCACTCCCAAGGTAAGTTCCTCGGCACTGGATGGATACGCGTGACCGACACACAGGCGGAATGTGAAGTGTACAATACTACCTTGGGCCGTGTAGAGCAGGTTGTTGAGTTAGCCGCCCCTGCGCGCAGCCTAGGGTCTCATCCCTTATCCTGCGATGCCTTGGTTCTGCCGGTCTACGATCATTCTAAGCCCGAGCGCATCCAGTCCCGCGATGGTGGATTATCGACATCTCCCATGCTAGATGGCGGTAGTGGGCCTTTCCTCAGTATCACCAAAGGCTCCCTGGAATATGTAGGGCCAGAGCGTGTTACAACGGGGGTGGGGACCTTTGACGCTCACCACTATCGTTTTCCTGCAATCCGGCCCAACTCACTTCATCCCAGTGGAACACCAACGTCCGAAGATATCTGGGTTACCCACCCCGATTACACATTCGTCCGCGCCGAAGTGCACGGTTACCTTAAGAACCCCACTGGATTTGGTCGCTACGAATTGGTTGAATTTGACGCATGAACGAATAACCCCTTTGCGTGTGTAAATAGTATTATGAATGAGTCCTGGGATCTCATAATCATCGGCGCAGGAACGGTGGGCCTTCCGGCGGCTATTTTTGCAGCCCGGCGCTGCGACAAAATTTTGGTGCTCGAGGCTGCACCTGACATCGGCGGTACTCTGCACCTAAGCGGAGGACAGATGAGTGCTGCAGGAACACGCTTGCAGAAGAGAAAAGGGATTGACGATTCGCCAGCGCTCCATTTCGAAGACGTCATGCGCATCTCGAAAAATACTGCTGATCCCGACCTAGTTCGCCTTGCCGTTGAGCATGCAGCCGACACGCTGGACTGGCTAGAGTCAATAGGATTCCAGCCCTTACCCGAGCATCCTGTGAAAGGGCAGGACCACGAGCCTTACAGCGTCTCACGTTACGTCTGGGGGGCGCATTTAGGTAAATCGGTTCTGGCTGTATTACGGCAACAGTTTGAGAACGTAGTAGGAAGTGGTCGAGTAACCCTCAAGGTTAACACTCGGGTTTCCGGTTTAGTCCAAGAGGACGACGGGACTGTAACTGGCGTAATTGCTACTACTGGTCAGGGAGCCGAGGAAGCGTTTTCGGCGGCATGCGTTCTAGTATGTGCAGGCGGCTATGTAGCTAATCCAGAGCTATACGAAAAACTATCCGGACAACCAGCCTATGCCGATTACTGTTATCCCTATTGTGTTGGTGATGGCCTTTCATTGGGACTTGAGGCTGGTGGTGTCTCTCGCGGCCATGAGAACAGTCTCACCACGTTTGGCTCTATATTGGAGAGTTATGAAATACCGAGCAAAGTGCGCTGCGATTACACCCATTGGCCGGAACGCCGCTTGCCATGGGAAGTCTATGTCAACTCTTATGGCAAGCGTTTCATCCGCGAAGATGAACCTAGTGTCGATACGCGAGAACACATTCTCCAAGATCAACCTAATGTTCGTTATTGGATTGTGTTCGATGCCACAACATTAGAAGAAGCCCCACCTTTAATTCCTAATTACAAAGCAGACGATATAAGATCGGCCGCTGAAAACGGCATGCCCATGTTTTACGTGGCCAATACTATAGCGGGCCTGGCAGAAAAAGCAGGATTGCCTCGTGATGTTTTGGTGGAGACAATTGAGTCTTTTAACGATGGTCAGGTGAAGGGGAAAGATTCGTTCGGCCGGGCGCATATGCCGCGGCCTGTGGTTGATGGTCCGTTCTACAGTATTCGTGTACAAGGCATATCGGTTACCGGCGCAGTAGGCCTCAAGGTCAATAACTGCCTCCAGATTCTCCGTCGTGATAACACACCGGTACCCGGACTTTACGCCGCTGGTGAAACACTTGGGACGGACACACTAATGGGTGATTCCGTATGTGGTGGTATGCTGGTGACCCCGGCGTTGACTTTCGGAAGATTGCTCGGACAGCTTTTGCTACCAGTAAGCGAGAGCAAATGAATGGAAAAATCTAGACACTCAAAATAGAGACTTTCTATAGACAACGTTTTGCTAGGCCCTCCAACCTTCTTGCTCACAAAACCTATAAATCCAAATGGGAAATAACAGTGAGAGTGTTTTCGTAAAACCAGTGGAGTGGATTGCTATAGGAAGTAAGGGAATCAACATTGATGCGGACGCGCATGACCCATGAGTCCGCTATTTAGACATTAGAATCATCGCACCCAATGAACATTGAAGGCCTGATATACATATCTTCTTCCTGCTTAAAGCTAACCTGCTGAACGTGTTAATCGGTTCCCATTAATTTTTTTAGCATTCGATCAAATCGCGCTCCTGCTAGATGGATGTTATCGAGCACGTTAAGATCAAGCTCATCTTCGGCTTCAACATCTTCATCCAACTCATCAGTACTATCATCATCACTTCCATAGCCTAATTTCTGAACGGTACCCCGCATCCGACTCGACAGGAATATTGCTAATGCATGATAAAAACGGGCAGCAAATCCAATGTCGATCTCTAACTTTTCTTGGATCATATTCTTGGAAATAGAAAGTACCGTAGAGGACTCTGCAGCTGTAACTGTAGCGGACGGTGGCCGCGAATCCACGAGAGACATTTCACCTACAATCTCTCCTGCATTCAATTGTGCTACCTCGCCTAATTTGTCGATAGTAACTGCCAACGTTCCATCCAAAACAATCAGAATCTCATCACATGGCTTGCGTTCCTGAATGAGTATGTCTCCAGCATTCACCTGCCGGCGCTCGCCCGCCTCTGAGAGCCAGTCCACATCTTGATCATCAAGTTGGCCGAGAATGTAAAGAACTTTTCTCATCACGATCCCAATCTTTTAAATATAGTAAAATTAGAGTCTATAAGAGCTGACGGCGGGCCAGCTCAGTAAATTCACCATTTAGCTGCATTAGATGATCGTAAGTTCCGCTTTCAACAATGCGGCCCTTCTTCATAACACAGATTAGATCAGCATTCTTTACCGTGCTGAGTCTATGAGCAATTGCGATCCGTGTTACCGACAATTTCTCCAGACTCTCTGAAACGGTTTTCTGAGTCTTATTATCAAGGGCACTCGTCGCCTCATCAAACAGCAATAAGCGCGGCTTGGTTACAAGCGCCCGTGCAATAAGGAGCCGCTGAACCTGACCCCCGGACAAAGCTGAGGTGCCCTCAGTGAGCATCGTATGCATTCCCATTGGCATTTCACGGATATCCTGTTCTATGCCGGAGAGCCTTGCAGCATTCCATATTTCATCAAGGGTGCAGTCAGTTGCTCCTTGAATATTCTCAAAAATAGACCCGGGCATAAGTTTACCGTTTTGCAAAACAACGCCTATTTGCCTTCGCACCCCAAGTAAGTCGATACCCCGCAAATCCTGTCCGTCATAGTAGACGCCACCGAACTCGGGGGCTTCAAATCCTAATAGCATTCTTACTAGCGTCGATTTTCCTGATCCTGAGGCGCCTACAACAGCGACATATTCGCCTGCCCCTACTCTCAGAGTGACACCATTGAGAATGCGTGGTCCATCGGGTTGATACCTGAACGTGACCTGGTTGACCTCCACTTTACCGCTTAGCTCTCCTGGATCTTGTTTTGAAGGATCTGTCTCAGGGGCCGCTTCTAGAATTGGTTTACCCCTTTTGTATAAGGGAACGACAGAAAAGATGGATATAACCGATTGTGCCATCTGTTTTGACGAGTTGAGAAACGTAGTGAATGCTGCAATGAATGCGAGATAAGCTCCAGTTGTAAGCTCATCGCCTGAAATGAGGGCAATAGAAGCAAAGATGGCTGCCATAGTGATAACTTGGTAGCCAGAGTCAAATACGGCAAATTGATTTCTGATCCGCCGGGCTTGCACCATCCTGCGGCGCAGCTCACCAAAGGTATTTCCCCAGAGGCTGAAAGCACGGTCCTCGGCACCAGCAAGTCGCAGTTTTGAAATGCCATTAATGATCTGCGGTACAAGCCCATAAATATTACCGGACAACTCTTCACCTTCCATAATAGCTTTGAGCTGCCGAAACCCGACTGAAAATGCGAAGGCCGTCAATATAATAAAAAGTGCGGTAGCTACCCATGCTGCACTTGGGGCGTAATAGAAAAGCAGACCATAACTGAAAACAGAAAACCCAACGGCCAATAATGAGGATATGACTATTGAGCTGACCGACCTTCTCACATTTTCGATCATCATCGTTCTCATAGTCAGATCGCCAGCAGAGTATGCATTGAGGAAGCTATTTGGCAGCCGCAATAGCCTATCTAGAACAGCTCCCTGCAGGGTACCCGCAATACGACCTTCAATTCGGAGAAATGCAATGTCTCCCACGACCTTAAAGGTCATGGTTGCAATAGCAGCTATGACCAGGCCAAGCCCTATTTGAAATAACTGACCCTTTTCGTGGCTCGGAACAACTGAGTCAAATATCACTAATGTCATTATTGGAATAAGCGTGCCAATAATACCACCTGCTGCCCCAGTCGCTAAAACCGTAATAATGTCCCTAACTGATCGATCCAAACCAAATCTTAGAAGATCTAGAGGGCTGATTTTTTTGCTCGGCAGTGGGGGATAAAAAGAGTATGCAAAAAATGAGCGGTCCGACACGTAATCTCGATCAACAATAGTTGTTGTTCCATTCGCGACATCATGAGCTATGTAATGCTTCAACCCCTTACGCAGTAAAGCAATTGGCCGCCCATCATCTTCCGAATAGATCAATAATGGTCCACTGTCCGTCTTCCACCATTCTCCGCGCAAAGCTAAGCGCCGAACACGAAAGTGAGAGGATTTCGCAATATCATCAAGTTTTAGCGGCCTCGAGCCTGAAGACTTGCTCATTTCATACCGCTTCACGTCCAACTCCATATGGAGTTCATCAGTAATAAGCTTAACAGCCACAAGTAAGACTCGCTCCGCAGAAATACGGTCTGAGTTAACTTGAGCATCACCCATTACCGCTGCAAACTTCGAGAGCGTCCGGTGTTTTTGTTCCTCCGTCTCGTCTGCCTTTTTCTTTAGGCGGGCACTTTCCGAGTCAGTCTTGTCCTTGATTCTCTCTGAAATTATTTGGAAAACATTCTTATGAAAAATATTGAGGGTCACCTCAACGCCCAAATTCTTGATTACATCTTTCGTATGCAGCACATCCGCACGGACATCTTCGGTCGTGGATATCCATGTATTCGGTGTAATCGGAACAGGTGCTGAAGTTCCCTGATCTGACACCTTGCAAACACCTAGAAAGGAAGCACTTCCCGATACGAGGTGCACCCAGGCAACGCCTTTGGAGGGAGCTAATCTGTTATTTCCCTTGCAATCCAATTTCTGCGCTGGGGTAATCCTCTTCACATCATAGTTAGATGGTGAAGCATACTGTCCAACCGTTCGGGACAACTCTGTTACCCAGGCATCCAGTCCTCGGGATATCTCGCTCAAATAATCTGAGGAGCTAGTTTCTGCTGCATCCTCACTTATTGAAAGAGTTTCGGTCTCTGCTGAACATACAGCTATAAAACCGATCTTTGTAGCTTCGTTCGCTGAAACAAATTCATTAGGTTGAGGCCAAATCAACGATCCCGATTTTAGGCTGAATAAAAATTCGCGATATATCCACTGATCGTGCGAATCAATCTGCACAGCAAACACATCTACCCTGCCTGAAATTAGTTTCAAGGGACAAGATAGTTCTTCGAGTCTAATGGCTTGGCCTGCGTGAAGTATTTGTCGGTCGGACAGAGACCGACCGACACCTCGAGACTCTTTTTCCTGTTCTTGAATAGAAGAGGTCTCGGCCGCAGTGTGATTTTCTGAATTATTGTTTTGACTAGAGGACACCATATATCTTAAGCCTCGACTAACTTTTTATAGACGCCGTCTGCTCCGATTAGCTCCGCATGGGTGCCTCTTTCTATTACTCTTCCCTTATCAAGAACGATGATTTCATCACAATCCCGTACTGTGCTTAAGCGGTGCGCTATGATTATGCTGGTAGCGCCCTGGCGACGGAAGTTCTTGACAACAACTTCCTCGGTCGCAGAATCAAGAGCGCTTGTTGCTTCATCAAGAATTAACACTGTTGGCTTGCCCGCCAGGGCACGAGCGATTTCCAGCCTTTGGCGTTGCCCGCCACTAAGATTACGGCCTCCCTCCTGAACACGATGTTCATACCCACCGCTCAATTCGGCAATATCGTCATGAATCTGGGCATCAACCGTTGCTTGGCGAATATTTTCCTCCGGCATTGAGGGATCCCAAAGGCTGATATTGTCCCAAACAGAAGCCTCAAATAGCGCGATTTCTTGGTCAACAAATGCAATCGAGGATTTTGCAAGTGATCGAGAAATCTCTTCAGCCCTAATGCCATCAAAAAGTATCTCACCTGACCACGGCTGATAAAGACCCGCTATAAGCCTACCTATTGTAGATTTTCCACTCCCTGATCCACCCACAAGAGCCACCCGTTGGCCGGGCTCCAATACTAGATTGAAGTTTTCAATGAGCGGTGGTGCTGTGGGCATAAATCCAAACGTCACATTTCGAAGCTCTACGCGGCCAGTCAGTTTGGATAATATTTTGCCTCCTGCATCAGTCATAACCTCTGTCTTGGCCGCTGCAAACTGCGGGTCGACATGATGTTTCATGACATCGTCGATACGGTTAGCATATCCCTGTGATTCCTGTAATTGGGCCCCTAGTGTCACAAGATTATTGACCGGCGTAGAGAAGCTAACCATTAGAGATTGAAATCCAATCAACATACCAATAGTTAGCGCTCCATCCATAACCCGAAGACCGCCCACAACCAGAATGGAGGCCGCACTTACAAGGCCAAAGAGAAGTGGCAAGGCTGTTAGAATGAGACGTGTTTTGCCAAGATCCTGTTCTGCGTTAATGACCTTGGTGTAGTGACCCATCCACTTGTTGAAAAACAACCCATCCATTCCCGTCGCCTTAAAGCTCTCGATCATCTGGAGCCCCTGCATAGCAACACCCGCCAACTTACCCTGATCCATTACTAATTTTTGATGTGCGTCTGTCAGACGACGAGAAACGAGAAAAAGAGCGACGAGATTTAGGGATGCAAATGCAACCCCAACAACTGTCAACAAAATATCATACTGAACCATTACCGCAGCATAGATGAACATCGTTAGAGCACTAATTGTAGCTAGCGCTAGGTCACCCGCCACTAACTTAGCAAGCTTCTCATTTAATTGAACTCTAACACCTATTTCTCCCCCAAACCGCTGCGCAAAAAATCCGATGGGAAGGCGTAAGACGTGCCACATAAATTTCACAGAAGACGTGATGGACATTTTTGTTTGTAGGCGGAGCAACCCGTTTTGTTGCAACCAGGTGAGCCCAGCCCGCAGAAATGCAACGATAACCATGGTCACAAGGAGAGGCAAAAGCCAGTCGTGCAAACCCTGAATCACATAATAGTCAACAAAAACAATTGAGAAGGCGGGCATAAGAAGACCTGGGATGACTAGGGCCAGGCTTGCAAAAAGTACAAATATAAATTCTTTCCTTACGCCTTTTAGGCGATTTAGAAGTGCGGCCGTTGTGCTTGTCTGTCTTCCTCCTCTCCGAAATTCCGGCCCCGGCTCGAACGCAAGAACAACACCCGTAAAGCCTTCATCAAATTCTGCCTTGGACAAAGATCTGGGCCCTGCAGCGGGATCGTTGATTAAAACTTTATCCCGTCCAAAGCCTTCAACAACAACAAAGTGATTGAAATTCCAAAATATGATTACCGGCAGTGGACCTTTCTCCAGATCCCCCAACTCTTTTTTAAACCCTTTAGCCTTCAACCCATATTTTTGTGCAGCTTTTAGGATGTTACTGGCCTTGCTGCCATCTCGTGAGACACCACATTCATATCTGAGTTCTTCAAGTGGAATAAACCGACCAAAGTATCCAAGAATCATTGCAAGGCATGCAGCGCCGCACTCAACAACCTCCATCTGCAAAACCGATGGAGTACGAACACGCGTAAGGTTCCCTCCCAAGCGCTTTCTTATGTCTGACCAGAAATCGGTTATTATTCGTACTATTACAAACAATCTAATTTCACACTTCTTGCTTCGCTTCGAACAGATTCTGTAAGGCTGGTATTACTAAACTTATGAGGCGTACGTCGCGAACAATTACGGACCCTTGGGTGAGCGTGCCAATGTTGATTGTAGTTGAAGGACCCACCGACGAAGACCATTCGAATCCTGTGGGTGTGTTCGAATCTGGATTAAGGTCAATAATTACTTCAAACGGCGCGCCCTCTCCGGAAAGAGCCTCGACAAGCTGAGTATTTTTTAAGACACGCATCATCCCCTCCGGCGTTGAAGGGATTTCTGATACTTGGCGTACCCGGCCATTAATGAAACCATATTCTTCTTTCTTTATGGTAGCTGGATCAATTTGGGCCTGCATGCCTGGTATTATTTTTTTCCCATCCTCTGGTCCAACATACAAAACCGCGACCAGGTCCGTATCTCTCGTTTGTCCAGAACCTGTGGAACGGGACTCCTCAGGAATAACACTAAACAATGATGATCCATTGCCTACAATTTCACCCACGTTTACTTTGAATTCGACTACAGTCCCAAGATAAGGACTCTTAACAACGGTTTCACGTTTAAGACGGTCACTCAGAATAGCTACCTGCCGGCTGAGAGAATTGAGCTCCAATTCGCCTTGAAGAATCTCTCTTTCTTTTGCAATCCGGATGTTGTTCTCCTCCAAGTCGAACTGATTTAGAACGTTGGCGGCCGTAGCTAGATTTTCTTTGGCTGTATTAATGTCTATCTGCGTGTCAATCGGTCGCTGCCGGCCGATAAACTGCTTCTGAGTTAACTCCTCTTCGTAACCTAGACGTTCTTCTAGCCATCCAAGTCTTTGCTCTAAGAAATCGATGCTTTGTTTTTGGTTTTTCCTCTTTTGCGCAAAGTATTCCGCCTGACTAGCCAACTCACGTGTGTGAAATGCTCGAATGCGTTGATGTTGTGCCTCTAGATCCTTGAGTTGATCTGTTCTTGCTTGCAGCTCTGCCCTTAGGTCGGGTTGATCTATGCGGGCAACAATATCCCCTACCTGCACTTCTTGTCCTTCACTAACCGTGAATTCTAGAATGCGCCCGCCGCTCGAAGACACTACATCTAATATACCCTGCGGTGTGACTAGAATGCCCTGACCGTAAACCTTGATAGAGACTCCACTAATGACGCTCCAGCCGCACGCCAAGAAAACAATCGTAAAGAAACATAGAATAGCCAACCAGTGTGCTGATCTGGTAACCCGCATGGTCTGATCCAGCTGTTCTGGAGTTGACAGCCTTTCAAGAGCCGCTTCCCGAAAAATTTTCTTGTCCATCGCATGATCCCTGTTTCGTTAATCGGCGTCCCAGTGAAGGAAGGTTCTCAGATAGAGTCAAACCTATTACTTACAGACTCCAATACGCGAAAAAGTTGCTGCCCGGCATAAATTGGGTCCTAAAATAATATGCGCAGTCATGCAACCATTTGAAATAGTAGCATATTTTAATTTCCACTTCTTAAGAACTCTAAATATAGTAGAAAAGAGTGAGTATATCTTTCTTGGGGACACATACAGCAGGTTTTTGATGTGTGATCTTCCATCTAGGAAATTTTTATACTTTGAGTTGCTACAGGTGACATAGCACCTGCGGCCGGGCCGCTGTTCTACAAGATTAGAGACGGCAGAGCCGGCAGAAAAAGAAACAAAAGTACTAAATAACAAAAGGACCAGATGATGAACAAAAAACCAGATAACGGCGAATTAGATCTTGATGATCTAGATCAAGTTGTCGGTGGAACAGGTGGGTCGCAAGATCAGCACGGACCACCAGACGATGAGCCGCCGCCGCCAGAACCGATGGACGGTGGGCCGCCTCCTGGTGAAGGTGGGCCGCCTCCTGGAGACCACGGTGGACCGCCGCCTGGTGAAGGTGGACCGCCTCCTGGAGACCACGGTGGACCGCCGCCTGGTGAAGGTGGGCCGCCTCCTGGAGACCACGGTGGACCGCCGCCTGGAGACCACGGTGGACCGCCTCCTGGTGAAGGTGGACCGCCGCCTGGAGAGGGACATGACGAACATGGTGGGCCGCCTCCTGGTGAAGGTGGGCCGCCGCCTGGAGACCACGGTGGACCGCCGCCTGGAGACCACGGTGGACCGCCGCCTGGTGAAGGTGGACCGCCGCCTGGTGAAGGTGGACCGCCGCCTGGTGAAGGTGGACCGCCGCCTGGTGAAGGTGGACCGCCGCCTGGAGACCACGGTGGACCGCCGCCTGGTGAAGGTGGACCGCCGCCTGGAGAGGGACATGACGAACATGGTGGGCCGCCGCCTGGTGAAGGTGGACCGCCGCCTGGAGACCACGGTGGACCGCCGCCTGGTGAAGGTGGACCGCCGCCTGGAGAGGGACATGACGAACATGGTGGGCCGCCTCCTGGTGAAGGTGGGCCGCCTCCTGGTGAAGGTGGGCCGCCTCCTGGAGACCACGGTGGACCGCCGCCTGGAGACCACGGTGGACCGCCGCCTGGAGACCACGATGGACCACCTCCTGGTGAAGGTGGACCGCCTGCCGGAGACCACGATGGACCACCTCCTGGAGACCACGGTGGACCGCCTCCTGGTGAAGGTGGGCCGCCGCCTGGAGACCACGGTGGACCGCCGCCTGGAGACCACGATGGACCACCTCCTGGTGAAGGTGGACCGCCTGCCGGAGACCACGATGGACCACCTCCTGGAGATCACGACGATGACCGCCAGGTTGACTCAGGCGCGGTTCTAGACGCTGGGGCTAGTGCTTTTGAGGCAACCAAGGCCGCCGGTGGGACGGATGAGGAGGCTTTTCAAGCCGGTATGGATGCAGCTCATGACGTTGCTATTTCTCAAGGCGCAACCGAAGCGGAGTTTAATGAGGCGGCGGGTGCAGTACAAAATCTCTACGAGCAAAATATCGAAGCTGGGATGGAACCCGGTCCTGCTCTTCAAAGTGCTTTTAGCACCGTAGCAGCACAGATGGATGCTGAGGACGCTAGGGAAGATGATCAGCGACATGATGGACCAGATGATGGGCCACCTCCAACAGGAACAGGGGGCGGTTAGTTTGAAAAGTCAAAACCATGGACCGGTTTTGATCAAGAGCTAGTATAAAACAAGAAATTGGCCAGGGTTTGGATTCTCTATTAGGGCGCCGCAAGGCATTTGTGGGCCTTAATAGAGGTCTTGTCATTTTTTAGAATGAAGCAATCGTACTTACATGATTACCCTGCGCCATTCTCTTGCTAAGACCGGCTATTTTCTTGATGGCAAAGCGACTTCCACTCATTTCTTAGTAGGTGGTAGAACGCCTGTGAGTACTCTTTTGTGTCGCAGAGCGGCGAAGCTAAAGTTGTTTTCCTCACATGCCGCCGCAAGTCGGAGAGCATAGAAATGTCAGACGCCAAGTGTTTGGCGGCGTCAACAAAAGACTCTTGGTCTGCAGTAGCCCAATCGCCAAATCCAGCTGCATGCAGATGGGCCGTGGTATGGCGGCCACAAAACCGATCCCCCATCAATGTAACAATCGGCACTCCCATGACCAATGCTTCACAGGTGGTAAGGCCACCTGAATAGGGCCATGTATCTAGAATAATATCGACCATGCTGTATTGGTTTAGAAACGCTACATGGTCACCCCCAGTGCCTACAAAAACACGGTCTTTATTAATGCCATGATCCATAAAAAGGCCCAGAAGATAGCGCTGTCGGGACTTGTCTGAAAGTAGATAGCTATTTGCAAAAAACCGAGTTTCTGGAAGTGCCTTGAGGACCTTAGCCCACAATTCAACTGTCTCAGGCTGAATTTTTGTCAATTCACTAAATGTCCCGAATGTGACAAACCCGTTCTGAGCGGCTGGTGTTTGGGCGATAGATGGCAAATATTCTGGGGTTTTATAGCTAATATAATTATTAGGCATGCAGACCACGCGTTCAACGTATCTAGCAGCATCTTCCTCAGGTGTATGAACCTGATCACCGATAAGAATATCGATCGTCTTTAGGCCACGCGTATTGACATAATCACCCCAAGCCACTTGTAAGGGTGCTGGCTTGGAGGCAAAAGCGCGGAGCCTGTTATTAGGGGCATGACCGGAGAGATCTATCAAAATATCGATTTTGTCAGCGACGATGCGATCCACTAAGTCGGAGTCAGATAATCCCCCTACGTCGCGCCAGTGGTCAGCAATGTGATGAAACTCTGTGGTCTGGGCATCCGGTCGGATGGTTGTTGAGTAACAAATAAGCGTCCAGTCCTGACGTGGCCGAGACTCGAATAGTGGAAGGGCAAAAAAAGCCATTGCGTGAAAACGGAAGTCACCTGAGACAACGCCTAAACGTAGCGCTCGATCTGGATCAAACCCAAGTTCTACTTCATAGGCATGCCGAATAGCTTGGTCATGTCGAGACCCGAATTCTAAGTGTTCCTCTAGGAGGTCATCTGCAGATACCTTGGCACTATAATGCATACACATTAGCAAGCTGGAATGAATGCCTGCCAAGTCGGGCCGCATGGCCAAAATAGTGCGCCTATGTTGGACAGCATCAATACTGCCGTCATCGGCAAGGTCAGCCAGACCTACATAAGCTGGGACTAAATCTATATCTATTACGATTGCCTTACGAAAGCATTTCTCTGCTTCTGTTTTCCCCCCCTGTGCGGCCAATACAACACCAAGGTTGACCCATGCGTCGGCTTGACCGGGCGCCAAAGCAACAACCTTACGGTAAGCTGATTCTGCTTCAGTTAAGCGACCGCTGGCTTGAAGCGCATTCCCTAAGTTAAACCTAAGTTCAGGAGATTTAGGTGTATAGGCTAGACCCTCTATCAGAGTCGTCGCAGCTCCTTCGGGATCACCAATAGCTTTCAAGGTAATCGCAAGATTGTTGTATATTGGGACTATGCCTGGCCGGAGCGCCAAAGACTTGCGATAAGCTTCAATTGCCTGAATAAAGCGGCCTGCATCTCTCAGAGCATTCCCCAAATTAAATATTATATCTGGATTATCTGGTGAGGCGTTCCGTGCAAGTTCAAAGCAGTCTATGGCTTCATCGGTGCGGCCTTGGCGCAGCAAGGCATTTGCTAAAGTGTTAAGGTAAATCGCGTTAGCACCGTCTGTTGACAATGCCGATCTAGCATTTTTTTCAGCTTCATTCTGCTGGCCTTGATCCTGCGCGATCACCGACAGAAGGTTAAAAGCGTCGCCCAATGATTGATTAGATTCAACAAGCTCTTTCCCAAAGGCTTTAGCCGTATCAAGTTCTCCAGACTCATAAGCCTGAATTGCCTGACGAAAAAGATTTGTACCAGAGGGCATAGATATAGCCTATAGAGTTCGCACTAGATTGACGCAATGGTATAAGAGTACTCCTTAGAATGCGGACGCCCTTTTTCGCCTCATGTCAGATCACACACAACCTCTCAAGAGCCTGATTGACACTGCAAATAGATTTGCGGGGGAGGGCGAACTCAAAAAAGCCCGCGCTTGTTATGAAGATGCCTGCAGGCTTGACCCAGATTCGTACCTAGCCCTTTTCGGCCTAGGAACCATTTTATACCAGTTAGAGAATGACTCAGAGGCATACACGGCTCTAGCAAAAGCTGCCAAAATTGCCCCCAACGTGCCAGAAATATGGAATAACATTGGTGCCGTATGTGGCAGACAAGGAAAGACAGCGATCGCGATCAAAGCATTCCAAAAGGTTTGTAGTCTCGATCCGGAGCATGCTTCAGCCGCCTTAAATCTAGGTCGTATTCTGCTCAGCAACGGCCAAGCTGCAGAGGCCGAGCGTTGGCTGAGGCAATCCGACCTAGCTAGACCGGGCAACTGTACTACATTACGACACATGGCAGCAGCTCGCCTTTCCTTGGGACAACCTCGCTTAGCACTTACGGCAGCTCTTGCGGCTGTCAAAGCTGATCCTGCAAATATTTGGGCAACACTAGTAATGGGAAAGGCGAGTTTGGCCCTTAACAATCTGGAACAGGCTAGGGATGCATTTGAAAGTGTCTTGAGAAGCCAACCAGGCCACCCCGACACAACATACTGCTTGGCAAAAACCATGGAAAAGGCGGGGCAGATTGAAGCGGCTCGGACACTCTTTGCTAAGGTGCTCGAGTTGGACATAGACCCTTCATTCAAAACTTTGCTGCAACTTAAGCACGCGTTAGCCTTGCCTGTTATTGCGCTTAGCAACACCGAGATCGAAGCTGACAGATCACGAATAGAGAACGCTATAGAGGATTGTGCTCGCGAAGGTGTTGAAGATCCCTATAGTTCAGGTGGGTTCACAAATTTCTATTTAGCCTATCAAGGAAAAAACGACCGACTCACTCAGCAACAAATCGCACAGTTCTATCTAGAAACATGCCCAGCATTAGCCACTCGTGCTCCACATGTAAGCCAACCTGCCAAAAAGGACCGCTATAAGATTGGGATACTCACCAGTTTTATGCGCAATCATACCGTGGGCTACTTATCAAGGGGCCTTGTCAAGTATCTTGATAGAGATAGATTCCACGTGGCTCTTTTGCGAAGCCCGATTCAGCCCATACAAGATCCAGTAGCAAAAGAAATTGCTGCCATGGCAAATTCGGTTGTTGACCTACCTGACAACTTACCAGCGGCGAGAAAGATAGTAGCAGAGGCTGAAATAGATCTACTTTATTTTCCTGAAATCGGTATGGAAGACCTAGTTTATTTCCTAGCATTTGCGCGTTCAGCCCCTGTTCAGGTTATGGGTTGGGGTCATCCGGTTACAAGTGGCATTCCTAACATCGATGCTTATCTTTCCGTTGCCGACATGGAGCCAGACAACGCGTGCGATCACTACAGCGAGCAACTAATTACTACCAAGGGATTGTCATTGTGTGTTGAAAGGCCATGCGCCGATTCTACAAGTCTCCAAGAATCCTATTTTGGATTGAAGCCAGAGATGCCTGCATACCTATGCGCCCAAAGCTTATTTAAGATTCACCCTGAATTTGACACCGTCTTATCGGCTTTGCTCAATCAAGATAAGGCTGCACAACTATATTTCATAGAACTTGGAAATAATTCCGATGCCGTTTTCATGGAGCGTATTAGCAAGTCGGTTCAAAAAAATATGCGCCGAGTCACTCTGCTCCCCAGAGTCCGGTCGGATGAATTCTTTGCCTTACTTAAGTCCGCTGATGTTATCTTGGATGTCCCCCACTGGTCCGGCGGAAAGACAAGCCTAGAGAGTTTAGCCGCGGGAACACCTGTCGTGCATTGGCCTGGAGAATTTATGCGCGGCCGCCACACATTAGCCTTCTACAAAAAGATGAATGTTATGGACTGCGTTGTTCATGATGCAGAATCTTATGTTAACACCGCCATACGGTTGGCGCATAAAACAGATTTTCGTGTATCTGTACGGAAAAAAATTGCAGAAAAATCACACCTTTTATTTAACAACATATCCGATATTGACGAAATTTCCGCCATCTTTGAGAGGATGATTATAGACTCGCTTTAGCGCAATACACATTATTTCATGCTTTATACTGCTGTGAATTGCATCGCATAAAGGCGAGCATAGACACCATTTCGATCTATCAAATCCTTGTGGTTGCCGCTTTCAACTACTCCGCCATCGACAACAACATGTATGAGGTCAGCGTCTTGAACCGTCGCGAGGCGGTGAGCAATGACAATAGTGGTTCTGTCCTGCCGCAAAACATCCATGGCCTTTTTGACCTGTTGCTCCGTCTCAGAGTCAAGGGCGCTAGTGGCCTCGTCTAGCAAAAGAATTGGGGCATCTTTGAGTAATGCTCTGGCAATAGCGATACGCTGACGTTGTCCCCCCGATAAAGACTCTCCACGTTCACCAACAAGTGTTTCAAACCCCATAGGTAATTCTAAGATAAAGTCGCTTGCCCCAGCGGCACGGGCAGCAGCTTCAATTTCAGAATCTGATGCACTCGGGTTGCCGAAACGTATGTTTGTCCTGATAGTGTCATCAAACAAAACAACATCTTGGGTAACAAGTCCGACATTCGCACGTAAAGAGTCCAGTTTTACCAAGCGTATGTCTTGTCCATCAATGGAAACTACGCCCTCATTACAGTCAAAAAATCGGGGTATAAGATTGAGGATTGTCGTCTTCCCTGCACCCGAGGGGCCGACCAATGCCGTTGTCTTGCCTGCGGGAACTTCAAGTGAAGCGCCCTGTAAAGCCATTTTGTCGTCTTGATATGCGAATGAAACATTGTCAAACCGGATGGTAGCGCCAGAGATGGTAAGCGGCTTAGCATCTGGATGTTGACTCAAGCCTGGTGGTGTATCTAACAGCGTAAAAAGCCGTTCAGCACCAGCCAGGCCCTCTTGCATTTGAGCATTAAGGTTTGCTAGCGCTTTCATTGGTCTGTAAGCCATTAATAGAGCAGTCAGAAAGGAAAAGAATGCTCCAGCGGAGGTGGTGTCTTGAATAACGCGCCAACCACCGTACACAATGACAATAGTCACCGCTACACCGCCGACGGTTTCCATTAGCGGGCTAGCCATGGCTTTAACCCGCTCAGCGCGAAGGATGAGATTGCGGATATTAGCGGCAAGGCCAGCCGCACGCTGTGCCTCATAGCCCTCCATACGGTAAGTCTTAATCAACCGCATACCGGTAAAAGTTTGTTGCAGCAGCGTCATAAAGGTTCCTGTCTGCGACTGTGTGTCGGCAGTCACATGGCGTAATTTGTGGCCCAATGTAGAGATTGGAATTACCGTTACCGGAAACACCACAAAAGCAACTGTCGCCAAGAGCCAGTCCTGGTAAAACATCACGCAAACCAGAAAAACCACTGACAATGTATCTTTTCCGATACCAGTGAGTGCTGTTGATACAGCCTGGCGCATCATCCCTATGTCTGTAGTAAAACGGGACATCAAACTGCCTGTTGACTGACGCTGAAAGAAAGCTAGGTCTTGCGTCATGAGGTGCTGGAATAAGCGATTTTGCATGTCCATCAATACAGACTGGCCCACACCAGTCATGAGTAAGGTTTGGCCATAAGTGGCCAAGCCTTTTAGGGTGAACATGGCCAAAACTGCCCCCCCTACAGGCCATAGGAGGTCCTCACGTCGCTCAATAAAAACTCGGTTAACGACGGGGTCCATGAGCCATGCTAAGCCTGCGGTAGTCGCCGCCACAGCGACCATAAAAAGCACAGCCAAAAACAGGCGGCCGCCATAGGGAGCCACAGCTTCTCGCACCAAACGGCGGAGCAAAGGTAGTGTGGATGGTTTTTGGTCTGAATCCATCATAGTGATAGGTCGCAGTAAACTTCGCAGATGCTATATTGTCCAGTATCTCGCAACTTACAATGCTGTTCTGGGGGTTCTAGAACTACTGCACATTTACAATAGTTGCAGGAAAGAGGTAGGTTGCCGTTCTAACTGGACACCATGCTGAGGGGCTTTTGACGGCAAGACGCTGCTTGGGTGCCCTTCCTTAAGAGGTCTTCCCGTCTATGCGCGATACTGCGTCCACACCAATGCCATTTATAGATTTACAGGCTCAGCGGGCGCGCATTTCTGACCTAATTGATGATGGTATTGCCAAGGTTCTCGACCATGGCGCCTTCGTCATGGGGCCAGAGATTGAACAATTGGAGACGGCTTTGGCTGAACGCCTGCCAATCGCCCATTGTCTTTGCTGCTCAAGCGGAACAGATGCCCTAATGATTTCGCTGATGGCCGCAGATATTGGGCCCGGCGACGCTGTATTTGTACCGTCGTTTACCTTTACCTCAACTGCAGAAGTGCCAGCGTTGCTTGGGGCCCATCCGGTTTTCGTAGATATTGATCCGGATACCTTTAATATGGATCCAGAAAGTCTGTTGCTTGCTATTTCTGCCGCTAAGAAGTCAGGACTTAGACCGCAAGCAGTCATTGCTGTTGATCTTTTTGGGCAACCCGCCAATTACGGCAAAATTCTACCCATAGCCGATGCTGAAAGTTTGTGGGTGCTGAGTGATTCGGCCCAAAGCTTCGGAGCAATGTATGAAGGTTCTGCGGTTGGCACCTTAGGACGTGTTACCACCACTAGCTTTTATCCATCTAAGCCATTGGGTTGTTATGGCGACGGAGGTGCCGTGTTTACCGATGATGCGGATTTATATAGCCGTATGGTACAGGTTCGCGTTCATGGAAATACTGGTGATAAGGGCAAAGTATCTAGAATCGGCTTAACGGCCCGCCTTGATTCTATTCAAGCAGCTATTCTGCTAGCAAAGCTAACGCTGTTCGATGAAGAATGTGCCTTGCGTAATGATGTGGCTGATCGTTACTCAGCGGGCCTGAAGGATGCTGTGATCACACCCAAAGTAATAGATGGCGCATCATCAGTCTGGGCACATTATACGGTTCGCTCGCCTCTCCGAGACAATATTATAAAAACGCTAGGGGCTGAAGGTATTCCAACGGCTTTGTTTTATCCAAACCCGATTCATGTCCAGGTGCCATATCGAAAGTTCTTACTAAACAATTGCAGTCTTTCCGTCACAGAAGAGATCGCCAGCCAGGTTGTCAGCCTGCCAATGCACCCCTACCTAGATGAAGATACTCAGGATCGCATCATCGCCGCGGTTAGAGCGGCTGTTCGGGCATAACCTTCACTATGCCTGAAACAACAGAATTGAAAGCCGCCATTATCGGCTTAGGCCGAATGGGGATGCACCATGTTCAGGCCTGTAGAAGTATGCCTGACATTAAACTCGTTGCAATTTTAGATCACAAGCCAGAGTGGGCTGTGCATGTTGGGGCTGAGATCCAGAGTTCAGTGGCTACTGATGTTGAAAGCCTGATGGGCAAGATCGATGCTGCCATTATCGCTGTGCCTACATGTGACCACTCCACTACTGCCCTCCCACTATTACGAGAAGGAATATCCTGCCTAGTTGAGAAACCAATCGCAGCCTCAGAGGAAGAAGCTGAGTCCATGCTTTTAGCGGCTGACCAGGGAGGTGCTGTTCTCCAGATCGGCCACATTGAACGTTTTAACTCTGTGATTGATGTATTGTTCAAACAGGTGGGGCCAATCAGCGCAATACGCCGAATTAAAGCCATACGTCATAACTTACCGCAAGTCCGTCTTTACGATGCTGATGTAGTGCTTGATCTTATGATCCATGATCTCGATCTTGTGTCTAAACTCATCGCTGATAAGGCTGGCGCTATAACTGTTATTAATAATACCAGCGAACATGCCGTCAGCGTTAGTTTCCTGTGCGGCGATACGACCGAGATTATTGTTTCAGCAGATCGCCAGGCAGAGAAACCAACCCGATCCCTGACGGTAGAAACAGATGACACTATCTTCCTCGCCAACCTATCAGAACAAACATTAATTAAACGGACGCCTTCAGGTGATAAAGAAATTCCTATAACCCGGAATGATGCATTGAGTAGCCAACTAAGAGCCTTTGCAGATGCAGCCCGGTTCAGACCTGATTCAGGGCAACTCGTTGGGGCGTCGGGTTTGGATGGCCTTAACGCACTCCGTCTTGCTAACCGTATCCGAGCTGAGGTTAGCCTTCTCTGATGACTAAACCCGGTTTTAGCCACAACCTGAAAGCCCAGTTTTCTTGGGCACTATTTGATTTTGCCAATTCCGGCTTTCCGACCGTCGTAACGACCTTTGTGTTTGCAGCATACTTCACTCAGACTATTGCACCCGATACTGAGACCGGAACAGCGTTATGGGGCACAGCCGTCGGCATAGCCGGTTTCTTGGTCGCTGTGACGAGTCCGATTGCCGGCGCTATTGCTGACCGCACGGGACGTCAAAAGCGCTGGCTAGCTTGCCTTACATCACTATGCATCATCGCAACCGCTACGCTTTGGTTTGCTAAACCAACCGAAGCATCTATTCCCTTGTCCATGATGGCAGTCGTAATAGCTACTATGGCATTTGAAGTTAGTCTGGTTTTTTACAATGCGCTTCTTCCCACTTTAACTAGCCCGGAACGACTAGGACGGCTATCTGGGCTTGCATGGGGACTGGGTTATTTAGGAGGTCTCCTTTGCCTAGTCATCGCGCTGATGGTATTTGTTCAGCCTGAAAATGCTCTGTTTGGTCTAGATAAAGGCTCTGCCGAACATGTCCGTGCTACAGCCCTATTAACAGCGGGTTGGATTATCACTTTTGCCTGGCCATTATTTCTCCTAACGCCCGACACTCCCCCGACTGGCTTGCCTGTTATTTCAGCTATTACGCAGGGCTTAAAAGCATTGATTGTCACCCTTAGGCGGGCAAAAGAACATACCAATAGCTTCCGCTTTCTCATTGCGCGGATGATCTACATTGACGGTGTCAATACCATGTTTGCCTTTGGAGGAGTCTATGCCGCCGGAACCTTCAATATGGCTATGGAAGAGATAATTCTTTTCGGTATTGCTTTAAACGCCACAGCGGGTGTCGGCGCTGCTGTATTCGGCTTCGTCGATGATCGCGTCGGCTCAAAGAAAACTCTAACCATAAGTCTGTTAGCTCTCATCATCACAACTGTGGGAGTCTTGATGGCTCAGACCACGAGTCAATTCTGGATTGCCACCCTGACTATGAGCATCTTTTTTGGGCCAGTCCAAGCCGCCAGCCGCACCATGATGGCGCGCCTTTCTCCAGCAGACATGCGTGGCGAGATGTTTGGTCTATATGCTATGTCGGGGAAAGTAACTAGTTTTGCCGGCCCACTTGCAGTGGGTTGGATCACCGCCATGGCCAGCAGCCAGCGCATCGGGCTGGCTAGTGTTCTGGTTTTTCTCTGCGTTGGTTTGATTTTACTGCGCGGTGTCCGTGAACCATAGAATATTGCGCATTTAGTGTCGAAAGTGGCGCACACCAGTCACTGCCATGGCTAAGCCTTTTTCGTCGGCAGCAGCAACTATCTCATCATCTCGGATCGAACCACCGGGCTGAATCACTGCAGTTGCTCCGGCCTCCACCGCCGCCAACAATCCATCTGTGAAAGGAAAGAATGCATCGGAGGCAACCACGGAACCAATTGTAGCTGGCGTTTTCATGCCGGACTTTTTAGCGCCATCGATTGCTTTCATTGCGGCAATTCTAGCAGCATCAACACGGCTCATTTGACCAGCACCAATACCAACGGTAGCTCCGTCTTTTGCGTAGACGATGGCATTCGATTTAACGTGCTTAGCTACCGTAAAGGCAAACAGCATGTCTTGAACCTGGTCATGTGTCGGCACTACCTTAGTCAAAACTTTGAGATCACTCTCCGTTACAATTCTAGTGTCCTTCGTTTGGGCTAAGAAACCACCAGACACCGGCTTAACCATACGGTTTGCCGCTGACATGTCTGGCATGCCGCCGGTCAGAAGTAAGCGCAAATTTTTCTTTTTCGCAAAGATCGCAAGGGCAGCGTCATCTGCAGAGGGGGCGATGACAACCTCTGTAAAAAGCTCGATAATTCTGTTAGCCAGCCCTCCGGTTAAGGCACGGTTCAAGGCAACAATGCCACCAAATGCTGATACTGGGTCGCAAGCGCGAGCTTTATCATACGCTGCCAGACAATCTTTCCCAATGGCCACGCCGCAGGGATTTGCGTGCTTTATTATTGCTACTGCAGGAGAGGAAAATTCAGCGACCAATTCAAATGCAGCGTCCGTATCATTGATGTTGTTATAACTAAGCTCTTTTCCTTGCACCTGTTCTGCAGTGGCGACGCCAGGGCGCTGTTCGCCGGTTAGATAAAGAGACGCCTGCTGATGTGGGTTCTCACCGTACCTCAAGTCTTGCTTCTTGGTGCCAACAACAGATAGAGAGCGCGGAAATGCATTACCAAGATGATCACTGAACCAGGTAGAAATGGCGCTATCATAAGCCGCTGTGCGTGCATAGGCACGAGCCGCAAGAACGGCGCGTAGATCACTGGATACAGAGCCATCATTAGCATCCATATCAGCCTGCACTTTAGAATAGTCTTGTATATCAACAACAACAACTACACCTGCATGGTTTTTTGCCGCAGAGCGAATCATCGCTGGACCACCAATATCAATGTTCTCAATACATGTGTCGAAGTCTGCTCCACTAGCAGCCGTAGTTTCAAAAGGGTATAAATTGACGACCACCATATCGATGGGGAGAATGCCGTGTTCCTCCATAGTTGCCTCATGAAGAGCATTGCCACGAACACCGAGAAGACCGCCATGAACCTTTGGATGTAGAGTCTTAACTCGCCCATCCAGCATTTCGGGAAACTCTGTCAAGTCTGAAACTTCACAGACGGGCAAATCTGCATCGCCGATGGCCTTAGCTGTGCCACCAGTAGAAATAAGCTCTACACCCCGGCCATGTAGGTAGGTCGCAAATTCAACAAGGCCTGTTTTGTCGGAAACAGACAAAAGAGCTCGGCGCACTCCAATAGCGGGCATATTCACCTCAATGGCTGGACCGTAGATCGGTACAAGTGTTCTGAATTGAGTTGGGGTTTAACACGAGATTCTTATGGGGAAAACGCCTTGCGTGGTTGTTAACCTAAATTACTTGACTATTTTCAAACGAGTCATTGGCGAAGATGTTTCGGCGTGTTCTGAGACGCTCGCAGATATCTTAGGACGGATCATTTCAGGCACAAGGCTGGCGACAATTTTCAATGCCTTAGTTTCATCTTGCTGACGACAAGCTACTGCAAGTTTATCCAACTGGGCTGTAATTGCATCGAGTGTTGCCGTGCGCGGGGTAGCAATGAGAATTCCATCCATGCCTGTGCCGACTGGTGGTTCTTGGCCGTGAAACAGTTCCTCATATAGCTTCTCACCAGGCCGCAGACCCGTGATTTCGATATTAATATCCTCATCAGGTATTTTGCCCGCAAGCCGGATAACTTGCCGGGCGAGGTCGATTATCTTAACGGGTGAACCCATGTCTAGCACATAGATGGCACCCTCATCATTTCGGCTAGGGCCCAAAGCTGCAGCCTGCAAAACTAACTCAACTGCTTCCCCAACGGTCATAAAAAACCGCTCTATATCAGGATGGGTCACTGTCAACGGACCACCTTCAGAAATCTGCTTTTGAAATAGAGGCACGACGGAGCCTGCTGAACCTAAGACATTACCAAAGCGGACGGTTATAAAGCGAGTGCTAGGGTGGGCTACATCAACGGCTTGGCAGTAGATCTCCGCAAGTCTTTTCCCAGCTCCCATGACATTAGCCGGGTTGACTGCCTTGTCAGAGGAAATGAGTACCATTTCAGGAACACCCTGGGCCAGGCATGCATCTGCAATAACTCGTGTTCCTAAGGCATTGGTGGCAAGGCCTTCTATTGGATTACATTCAACCATTGGCACATGTTTTAAAGCCGCAGCGTGAAAAACAATGTCAGGCTTTTCCGCTTCAAACACATTTTGTATGCGCGCGTAGTCGCGGACATCAGCAAGTACAGGCCGGGCCTTGAGGCCAGGCCAACGCTCATGCACTTCGCGTTCAATTCCGTAAAGATTAAACTCGCCCTGGTCTAGGAGACACAGACTATCTGGGTCGCCAGTTGCTATTTGGCGCACCAACTCGGAACCAATTGACCCTCCCGCGCCAGTAACCAATACGCGCCTTCCTTTGATCATAAGATGCATAGCATCACGATTCAAAGATTTGGGTGGGCGACCCAGCAAATCTTCCAGCTGGATGGGTTGTGGAGAGAATTCAGCTTCATTGTAGGCCCGCACGTCAGCAGCGGGTGGTAACCGAGACAGAATACAGCCAGTAGACTGAGCTATCTTCAGCAGTTCTCTAACAGTATCTGCTTTAGTTTGCTGCCGGGCTAGCACCAAACGTTTTGGTTTAAACCCACGCGCAGTTAGGCCAATAATTATAGACTCAACCTCGTTTTCGAGGCCCAGCACTTCAATTCCATGAATGATCTGGCCCACCCGACCGGGAATAGCCGTGACCAATCCAACAACCCTGAATGAGCTTTCGTGTTCTTGCTGAGTAGCCCGAATAAAATGTGCAGCTTCATCGCCAGAACCGACTAGCAATATAGGTTCTTTAGATGAATCAGCGTTGCCGAGAAATCCAAACCTCTTGTCTTTAATAAACCTACACGCTAGGCGAGGCGCTGAAAGAAAAGCTGCCAGTACGAACCAGCTAATTATCGGCACTGAGCGGGGCACAGCGTCTAGCCTAGTGACGAGAAACATCAAGGGTAAGAACAACAGCGCCACAGCAGTCGCTGAACGCAAAATATTTACTCCATCCGCGAAGGAGACATAAGCCCAGACGTGCCTATATAACCCAGTGAACAAGTAGACAAAGAATGCCAGCGCTGCATAGATAACGGCTTGCTCAACAACTGTTTCGAATTGCTCAAAGGTTGCCAGGCCAATGCGTAAGAAAAATGCTGTCGCTACAGCAAAGAACGCCATTGCCGTATCGTGCAATAATACAAGCAAATTGCGCGGCTGGGTGAAGAGGCTGCTGACGGATTTCAACGTATCACTCTGATAATTCGACTGAATTAGTATGAGATTAACTCAAAAATTGCTAAATCACCATCTTAGGGTTGTTGGATCTCACCAGGCTGACCATCCACCATCCACCATCAAGCAATGTCCGGTTACATAAGCAGACGCATCGGATGCAAGGAAGGAGGCTGCGCCCTTGACATCTTCTTCGGAGGCCATGCGCCCTAGCGGGGTGCGGGATTCATATGCCACCTTAAATCTCTCGGCAGTGTGGCGCTCGATTCCGCCAGGAACGATAGCGTTGACTCTAACATCAGGTGCCAGAGACGTAGCGAGCCAGCGAGTCATCGTTAGGAGCCCACCCTTTGAGGCCGAGTAGGCTGCTGGGGTTCCTGGCACATCCGTCGTATCATATAGCGACCAGTCTGGGCCAAGGACACCATAGATTGAACCAATATGTATTATGCTACCGCGACCGGACAATTTTATATAAGGAATGGCCGCCTGGGTTAGGGCAAAAGGTGCCGTGAGATTGATCTCGAGGGCTTGACGCCACGTTTCTAGGCTCTGCGATTCTATCGGCGTGGTCCAGCCGGGCAAGTCGTCTGTCCCGACAAAGGCGGCGCAATGCACAATGATGTCTAGACCACCAATAGCATCAACGACTGCTTTAGGGGCGGCTCTTACCGCAGCTTCATTCGATAAGTCGAGCTGAAGCGCAAAGTGGGACCCGCCGTCTACGTCAGGAAGAGCCGCACCAGCAGATGTTGGATTGTCCCGGTCCAAAAGAGCTATACGAGCACCGCATTCTGCCAAGGCGGCGCCTATAGCCCGGCCAAGATTGCCCGCCCCACCCGTTACCAACGCTACGCGCCCTGAAAGGTCAAATAGTGAGGAAACAGAACGCATTATGAGTTTTCCTTTTCAACTGACGATTCGTTTTTTGTCACTGATTCGGGAAATAGATCAGCAAAATCCCGCTTGGCCTGATCAAGATCATCAAGACGTCCGATGTCCATCCAATACTCCCTCAGAGGAAACACACTAGGCCGCCTGCCATCGTTAAGTAATTGCTGAAAAAGATCCGTCATATCCATGGCCTTGCCAGCCGGAATAGCATCCAAGACATCCGGATCTATGACATAAATACCAGCATTCACGAAGAACGCATGTTCAGGCTTTTCCGCGATTGAGAGCAACTTAGTAACATCTGCTTCAACTACTCCAAATGGTACAGTAAAGCGATATTGGTGAACGGTCATAGTTGCTTGTGCAGCATGGTTTTTGTGATATTTCAGAAGTTGATGAAAGTTAATATTTGTCAAAACATCTCCGTTCATCACAATTAACGGTAAGTCCGGTCGGTCCGGCAATAAAGATAATGCTCCGCCGGTACCCAACGCCTCATCCTCATGAAGATAGGAAATGTCAGCGCCAAACGCGCTGCCGTCACCAAAGTAAGCTTGAATGAGATCAGCCTTATAATTTACCGATAGATAAAATTGGTTGAAACCTTGCTCGACAAAACGCTCAATAATGTTTTGTAGGATGGGCCTGCCGCCCACCTCAAGTAATGGCTTAGGAAGAGTTTCTGTTAACGGCTGCAGCCGCGTCCCGCGCCCGCCAGCCATTAAAACTACAGGGTTAGCACCCTCCCCTTTTGTCTCAAAGTCTCGGAGCACTTTGAGGTCTGTAATGTGTCCATTAGCATCAACTAGCGGCAAATGGCCAATTGCATGATAACGCATAAGCTGGGCAGCTTTCGGCGGCGGCGTTTCTGAAGGTGCTGTTATGGGTGTGCGATTCATTACCTCCTCAACACTATCGGTCAGCTGTACACCCGCGAGGATGCCACGGCGGATGTCACCATCCGTGACAGTACCACATAGAACATTGTTATTATGAACTAACCCGATGGGCACACCATGGGTGTCAATAATCTTGAGCACCTCAAGAATAGTAGTTTCGAGTACTACCATATTGTCGCTTAGATTTCGAGACATCAACGCTGCCTTACGATTAGTGAGACGCAGACTGGAGAACTGGATGCGCTGGATTGCCAACCACAGTCAGCCCGGGTTCAACATCATCAGTTACAACAGACCCAGCGCCGATAACTGCTCCGTCACCAATACTTATTCCTGGCAATAAAACCGCGCGCGCACCAATGTGACATTCTTCTCCAACGCAAACGCCGCCGCAAAGAACTGCCCAGGGCGCAATATGGCTGTGAGGACCAATAATACAATCGTGATCAATACTCGCACCAGTATTCAAAATACTATTAGCACCTATGCAGCTGCCGGGGTGAATGATGGCGCGGGTTAAAGCATGGCACCCTTCTTCTACCTTACTATTAAGGGAGAGCGACGCGTCCGCACTGACTACCGATTCAAATTGAAAGCCCCTAAGCTTGAACCTCTCAAACAATTCGCGTCGAGCTCCGAGGTTAGACTTGCCGTTACCTGGTCTATTTCCTAGGGCATTCACCAGAACCACTCCAGAATTATCAAGGCCAAGAATTACTTCTTCGCCGCCAATCACAGGCACATCAAGCACGGATGAACCATACAATTCTGGATTAATGTCAATAAGCCCCTTCGGTTTGCGGCCATTCGCTGTCAATATATCAATAGCAACCTGGGCATGTCCGCCAGCACATAAAACATAGATATCAGGTTGCTTGATTGTCATTGCGGATCAATCAGTTCATCGCGCACGTAGGCGCGTGCGGCTGGTTTCCCAAGGTAAGACCAATAACTTATTGGTGATATCCCAGTCCCAGGTCTCTTAACGCCAAGGTTGTCAGCCGTGAATGGCACACCAAGAGCAATATCCATTAGAGCTACCAAACTTTTCCTTGCCACTGCGGCGGTCTGACGTTCTGCCGGCCTGGGCTCTTTTACGCCGTTGCCTAACGCCACTTCGACGGTCCGAATTGACTCAATCATTGCCGTGAGTTCATCTGGCTCAAGAGATGTAGTGTGATCAGGCCCTTCCAAGCCACGATCAAGAGTAAAGTGTTTCTCGATAACCACGGCACCTTGAGCCACAGCGGCAGTTGGTACAGCAATGCCCCGACTATGGTCAGAAAGACCCACAGGCAATGCAAACTTTGCACGAAGCGTCTCCATAGCCTTTAGATTAATGCTCTCCGCCGCAGCGGGATAGTCAGACGTGCAATGTAATAGCGTCACATTAGACTTCAGTAACCGCTGCCCGTGGGTGCTCGCGTATGCAGCAACAAACGCTGCCAGTGACTCTGGGGCGCCATTGCTTTGTGTGTAGCCATAGGCCAGAACCCCAAGGGCAGTTTTAATCTCTTCCAGTGTCGCCATACCAGTTGATAGGATTGCGGGTTTTCCAGTGCGGGCCAGGTGAAGCAGCAGGGGAGCGTTAGTGAGTTCACCCGACCCAATCTTCAGCCTTTTTACGCCAATGTCGGCGGCTAGGAACGATGCACTTTGCTCATCAAACGGTGTGGACATAAACTCAATGCCATTTTCGTCGCATGTCTTAACCAGTTTGTAATGGTCATTGTCAGACAACTCCAAAGCCTTGAGCATAGCAACCTGACCACCATCCCTACCTGTATTGCGGCTTTGGTATTCGGCCTTAGGTGCGCTTGTAGATGCTATGCTTTCCGCCTTAAATGTTTGAAATTTCACGGCATCCGCCCCCGCCACTGCCGCAATGCGAACAAGTTCACATGCCAGGTCCAAGCTGCCATTGTGATTAACGCCGGCCTCAGCAATTACGAAAGTATGTGGTGACTGGTTTGACACAAAATAAGGAGGTAGACCACGGCGGCAATACGTGCAACGGAAAGATGGTTTGTTACAGCCTCAGCCTCCGCTATGATATGGTGTCCAACTAATTGAAGAGATTGAGATTTCTGTGTCCAAAGCCCTTAGAATTTTGTTCCTGATAGCCGCCCGTGGCGGCTCCAAAGGCGTGCGGGGAAAGAATCTCAAGTCTATCGCCGGTTTGTCCTTACTAGGCTACAAAGCTCGCTCCGCCCAATCCTGTTCTAATTGTTCAAGACTGATTCTTTCTACGGATTCAGAGGAAATTCGGGCTGAGGGCCAGCGCCTTGGTGTTGAAGTTCCATTTATCAGGCCTGCAGAGTTGGCCACAGATGACGCGCCATCAGACGGTGTTGTATCCCATGCCATGGAATGGGTAGAGGCAGACGAAGGAAGATCGTACGATGCGGTGATGCTGCTCGAGCCTTCTTCACCCTTCGCAACAGCAGAACATTATGATGAGGCGATCAGATTGTTCAAACGCAATTCGGCTGACCTAGTGGTAGGTTTGCGGAACACAGAGACCTATTCTCTGTTCACAGGTAGACTAGGGGCTAACGGATCTATTGCCTCGATTGTGGAAAAGATGTCATCCGAAACCGCGCTACGTCGTCAAGACCAGCCCATTGAAGTGACAATGAACGGTGCTTTTTATCTGGTTGGTTGGAATGCCTTTCGGCGTTCAGGTAAAATATATGGCGATCCATCTCGATGCTTCGGTGTCATGATGGACTGGTGGCATTCAATAGAGATTGAAACGCCCGCCAACTTGGCTATGGCCGAGTTCGCCGTAGCTCAAGGTTACTTAGATGTTTCATTGTGGTCTGATACTTCAGAAAAAAATATCCCTCCACGGAATGCTCATCCATGAGTCGGCGTATTTGTTTTATCACCGGTTCACGTGCGGACTATGGACACCTTGCTTCGGTGGTTGCTGCAACTCAGGCTCATCCTGACCTAACCGTGCAAATTATTGCAACGGGCCAGCACCTGGATAAGCGTTTTGGCGATACCTGGATGGCAGTTATCAACGATGGCTTCACTATCGATGACAAGGTGAGTCTAGACCTTAGCGACGATAGCCCTTTAGCAACTGCACAGGCGGTAGGCCGTGGCGTGAGTGCGCTTGCTCAAAGCTTAGAACGGCTGCAGCCTGATATTGTTGTGGTCTTGGGCGACCGCTTTGAGATTTTTGCTGCCGCTCAGGCAGCTTTGATCCTCAACATTCCCCTAGCACACATACACGGTGGAGAAGCCACAGAGGCGGCAATGGACGATGCCCTTCGTCACGCTATCACAAAAATGGCGCGGCTGCATTTTTGTGCCGCAGCCCCTTATGCAGAGCGCGTCAAACAGATGGGGGAAAATCCGGAGCATGTGTATATAGTCGGCGCACCGGGGCTAGATGCTATTGAGGCGTTAGATTACATAAACCGTCCAGACTTAGCGTGCGAGCTTAGTCTTGATCTCACTGAAAAGTTTTTTGTAATTACCTACCACCCGGTCACACTAAAGCTCAAGACTAGCTCACTAGCAGTAGCCGCCTTGGTAGAGGCCTTAGGGCATTTTGACAAAACCTGCATGCTATTCACAGGCGTCAACTCGGACCCTGGCAATCGGGCTGTCAACGAAACACTCACAGCTTTTGTAAAGAATGACCCTACCAGACGGACTATGTTTGCCTCGCTGGGACAAAGGCGCTACCTCAGCGCCCTTCGCGAAGCTGACATCGTAATCGGCAACTCTTCATCCGGTCTTATTGAAGCGCCTGCATTTGGCATCCCAACAGTAAACATTGGTGACCGGCAGAAAGGCCGATTGCGCGGAGGCTCTGTAATTGATTGTACAGATTCTGCTGATGATATTCGCGATGCAATAGAACGTGCCCTGGACCCCAAATTTCACCAGCGCACCAAGGCAATGGAGCCTCCCTATGGCCGCAGTGGCGCTGCTGAGAAAATTGCGACTATCTTATCCAGAGTCGATGTCACGCAATTGAGCACTAAGCCCTTCCACGACATAATAGCGCTATGACACAGATTAAGAGCAAAGCGAGTGAACCCTCATGACGGAAAAGGTAGCCCTCGTTACTGGTGCCACTGGGCAAGATGGCGCCTATCTATCGGAGCTCTTATTGGGGAAGGGCTATACAGTCCATGGCCTAAAGCGCCGCTCCTCCTCTTTCAATACGGGACGAATTGACCATTTATACCAGGATTCCCACGATGCTGGTGTGAACTTCTTTTTGCACTACGGCGACCTAACTGATGCAACCAATCTCATACGTCTTGTACAAGAAGTACAGCCTGATGAAATATATAACCTTGCCGCACAGAGCCACGTACAAGTTTCGTTTGAAACGCCAGAATATACCGCAAATTCTGACGCAATGGGCACGTTGAGGTTGCTGGAAGCAATTCGTATTCTTAGCTTGGAAAAGAAGACTCGGTTCTACCAGGCTTCAACTTCAGAGTTATACGGTAAGGTTCAAGAGACCCCGCAAAGAGAAACAACCCCATTTTACCCTCGGTCGCCTTACGGAGTTGCAAAGCTCTACGCTTATTGGATTACTATTAATTATCGCGAGGCATATGGATTCCATGCATCCAATGGAATCTTGTTTAACCATGAAAGCCCATTGCGCGGTGAGACCTTCGTCACCCGGAAAATAACCCGTGCCGTAGCTTCCATTGAGCTAGGGTACCAAAAAAAATTATACCTTGGAAATCTCGATGCTAAACGTGACTGGGGCCACGCTCGTGACTATGTAGAGGGAATGTGGCGTATTCTTCAGCAGGCGGAGCCTGACGATTATATTTTGGCAACTGGTAAAACCAATACGGTGCGCTACTTTGTCGAGATGGCTTTTGATCGAGTTGGGCGAAGCATAGAATGGCGCGGCAAAGGGGTTGATGAAATAGGAATTGATAAGGAATCTGGAGAGGTGCTAGTTGAAATTGATCCACGTTACTTCCGACCAACCGAGGTTGATCTGTTGTTAGGAGACCCAACTAAAGCGAAAGAAAAGTTAGGCTGGGTGCACACGACAACATTTGAGGATATGGTTGAGGAAATGGTCAGCAGCGACTTAATGGTTATCAAAGACGAAGTCCGGCGCTTCCAGCCTGACGCCTGACCGGACAGATGGCACCCCATGTTTGACATTTTGTTTCCCCTAAACGGAAAACGTATTTGGGTGGCTGGCCATACAGGTATGGTTGGCAGAGCCATTGTACGAATTCTAAAACGTAAATCGTGCGATATGATTACAGTGTCTCATGAGACGCTGGATCTAACGCGGCAAAGCGATGTTGAATGCTGGATGGCTGAGACTAAACCCGATGCTATTATTATGGCAGCAGCACAGGTTGGGGGCATCCACGCTAACGATTCGTATCCCGTCGACTTTCTCATGCACAACCTAAAAATTGAAACCAACGTATTTTCTGCAGCCCATGCGGTTGGGGTTAAGCGGATCCTGTTTCTGGGTTCGAGTTGCATTTATCCCCGTTTAGCGCCACAGCCGATGCGTGAGGATAGTCTGATGACTGGCCCTCTGGAGCCAACCAATCAGTGGTATGCGCTCGCAAAGATCGCTGGTGTCATGATGGCGCAAGCCTACCGGAAACAATATGGGCGTGACTATATTTCTTGTATGCCAACCAACCTTTATGGCCCAGGCGACAATTTTGATTTGCAGTCAAGCCATGTCTTAGCAGCCTTGATCGTCAAGGCCCATCAAGCAAAGGAATCATGTTCAGAAAGTCTTGAGATCTGGGGGACTGGCGCGCCAACCCGTGAATTTCTTTATGTTGACGATATGGCAGAGGCCTGCATTTTTTTGCTCGAACGCTATTCAAATAGTGAGCCAATTAATGTTGGAAGCGGAAATGAAATTACGATCCGCGACCTCGCCAGCACCGTCGCCAAAGTTATTGGCTTCAATGGCAGGATAACTAATGATCATGGCAAGCCGGATGGAATGCCGCGTAAGCTTATGGAATCAAGCAGAATTAATGCCATGGGATGGCGGGCAAGAATGGGTTTGGAGGAGGGTATTGCCAAGACCTACGAGTGGTTCCTTAAGGACAAACCCTAAGCACTGATCGGTAGTAATAGTATGGTAAATACAAGAACGGGACAATCGCTGTATGCCAAAGCGCGAGCGATGATTCCCGGTGGCACACAGCTTCTTTCCAAGCGTCCTGAGATGTTTCTCCCTGGAACTTGGCCAGCCTATTATGAATCTGCCAAGGGAATCGTCGTTACAGACTTAGATGGAAATGATTTCCGCGACTTTGCCATTGGTGGCGTCGGCGCAACTATTCTCGGCTATGCCGACCCGGAGGTAAATGCTGCAGTGAAAGGTGCATTAGACCGTGGCAACATGACTACTCTAAATCCTCCGGAAGAAGTTGCTTTAGCGGAGCGCTTAATTTCCTTGCATCCATGGGCTGAAATGGCTCGTTTCGCTCGCGCAGGTGGAGAGGCCATGGCTGTAGCAGTGCGGATAGCAAGGGCTTTTAAAGGGAGGGCAACGGTCGCTTTTTGTGGGTATCACGGCTGGCATGACTGGTACCTATCTGCCAACTTAGCGGAAGAAAGGGCGTTAGATGGCCATTTGCTCCCAGGCCTAAGCCCCAAGGGGGTGCCGCCCGGACTGAAAGGCCTAATGCAGCCTTTTCATTATAATGACCTTGGCGAGTTAAAAAGGATCGCCTCAACTCACGGGAGCGATCTAGCCGCTATTGTAATGGAGCCGGTAAGGGAATCTTATCCTAGTCCAGCTTTTCTCGAGGGAGTGCGACAGCTTGCTGATGAAACTGGTGCGGTGCTTGTCTTCGATGAAGTGACTTCAGGTTTCCGTATCAACACTGGTGGCATTCATTGCACGCTAGGAATTAATCCAGACATAGCGGTGTTCGCCAAGGCTCTAGGTAATGGCTACCCTGTTTCAGCAATCATCGGGCGCGGTGAGGTCATGCAAGTGGCACAAGAGTCTTTTATTAGCTCTACGGCTTGGACCGAAAGTATTGGCCCGGTTGCTGCACTGGCTATGCTGGAAAAGCATGAGAGGGAGAATGTGCCAGCCCAATTAATAAGAACTGGCCAGGCCGTAAAAAGCGCCTGGCGCGACGCCGCCTCTCATGCCGGCTTGAATATTCATGTGACTGGATTAGATCCTCTCGCTCACTTAGGTTTTGAAGGGAAAAATGCCGCAGCACAACGAACACTTTTTACCCAAGAAATGCTTGATAGGGGGTTTCTAGCCGGTGCTGCATTTTATGCTATGGCGGCTCATAGAAAAGAAGACATTGCGGACTATAGCGATGCTTGCCGCGAAGTATTCGGATTGATTGCCTCAGCCCTTTCGGCCGGCAAGTTGGAAAGTCATCTTCGCGGCCCTGTAGCCCATAGCGGTTTCAAACGGCTGACTTAGATAGACGCGGTATAAGCTAGAGAACACGATGCTATAGCGATTCTATGCCTATACAGAACTATAGCCGGCGCCTTTAGGCTTTTTCCTTGATCGCCGATCAGACGTTCCGTACAAGTTGTTAAACAACGTCTTATAATCTTTAATGTTCTTGCCTTGGAGGCGCCGGATAACCGGCATGCAGATTTACCTCCCCGTCGCCGAGATATCGGTGAATATATTTCTCATTCTCGGAATGGGGGGAGCTGTTGGTTTGCTCTCTGGATTATTTGGAGTTGGCGGTGGATTCTTGATGACACCGTTATTGATCTTTGTCGGTGTTCCACCTGCTGTGGCCGTGGGCACCGAAGCCAATCAGATTGTAGCTAGTTCCGTATCCGGTGTGCTTGCCCATTGGCGCCGAGGTAACGTAGATCTACACATGGGCGCTGTTCTGACAATCGGTGGTTTTATTGGTTCCGGCCTAGGCGTAGGCTTGTTTTCCTTGCTGCGGGGACTAGGACAAATAGAATTAGTTATTTCGCTGAGCTACGTTATTTTTCTTGGCGTCATAGGCGCTTTAATGTTTTACGAGAGCGTCAATGTGATCATGCGTCAACTCAAGGTCGGCCCAAGTCGGCCTATGCGAAGTGCCCGTGGACCTGGTCGCCATACATGGATACATGGCTTGCCATTTAAAATGCGGTTTCGCAAGTCGAAGCTCTATATTTCGGCACTGCTACCCCTCGGGATTGGTTTTATGGTAGGCATTCTAGCTGCTATCATGGGCGTTGGGGGAGGCTTTGTAATGGTCCCCGCAATGATCTACCTGCTCGGCATGCCAATCCAGGTTGTTATTGGCACCTCTTTATTTCAGATTGTTTTCGTAACGGCTAACACCACCTTCCTGCAGGCGACGGTAAACCAAACTGTCGATGTTGTTCTAGCAATGTTGTTGCTGACCGGTGGTGTAATAGGAGCACAAATCGGAGCCCGGCTGGGCGCCAAGTTGCGGGGTGAACAACTACGTGTGCTCCTAGCTCTAATCGTGCTCGGCGTGTGTATGCGTCTAACATTTGACTTGGTTATTACTCCAGCCGAACCCTTCTCATTTGGATATATTAGCGAATGATTAGACGGATCATCATCGTCATATCGCTATGCTTTTGTTGCTTGCCACATGTAGTAAGAGCACAATCAGTCCCATTGGTGGCGGATCTTGAGAATCATCTTGTGGCGATCACTACGGGCTTCACTGGTACAGATGTTTTGTTGTTCGGGGCAACGGATGGACCGGGAGATTTAGTCATCTTAGTTCGTGGTCCTGCAAAAAATGTTTCTATCCGACGCAAAGAGCGCTTTGGCCCTATTTGGGCCAATACAGAAACCATCGAGTTGCGTGATATACCTTCCTTTTATAGTGTTGCAAGCAACGGTTCACCGGAAGATTTTGTGTCATTACGATTGCTCGAACGTTACCAAATTGGACTCCAGAACCTGCGGGTAACATTTGCCGATCAGGATATACCTTCGGAAATCCGCTCAGAATACCGAGATGCCTTGTTACGCTTAAATCAGGAACGCAAGCTCTATAAAGGTGAAATTGGCCGTGTGTCGCTGCTAGCTAATCGCCTATTCCGTACTGAACTACATTTCCCTGCTAATGTACCAACAGGGATTTACTTCGTTGAGATTTATTTATTCCGTGATGGCGATGTCGCTAGCGCGGAGATTGTACCGCTCAGTATTTCGAAAATTGGTGTTGGGGCAGAAATATACGATTTCGCTCATAACCTCGGCCCACTGTATGGTTTAGTCGCGATAATAGTCGCCGTCCTAGCGGGTTGGGCCGCGGAATCCGCTTTTCGCAGAAGATAGCCGATATATTGGTCGGTGCTGGGTAGGCATGATGACAGAGAAAAACATAATGAGTAGGTCTGGAATAACAGACAACTCGGAAATGCAGCGCTCTTTCTTGCTGGTAGTCGATGCATCGGAAGAAATGGCGTCCGCCTTACGGTTTGCGTGCCGTCGTGCTGTTCATACTAACGGCAACGTCGCCCTTTTTCATGCCGTTGAGCCCGCAGACTTCCATCACTTTGCGTCTATTGGAGAATTGATGGAAAGTGAAGCTCGGTCTGAAGCTGAAGATCTATTACAGCGAGTGGCGTCTAAGGCTATGGATCTGACTGGAAAGATGCCAGATCTATTTTTGCGGGAAGGTGATACAATAGAGCAGCTCCTGGCGGTGATTGACGAAGAGGACACTATATCGGTTCTCGTTCTTGGTGCGGGAACTAATGAGGAGGGGCCTGGACCTCTGGTTTCTGCCCTTTCTGGGCGTTTGGCAGGGAAGATACGGCTGCCAGTCGTTATCGTACCTGGTAGTTTAACCACTGACGAAATAAACCAACTCACCTAAGCTTTGGCGTTAACATTACTTCGGATTCCACAATCGCTCTTGAGACTGGAGCGGATTAGTCCTAATTACCATGTACAAAGTGGTCTTATATTTCAGGAACCTAGCCTCATGTTCATTCAAACTGAGCAAACTCCCAATCCAGCAACTCTCAAATTTCTGCCGGGCAGGCCAGTAATGAAAACTGGAGTTGCCGATTTCACTAACGCCACAGATGCCGCCCGCTCCCCCCTTGCACGGAATTTATTCGAGCTAGGCGGGATAACGGCTGTGTTTCTCGGTGCAGATTTTGTTACCATAACCAAAGCAGAAGATATGGAATGGCAAGTGATTAAGCCATTGGTGTTAGGCAGCATCATGGACCACTACACGTCTGGTCAGCCAATTCTAGCTGGGGTTGCTGACGATGAAGACCTTGATTTCATAGAAGATGAAAATGCTGACCCCGATGTTATAGATCAGATCAAAGAATTAATTGAAACGCGAGTACGTCCTGCGGTGGCTCAGGACGGCGGAGATATCGTATACAAGGGCTTTAAAGGCGGAACGGTCTATTTGCATATGCGTGGTGCCTGCGCTGGATGTCCTAGCTCTACCATGACGTTGAAGTCCGGCATTGAAAATATGTTGCGCCATTACGTTCCTGAAGTCCGCGAAGTCGAGGCCGTTCTCTAGCCTAATCTGCCCTATCCCCAGCTCGCCGGATAGCGATTGTGGCCTCATGACCAGTTTAGGGTCTGCTATTGTGAGCCTCTTGGCAGGTTTACATAACGCTCTTCGCCAAGGCATGGATAAAGAACCACTACAGCCGGGTTGCTTTGAGCATTTTCTCTAAAGACGAACGTGGCTATGGGAGTGGCGCCAAGAAATCCCAAAAATAAGAAAGTCTGATAAATGATTCATGCGCGCCACCCACTTCTTTAGTTGTATAAAAAGGATGCCCTATGACACGCAAACCCCTTGATGATCGTGGGCTTAACCTCTTGTTCACGGATGCTCGCACCCACTACAGCTGGCATAACAAGATGGTGCCTAACAGTGTACTACGCCAGATATTCAACCTAATGAGAATGGCTCCAACATCTGCCAACTGTTCTCCTGCACGCCTTGTATTTGTCGCCACTGCAGATGGCAAAGAAAAATTGAGGCCTGCCTTATCTGAAGGGAACCTCCAGCAAACTATGTCGGCCCCAGTAACAGTAATCATCTCCAATGACATGCGATTCTATGAACACCTACCAAATCTTTTCCCAGATGCCGATGCTCAAGCTTGGTTTGCCAACGACGACGCCCTCATTAAGGAGACCGCATTCCGTAACGGCAGTTTACAAGGTGCATATTTGATGATGGCTGCAAGAGCACTAGGGTTAGATTGCGGTCCTATGTCAGGATTTGATGCGGAAAAGATGAATAGTATTTTCTTTCCCGATGGTCGATTCAAAGTGAATTTTCTGTGTAACATTGGATACGGTGATGACTCCCAGACTTACAAGCGGGGGCCGCGCTTTAGTTTTAATGAGGTATGCCAAGTAATATAGTTGGCGGCTATGTGCGAGGTAAAAAACCCACAGCCTCATATGCTTCGGTTAGAACCGGCTTTGCCAATGCATCGGCTTTGTTAGCACCCTGTGCCAATAGATGGTCGAGCTCAACTGGATCGGTGAGAAGCTCTGTCATTCTCTTGCTTATGGGTTCCAGGACCGAAAGAACCAATTCTGTCAATGCGGGTTTAAATGTGCCAAAGCCTTGGCCGGCATATTCCGACACTACCTCTTCCACGCTCAAGCCAGACAAAGCAGCATAAATCTTGATTAGATTGTTGGCCTCAGGCCGGTCTTTCAGCCCTTCAACATCATTGGGCAGAACGTCTGGGTCTGTTTTAGCGCGTTTAATTTTATCGGCGATAACATCTGCACTATCTGTAAGGTTTATACGGGTCATGTCCGAAATATCTGATTTCGACATCTTGCGTGTGCCGTCACGCAGGCTCATGACCCGAGTGCCCGGGCCCCGAATAATGGGCTCTGGCAATGGAAAGACATGTTTGCCCGTGTCTACATTAAATTTCTGGGCGATATCACGAGCCAGCTCCAGGTGTTGCTTTTGATCTTCGCCCACGGGGACATGCGTGGCCTTATATGCGAGAATATCTGACGCCATCAGGTTAGGGTAAACCATGAGGCCCGATGATATATTTTCGCGGTTCTTGCCCGCCTTATCCTTGAACTGGGTCATGCGACTGAGCCAGCCAATTCGGGTGACACAGTTGAACAGCCACGCCAGTTGCGCATGGGCCGGTACGTGGGATTGTATAAAGATCGTACTACGCTCTGGATTGATGCCAGAAGCGATCATACCTGCAGCAACAGCTCGGGAGGCCTCAGAAAGATCCACTAAATCCGGCCATGCGGTAATTGCGTGCAGGTCAACGATGCAAAATAAACATTCATAGTCGTCCTGCACGGAAACCCAGTTTTGCATGGCACCAAGATAATTGCCGAGATGCAAATTTCCTGTCGGCTGAATGCCAGACAGGATACGATTCTTGGGAAACCCCATGACCTGAAACCACTAAAATTACAAAAAACAAGCTGTCTAGTTAGCGGGGGATAAACTACGCCACAGGCCGGGTCAAGGCGAGCTGCTAGTTAGTGCCGCGTTCAGACCAATCCGTCAGTCCGAGGATTCGGCTGAGGCTGACGCCGCAGACTCTTTAGATCATCGAGAGACGCGCCTCCACTGATCATTAGCAATCCACCATAAATAGCCACGCCAACGCTAATCAACGCCATTAAAGCTAAAGCCCTAGGAAATTCTGCAGCTGCTGCCATGCCATGATTGCCAAACAACTCTCCATACATAGAAGAAAGTAGGTTACCCGCTACCCAGACTGCGAGCCCCATCCCAGCCGCAGCCAATACAATGCGCGGCAATCGCGTTTTCAAGCGGTGATCAGCGACGAGATGTCCGCGCCTCATTAATACCTGCCACAGGAGAACCGCGTTAAGCCAGGCAGACAGTGCTGTAGCTAAGGCAATGCCTACATGGCCAAGCGGACCCATTAGAATGAGATTCAAGACGACATTCATTGCCATGGCACACGCAGCTATCTTTACCGGCGTCGCCGTATCCTGGCGGCCAAAAAAGCCCGGCACTAAAGCCTTTATCAACACATAAGCCGGAAGACCGGCAGCAAATGCTGCTAAGGCGGCGCCAACAGCCTCCCGGTCAGAGACCGTAAATGATCCGCGTTCGTATAAGACAGCAGCAATAGGGTTGGCCAAGATCAGAAGGCCGACCGCCGCCGGCAATGTTAGTACTAGACTAATCTCTATAGCGCGATTCTGGGTGGCTAGGGCTTCAACTTCAGAGTCACTCTGTATAGCGCGGGTCAGCATTGGCAGCAACGCCACTCCAACCCCCACGCCAATTACCCCTAATGGTAGTTGGTTAACACGATCAGCAAAATAGAGCCAAGATACCGCCCCAACAGCAACCAGAGTTGCAATAATTTTATCAACTACTAGATTGAGCTGATATAAACTGGCTCCAAACACTACAGGTAGAATGCGCATGAGAAGCTGCCTGACTCTGGGGGTAAGCCTTGGGCGTGTCAGTCCGATAGGCATACCCGCTGCTCTAACCCGCCAAGCGATCCACAAAAACTGAAAAATCCCGGCGCAAGAGACGCCCCACGCTAGCGCATAAGCTGTATCATCATCTGTTGCAATGCTAACAAATACTGCTGAGATAAGCGTAAGGTTAAGAAGAATAGGCGTTGCAGCGGCGGCGGCAAAACGATCCAGTGAGTTAAGCACACCAGACTGAAGTGCAACTAAAGAAATAAAGAACAGATACGGAAACGCGACACGGGCCAATTCTGTCGCTCGTTCCATTTGGCCTGGAATCCGATCAAATCCGGGGGCGACAGCAAATAGTGCTATCGGCATCAAAGTCATCATAATCAAAACAAAAACTAGCAGGGCGACTGCTAGAACCGAAAACGCTTCTTCTGCAAATCTACGGGCTTTATCCTGCCCCTCCTTTTTTAAGACTTCTGAAAAGATGGGGATGAAGCCAGAGGCAAAGGCACCCTCAGCAAACAACCGCCGGAATAGGTTAGGAAATTGGAACGCAATGAGAAAAGCGTCCGCGGCCAATCCAGCGCCGAGCACGCCGGCTATGACAATATCTCTAAGAAAACCAGTGAACCGGCTAATTATTGTCATGCCCCCAACCGTCAAGAAATTACGCAGAAAGGATGTGCGGTACGGTTCAGTATGGGAAGGAGTGTTAGGAGAGGACATGAAAAGTATTTAGCGTACCAGAGCACTACTGCAAAGGGTTCGCAAACTACTGGGTAAAAGATGGCAAAGAATCAACATAAGACATTGAGTGTTTGTCATTCTGCAGCACTAGTATGTGCTGGAGTTTTGCTTGACCGGCGTACTGAAAACTCTTCGGCATGACCCAGCACCTCCCTAAGTGATTTACGTATCTGGCCAATCTTAGTCTCGTTCTCAATCTTCATTCCAAACACGTCTTTGACATAGAAAACGTCAACCACGCGCACACCGTATGTAAGAATATGAGCTGAGCCAATTTGCAAGCCTAGTGCGGAAATAACGTTTGTCACCTCGGATAAGAACCCGGGCTTATCGTGACCGTTAATTTCGATTACGCTAAATACCTTTGATGCTGTGTTGTCTATGATAACCCTTGGAGGCGCTTCCAGAGCGCTAAAGCGACCAGGGTCTCTATCCTGAGCATCTTTTAACTCCCGATCGAGCCTGATTCGCCCCTCCAAAACAGCCACTAAGCGGGATTGAATTCTGTGAAGTTTTGCGTCTGCGGTAATAGCGCTGCCATCAAAACTTTGAATCTTAAATGTATCCAAAGCCATGCCGGTAGAAAGAGTTAGAATTTTTGCATCAACTATAGAGACATTAGAAATCGACAATGCTCCAGCAATCTTAGCGAAAAGACCCGGGTGATCAGGTGTATAAATGAGCATTTCCGTTGCTGCCTTAGCTTTGTCTGGCTCAAAGGTTACAGCAATCTTTTGCCCTGCAATGTCTGCTGCTCTAATAAAACGGGCATGGCGCTCATGGGTTTCAGCATCATAGCTTACCCAATATGCAGGCGAGCCCGACATGACAAATTCTTCCATCTCTCTTGCGGGCCAATCGGACAAACGCTTGGATAAGCAATCACGTGCCTGGTTTACACGGATGTCTAGCGGCGCTGTACTGTGACCGCCAGACATGCGTTCATCTGCGCGACTATAAAGCTCGCGCAACAGCGTTGCCTTCCAGTCATTCCATACTTTCGGCCCAACCGCACGAATGTCAGCGCAAGTTAGAACCAAAAGCAACTTCAATCTCTCTGGTGATTGAATCTCGTCGCATATATCAGTGATAGTCTGGGGGTCATCAAGGTCACGCTTGAACGCTGTATCACTGAGCAAGAGGTGTTTGTGCACCAACCAACTTACAGTTTCTGTTTCTTCATCGTTTAGGCCTAGGCGCGGACACAAAGTCTGCGCAATATCTGCTCCAAGAATCGAATGATCACCATTGCGACCCTTGGCGATATCATGCAGAAGAACAGCCACATAAAGCGCCTGGCGTGATTGAATCTTGTGCACCACATCAGATGCAATTGGCAAATCTTCCTTTAGGGCCCCCGTTTCTATGCGATGGAGGATACCAATAGCTCGTATGGTATGCTCGTCTGTCGTATAGACGTGGTACATATCGAACTGCATCTGCGCAACAACACGGCCAAAGTCTGGTATAAAACGGCCAAATACGCCTGCTTCATTCATTAGTCTTAATGTTGTTTCGGGGCGAGTATTATAAGTTAAAATATCTAGAAAGAGCTGGTTTGCTGCGGAGTCTTCACGAATCGAAGCAACTAATTGTAAGTCCCGGGTAATCAGCTCTAGTGCGCGCGGATGAAGATCGAGACCGTTGCGTTGTGCCACGTGAAAGATACGCAATAGCTTGACTGGGTCTTGGTAGAACGCCTTGTCATTTTGAACAGTGATTCTACCGCCTTCAACAACAAAACCTTCCATCCTTTTTTGGCGAAGAGCTGAAGGAAGACGAAGTAGCGGCTTGCGTTTTTCCTTCTCTTCCAGCACTGCAGCAAAGATACGTGTCAGGTTCCCAACGTCTTTCGCCGTTAGAAAATAGTGTTTCATGAATCTCTCAACAGCGCTTCCGCCAGCGTGGTCTGTGTAACCAACACGTCCAGCAATCTTTGGCTGAAGGTCAAAAGTCAGTCGATTGTCGGGCCGGCTTGACAGATAATGAATATGACAACGAATGGTCCATAAAAAATTATGCGCTTTCCGAAATGTTGTTGCTACATCTGTATGAATGAGTCCTCGGTCAACCAAATCGTCGATGTTCGAGGTGCTATAGAGGTAACGTGCAATCCATAGCAAAGTATGAAGGTCGCGAAGCCCACCCTTATCTTCTTTAACGTTAGGTTCAAGCACGTAGCGGCTGTCGCCTAGCCGTTCGTGCCTATTATCGCGTTCCGACAGCTTAGCCTCCACGAAAGCCATGCCGGTTCCTTCAACCACTTCAGTACGAAAGCGAGTTTGAAGTTCTCGTGCTAGGGGTTGATCACCCCAGATCCAGCGCGACTCCAACAGAGCTGTGCGGATGGTCATATCACCACGCGCTTGTTTGATATTGTCATCAATAGAGCGAACAGCGTAGCCAACTGTAAAACCGAGATCCCAGAGCACATAGAGCATGTATTCGATTAGATTCTCGGTAAACGGTGTTTGCTTATAAGGCAGTAAAAACATGAGGTCTAAATCAGACCCTGGGGCCAATTCACCTCGGCCATAACCACCGACAGCCAAAAGGCTTAATTTTTCCCCCATAGTCGGCACGCCACGCTTGAAAACCCGTGCCGTTGCGAAATCAAAAACCACGCGCAAAACTTGGTCTGTTAGAAAAGATAATTCAGCGACCGTTTCAGCGCCAAGCCCCCTGTCCTCTTCAAGTCGGCGCCGAACTTCCGTCCGACCGCGGTCAAGTGCACTTTTTAGCTCATCCACAAGGAAGGTCCTAATTTCAATATCTGAATGAGACTGAGCTGAGCGCGCGTTAAGACGGTCGAGCAATGCACGCCGGTCAATGACACCGCGGGGAGATCTAATTTTTTCCACACCTCAGCCCTTAAAAACTGCGCTATTTAGACAGCATACCACTAAGACGATACAAAACCTCCAGTGCTTCCTTAGGACTTAAGTCATCAGGTGCTAGAGCGGCTAAGGTTGCTTCCACTTCGGAAGACTTGCCCCCGGCCGCCGGAATATATTTCGGGCTAGCAGAGAAAAGTGGCAGTTCCTCGGCTAGACGCCCTGTTGTATGGGACTTTTTGCCGCTTTCGAGCGAAGCCAAAACCTCTGTAGCGCGATTAATCACGGCTAGAGGAATCCCAGCAAGTTTAGCAACATGAATTCCATAAGACCGGTCAGCCACGCCACTAGTAACTTCATGGAGAAATACAATCTCGCCTTTCCAATCTTTCACTTTCATAGAATGGGGTGCCAGATCACGCAAACGCGATGTAAGGCCGGTTAGTTCATGGTAGTGGGTGGCAAAAAGGCTGCGGCATGCATTAACGTCATGCAGGTATTCGAGGGCCGCCCAAGCAATAGAAAGGCCATCAAAAGTCGCTGTGCCGCGGCCAATTTCATCAAGGATTACTAGCGATTTCTTGGTTGCTTGATTAAGGATAGCCGCCGTCTCAACCATTTCAACCATAAAGGTTGAGCGCCCACGGGCAAGATCATCAGCTGCGCCAACCCTTGAGAACAGCCGGTCTATCACGCCAATATTAGCTGCATCCGCTGGGACGAAGGACCCCATTTGCGCAAGCACGGCAATCAAAGCGTTCTGCCTTAGAAAAGTTGACTTGCCGGCCATGTTAGGACCGGTGATTAACCACAAACGACCTTGGGTGACAGCGTCCCCGCCTTCGCTTTGACCCGCTGACCCTAGGTTACAGCTATTGGCTACGAAGCCGGTTTGGTCTTCTTTCGCCAAAGCGTTTTCCACCACCGGGTGCCGTCCGTTCTCAATCAGAAAAGTCACGCTATTATCAACAACCGGCCGCACGTAACGCTGTTCTACCGCTACATGAGCCAGACCAGCAGCGACATCTATCTCCGCTAGGGCTTCAGCTGACTGACTGATCGCATCGGCTCTCATCATCACTTTTTCAATTAGCTCCGCGAATAAACTCAGTTCAAGAGCAAGCGCTTTCTCGGCTGCCCGCTGAATACGATTCTCAAGATCGCCAAGCTCAACTGTGGTAAAGCGCATGGCCGCAGCCATGGTTTGCCGATGAATAAAAGTAGCGGTTTCATTAGAGAGGCATGCTATTGCTTCGTCTGTTTTGATCGAGGACAGCAGGGTTTCACCATGGCGAGTCGGCACCTCAACATAATAGCCAAGAACATTGTTGTGACGAACTTTTAGCGGCTGGATACCTGTTTGGCTGACATAACGCGACTGTAGTGCCGAAATTTTTCTTCTGCTGTTGTCACGAAGCTCTCGGAGCTCATCGAGGGCGGCGTCATACCCATTACGAATAAATCCACCGTCGCGGGCAAGCAGTGGCAGGTCATCACTCAAAGCACGCCTAAGGTGATCAACCAAAACCGAGTGTTCGCCCAGATGCGAGACCTGTAGAGAAAAAGGGGGTGTAGCCTTAGAAAAATTTACTTCTTGTTCAGCTGTCTGTAGTGAGGCTTTTATGTCTGGGATTTGAGCTAAGGCATCACGAATGACAGAAAGGTCCCGAGGACTACCCCGTCCCAGATAAATTCGGCTTAGTGACCGCTCCATGTCGGGAACGGCGGTTAGGCCAGTCCTGATCGACTGCCGGTAGACAGTCGCCTCCGCCATGAGGTCCACTTGGTCGAGCCGGGCCATTATAGAATCTGGGTCAGTCAATGGAGAAGCCAGGCGAACAGACAAGAGGCGAGCACCAGCGCTACTACATGTTGCGTCAATTACGCTTAGCAAACTGCCTTGGCGCTCACCCGCTAAGGTGCGGCTAATTTCTAGATTCCGGCGTGTAGCTGCATCTATTTCCATCACAGCGCCACTGGTCACATGGTTGGGTGCCTTAAAGCGTGGCATCCGCCCCTTTTGAGTAAGGTCGATGTACTCTACCAGCGCCCCACCGGCGGAAACCTCGGCCCGACTGAAGGCACCAAAGGCATCGAGAGTTTTAACGTTATAAACTGCTTCCAGACGCCTACGGGCGTTAGTAGAGTCAAAACGGACTGCCGGGAGTATAGACACGACTTCAGACCAATCAGAGATATGGTGAGAAATCAATTCATCTTGGTCGAGTATATCAGATACAAGAATTTCACCGGGGGCAATCCGAGCGAGAGCAGTTGCTAAGTAATCTAGAGTTATGGGTTGAAGCTCAAAGACACCAGTTGAGACATCAACCCAGGCTATACCATAAGCACCTTCAGCCTTGGCGATTGCAACAAGCGCGTTGGTCGACCTAGCATCTAACAATGCATCTTCGGTAATGGTTCCGGGCGTAATCATACGCACTACGTCCCGATTGATCACTGATTTAGATCCTCTTTTCTTAGCCTCCGCTGGACCTTCCATCTGTTCACACACAGCAACCTTGAAGCCCTTGCGAATGAGCCGGGATAAATAGCTTTCGTGAGAGTGAACTGGCACGCCGCACATAGGGATGTCTTCACCATCGTGCTGGCCCCGTTTTGTCAGCGCGATATCGAGTGCCGCTGACGCCATCTTGGCATCATCGAAGAATAGTTCGTAGAAGTCTCCCATTCGATAGAACAATAGGGCGTCCGGATAGTCAGATTTTATAGAAAGATACTGCACCATCATTGGTGTTGGTTTAGGCTTTGTCATGTGTTTTGCCGCGTAACCAGGCTTGGCCAGTGCAGCATGTGGCACTGTATCAGTTAATTTTTTTTGGGATTCATCTGGCACGGCACAGGGAGATTAGCGCAGACAACCCCCTTTGCGATAGACGAAACTGTTGTTATTCCAGCCCTCATAATGCCGAAGAAATGGTTTCAGTACTATATACTAGAAAGACCAAATTATGATTGTCCAAGACAACCCTGCTGGCCACGGCGGATTTGTAATGACCATGGGTCAGCACACCGTTTTCGCTGATTGTTTGGCTGAGGCATACGGCAATCATCAATTCGACCAAATTAATGACCCTAACGTGCGATATGTTATCGCCCATCACGACGCAGGCTGGAAAGAGGTCGATGCTGAGGTCCACGTCAATCCCAATACTGGGCTACCTTATCATCTGAGCTGCACGCCCTATGAACTAACATCAAAGACTATGCGTGGTTCGCCAGACTTCAATAGTGCATATCACCCCTTGTCAGGATTAGTTTCAAGCATGCATACAGTAGGGTTGCTTAATGGCCGGTACGGCTTGGCGCCGCCTGGAATTATTGATAAATTTGAAGGAGAAAAAAAATTAGTTGCTGAACAGGTGATAGCTCATGAAACTATTAGACAAGAAGGCCTCTGGCCAAAAGTTGGGGTCGGCAGGGCTGCTGTTTGGCGCGCTTACAAACAACTCCAATTTTTCGACATGTTATCGTTATATTTTCATTCTCAAGCGTCGGGGAGTCGTGGGGAAAATTCATTTTACAATGTCCCGGCATCAGGTGGGAAAGATGTCACCATGACGATCAAAGAAATCGCTCTAGGAATATATTCCCTTCATCCATATCCCTTCGCCCATGACCCTGTTCGCTTTTCGTTTGAGGGCCGGTGGATGATGCCAGCATACGGTGTCATAACCAGCAAGAATGTTTTTGCGTCAACGCCGGTATCTCTGCAGATGATTACTTTAACTTCAAGTCGATAGAAACTGGACGACCTATCCAGCTCTCTGAGCATGACTTGTATGCTGTGGAAATCGCCGGAACAGATAAACCAGTAACACCATACCAGGAATACAGGCGGCCGAAGTCAACAGAAAAAAACTGAACCAGTCGACTTGATCGGCGAGCCATCCACCCCCCGAAGCTAAAATAGTTCGTGTGAAAGCCATGAAAGATGTCATCAAGGCGTATTGAGTTGCTGTATAGGCGAGATTGCAGAGGCTCGACATATAAGCAATGAATGCCACCCCACCCACACCATTGGAGAAATTCTCGACGCTAATTACAATGGTCAGCGCAGGCACACTTGGACCTATAAGTGCTAGCCCTGCCAGCAACAAATTCGACAAGGCCATGGCTATACCGCCCCAAAATAGTGTTGTGTAAAGATTGAATCGTACAATCAACGCTCCACCAAAGAAGCTGCCAAGAATGGTCATGCCAACGCCATAGCTTTTGGCAATAACTCCCACTTCACTTAAGGTGAAGCCAGTCTCTAGGTAGAACGGGTTAGCCATACTAGCCCATAATGCATCTCCGTATTTATAAAGCATAATAAAAGCAAGAATAGCGAGCGCCCCCGGACGGGAAAGAAATTCCCGAAATGGGGCAACAACCGCACCCTTGACCCAGTCAATATATTTTTCGGAGGTGGAAATATTGCGTCTATGCATGGGCTCGGGGCTAAGTAAAACCGCTGCCACACCAATGATCATTAAACCTGCCATCGCTATATACGACACCATCCAGCCATAACTGTCAGCCAGAATGAGGGCGCCGCCTCCAGCGGCTAGCACACCAATGCGATAACCAAACGTCGTCATGGCTGCGCCGGCCCCAAACTGAGACTCCTCCAAATACTCTATACGATATGCATCGATGACTATGTCTTGTGTTGCTGATGCAAACGCCAGGATTGCAGTCCATGCAATTGTCACAGTTAAGTTAGCAATAGGGTCGCTGGCACCGAGCCCAATGATTGCAATTATGCAAATACCTTGGGCCAGCAACATCCACGATCTGCGCTGTCCAAATAGTGTGCTTAAAAAGGGGAGCGGTATTCGGTCAACGATGGGGGCCCATAGAAACTTCAGGGCGTAGACAGAGGTGGCCCAACTCATCAGGCCTATTACTGTTTTTGTAACCCCCGCTTGGGATAGCCAGGCTGATAAGGTCGCAGCGGTAAGCAGAAAGGGCAGCCCGGAAGCAAAACCCATAACCATGATAATGATGAGCCTACGTTCTAGGTAGACACTGGCAGATTCGACCCACTTGCGCAAAAAAGGTTCCGGCATAAAGATAGGCTACGCTGCATCGGCCTTGTTGGCCATCTTCTTGCGCGCATTGGGGTCAAGGTAGCGTTTGCGAAGACGAATGCTTGACGGCGTTATTTCAACCAACTCATCTTCCTGTATGTAGGCAAGGGCTTCTTCCAGTGACATCGCCCGAGGTGGTGGCAATTTGATAGCATCATCTTTGCCCGAAGCACGCATGTTGGTAAGCTGTTTAGCTTTCAACACATTTACTTCGAGATCGTTGTCGCGGGTATGTTCACCCACAATCATTCCCCGGTATACTTTAACCCCATTTCCAATAAATTGCGGCCCGCGGTCCAGAAGATTAAACAACGCGTAGGCGACCGACTCACCATCGGAATTAGAAATCAGAACGCCCTCTCGCCGGGTGGCTATAGAACCTTTATGCGGGACATAGCCATGATAAAGACGGTTTATAATGCCCGTGCCACGTGTCTGCGTAAGAAACTGACCATGGTATCCAATCAAACCCCGCGAGGGCGCTAAGAATGTGATCCTTACCTTGCCCCCACCTGAGGGCCTCATAGTTTGCATTTCAGCTTTGCGCTCAGACATGGCTTCAACAACAGAGCCTGAGAATTCTTCATCAACGTCGATGACAATATCCTCGATAGGTTCGCAGCGCTTACCGTTTTCTATCCTGTACAAGACACGTGGTCGAGAAACAGAAAGCTCAAACCCTTCACGGCGCATTGTTTCAATTAGAACACCCAATTGAAGCTCACCGCGGCCTGCCACTTCAAAGGCATCGCGATCTCCAGACTCCGTAACTTGGATCGCCACATTACCCTCGGCCTCACGAAATAACCGATGTCCAATTTGTCGGCTTGTGACCTTCTTGCCCTCCCGGCCTGCCAATGGTGAGTCGTTTACAGAAAAAGTCATCGCCAGCGTCGGTGGGTCAATAGGCCTTGAGGATAATGCCTTGGAGACTTCGGGTGCACATAGGGTATGAGCTACCGTCGCTTCCGACAGGCCTGCGATGGCGACAATGTCTCCCGCTTCAGCCATCTCGACGGGCACTCGTTCAAGTCCATGAAAAGACATAAGCTTTGTGGCTCGTCCAGTTTCCAGAAGCTCGCTATTGCTGTCCAAGACTCTAATTTCCATGTTAAGTGTGGCACGTCCAGTCGCAATACGGCCCGTCAGAACACGCCCTAAATAAGGATCGGCTTCCAAAGTAGTTGCCAGCATAGAGAAGGGTTTCTCGGTATCGTGAGCCGGCGTTGGCACGTGTGAGACGATGAGGTCAAATAGCGGGTTGAGATTTACACCGGTGTCCGTTTCCAGATTCTCCACCGCCCAGCCATCTCGGCCAACTGAATAAAGCACGGGAAAGTCTAGCTGGTTTTCATCGGCACCCAGCGCATCGAACATGTCAAAGATCTCATCCAACACCTCAGATGGACGGGCGTCAGAACGATCGACCTTGTTGATTATGACCATGGGCCGCATACCAAGTTGAAGGGCCTTGGAAACAACAAACTTAGTTTGCGGCAATGGCCCTTCCGCAGCGTCAACCAAAAGCACGGCGCCATCTACCATGGACAAAATGCGTTCCACCTCGCCACCAAAATCAGCGTGGCCTGGGGTATCAACGATGTTAATCTTGGTATTGCGCCAATTGACCGAGGTGCACTTAGCAAGAATAGTAATTCCGCGCTCTCGCTCGAGCTCACCGGAATCCATGGCGCGTTCATCCATACGCTGGTTCTCACGGACGATACCCGACTGACGGAACATAGCGTCAACTAGTGTGGTCTTTCCGTGATCAACGTGAGCGATTATTGCGATGTTCCGCAATGACATACTTTTTATCCAGGTCTTTTGGTTTGAGGGTTTTAAACACCTAATAACCAGATTTCTTGGCCAGGTCTCTAAGAGAGTTCTTGGGCCTCGCGCCCATATGGCAAATGACCTCACCGGCGGCGAGCGCGCCAAGGGTTGCGCAGGTCTTTATATCTTTGCCGCTGGTATAACCAAACAGAAATCCTGCGGCATACATATCTCCAGCGCCGGTGGTATCAATTACTTTACCCTGGGGCATTGCAGGTGTCTCCACCAGTGCATCTTTATTCACCGTGACAGCACCATGCGAACCGCGGGTAAGTGCTGCTATATCAACACAACCCTTCAATGAGTTAATAGCCTCTTCAAAACTATCGGCATTAAAAAGCCTAATAATTTCCTGCTCATTGGCAAAAATGATGTCGGCGTATTTGTCTGCCAAGGCCAGCAGTTCATTGCGATGGCGCTCAACTACAAAGGGGTCTGATAAAGTCAATGCCACTTGGCGACCTGAGTGGTGGGCTACTTCACACGCCTCAACAATAGCTTTTTTGGTTTCCGGCAAATCCCACTGGTAACCCTCTATATACAGAATCTTAGACGCTGTAATTACATCTGCATCCATATCCTCTGCTTGCAGCAAAGAGCTGGCCCCAAGATAGGTAAACATTGTGCGTTGGGCATCGGGTGTGACAAGGATTACACAGCGTGCTGTTGCAAGACCATCTGTATGCTGCGTGGGTTCAAAATGCACGCCGATTGCGCGAATGTCTTCGGTAAATGTTTTGCCTAGTTTGTCATTATTAACTTTACCGATAAATGCAGGCCGCCCACCGAAGGAAGCGATACCAGCCATAGTGTTGGCTGCAGAGCCGCCTGAAGCCTCAATCGCTTGACTTAGGTTTTTGTACATAGCGTCAGACTGTTTCTCATCAACCCAAACCATGGTGCCTTTAGGAGCATCATACTTGGATAAAAACAAGTCGTCGGCCTGAGCAAGAATATCGACAATGGCATTACCAATGCCTACAACATCGAAATGGGATTCAGTCATAGAGACTCCCTTGAATACGCATAAAGTAGAAGTAGCTGGGGTTATACAGCGGACTAAGCGGCGGCGCAGTATACTCAGCCCCTTATCTGATACAAGAGAGGGGCAATTAGCAGCAAAGGATCTCCTGCAAAGGATCCTAGCGTATTGATTTTTTAGTCCTTTTTAGGGGCTTTTGATCAACTTCCAGGCCTTAGATTCCAAAAAGTCATATGGAAATCTATATTCATTACATTGGCTAGCCCTGTTCTTCTGACCTAGCTAGTTTTTTGGGGCTTAGCAAATATTAGGCCCTTTTCTAGCTAATGGCTTGAGACTTTTTTGATCTTCCCGGCTGGCTGCTAGTTTGCCTCTCGGCGCCCTGTAGCGCTTTGTTAGCAAAGAGCGTTTAGGTGCGTGTTAATAAAGATTCTTATTTAGAAACAAGCGTCTTTTGTTTGAACCCACACAAATCTATTACCGGGCACCGCCAGCATTCCGGCTTGCGCGCTTTACACAAATAGCGCCCATGTAAGATTAGCCAGTGATGAGCATGGCGCATGTATTCATCCGGCGTAAGTTCTAACAGTCCTAGCTCTACTTGTAGTGGTGTCTTCCCGGGTGCGATGCCTGTACGGTTTCCGATGCGGAAGATATGTGTGTCTACAGCAATAGTTTCATGCCCGAATGCAATGTTGCGGACAACATTAGCAGTCTTACGTCCTACACCAGGTAGCTTCTCCAGGGCCACATCATTTTCGGGTACAATGCTGTTATGCTCTTTTATAAGGATTTCTGATAGGGCAATAATATTCTTAGCTTTAGAGTTAAATAAACCAATGGTTCTAATGTGGTCCCTAACCTTAGCTTCGCCCAATGCAACCATTTTCTTCGGCGTATCGGCAATCTTGAACAAAGGCCCAGTCGCCTTGTTGACCCCAATATCAGTGGCCTGCGCAGACAACACAACAGCCACCAGAAGTGTAAAATTATTAACATAGTTGAGCTCACCCTTTGGCTCAGGGTCGTGCTCAGCCAAACGACGGTAAAACTCCCGGATGTCTTCGGCATGCATGAGCTGGCTTCCAGTTAGATTCTTGTTAGCCGATTCCAAGCACGTCAGCCATCCCATAGAGCCCAGCTGGTTTTCCCTGCAGCCATAATGCCGCGCGCAGCGCGCCTGCAGCAAAGATGCCACGGGTATCAGCTTTATGCGATAGTTCCAAACGCTCTGCTTCATTTGCAAAAATTGCGTTGTGTTCACCAACCACGCCGCCGCCACGCAGCACTGCAAAGCCGATTTCACCCAATGGTCGAACGCCGGGTTGCCCCTCCCTAGACATACAGGCAACTGAGTCGAGCACTACATTACGCCCCTCCGCAGCGGCCTTTCCTAGCCCAAGTGCTGTACCAGATGGGGCATCAACTTTCGACCGGTGATGCATTTCGAGAATCTCAATGTCGTAGTCGGGTCCGAGAGTCGCGGCAACCTTCTTGGTCAAAGCAAAAAGCAGATTAACTGCTATAGAAAAGTTGGGGGCCTGCACGACCGATGCTGTCTTAGCTGCTGCTTCAATTGCTGCCTGGTCATTCGGGTCTAAACCTGTGGTGCCCACCACATAAGCCTTATCCGACACCGCGGCAGCCTGAGCGTGGATACGGGTTGCTTCTGGTACAGTAAAATCAATAACTGCATCAGAAACTCTGAACAGCTCTATGGGATCATCCCCTACAGACACACCAACAGGATCTATACCAACCAGAGAGCCAAGGTCCTTGCCAACAAAACCACCCGGCACCTCAGTGCCGCCGGCCAAGAAGCATCCCTCCGTCTTTAGAACTTCTTTAATGACCATGCGGCCCATACGGCCAGCACAGCCGACAACTCCGATGGCAACAGTCATGGCCTGGTGTCCTTTTGCCTAAGAGATCAATGTGGGTGTGAAGTATACGGTTCAGCAGTCTGCGGCATACCTTTTTTTCGCAAGAATCACTATCTACTGCAATGGCACGGCTTCCCACCGTTACGGCATATACTGCCCATTGCAAATGTTATCATGCGGTGCTCGGGGTGTCAGCTGGCGGCAAGGGCACGTCTTTTCCTAGATATGGGAGATGTTGGGAATCGCCGCTGGGTCCGCCTGAGATGCTATAATCACTCTGAGACAAACGGGACGGTGATAGAATTGTGTTGTTACAGGCGTGTTTAGTCTGACAAGTCTTCAAAAAAATTCTTTACTTTGTCAAAAAAACCGTGCGCTTCAGGACTATAGGTTTTCTGATCACTTACATTTTCAAAATCGCGAAGTAAGTCCTTTTGCTTAGCCGTCAGATTAATCGGCACCTCAACCGAGGCTTCCAGAAACATGTCTCCCCGCGCCTTTGAGCGAAGAACATTCATGCCTTTGCCACGGAGCCTAAATTGATGGCCATTCTGGCAACCTTTGGGAATGCTCACTCTAACCCTACCGCCCTCAATAGTGGGCACCTCAATGTCGCCACTAAGAGCAGCAACCGGCATACTTATAGGAACAATCATATACAGATTAGCGCCATCGCGCTGGAAAAGTCTGTGTGCTGCGACACTGAGAAAAATATATAAATCCCCTGCGGGCGCGCCATTCATGCCAGCCTCCCCTTCTCCGGAAAGACGAATCCGCGTCCCGTCTTCAACACCAGGTGGAATAGTTACTTCGAGAGTCTTGTCTTTACGAACCCGGCCAGCACCCCGGCACTCCTCACAAGGATCCTGAATCACGCGGCCCGCACCACCGCACGACGGGCAGCCACGTTCAACTGTGAAGAAACCCTGCTGCGTGCGCACTTTGCCCGCACCACCGCAAGTGTTGCAGGTGCTTGGGGCAGCGCCGTCTTTGCCGCCAGTCCCGCTACAGGCGTCACATGAGATTGACGAAGGAACCGTGATAGTAGCCTTCTTGCCCCGGTATGCGTCTTCAAGAGTTATGTCCATATTAAAACGAACATCTTGACCTCGCGCTTGGGATCGACCCCGCCCGCCCCGGCGGGACCCCCCTCCCATGATGTCACCAAACATTTCGTCGAAGATATCAGAAAAGCCACCGCCGAAGTCAAAGCCCCCACCACGTGCGGCTCCTCCTTGTTCAAAGGCTGCGTGACCATACTGATCGTATGCTGCGCGTTTCTGTTCGTCTTTTAGGATTTCGTACGCTTCATTGAGCTCTTTAAATTTATGCTCAGCTTTTTGATCACCCGGATTACGATCAGGGTGATATTTCATGGCAAGTTTGCGGTAAGCTTTCTTAAGATCATCCCCAGATGCACTTTTGTCGGCGTCTAGCACATCATAATAATCTCGCTTAGACATCAGATGCCACCAGGACATTAAGGGGCCGCATCCGGCGGATAGAAAGCCGAATCTTATCTAGAAATGCTAAATGACACTTCATGAACACAACCTCTAGCGAAGTCAAACGGCGCGGAGCTCAGTTTTTATCTGTGCCATCTACTTCTTCAAAGTCAGCGTCAACAACCTCAGCATCGTCTCCCGGGGCACCATTATCGGCAGCATCTCCCGCATCTGATTGTGCTTCTTGTTCAGCCTTATACATCGCCTCGCCTAGCTTCATAGACGCTTGCATGAGAGCCTCGGTTTTACCTTTGAGATCATCCAAATCGTCTGACTCAAGAACTTCTTTGAGTTCTTGGACTTTGGATTCAATTTCACCCTTATCCGCGGCATCAACACTATCGCCATGTTCGGCGAGTGTTTTCTCTGTTGAGTGAATTAGGCTATCGGCCTGGTTTCGGGCATCAACCAGCTCACGCTTCTTCTTGTCTTCGTCCGCGTGGGCCTCTGCATCCTCAACCATTTGACTGATATCCTCATCAGACAAACCGCCCGAGGCCTGAATTCGAATCTGCTGTTCCTTGCCAGTAGCCTTATCTTTAGCCGATACGTTTACAATACCGTTAGCGTCTATATCAAATGTCACTTCAATTTGGGGGACACCACGAGGTGCTGAGGGGATGCCCATCAGATCAAATTGGCCGAGCAGCTTATTATCTGCCGCCATCTCCCGTTCACCCTGGAATACGCGGATTGTGACAGCCTGCTGATTATCCTCTGCTGTCGAGAACGTTTGACTCTTACGCGCTGGGATTGTGGTATTGCGATCAATCAATCTAGTAAAGACACCGCCTAATGTTTCAATGCCGAGGGATAGCGGGGTCACATCGAGCAGAAGTACGTCCTTTACATCCCCCTTAAGCACGCCGGCTTGAATTGCTGCGCCAAGCGCAACCACTTCATCGGGATTCACACCCTTATGCGGTTCGCGCCCAAAAAATTCTTTGACCGTTTCTTGTACCTTAGGCATCCGAGTCATTCCGCCGACGAGAATAACCTCACTGATTTCATTGGGCTTGAGGCCAGCATCCTTGAGCGCTTTCTTGCATGGCTCAACTGTGCGCTGAATCAGTTTTTCAACCAGCGCTTCCAACTTGGCGCGTGTCAATTTGATATTAAGGTGTTTGGGGCCAGAGGCATCGGCCGTAATGAAAGGCAAGTTGACTTCGGTCTGGCCTGAACTTGAAAGCTCAATCTTAGCCTTTTCGGCACCTTCCTTAAGACGCTGCAAAGCTAGTTTGTCATTTCGAAGATCAATGCTGTTCTCTTTCTTAAACTCGTCGGCTAGATAGTCGATAATACGGGCATCAAAGTCTTCACCGCCAAGAAACGTATCACCGTTAGTTGATTTCACCTCGAAAACACCATCCCCGATTTCAAGCACGGAGACGTCAAATGTACCTCCGCCAAGGTCGAAGACTGCAATGGTCCCCGTGGCGTCCTTATCCATACCGTAGGCCAGCGCTGCCGCTGTAGGCTCGTTTATAATGCGCAGGACTTCGAGTCCTGCTATTTTACCGGCATCTTTAGTAGCCTGGCGTTGGCTGTCGTTGAAGTAAGCTGGGACCGTAATTACGGCCTCAGCAACTGATTCGCCGAGATAACTCTCTGCCGTCTCTTTCATCTTTTGCAGGATGAAAGCTGAAACTTGTGAAGGCGCATATTTTTCGCCTGCCGCTTCAACCCAGGCATCGCCGTTTTCACCTTTAATAATGGAGTACGGCACCAAGCCCTGGTCTTTCTTAACAGTAGGGTCGTCAAAACGGCGCCCGATTAGGCGTTTTATGGCAAAAAGTGTGTTTTCGGGGTTTGTCACTGCTTGACGTTTAGCCGGCTGCCCTACAAGACGCTCTTCGGCGTCTGAGAAAGCCACCATCGATGGAGTGGTTCGCGCGCCCTCTGTATTTTCAATTACCCTCGGCTCTGAGCCGTCCATGACGGCGATACAGGAGTTGGTGGTCCCGAGGTCGATTCCTATAACTTTGCCCATAGGATTTTGTCCTTCTTTTTGAGGCGAGCTACCCTGGCCCGCTAGCGGCGCCCTGGGGTCATCCCCCAAAGGTTAATTTGCCGAGGAAAACTTTAGATCTCAAAAGGGATCTGGTTCCCCATTCGGGGTGGATGGGTATATAGGTGGTGGGGGTTTGCCCCGCAACGGTGGAACGACACTTTTTTGAGGGATTAAGCGCTTTCATGGCCTTTACCACAAATTTATTCCCGCCAGCACAACCGCCGGGCTTTCGGCATTTGGGGGCTTTGCTGCCAATAGAAGCGCAGATCGAGCTGTTAAAAACTATTCAGCTAATTGCCAAAAAAGCCCCGTTTACGACAGCTCGGACGAAATCCGGCGGGGTCTATTCAGCGGAAATGACTAATTGCGGCGACGTCGGCTGGTGGAGTGATCAGCGCGGATATTACTATTCAAGAAACCAGCCGAGTACAAATGCCCCGTGGCCGCCTATGCCTGATGAATTCATTACAACCCTAGATAACATCTTAACGGGCACAGACTTCGCCAACTTTTTGCCCGATGCTTGCCTGATTAATCGTTATTCTAAGGGCGCTAAGATGGGCCTCCATCAGGACCGAGATGAAGCGGATCTCAGTCACCCCATCGTGACCCTATGTCTTGGGGCTGCCGCAGATTTTCAGATTGGCGGCTTAAAGCGCAGCGACAAGGCAAATATAATTGTTGTTCAAAGTGGTGACGCATTGATTATGAGTGGGGCCAGCCGGTTGTGCTTTCACGGTGTCCGTAAGATTTACCCTGGGACCAGTCCGCTAGAAGGTCTGGCCGAACGCATCAGCCTAACCTTCCGCAAAGCCTTATGAAGATTCAGAAAACAGCTGTCCGCTATCAAATCTCAACAACGCTCGTTTCCCTTGCCGGACACCCATTTGTTCTTGAAGGGTAAAGCGTTCAAGAATGAAGTCGCCGGCCATTGCTGGCTTTTGGGGTGCGGAGAGAAGTGCTCTGTTTAAGAGAAACACTGAGATTTAAGAAGCGGGGCACACCACTTTGAACTGTTCTGCCGTTATCGGCATATTTTCTGAAAATTTCTTACCTCGGGATTCCAGTTCACGCGTAAAGAATGCCAAATGGATCGGCCGCCATGCATCTAGAGGGCGCAGCTGTGGGCCATCAAGAACGGTCTCTTTTTCTGTAATCTTGTTAAAGGGCAAAGTCATTACCCTTGTTGTCTTTAGAACGGCAACCGGTGCGTTCTTAGAATCTTTCAGCACTGAATATCCACCTACTTCAGGTGTTATGGACCGGTCCCCATCATAAATCCAGGACGAAGTGAAGGTGCCAGTTTTATCCCCGGTCAAAATAAGTCTAGTAATAGCAGCCGTGGTTTCTGGCGTACTACCGATAGACCGGACGCGATAAAACCCATCTTCAGGTGGCTTTAGAAGAGCCGGCAAACAGGCTTGCCAGAACTCCCTGATTGTATCGGCCCGCGCCACTCCCAGCTGCAAAGATGCAAACAAAACCAGTCCTGCAAGAAAATTCACGCTGGCCATTAGCAAACGCACTATGATTTAGAGGCGCTGTAAACTAGTTCAAAGGGTTCCACGATTATCGGCATATCATCGGTGCACCTTTTTCCATATTTTGACATCAAGCCATTCCAATACTCACGATGCAACGGCTTCCAGACATTTAAGTCCTGAACGGGGGGCCCATCTAATCTCGTTTCGTTTTCACTTATATTTCCGAACGTTGTGTTCCACGTTCTGCCGATGCGGATGACCGCTTGGGGTGTGCCGTCATATGCGGTGAGAATTATAGGAGTGCCGGGTTTGGTTTCTGGATAGCCTTCAGCCTCCATCATCCATGGCAAACTAAAGGTTCCAACCTTCGTACCAGCATTTATGAATTGCATAATTAGGCCGGTGGTTTCTTCATCGATGCCAATAGAGCGCACTTGATGATCATCGCTCAGCTCAGGCACTGCCGCTCTCGCCTCGGCCCAAAAATCATCAAGTGCCGTCTCTTTGGGCAAATTGGGGCCTTCCCCTATAACGATATGGCGGGTCATATTGGCGCTTCCTTATGCCAGTGTAGATATGAACAACTTGTAAGATTCTGGTCAGCCTAGATCAAGCATCACCATAACGTAATCTTTAACCTGTTGGGCAAATACCATTGGTTTTAGATGATACCTTAATGGCCATGGGCAAACTTAAGGTATGGTCTCAAGTAGGATAGATTAGTTTAAATTGCTCGATTATGACGATCATATCTGTATTCGGCGTCAAACCATATGGCGCAAGCATTTGGGTCCAGTAGGGCCAATGAATATCTTGCCACGTCCTTAGCTTTCTAGCGTCCGGGCCCTCCACAGCAAGATGGCCTTCGTTTATATCTTTGTATGGTACAGGTGTAATCTTAGTTGTCTTTACTGCCCCTTGGGGTATGCCGGCAAAATCCACCAGCACCAACACACCACCCAGCGTTGGCGCAAGTTCAGGTTGGCGTTCCTGGAGAAGCTGCAATCCAAAAAGCCCCCTTTTCTTTTCCGTGATAATCAGGTTCATGATTATCTCCGCAAAATCAGGGTTTCCGCTTGCTCGCCGCGCCCGATAATTGTTCCCAGCATCCGGAACAGAGCGTTTAACATCTTCCCAAAAGGCCTCTGTCATTTCTGATTTGTCTACAAACATTCATTACTCCACATAAGAAATTTTCCGAATAGTTTGCCTCACGTCATCAGCCAGCCTCTCCGCCAGATACTTCAATTATTTATCGATACTTAAGGCAGGAATTTCATTTGGATATGCCACACTTACCATGAGGGCAATAATTTGCACCGTGGGACTATCTCGTCCGTTGCATTCCTAGGGGTGGAGATAGGGCTATCCCTAGCCGCTATATGTAATTCTCCACACCGTCTGTCCAACATCATCAGAGACCAAAAGGCTGCCATCGGGCAACATCAATATACCTGCTGGTCGCCCCCAAACTTCGCTATTATTAGCGTCGCCATTCCAAAAGCCTGCGGCAAATACTTGGTAATCGCCTCGAGGTTTTCCGTCAACGAAAGGTACATAGGCAACAATATAGCCACGTGGCTGGTTAGCATTCCAGGAACCATGCAGAGCAACGAAGGCGCCGCCTTTGTAGTTCTCTGGAAAGAGGTCGCCGGTGTAAAATTCAAGATCAATAGCCGCCGAATGAGCAAGGAACGGCACATCTGGTTGAATTGCCGCAGCTACCAAGTCAGGGCGTTTATCGGCAAAGCCAGGCTGTGGATTTGATCCCATATAACTATAAGGCCAGCCAAAGAAGGCCCCCTCTGGAACACGAGTAAAATAGTCCGGCACCAGTTCATCACCCTGCCGGTCCCGTTCATTAACTACGGTGTATAGATCTTCGGTTCCAGGGTAAAACTTTACTTCGGTAGGAACACGCATACCTGAGGCAAAGGTGCGTCCTCGGCTCCCATCGATAGAAAACTCCTGAATTGTAGCGTGGGGGCTCGGGTCCTCTCCTATGTTAGATGCGGAGCCGATACCAACATAAAATCGGGTGCCGTCTGGGTGGATGGCGATATTCCGTGCCCAGTGAGATCTCATGTCGCTAGGACCCAACGCACCGGGCGGTGTAAGCAAAACACTTGAGAATGGAGTCTGACTGCCGTTGGAGGCGTAGGGATATTTGTGCACACCTGTCTTATCGCCGATAAGGATCGCGTCATCCATGAAGGCAATACCGTGTGGCATATTGAGATTATCGATATAAACAAACTGCTCGTCCGCCACCCCACTGTTGTCGGTATCTCTCAAAACTGAGATACGTCCTGCACGGGGCTCTGCAATAAAAATATCTCCATTAGGTGCCAGCTCCATGTTTCGGGCATGGGCAAGCCCTTCCGCAAACAATGAAACCGAAAAGCCATTAGGCACTTTGGGAATATCATCGGCAGTCCTTGGGCGGGGGCGAGAAAAATTCATCTCGCGCGGGCGGCGGGCAGAGTCGGGATTAGGACTAGCAAGATTATTAAGATCGATTCTTAGTTTCTTTCCGATCGTTTGATCTAGAGTTGCTGCCTGAGCAGCATTGTCAAACATGTGCCCGCTTAAAAGTCCAATCGCAATTATAAACACCTTCATAACATACTCTCCTTGAGGCCTTGGTTATGTTTTGACCGGCTCGCCGAGACATTTTATCTGAAGCCTACACCTCTTGATCAACTGCGCCTCTTTGCTCGTCTGATTCTGTATCGGCAGGTTCTCGCTTGGGGCCACCTTTTGAAATAACTACCATAGCGGGGCGTAACAGTCGGTCAGCCATCATATATCCTTCCTGCACAACCTGGACGACGGTACCCGCTGGCAAATCTTGGTTTTCCAACTCCTGCATAGCCTGATGCCGGTTGGGGTCAAAAGGCTGATCAAGTGAAACAAACTTAGTTACTCTCTGACCTTCCAGCACGGTGGTCAATTCTTTTGCTGTCATCTCCACCCCAACGGCGAGATTTTTTACAACATCATTTTGCGAGCGAAGCTCTACTGGCGCTGCCAAAAGGGCACGCTCTAAGTTGTCAGCAACCTGTAAGATAGACTTGCAAATATTTGAGGTGCCGTATTTGGCATTATCTGAAATCCGCTTGTCCGCACGCTTACCCGCGTTCTCCGCCTCTGCTAGGGCTAGCAGGCGCTCTTTAGCAGAATGGGCCAGAGCTGCTTCAAGTTCAATAATGCGCTGGTCTGGTGACGGCTCACCTTCTTCCAGCGCCTCTTCAGGCAGCCCTGCAGGACCGTCGTTGGGCGATGGCTCGCTGGAAGACTCATCTTCTTCTGCCTCTAAATCTTCTGCCGCAACCTCGTCTGCTTTAGATTCCGACGGGGGGGTCTCATCATTGTCATTTTCCGATTTGGGGTCGGTCTCACTCATAACCACTAGTCCTAATGTTTCAAGATTGATCGAGAAGGCGGCCCACAACCTTAGCGGTGTAGTCCACCATAGGAATGATACGGGCGTAATTGATCCGCGTGGGGCCGATCACACCTACTGCTCCTACAATTTTTTCCTGGCCGTTCTTAAACGGTGCAACCACCATTGAACAGCCAGCGAGGTTAAACAGTTCGTTCTCAGCACCAATAAAAATCTGCACCCCTTCGGCAACGCCAACTAATTCAACTAGTTTGATAATCTCTTTACGAGTTTCAAGGGTTTCAAACAGGTGCCGCACCCGGTCAAGGTCCTCAAGCGCAGTGACATCATTAAGAAGGTTGGCTTGGCCACTAATTATTAATGAGCCGCCATCGATCTGATCGCCAGACCACGTGGCGAGTCCATCAGCAACAAGCTTAGTGGTTAGGGAGTCTAGTTGTGCTCGTCGGTTTTCTAGATCAGCCAGAATGTGGTCTCTAGCTTCGCTTAGGGTCTGTCCTCCAAGCTTGGCCGAAAGAAAATTGCCTGCCTCTATGAGAGCGGAGGGCGGCAAACCTTCGGGCACCTCAATCACTCGGTTTTCTACCACGCCGTTTTCAGATATCATAACCACAAGTGCGCGGCTTGGCGCGAGGCTGACGAATTCAATATGTTTGAGAGAAACTTCTGACTTTGGGGCGAGAACTAACCCAGCATGGCGCGACAGGCCGGACAAAGTATGCGAAGCCCTTTCCAGCACTTCATGAACGCCTTTGCCAGCTGCAGCGCATTTGGCTTCAATATCCTTACGTTCGCTGGACGCCAGGCCGCCCACCTGAAGTAGGCCGGAAACAAACAAGCGAAGACCTATCTCCGTCGGCAACCGCCCAGCAGAGGTATGCGGCGCAAACAACAGGCCTGCGAATTCTAAATCTGACATGACATTGCGGATAGTAGCCGCCGAAAGCGACCCTTTTAGCTTACGCGCAACGGTACGAGATCCTACCGGTTCGCCAGTTTCTACGTAGGCATCGACAATATGGCGGAACACCTCCCGTGAGCGAGCATTGAGCTCAGAGACAGGCTCGGGACCAATAAAACGCGCGTCGGGTGTGGAAGCAATCATGTCCGGCTATGTAAGCAAGGGCGGCCATTGCGTCAATGAAGCCGACCAATAGTAACAACACATAACAATTCAAATAGAATGTATTCTCAAGCGATCGGACTTGTTTTAGGAGCGATTTAACGGGTAAGGAAGTCGCCACATCCCCATCAGGAGTACTTTTTATGCGCCCTTCCGGCCGGACCGTCGATCAGCTTCGCTCTGTTTCTTTTGAACTCGGCTTTGCCAAACATGCTGAAGGGTCATGCCTGGTTAAATTCGGCGATACCCATGTCTTATGTACTGCCAGCCTTGAAGAACGGGTGCCACCCTGGATGCGCGGCTCCGGCAAGGGTTGGATTTCTGCTGAATACGGCATGCTCCCGCGGTCTACGAACACCCGGACTGATCGTGAAGCCGCCCGTGGCAAACAATCGGGCCGGACACAGGAGATTCAGCGGCTAATTGGTCGGGCCTTGCGTGCCGTAACGAAGATGGACGGTTTTGGTGAAGTTCAGATCCGAGTCGATTGCGACGTCTTGCAGGCTGACGGCGGCACGCGCACTGCATCTATCACTGGCGCCTATCTGGCCTTGCACCGGGCATTTGAAGCCATGATCAAAATGGGCTTAATCACCGAAATCCCGCTGAGCGAGCCTGTTGCGGCTGTTTCCTGCGGTATTTATAAGGGAACACCGGTTCTAGACCTGGACTACGCTGAAGATTCCAATGCTCAAGCCGATGCCAATTTCGTTCTAACTGCCTCTCAGAAAATAGTTGAGGTGCAGGGTACGGCGGAAGAGGATCCATTTACCACAGCTGAATTTCAGGCTTTGATGGAATTGGCCCAAAAAGGGGTAACAGAGTTAGTAGCCCTTCAGCGGGCTCTGCTAGGAAACTAATGAACGCCCGACGATTTACAGACGACTGCCTTGTAGTCGCAAGTCATAACCAAGGTAAAGTGCGCGAGATCAAAACCTTGCTGGAACCCTTTTCTGCCGTCGTGGTTTCTGCAGGTGAACTAAACTTACCCGAGCCGGAAGAGACTGGCACCAGCTTCGTTGCAAATGCTGAGCTCAAAGCGCTAGCAAGTGCCAAAGCCTCCGGCAAGGTCGCTTTAGCAGACGACTCAGGCTTGGCGGTGTCAGCCCTAGGTGGAGCGCCTGGCATTTTTTCCGCGCGTTGGGCGGGGAGGGATAATGATTTCGCCTTGGCCATGCATAAGGTTGAAACCGAGTTAGGCACCGCGACAGACCGGTCAGCCCGTTTTATATGTGCACTCACCCTCGCCTGGCCCGATGGCCATAGAGAAACCTTTGAAGGCTCGGTTCTAGGTGCGCTCTCATTCCCGCCGCGTGGTGATAAGGGTTTCGGCTATGACGCTATTTTTATACCCGACGGGTTTGACATTACCTTTGCAGAAATGGCGCCTAGCAAAAAGCACGCGATGAGCCATAGGGCTGAAGCTTTCCATAAACTGGTAGCTGCCTGCTTCGCATGAGCACAAAGGGATACATACAAGCGTCTGACAAGGACAATGTTGCTCTGTATATTCACTGGCCATTTTGTGTCTCAAAGTGCCCATACTGCGATTTCAATTCCCATGTAGTTGAACACGTCGACCACGGGGCTTGGCACGAAGCATTGCTGCGCGAACTAGCATTTGAGGCACAGCGTACAGATGCCAAGCGTCTGCACTCTATTTTTTTTGGTGGGGGCACCCCTTCGTTAATGCACGCAAACACAGTCAGGGCCATCATCGATGAGGCAAAGGCACTTTGGAGGTTTGGTGACAACCTAGAAATCACAATCGAAGCGAATCCAGGTACAGCGGACTCAGAAAGATTCTTTGCGTTCAAGGAGGCTGGGATAAACCGTTTGTCACTCGGCGTGCAAAGCCTTGATGCAAAGCAGTTAGAGTTTCTTGGTCGTGAACATTCACCCTCCGATGCCATGCACGCGATTGCATTGGCTGGTGACAGCTTTGACCATCTGTCTTTTGATTTGATTTACGCTCGGCCAGGCCAAACAAAAAAAGAATGGCGTAATGAGTTGTTGCGCGCGCTGGATGTTTTAAAAAGTGCCGGCGGCACACATCTATCCTGTTATCAGCTAACGATCGAAGAAAATACCCCGTTTAAAAGAGATTTTGAGAATGGTTTGTTTAGTTTGCCCGATGAAGATATGGGGGCAGCATTGTTTAACCTAACCCAAGATATTTTAAATGATGCAGGTATGCCAGCTTATGAAATTTCTAACCACGCCCAGCCAGGGAGTGCAGGTAGGCATAATACTCATGTATGGAAGGGTGGTATGTATGTGGGTATTGGTCCTGGTGCCCATGGCCGAACACCGGTGAATGGAATGGTTCATAGTATCCGTAAGCACAAACCGCCTGCCCAGTGGTTAAAAAATGTTTTGAGGCAGGGACACAGCACCCTGGAGGACATAAGCCTAAAACCTAAAGATCGGGGAGAAGAGATGGTCATGTTAGGTCTGCGGCTTACCGAGGGGCTAGACCTAACATCGATGGAACAGCAAACCGGCTTGCCCCGGTATTCCGTGATTTCTCGAGACTCACTTAAAGCCCTTGAGTCTGGGGGGCTTGTCGTCTGTTCTTCCGGCCGCCTTTGTGTAACGCGGCGCGGACGTCTGGTTTTAAATAGTATTATTGAAGCATTGCTTTTACACGTAGACTAAATCTTATGCGCTATAACTAGCGTACACAGCTCCAACTACTAATCTATGCTGGATCAATCGCCCACTATTTATCAAGCTTGACTTAGAAGGAACCAGCCAGTGTACCGGCATAGAGACTATAATGGGTGGGCCTTTATCAACAGCCCCCAAGTTTGATTAGACCCTTGCCCGCAGAGATAAATGTGAAGTCTGTCAACGCGGGCTACTTCACCCCTGAGATCATCAGCCATGAGCGATGCACGCCTTTGGACGGACCGCCGTACTGATTGTTGTCACGCTCTGCTTTTGTGGTGGCATCCTGATAGCCGACCTCGATATCTTTAAAGCCAGCGTCTTCGCACAGTTTCCTAAAGTCTGCTGTCAGTGCGCCTTTCCAGAATGGCTCATAGTTGTATTGGATCTCATAATCACCACGGATTCTCCCCCAAGTGTCCATTTCTTCGAGGCGGCGGGAACCTCCAGATGTACCATTTTGCCGCCTACCTTAAGCAGGCGGTGGCATTCTTTAATAATGCTTGGCAGGGCCTTGCCTGATGTTTCATGTAATACGGCGCTTGAAGTTATGAGGTCAAAGCTCTCATCTCCAAAATCTGTGCACTCCGCATTCTGTTGACTGAAGTGAACTGGAATGCCGAGACCCTCGGCCCGGGCATGTGCATAGCGCATCATGCCGGCACCAACGTCACAAGCGTGGGTTTCAGATTCCTGAAAATAACTGGCGATGGCACATGTCGAGTGGCCAACGCTGCAGCCTATATCGAGGATTCGCTTCGGCTGGCCTTGGGGCCAGCGTGCAAAGTAATGAGACACGATAGTATGGCCTCGGACATCATTCATGTAGCCGCCGTTACGGCCCATTTGATAGACCACGGCTCCGCGATCGAACACCGCCCCTTGGCGCACATCCCGCTCGCTATAGGTTCCATGATAATTACCGGGCATGCGGTGAATGTCGCGTGCAGTGATATAGTTCGGTACTGCCAACTCGGGATTCACCCGAACTGACCCCTTGGGATCGTCGACCTCAGCCCTGTCCATTAGATCATCTATCTGCCGGTCAACACAGGTGCCCACCGCATCCCACATCATGTCCTGGGCGACAGCATTCATGGTAAGCCATGCTTGATAAGAGGGCTCTTTTTCCATCTCCTTGCGGAGCTCTTGGTGATTGCGCGGCTGGCGCCCTTCACGTTTCTCAAACGCCGGGCGAATTTTTTCTTCTAAGAGAAGTTTGAGGCCTGGATCGATTTTTGAGTATAGGTAGACTTTCATATCTACGATAGCGAGCTGCTCAGCCACTTCATCGTGATTTGATTCCGGCATCATCGGATGTGGGCGATGGGCATCCATGGTGGGTTCCTTTCTCGTCAACAGCGCTTTCTTTAAGAGCAATTTATGTTTGTATTAGATGTCTTCCATGTCCTTCATATCGTCAATATCTTTCATGATATCATAATAGTCATCCGGCATGTTTTCTTCCATTCGGACTCGTTCTTCGCGCAAAACGCGGAAAACTTTGTGAAGGATTCTGTTGCGTAAGGCCCCACGATCGGCCAACGCTGCATTGTCTGGATTATAGGTTTCTATATCTTCGGTGCTGATTCCACCATTGGCTTCTGACACCCTTTCTTGGGTGTCGAGCCGCTCACGCAGCACAGAAACTTCGACCGTTAAGGCCATGACCATAGCAAAAAGCTGATCATTGGTTGGGCCGTCGTGAAAGGCGACGGGACGGCCTTTCGGCACCCATACCTTATCTTCTGGGCCCGTTAATCCTGGGGCAGCGACCATGAGCGTCTCCTTCTTTTGGATCCCTTATACATTTTTTCTTCTCTTGCGTCTCAGCTTAGCGGCGCAGATCTCCATCCGTCGTCTGCCTTTTGCACGAAAAATGGACTTATGGCTATTTATTAAGTCATTCACGCTGTCGCCCTGGCCAAAGGCCCACTCAACTAACGTTTTTCCGGGCCACCAAAAACCACGATATGCTCTGTCTACACGCCAGTCATAGCTTAGCTAACTGTAATCAATTCGGTACGCTCCCCAGCTGGGCCGAAAAAAGTAGCAGCCGTATACCCCTCGTACAGCGGGGCGGGTGGCTTAATAAAATCTACGGTCAGGTTATCTAAGCCGTTAGCTTCAAACGTAGCCATTGCAACGCCAGGTGATAGTTGATCTGCCGGGCCTGGCCGGGTGCCAAATTGCGGTTCATACTGATCAAGCTCAAGCTTGTTGCCGCGCTCTGAGGCAACCAAAACTGAGAGAGAATATATATGCTCTGCTGGGAGGCCCTGAGCATCGGCTAGAACCGAGACTGGGAACGCCAAATCTCCCTGGTCACCCAGCTGAAACTTCTCAAGGTAGAATTTTTTAAGGGCCGCCAAATCGGGGCCCGCTAATACCATGATGAAAATGCGATCAATGAGCGTTTTGATCTCCGGGTGGTTTGACGCCGCCCGGTCACCGGTATTACCAGTTAGATAAACCACTTCGCCCGCTGGGCCGATCACTTGCATCGCGCGAATTGGGGAAGTGGGCGTTAGAGCGTGAGGTGCGCCGATTACGCGAAACGGTGAGCGTTTCACTTTTTCCATTACCTTATCCACGTTGGACACGGTGATTTCGATGGCGGCCCAACCATGGGTGGTTAGGGTCTTGAATTCTGGCACTGGGTCGATCTCAACGGCACGCACAAAAACGTCTTCCCCGCTAGCCGGCCCGAGCAAAACGTAGGGCCTTCCAGCGCTTCCTGCAGCGCGCCATGACTCTGCCAGAGGGCTGGGTACTATGCCACGCTCCACCACCTGATAGTCTAGATACTCGGAATACCACGTCTCCACCTTAGCTACATCCGGAGCACCAATTGTGGCCATCTTAATCCGCTTCAGTCGAGGTTTGGCGGCGTTCATGATGAACAATCCTTTGGCCTTGGCCGATTTAACCTTGAGCTGTTGAGTGCCAAGGACGGTGGCCACTCCGCCAAGCGCTGCTCGTCTGCTGGTCTTTTTCAAGGGCATAACGGCAGGCTAGCGGTCAGCGGGGTCTCTGGCGAGGAGTTTTGTAAAATCTGCCGCGCCTAGTGAACATGCTGGCCCAAACATCTGACTTTTAACAATAAAGTGCCCTTTGTTAACCACGCCTTTACCTTTGCAGGCGAGGCTCAAATCTGATTGTAGTCGCCTTGGGGCGAGGTGCGGGTTTTCTGGACTGGGATGTCCGATAAATCGCCCTTAAACAATAGGTTTTTTGGGCCTAGAGGGATCAATAAGCGCATGCACAACAGCCGTCTTGACGCGCTGACGGAATATCCGTTTCAACGCCTGGCCGCTTTGCTGGAAGGTCTTAAACCAGGCGGAACAGGTAGCCCCATTAATATGTCAATCGGTGAACCACAGCATGCTGCGCCTGACATAATTTATGCGGAACTCGCTGAACATGCCTCTGGCTGGAATAAGTACCCACCCACCAGGGGGACCTATGCCTATAGGAGTGCCGTAGCTAATTGGTTGACCACGCGCTATTGCCTTGAACCAGGCTGGATAGACTGTGACCTAAATACTTTTCCTGTAGCTGGAACCCGCGAGGCACTTTTCATGGCCGCCATGCTTGCGGTGCCCCCAAAGAAAAATTTGCGTGCTCCTGCCGTACTAATGCCCAACCCCTTCTATCAGGTCTATCTAGGCGCTGCGGTGATGGCCGGGGCTGAGCCGGTGTTTGTTCCGGCAACCAAGGAAAACGGTTTCCAGCCAGACTTCTCCGCTCTCGATACCGCAACCTTAGACCAAACGGCCTTGGCTTATCTATGCAGTCCCGCCAACCCCCAGGGCACAGTTGCTGATCTAGAGCGCTTACAAAGGACCGTCGCGCTCGCACGCAAGCATGATTTCGTTATCGTTAGTGATGAGTGCTACTCAGAAATTTACACCGGTTCCCCGCCACCGGGGTTGCTTCAAGCCTGTGCAGCTTCAGGAGGTAGCCTGTCCAACGTTTTGGTGTTCAACTCACTTTCTAAGCGCTCTAACACACCCGGTTTGCGTGCTGGGTTTGTTTCTGGTGACAAAGAGTTGATTGCTAAGTTCCAAACATTACGCTCTCATGGTGGCGCAGTTCAACCGCTGCCGGTGATGGCGGCCGCAACAGCGCTATGGAACGATGAGAGTCACGTTGATTCTAACCGCTCACTGTATCGCAAAAAATTTAAAGACGCGGCCGATATTTTCGGCTCCCGATTCGGATTTTATGTTCCCGATGGCGGCTTCTTTTTATGGCTTGATGTTGGTGATGGCAGAGAAGCCGCTCGCGCCCTGTGGAAAGACGGCGGAATTCAAGTTTTGCCGGGTACATTTTTAGCCCGCCAGGGCCGTGATGGTTGGAACCCCGGCGACCGTTACATCCGCGTTGCGCTTGTGCACGACCGTGTCACGACCGCCAATGCGTTGTCCTGCATTTTTGACATATTATCAAAAGAGGTTTGATCGTTATGGCTACTTCAGTAACCCGCGTGGATTCAGAAACATTCCTTCCACCCTCCATGGTGGTTGCACTTAAACGCAGCTTCTGGATAACGGTTGGTAGTGCTGTGATTGCCATTGCTTGCGTAAGTTTTCTTGCTTTACTGAGCTACCATGCTGCTGATCCGTCTTGGAACACGGCAACTGATTCTAATGTACAAAATTGGCTGGCCGAGCCCGGCGCGGTGTTCGCCGATGCAATGCTACAAGCCCTAGGCCTTGCTGCCGTTGTTCCCGTTCTTGTTTTCGCGGCCTGGGGGGGTCGGTTAGTGCGTACAGAGACAGTTTCATGGTTATGGCTACGCACGGCTTCTATGCCAGCCGCAGCCCTGCTCTTGTCACTCGGGCTGGCCGGTGTTGGACAATCATCCTCCTGGGCACTGCCGGCCGGGCTCGGTGGATTCTCTGGTCAGATATTGTTGGATCTAGCGATGATTAATCTTACTGGCATAGGCGCGGAACAAAGCCTGCACTGGGTTATTACCTCTCTTAGTTTGGCCGCCGGTTTTGTTTTGTTTCATTGGATTTGGACCGTGCCATTTAACGCTTTTGGCGTAGTAGCATCATGGATAAAGGGTGAGGCTTTATACATAACGGCACGGTTAATGGGCCTGCTAACTTGGGTCAGCGCAGAAGTTTCAGAACGCATGTCTAGCAATAAGTCGTTGCGCACTCACGCACGTGACTCACTCCCTTCCAGGCGATCACCTGCGCGGACTGACCCAATCATAAGTAATGTTCAAAAAGAAACGGGTGCCAATAATTATACTGAGTTCTATTCTGAGGAAGGCCACGCAAACACAATTGGTAACAGCACCTCATTAACAGCGTCAAACGTAGCACAAGCTACTGATATTGTTGTGCCGCGCAGACAATCTACTAAGCCGTCAAGGAGGGAGATAGCCTCCCGGCAGGGATCTTTGCTCCCGGCCTCACCCGAAGGCTTTGATTTGCCGCCCCTAGATATTCTGAGCTTGCCTCGCGTCGTGTCTCAAACGCCGATCGACACCCAGTCACTTGAGAGCAATGCAAAGATGCTCGAAGGTGTGCTGAAGGACTTCGGAATTAATGGAGAGATTGTCAAAGTTCGCCCTGGGCCAGTGGTTACTTTGTATGAACTCGAACCAGCACCCGGGACAAAGACAGCGCGAGTTGTGTCGCTCGCTGACGATATTGCCCGCTCAATGAGTGCGGTAGCGGTGCGTATTGCCGTCGTCCCGGGCCGAAGTGTGATCGGGATCGAGTTGCCTAATGAACGCCGCGAAACTGTCTACTTCCGCGAGATGCTATCATCTGACGCCTGTGACAAGTTCGACGGCAAGCTCACATTAGCCCTGGGAAAAGATATTGGTGGTGCGCCGGTATATGCCGACCTGGCTCGCATGCCACACCTACTGATTGCTGGAACCACCGGCTCTGGAAAGTCGGTGGCCATTAATACGATGATAACTTCACTTCTTTACCGACATACTCCGGACGACGTACGTCTTCTTATGATTGATCCAAAAATGCTCGAGCTTTCTGTTTACGATGGCATTCCCCACCTCCTGTCACCGGTTGTAACCGAACCCGGCAAGGCAGTGGTGGCCCTTAAATGGGTCGTCCGTGAAATGGAGGACCGCTACCGCGCAATGAGCCAACTAAGTGTGCGCAACATTGCAGGGTACAACCAGCGACTGAGTAATGCCGCCAAAAAGGGACAAAGTCTGATGCGCACGGTTCAGACTGGCTTCGATCCGGAATCTGGCAAGCCTATCTACGAAGACCAAGAACTAGACCTTACGCCTTTACCATACATCGTCGTCATTATTGACGAGATGGCTGACCTTATGCTGGTAGCTGGAAAAGATGTAGAAGCGGCTGTACAGCGTTTAGCGCAGATGGCACGGGCTGCCGGTATTCATGTAATTATGGCGACTCAACGGCCATCTGTAGATGTCATCACTGGCACGATTAAGGCTAACTTCCCTACCCGAATTTCGTTTCAGGTCACTTCCAAGATAGACAGCCGCACAATCCTGGGTGAACAAGGTGCTGAACAACTGCTAGGCCAGGGTGACATGCTTTATATGGCAGCCGGCGGCCGCATCACCCGAGTTCACGGACCGTTCGTCACTGACGAAGAAGTGAGCCAGATCGTTGATCACCTGAAAGACCAGGGCCATCCAGCATACCTTGAAGACGTTACCGACGAAACCGCTACGGATGTATCTGATGTGCCCGGATTTAGTAATGGCGTCGGAGGTAATGCGGATTCGGGTGATAGTTTATTTGACCAGGCCGTCGCCATGGTGGCAAGAGAACGAAAGGCGTCAACAAGCTTTGTCCAGCGACACCTCCAGATTGGCTATAACCGTGCAGCAAGGATTATCGAAGAAATGGAAGCCCAGGGCATGATTGGTAAACCCAACCATGTGGGTAAACGGGAAGTGCTTTTGCCAGAAGTAGCTGAGTTCTAGTATCTAGAGCCTGGGAAGGGCTACAGGGCATGAAATCGCTTTTTCAAAGGACTAAAACGTTCTAGCATGTGATAATCCGCTGATTAGGGAGGACACTATGCTGCCTACCATTGATCAACCCTTTCCTCATGACTTGATGCCCCTGGCCAATCACGATGAGCAGGCACGTGCAGACTTCACCGTTAACTTAAAGCTTTACGCCACTGAAAACATCTACCCGCATGATGAGCTGGTGTATGAAAAACGAGCCAAGCCCCGGTTCATCAAAGAACATCACCGCGAACCGGAAAATTGCGATGAGGTCCATCGCCTAATGATGGACGATCCCTACACCCAGTTCTGGAGTGGGCTAGCGCGTAACATGCAAGAAATGCTTTGGGATAATCACGGGCGCATTGCCGAGCGGCAACTGCCGCGCCTAGAAGCCGAAGCAAAAAAACAAAGTCGTGACCCCATCGGCAGCCTCACGCTCGACGCAGATTTCAAAATGCCTGCTTATATCGATGCCGTGGATATTCATTGTATGCCTGGGGGCTATCAAACGACCCTTTCTGAAGACGATGTCTTTCAGGGCGCTGTCTATGACCGCGGGGCCTATTACTATACCAAAGGCATGGTGGGGCGGCATGGCCAAGGGGGGGGCACAGCCATGGTAATGGCTGTGAAAGACCTGTTTCCAGACTTACGGCCAAAACGAATTCTCGATGTCGGCTGTGCTATCGGCTGGTCTACGGCACCCTTGCTGCATGCCTATCCAGATGCGGAAGTCTATGGCATTGATGTGGGTGCAGCGATTCTACGCTATGGTCATGCCCGCTCGGAATCGCTAGGCGATAAGATTCACTACCTGCAGATGAGCGGAGATGACATTAAGTTTCCAGACGGGCATTTTGATTTGGTAGTCAGTGGCGGAGTGTTCCACGAGACGTCAAACAAGGGTGCCAAGAAAATGATCTCCGAGATGAATCGAGTCACAGCGCCTGGCGGGGTATGCATGAATTACGATATTCCCTACGGGGGCGCGTACAGCCTCCATTCCCAGTTCATGCTCAACTGGGATTGCTATTTCAACGCTGAGCCGTTTTGGCGCCAATGGACAAGCTGGGACCGTACAGAATTTATGGCCAACGGTGGATTCGAACAGGGGGCTGTGCAGGAGTGGTGGGCGGACCGGGATCATCACGGCAATTTCAAATTATTTAAAGAGCCATTTGATGATCTGCATACATCGGCGCGCGGCGGTATCGGCCGGGTGCATTTCTTCGGGGCCCGAAAGTAAAGGGGCGGAGAGGTCAATAATGAGCGTTAGCGGAGCGCCAGAACCTCCTGGACCTTGGCGGCACAGTTTTTGGCACTAATGTCGCCACCATAATCTTTCTGAAAGTGGAATTGTACTGACGGGCGCTTTATGGTCTTGTCAAACCAGGCCTCCAGAGATTCGTTTCCCGTGCGCCAATTGTAATCTCGCGGAATTGGGGCGGGCACATGGTTTGGTACAATTAGATCAATGTAGGTCAGGGCGTGAAGGGTGGCTGCATCACCAATATCAAATGCACGGTCCGCTTTGGCATCTTGATTGAGAGCTGCAAGGCAGCGCTCCACTTTTGGCCAGTGCCATTCGATAAATTTAACCCTGGGTTTATCGGAATAGTCGCCATCCATGGTCAATTGTGTCGCCGTGTCAAAAACCAGATCCGCCAAGGCGAGACGGCGGAGCGCGTCCCACCGCTGCGGGCCAATCTCAGGGTATAGCGCACGTCCCGAAGGGGCGAGGCTGTCAATATATTCAACGATGGCCTGACTACCATAGAGCACCGCACCATCGCTGAGGGTCAAGGTCGGCACCTTATTAAGTGGATTCAGCACAGTAATGTCGAAACCTTCCCGGAATGGATAAACCGCCACCGGCTCAATTTGATCCCATACCCCAGCCTCATGAGCAGTTATCAGAACCTTGTGTGCAAAAGCATGTATTGGGGAATAAAATAGTTTCATTAACTAGCTCCACTTGCTTGGTTGTTTTGAACACTTTTCAGTGTAAACAAAATGTGCCTGCGCGCCTATGCAAAGCCTCCCGCGCTAACAGGGTTACGCCACTTGCAACGACGCCCTATTCCCGCCATAAGGTTTGCCTATGGCTCATTACATGAATAAAATTTTGGTATTGCTAGCACTCTTTTGTTTAGCATCACAGGCTTTCGCCCAAACAAAAAGCCCGGTCAGGCCCAACGAATTAGACATGGAAACCCTGCAAAAGGCCGCCGCATATCTCAACAAGATCGACACATTACAGGCACGCTTCGTGCAGGTCGACAAGCGCGGTAATGTGGTAGAAGGAGATCTCTTCATTAACCGACCGGGCAAGATGCGTCTGGCCTATGACCCGCCAACGCCAATCCTTATTGTCGCCGATGGCAACTACATCATTTATGTAGATCTGGAGCTGGGAGAGCCCAGTTACTTGAATATTAGCGACACACCGGCAGCGTTCTTGCTAGAACCAGAATGGTCTTTTACCGAAGAAACTGTCTTGGTTAAAAGCATAGAGCGCAAACCCGGCATTGTAGAGATCACTGCAGTACAGGCTAATGATATATCCGCTGGTGAATTAACATTCGTGTTTTCAGAGCAGCCCTTTGAGCTACGCCAATGGAAAGTCTATGAGGCCCAGAGTGAGGAAATTACAGTCACTTTGTTTGAGACCAGAACCGGAATCGAGCTAGACCCAAGCCTATTTAATTATAAAGAGGACGATGTGTTTGAGGATGATTGAGAAATCTTGATCCTCAGTTCTTGGTTTATCTAGTTGCAATGGTGGCCCCGAAAACAAAGCGCTCTGGATAATACACGTCCTCGCTAATCGGCTATAAGAGTCTTATGCCATCATCATTACCTGTCTCCCTTAGCCTAATTTCCTGGAACGTGAATTCTGTGCGCCGGCGCATAAAACAGCTTGAACAACTGGTTAATCGCTGGGACCCCGACATCATTTGTCTTCAGGAACTCAAAGCTGATGATGACAATGTGCCCGCCAATTCAATGAGGAATATAGGCTATCCACATTTAGCCATTTGTGGTGAAAAAGGCTATAACGGCGTTGCTATTTTATCAAAGCATCCGCTGTCAGATATTAAGTCGTTTACATGGGCCGGCAAAACCGACGCTCGCCATGTCTTTGCGCGAGTCGAGGCTTTGAGAAGATCTATTGGCGTACATTGTGTTTATATCCCGGCGGGAGGTGACATTGCTGATAGGGATTTGAATCCAAAGTTTGATTATAAACTGCGCTACCTTGACGCCTTGGCTGACCACTTTGCTGGTTCGTATGGTTTTCGTGATCCAATGGTATTAGCTGGCGACCTGAATATTGCGCCCCTCCCATCTGACGTCTGGGACCACACTAAACTCAGTAAAGCGGTTACCCACACCGATATCGAAATTTCGGCCTTAGAACGGTTGAAGCGGTCTTTGAACTGGATCGACACTCAGCGCCAGATAATAGGCGATCAAGACCCGGTTTTTACATGGTGGAGTTACCGTGTGGCTGACTGGGAATTAGCTAACAAGGGCAGGCGCCTGGACCATATTTGGGTCACGCCCGGACTAAAAGATCATATCGTAGATGTGGATGTGTTAACTGCTGTTCGCCATTGGGTGCCGCCCTCTGACCATGCGCCAGTCCGTTTAGTTTTACAGACATAAATTTTCTGATACGCATTTCAGGGCCGCTACAAGAATACTTCGTGGGCGCTTTATTGCCTCGTCGCAATTATGAAAGTAGCCTTGAAATTCTGGATCTAGAACCCCATCCTTGTATAAACCACAAAGATTATAGCCGCGAGCACAAATAGTTAGCGGCGACTTCTGAAAGGATATTGCATGACAGCGGACGCCTCTCAATGGCATGGCACAACTATTCTCTCGGTTCGCAAAGCCGATACGGTTGTTGTTGCTGGAGACGGCCAAGTTACATTCGGCCAGCAGGTAATTAAATCCAACGCGCGTAAGGTTAGAACCTTGGCAAATGGGGCCGTAATTGCAGGGTTTGCTGGCGCTACCGCTGATGCCTTCACCCTGTTTGAAAGGCTGGAGGCAAAATTAGATCAGCATCCGGATCAGCTGACTCGCGCCTGTGTGGAGTTGGCTAAGGACTGGCGCACAGACCGTTATCTGCGCCGCCTGGAAGCAATGATGGCGGTTGCCGACATTGAGACCTCTCTTGTGCTTACAGGAACCGGTGACGTTCTAGAGCCCGAAGATGGCCTTATAGGAATTGGCTCTGGAGGCCCGTTTGCTTTAGCCGCCGCCCGCGCCCTTATTGATCATGAGGACATGGATGCCGCGGCTATAGCCCGCAAAGCGATGGGTATTGCTGCCGATATTTGTGTTTACACAAACACTTCTGTTGTTCTTGAAAGTCTTTAATTGATATGACGTCGTTCTCACCGCGTGAAATTGTTTCTGAATTGGACCGCTTCATCATTGGGCAGGGTGATGCCAAGAAAGCCGTCGCCATTGCCTTGCGAAACCGCTGGCGGCGACAGCAATTACCCAGCGATCTAAAGGACGAGGTCCTGCCAAAAAACATTTTGATGATTGGGCCAACAGGTGTTGGAAAAACTGAGATCGCACGCCGGCTAGCCAAGCTTGCACAGGCGCCCTTCATTAAAGTGGAAGCAACCAAGTTTACCGAAGTGGGCTATGTAGGCCGTGACGTTGAGAGCATTGTTCGCGACATGCTTGAAGTCGCCATTCACATGACCAGAGAACGTATGCGTAAACATGTCACAGCCAAGGCAGAGATAACAGCAGAAGAGCGAGTTCTTGATGCGCTGGTAGGAGAAAGTGCCGGCGAGGCAACCCGTGAAAGTTTCCGCGCAAAGTTGAGAACGGGCGAACTTAACGACAAAGAAATTGAAATTGAAATCTCTGAAGCTAGTGGCGCTGGTATGCCAACAATGGAAATTCCAGGTATGCCGGGTGCTCAGGTTGGAATGCTCAACCTAAACGATATGCTTGGTGGTATGATGGGTGGTCGGACAAAAAAGAAAAGTATGTCCGTGTCTGATTCCTATGACGTGCTTATTCGGGAAGAAAGCGACAAACTGTTAGATGAAGACCTAGTGGTGCGTGATGCCATCAATGCAGTTGAAAATAACGGAATCGTGTTTCTTGATGAGATTGATAAGATTTCGACACGCAGCGATGCTAGAGGGGGCGACGTTTCACGTGAAGGCGTCCAGCGGGACCTTCTCCCATTGATTGAGGGGACTTCTGTAGCAACCAAACACGGCACAGTTAAAACTGACCATATTCTGTTCATAGCATCGGGCGCTTTTCACTTGGCCAAACCCTCTGACCTTTTGCCAGAGTTGCAGGGCCGGTTGCCCATCCGGGTTGAGCTGAAAGCCCTAACCAAGGAAGACTTTGTACGCATTCTTACAGAGACCGAAGCTAGCCTTATCAAACAATATAAAGCCCTGCTGAAAACTGAAGATCTTGCCCTAGAATTTGTCGATGGGGCCGTAGACGCGATTGCTAAGCTTGCGGCTGAGGTAAATCAAAACGTGGAGAATATCGGCGCCCGGCGGCTACACACGGTGATGGAAAAGCTTCTCGAAGATATAAGTTTTACGGCCACAGACCGCGGCGGAGAGACCGTAACGATAACCGAGGAATTAGTGCAAAGCCAAGTTGGTGAACTTGCCAGAGCCGGCGATCTCAGCAAATTTATTTTGTAATATTTAGTGCAGGGATTTCGCAATCCAGAACGTCGCCCCTGCTGCTACATAGGCAAGCGCAAACAAATAGCCAAACATGAACGCTGTCCAAGCCCACGAGTTAGTTTCACGCCGGGCTACTGCTAGCGTAGATAGGCATTGAGGAGCGAAGATATACCAGACTAGAAAAGCTAATGCCGTTGGCAAAGACCACGTTTTCTGTAGTGCCGCAGCCAGGCTTTCTGCAACTTCATTTTCGTCACCGCTCAAGGAGTAGACGGTTCCGAGCGCACCAACAGCAACTTCTCGGGCGGCCATGCCTGGGACTAAGGCAACAGAAATCTGCCAGTTAAATCCTATAGGAGCAAAAACCACCTCCAGTGCTCTTCCTACCTTTCCAGCAGCGCTATAATATATGTCAGGCTCTTTGGAGCCAGGGGGAGGAGCGGGAAACGAAGACAGGCCCCACAAGACAATCATGCTTATGAGAATAATTGTTCCGGCGCGACGAATAAAGAGCCGCGCCCGCTCTACCAAACCAATGAAAATGTCCCGCAAGCGCGGCACCTGATATCTTGGCAATTCAAGCAGTAAACTGGGTGGTGGGCCCTTAGCTAAAGTGCGCTTGAGTAGGGCGGCTACTATAATAGCGCTGACAATGCCAGCCAAGTAGAGACCGAACATTACTAAACCCTGCAACTTTATTGAACCGAAGACAGCAGTATTCGGAACAAATGCGGCTATAATGAGCGTGTAGACTGGCAGCCGTGCAGCACATGTCATCAAGGGAGCAACCATGATCGTAGTTATGCGATCGCGGGGATTATTGATTGTTCGCGCAGCCATGATTCCAGGAATTGCACAGGCAAAACTTGACAAGAGCGGAATGAATGCGCGCCCGTTCAGCCCAGCAAGGGTCATCAAACGATCCATTAGAAACGCTGCCCTAGCTAAATAGCCAGATGCTTCCAGCACCAAAATGAATGCAAATAGAATGAGAATTTGCGGCAGAAAAATAACCACGCTGCCGACGCCGGCAAGCACGCCATCAACAATAAGGCTACGTAGTAATCCTTCAGGCATTGCTGCAAGTGTAAGCCTCTGAAGGCCAACAACGCTTCCGTCAATCCACGTCATGGGAGCTTCAGCCCAGGTGAAAACGGCCTGAAACATGATAAATAAGAGCCCCAGCAAAACTAGCGGTCCAACAACCGGATGGAGCGCTGCCGCATCAATACGCCGAGTGAATGCATGCTCGATACCCTCGCGGATTATAACCTTCGCTGCGATCCGTCGCGCCTCGCGTTGTAAATCGCGTATGGCAGGAAGGTCATCCGCTGCGCTAGCCGTAATAGGAAAAGCGTGGCACAGGCTTGCCCATGCATCCGCCGAAAATATGTCGATAAGCTGAGTGATTCCTGATCTCCGGACAGCAACAGTTGGCACAACTGGAACACCGAGTTCCTTGGCTAACTTAGCCACGTCGATTTCAATCGCGCTGCGTTCAGCTAGGTCCATCATATTGAGCGCTATCACTAGGGGTTTGCCGAGACGTTTCAGCTCAAGAACAAACCGAAGATGAAGTCGGAGGCTGGTGGAATCAATAACGCAAACAATAGCGTCAGGAGCCTTTTCGACATCGTTCTGTCCAAGCAACACATCGCGGGTTATCAATTCATCGGGGCTGTGTGGCGATAGGCTGTACGTGCCGGGCAAGTCAACCACGTGCACTGCGCGTCCGTCTGGCGCCAGGAGTGAGCCCGCTCGCCGGTCAACTGTTACACCAGGGTAGTTGCCGACCTTTTGGCGGCTGCCGGTAAGCGCGTTGAAAAGAGAGCTCTTGCCGCTGTTAGGATTGCCTACCAGCGCCACATGAAAACTTTCGGCCACTATCTACCCGGCCCTTTCAGGTCTAACAAGAATCTCATCGGCATCTGCTGGGCGGATTGCGATAAGACGGTCCTCTACCTGCACTGCTAGAGGGCCGCCAAAAGGACCTTGGTGCCGCACCTCAACAAGGGCCCCCTCCTCAAAGCCGAGGTCGAGTAAACGGTCGTGCAATGGGACAGTAATCCCATAATCAGCACTACTTGGGCTGAGGGCACCGTTATTGCATATCTCAACAATCCAGCCTCGCTCTCGCTGCGAGAGTTGGCTCAGTGGGATTGTTGAAGTAGGAAACATGGTCACGGCGCCCGGCTAATTAAGAATTGTTCGCATCCTTATCGTTCCAAGGAAACCTGGTCCACCTTTATTTGCAATTAATTCTCATTTGTATGATGGTTTTTTGGCGTTGGGGGCTCTAGGACGATCATCAGGCGGTCAATCTCCGATTCCGTAAGGTGGTGTAGGCGGGCCGCTAGGCGATTGGCAAGCTCTGTGGCTTTAGGACTCAATCCACCCGTATCTAACAAAACCTTTGGCCGGGAGTTCGCTGCCAATCTCTTCAGTTCTTCCGCCTCATCCCAAATCAGATCAAGATGGCCACAGATTTCAAGTACTAGACCGGGCCCAGGCTGACCTCGTCGACCATGCTCCAGTGCAGAAAGGTAGGCGGGAGAAACGTTGAGGCGCTTAGCAAGGGCCTTTTGGTTAATGCCTCGTTCGGCTCTAAGTGCCCTAAGGCGCGCTCCGAATGGCGTCATAGCAGAATCCTCATGCCCTGGTTTTCAACGCTCGGCATCTTAGGGCGACAGTTTCATATTTTATCTCGCGCGGGCTTTCGCAACAAAATGTACAGGGCGCCTGTTCCGCCGTCTTTCGGGCGGGCGGGCGTTATGGACAGAAGTAAGGGGCGAAATTCCGGCTCATTGAACCAAAGTGGTACAGCTTCTTTAAGGCGGCCAGCTCCACTTCCGGTGAATCCGTACTCAACATGAGAATCTGGCGTGTTGCTATTTGAGTGCAAGCCTTTGCCAGTAATCACTAGAACACAGCGGGCGCCTGATGCTGTGGCGTTATTAAGAAACACAAGCAAGCGCTGTCGGGCCACTTCAACCGTCATGCCGTGCAGGTCGAGTTTCATATCTATTCTTATTCTACCGCGACGAAGGCGATCTGCCGTGCGGCGGTCAATTCCGATTGATTTTCCCACCTCCAGTCGAGGCATATTGGTTTCTTTGTTCAGCTGATTAGGCGGAAACAATTGCTTTGGAGCTGGCTGCCTTGTTTTAGGTGTGGCGAATTTCTCCGTTTGGGAAGACACAGGCAGCCTGGAACAGTCATCGCCCCATTTGATCCAAAAGTTATTGTCTTGCTTTGCTGAATCTTGGACTCTGTTTTGTGGCCGCCGCACGGGTTGAACGGAAAACATCGTCTCTATCCATAGGACTCGCTCAGTATCAGTTAAGCGGCGGCCTTTTCTTTTATGAACCATGCCCTACGCCAGAAAGCAGAAGTTAGAATAGGCCACTTGTTTACATGTCGATGTTGTCTTCACGGACCACTTCCCTCAGAGAGTCTTGATTGGGCGATGTTCTAAACTCTGAATAGACATCCGCCCCTTCGATATCCATTTCAGGAAGGTAGCGGGTGACAAAAGCGCGCCAGTCCCCGTCTGGTGAAACACACCGGGTTTTAGACATATAATTTAGAGTCAAAACGAGACCACCCAGTTTCCACAATATGTTCCAGTTGTGGAGATTATCTGTCGCCGCAACTATGGAACGTCTGTATACCCTTTGGGAAATCCATGGGCGGACCAAAAACATATAAATGATGACCCCTAGCAACATCGACAATGTGCCGAGCAATAAGTCGAGCAGCACCATAGCCGCTGCAGCCATCAACAAAACAATAAGCAAGGGAACAACATTTTCCCAAGGATTGAAAACAGGACTCTTGGGCCTGTTAAGGCGATCAAAATCAATAAAGATGCTAATGCGGTCAGCCTGATAGGATTCTATCAAGCGTCCGTATAGTGCCTTATCGCGGCGTTTTTCGCCTTTGGTAGACATGCCTATAAGAAATCCCTCAATTGCTAGGTGTTAACCCCAAGCCTTACCAACGTCTCTGGCAACTATAAAGCACTTCTTTGTTTCGCCGAAGATTAAGGTAGCCCTATTGGGCTTGGCTCACTCACCGTCCGCGGCAGCAGAAGATAATATCGTCCAGTCGATTTCATTCTCCCAGCTTTCATGAAAGCGTCCTGGCCCGCACCCCAAAAGAAGTCCCCACGCACAGCGCCCTTTATGGCTGCGCCGGTATCTAACGCCACAACAAGCCGGTCAAGCTTTTCGCCGTCTGGGTCGTCAGCGTCGAGCCAAAGGGGTGCCCCATAAGGGATAAAGCGTGGGTCGATAGCCAAGCTGCGGCGCGGCTCAAGCGCTGTTCCGAAAGCGCCAATCGGGCCGGGGCCTTCAATCCAGCGGAAGAAAATAAAGCGAGGATTACCTTCCATATACCCGCGCGCTTCTTCTGGGTTTGCGCGCAGCCAATCGGCCACTGATGGCATAGAGCTCTCTCCTGGACCAATAACGCCCGCGCCCAATAAGATGCTGCCAATACCTTTAAACTTCTTCCCGTTGTTGCCAGCATATCCTATGCGACGCTCCGATCCGTCTGGCAAACTAACCCGCCCAGACCCCTGTATATGTAGAAGATGAGCGTCGACCAAATCATCGACCCATACCAACACATTCGCCCTCTCAAAAAACTTCTCATTTTGTTCAATGTCTTTACGGCTGTCATACGGCACCAAGGCTTGCGAATTTATGCGGCCAACTATAGAGGGTATTGTATTTGGCAAATCAAACGCCCTGCGATCCACTTCAACCAAGTCTTCTGGCGCTGCATAAAGAGGGACCGTGAATCTTTCTGTTGGCTTAAGCGATCCATTCAATGACGTTTCATAGTAACCGGTAAAAGTGCCCTCTGGGCTTGCGGCTGCCTCCACGGCATATGCCTTGAAATGATACGCCATGGCCTCGCGCAAGCGAGACTCTTGAGCCTCGGCATCAAACTCTTTCAAAGAATTCATTGCCGTGCAGGGCCCCCTCCAGTCATATACGTTGCCACCAAGCCCACTTGGTCCCACTAGAGCGTCCCCTGGCTTCGACAGCAACATTTTACAGCTCCTGACTAGAGATGGGAGGGCTTCAGTTAGGCGGTCATTTTGCCAGTTAGGCAGGCTCTCCATCGGCACCGAACGATAAGTGACTTCTGGACCAATGGCTGAGGGTGATTTTGGGGCTGGCGGTTGCCGCTCGGAATCTGCAGCGACAGTTTCAAGTTCAATGCGAGCAGGGAAGAAAAGTGCCGCTATAAGAAGGCCGACAGAAAAACCCATAAACGCGGACACAGCGATCGGTGCATTTCTAGACTTAAGAGCTTTAGTGAAAAAGGTTTCTGTCCCCGGCGGCGACAATTTAGTCAACGCTACGTGTGGCAGTTAGTCGCCAGTTTGGGTTGCCGGTCGCGAGCGCGCGCTCAAAGGTCCATATATCTGTCACCGATTCAGCGGTATCCGGGTCACCATCAATAATGTCGCCATTCGGGCCTTTGACCACGTTAATCTGCTCGCTTTCAAACTTGACGGCAATTGCCGCAATCCCGCTTTTGACTGTAACCTCTTCAAGTTTAGCTGGCTTGATAACAACCAAAACCGTCTCCATTTGTTCCTGGCGATCTTCGCGCTCCTGTATAGCAGAAGCAAAGTTAGAATAAACATCGTCCGCCAACAATGGTTTCAGGGTATCAGTATCGTGCTGAGCATAGGCCAGAACGATCATTTCGAATGCTTTTCCTGCACCATCTAAAAAACTAGCGGCTGTGAAGCTCGTGTCCGCCAGAATGATCTGCTTCAAACCCTCCTCAAATGGTGTCCCAAGGTAAGCAGGGTCAATTTCCTGAGCTTCGTCAAGGTCACTGTCAGACTTTTTCCGGTTTGGCAAATCTACGATATTATCATTGGTGCTAAATTTATCTGGCCGCTGCTCGTGACCTGTTCGGCGCCCTAAAGTGCTTCGCAGACGCAGAATCAGGAACCCAGCCACCATGGCTAGCAAGATTATATCTATAAATTGAAAGCCTTCCATGGCTACCCAGACTGTTAATTACTGTTGTGTCTGTCGATCACAAAACCGAGCTCACATGCTTTTCCGGCAAGATCAAAGTTGACCGGCGGCGTTATGGTCCTTACGTGTACAGAAATGTTGGCTACTGTGCCGAACATAGGCATTTCACTGAACAAGAGCAAGCATGGGCCTCTTTATTATCTTCGCTCTGATATCTGTTCCGATGATAGAAATCGCCGTATTTGCGCGCCTTGGTAGCGAAATCGGTGTGGGCCTAACCATTGGTATTACAGTGTTCACAGCTTTCGCTGGGGCCGCAACACTTCGTATTCAGGGGCTTTCGACACTTGGCCGTGTTCATGAAAGCCTGAACAGGGGTGCAATGCCAGTGCGGGCCGTTTTTGATGGGGCTTGCCAGTTGATGGCGGGGGTTTTATTGGTGATTCCAGGTTTTGTGACCGATTTCTTCGGCTTGTTCTTGTTTTTGCCGCTGATTCGAGGCTTGTTATTAAGAGCTATCGTCCGGCAAATTAACATTCCCAGCTTTGCTTCGAATAGCCGCCCGGACGAACAGAGGGCACGGTGGTCATATGATATCGACGGCGAGCACAAAGAAGTAAAGTCGCCTTCCGGACCAAAGATTGATCATATGGGGCCAACGGATAGCAGTTAAAGGAGGCTTCGTCAGGGTGCTGCGCTTGTCGCCCTTGATTATCCATGCTACCTCGGCCCCCGATTAAATTACTTACTCTTTTCCGGATTTCGACAATGTACCTTTGCGTTAAGGAGTTTTCATGAACGATGCGCCCAAAGAGTCCGGTACAGACTCACAGCCGGTTTCCAGCGTTCAATTTGTTGGGCAGTTCATCAAGGACCTTTCTTTTGAGGTGCCGCATGCCCCCGAAATTTTTAACGAAATGCGGGAAACTGCGCCGGACATTCCAATTTCAGTCGATTGCGAAACCCGAGAGCTGAAAGAAAATACACACGAGGTTTCTATTAACATACATGTCGAGGCCACTATTGGCGATAAACCCGCCTTCATTCTGGAAGTTGCTTACGTGGGTATCGTCATTCTTGGTGAAATACCCAAAGATCATGTGCGGCCAGTGTTGCTGATCGAAGTGCCCCGGCAAATGTTTCCCTTCGTTCGACAAGTTGTCGCGGACACAACAGTTCAGGGTGGTTTTCCGCCGCTAATGTTGCAACTTATCGATTTTATGGACCTGTACCGTCGAAAATATTCGACAGAAGACGAGTTAGCTCGAGAAGCAAAAGATATGACGACGGTACCCAATAGTCCTGCAGCAGAGTAGGGCCTTTGGATTCTAGGGTCTTATTGAGACCAAATAGGCGATTTTATTTTGGTTTTCAAAAACACCGCATGATCAGCTAACTCGTGTTCCTTAGCCACATGAAATCTGGGCTCGCGGTTTGGCCTAGTCGGCTCTTTCTCAGAAATTACACCCCTTTTGTTGTCGGCCACCGCGCCAAAGCCTAGACGGGGTTCCCGGCCACCAACAAGTTCAAGGTAGACCCTTGCCAACAACTCGGCATCTAATAGTGCGCCGTGTTTTGTGCGTGCCGACAGATCAATATTAAAGCGGCGACAAAGGGCATCAAGGCTAGCCTGAGCGCCCGGAAATTTTTGTCGTGCGATTTGAACAGTGTCGATCACCCTTTCCAGAGCAATGCTCTGACAGCCCGCACTATCAAGCTCTGCATTCATAAAACCAATATCGAATGCTGCATTATGGGCGATGATCTGTGCCGTTCCGATAAAGGCGATGAGGTCATCGGCAATTTCTATAAATAGCGGCTTGTCCGCCAAAAAACTTTCGCTTAGCCCGTGAATAGCTTCCGCTTGTTTGGGCATGTCGCGCTCGGGGTTTATATAAGCGTGAAAGCTCTCGCCAGTAACAACGTGATTGTTGAGTTCAACACACCCGATTTCAACAATACGGTCTCCGGATTTAGGATTTAATCCGGTGGTTTCTGTATCTAGTACAATTTCACGCATGTGCCTGATCCCCCAGCGTGAGCGCCTTGTCGGCTCGCCACGCTCTTAGATGCCACATCTTGAGTCTTTGACATCTCTAGCCGCACTTCTCAGTTGGGCCCATGTCCTGTGTTTGCCCAAACCGCTGTGGATAATAACGTCAGAACGCTGTCGCTTTTCAGCGTCCGATAATTGTCTTTTTAGTATAGTCATGAATTTTTCTTCCGTCATCCCGGTCCGAGACAAAGCGCGCTGACGTTGCAGAAAAAATGGTGCAGAAACAACGAATATTGCATCACAGATTTTGTTGATGCCGGCCTCAAATAACAACGGGGCGTCGAGCACAACACAGGTTGTGTTTAGCATGGCGTGTCTCAGCAGGAACCGGTATCGATCATCTTGGACCATAGGATGCAATATTGTTTCAAGCTCCCTGAGTGCTGCGAGATCTTTATAAGCAATGCTCCCCATCGCAGCGCGGTCAATGCCTTTTTTTGTAACCACACTAGGGAAAACTTTTTTAATCGCGCCCACAGCCTGCCCCCCGGCTGCAGTCAACTTATGCACTGATGCGTCCGAATCAAAAACTGGGATGCCCATGCGCTTGAGCATAAACGCTGCCGTTGATTTGCCCATGGCAATTGAGCCTGTTAGGCCAATAATGCGGAAAGGCCAGCGGCGGCTGGGTGGGCTTTGGGTGGGTTGATAGGGCGAGCTAGGGGAAAACACGGCTACGGATCTTGCAGCACATGGGCACGGAGAGCCGGGGTAACTTTTGGCCGTATGCCGAACCAGCCCTCAAAGCCTGGCACAGCTTGATATAGAAGCATGCCAAGGCCATCCACCACTGGATTGCCGCGACTCCTTGCTTCCGCAAGCAATTGAGTTTCTAGAGGAGCGTAGACAAGATCTGTTACTATCGCTGCAGAAGGAAGTCCGGTCAGATCGACATCCAGCGGGGGCTGTGCCTTCATTCCAAGCGTTGTAGTATTGACCAATAATGCGGCCGATGTCAGCGCTTCGTGGCGCTCGGACCAGCTCCGCACGGAGATTGAGCCGCCAATATGGGCCGCCAGTTTTTCTGCCTTCCTGCGGGTGCGGTTAACTAAAATAATTTCACCGCACCCCGAATCCACCAGGCCCGCAACCACCGCACGCGCTGAGCCCCCCGCACCAAGAACAACGGCGGCGCCTTCGCTGGCCGACCACGTCGTTGCATTAGTCTTAATATTTTCAATAAAGCCGCGGCCGTCTGTATTGGTGCCTTTGAGGCTGCCGTCTCTTGAGACAAACACCGTATTTACAGCGCCTATGCGGCGAGCAACATCGTCGACGTGGTCTACGATTGATAATGCCGCCTCTTTATGGGGCACGGTTAAATTCACACCGCAATACCCGAGCCTAGGCAGCGCTCTTAGTGCATGATCGAGATTATTGGGCGCAATAGGCAGCGGCAAATAAGCCCCATTAATGTTGTGTTTGCGCAACCAAAACCCATGCAGTCTTGGTGATAGAGAGTGTTTAATCGGCCAGCCCATTACGCCGGTTAACTTTTTCCTGCTATTCGAATTCATCTTGTGATCGCCCCGCATTCTCGCAAACACTCAAGCGTTGGCAATAACGGTAGCCCAAGAATTGAAAAGAAGCTTCCTTCCACTCGTTCAAACAACTGGGCTCCCAAGCCTTCAAGATGATACCCCCCGACCGAGGACAAAAGACTGTCCCCGGCAGTGGATATATATTGGTCCAAAAAGACTTCTGAAAATTTTCTCATGGTTAAGGCTGGGTGGTCATGCGTGTGCCATATTCGCTTCCCACCGACAGCCACAACAACTGCCGTTGCCAGGTGGTGGGTTCGCCCACGAAAGCGCAACAAATTAGACCGCGCCTCGGCTACCGTCGCTGGCTTGTCAAACCACTGGCCGTCTAGATATAGAATTTGATCGGCGCCAATAACAAAATGTTTCGGGTTCTGAATTGATACAGTTGTCGCCTTTAGGGTTGCTAAAGAATCTGCTGCATCGATAGCGCTGGCTCCTGTTTGCTTTGCTTGTTTTTTTGTTGGTTCTTCATCAACACCAGAGACATTTATTTCAAACGGCACCCGGGCCTGGCTCAACACGGCAGCGCGGCTGGGGCTGGCAGACGCCAGTATAATCTGTGGTTGCACGACAAGCCCTTCCGCCGTCATGCTGTATCCCGCTCGTTATAAAGCTGAATGATTGACGCTGCCGTTTCCTCAATAGATTTGCGGGTTACATCAATGACCGGCCATCCTCGAGAGCGAAACAGCCGGCGGGATGCCGCAACCTCTTCTTTAACAAGATCTACATCAGCATAGTCCAGGCCTCGATCTTCCTTCATCAGTCGGAGGCGGCTTTGTCGAATATCAGTCAGGCTTTTAGGTTCTCGTGTTAGCCCAACAAACAGGGGTTTCCCTGACGCCCAAATGCTCTCTGGCACCTCGACGCCGGGCACTAAAGGGATGTTGCCGGCCCGCAGCCCGCGGTTGGCTAGATACATACATGTTGGAGTCTTAGAGGTTCTTGATACACCCAATAGCACTACATCCGCCGTGACTAGGCCGTCTAGGTTTTGGCCGTCATCATGGGCCATTGCATAATGCATAGCTTCTATGCGATCAAAATAATCATCATCTAGATTGTGTTGCCGGCCAATTTCATGGCCGCCCTCCCGGTTAAACATCTTCGCCAGAGCGTCCATAACTGGATCAAGCGCGGACACGCAAGGCACACCGAGATCCCGGCACGCTTGCTCAAGGTGACTGCGAATTTTTGAGTCTAGTAACGTAAAAACTACAAGGCCAGGAGCGGCCCTGATCCCGTCGATCACTCGATTTATTTGGCCGGTTGTGCGAACTAACCACCAGAAATGTTCGGTTACCGAGTCCTCATCATATTGGACTAAACATGCTCTAGCAATTCCGCTAACAGTTTCGCCAGAAGAGTCGGAGACAAGATGAAGGTTATAGTTTTGGTCAGTCACAAAATTTCTTTGCTGTTAGTATGCTGGGAGCAAGTTTGCGTTGCTGAGGATAAAATGGAAATTGCGCCACAAAAATTTTTACGGTCCCCAATTTTAGATTCTTATCTTTAACTTGATAACCTGTAGAAAAGAAATTCGGCGAACACTTTTTTTGTGGAACATCACCTTCTGTTCTAAGGGCCCCCATTTTATAAAAGATTCTTATCCACTTCAGTTATATATATATCTAAACACCTTAACAGTTCCTTCCCATAAAAAGTCACAGCTGTTCCTTTTTTGGGTGTTCACCCTCTTCTTGTTAGTTGCTCTATGGAAAACTTTTGATCCCCGACATTAACAGGCCCAACTACTACAACATCTAAGTTTTAAGAATCTTATTATTTGTAGAGTAGTAACTAGATCCACTAAGTGATGCGTATTTATAGTTTGACATACTACCATAGCATACGGTAACGAGGTCATCTCTTTCCGGCGTCTCAGCCCATCTTCCTATCTGTTCCATGTTTCAATCCAATAATTATTCATACTTCGGACTGCTTGTTGTCCCGACGCTACAATTTAAACAGCCCTCCTCAAATACTTTTTACCCTTAATTGTAAGAGCACAGAATTCAATGCATCTTAAAGAACTTAAGCAGAAAACACCGCCAGAGCTTTTAGCGTTTGCAGAGGAAATGGGTATAGAAAATGCCTCGAATCTTCGTAAGCAAGACATGTTGTTTTCAATTCTCAAGCAGTTGGCTGAGGATGAAAAAGCGATTGTTGGCGACGGCGTCCTTGAAATTCTGCAGGATGGTTTCGGGTTTTTACGCTCTCCTGAATCGAATTACTTGGCTGGGCCAGATGATATATACGTTTCCCCAAGCCAAGTTCGCCGCTTTGGACTGCGCACAGGGGACACTGTTGAAGGAGAGATTCGCGGGCCAAAAGAAGGGGAGCGATATTTTGCTCTTCTCAAAGTTAATACAATTAACTTTGAGAAGCCGGAGGCAATACGACACCGAATCAATTTTGATAATCTGACCCCACTTTATCCGGATGATAAACTCAATATGGAAATTGATGATCCGGCGGGAAAAGAACTTACGGGACGGGTTATTGAAATTGTTTCACCTCTTGGTATGGGCCAGAGAGCATTATTAACAGCACCACCAAGAGCCGGGAAAACTGTGATGCTACAGAATATTGCCCATTCTATAGCAGCTAACCACCCGGAGGTTTATTTAATTGTACTATTGATTGACGAGCGTCCGGAAGAAGTAACGGATATGGATCGCACGGTAAAAGGAGAAGTTGTTAGTTCAACGTTTGATGAGCCAGCACAACGGCACGTTCAAGTGGCTGAAATGGTTATCGAAAAGGCAAAGCGGCTAGTGGAGCATAAGAGGAATGTCGTAATTCTATTGGATTCTATTACACGCCTTGCCCGGGCGTATAACACGGTGGTCCCATCGTCCGGGAAAGTTCTAACGGGCGGCGTTGATGCTAATGCGCTGCAAAGACCGAAGCGTTTCTTTGGCGCGGCCCGCAATATTGAGGAGGGGGGATCTCTGACAATTATTGCCACCGCGCTAATCGAAACTGGCAGCCGGATGGATGAAGTGATTTTTGAGGAGTTTAAGGGAACCGGGAATTCGGAAATCGTTATGGAGCGAAAACTTGCCGACAAACGGGTTTTCCCAGCCATCGATATTACAAAGTCCGGCACCCGGAAAGAAGAGCTTCTGGTTGATCAGAAAACGCTATCGAAGATGTGGGTGCTGCGCCGCATTCTTGATCCCATGGGGAACCAAGACGGGATGGAGTTCCTCCTAGACAAGCTGCGTGAGTCCAAGAACAACAACGATTTCTTCGATCGTATGAATCAGTAGGGCGGACTCCGTCAAGGAACTAATATCGTCGAACCAGTGGTTGTCCCCGCTTCGAGATCAGCGTGGGCGTGGTGCGCTTGGGACAACCCATAACTTTGACCGACCTCTATCTGTACAGCACCCGAACAAACGATGTCGAACAGCTCACCGCAGCCCCGGTCGAGCTCTGTGCGCGTCCCTGTGTAATCGAATAAAGTCGGCCGGGTAACAAACAAAGAGCCCCGAGGCCCCAGAGAGCCAACCTCTAGAGACGGCGGTGGGCCAGAAGCATTGCCAAAGGAAACCATGAGACCGCGGCGCTGTAGACACTCCAAGGAGCCCATGAAAGTGTCTTTTCCAACACCGTCGTACACTACCGAAACCCCCGCGCCATTCGTTATTTCCTTAACCTTGGCGGGAAAGTCTTCGTGTTTGTAAAGGATGGTATGATGGCACCCATTAGAGCGGGCGAGCTCAGCCTTTTCTTCAGAACCGACAGTGCCTATGACCGTGGCACCGATGTGATTAGCCCACTGGCTAAATATTAGGCCAACGCCCCCAGCTGCGGCATGAAACAAAACGGTTTCACCTTTTGAGAGCGTGTGCAGGCTTCGCAAGAGATACCAAACGGTAAGGCCTCGGAGCATCATTCCTGCAGCGGTTTCGTCACTAATCGAAGGCGGGACCCTAACTAGCGAGTCCGGCGCCATGACCCTAGCTTCCGAGTACGACCCCAGGGGGCCAGTGCCATAACACACGCGGTCGCCAACCCGAAAATCTGTCACCCCGGCACCGACGGCATCAATCTCGCCCACGGCCTCCATTCCAGGAGTAAAGGGCAGGTCGGGAACAGGATATAAGCCGGAGCGGTGATAGGTGTCTATGAAGTTTACGCCAATAGCGGTCTGTCTTAGGCGAACCTCATTCGGCCCTGGATCTCCAACCTCAATTTCTTTCGCGACCAACACATCCGGCCCCCCGGGGCTATGTACTAAGATTGCCTTGACCATATTCCGCTCCCTCATAAATGACTTTTAAAAGCACCCCGAGGCGTGTCACACACCCCGATAACCCTCAATATCCAACAGCATTTGCTTTGTATCTAATCCACCCTCGCCTGAATAGCCTCCCAGACTAAGGTTGGAGGCCACCACTCGGTGACAGGGAATAATAATAGGGAGGGGATTGGCCCCACAAGCAGCTCCAACCGGACGGGGGCTGGAGTTTATGCGTTTAGCAAGACAAGCATAAGACACCGCCTGGCCGAATGGGATTTCTTTTATGGCTTTCCAGACATGCTGTTGGAATGGCGTGCCCAAGGGCCCCAGCGGGAGGTCAAACGTTGACCGCCTGCCTTCCAGGTAATCCTGAATTTGCTTCCCCGCCCTACACAGCAAGGGCGTGTAATCCTGGGCCCCGCCCCATCCCCAGCCGACAGACACCAGCGCCCCGCCTTCCTCCGACACAGTCAGATCGAAGAGCGTAAAATGAAATGAAAGCTGCCGCACTCTGCTACCTTAGAAGTGCATCATGAAGAGCGGCGGCCGTTGTAACCGGGGCCTGACACACTGGCCCACGGCAGACGTAGGCGGAGGCCTTTCCCTCGATGCGGGCCTTGCCAAACGCAGCATGACTGGCGGGCAAAAACTCAGTCGCGGCAACAGTTGATAGAATCAAATTGGGATTGGAGCCCTGTAGTGCGGCACGAAAAAGCTTTTGCACAGCACCCTCAGCGCGCGAGCCGATGACGACGACCTGCTGTGCATCAACTAAGATTTCAAAGCCGTTTAAGAATGCGCATGTGTGAGGAAAATGGCCCATCGCCTCGCCGCCGCAGGCGTCGACTAATTCATTCGCGCGAGACTGGAAGCGGCTATGGCCGGTTAGATAATAAAGCCTTGCCAGCGAATCCAACATGACACCGTTGCCCGAAGGGGTGGCGCTGTCAGCGACGGTGGAGGGGCGAACGATAAGGCGCTTATCATCAGATGTAGCAAAGAAATATCGCCGAGCACCATCATTCCAAAACAGGTCATGAACAAGATCAGCCCAGACCGCGGCCTGTTCAACGAAACGGTTCTCGCCGGTAGCCGCTGCTAAGGCCAGAGAGGCACCAATCATGTTGGCGTAGTCGTCAAGCACGTCGACCCTTTGCTGTCGACCATCACAAAACGAGTGAGCTAGCCGAACCCGGCCGCGAGAGTCCTCCCAGGTCATCGTAGAAACAATGGAATCGAAGACGGATGTTCCTAAAGCAAGCCACTTAGGCGTTTCAAAGACCAAACTGATTCGGGCCAGCGCCATAATCATCAAGCCGTTCCAGTCAGCTAACACCTTGCTATCGCGGCCCGGATGGCAGCGGTGCCCCCGAACGGCAAGCAGCTTTGCTCGCGCAGAGGCCAGGCTGTGCTCTTCGTCTCTGTTAAGCTGGCGGGCATGGCTCTCAATGCGGTTTAGAATATTCTTGCCTTCCCAGTTTCCAGAGGGGCTCACGCCATACACCTCTGTAAATAGCTCGCTCTCAGAGCCGAGTACTTTGTCGATTTCGTCTTTGGTCCAGACATAGAACTTTCCTTCTTCGCCATCGGAATCCGCATCCAGAGTGGCCGCAAATGCCCCATTCTCTCCCATCATTTCTCGTTCAAGCCAGGCAACAGTTTCTTCGATGCGAAGACGGTATAAATCTGACCGAGTTTCCTGCCAGACAATAGCGAGCAGATCGACTAGCTGGGCATTGTCGTACAGCATTTTCTCGAAGTGTGGCGCTAGCCACTGCGCATCCGTTGAATATCTGGCAAAACCACCACCGAGGTGGTCATAGATTCCGCCGTTACAAATGCGGTCAAGCGTAAGAACAACTGTTTCTCGCAATCGAGGCTCGCCGCCACGGCAATGGGCGCGCCACAAGAACTCAAACAAGCGTGCCATAGGAAATTTTGGGGCGTGGCCAAGGCCCCCATTAACAGAGTCAAAATGGTCCAAGATGTGAGAGGCGGCCGCGTCCAACGTTGCGACCGTCAATGATTCCTTTCGCTCACGCTGTTCTGGCTCCGAGATATGAGTTGTTAGGCGGCTAGCTTGTTCGTCAACGGTTTTGCGGCTATCGGCATAGACCTTGGAAATGTGCCTTAACACATCAGGGAATCCCGGGCGGCCATAGCGAGCGTCAGGGGGAAAATAAGTGCCGCCGAAAAACGGCTTTCCATCAGGTGTAGCGAACATGGTCAAGGGCCACCCCCCCTGCTCTCCGGTGGCAGCCAAAGCCTTCTGATAGATAGCATCGACATCTGGGCGCTCTTCCCGATCAACTTTAATGTTTACGAACAAATCATTCATCAATGCTGCAATTTCAGGGTTCTCAAAGCTTTCGTGCGACATGACATGACACCAATGGCAGGCAGCGTAGCCGACAGACAGCAATATTGGCTTATTTTCGGCTGTCGCCGCCGCGAACGGTGCGTCGCCCCAAGCCCACCAATGCACGGGATTATCCCGATGTTGACGCAGATAGGGGCTGGTTTCATCAACGAGGCGGTTAAAATTATTAGGTTCAGACATGGTCAATCTTTCAGAAAAGAGTTTCTACTGTAAGGTTGTCCCGGATGAATTAAAACCAGGGCTAGCGGGGGGCGGTGGCAGGAAAAAACAATCTCGCTTTGAGTTCTGACAAGCGCAGACATTAATTGTTTTGCCCGCAGTGACGAGGCTGCCGGCGGATGTGTATAAGAAACTGTGCAGGCGAAACGAAGTACCGGCCCAAACCATGAATTGCAAAGACTTTATGATGACCACCTTTTTCAAGGGCCCCTGGCTAACAGAACCAGGGCGCTTTGCCTAAACTGATGCCAACTTTTTCAAAGACATCAGAGAGAAGCACCATTTTTGCGCCGGCGACAGCATCGGGCCGGGCTGGCGTCGCCGTGATCCGAATATCCGGCCCGGCGGCCGCCCAAGTTCTGTCCAGCATGGGAGACGCCCAGTTATCGCCGCGTAAAATGACGCGAACCACCCTCCATGAGCCTCACACGAATGAACCACTTGATGATGCCTTGGTGGTCTGGTTCCCGGGCCCGCACAGCTTTACCGGAGAGGATATGGTAGAGCTACATTGTCATGGTGGCCGCGCAGTGCTCGATGGCCTGCTGATGGCTCTCAGCGGCATTGACGGATTACGGCCAGCTGAGCCGGGGGAGTTTACTCGCCGGGCTTTTGACGCCGGCAAGCTGGATCTTACACAGGTGGAAGCGCTGGCGGATTTGATCGACGCGGAAACCCGCGCGCAGACGCGCCAGGCGCTAAAGCAAATGGGCGGCGCCCTCAAAACGAAGACGGATAATTGGCGTGACAGGCTGACAAAGGCACTAGCCCACCTTGAGGCTGTGATAGATTTCCCCGATGAAGACCTGCCCGAAAAAACGGCAATGAGCCTATGGCAGTCCGTTGGCGATTTGGAAAGAGAGATAGCGATAGAAATAAAGGATTATGGCTGCGGGGAACGTCTCCGTACGGGAGTGCATGTAGCCATTGTTGGGCCGCCCAATGCCGGTAAATCTAGTTTGCTAAATGTCCTTGCCAATCGCGAAGCGGCAATTGTCTCCGCCACACCCGGGACAACCCGGGATGTCATTGAAGTGAATCTTGACCTTGGCGGATATCCGGTTCTTGTTTCGGACACAGCGGGGTTGCGTGCCGCTGAGTCTGATATCGAAGCGGAAGGGGTGCGGCGTACTCTAAAATGTGCAGAGGAGGCTGATATTGTTATTGCACTATTTGATAGCACCACATACCCAGAGAGCGATTCAGACACTCAATCGGCAATTGATGAAAGGGCTATCATTGTAGTTAACAAAGCAGACCTTTTGGAACAGTTGTGGGAAGAAAAAGACATTGATAAAGCACACCCCGCTGCGCGGCTGATATCTGTTAAGACAGGGAGCGGTGTTGACTGGCTTATTGCAGGGCTGACTCAGCAAGTTAAGGCCTTATGTGAAAGCGGAATGGAGGCGCCAATGACCCGCCCACGCCATCGCCGTGCTCTGGAAGAATGTAGTGCCGCCTTAGCCCGCGCACAGGTGGCCGAGCTTTCGGAGCTAGCAGCAGAAGATCTTCGACTAGCCCTGCGGGCTCTAAGCCGTATTACTGGCGCCGTAGATGTGGAAGACCTTCTGGAAATAGTCTTTAAAGATTTTTGCATTGGAAAATAGAGAAAAACACTTTATCCGCCAGACACCGCGGCATGGATTTGGCGATGCGCGGGAAAATTACCCGGCGCACAAACGCGAAAAATGAACAGATCCGGCATATTATTGGCCGCACCCATTTTCTTGGCAGCGGGCACATCTATGGTGGCAACCGATTTGTATCTGCCAGCCATTCCGTTTTTGCCTGAGGCACTTAGTGGTGATGCCGTCGGTGCCCAATATACCCTGGCGGGGTTCTTCGCCAGCTTTGCTGTTGGGCAACTAGTGTTTGGGGCGCTGGCAGACCGTTATGATCGTCGCCTTATTCTCAACTGGGCGCTGGCGGCATTCACTGTGGCGTCTATCGGTTGTGCCCTAGCCGAGAGCATGAAGGAGCTTATTGCCCTGCGCTTTGTCCAGGGAATTGCCGCCAGTGCGGGCACGGCCTTGGCGCCGGCTATGTTGCGTGAAGCTGGCGATGATAGCCTAGTGGTCCGCTTGACATCGATCGTGTCTTCAATGGAAGCGGTGATCCCCGCTCTTGCCCCAATGATTGGTGCATGGCTTGTAGTAGCCTTCGGCTGGGAGTCAACATTTTGGGTTATGGCGGCGTTTGCCCTGTTTACCATGGCCGCGTTTCGATTCCTCAGAATTCATTCACGCCCACCGCACAACCCTAATTTCACAGCTGCGCACCTGCGCTATTGGCACCTCCTGTTGGCACGGCGCTTTATGGGCTATCAGGTGAGCCATGCCTTCGCGTTTGCCGGACTGATTATTTTTCTTATGGCAACGCCGTATTTGCTCGTGACGTATCTTGGCCATTCGACCAAGGCGTTTGTTGTCATGCAATTGGTCATGATCTCTTTTTTTGTAATCGTTTCCAACTTAGCCGGCCGCCTGAGCGACCGTTTTGGGATTAACTCTCTGATTGTGGCTGGCGCTGTGTTGCAAATGTTAAGCGCCCTGCTGTTTGTTGGGCTGATTGGCCTGTTCCCACAATTCCTTAGCGCAGTGACCATGACCTTGACAATGATTCCAATGGCTGTTGGCCTGGGCCTGCGTGTCGGCCCCGGCTTTGCCAAGGCGATGGCCTTTGCCGGGCGGCATCCCGGGTCTGCGGGCGGTTTGATGATGTTTACGTGCATGGGCCTCTCGGCTGCGGGCACCCAGTTCGTAGCGCCGACACTGATGGCCGGCCCTTTTTGGCTGGCAATTGTTGTTCTGGTTTGTTGCGCAGCATCGCTAGCGCTGTTGCCCATCGCAATGCGGCCAGAGCCTGAGGGCTTTGCCGCTGGAGAGTAAGAGGCTATAGAAGGGCGCGACAAGACAGGAGCCCCTTCCCAACCATGTTAGCGGACCGCCACGGGAGTTACGACGTTATTGTTATTGGAGGCGGCCACGCTGGAACCGAGGCCGCAGCCGCGTCGGCACGCTTCGGCGCACAGACCCTGTTGCTGACCCACAAGACTACCACGGTCGGTGAAATGAGCTGCAACCCTGCGATTGGCGGATTGGCCAAAGGGCACTTGGTGCGAGAGATTGACGCACTCGACGGTATAATGGCTAAAGCCATCGATGCGGGGGGCATTCAATTTCGCTTGCTCAACAGGTCAAAAGGTCCCGCGGTAAGGGGGCCACGAGCGCAAGCCGACCGCAAACTATATAAGAAAGCCGTGCAAGATTTGTTGGCCGCACAGCCGAATTTGTTTGTTTTACAAGCCTCTGCCGAAGACCTGGAGCTTGATCCTCAGACGAAAAGGGTTTGTGCCGTAAAAACTGGTGATGGCCGCCGGATCGGTTGCGGCGCTGTAGTGCTGACCACAGGAACATTCTTAAGCGGTGTCATCCATCGAGGTGAAGAGCGCATTCCTGCTGGACGGATTGGCGAAAAGGCCTCTTATGGAATCGCCAAGACACTGAAAACAAACAGCTTTTATCTCGGCAGGCTAAAGACCGGCACGCCACCACGGCTTGACGGGCGGACAATCAATCACAAGGTTTTGGAAGAACAGCGAGGTGACTCTCCCCCACTGCCGTTTTCCTTCATGACCAACGCGATAACGACACCGCAGATAAATTGTCACATCACCAGGACGACGGCAGAAACGCATGCCCTTATAGTCGCCAATAAAGCCAGGGCACCAATTTATAATGGTCAAATTGAAAGTGCGGGGCCGCGCTACTGCCCGTCTATTGAAGACAAGGTTTTTCGTTTTGCTGGGCGGGACAGCCACCAAATTTTTCTCGAGCCAGAAGGCCTAGACAACCATACCGTGTATCCCAATGGAATTTCCACCAGCCTTCCGGAGGACGTTCAGCGGGACATGATAAGAACTATCCCAGGGCTAGAACGTGCAGACATGCTGCAGGCTGGCTATGCGATCGAATATGACTATATAGATCCCCGCGAACTAGACTCCGCTCTGGAGACAAACAAAATCGGCGGCCTATACCTTGCTGGACAGATCAACGGCACCACAGGTTATGAAGAGGCCGCAGCGCAAGGGCTTTTGGCGGGCGTAAATGCGGCGAGAGCAGTGAGCGGAGCTTGCCCCCTTACCCTTGACCGGGCTGAGGGCTACCTTGGCGTTATGGTCGATGATCTGACCACCCGGGGCACCGTTGAGCCATATCGCATGTTTACATCTCGGGCAGAATACAGGCTGAGGCTTCGGGCGGATAACGCGGACCTACGCCTGACGGAAAAAGGCATTGCGCTTGGCTGTGTCGGCGGCGAGCGTGCCTCCGAGTTCATGGAGAAAAAGGCGGTTCTTGAAAAAACCCGAGCTCAACTAGAAGGCCTGACGGCCACACCAACGCAGTTGGCGGCCAGGGGCTATAAGGTCAATCAGGACGGCGTCAGGCGGTCTGGATTTCAGCTGCTCGCCTATCCGGAAATCGGCTGGCTGCAGCTCCAGGCCCTGTGGCCGGAACTCTACGGCATTAGGCAGGATGTCTGCGAACAGCTTGAGATTGAAGGCCGATATGCTGGATATATGGAGCGGCAGGAAGCTGATGTAAGGGCTTTCCGTAGAGATGAATCCCTCATCTTACCAAAAGCCCTCGATTATGAGGAGGTCGGAGGCCTCTCAACGGAAGTGTGTCAAAAGCTCGCAGCCACCAAGCCGGAAACTCTTGGCGCCGCAGCACGAATCCCGGGCGTTACCCCGGCCGCGGTTACGGCGCTTCTCAGGCATGTTCAAAAACCTAAGTCGCGGCGGCCTAGCTCAGCCTCAATGTTAAATAGCGCGTAACGTTTCACGTGAAATAATGGATACGATACTAGGCCCTCCATCTACTCTTATCTTTGCGGCTTACGGGGCATTTATTCTAGGGCTTGTCAGCCCGGGCCCGGATTTTCTCTTGGTCACAGCCCTGGCTGTTGGCAGAGGCCGGCGCGCCGCCTTTGTCGCTGCCGTTGGAATTTCGGTGGGCGTGGCGTTTTGGGCCCTTCTGGCGGCAGTGGGCATGGGCGCTGCAATTCAAGAAACACCAGCCATTTGGGAAGGAATCCGCTTATTGGGCGGCGGTATTCTTATTTACTTGGGCGCGAGAGCAGTTTCATCAGCTTTGCGCGAGGACAAGGCGCGCGCAACAATTCGGCCGGGCAAGAGAAGCGCCGGTTCCTTCTTGCTTGGCCTACTAACCAATCTTTCAAACCCAAAAGCTGCTATCGTTCTCATTGGGCTTACTGCGGTGCTGGCCCAGAGTTATCCGGACCGAGGCGACCTGATGATCGTTGTCGCGGGTATGCCGGCACTTACATTGATATGGTTTTCTTTTCTGGCGGCCACGCTGGCCATGCCGGGGGCCCAGGGCCGGCTTCTTAAACACCGAAGAGTCTTATCGTTTGCAATGGGCGCGGCGCTGGTATTGGCTGGGCTGAGTCTAATCCAGTCGATGACAATGGTCTGAGACAATTTTAAATGAAGCTAGGAAAATACGGCGCGGAAGATTTTAAGCAAGATGCGAATGTTTCACGTGAAACGCTTGTTAGCCTGCGGGCTTACGCGGACTGTCTTTTAGAGTGGAATGCCCGGATGAATCTTGTTGGCCGGTCGACAGTAAAGGATCTCTGGCGCCGGCACATGCTGGATTCCGCCCAGCTTTGGCGGCACATCCCGCTGGGAGCAAAAACCCTTGTGGATCTTGGGTCTGGAGCAGGTTTTCCGGGCTTGGTTCTCGCTGTAATGGGGGCCAACCGCAGCGATTTTCATGTTCATCTTATAGAATCTGTGGGCAAGAAGGCGGCATTCTTGCGGGCGGCTGCCGCTGCCGCCGGGGTTTCAATGACATTACACAATACACGGATAGAGAAGGTTGATCCGTTTGTGGCTGACGTCGTAACCGCCAGGGCCCTTGCTCCCCTTCCTAAATTAATCGGTTACGGACAACGCTTCTCTGGCCCGAACACGCTTCAAATATATCTTAAAGGACAAGATGTTGGGGATGAATTGACGGCTGCCCACAAAATATGGAAAATGAAGGTGGGTCGGCAGCCTAGCGCTTCTGATCCAAGAGCAAATGTGTTGAGCGTGAGCGAGGTGTCAAGTGTCCAGTCCGGCCCCATCAAATCCCCCTCAAGCCCCCAGGGCTAATCTGGGCGCCGCGCCGCGCGTCCTGGCAATATCCAATCAGAAGGGCGGCGTTGGCAAAACTACTACGGCCGTTAACCTGGCCACTGCTTTGGCGGCGGTCGACAAGTCAGTCTTAGTTATTGATCTGGACCCACAAGGCAATGCATCCACAAGCCTTGGCCTCCCGAAACAAGACCGCACTACTAACGCGTATCATGTATTGATGGGGGATGCGCTGCTTGGTTCGGCGGTGGTCGCCACATCAGTGCCAGGCTTGTTCGCTGTGCCGTCAGGTGCTGACCTGGCTGGCGCCGAACTTGAGCTGGTTCATATTGAAAACCGCCAGGACTGTTTGCGCGCTGCCCTGACAAACGAAGCTGACCGCTATGATTACATCCTAATTGACTGCCCGCCCTCGCTAGGCCTCTTGACTCTGAATGCTCTCGTGGCCGCTCAGGCAGTCCTGGTGCCGCTGCAGGTCGAGTTTCTTGCGCTGGAGGGTGTAAGCCAGTTGGTGCGCACCATTGAGCGGGTTCGCCAGTCCTTCAACCCTCAGCTGGAAATTCAGGGCATTGTTTTAACTATGGTCGACAAGCGTAACAATCTGTCCGACATGGTTGAGTCCGACGTGCGCGGTTATTTTGGCGACAAAGTCTACGCCACGGTTATCCCGCGAAATGTAAGGGTTTCAGAGGCGCCGTCGCATGGCAAGCCAGTATTGCTCTATGACTTTCATTCAAAGGGTGCGCAAGCCTACCTCAATCTAGCGGGAGAGGTGTTAAAACGCGAGGTCGCCCAAGCCGCCTAATTTGTTTACGAGACATTTCCTAAGTTCAGCAAACGTTGAGAGCCGCCAATGAACACTCCCAAATTCCGCAAGAGTCTCGGCCGGGGACTTAACGCCCTTTTTGATGATGCAGGCACAAACGCTGACGTTTCTGATGTGGCGCAGCCGCCAAATGTCCGGTCAGAACGTGAGCTGGCATCTCCCGCAGTCCAGAGGGTAGACGGAGCAACGCATTCCGCCAAAGGCTTGGCGTATGTGCCAATAAGTGAGCTGTTCGCCTCCCCGCTGCAGCCACGAAGGGTGTTCGATCAGAGGCAGATCGATGAACTGGCGCTTTCGATCAAAGAAAAGGGCGTGCTGCAGCCCCTGCTCGTTCGGAGGGCCGGCAGTGGTTATGAGATCGTCGCTGGCGAGCGCCGCTGGCGAGCGGCCCAGCTCGCAAGGGCCCACCAAGTTCCTGTTCTGATAAGAGAGTTGAACGACACAGAGGTGCTGGAAGTTGCTCTGGTCGAAAATCTGCAGCGCGCAGATCTGACGCCTCTAGAAGAGGCTCAGGGCTATCAGCGGCTGATAGAGGGTTTCGGCCATACCCAGGGAGCCCTAGCAAGCCTTATTGGCAAGAGTCGGGGCCACATCGCTAACATGATTCGTTTGTTAGCCTTGCCTGATGGGGTTAAGGCCTTGCTTGATGAAGGCAGCTTGACCGTCGGCCATGCACGAGCTTTGCTGGGAATTAAGGACGCCGAGGCTCTCGCCAAACAGATCGTGAAGAAGGGCCTTTCAGTGCGGCAGGTTGAGGCTCTGGTTAGGGCTCATGGCAAAGCTAGTAGGCCCCGTAAGTCTGAGAGAAACGGGCCCCCCACGGCAAAAGACGCAGACACACTTGCGTTGGAATCCCGCCTGGAGTCGGCCCTGGGGCTAAAAGCCGGCATCACCTTTGACGGGAAGGGAGGAAGCCTGACTCTCACCTATTCGGATCTGGAGCAGCTGGACGACCTTGTCGCGAGGCTAACCATGAACAATGCCGGCAGCAAAACAAAGGCGGCATCAAACAGAGAAGACAAGGACCCCAATGTCCTTGATATTGAAGAGGTGCTAGCAAAGCGCGAAAAGCGACCAGGCGCCGCGCGAAAAGAGAACAACAGCGACACCTAGGGGCTGGTGGTGAGGCGAGCTGCAATGGATCCTGGGGCTAACAGCTCGGAATAGCGGGCTACCGAGAACCCTAGAAGTGTGCCGCAAGATGCTCAATAAGCCCCTGTTATTAAACATACAATTATATGCATATGCATAATTCTGTTTTGGCAGGGCGCGGCCCGGAGTGTCATGGCCCCAAGGTTGTTTTTTGTTGTGGCTGACTCTACGTAATAACGCGCTAGCCCAGGTAGAGGCCAGCAGGAGCGAAATAAATGGCCACTCTTGACCTTCCAGCATGAGGAACCTTTATAAAGGGGGATGCCTGATGATCCCCGCCCTAGCACCCCATCGCCCCATTCTGGTTCTGTTGTATCGGATGAGGAAATTGTATTCACCCTTCATGGAATGACGTGCGGTGCTTGTGCGACACGCGCGGAAAAAATCCTGTCCGGTGTGAGGGCCGTCTCGCGTGCTGAAGTTAACTTTGCTTTGGAAAGGGCCATTGTCTATGCGCCTAGAGGCGCCGTTTCTTTTCAGGTCTTGCATGAAACTCTTTCCAAAGTAGGCTTTGTGGCCCATCCCCTAGCGCTGGAACAGGGCTCGACGCCGACGATCGGCGGGCAAGGGAATCTTACAAATAGCTATCTCACGCTCGCATTTTCCATCCTGTTAACGCTACCACTTGTCATGCAAATGGGCGGGCATTTTTCTCTCGCCGGCTTTCAAATATCGCCGTGGATAGAATTAGCTTTAGCTCTGCCTGTACAAATTATCGCCGGGCGGCGCTTTTATTTAGGGGCCTATAACGTAATGCGCTCCGGTTCTTGCAACATGGATGTCTTAGTAGTGATGGGCACTACAGCTGCATTCGGCTATAGCCTCTATCTGGTTCTAAGTCTTGGCAATGCATCTGAGGGCAAGCTTTACTTTGAGGCCTCGGCGGTGATTATAACGCTAGTTCTCTTGGGCAAAGTCTTAGAAGTTGGCGCCAACCGGCGCACCATTGCTGCAATAAGATCCTTAATGTCTCTGCGGCCAGACATGGCAGTGATTCAAAGGGGCCGCGACCTTGTCAAGATCCCGAGCGATCAGGTATGCCAAGGAGATAGGGTTGTTGTCCGACCCGGAGAAAAAGTTCCCGTTGATGGGGAGGTTGAAGAGGGCTCCTCAGACTTAGATGAAAGCCTCCTAACCGGAGAGAGCCAGCCCACCCAAAAAACAATTGGAGACAAGGTTACTGGGGGCTCAATAAACGGGACAGGCCGCCTCACAATTCGTGCAACCCGCGTTGGTCAGGAATCAACATTAGCTAGTATTATTCGGAGGGTTGAGCATGCACAAAGCGGCAAGCCGCCTGTGCAGCGACTAGTTGATCGGGTTGCCGCAGTGTTTGTCCCAATTATTATTGTGATCGCTGTGGCCACTTTTCTTGGTTGGTTTGTAAGCGGGGGTGCGTTTGAAAAGAGTCTTGTTAGCGCTATTTCAGTCTTGGTGATTGCCTGCCCTTGTGCCCTCGGTCTCGCAACACCAACGGCTATTGCTACGGGGACCGGCGCAGCTGCACGGGCCGGCATTTTAATCAAAGATATTGAAGTTTTAGACCGGGCCCGCAAGGTTGATACTGTCATTTTTGACAAGACTGGCACAGTGACGGAAGGCCAACCAACGGTGGTTGATATACATATGATCAACGGCCAAGAGCGCTCGGCTATAGGCCTAGCGGCGGCGGTTCAACAAGGCAGTGAACACCCATTTGCTAAAGCGATGATTGCGTTGGCCGACTTACGCGGTGTTAGAATTGGGCCTGTCTCTGATTTTCAAAGCGTCACCGGCCGAGGTGTGTCGGGCATGGTCACAGGCCGCTCGGTCTTACTTGGCAACAAGGCGTTTCTAGAAGAGCGAAATGTTGCAATGGAGCACGTTAAGCCCAAACTCGATGCCGTGTATGCCGCTTCCCAAACTGTGGTGTGGATGGCGGTCGATGGGTCAGCCGTTGCTTTGTTTGCATTAGCGGATCCTATTCGCTCCGAAGCCAAGGCTGCTATCCGGAGTCTCTCCCGCCTTGGGATTGCGTCTCACCTCTTGTCAGGTGACGCACAACCCGTAGCCGAAGCAGTCGCAAGAAAACTGGGCATTAGTGAGGTGCGCGGCGGCGCATGCCCAAAAGATAAGGCTGACACAGTCTACAAACTTTGCGCCGATGGTCATGTGGTTGCCATGATAGGTGACGGCATAAACGATGCTGCTGCGTTGGCTGAGGCGGATATTGGCATTGCTATGGGTTCTGGCACAGACATTGCTATGGAAGCCTCGGCAGTAACCCTTATGCGACCAGACCCAAGGTTGGTTGCTAGCGTTTTCGACATAAGCCAAGCCACCTGGCGGAAGGTTCAACAGAACCTATTTTGGGCATTTATCTACAACATAATTGGCATCCCGCTCGCGGCTTTTGGATATCTCAGCCCAGCGGTAGCTGGCGCAGCTATGGCCTTATCAAGCGTCAGTGTGGTCACTAACTCTCTACTCTTGCGCAACTGGCGGCCTCAATTAAACTAACCGCCATAGATAGTATTCTTATGGCTTGGGTTTAGCCGCATCATATCCTTTTTTTAGATCTGAGACGAGAGCTGCAACGGACTGCACCGTGTTGATAGTGCGCAAGCCCTGCCCGGCAGAAAAAATGTCCCGCCATGCTTTTGGTTCTTCTGATTCAGAGCTATTCTTTGCTCGACTATCGAATCGCTTTTCTTCACGGACGCCTAGATTGTCTGGGTTGAGTCCAGCATTTTCGATAGATGGGCGCAAATAGTTCGCAGGCACACCAGTGAAGTGTGCTGTAATAAATATATCCTCCTCAGTTGAATCTACCAGCATTTGCTTATACTTGTCGCTTGCCATGCTTTCGTTCGTAGGAATAAAGCGCGTTCCCAGATAAGCGAAGTCAGCACCCAAAACCTCGGCAGCGCGTATTCCCTGGCCGTCCACAATGCCACCACCAAGAATAATTGGACCGTCGAAAAAACTGCGCACCGCCGGCAAAAAGGAAAAGCCAGTCACAAAACCTGTATGTCCTCCTGCACCCGAAGACACCAAGACCAGCCCATCTGCCCCAGCTTCAGCTGCTTTCTTGGCGTAGGCTACAGAATTGACGTCGGCAAATACCAGTCCACCATAGTCATGCACTTGTTTAATTACTCGGCGAGGGGAACCGAGCGCTGTAATAACGATGTCTGGTTTGTATTTTTGTACTAGTGCCAGGTCTTTTTCAAAGCGCTCAAAGCTACGATGCACGATTAGGTTAGCCGCCCAGGGAGCCACCTTCCCAGGAGAGCCTTTCTCTGCCTCCTTAAGTTCGGCTGTTATCTGTTCAAACCAACTCTCTAGAATTTCTATCGGGCGTGCGTTCATGGTTGGGAAGGAGCCGACTACGCCAGCCTTACACGCTGCTATAACTAATTCGGGACCAGATACTAAAAACATCGGCGCTTGAAATGCCGGCACGACAAGCCGCTTCTTGATGGCGGCAATACGGTCGCCGACTGAAACGGTAGAGCTTGTCCTATCCACCATACATTTTTCTCAATTCTGTTTTTAGAACCTTGCCCTGGCCACTGCGGGGCAGCTCATCTGTAATAGACATGAACTTTGGCACTTTGTAACGCGCGAGTTTATCACGGCATCGTTCTTGCACCGTCTCTAAGCTTAATTGCGTTCCTTCCTTTAATACAATCACGGCATATCCAACTTCACCCCACTGCTCGTCGGCAACACCGATTACAGCGGACTGGCTGATTTCTGGGAAAGCAGACAATACGTTCTCAATTTCTGCTGGGTACACGTTTTCTCCGCCGGAGATGTACATGTCCTTCTTGCGGTCAATAATGTATAGAGCGCCCTCATTGTCGAGACAGCCTATGTCTCCAGTCTTGTACCAGCCGTCGGCTGTGTGTGCTGCAGCGGTGAGGTCCGGCGCATCCCAATATCCCGGGGTGACCCCACGACTCTTAATTTGAATTTCACCCGATACGTTGGCAGCAACGGCGATATTATCTTCGTCGACAACACGAATCTCAGTGCCGCGCACTGCAAATCCGACAGAGCCTAATTTCTTGCGGGCCAGCTCTGGCGCTAGAGTGGCAACACCGAATACCTCAGTCATGCCATAGGAATTGCATAAGATCATGCCCTTGCTTTGGAACTTCGTCAGCAATTCCTCTGTAACTGGCGCGCCGCCCACGCCCGCCCGTTCAACCGTGGTGAAACTTGCGGCCTCAAACCCATCGCACTGCGCCATCATTTGAAATTGAACCGGAACGCCCAAGGTATGCGTGATCCCAAGATTAGAATCCGACAAGTATCCAAGAGCAGCGACTGGGTCCCAGTGCCTAAGGATGTGCACAGTGCCACCATAGTAAAACAAGGGAAGTGCGAAAGAGTTTAGCCCCGCTGTATGAAACATGGGCGCGGCGGTCATAGTGCGGGTGCTGCGCCCCAGGTTGGTGTGCAGAGCCTGGCTGACAGACATGGCCTGCATTCGCCAGGTGCTGATTACGCCTTTCGGCTTGCCGGTAGTGCCTGATGTGTAAAGCAAAGTGGTAATAGCATCTAGCTGAGGCGTAACAAACTTCTCGCAAGGAGGTGCTGCAATTATGTCATTCTCGAATGGACTAGTTGCGTTATCCTCGTCGCGCCACCAAACCGGCAGGCTTAGGTCTGCGACCAGGGTCTCAAAGGCGCGATCAGTGATTGCAACTTTCGGCGTTGCATCGGCGGCAATAGCTTTAATTTCTGGCGGCGATAGGCGCCAGTTGATGGGCATATAAGCTGCGCCTAATTGCCAGCAGGCAAAGAGAATTTGGTAAAGATCGGATGAGTTGTAAGCTACAACCATCACGCGATCGCGCGGACCAACGCTATAAGTGCTGCTCAGTATTGATGCAATCCGCTTAGAGCGATCATACATCTCGCCATACGTGGTGCGGCGCTCGGTTTTGAGGCTTCCCACGCGCAGGTCAACAACTGCTATGTCATCTGGGTATTCCAGCACACGCGCTTCTAGCCAGTTGCCCATGAGGGGCTTTAGGGCGTCATCATCAAGTGCGCCACTAGAAATCATATCTATGCAGGATCCGGCCCCAATTAGAACCTAAGGATAGTAGAGCTAATTACGCCCACATCATTGAAATTTGGACCACCGGCAGGTTCCTGACTAACCCAGAATCCCGATAGACCCAGTTTAATGCCGCGCACCAGAATGTAAGAAGCTTCTAACTTAACCTGGTCAATACTGTCTTTTACTGGTGCGTTAGGCGCCGCCTCTGCTCGAACCCGAAAGTAAGAAGCACCAACCCCTATTGGGCCGAACTCATATGTGGTCGCCAAACCAGCCGCGGTAGAATGGATCTCGTCATTGGGGGCTGAACGGATAAAAGTACCACCAACGGTATAACCGCCGGCTTCGACTTGGGCGCTGACATTCCAGGCCTTCTCGCCATCGTTATCATTAGTGCTGGACTGGCTCTTGAAATAACCACCTACTATGCCCACCGCGCTGCGCCCTATCCTGCCCTCCCAGGCACTAGAGATTTCCCATGCATTATTATCGTTAGATGCCTTGTCGAAAAAACCGTCTTCCCCTTGGGTTGTGGTCGGAAAATAGTTAGCGCCTATGGTAAGGCCTGCAATGGCTGGTGATTCATAACCAACCTGAAACGCATCACCTGTGAAGCGTTCGAATGTCATGATTTCCTTTACCTTAATAGAGGTGCGCTGCGGCACAGCACGGCCGACTATTTCATCGTCTTCGTAAGAAACGAATGGTGTTTCGTAGCCAAAGTTGTGATTAAACCCCTCAACTTCGCCCAGGCGCAACTTGCCGAACGCTGTTTGGATATCAATGAATTGCTCGTCAGCTTCGCCACTGTTTTTATTTTCCGCACGCATCTCAATCTTTGCAGAGATCTTAATGCCATTGTCGAGCACGGTATTTCCTGAGAAGTAAACCTCCACGTCAGATAGCGCACCGGTTGCATTCAGATTTTCGCCGGGCAACTCGTCAGCATCCACGATAAAAAAATACTGTTCCATCTTGCCGCCTATGGCCAGCCGGATCTGTTCGGCGGCCAAAAGTACGGAAGGTGACGAAGCTGATAGCAACGCTAAAACAAAGCACAATAGCCTTTTCATGACCCCTCAAGCCCATATGTTAAAGCTGTGAGGGTTTCTAATGAGTAGTTAAAAACCTTGCAACCATAGAGTGGTTACAGTTTTGTTTCATGCGGCTACGGGAGGGGGCAAAGATGTTATGTCTCTGTTTTTTATAGCATTTTTTGGAAATATAAGCTTCCTGTCGACTTAGAAGAAAAGCCATTGAAAGCAATTAGGGGGCCTTACGAGAGAAAACGGAAGGCAGTCCCCCAACCTTTCTGACTGGCGCGGCCCTAAACATAGCATTTCGAGGCTCTACGGGGCCAAAAGGACCGGGAGGTAATGCTTAATTACGGCAAGGCCTTTTGTTAAATGTCGTTTCTGGGGATAGTGGCCATTGTCCCGGGGGTAGAGGGTTGGCTATAAAGCGCTGACAGTTAGCACCTAATTTCTAGGAGACGCCCTGAATGACCCACGACCCCTTTGCTACATTCGTGCGGTCCCTTGCCCTGCCCTGCGGGCTGGCACTGGCTCTCGCGGCCTGTTCCGGCAACGGCAATGACGGCTCGACCTATCGCACCTCCCCGGAATTTCGATCTGACTCCCCTCCTCCGGAAAGCACTCTTGGCATTACTCTTTTTGGGAATCCCGAGTCCGATGGTAGCGAAGGGGCGGTGGCAGTAAATGCATTCTTATGGAGGGCCTCTCTGGACACGATTTCTTTCATGCCACTAGCTTCCGCTGATCCATTCGGCGGAGTCATTATTACAGATTGGTATGCTCCACCTGAAACCCCCGGGGAGCGCTTTAAAGTCAACATGTATATACTCGGGCGCTCGCTAAGGGCTGATGGCCTTAAAGTGTCTGTCTTCCGCCAAACCGAAGGTGTTGGTGGGATTTGGGCTGATGCGCCTGTGGGGGCGGATGTGCCGGCGGAATTCGAGGAAGCGGTGTTGACCCGTGCGCGTCAGTTGCGCATGCAGGCTGTGTCTGAAGAAGGTTGAACTAACACCACACAATAAAATGTGTGCCAAACCTGTTTTTGGTGCCTTTATGTTTCCTGTTCTGACTGTTATCCCTTAGCTTTTTCCCATGCCTAATATCAAAACTCCTCAACGATACAATTTTAAAGTGGCAGAGACCCGCTGGCAAAAAGCATGGGCGGATGATGGCTGTTTCGTCGCCAAAGGCGACTCTGCCAAGCCAAAATACTATGTCCTAGAAATGTTTCCCTATCCCTCGGGGCGCCTACATATGGGTCACGTGCGCAACTATACTCTCGGCGATGTAGTTGCGCGATACCGCAGGGCACAAGGATATGATGTGCTTCATCCCATGGGCTGGGACGCTTTTGGTTTGCCAGCGGAGAACGCTGCACTGGATCGCAAGATCCATCCTGGTGCATGGACACGGCAAAACATAATAGATATGCGCGAACAGTTTATGCCACTTGGTTTGTCACTTGACTGGAGCCGTGAGATTTCCACCTGTGACCCTGAGTACTATCGTCATGAACAAAAATTTTTTATTGAGTTTTTCAAGTCCGGCCTGGCGTACCGCAAGGAGTCCTGGGTCAACTGGGATCCTGTGGAGAATACGGTTCTGGCTAACGAGCAGGTGGTTGATGGGAAGGGGTGGCGTTCTGGTGTTCCGGTAGAGCGACGCAAGCTGAACCAATGGTTTCTAAAAATCACTGATTATGCAGAAGACCTGCTAACTGCAATTGAGAAGCTCGAGCGGTGGCCCGATAAAGTGAGGACTATGCAGCACAACTGGATTGGCCGTTCCGAAGGGGTCCGCCTGCAGTGGAAGGTGTTGCAGCCTAGCGGCGAGGCGCTGGATAAGCCGCTGGAGGTGTTTACTACTAGGCCTGACACCTTGTTTGGAGCATCCTTCTGTGCACTGTCACCCAATCACCCTTTAGCTACGGACCTGGCCGAGAAAAATGCCAAGCTCGCCACTTTTATAGATGAGTGTAATCGCTTGGGTGACTCAGAAGAGGCCATAGAAAAAGCTGAGAAGAGAGGATTCGATATTGGCCTGACCGCGCAGCACCCCTTCGATTCAGATTGGGAGGTCCCAATTTACGTTGCCAACTTTGTGCTAATGAATTACGGCACGGGCGCTATCTTCGGTTGTCCTGGACACGACCAGCGTGACATGGATTTCGCGCGTAAATACGGACTTCCTGTAACTTGCGTTATCGTTCCGAAAGACGCTGATGCCAAAGAGTTTGCCACTTCGCTTGAGGCGGGTAACGAAGCCTTCACGGGCAACGGTGTAGTAATTAATTCCAAGTTTATGAACGGCATGGCGGCGGCGGATGCTAAGCGTGCAGCAATCGCCAAAATCAAAGACAACAATCTCGGCGAAGGTACTGTGCAATACCGCCTGCGAGATTGGGGTGTGTCACGCCAACGCTACTGGGGCTGCCCGGTTCCAATGATTCATTGTCAAGACTGTGGTGTCGTTCAGGTGCCCGATGAAGACTTGCCGGTAACATTGCCTGATGACGTGACATTCGATCAGCCAGGAAACCCTTTGGCCCGGCACCCCACGTGGAAAAACGTTAGGTGCCCAAATTGCGGCAAAGAAGCCGAACGAGAAACCGACACCCTCGACACTTTCTTTGAGAGTTCGTGGTATTTTGCCCGCTTCTGTGACCCAAAGAATGGACACATTGGTTTTGATAAGGCTATCGCAAATAAATGGCTGCCTGTGGACCAATATATCGGTGGTGTAGAACATGCTGTGCTGCATTTGTTGTATTCGCGCTTCTTTGCACGTGCGCTGAAAGACTGTGGCTATCTCGATGTTGCTGAACCCTTCGATGGTTTATTTACCCAGGGTATGGTCGGTCATGAAACCTACAAAGGGCAAGACGGTGACTGGCTCTCGCCGGAAGACATTAAGTGGTCTGATGATGGCCAGTGCGTGCGTCTCACTGATGAAACCCATGTCACCGTTGGACGTTCTGAAAAGATGTCTAAATCAAAAAAGAACACAGTCGACCCGGCGCAAATCATTGAAACCTATGGCGCTGACGCCGCCCGACTATTCATGCTGTCTGACAGCCCACCCGAACGCGACATGGAGTGGACCGATGCTGGCATTGAAGGCGCGTGGAGGTATTTGAATCGTATTTGGAGAATGGTTTGTGACACCGATTCTACTGCTACCCATCTAATACCCCTGACCGATATGGACGCCGACCCTGCGGCTTTGGTTAAGGCGTCTCACAGGGCAATCTCTGATGTAACGGCCGCGCTGGAAGACTTCCGGTACAATGCTGCGGTCGCGCACATCCGTGAATTTTCCAACAAGATTTCTGATTTGGACTCTGGGGGCAAGGGAAGTGAAACTGCTCGACGTTTTGCAATGGTAACACTAACACAGCTAGCTAATCCAGTGATGCCGCATATTACCGAAGAAATGTGGAGCGTCTTGAAAGATGGGGGTGATGGCCTGCTGGTTAATCAGCCGTGGCCGAAGTGTGACACAGCACTCCTGGAAGAAGACACTATTACTCTTGCTGTTCAGGTAAACGGTAAGATGCGGGGCACCATAGAAGTTGCTGCCATTGCCGATAAAGAAACCTGTGAAAAAGCTGCATTGCAGTTGGCCACTGTGCAGGCGCAGCTGAATGGAAGGGATGTGCGCAAGGTCATCGTGGTTCCGGGTAAGATCGTAAATGTAGTGGGATGAGAGTAGATTTGTCTTGTCTAGGCTTAGCCTAAATAGGCCAAGCCGTCGCCTTGAGCGCGAGTATATTGTTATGGTCAGGATAAAAATGGAGGGCCAGCAGTTTTCCAATGTGGAGCTTTTGCCCCAACAATAATTAGGCCCCTAACCCCAATTTGGCGATTCAAGAGATACGCTGTCTTGACAGGCTGGCGAGACTGAGGTCCAACAAGGAATGCATTTGCTCCTTCCTGGTCTGGTGGTTCTAGGCCTCTCATTGGCCCTTTCGGCCTGCGGTTTTAAGGCTATGTATGCCGACCATAATGGTGCGGGCGGTATGGCTACCTCAGACTTGGTGGTGACGCAATTGTCTCAGGTAGATGTGCGCCCAATTGCTGAGCGTCGTGGCATGGTGCTTCGTCAGCAACTTTCGGAAAAGCTTCACCCGGGGGGCATAGGAAGCGGCCGCTACGATCTGCAGGTGCGTCTCGCATCACGCACTCAAGAACTTGGAGTTCGAAAAGATTCCACCACCTCACGGGCGAACCTTATTCTCACCGCCAATTACATTCTTTGGGATGGGACTAAACGGCTGACACGAGACCGTGTGCGTTCAACCGTATCTTACAATATTCTAGATGATCAATACGCTACAATTGCGTCTGAAAAAAATGCCGAAGCGCGGGCGCTGAAACAGATCAGTGACGAAATCCGTGTTCGTTTAGCAGTTTATTTTGAACGTCTCGCCAAACTCTAGGATGGCATTAATCTGAGAAAACCATGAGAAGCAAGTGAATGAAAATCCAAACGGGCCGTGCTGATTCTTTTGCAGTCGCTCCAGACACCAATATACAGGCTATTCTAGTCTATGGGCCTGACATTGGCCTTGTCTACGAGCGAGCAAAAATCCTAGCTAACTCCGTGCTAGGTGGCAGCTCCGACCCCTTCCGTTTGACGGACCTAAACGCTTCCACAATCAAGGCCGACCCCAGCCGCCTTGCTGAAGAAGCTGCGGCTATGGCCCTTACCGGCGGAAGGCGAGTAGTTAAAGTGCGCGACGCCACTGATGCTATTACTAAAACCGTAGAGAAATTCCTCGATGCTACAGTGGGCGACACACTTCTGGTGTTCACCTCAGGCGAACTTGGCCCGCGCTCTACGTTGCGCAGGGTTTTTGAGAAGGCCAGCAACGCTGCAGCCCTGCCCTGTTATGCGGATGACAACCATGCGCTTGATCAACTAATTCGCGAAACGTTTAAGGAGGCGGGCTTCGCTCTGGAACAGGACGCCAGAGCTTTTTTGGCAGATCATTTGGGCGGGGATCGCGCTCTGAGTCGTAGGGAGCTAGAGAAGCTTGTGGTCTACAAGGGGACCCCATCAGAGAAAGGCGATGTCAGGGTTGTTACTCTAGAAGACGCCATGGATTGTGTAGGAGATACCGCAGCGTTTGATTTAGATGACTTAGTTTATGCTATGGCCGATGGCGACCAGGTAATGGTCCAGCGGGTCTTTGGCCGTATGATCTCGGAAGGCACCAGCCCTATTTCTATCCTAACCGCTGCATCGCGTCACTTAATGCGACTACATCACGCACGTGGCCTGTGCGGCGATGGCATCCGACTAGACCAGGTGGTCATGAAGCTGCGTCCACCAGTATTTTTCAAACGCAAAGGGCAGTTTAAAGCTCAGGCCGCCCGCTGGAACGGGAAGCTGCTGGCCCGGGCACTTGAGCTGCTCACTACAGCTGAGTTGCATGCTAAATCAACTGACATGCCCGCCCGGGCACTGATCGAGCGTGCTCTAATGCAGGTGAGCTCTGCCGCAAAGAGTGCCAGACTAAAGGGCACGCATTAAGGCAGCCTGAAACCATCACAAATTGTTCCATTGTTTATAATATGGGAGGGATACTTATACTTGTGTCTGGAAAATGGGGGAGAATTATGCAGAAATCTTTAACCGGGCCAATTATAGGGTTCTTTATGCTGACTGGAGTCTTGGGGCTGCTCCAATCTGGCAGCGCCCAGGCTACAATACAGTCTTGTAAAGATCTCTCCAGACTTAGCCTCTCGGACTTGGACGACGCCCCTAGTAAGATTACGGGCGCTCGATTTGTTCGAGCGGAAGGCGCCCTTCCCGCTTTCTGCGATGTGATTGGGTACACTGCCCCACAGGTGAGCTGGCGGGTGCGCTTGCCAGAAGACTGGAACGGGCGCTTCCACATGGAGGGCTGTGGTACGCTCTGTGGTGTCCGAATTATTGAGAATGCTGATGATCCGTTGTCTCGGGGCACGGCGGTGGCGACTACTGACATGGGACGTAGCGCCCCCCTTGCACCGGCTGAATGGACCAACACTGGACGGCCAGACTATAACACGATCATGCGGTCTGGCGAGTGGGCCTATAATAACCTCGAACAGGAATTAGATTATGCTTATCGGGGTACTCATAAAGCGGTGCTCGCATCTAAGGCTATAGTTAGGTCTTATTATAAAGACGAGATTGAGCACGCTTACTGGCGCGGTTGTTCTACTGGAGGCCGTCAGGGACTGATGCTAGCACAACGCTACCCCTGGCACTTTGACGGCATTATTGTGGGTGCTCCTGCAGGAATCGAACCTGCATACATAAATATTTTCTGGCGGACGCTGACTAACCTGACTGAAGAAGGCCGCGCAATCATAGGCCAAAGCCAAATTCCAGCACTACATCAGGAAGTGATGAATCAATGTGATGGAGCCGATGGATTGAAAGATGGAGTTATTGACGACCCATGGGCATGTAAGCCAGACCTATCGACGTTGAGATGTGCGAGTGAACATGCGGCAGATAAATGTTTTAGCGATGATCAAATTGCGGCGGCTGAACGCCTCTATGAGGGGGCGTTTCTATCTGACGGCAACCGAGTGAGCTGGGGTGTCCCCAAAGGAGGTGAGTTGGGCCTGATGCGATATATTCTCAACGAAGCCGGCGAGGTCGGCACTTTCGAGCCTATGGCACAAGACCGTTTGCGTTACACCTGGTTTGACTATGACCCCGGGCCTAAGTATGACGCCGGCACTTTTGATTTAGACGGCGACTATCATCGCTTATTTACTAAAGGCTTTCTGCAGGCTCCGAGCAATCCAGACCTTACAAACTTTAAGGAGAGAGGCGGCAAGCTAATCGCCTATCAAGGACTGAATGATATGCTTAACGCCGAACCGCTAATCGATTACTTTAAAAAAGTGGAGCGCATTACTGGCGGTGAAGCTGTGACGGATGAGTTTATGCGCCTCTATCTAATTCCCGGAATGAATCATTGCCGAGGAGGCTCTGGCGTAGACACCGCTGATTGGATTGCTGAAATTCAAGGGTGGGTTGAAGATAGCAAAGCGCCAGGTATAGTAATTGGTCACCGCCGAGAGGGTGATATTTCATTGCCAGGGGCGGGGGCATGGCCATTGGACCCTGACACGGTGATCAAAACACGGCCGCTTTATGACTATCCGAACAGTGCGCGCTACTCAGGGCGTGGGGATCAAAACGATGCCGCTAACTTTGTTCCTCGACCACTGTCTCACTGATTTTGTGCTATGACCCAAGAGCCAGATTTTCCAAAAGGGTATAGTGTTTCACCGTGGAAGTGTCCCACCCATTTTTTGCGTGACATCAATAAGTCTGTGAAAACCTATGAAGACATCCCGGCTCTAACGCCTAACGTATAGCGCAGACTTGAGGGGTTGGGGTGTCCAGCTGATATTAAGTTGGGAAAAATACTCTTTTCAGAAGAGGTTCTTTGTCCGGGGGACGTCGAGTCGGCTGAACAAACTTTTACGCTTGTGTCCAACCGCTAGGTGTGGCCTGCGAGCCCAAAATATGGCTTTTAGGTCACACTAGGGTGATTAATTGGCCTGTAATGTGAGAGAAATGTCACAAGGGCTGATCCTTATTGTGACTTTCACATGTGCTGACTTGACCGAACAGTCTGCTGAGAGCACCTTACCAGATAAAGGACCTGCAGGGTGTGTATTTTTGTAATGAAATACAGATACTTAGTTAACTTGGCTTGTAAGTCGTTTGCAATCGCCGCCTTTTCAGCAGCACCAGCTCAAGCATCTGACTGGAGTGTTGGTGGGGCGTGGAGTTTGCTTGGCCAGGACCACGTTTCTGCGGAGGACGGTGCGGGCCTAGAGGCGGGTGAACCCGCAATTGATGAATCATCCTTCTTTGCCTTGCCGCTCATGACAATCAACGAACCAGGACTTGCTGTCCGCTATGCGCTACCTCTTATTGGAACCGCTGTGATCAACAAAGATGCGTCCGAATTAGCCCGGGAAGGCACTTTTGGTTCTGTCGCAGACGGCGGCCAGTTCTTTAATATCCAAGGAGCCTATACAAAATCTATACTTGGTGGAGAGGTGGGCGTGTTCGGTAGCGTTGCAGACTCTAACAGCCCGTTTTCAATGGAAACCACCACCTCCCGCACCATTGGAGCATCTCTGGCCTATGCCGGGTTTTATCTCCGAGGAGCCTATCAGGATTCTAGCTCCGACGGCTTTTTAGATGCCCGGCGGGCTTGGCAGGCGGGCCTTGGCTATGGTTCGGATAACTTTGATTTGCGTGTGACTTATGTCCAATCTGCGGTTCTGCAGGGAAGGCTAACAGAGCTTGAAGGCAAACAATGGATGATTGGCGGACTGGTGCCCCTGACCCCCTCTATTCTTCTAAATGCAAATGCTTTTTATATAGACCGTCAACAGATTGTGCCGACTCTCGAACCTCCCGGCGCTGGTGCCAGGGTTGGCCTAGAGCTTCGCTTCTAGGGCATTTTTAGGAATCCTATGCCAGCGATACCACTTGCGCCAAGGGCATCAAGACGCTTCTTCTCTGAAAGTTTGACGCCCCCCAAAGCAAACACAGGAAGGCGTGCGAGTCGTGCTAGGGCCGAAAACCTCATCGCACCAAGTGGTCGTTTGTTGGGGTGGCTTAGCGTTACATAAACAGGCGAAAGTAAGGCAGCGTCAGCCCTCAAACTGCGTGCCTGTGCCAAACCCTTGCTGCCATGAGCAGATACAGTCATCCGCTTACCCTGAAGCCGCCACAGTTGCATGGGGGCAAGGAGTTGATGCCTTACGGTTTTATCTTGAACATGTACACCACTAGCCCCCACCTGGTTTGCTAAGCGCCAGTCACCTGCAACGTGAAGTATAATGCCCCGGGAACGGCAGACTGCGGCTGTACGGCTGGCCAGATCAATTCGATTGATGGCGTCATAGTGTCTAAAGATAAGACCCCATCCCTTGGGGATAGCGGTAGCTACGGCTATGGGGTCTGCCAAACGCTGATCGTCTGTCAGCACCCAAACCGTTGGCATAGGGGCTTTGTGTCTTCGCCGTTGCTTTGCTAGCGTTGGTAGTCTTGTCTGAAATTTCATTAGAGCATTCTAGGAGAGCAATCTGCCGATGTCTGTCGTCTCTGACACTGAAACTAACGCCTCCGACGCAGAAAAAAAATACTCGGGAGCTAAGTCCACAGCCTCAACCAACCTTTCCAGTCTATCTGCCCGTATTCTGAGGGCGTCACTTAAGGCCGGGCGTAATCCTGCGGACGTGTTATTAGTCGCTATTTCGAAAGCCCATACGGTAGAAAGAATTCGGGAAACCCTAAGTGCTGGGCATCGGGCATATGGCGAGAACCGCATTCAAGAGGCTCTGCAAAAATGGCCAGCACTCAAGTCGGATTACCCAGACGCCCAGCTCCATCTGGTGGGGCGACTTCAAACTAATAAAGTACGGGATGCGGTCGCTTTATTTGACGTTATAGAAACCCTAGACCGCCCGCGGCTAGCCGCCAAACTTGCCGAAGAAATGTCACGTCAATCTAGGCATCTACCCTGTTTTATTCAGGTCAACACGGGAGAAGAGCCCCAAAAAGTTGGTATCAGCCCCAAGGACGCAGATCTTTTTATCCAGGCATGTAGAGTGGAATACGGCCTTAATATCCATGGCCTTATGTGTATCCCCCCCCGGAATGAAGAGTCAGCCGTGCATTTCGCTTTTTTGCGTGAAATTGCCAGGCGCAATGATGTGGCCTCTCTCAGCATGGGGATGTCCGCAGACTTTGAAACTGCAATAGAGTTAGGGGCAACCCATGTGCGTCTGGGAACCGCCGTTTTTGGCGAGAGGCCGATCAAGCCTTAGGGGGCAAAATGGTGACCGTGGTTTCTGGAGTGCAAAGAGAAAGAACAGAAAGCAAGTCAGGCTGTTGAATAGCTATGCAGCCCTTTGTTGGTCGGAAGTCATCTGTTGCCACATGCAAAAAGATGGCGCTTCCCTTTCCTGAAATTACGGGGTCATCATTGTACCCAATGACAGCAACAATGTTGTAGTGCTTGTCTCGGCGCCACAAATTTTCAGCGCTAGACCGATGGGGGTGGGATATAAAGGTGTTGTAAGCAACGTCATCTGGCGCGTCGCACCAACCGTCTGCGCTTTTTAGCGGTATAACAGGCAGGCCTGACTTTGGCTGTGCAAGGCGGTCCGCGCGATAGAATATGCGTCGTAACGGAAACTGGCCGAGCGGTGTCTTGTTGTCGCCCTCAGATTTGCATGTGCCGACTCCATTCTTCCCTAAGGCGCACTTAACACAGATTGTTCCACAAATAAGGAGTCCGATCGTGGGCGCCGATAGTTCTGGAGTGACGATAATATTCATAAGTAAAATCTAGCGGGAAATTACTAAGCTAGCTACTAGTTCAACCAGTTGCTAAAATAAGTGGCCTGAACGCTTTGACTTGGTTTTTAGGTAAGACCAGTTGTACTGATTGGATGAAAATACATGAGGAACGCGCTCCTCAACCGCTATACCATGCCTTGCTAGGGCACCTACTTTGGCAGGGTTGTTCGTCAGTAAACGCACTTTGTCGATGCCGAGCCGGTTCAACATCTGCACCGCTGGCAGGTAGATGCGTTCATCGTCATCGAAGCCAAGCTGTTCATTGGCGTCAACGGTGTCAAAGCCTTTTTCCTGTAGCTCGTATGCGCGCAGTTTGTTGACTAATCCTATACCTCTTCCCTCTTGCGCAAGATATAGAAGAACACCCGCACCCACGCTAGCAATAGCTTCGAGTGCACCACGCAGTTGATCACCGCAATCGCACTTAAGAGAGCCAAGCAAGTCACCAGTAAAGCATTCCGAATGCAAACGAGTCAGCACTGGAGCAGAGGTGTCTGGATCACCAATAATAATTGCTAAATGTTCAACACCCCCATCGCGCGGTCTAAAGGCAATAATCCGTGTGTTTTCAGAGCCCGCTAGGGGAACCTTTGCTTCGGAGATTGGCTCAAGACTGTATGCTTGGACGCGATCATAAGCTCGTATAGCCTGACCTGAAATGACAATGCGACTGTTTGCTTTGGCCCAACCAATCGGATCATCTGTTTCAATAGAAGCGGTCACAACAGAGGGCAAAAGGCGGGCAATTTTGGTTAAGCGGATTGCGATATTTTCAGGCGATTCAGTATCAACTAATTTGCTGATTACTCCCGTGGGAGGAACTGGCCCTTGATCCGCGTTAGGGTCAATCAGAGACAAAATATCCTGGGCAGCGAAGCCAGCGCTTTTATAGAGTACAATAGCTGGAGTGTTGGGCTCGGCCAGTCCCAGAATAGCTGCTCGGCGCCCTGTCACCGCGAGCTGAACAGGCCCAACCCCGGGTTGTGAAAAGAAGGGCAGGTGTCCAGCCCCTAGGGTTTCCGCTGGTCGCGCTAAAATTGCTCCGGACTGCGCAGAAATAACAACAGCACTTCCGCGACGAATTTCAGCAACGGCCCTATCAACGGTCTCCAGCACTGCTAAAATCTCTGTGTCTGTTTCTGTCTTAATGTGTGTGCTCATCTGCCTGTTATAGCTGGTTTTTCTGTTTCGTACAGAACGAGGGCAAGGGTAATGTATGAAGCTGATCCAAGTAGCCGACTGGATCAGCACCCATTGAGAGGCTGATAAATGTGGCACCATTGCCAGTTTTACTTAATATCCGCAGAGGATTAACCTAGCTTAATCAAAGGGTTCTTATGGCTTCTGGTAAATCATTGCTTCTGATTCAAGGCGATCAAATGCTGCGGCGCGCTCTAGTCGATCACTTGGGCGGCCAAGGTGATTTTGAGACGATTGTCGAGTCAGAGGATGGGGCCTCTGGGGTCAGCCTAGCTAAAGCTAAGGTATTTGACATGATACTGCTAGACAGTGAATCGCCTGATATAGATGGGCGTGATGTATGCGAGATTCTGCGTGATGCTGGTATCCAGGTACCCATTATTATGCTGATGCCGGCTAATTCCGAAGACGGCACAGCTGACGAATTAGATGCTGGCGCCAGTGACTATGTGAAAAAGCCATTTAGGATGGCTGTCCTTTTAGCCCGTGTGCGCGATCATTTGCGCCAACATATACAATCCGGAGATGTGATTGTTAAGATCGGTCCCTACAAATTTCAACCAGCTGCAAAGATACTCTTTGATGAAGAAACTGATAATAAGATCCGTCTTACGGAAAAAGAAAATGCTATCCTCAGATTTTTCATCGATGTTGGCAATAAAACGGTATCACGAGAAAAGCTTCTCGATGAGGTATGGGGATATAACGCTGGCATCACTACTCATACGCTAGAGACACACGTTTATCGGTTGCGTCAGAAGATCGAAGCCGACCCTTCAAATGCACAGATACTTATAACGGAGCCTGGGGGCTATCGGCTTAATCCCTAAAGAGGCGCCGAAAACATTTATTCCCAAAGCTAGGCTATGCGCAAAAGTGCCCATAAGTATATTCTTGGCACTACGCCAAAGGGCTTACCCGCGATTAGGCATATTAGAAAGTAAGTCGAGAAAATTACGGCGCAATTCAGCATTATGTAGGCGCCAGTAAGCACGAACAAGTTCTAGTGTTTCAGTCCGGCGCATCGGATCGTTGTCATGCCCGGGGCGGGATTTTGGCAAACCTCTTCCTGTGCGTGCTTCAGGTGTGGTGCGGCCGGATGTGACTTCGTCACTGATGTCTTCAAAAAAATACGAGATAGGGCAATCAAGCACGCATGAAATATCGAAAAGACGAGAGGCGCTGATCCGATTGTGGCCGCTCTCGTATTTCTGCACTTGCTGAAAAGTGACGCCAATATCACCAGCCAATTGTTCTTGACTGATGCGCAATAAGGTGCGGCGCATCTTCACACGAAGGCCTACGTGTATATCAATAGGATCTGGAATTCCGAATCGAGCATTTACGGGCTCAACTGCGAGATTTTCTGCCATAGAGTCCACTATCACCAATTCCACCAAGCATTTTTATTTCGTGGCTGAAGGCCTAGAGCACCAACCACGAACTATTTTAGCTTCTCCAATCCCTGATGTCCTCTTTTAATGCGAAGTTATCCTCCGGGGCAGCGTGGGACGCGCGGGGTTACATTCTCCGTTAATGTTTTCAGGGGTTATGTGTTCCCCATGTGGTGTTGTCTGGGTTGACCTGCTAAAAGGGCGTAAAATAAAGACCTAAGAGGCATCTCCATGCGCCAGGCATCTGTTAGCCGCACTACTAAAGAAACCACCATTTCAGTTACTATCAACCTAGATGGTACTGGCCACTATGCAGTCAATACTGGCATTGGCTTCCTTGACCACATGCTGGAACAGCTCTCGCGTCACAGCCTCGTTGACCTTACAGTGGAGGCTAAGGGTGATCTGCATATAGACTTTCATCACACTACTGAAGATGTAGGTATCTGTGTGGGTGAGGCCCTAGCAGAGGCTCTTGGCGACCGGATGGGGATCACCCGCTTTGCATCTGCTGTAATACCAATGGATGAAACCTTGACAGAGGTTGCTCTCGATTTATCAAATCGCCCATATTTGATATGGGGTGTTTCTTTCTCCAAACCAAAGCTGGGCGAAATGGATACGGAGCTTTTTAAAGAATGGTTCCAGGCATTTGCACAGGCAGCGGGAGCAACATTACATGTGCAAAATAGATATGGAGAGAATAATCACCATATCGTTGAATCTTGTTATAAGGGTCTGGCTCTGTGTTTGAGGACTGCGATAGATATTGATCCACGCAAAGCGGATGCCATCCCATCAACCAAAGGTAAATTATAACTCTATAAGCAATCCAGTGCGTTGTTATGCAATATGCTCCTGCGTGATCAGAGCCGATGAAAATTGTTATTATTGATTATGGATCGGGCAATCTGCGATCCGTCGCCAAGGCGTTTGAAAGGGCTGCAGTTGAGTCAGGAATCTCTGCAACTGTTTCTGTTACGGATTCTGCAGCAGAGATTGCCACCTGTGACCGTATTGTGCTGCCAGGCGTCGGGGCGTTTTCGCACTGCAAGGCTGGGCTTGAGGCAGCCCCCGGCCTTGCTGAAACTTTGATCGATGTAGTGATCCGCAAGGGGCGACCTTTTTTTGGCATATGTGTTGGTATGCAACTGATGGCAGATATTGGATTGGAGCATGGTGAAACCGCTGGATTTGGCTGGATTTCTGGTGCGGTAGTATCGCTTTCTCCAAAAAACGATGCAGGGCCTGGTGGTTCGGGTCCGCGGATTCCGCACATGGGCTGGAACAAACTCGTAACTGAGCAGGAACACCCACTTTTTCATGGTCTGGGGGAGCGTGCCTATTTTTACTTCGTTCACAGTTATCATCTGGCTTGTGAGCAAGATGAGCAACGGCTAGCAACAGTTCATTACGGCCAAGCCGTAACAGCTGCAGTCGGCCGGGAAAATTTGTTTGGTACCCAGTTTCATCCAGAAAAGAGTCAGGCTACTGGTCTAAGACTGATATCCAACTTTATAAATTGGAAGCCTTAACTGTGGGTCAAGTCGTTCTCTATCCCGCTATAGATTTAAAAGATGGAAAGTGCGTTCGCTTAGCCCAAGGTGATATGGGGCGGGCTACAATTTTTAATGATGATCCCGCGGCTCAAGCAGAGGTTTTTTTGACTTCTGGCGCCCGTTGGATCCACGTAGTTGATCTAAACGGAGCCATTCAAGGCATGCCAGTTAATGTAGCGGCTGTTAAGGCCATCGTCGCGGCAGCTTCTTGTCCTATTCAATTGGGTGGTGGCATTCGTGATATAGCCATAGCTGAGCGTTGGATTGATGCTGGAGTATCCCGTATAGTTCTTGGAACTGCTGCCATAAAAGATCCAGTTTTTGTCCGCGAAGCTTGTAACCAATTTCCTAACCGCGTAGCTGTAGGCATTGATGCCCGCGCCGGTCGTGTGGCTGTGGAAGGGTGGGCGGAAACATCTGATGTTACTGCGGATGATCTCGCCAAACGTTTTGAAGATGTGGGTGTTGCGGCCATCATTCACACCGATATTGAGCGTGACGGACTAATGATTGGTCCTAATGTAGAGGCCTCTGCCGCCCTTGCAGATGCCGTTAGCATTCCAATTATTGTTTCAGGTGGTGTTTCCTCACTTGGGGACCTTGAGGTTATTAAGAGGCGGGCGGTCTCAGCACCAGGTCTTGCAGGAGTAATATCAGGCCGAGCTCTTTATGAAGGGCGGATTAACCTTACTAGCGCATTGGCGTTACTAGCGGATTGAAAGATATCTTATGCTGACTGTTCGCATCATTCCTTGCCTCGACGTGAAAGACGGTCGCATCGTAAAGGGAGTAAATTTTGTTGGTTTGCGGGATGCGGGCGACCCTGTTGAGCAGGCAAAAGTGTATGGAGCAGCCGGAGCAGATGAATTATGTTTTCTGGACATCACCGCCAGTCACGAAGATCGCGACACTTTCTATGATGTTGTTTCCCATACCGCAGAGCAATGCTTCATGCCAGTCACTGTTGGTGGTGGTGTGCGTACGGTAGAAGATATTCGCAAGCTATTACTTGCGGGGGCAGATAAGGTTTCGATTAATACGGCCGCCGTGTCCCGCCCGGACCTCGTCCGCGAAGCGTCAGAAAAATTTGGCAGTCAATGTATTGTTGTGGCCGTTGACCCCAAATGCGTTGGCCCGGATCGGTATGAAATTTTTACTCATGGCGGCCGCGTGCCGACAGGGATTGATGCCATAGAATGGGCCCAGCGCATGGAGGCCTATGGCGCCGGAGAAATTCTTTTGACTTCAATGGATCGCGACGGCACCCGTGACGGTTATGATCTTCCTTTGACCCGCGCTGTTGCCGATCGTGTTAATATTCCAGTAATCGCCTCAGGTGGTGTCGGAACACTAGAACACATGGTAGATGGGGTCCTTAAAGGACATGCCACTGCCGTTCTTGCGGCTTCCATATTTCATTTTGGCGAATACTCTATTGGTGACGCAAAGGCTCACTTAGCGGCGGCTGGAATTCCAGTCCGGCCACTTGAGCCCACGTCGAGGGAGGCGTTATGAGTAAGAAGAAAAACATAATCAACGCGGAAATTCTTGATCGGCTTTACGATCGTCTTATTAGTCGCAAAGATGCGGACCCGGCCAATTCGTACACAGCAAGAATGTACAGTATGGGGGTTACCAAAATTGCCCAGAAATTGGGAGAGGAGGGTGTTGAAACGGCGATCGCGGCGGTAGCCCAAGGCAGGGATAGCTTGCTAGAAGAAAGCGCCGATCTACTTTACATGCTGCTTTTATTGTGGTCGGCAAAGGATGTGAAGCCCCACGAAGTATATGCGGTGTTGGATAACCGATTTGGCAAGTCAGGTATAAGGCAGCCCGACAATGGATCAGATGTGGGGGGTGACAAATGAGCGTTTATGACGAATCCAATATATTCGCAAGAATTCTGCGCGGCGAAATCCCTTGTGCAAAAGTCTACGAAGATGAACACACTCTTGCCTTTGAAGATATTGCGCCTCAAGCCCCAGTCCACGTACAGGTAATTCCCAAAGGCCAATATATTTCCATGACCGATTTTGTTGAAAAAGCGACTGCTGAAGAAATTATTGCCCTGAATCGAGCTGTGATTAAAGTAGTTAGAGCAAAAAATCTAACTGAGCGAGGATATCGTACTATTTCCAACTGCGGTGATGAGGGTGGACAGGAAATTCCTCACCTGCATGTACATGTTTTCGGAGGCAAGTCATTGGGTCTGATGCTCAGCTAAGAAAAACCTACCTAGTTGATTGCGCAGGGATGCATTGCAGAGTTAGGTATGCACACGACTGATGTGGTCAGAAATGAAATCCCTTTATCAAGGGCTGCGGGATCAATGGCTGGCCCATCTTGCCCAAAAGGTTGTGTCCGCCAAACGCGGCTTAACACATACAGTGCTGCGGTGCCTTGGATAGCTTTAATATAATGGGTTTCCCCAAAGCCATTTGCGTTAACGTAGCGGCAGCCAAGAGTCCAGAATGCCGCTGGGTATCCATTGTTGAGGCCAGACTGCAAAGGCCCCTCAATCACAGCCGTACAGCGGTTTCGATTTTGCCCTTGTGTCCTGCGCTGAATGGCATCTAACGGTAAGTCATTAAGATCGTGATAAACTTGAAGGATGATTTTGTCCTGCCAGATTTTGAGGCTCTGTTCATCTGGCAAGTATTCGACCACCTCAACCGCACCACCCTCTTTTATAAATTCCCTCCACCCCGTTGGAAAAAGAGGCATGACCAAGCGCTCAGCCATCAGCGGCTTCGGCGAAGGAGCTGATTGGGCCAGAGATTTAGTGGTAATTTGGTTTGCTGCTAGAGCGACACTCATTAGTGAAAAAAACGCACAGGCCTTAGTTAAATACCCCATGCTAGATCCCCCTCAAGGCAAGTTATGGCGCACTATTTGCCCGCCGATTGGATACCTTAGGGGCAACTTCTAAACATCACTCGACTCTAAGCCGGAGCACCCCTAAAACTAAGATTCTCAATGCGTTTAAGTGCAACATTATAACAGACTGAGAGTCCCATTATATGGATGCCAATGAGCCTATAAATCAATCTGATTTATCCAATGTTGCATCAACAGGTCCTTACGATTCCTTAAGAGACTTTATTGTGGCGCTGGAATCCCATGGCTACCTCGTGCGGATTCCAGAGATTGATCAAGACCAGTATGAAGCAACAGCGCTTGCATACCGGCTGATTGATCGCAAAGGCTATAACACCGCACCTGCCATGTTGTTTGATAGGGTTAAGGTTGATGGCGAGTGGTTAGATGGGCCTGTTCTAAGCAATCCATACGGACCTTGGCAGGCTGAGGCGCTTGGCTTGGGTGTTGAAAACATCACTGATGATTATATTGCTATGTATCGGCAAGCGATGGAAAAGGTTGAGGCCATCTGCAAACGTGGCGTGCCTAAGATTGACCCAAATGTGATCGATAACACTATGTCACCGTGTAAAGAAAATGTGCAACACGGAGATGAGGTTAACATTCTAAAGTTTCCATGGCTCAAAACCAATCCTGCGGACGGGGGGCGTTATATAAACTCAGGTTCCGTTATTATTGAGGACTCTGAGTTGGGCCGCAACGTTGGCACATACCGCTGTCAGGTCAAGGGGCGAAACAAGATTGGCGTTAACCCTGAACCCTTTCAGCACGGCTGGAATATGCTCATGAACGCCAAGAAACGGGGCGAGAAATCCGTTAAAGCCGCTGTGGTGGTGGGGGCCGACCCGCTCGTCTTTGCCATGAGCAGCTCTAAGGTAGCACAGTCTGGGCAAGATGAGCTGGCTATTGCCGGTGGGTTTCGAGGGAAAGCAGTAGATGTTGTTAGGTGTGAGACCAGCGATATTTTGGTGCCTGCTCATGCGGAAATTATTATCGAGGGTGAAATTCCACTTGACTGCGATCTTGAAGAGGAGGGCCCATTCGGCGAAATGTATGGCTACCTCGGTCTAAAGAAGGAAGAAAACTTTTTTATGAACATCCAAGCGGTAACCCACCGTAATAAGCCCTGGGTTATCAACAATTATACTGGTGTGATGCGCGGCGCCCTGACTTCGCCCATGTCCGCGACCGCCCAAATCCGCTATAAGATGATGGTTCCCGGCCTACAAGCCATGCACATACCAACTGATGCTACGGGCTATACAATTATCAGCATTGATAAAAAGCAGGCTGGTGCAGGCATCGCTGCAGGACATATTGTGGCCGGCAGCTTCAATATCGCTAAGGTGGTTATTGTCGTAGACAAAGATGTTGATGTTTTGAATTGGACTGATGTTTTAGCTGCAGTCGGTTCCCGGTGGCAACCACATCCGGGAACGCAGATCATACCGCAGATCACAGGAATGAGATTAGATCCCAGTCAGTCTGTGCGCGGTATGACTAGCAAAGTAGTAATTGATGCCACTCGCCAGTTACCTGAGGAGGGTGGCCCTGAGTCTTATCCGCCGCTTAACCGTAGCCTGTTGCAAGATATGTGTCCGGAAGCTTTCGATCTAGTTGATTCCAAGTGGGATGACTACGGTATATAGACCGGCTAACATATTAAATGTTCGCAGCATTTTATCTTCTGATCGATTTAGAACCGTGGAGACTTTTCCCCAAAAGAGGCCTTTTGAAGACTTCTTGCATTTTGATAAAGGCTTATTAGAGGTGAGGAAAAGATGAGTAATTTGCATGTGTTAATCATTGGGGCGGGCATGGGTGGCCTCACTGCGGCACTGGCTTTGCAAAAGAACGGATTCAAAGTAAGGGTCTATGAACAAGCGCCAGAGCTTAATGAAATTGGGGCAGGCCTAACAATCAGCCCAAACGCCACGCGGGCGTTGGAATACGTTGGCCTTGGCCCTTTCATGGCAGAACATGGTGACACCCCAAGCACGGGCGCCTTGATTCACTACAAGACCGGAGAGACGCTTACCCATACGCAAAGTGGGGGTAGTTTCAAAGAAAGGTTTGGGGCAGAGTACTATCAAATTCATCGCGCAGATTTACACAATGCTCTGGCCGCTGCTGTGCGTGCTAACGACTCTGACGCTATAATTCTGGACCACGTTTTTAGAAATATGACGCAGAACGATTCGAGCGTCACCGCTTCATTCACTAATGGTGTTACAGCGCGGGGTGATATTCTCATCGGCGCTGATGGAGCACGTTCAGCTGTGCGGGAGTCAATAATCGATGAAGTGAAAGTAACGTTTACCGGCCAGGTTGCATTTAGGGGCATGGTGCCAGCAGCGGACGTTAAACGCCACATGACCATTGCCAACTCAGCAGTGACCATGGGGCCGGGGCGTATTTTTACACGCTACTATTTACGCCATGGTGAGCTAGTTAATGTGGTGGCCATAGCCAAAACAGAGGCTTGGAAAGAAGAGGGCTGGTCTATTCCAGCAACACGTGCAGATCTTTTAACAGAATACGAGGGCTGGAACGAAGATGTCATTGGTATCATCAATGCTTTGCCGCAGGATAAGCTATTCAAGTGGGCTTTATTTGATCGTGACCCGATACCCAAGTGGACAGCTGGTCGGGCGACCTTATTGGGCGACGCGGCTCACCCTATGACGCCATTCCTTGGTATGGGGGCGGCTATGGCTTTGGAGGATGGGGTAGTCATCACCCGGTGCATTGAAAAGTATGATACCGTCGCGAACGCCTTTCTCGCTTATGAAAGCGCCCGAAAGAAGAGGTGTAAGGGAGTTTTGCTTGATTCTCGCAAGCAAGGTTTGTGGTATCAAACAACAGATCCGGATGAATACGGCAGCTTTGCGAGCACAGGCGAAATGCGCGTACCTTTAATGGGGTATGACCCCGGGAGGGTTGAGGTTTGAGGAGTAACTAGCTCTACAAACAGGACCTTTTGGGCCACACACCTCTTAGGTCAACTTACTCTCAATAGCGTTCCATATAACGGCCTCAAGGCATACATCATCAAAGCGATTGATCTCTTGTAAACCCGTTGGTGAGGTTACGTTTATCTCCGTCAAGTAGTCACCGATCACATCAATACCTACAAAGGTCAGTCCACGTTCTTTCAGGATAGGTCCGATAGCTAAGCAAATTTCTTCTTCTCTTGGGGTCAACTTGGCCTTCTCTGGGCGGCCTCCGACGTGCATATTGGATCGCGCCTCACCAGAAGCTGGCACACGATTGATAGCACCAGCCACTTTGCCGTCTACTAGAATGATCCGTTTGTCACCCTGCCGCACTTCCGGCAGGTAACGCTGCACGATCATCGGTTCTAGGTAGTTTTCTGAGAACATTTCTACCAGTGCCCCCATATTCTCATCATTAGGCGGTATGTGAAATACTCCAACGCCGCCATTACCGTATAGCGGTTTAATGATTATGTCTTTGTGCTCTTTTCTGAATTCCTTGATTTCTACAGGATCAGAGCTAATCAAAGTTGGCGGCATAATGCCTTTAAAGTGAGTAACAAAAAGTTTCTCTGGCGCATTACGTACACTGATGGGATTGTTGACTACCAGTGTGCTTGCCATGGTGTGTTCGAGGATATGGGTGGCTGTTATGTAAGCCATGTCAAATGGTGGGTCTTGTCGCATCAAAACTACATCCATCATGGAAAGATCAATTTTCTGGGTCTCTCCAAAACTGAAATAATCCTGGCTTTTTCGCCTTACGTTCATCGGATTAGCCTTGGCAATGACTTTCCCATTGCTGAACGAAAGTGCGCTAGGTAAGTAATGAAACAACGTATATCCACGTTTCTGCGCCTCCAGGGCCAGGATGAACGTGGAGTCTCCAGCAATATCGATCCCTTCCATTGGGTCCATTTGTATGGCTACGGCAAGTGTCATAATAGAACTTTCCTTATACCCCGATTAGTGGATACGGTGTTTTAGATCTTGAACCACGGTTTCTATGCGCTCTCGTTCCGCCCCAAAAGGCGCGCGCGCTAGATAAACTTCTAATGCCGTCAGCGCTTTCGGTATTTGGCCTAACCGTAGTTTTAGAATTCCTATTTCTCGATAAAGTGTGAAGCTGTCTGGCCATAAGGTTTTCATGGTCTCCAATGTCTCCAAAGCCTCTTCCATTTGGCCCAAGTCTAAGCGGCGCGTTTTTACATTGTTTTGGAGGCGGAGCAAGATTTCGCGAAAGCTCACGGTCTTATAGTGCCGTGAGTTTAATTCCTCAGTAGGCCCGACAACCACTTTTAGGAGTCCTCTCAAGGCTGGCGTATCTAGAACATGCCCATCATGAAATGGATCAATGATCGATCGGTTTCCATCTGTGTCTTCAAGACGAACAAGAAAATGCCCGGGGAAATTCAAACCAGCCACATTCCATCCTTGGGCTTTAGCGGCGGCGATATAAAGAATACCCAAAGACACCGGCAAGCCCTTGCGCCGGTCGATAACCCGCATCAGGTTCGCGTTATCTAGATCGTCATAGGTCTCCACATCTCCCCGATATAGATAGGTGTCATTAATAATGAAGGATAAGGCCCCCCCCATTTGGCTTGGAGACGGCCTATTGGCATCAAATCCCCTACTTTTCGTACACTCTGCAACGGCCATATATATAGCCTTAAGGTGATTACGATAGGGTTCAATATCTATGGTCGGCGCATCAAGAGCAGCTAGTAGCAACGCCGCTTCGGCCAAGTCGAAGCAATCGCTGCCGTTCTTCAACAAAGCCTGTAAATTACTTATTGCTGCCTCTCGTGAGGTAATCATTTTTAGTCCTCTTGCAGCACTGTTTTAACATAGCAGCTTTTTGATGGTTAGCACTGCTTTACACTAGCCAAACCAACACCCGGGTCAATTGCCACCGCTATTGTTGAGTTTTCTCGTCATGGCCTAGCTGTAGCCACTCAAACACACAAGAGTCCGTTAGCGCCAGAATTGAAGGGCAGATCCACTCTATCCAGCGACTAATTTTCTATTAGTCCTAGGGCTCACAGTCCATCTCTTGGTTTATTCTTAGGGCTTCGGCATATAATTTGCGACGCGGCAAGCCAGTAATTGCAGCGACCTCTGTTGCTGCATCACGCACGCTTCTCGTCTGCAAGGCTTTGCGCAGGGCGCCATCGATATTGATGGTCATATTTTCCTTCATGTCACCCGACGGCCCAACCACTACGACCAGTTCGCCCTTTGGGGTAGGCGCAGATGCATAATTCGCAGCGATTTGAGGAAGAGATCCGCGTATCACCTGTTCATATTTCTTGGTGAGCTCCCGTCCTATGGAAACCGGGCGTGGTCCAAGGATGTTATGCATATCGGCCAAACTTTTTGCCAGGCGCCGACCAGATTCGTAAAACACCAATGTTGCCGATATTGTTGTTAATTTGAGCAGCGCTGAGCGCCGCGCGCTTTGCTTCTGTGGCAGAAAACCAACAAACATGACCTGATCAGTTGGCAGGCCGGACACTACCAATCCAGCTAAAAAGGCTGAGGCCCCAGGAATGGGAAAAATGTTGATTTTTTTCTCTATACAAGCCCGAACTAGTTTAAAGCCCGGGTCTGAAATTAACGGTGTTCCTGCGTCGGATACGAGGGCAACACTTTTTCCACGCCTGAGGTCGGATAACAACTTTGGACGTATACGCGCCCCGTTGTGATCATTATAGATGATCATCGGCTTTTTGATCCCAAGATGCTTAAGTAGCTTTCCGGTTACCCGCGTATCTTCACATGCAATAGCATCAGCCTGCCCGAGAACTCGTATCGCCCTCAGAGTTATGTCCTCTAGGTTGCCTATCGGGGTGGAGACCAAATAAAGGCCACAAAACAAAGGTTGACCAGTCTTTTCCGCAGATACGGCGTTTTGTTGCCTTGGCGAGGCATGAGCGTTACCGTCGCCTATTGCGGAAGCAGATAGTGCTTCTTGCTCAGTTGCAGTTTTGCCTGCCCTAGCTTTGCGAGGAAGTTTAAATGACTGTGCGGCTGATTTTGCCATGGCTTTGTGTGATGTGCGCTCTTCTATCAGGTTGTGAGGGTACGGATGTACCACGACGGGGTGACGAGGGAAATCCGCTGCCTGTTTTATCAAATGCCCTTCCCACTGCATCCAATGCTATCCCAGGGGTTTCTGAGCTTAGTCGTAATCAGCTGATTCCCGGGTTCAATTTTGGCGAGGTTACTCCTTTGCCATCCCCGCCAAGTGATCCGTATGGGCTGATTCGTGTTGGCATATTGTTGCCTCTTTCAGGGCTTTCCGAAGATATCGGTCACGCTCTGCTTAATGCGGCACAATTAGCCCTATTTGATGTGGCAGATGAGCGTTTTGTTCTCCAGCCATATGACACTCGAGGGACTCCGGATGGTGCTACGGAAGCCGCAGCACAGGCTGTGGCACACGGAGCGCAAATTCTGCTCGGCCCAGTGTTTTCGGCGTCTGCCAAAGCTGTTGTTCCACACGCCCAAGCAGCGGGCATCAATATGATCCCCTTCACAACTGATCCAACTGTTGCCGCACCCGGAGTGTTCGTAATGGGCTTCCTAGTTCACGAGCAGGTTCGCAGAATCATTCTGTTTAGTAGGGCACAGGGTATTGAACGCTTTGCTGCACTGGCACCAGCCACACCCTACGGCGAGACAATTGTCGACGCTCTAAATCAGATTCTATTGCAAACTGGAGGAAGATTAACCCGGGTGGCCTACTACGATCCGTCAGGGTCTAATCTTGATGACGTTGTGCGTGGACTTGCAGACTATGACAGCCGACATAATGAGCTTCTTGCGCAGCGTACTGCCCTTGCATCGCGAAATGATGCTGTATCGCGATCTGCCTTGCAGCGTCTCGAGCGCCTCGACACTATCGGCGATGTGCCGTTTGATGCAATACTTTTGCCAGAGCAGGGCGGGCGCCTAACTGAAGTTGCCGCTTTGTTACCATTTTATGATATTGATCCTGCCCGCGTCCAATTGCTGGGGACTTTATTGTGGCATACGCCAGGTCTGGGTAAGGAGCCCGCGCTTGTTGGCGGCTGGTACCCTGCGCCCTCTCCAAAATCTAATGCTACATTTTATAGTCGCTATCAAAGTTTGCATGGTGTGCAGCCACCTGCCATTGCGACTCACGGCTATGACGCTGTGGCTCTTGCTGCCGTTCTAGGTCAGGCTCAAACAGAAACCAAGAAAGGCAGTGTTTTTAAAAGTGAAACCCTGGCATCACCTAGCGGGTTCTTGGGCATTGATGGAGTCTTTCGTCTTCTACCAACCGGCTTGTCTGAACGCGGTTTCGCTATACTCGGGGTTACTCGCGACGGTGCAGAAACTATCGACCCAGCCCCAGAAACATTTCAAGATATAGGACTCTAGCAAGATTAGATTCCGAAGCCCTAAACAAATGAAGTTTAATTGGCCTGGGCTTCCGTGGGGTCTATCTCTACGACTAGGGCCCTTCTTAGATCGTCCGCGTAGACGAGCTGATTGCGTTCAATAATGTAGCGTGCCAGATCCTGACCGACGCCATACACTGCAGCATTCCAATCATTGCGAGGCTTGATAACGCTGCCAACGAAGCTGCCACCGGCAAATAGACCAGCGTTTACAGAATAGGCCACAATGTCGTTGCCTAGATTTGTTGTTGTGGCTCCCTCAGCTCCTGCGCCAACGGCACCTATGCTAATGCCAACATTTGCACCGACCTTAAACTCATCTTCAAGTATAGCCTTCATACCTTTCTCAGTCAGAATCATGAATATGACCTCTGAAGACTGCATGCCTACTTGAAGACCAACCGAGGCTGATGTCATCCTATAAAATGCTGGGTCACCAAAGGCGCCATCCGGTTGCCGCTTGAGGAGAACACCATCACCGAAGCTGCCACCAAGAATAAAACCAGCTTTATAATAAGCAGGGATAACAAGTACACCGCGTGTTTGTAAAAGAAGATTGCTTAGCTGCTCTGCAGGTTTGTGGTCAGCGCGGACGCGTTCAACGGCTATTGTGGCCGCGTCAATGACGTGGCGGGCGTCCATAACTTCGTCGGCAAGGGCTGTATCGTTTTCGACTAAAAGCCCAAGCCCGACAATAAAGACTGTTAGGATGCGAAAGGTCGCCATGTAATACCTCTTGTTTTCTGTTACCTATTGACCACTGCAAACCCAAATCTGTGCGAGGTACGTCTCAGTTTTGTGAAAGCAATTGGGTCATCTTGAAGTATCTTTAGACTCACCGAGCCTTGGTGAGTGTAGACAAGCCCATCATACATTAGGCTTTTCTGCCATTTTGTTTTTTGCTGGATAAATGTACATCTATTGGTTAGCAAGCCATACTTCCTTAATTATGTCCTGTCGGCCAGCAAAAAAGCTTGCGCGGCTGCCCAACTCATCGTCTGGGGAAATAACATGGTAACCTTTTGGAAAAGGTTAAGGAATACGGTCTGATAAAGAACTGGCGCAATATTAAAGTCAGTTGGGCGAGGAAATTTTTTATGAAGCGCATTCTTATAACTGGCGGAGCCGGATTTATTGGTTCACACCTATGTGAGCAACTGGTGGCTGAGGACCATGAGATTCTCTGCGTGGACAATTATTTTACTGGCCGACGACATAATGTAGCCCATCTAATGGGCACTGCTCAATTCGAGCTGATGCGGCATGATGTAACATTTCCGCTCTATGTCGAAACTGATGAGATTTACAATCTCGCCTGTCCTGCATCCCCTGTACATTATCAATCTGACCCTGTTCAGACCACTAAAACGAGTGTTCACGGCGCTATCAATATGCTGGGCTTGGCAAAAAGGAATAAGGCTAAAATTTTACAGGCCTCTACTAGCGAAGTTTACGGCGATCCAGATAATCACCCACAGGTCGAAGATTATAATGGTAACGTAAACCCCATAGGACCCCGGGCCTGTTACGACGAAGGCAAGCGTTGTGCGGAAACACTATTCTTTGATTACTACAGGCAGCACAACCTGAGTATTAAAGTGGCGCGTATTTTTAATACTTATGGTCCCCGCATGCTTCCTAATGATGGCCGAGTTGTCTCCAACTTTATTGTACAGGCGCTGCAGGGAGAGAATATAACGGTCTATGGTGATGGCCAGCAGACCCGTTCATTCTGTTTTGTAGATGATCTCGTCCACGGTTTAGTTAAACTTATGGGTTCACCCGATTCATTCAATGGCCCAGTTAATCTTGGCAACCCTATTGAAACGACAATTTTAGAACTCGCTGAAATGATCATTAATGCGACCAAGTCATCGTCAAGTATAATTTACCATCCGATCCCAGAAGATGACCCAGTTCGACGGCGGCCTGATATTTCCCTCGCCCGGAAGAATCTTGATTGGCAACCTAAAACGACACTTGAACAGGGCCTTGATAAGACCATTCACTTTTTCCGCTCTTTTCTGAGCCGGTAAGCCATTGGAGTCTGTTATGGCTAAAAACGGTGCAGAACTCTCTCACTATCTAGATCAATTCAAAGGCCGACGTCTGGTCTGTGTTGGCGATGTGATGGTTGATAGATTTATTAATGGTGAAGTGCAACGGATCTCACCCGAAGCCCCAGTACCAATCGTTCGTATTACCAGCGAATTTTCCGAGTTAGGAGGCTCTGGTAATGTAGCGCGGAACGCGTCATCGCTTGGTGCTTCGGTTGCCTTCTTTTCTGTCATTGGAGCGGATAGGGCGGGCAAAGAGGTATCTGATTTGCTTGCCCAGACTGATTCTATAGAGCCTTTTATTCACGTAACAGCAAGCCGGGAAACCACTATCAAGAACCGCTTCTTTTCCTCAGGGGGCCATTACTTGTTGCGCGCAGATCGGGAAAACATCGTGCCGCTGACTCAATCTGGCGAAGACGATCTTTGTTTGTCGTTAGCTCGGGAAATAGAGAAGGCAGATGCTCTTCTCATATCAGATTATGGTAAGGGCGTGATTACTCCGTCTTTTGCACAGCGCGTGATTGTAATGGCTAAGGCGGCTGAGATTCCCATAATTATTGATCCTAAGGGCGGCGACTATACCCACTATGCAGGGGCAACGCTTATTACACCCAACCAGACTGAATTAGCCCGGGTTGCAGGTCATAGCGTTGATACCGAGGGGAGCTTAGTTGCCGCCGCACGCTCTCTTCTAGCAAGCCTTGAGGCAGCCGCTATTTTAGTTACCAGATCTGCTGATGGAATGACGTTGGTTGAAAAATCTGGGAATGTTTCTCATCTTGCTGCAGAAAGCTTAGAAATTTCCGACGTAACAGGGGCCGGCGATACCGTGGCTGCTGTAATGGGAGTTGCCTTGGCCGCATCGGTTCCTGTGATTGATAGTGCATGCCTGGCTAACACTGCGGCAGGTTTGGTAGTATCCAGGCAGGGGACGGCGGTTGTTAATACCCGGGAGCTTAGTGCTGGACTATTACGCCGAGACCTTTCGGCCGCAGAATTAAAGGTTGTTGATGCCGCCACTGCTACAAACTGCTCTGCTGTCTGGCGAAATGATGGGCTCACAGTTGGATTTACGAATGGGTGTTTTGACCTGCTGCACCCGGGTCATGTAGCTTTACTCTCAAAGGCAAAAAAAGTTTGTGATCGACTGATTGTGGGGCTTAATTCAGACGCTTCAGTAAAGCGTCTGAAGGGCTCAGACCGCCCGGTACAAGCGGAAGCGGCCCGCGCTGCTGTTCTTGCTTCAATGGAATACATCGACTTGTTGGTGGTATTTGGTGAAGATACCCCTTTGAATTTGATTAAAGATATTCGTCCCAATGTTCTGGTTAAGGGTGCGGATTACGATAAAGACTCTGTGATTGGGGCTGATACCGTAGAAGCAGATGGAGGACATGTTATTTTGGTGGAATTGCTGGACAAGTTCTCCACCAGCGAGACGATCAATGCCTTAAAAAGGGGATAAACCTATGCGTGACACTGTCAGCCTCCTTATCGTTACTGTTGTACTATCTGCTTGTAGCGCTAGTGGGGAATTTTTTCCGGATTTTCAGTCCTCAAGCGGAAACCCCATACCCCAAAGATCCATGCCCTCAAGTATGACAAGCATGCATGGTGAGTCCCAGTATACTAGATTTGTAAGGCCTGAGGCCTTGGTGGAGTGTCGGGGTCACGTCCTGGTGCCTGCCATTGGCATGGCTTTCGTTCCGACGGGCACACCGCCGCCAGCAGGTGGTCAATACCTTCGTGAGGAAAGCCTTATACCGCCCTATCGCGTAGTGCCACCAGGTGCATCTGTGATAATCGACGCTGTGCCAGCAAGGCTTAACGTGGACCTCGATAGCAATAATCGCATTGTTAATCTTCGTTGCGGCTGAGTGTGTTATCACTAACAGGTGAGACAGTTAGCCTAACTAGCTCATCTAAATTCGTGGATCATTAACCGCTATGAGGCGCCGCCCCGCAGTGTGCGCAAATCGAAGGGTTAGCGCTCTGCGGCTTCCAGGGCGCAGTCTATACTCTCTAGCCGGGCGACTGACTGCTGCCCCGTGTCTATCGGCGATAATTATACCACAGGATTTAGGCAGTATTTCTTTGGGGAAGTGATCCGCAACAGCAAAAGAGAAAAGATCGCAGTACGGGACATACTCTAGCCACTTATCGTCCGCGCGAAAGTCCTCTATTGTACTTTTGACTTCAACCATAACGATAGTTCCGTCGCGAGATATGCCCGTTACATCCGCTCGCCGGCCATTTCCCAGTTTGAACTCTCTCAATACTGCATAGTTAAGATCCGTTAGCCAACGGCATACGCCACGGGTTACACCTGCTGTTATTGTGGCCGGATCTATATAGCGAAGGTTTTGAGACCTAGCGCTGACAAAGTCTTTGTTCATTGTTTGTTCTCCATCTAGAACAATATAAAGATGATCGACCTAACAGACAAGATCGTGCATTTTGCTGGATCTCTAGGGCTTGTTCTTGTTCTGTTGGATAAAAGGTTTATTGTGCGCGCGTTTTTGTTTCCTTGAGGGAATTTGCAGTGATTAGAGTTTTGCGTGCCAAGTTGCACGGTCTTCGTGTAACCGGCGCTGATCTGCACTACCATGGGTCGATTACGCTCGACCCAGAGCATTGTGCCGCTGCTGGGTTGTACCCAACTGAATTTGTCGACGTCTGGAATAAGAACTCTGGCGCTCGTTTGACCACCTATGTCATCTGTGGGGAGCCTGGCTCGCGGTGCTGTGTTTTGAATGGTGCAGCGGCTCGTACCTGCCAAGAGGGCGATGAGCTTATCCTAGCCGCTAGCTCCACCATAGACCCGACTGAATTATATACTCACCGTCCTCGTATACTAACATTCACGCCAGATAATGAAGTTGACCAAGTTTTGGAGTATGATGTTTTTCGGAGCGATTCATTCGAATTTGACTTTAGAATTAAGGACCTTGGAGAGCCAGAGCACCCAAAAGTAAGTTTACACAACTATGCGAACGTAGACGTGAAAGCTATTCGAGCGGCTCTTGAAGGGCAGGGATTGGATCGAGAAGCCATTGACAACTTTATAACTAGTCACTTGACCCGTTAACTAGAAAAAGCGAATTAGTATTGTTGCTCGAGCAGGTCGTCACATTTTAAGCTGTAGCGTATGAGTGAAATAGCTGACACTAAAACTATATTGACGTTGCCGATAAAGACACGCCGTCTAGTCATTCGGGAATATACGGAAAACGATTGGCAGGCTGTTTACGCCTACGTCAAAGACCCCATCTATTGGAAATTTCAAGCTGGCGAACCTCCTACCGAAGACCGTATTAGGGCTATGATGGAGTGGACAGTCCGCGAGCAGTCTTTATCGCCGCGTATAAACTATTTTCTAGCAGCTACAGACGCCCAATCTGGCAAAATAATTGGAGAAGCCGTTCTTAAGGTTGTACCACCTGGTCATGGCCAGGGAGATATAGGCTTTGGGATTGTTCCAAGCCAATGGGAAAAAGGGTATGCAACCGAAATCGCCAGTGCATTACTTAGTGTTGGATTTAATTCTCTCAAACTTAATCGAATCGCTGCGCAATGTGCACCAGAAAATAAAGATTCTATTCGTGTTATGCAGAAGCTAGGTATGGCCCGCGAGGGCCTCCTGCGTGAGCATTACCACGCCGGAGGAAAATACTGGTCGAGTGTTATTTACGCGATACTTGCGAGAGAATACGAGAGAATTATAACAAAAAAAATGTAATTATAGATCTACTCTATCTAGTATGGCATTAGTGCCCCTGCCTTTGGCAACCGATACCTTGCTAATGACTATCTCTGGATTGCTATAAGCAAATAAGGTCATGCACGCTTACGTCTAGAACAACATCTTTTAGGTTGTATAAAGCGTCTTGGCTTGGCACATGCAATAACTGGTTCATCACAGTTTATAAGGACTCGATATTCCTTCATGGCTCTAATCTGCGAGGGTTTATAATTAGGCATTTTCGTCTGAGAAGACCGAGCAGATTAGCTATAACGGTTGAATTGAAGAAAAAAAGAATATTGAATCGTGAAGAATATCTACCAATGTGCAGATCAATGTAGTGCCATTATTTCAGTTGACGACCTGGCGGTTCACATGAATTTATGCATGGCGCAATCTAACGCCCAGTTTGGATGCGGTTGACTAGTTCTTTAACGGTTGGAATGAACCCGTCTTCGTACCAGGGATCTTGAGAAAACCGGTATGCATTGTGCCCCGCAAACATCAGTTCCTCCTCTACCTTTCCGTCGTGAACAATGTTTTGCAAGGTTTTTTGGATACAGAACGAACGCGGATCGGCCTTGCGCCCCGTTGACCCTTTTTCATTCTCGGCCCAATTTGAAAAGCCGCATGCAGAGAGACAACCCATACAGGAAATTTGGTCAGTGCGAATTTCTTCAGCCTTTTCCGGTGTAACAAAAATAAGTGTTGAGTCCGGCGTCTTAAGTGCATCTATGCGGCCTTCCCTCACCCATGCTTCTGTTTGTTTCTTATCTTCAGCTGTAACATAAACTTCACGTTTACGAGCTCCGACACCTAAGGCTGTGTCATGTGCACCGACAGGCTCCGGTGAGAAAGCAACTTGATGTTCTGATCTCTCAACCAATTCATCAATAAAGGCATTCTTGACAGCGGAAGAATAAAAACCTGTCGGGCTAAATTTGTGTAGCAATACATCCCCAGGTTCCAGGTCGAGCAGGCGCGATTTCCATTGGTCGGAAATGGGACTTTCTTTAGTGAGAAGTGGCCGGGTCCCAAACTGGAAGCACATGGGCCCTACCTCTGGATTTTCAAGCCAGTCCTCCCACTCACTAAGCCACCAAACGCCCCCAGCCATAATAATTGGAACATGATCAAGGCCTGCCTCATTCATAATGGCTCGCAAGGCCACAACACGAGGATAAGGGTTTTCGGGTGTTTTTGGATTCTCTGAGTTTGATAATCCATTGTGCCCGCCGGCTAGCCACGGGTCTTCATATACAACGCCGCCAAGTAGATCTGAGCATTTGTGGTATGCTCGCTTCCACAGCGCACGGAACGCTCTGGCCGATGATATAATTGGGTAATAGTACATGTCATAGCTGGCGGCGATTTCCGCTAGCCGGTAAGGCATTCCAGCACCGCACGTTACGCCGTGCACTATTTCTCGGCACTTTTCCATGATACCAGCGAGCACTCTCTCAGCACCGCCCATTTCCCAAAGTATATTGACGTGCAGTCGACCCTGACCATTCCGAGTTTCATGGGCAATCTGCGCTTGGGCAATGCCACCCTCAATGGCATATTTCACTAATTCTTCATGACGCTCTTTTCGTGTTCGCCCACTATAAGTTTGTGGCAGAATCGAACCATCGTCGCGAAACGAGTCGGCATTGACACCCGAGAATGTTCCAACACCCCCGGCACAGGCCCAGGCGCCAGAGCTAACGCCAGTGGACACTGCAACTCCTTTGCCACCTTCTATCAAGGGCAAGGACTCTCCACCCGAAATCATTACTGGGTTTATTGTCTTCAAGACACACCCCTCGTTCAACCCGTCTGAGCGCCCCACAAAGAAGTGGTGCAAACTCCTTAAGGATATATAGCCGCTTATATGGATTAAACCAAATTACCAGCAGTCAATGCTGACCTAAGATCCTGCGGTATGTCTGAACAAATACTATTTGCACCCCATTGCAATAATTCTCTGGCTTGACTTACTTCATTGACTGTCCAGGCCATTACCTCAAGTCCTGCGCTAATAATAGAGGCAACATGATCAGCGTTCAGCTGCTTCGCATTAGGACATAACATAGCTAAGCCTAGGGTCTGAGCAACATCTTTCCAATCCTCGGGCAAGAGCTCAAAGCAAAGGCCACGCGCCCATTGGGGAACGCCTTCCTTGGCTGTGGCGAGAGCAATTCGTGAGAAGCTAGTGATGACAGGTGGGAATTTATCAGCGGGCCAACAGGCTTGCGCAGTTTGTAGAGCAATCCGGGCCGTTTCGACTTCACGACCGGGGTCTGGTTTAAGTTCAATATTTGCCTGCAAGCCAAGGGCGGTAAGAAGATCGACTACTTCTTCCAACGTGGGAATTACTTCGCCTGAAAAAGAGGGGCCGAACCACGAGCCAGCATCAAGACCGCTGATGGATTCCAATGTGCTCTCTGCTAATAGACCAGAACCATCTGTGGTGCGTTCCAGGCTCGCGTCATGAATAACAATGGGCCTGGAGTCTAATGTTAAGGCAACATCAAACTCGACAGCCTTTATTCCAGCCGCTGCAGCGGCCTGGAATGACGATAAAGTGTTTTCTGGCGCTAGCCTAGGTGCCCCGCGATGTCCGATCACACGAGGAAGAAGACTCATGACCTACCCCGATATTCAGCTTGCAATTGATTAGATTATGCACCGCCTTCAGAAGGAGAGGTTTCTGACTTTTGGCTTTTTTCTTTGCCGTCGATGTCTTCTCCAGTTTCTTGGTCGACACGCTTCATTGATAGCTTGACCTTTCCACGATCATCGACGGCTAAGCATTTAACTTTGACCATGTCACCTTCTTTGACAATATCTGTTACTTGATTTACGCGATAAGGCGCTAGTTCTGAAATGTGCACCAGGCCATCTCTTTTTCCGAGGAAGTTTACGAAGGCGCCGAAGTCCATTAATTTAACTACCTTGCCGGTGTAAATGGTTCCTACTTCAGCCTCAGCGATAATATCGCGGATTCGGCCGACGGCGTCATCGGTAGCTGCTTGATCTGATGAAGCAACCTTTACTGTACCATCATCATCGATATCAATCTTGCAACCTGTTTGTTCCTGAATTTCCCGGATCACTTTTCCACCTGTTCCGATGATATCGCGGATTTTATCTTTAGGGACAGACAACGTCGTAATGCGCGGTGCGTGACCAGCAACCTGATCGCGGGAAGATGATAAGGCATTAGCCATTTCACCGAGGATATGAAGGCGGCCATCCTTAGCCTGCTTGAGTGCAATATCCATGATATCGCGTGTAATGGACGTTATTTTGATATCCATCTGCAAAGAGGTAATGCCTTGTTCAGTCCCAGCAACCTTAAAATCCATATCACCAAGGTGATCTTCATCGCCAAGGATATCGGACAGAACCGCAAAATTAGCACCCTCTTTAATCAATCCCATAGCAATTCCAGCTACCGGACGCTTGAGCGGCACACCGCCATCCATCAATGCCAATGATGTTCCACAGACCGTTGCCATGGATGAAGAGCCATTTGACTCTGTGATTTCAGACACTACTCGTAAGGTGTAGGGAAAATCTTCCTTGGCAGGCAGCAAAGGACGTATTGCCCGCCAGGCTAGTTTGCCATGGCCAATTTCACGACGTCCAGCTCCGCCCATTCGACCAGTTTCGCCGACTGAATAAGGCGGAAAGTTATAGTGTAACATAAAGTTCTCGCGATATTCCCCTTCAAGAGCATCAATAATTTGCTCATCTTGGCCCGTGCCTAAGGTCGCTGTGACAAGTGCTTGCGTTTCTCCACGGGTAAAAAGCGCGGAGCCATGAGCGCGCGGGAGCACACCAACTTCTGCTTCAATTTGACGCACATCGATGGTTGTACGCTCATCAATTCGTTGACCTGATTTTAAGATTTGTCCACGAACGATGTCTTTTTCCATTGTTTTGAAGACTTTGTCGCTAATAGCTAGCTCGGCTTCATTATCGCCCAGACTTTCTATAGCCTTCAACCTCGTTGCCGCGATTGCTTCCTGGCGGTCCTGTTTAATCTTAACCTGATACGCTGCTTCAAGATCACCAACGAACGCACCAAACTTTTCTGTTACGGCAGCGACCGTGACGGGAGGCTCTGGAAGATCAAAGGGTTCTTTCGCACATTTTTCCGCCAGATCAATTATACCAGCTATGACGCCCTGCATTTGTTCATGGCCATAAGTTACAGCACCTAACATAACCTCTTCTGAAAGCTCATTAGCTTGGCTTTCGACCATTAATACGCCCTCGCGTGTACCCGCCAATACTAAATCGAGCTCAGAGTCGACGATACTATCCATAGCGGGATTGAGAATGTACTCACCATCCTTATAGCCAATTCGTGCAGCGCCAATGGGCCCCAGAAAAGGAATTCCCGAAATTGTCAGCGCTGCAGAGGCACCGACTAACGCAATAATGTCTGGATCATTTTCGAGGTCATGAGAGAGGACTGTACAAACCACCTGTGTTTCGTTTCGATAACTTTCATGGAAAAGCGGACGCAAGGGTCTGTCGATCAAACGTGAGGTTAGTGTTTCTTTTTCTGTTGGCCGCCCCTCGCGTTTAAAAAAGCCGCCGGGGATCTTGCCTGCAGCAAAAGTTTTTTCTTGATAATTTACAGTAAGCGGAAAGAAATCGATCCCGGGCTTAGGGTGGCGTTGCCCGACTGCGGTACATAAAACGGACGTTTCACCATAAGTCGCGATGACAGACCCATTAGCCTGCCGCGCCATTTTGCCAGTTTCTAATACTAGCGTTCGCCCTCCCCAAACAATTTCCTTGCGGCATACATCAAACATAGACATACAAAAATTTCCTTTTCGTGCTGGCCGGCACCAAAACGTGCACACTGGACTATCTTAGTAAAGTGGCGCCCAGTCGACCTCCTACGGGCAGCGGTAAAATATGAATCCCCGATGGCTTGCCAACCGCTGCATATCGGTACACAGCGTCAACCTCTCACGGTTCATCCGTGAGTGGCCGCTGGTCATTCCGATTATGGCGAGCCAGAGAGCTTGCAATGCAAATTTGGGGAATTCCAACCTATTAACGCCTGAGACCCAAACTCTTGATGAGAGACTCATAGCGGTCTTGAGACTTACCTTTGAGATAGTCTAGCATCCGACGACGCTGACCAACCATCATCAACAATCCACGCCGCGAGTGGTTATCCTTGGCGTGTGTCTTTAGGTGATCTGTCAGATTCTTGATACGCTCAGAAAGAATAGCAACTTGGACCTCCGGTGAGCCGGTATCCCCATCTTTGGTAGCATATTCTTTGATAAGGCCATGTTTGCGATCTGTAGTAATCGACATCGTGCACTCCAGTTATCAGGTGTTTAAAACACGCACAGGCTTCAACAACCCGTCCGCAACCGTAGCCAGTGCAACTACCTTTTCCCCACACATAGCTCGAACGATAGTTCCTGGCGTTATTCCGCTAAGTGGGGCGCGGCGAGCTATGGCAAGCAAAGAAAGACGCTGGCCATGGCGCATGCGACTAGCTTCTTCTTCCGTCAAGGCCAGAGCCGGGATGTCGTCCAGCACGGTCGAAACGGGGAGAAGGACTCTCGAGTCGGCCGCTTTATGCCCTAAAGCCTCCAGTTTATCCAGTGAAATTGCAGATTTTTCGTTGAAGGGGCCGCAGCGGGTTCGCCGCAGGGCAGAAATATGTCCATACGTACCAAGTTTCTCCGCCAAGTCCCTGGCTAGTGCTCGAATATAGGTCCCTTTACCGCAATCAACCTCAAATTCTGTTCGGTCGGCGTTAACCATTCGTGTTTTCTCAAACCGGTCTATGCGAACCGTCCGTTTCTTAAGTTTTACTGGCCTTCTTGCTCGGGCAAGCCTGTAAGCCGGCTCGCCGTTGACCTTTATAGCTGAGTAGTTTGGTGGGATCTGACTGATTTCGCCAATAAGGGGTATCAGAGCAGCGTTGATGGCCTCCTCGTTGGGGAGAATATCAGACCTTGCGATAATGGCGCCTTCGCAGTCATCTGTTTCCGTTGCAGTGCCCCAGGTCACTTCAAATCGATAAGTTTTTGAAGAGTCCATTGCGAAAGAGACTGTTTTAGTCGCTTCGCCCAGGGCGATTGGTAATACCCCGGTGGCGAGCGGGTCCAATGTTCCACCGTGCCCTGCTTTGGCGGCATCAAGAATTTGCCGTGCTCGGCCCAAGGCCTGGGTAGAGGTTATATGTAGCGGCTTATCTAAAGCTAGCCAGCCATTGATAGAGCGCCCACGTTGCTTACGAGCCACGCCCACTGCTCTCTAAGTCGTCATCTTGTAAGCGGACCTTGTAGGTTTCTTGGTCTGGTTGAAGCTTGGTCTCATGGTCCCCTTTCTCCAGATCACGGATGACGTCCGGTCGTTGTAGAAGGGATTCTATGTGATGCGCTTCGTCCAACGTTGTGTCAGCCAAGAAACTAATGGAGGGCAAATACCGAAGTTGGACACGATTTGATAGTTCTCGGCGCAGGAACGACTTCACACGCTCTAATCCATCTAATATTTTGGGCATACAGCCCCCGCCCAGAGGGGCTACATAGACTATAGCGTGTTTTAGATTTGAGCTGACTGCGACTTCTGTAATGGTCAATATTACATTTTGCAGATCTTTATCCTGAAAAGTTTCCCGCTCTAAAATCTCTGCCAGCGCATGGCGCAATATCTCGCCCACGCGTAATTGCCGCTGGGTTGGCGGCCTGGATCGTCCTCGTGCCATTGGATCGTCCTACCTTCTAGTGTTAGATAGCGGGCACTATTTTTTCAACCAGCATTTCAAGCTAAAGCTCGGCTTCAATCTGTTCTAGTTCAAAGCATTCGATGCGGTCATCCACTTGAATATCCTGATAATTTGCGAAAGCTGCGCCACACTCCGTACCATGGCGCACTTCTTTTACGTCATCTTTAAACCGTTTGAGCTGAGATAAATCACCCTCATGGATAACAATATTATCTCGCAATAAACGCACTTTACATCCACGCTTAATCTGGCCCTCAGTGACAATACACCCGGCAACCTTGCCAACTTTAGATACCGCAAACACTTCTTTGACATCGGCGTAACCCAGGAAATTCTCCCGGTATCGTGGTGCAAGGCGACCCGAAAGCACGGCCTTAATATCATCGGCAACATCGTAAATAATCGAATAATAGCGGACATCGACGTGATCACGTTTTGCTAGTTCCCTAGCTTGCGAATTAGCTCTGACATTAAATCCGATGATGACAGCCTTAGAAGCCACAGCCAGCGTAATATCTGATTCGTTGACCGGCCCCACCGCACCATGAATAACTTTAACTTGTGCGCGTTCTGTGCCTATTTTCTCTAGAGTCCCTATTAACGCTTCGACAGAGCCTTGAACATCTGCCTTTATCACTACAGGCATGTCTTCGTTTTCGCCGGCTTGAATCTTAGCAAACATTTGTTCCATAGTTGAAACACCGCTAGCCGCTGCAATATCTCGGGCTTTACGACCGCGAAAGTCGGAAACTTCGCGTGCCCTAGCCTCGCTTTCTACAACAATAAAATCATCACCGGCATGTGGAGTGCCATTAAACCCAAGAACCTCTACAGGCGCGGACGGCAGCGCAGATTTGATCTGGATATTTTGGTCATTAACTAGTGCACGTACTCTGCCCCATTCGCTACCGGACACAAAAATGTCGCCAACCTGTAGGGTGCCGCGTTGAACGAGAACTGTGGCAACAGAACCCTTGCCCTTTTCTATCTTGGCTTCTACCACTACACCTTCGGCAGAGCGGTCTGGGTTGGCCTTAATATCAAGCAGCTCCGCTTGTAACTGAATCGCTTCCAGTAGCTTATTAAGGTTTGTTTTCTGTATTGCTGACACTTCGACGGTGAGGGTCTCACCACCCATCTCTTCAACAACAACTTCATGACTAAGCAACTCTTGACGGACGCGGTCAGCATTTGCTTCTGGCTTATCCATCTTGTTAATTGCGACAATTATTGGAACTTCAGCAGTCTTCGCATGTTTAATAGCTTCTATGGTTTGTGGCATGATGCCGTCATCTGCCGCAACGACCAGGACAACAATGTCGGTTGCCCTTGCTCCGCGTGAGCGCATGGCCGTAAACGCCTCATGGCCCGGTGTGTCTAAAAAAGTAATTTTTCGGTCGGCATCAAGGCGCACTTGATATGCGCCAATGTGTTGGGTAATTCCACCCGCTTCTCCGCCAACAATATCACTTGCACGTAGAGCATCAAGCAATGAGGTTTTTCCATGATCAACATGGCCCATGACTGTGACAACGGGGGGCCGGTTCTCGGTCGCGTTATCGTCGTCTGGTCCAGTGTTTAAACCCTCGAGCACGTCATCCTCAGCGACACGAGTAATCTTGTGTCCAAATTCCTGCGCAACCAACTCTGCAGTATCAGCATCAATGACTTCATTGATTGTCGCCATAACACCAAGTTTCATCAAAACCTTAATGACATTACCAGACTGCTCGGCCATACGATTCGATAATTCTTGAACCGTAATGTTCTCTGGAACTATGACGTCGCGCACAATTTTCTCTGTAGCCTGCGAGCCCTTCACTACCTGCATTTGCTTGCGGCGTTCTTTCTCCTGAGCGCGCTTCAAGGCAGCAACACTGCGTCCGCGATCAACGTGATCATCACCCTCCAAGGCTGCGCTAATAGTTAACTTGCCCGAGCGGCGTCTTTTATCTCCCTTTTTAGCAGCTAGCTGTTTATTCCCAGGTTTTAATTTCTTAGCTGCCTTGGTGTCCTCAGAGTCTTCATCTGCAACTAACTTGGCCTTGGCAGGCACCCTTTCTGCTGGACGTTCCTCATCAGGTATAACTGGTATGATCGGGGCATCTTGCTCAACGGCCTCTTCTGTAGCCGTGGCTTTGCTAGGTTCAGATGGTTGAGACTTTATCGCTTCTTCATTGGTGCCAGCTTCCACGGAAAGCTGCTTCTGAAGCAATTCCTCGTTCTCGCGTCGTTCTTCCTCTTCCTGCCGTTCTATTTCTTCGACACGTTTGGCTTCTTGAAGGACTTTAAGTCTATGGGCCTTCTCTTCTTCGCTTAGTTTGCGTTGAACCGTATCAGCAGCCTCTTCGGCGCTCAGCTTCTTGGCCGCGATAGGATTTTTTGTGCGAATCTCTTGAACCTTACCGTCAGCGCCAATCTCGAACTGCCGTTTTCTTTTTCTTTCAACTTGAACAACTTTGCTTCGTCCATGCGAAAAACTTTGCCGGACCTGGCCGGTCTCGACAGTCTTCTTTAGTTCTAACTTGCCGCGTCCTAGAGTCAGCGGCTTCTTCGCTTCATTCGACATACAGATCCGTACCAATCTAATCGCGAAAGAAAGTTCTTCCGGTTAACTTTTATTATTCTGCCTGTCAGCAGAATTAACACCACGCAATCTTATTACGTCTCTACGTAGTGCATCTGTTAATTTGTGGGCGCTCAGAGCTACATGGACTACATGTTCCCGGCCAAGCGCCTGGCCTAAATCAAACCCAGTAAAATCATCAATTACCGTAACATCGGGACCTATTTCCCTCATTCTTCTCTGGCCAGCGGCTGACCCGTCAGAGGCCTCCAACAAGAAACTAGCCTGACCCGTTTTGATGTGCGCTCGCACCTTCTCAAAGCCCATTGTCACAAGCCCGGCCCTTCTGGCCAGGCCAAGATGATCAAGGCAGCGACGTTTGAGTCCTGCCGCAACTAAGCTTCCAAGACTCTCTGGCACCTCAACAGACTGCCGAGCTGCCCTGGAAAACAAACCCTTAGACACGGCGGCTTCTATCATATCTTGCTCAGCCTTCAACCACAAACCCCGTCCCGGGAGGCGTTCTGAAACGTCAAATACGAGGCAATTTTGTGGGTCAACCACGAATCGTAACAGCTCTGCCTTGGAGCGACATTCTCCGCTCACAAGACAGGAGCGTAGCGGATTGCGGCCGAAATGCCGATCACGATTATAGCCCGGGCCAGGCCCGCCAGACTTTTGTGTCGCGCTTTCGGCTGACATTAGTGTTCCTTGTGTTGTTGGTTGAGACGCAGAATAGATCACGTAGACACTGTTTCCTCTTCTAATGGGTTGTCAGGAATATCATCATCGGTTTCTGATTCTTCGTTATCAAACCAATGAGCCCGCGCCGCCATAATCATCGCGTCTGCCTGCTCCATACTCAAAACACCTACCCCTAAGATGTCGATCAGCTCATCTGACGCTAGATCGGCCAGATCGTCACGCGTCTTAATACTGTTCTCGCCTAGTTTGACGATAATTTCTATTTCCAGCCCTTCAATATCTGCATTAAGGAGGTCCTCGCCTACTCCCAGGTCACTGAGTTTAGCCATTAGCTTCTTATTCTGTTCTTCTATATAGGCCTGTGCTCGTGCCTTAAGCTCGTTGGCAATATCTTCATCGAAACCTTCGATAGTTTCTAGTTCGTCGTCTGGAACAAACGCGACCTCTTCTACGGATGTGAAGCCTTCAGTCACAAGAAGATGGGCGATTACGTCGTCAACGTCCAGCGCATCAATGAACGCCTTTGAGCGGCTGTGGAATTCTTCCTGGCGTCGTGCACTTTCTTCGTCTTCGGTCAGAATATCGATGGTCCAGCCGGTTAGATGTGAGGCAAGGCGTACATTTTGACCACGGCGGCCAATGGCTAAGGATAACTGATCATCTGGGACAACGACTTCTATGCGTCCCGAATCCTCATCTAACACCACTTTGGACACTTCTGCGGGCGCAAGACCATTTACGACGAAGGTCGCAGGATCCTCATTCCATTGAATTATGTCTATCTTCTCACCCTGTAGCTCTGCAACAACGGCCTGAACACGGCTACCGCGCATTCCTACGCATGCGCCTACAGGGTCGATGGAATTATCCTTTGAAATAACTGCAATCTTGGCACGGCTGCCAGGGTCTCTGGCCACGGACTTAATTTCTATGATGCCGTCATAGATTTCAGGGACTTCTTGTGCAAACAGCATGGCCATGAACTCTGGGCAGGTGCGAGATAGAAAAATCTGTGGTCCGCGGGCTTCTTCACGGACGTCAACAATGTATGCACGAACTCTATCTCCATTCTTAAAATGTTCTCTGGGGATCAAGTCGTCGCGACGCAGCAAACCCTCTGCACGTCCCAAGTCGACAACAACATTACCAAACTCCACGCGTTTAACTAACCCGTTAACAATTTCTCCAATGCGGTCCTTATATTCCTCATACTGTCGAGCGCGCTCGGCTTCTCTGACACGCTGAACAATAACCTGTTTGGCCATTTGCGAGGAAATACGCCCAAAATCAATTGGTGGAAGAGCATCAACTAGAAAATCACCAACCTTAGCGTCTTCTTTCTTACTTTGTGCCTGGTCTAGCGTCAGTTGAATGTTCTCATCTTCGATAGCTTCTTCGTTCTCTACAACCTCCAAATACCTTGCAAGCCGGATCTCTCCAGTCCTCCTGTCTATCGCAGCACGTATATCTTTTTCATGCCCATATTTCGAGCGACCTGCTTTTTGTATGGCCTGCTCCATAATGATAAAAACCTCTTCACGTTCTATGGATTTGTCTCGGGCAACCGTATCCGCCACCTGGATGAGTTCGGGGCGAGGCATGGCAATGCTTTGGGACATGATTTTTAGCTCACTTTAGTTTGATGTGCGTTTAACGTTAGTTGTTATTTGCGGTTGCAATGAGGTCATCGGTCAAAACAAGTTGCGCCCGGCTTACCTCGGGCAAAGGCACTGAAATCTGCGCACCATTCATGGTAACTTTTACTCTGCCGTCAGGTGACAAACCCTCAAGAACACCTTGAAATTTCTTTCTACCCTCCACGGGCCGTCTGGTCTGAATCCTTACTTCATAGCCTACAAACGTGGAGAAATCTTTGCGGCGTGTTAGTGGTCGATCAATGCCAGCCGAGCTGACTTCAAGATTATATTGGCCATCTATTGGGTCTTCAGAATCGAATAGTTCAGATAGCACTAGACTGATGGAAGTGCAGTCATCAATATTTATCTGCCCACCATCAAGCCGGTCGGCCATTACCTGCAGACTACGGCGACCCCCCTCTCCAGTGATGGCAACTCGCACTACATCGAAGCCCATAGGCGCCAAGACAGGAGAAATTTTATCTTCAAGCCAGGTCAATCGTTCCATCGCGATCAAACACCTTGTAAGCAGCACGCCTCCTGCACCCTGTACCCTAAAACAAAAAAAGTGGGCCAATGGCCCACTCCTCAAGTCATCAGACGTGTGAAGTTAGGACGCCCGTATAATGGGATTCGCGCTGCTAAGCAAGGTTTTTACCTTTTCTGGATGCAGACCTGGTCAGGGTTAGGTAGAAGGGGATACGCCCCTCACGCAGTGCCTTTTTCTCATATCGTGTAGCAATGCTGTCGGAAGGCCTTTGACGCCAATCATCTGGGCTGCTTACTTTCCAATCAAAATAGGGATGAATGGGGCCGTGAAGGAGACACCAGCGGGCATAGATGGGATGGTCTGTAGCAATGCGTAATTCTGCGCCAGGAGACATAACACGGGCGAGTTTGGATAAAGATTCGGTGCAGATAAAGCGCCTCTTAGCGTGCCTAGTCTTTGGCCAGGGGTCGGGATAAAGAAGAAAAACACGTTCCAGGACACCTCTTTCTAGGGCGGGGATTAGGGCTCGCACATCATCATTAAATATACGTATGTTGGAGAGGTTTTTTTGCTCACAGTGCTGTAGAAGCGAGGCGATACCATTTTCAAAAACTTCAGCACCAATGAACCCTATGTTTGGATGGGCCAGCGCTTGCGCTGCTATGTGTTCGCCACTCCCGAAGCCAATCTCTAGCCAAAGTGCGTCAACCCCGTGTTGAAACAGATTCTCACAAGTTATCGGCTCAACGCAGCTGTCGAGATCAATCTGAAGCGATGAAAGGGCGTTGTCGATCAAAGCTTTTCGACCAGAGCGCAGACGCTTACCTTTACGGCGGCCATAAAGGCGCAAAGACGGATCAGGACGTGATGTTTTATCAGACACCGAAAACTGATTTGAGGTCCGGTACGAGGTCTAAAAGCTCCCATGAAAATCCACCCGTCTCATCTGGCTGACGACCGAAGTGGCCATATGAGGCAGTGCGGGCATAGATAGGCTGGTTTAGTTTAAGATGCTGTCTGATGCCTCTGGGGCTGAGATCCATAAGATCTTGTAACACTGCAGAAAGCTTGGCCTCTTCAACTTTGCCCGTGCTTTGTGTGTCAACGTAGACAGAGAGCGGTCTAGACACACCAATTGCATAAGACAGCTGAATAAGGCACCGCTCCGCGAGACCAGCTGCAACGACATTCTTAGCCAGGTAACGCGCAGCATAAGCAGCAGAACGGTCAACTTTCGTGGGATCTTTTCCAGAAAAAGCGCCACCCCCGTGGGGTGCTGCTCCACCGTATGTGTCGACTATAATCTTACGGCCGGTCAATCCACAGTCTCCGTCCGGACCACCAATAACAAATCGACCGGTTGGATTAACGTAAAATGCATCATCAGCGCACATCCAACCTTCCGGCAAAACTTTCTCAACATGGGTTCGCACCGCTGCACGTATGCTGTCTTGATCAACGTCATCAGAATGTTGGGTTGAGACAACAACGGATGTCGCGCTCACTGGTTTACGGTCACGGTATTGGAGACTGATCTGGCTCTTAGAATCGGGACCTATGAATGAAGCATCACCCGAATGTCTGGCATCCGCTAATGACTTAAGGATCTGATGAGAATAATGAATGGGTGCAGGCATTAACTCTGGTGTTTCGGTAACGGCATAGCCAAACATAATCCCTTGATCGCCAGCACCCTCGTCTTTATTGCCCAGGGAGTCGACCCCCATAGCGATATCAGCAGACTGGCTGTGAACGTGACACTCAACATCCATATTCTTCCAATGAAAGCCGTCTTGTTCATATCCGATGTCTTTTACAGCGCCGCGCGCAGCTTCAATAATTTTTTTATCCGTTACAGAGGCTGGTCCGCGCACTTCACCGGCAAGCACCACACGATTGGTAGTGCATAGGGTTTCAACCGCAACCCTTGCTTCGGGGTCTGTTGCCAAGAATAGATCAACAACTTCGTCGGAGACACGGTCACTTACCTTATCCGGATGGCCCTCGGACACAGATTCACTTGTAAAAATATAGTCAGATAATGACACGAATGAATTTCCCTATTGCTAGATGAATGACTAAGATTTCAGCTGTCGGAGTTACCTGAACGTTCCTCAGTTTGCAAAGGTCCCAGGAAAGTTGACCGTTCCGCGGCTTGCTATGCGTATTATCTGGCTCACACTGAGGCCCGCGGTTCCAATTCCTTAGACGTCAAAACAAAACCCCGCCGCAAAGGACAGGGCGTGATCAAAAAAAGCTAAATGGGTTTAGTCTTCGTCGAAGATCGCACCTTCTGCGGCGCCTAAAGACTTTGCCAATTCGTAGATACGACGCCGCACCTGGGGGTCGGCAATTTTGTAGTATGCCCTGACTAATTCGAGTGTTTCGCGTTTGGTCATTGGCTCTGACTCCTTTTGTCTGGGCTCGTATGTGTGTTCGCTTAGATTTCGCGGGCTTGCTGCTTTAACCGCCTCTTCCATTTCCTCAAAGAAATAAGAAACGGGGCAGTCCAGTACACGGCTTAAGTCCCAGAGTCGACTTGCACCAATGCGGTTTGAACCACGCTCATACTTCTGAACCTGCTGGAAGGTCAGGCTAATGGCCTCACCCAGCTTCTCCTGACTGAGACCAAGTAAAGTACGTCGCAGGCGCACGCGTCCACCAACATGCACGTCTACAGGATTGGGTTTGCCAGAAGGCATACGGCCACGGCTGGAGCGAGAAATTATAACTTCGCCCCCCTGTTTTTCGCGGAAATCCACTAATTTCCTATCCTAGCCTTTTGGGTCGTTTACCAAGCGTAATCTACCATGTCGGGCAAGTTTTATCAACTAAACGTTGTAGTTTTCCCATATACAATCAGCAAAGCTATAGACTTTTTTGCATAACAATTTAGGTGTCGCTGGCTTAATTAGATAATAAAATGAACAACAAAACGATCTCATTACTAATCTAACGTTTTTCTTGAGATGAAAAAGGCCGCTCCTGCCAATAGTAGGGAGAGCAAAAGAAAAGGGCCGTGGCCAAGACGCGAAAACATTGTTGGCTCTAACGGTTGTGGCAGCCTGCTATCAATGTAGCCTGATTGTCCAAGAGGGAGCCGTGCAATGACTCGGCCATATGGGTCGAATACGGCACTAACGCCGGTATTTGCAACTCTTACCAATGGAAGGCCCTCTTCAACTGCTCGTAACTGCGCAGAAGAGAGATGCTGGTATGGACCATTGGACAAACCAAACCAGGCATCATTGGTTAAGTTGAACAGCCATTTTGGACGCTCGTCTGGCCGTGTGACAGCTCCTGGAAATATTACCTCATAACAAATCAAGGGACTAAAAGATGGTAGCCCAGGAAGATTAATGGTTTGTACTCCTGTCCCTTCGGTCCATCCTGTTCCACGTGTAAGGTTGGGAATGGGGATAAGGTTTTGAAGGGGCATATATTCGCCGAAGGGCACTAGGCGGGATTTGTCATAAGTTGCCTGAATAATGCCCTCCTCTGAAATTGCGTACAAACTATTAAAAGCGCGCTGACTGTAACCTCTGCCCTCAAAACGGGGCGCTCCAGTGAGCAGATAACCTTTCCGCGGCACGCCTCTCGCTAAGAAGCTTACAATCTGGGGATGCCTATTTAAGGCAAACGGCGCTGATGTTTCTGCCCACAAAACATGGGTAACAGCTTGAGCACCTTCTATGCTTAACGCAACTTGGTCTGTAAGGTGTTGCTCGCGCAGGGTAGGCCGCCATTTGTCCTCCTGAGCTATGTTAGGCTGAACCAACCTAAACATTATATTCTCAACGAACTCATCAGCACCCACTTCAAGGCGGAACGCGCCCCAAATTGTAGCCGCGAGCAAAGGCAAATGAAAAATTACTACAGCTTTAAAAGCGAGACCGCGATCGCTGCTACGAGCAAGTAACGCTGGACTTGCAGCGGCAAGAACGGTTATCAGGCTTAAGCCAAAAACGCCAAATAGGCTTGCGGTTTGCAAAACAGGTGTCACGTTTGACCATGTGCTGCCAATGGTGTTCCACGGCAATCCAGTCAAAAACCAGCCCCTAAACCACTCAATGATGGCCCAAATTGATGAGAAAACAACAATAGAACAAATCATATCCCAAGCTTGAGTCCTTGGCGTCTTATTTTGTCCAGCGGGGCTGATTACTTGGAGAGCCAGAGCACAAAGCCCTATGTAAAGGGCAAAACCCGCCGCTAACCCGCCAATTGCGGGAAGAGCAAGCGCGGCGTAAGTTTGGCGGTCAACAAAAAAAGCGTTAACCATCCAAGCGTATCCGAACGAAAAAAAACCAAAACCAAATAGCCAACCGAAGACAATGGCTTGTTTCCAGTTTCTTGCGGTCCTGAGCAAAATAATAAATGCCGGCAAGCTTAACCAAAGGATCAGCCACCATGCTGTCGGAGGCATCGCCAAAGTAGTGCACCCACCAAACGCAAAGAGTATTAGACCTCTTACTGTGATTGATGTGCTCTTTATACGGTCAAGCACAGCTGGCAAGTTTGTCATAAGAACCTGCCCTTTTCGCGATGGGGGCATCTTGCCCTAATCAAAGGTCAGAGTTAGTTTTTGGGAGATTACGAATTCGCAATCTCCGAATCCGCCGCGGGTCGGCCTCTACAACCTCGAATTCAGTTCCTGATGGATGGCTTACTAGTTCCCCGCGACTGGGAACGCGTCCAGCCAACTTGAATACTACGCCACCAAGCGTGTCCAGCTCCCCAAATTCTTCATCGGTCAAAATTGGTCCGTAGCGTTCAACAAAATCAGTCAAAGTTACACGTGCATCTGCAGTAACAGTTCCGTCCGACTGATCAGTTAGCTCTGGGTTTTCATCTTCGTCATGCTCATCGGCTATTTCGCCAACAATCTGTTCAACTAGATCTTCAATTGTGACTAGACCATCTATCCCGCCATATTCATCTACTACCATAGCCATGTGTGTTCGTTTGATCCTCATATCGAGCAACAAGTCTAAGACGCGTGCGCTTGGTGCGAGAAAGATCACCCGCCGCATTACCTTGCTAAGGCTAAACTCTGAGTCGGTCTCTGACTGCTCAAGTATGGCTGATGCTAAGTCTTTAATATGTACCATGCCGATCACTTCATCGAGGCTATCCCGGTAAACCGGCACTCTGGAATGTCCGTCAGACACTAGCAGTTTAACAACATCTGCAATTGGCGTAGACACCTCTACGGATACAATGTCTGCGCGCGGCACCATAATTTGTTCTACGGTTGCATTTCTTTGTTTTAGAACGTTAGCAAGAAGAATGCGTTCATGTTCATCAATAGAATCGCCAATTTCTGGTTTTTCCTCTATGAGTTCTTCAATAGCTTCCCGGACAGAGTTTCCGTCACTTGATGAGGGCGATATCCAAGATGAAAAAAGTTGCAGAAGACTCTGAGGTTTACCCTCCTGGTTTCGGTCTATATCAGGGCGTGCTGTTTCGGTCATGTTGCTTCAGCGGTTAGTCTCATAAGGGTTGGAAAGGCCAAGACTGGCCATGGCATTCACTTCTAAACTTTCCATTATTATAGCTTCATTATCGTTCTCGTGATCATACCCTAAAAGGTGCAGAACACCATGGACCACTAGATGGGTTGCGTGATCAGAAATATCCTTGTCCATATCCTCTGCTTCCTGGATGACTTTTTCGCGGCCTAGGATAACGTCGCCCAGAAGAACTTCTGAGTTGGTTGCAGGGGCAGCATAGTCGCCGGGGAACGATAGCACGTTTGTCGGCGTATTTTTGTTTCTATAGTCACGATTTAGCCTTTTCAGCACAGTGCTCGAAGTCAAGAGAACACTAATTTCAACGGTTCTTTTCTCGATTTGACGCAGCTGATGGTCATATGGCAGAGCCTGATAACCCATGGCCCATGCGGCTCGCACAGCCACCTGGCACATCTCCGTCAAATTTTGACTAATAGTGTTCCAGTTTTCATCATCCATCTTAACGTACGTGTGTAAATTTACCTCAGTCATCACGTGGTTTTTTTACTTTGTTCCGCCCACCTTTAGATGCCCCACTTAATTCGGCGTCTCTTGCGTCATAGGCCGCCACGATCCGAGTCACCAGACCGTGTCGTACGACGTCGCGATGGGTAAAATTAACGTGCCCAATTTGGTCGATCTCTTGGAGAGTATCGATAGAATCTTGAAGGCCTGACTTAATGCCTAGTGGTAAATCAATCTGACTAAGGTCGCCTGTGACAACCATGTGGCTATTTTCACCCATACGGGTCAGGAACATTTTCATTTGAACAGGCGTCGTATTCTGCGCTTCATCCAAAATGACAAATGCATTCGATAGAGTCCGCCCGCGCATGAATGCTAGGGGAGCAACTTCAATCTCACCTGCGGCAAGGAGCTTGATTACCAGATCGCCGGGCATCATTTCGTATAGGGCGTCGTATAACGGCCGCAGATAAGGATCAATCTTATCGCGCATGTCACCCGGAAGAAAACCTAGACGCTCCCCTGCTTCAACTGCTGGGCGAGATAAAATAATACGTTCAACCTGGCCGGTGATTTTCATCTCAACTGCTTTAGCAACAGCTATGTAGGTTTTTCCTGTTCCGGCTGGGCCCAACGAGAATACCATCGCCTTCTTGTCGAGCACCTCCATATAGGTAGCCTGCTTGGGAGAACGTGGGCGCACGTGCCTTTTGCGCGTGCGGATAGAAAGGTCTTCACGGTTAATACCGGACCCATCTTTATCCTCTGCAAGCTTTATCTCGCCAATAACGTCACCATCGTCGATCTTTTGTCCTTTTTCTAATCTACAGTAAAGGCTCTTTAGCGCTATCAGCGCTGTTTCAACCGGATCACCGTGGCCGGCTATCGTAATCGTATTGCCGCGGGTGTGAAAAGTAACACTTAGCCGTTCCTCAATTCGATCTAAGTTAGCATTATTGGGACCATAGAGCTGTTGAATAAGACCATTATCGTCAAATTCACAGGTTAACCTGGTACTATATTTACTCAATGTTGGGCTGCTGCTGAAAGCGATGAACCAGAATCTTCTCTGCGATCGGACCGATCAACTATCTTTGCTGCAAGACTGTTTGTGCCTAAACCTGTGATTTCTGCCCTTACAATTATCCCAGTTAGGTCATCGGTGCCATCGACATAGACCGGCTGCAAATAAGGGCTACGTCCAACCATCTGACCCATATGCCGGCCTGGAGTGGTTAGAAGAATAGACATGGTTTTGCCAAGACATTTTGCATTAAATTCTTGCTGCTGCTGTATTAACAGAGATTGCAGCGCTGATAGACGCGCTGCTTTGATCTTTTCAGGAACTTGGTTGGAATGATTTGCTGCTGGCGTTCCGGGCCGAGCGCTGTACTTAAATGAAAAGGCCTGCGCAAATTCAACTGAATCAATGAGTTGCATAGTAGCATCGAAATCTTTGTCTGTTTCTCCAGGAAAACCCACAATAAAATCAGATGATAAAGCAAGATCCGGACGACCATCGCGCAAGCGATCAATGATGCTTCTATATGTATCGTTAGTATGTCTTCTGTTCATAGCCTCGAGAATGCGGTCCGAGCCTGACTGCGCAGGCAAATGTAGATGCGGCATCAACGCTGGCACAGTAGCATGTGCATCAATAAGGTCGTCATCCATGTCGCGAGGGTGAGAAGTTGTATACCTAATGCGATCTAACCCATTAATGTTAGCCAACACCCTAATCAATCGGGCTAGACCCCATTGTGATGGTCCTGTTATCGCATCGCCTCGATAGGCGTTTACATTTTGGCCGAGCAGAGTTATCTCCCTTACGCCATTACCCACGAGCACTTTTGCTTCACTGATAATATCCCCCGCCGGCCGGGAATATTCTGCACCCCTCGTATAGGGAACCACACAAAAGGTACAAAACTTGTCGCAGCCCTCCTGTATTGACAAGAAAGCTGTCGGGCCGTCTGTCCGCGGTGGGGGTAAATGGTCGAATTTAGTGTCTGCCGGGAAATCCGTGTCCAAAACAGCCCCTACCTGACGATGGGCTTTGGCAATCAGCTCTGGCAACCGATGGGTTGTCTGTGGCCCAATGACAATATCGACAAAAGGTGCCCTACTGACCAGAGCAGGACCTTCGGCTTGGCTGACACAACCGGCTACTGCGATTAGCATGGGTGCATTGGAACCGGCTCGTTCGTCCTTAAGACGTTTGAGGCGCCCCAATTCCGAATAAACTTTTTCTGCCGCTTTCTCGCGAATATGGCAGGTGTTGAGCACCACCAGGTCTGACTCTTCAACTTTAGCGCTCTGCTCATAGCCAAGAGGTGCCAAGACATCTGCCATTCTGGCAGAGTCATAGACATTCATTTGACAACCGTATGTCTTGATAAACAGTTTCTTGTTGCTATTGGGCCGGCTCATAAGCCTCCCGAATTCTTCCCGAGCATTGGCACGTCTACTTGCTCTATACATAATTGAGAGATAGAAGGCAAAGTGTCAAAGCGCAATACGCCCAGAAATAAGACGGTTAAACCCGGCGTTTACGGATAGCTCAGCCTCGCGAGCGAGGGCCTTTCGGTTAATCTTTCTAGACCCTAATCTTGCCATTTGAACGGGCTGCTGAACCACAATATTTACGGTTGTATGACCTAACTGCAGGAAACGCCAGGCATGAGATGCTATGCTCATGTCTCCGTACCAGGCAAAAAAATGTCGCCATTGAGTAGTTATTGGCAAACCATTGAGATGTGTATAAGCAATTGCTACTGGCTGCACCGTTGCTATTGGGCCACCATCTGGTGTGTCCGCAGCGGCAAACAAAGCACTCTTAAATGGAAGCAGATGGCTACCGTCACTAGTTGTTGCCTCTGGGAAAAATATCAGGCGTTTTTTTGCTGCAATCCGAGCAGCCATGCTATCCCGCGCATATGCTGTTTTTGACCTTCGGCGCTCAACGAAGACAACATTCCCTAGCTTTGCTACCAGGCCGATTACGGGCCACCTAGCCACCTCTTCCTTTGAAACAAACTCAAGTTCTGTCACAGATCCGAAAACGAGGATGTCAAGATATGAGATGTGGTTACTCACGATTAATAGAGGCCTTGCGCGTGACACCTCTCCGTGCACTATCACTCGGATCCCACACACCTGGCACAATCCGCGGAAATATAGAACACGGATGTGCGATGTTGTAAGGCTAGTCAGCCTTACTAAGCCGAAGATGACACCTAAACCGATCGTCCAAAGAAAAAAGAACAGGACGCGTACAATCCCAAGTATATAGCCGAAAAGCCCGGTCGGCATGGTTTCATATGCTACTTTCATAAAGCGTTTCTAAAACGAGAACAGACACGTCTCACTTCCGTAATTGGCACTATAGGAGTAGACAAGCGCCCATTTCTTAATAGGTGCCGTCCGTGCTTTCACTATGGCCTAGGGCTGGTCTTTTGACTTAATGGGCACTGCGTAAAGCTCTAGACGGTGATCAACTAATATATAACCATGCGCCCGGGCTATTTCTTTCTGTAGGCGCTCAATTTCTTCACTTTGGAACTCAACAACCGCGCCAGACTTAATGTCAATAAGGTGATCATGATGTGTAGTCGTTGCTTCTTCATAGCGTGACCGCCCATCTCGGAAGTCGTGACGCTCCACGATGCCAGCGTCCTCGAATAGGCGCATTGTCCTGTAGACGGTGGCTATACTTATGTGTGGGTCCGCAGTGGTTGCGCGGCGGTAAACTTCTTCAACATCAGGATGATCAGTAGCATCCGATAAGACGCGAGCAATTACCCGACGCTGGTCGGTCATCTTCATGCCCTGCTTGATGCATCGCTCTTCAAGGTTGGAGGTGGTACTGCTCATGTCCTCGATGTCTTTCACTCTAAGTCTAGCCAAGCCTTTCCTCAATTCTAATAGCAAGCCTAACTCGACCAGACCTAAGGTGCGAGATATTAACACCCAAAGTCATTTCAGAGGCCAAATCCAACCCTATTTTCCCTTCGCGACATCAAGACCGCATCCATTCCGCCCTCCTGGCGTGCGTAGTATCCGGCACGCCGCCCGACTTGCACGAATCCGCTAGAGCGATAAAGGCGCTGGGCTGCGATATTATCTGATGCCACCTCCAGATGACACACGGTTGTCCCAAACACTTTCAAATGATTCAAGGCCTTTTTGACCAAAGCTCGCCCCAAGCCCTTTCTGCGATGGGAGGGGATGACGGCAAGGGTCAAGATTTCTGCTTCTTCAGCAGCGGCGCGAATCATGATGAAACCCGCAGGATCTGGGACCATAGCCATAAATCCGTAGACATTCCTTAAGTTCAACATATCCTCAAATATATGGGACATCCATGGATTGGGAAACCCATCCGAATGCAGTGATTCAAGTATTTGCGAATGTGATTGGGTTACGGATACAAACTCCAAGGCCTGTCTAATCACGGCCGTAATCGACCTCCTGACTTCGGTAGAGTGGCATCTGGTGGGCGCACGTATAGCGGACTTGGTGGATTAATTGGGTCGGAGCGGGCGGCCGCCAAGGCTGCCAGGACTCTGGGATCGGGATGGGCGGGGCCTGAGCATAGGTAGGATTTTTTAACCAATGGAAACAGCCTATTCGCTCCATCACCAATGATCGTGCCGTATCCATCATGAAGAAGTTCTGCAGCGGCTTCGGGCAGCATACACAAAGGATCTTCCAAAGCTATACCACCGGGCCCAAAGCGGTGGATATAAAGTTCAGCACGCCGAGCATCGAGAGCAACGATAATAGGCTCGTGCGGTTTTTTTTGCTGAACTTCCTCAGCCATGACGGCGGTTGTTTCAACACCAATGACTGGTCGTTCCATAGCAACACCAAGTCCTCTCGCAGCCGCAAGTCCTACCCTCACGCCAGTGAACGACCCTGGGCCAATTGTAACGGCGACACGATCAATATCATGGTATGCACAATCCGCGCCGCTTAGAACAATTTCTATCGCTGGCACCAAAGCTTCTGCCTGACCATAGGTCATGCTCTTGCAGCTTTCGGCTTCTACATTTCCATCGCACCAAAGCGCAACGGAACAGGCTGAAAGTGTCGTGTCGAAGGCCAAGATACGCATGCCTCAATTCCTTCTCTTGAATCGCCCCTTTGTTAATAAGCTGGTATTATCAATACCATTGTGACTGTGTGATTGCCCAGAAGACTGTTAACCCATGGTATATGTATGCTAATTGAAATTAGTTCTCCTATTTTTGACGTTGATCTTGATATCGTTTACGCCACGGACCGTAATTTTACAGGAAAACCAGTTTATGCGCGTCCGGGTTGTTATCTTAACAGTGAAGCTGCAGCCCTTCTTGATACAGCAATTATATTAGCCAAAGCTATTGACTTACGTTTAAAGGTCTTTGATGCATTTCGACCGTCTGAGGCGCAGTGGGTTTTGTGGAATCATACTCCAGATCCAGACTTTTTGGCCCCCCCCAGTCGTGGATCACCGCACTCTATGGGGGCAGCAATCGACCTAACTCTTGTTGACCCGGACGGCGTTGAGCTCGACATGGGAACTGGTTTCGATGATTTTACTGCCCTAGCCCATCATGGGAGTCTTGAGGTCTCCGGTGTAGCGCAGCGTAACCGTGCCCTGCTGCTTGGTATTATGACTTCTGCAGGATGGGACTTTTTTCGCAATGAATGGTGGCACTACCAGTTGTTTCGTGCCCGCGAGCGCTATCCTGTTTTGAGTGACGCTACCTTATCTAAACCGATGATGGCGTCGTAAGGCTATGACAAAAGGTCTGCAACTGAAGTTGGCCTCATCGGAGTGCGTTCCACATTTAGGGCTTCTAAGGCTCTCATAATGGACTTCTTTGCGGAAGGGTTAATATTTTCCTCAACCAAATCTACCTGCGCCATTAAAGCAGCTGCGCGGATTCTCACATGCATCGCAGTTCCCTCATTGAGCAATGGTTCCAGACGATTGCGGGCTTGACCCCACAATTCTGCCGACAGCGAGACATTAGCCAGCGCTAACCGGCTTTCAGGGTGGTCGGGCTGGCTAGCTACCAAATTCTTTACTCGACTAGCGCGACAGAGATTAGATTCGCTTGGGTCAATCTCTAGATAAGCTGACAAAATGAGAGGGTGCGGATTTTTTGCCCAAGCTCGTTCCAGTTCCGTTGCAGCCTTTCTTTCTCTTCCTAGCGCGATCAAAGCACGGCCTAATTCGGCAATGGCATCGGCTCGATATGGCTCAATTGCTAAAGCGTTATGGGCCCATTTAAGGGCATTTCTTTTGTCATGTGTGGCGATAGCTCCCTTAGCCGCATAGACATAGAGAGCAGCTTTTAATTTGCTAGCGGCTGCTGCGCCGACCAGTTCTTGCAAATCCTCAAGACTGAATAGGTTGGCGGCATAGTCCCAGCGCCCGAGCGCTATATTTAGGTCTAGCGCCAAAGAACGCGCCCACATTGGAGACCTTTTAGAATCTAGAGCCTGTCCAGCATATTCCAATGCAATCTTTTTATCGCCCGTCTTGAGGGCGCATTCGGCCAAATCTCGTAAGATGGCTAATTCCAGTGCGGGGTCTTCGAGAAGCTCTCCGGTTTTGGCGCTAGCCAATCCATTATTCTTGCTACTTTGTGATGCTTGTTGCTGTAGGAAGCGAGTTGCTTTTATGTCACCTAACTCAGACCGAGCTTTGCGAGACGCTGTCATGGCAGCGAGAAAATCACCGCCATGCACAGCTGCAAACCCATGTGCTAGAGCGTCAAGGCCGCGGGAAAAACGCAACGATTTTTTGGCAGCGCTAAAGGACCGCCCCACGCCTAAGAGTGTGCGGCAAGCTAAGACTAGAAACGCCATTGTGCTAAAAATAACAGTGGTCAGGATAAGAAGGACGGCCACGGAAGTATCGACACGCCATCCATGCCATTCCAACTCAACTACGCCTGGAGCGTCAGCAAACCAAACGGAGATAGAAACAGATGCTGCTAAGACAACAAAGTAGAAGATAGCCCTAGTCATTTTCTTGTCGCTTGCGGTGTAGCCTTAATGGCGCTCTTAGTGGCCATTTGTGCAATTGCTAAGTTGTTGAGTTGAGTCATTATAGCCTCAACCTGAACTCGATTGCGCAGGTGTGTGAGCCACGGATACACCGTTTTAGCTGCCAACCCATTCAATGAGCTTGCTGCTTCTAGTGCTCTATCAAGGTTCCCATTGCGCAGTGCAATTTCTATGCGCGCTACTACCGAGTTTACTGTGGCACTTCCATCATCGTCTAAGCGGCGGATGTTGATGATTGATAAAAGACTGTCAAGTGATCGGTGAGCCCAAGATGCTGTGCTATCAGGCATTAGATCAGCTCGAATTATGGCCGGGGCAAGTAATGTAAAATCCCGTTGGAGCTTGTCTCGTGTTGGAACGCCTTTATCTGATTGGGCGCCAAGAGCATCTATATCAATTGTGGACCAGTCAATGAGCTTTTCGAGTGCCATCGCAGTTTTAAGTTCCAGCCTAAAGGGGCGTCCTGTTTGTATGGCTTTCTGTAGTTGAGAGACTGTTAGAAGAAACCCGACTGACCCCACTCGTTCGTTGACCAATTCTTCTGCCGTAGATTCTATCTGCCTTATGCTCTCTCTAAAAGCCTCCAGTTCTTGCTTTTGTTTAGATAATGAAGCACCAAGAGAGCGTGCCTTTTTGGAGCCGTCCTGTTCGTCAGGAATCACGTTTATAGTAGCCCGGGCCTCTAACGTAGCCAATCTCTCCTGCAGATCCTGGATTGCGGCCTGCATTTCCTGACCAAGATCTGTTGGCAACGGTTCACTAGATGCTGGGCCAATGCGCGGTGTGGTGAGTTGGCGCTCTATGGCGGATACTCTTGTCTGTAAATTGTCTAAGGTTGACACAACAGAAATTGAAGTGGTGCTTGTCGGTGGCTTTAAAGATTCAGGAATCCAACTTTGAACAAGAACGGGTACACGAGTATACCACCAGGGCATCGACCCAAATATAGAGATAAAGGCAACCAAAAGTAAAATAACACAAGCTAGCAAACTACTCCGACGTCTGGCGGTATTATTGTCAGCAGACGCTTCGCATGGCGTTGGTGTTTCAGGCCCGGGGCTCTCTTGTTCTTTAGAATCTTCGTTTATTGGCTTCACGCGCATATTCCCAGTTTCTGGTGACCAGCATTCTTGAAGGCGTTGATAGTGCGGAAGATCTTAGCTGTTGGCGCCCATTTTTGCAGCATTAATGCTGTAGACAATCAACAAAGTCCTATTAGTGATAGGGCGGGTTTTTCTGCTGCAGGGCTTGTGATGAAAATACGCATGGTGTCTAGTCTATCCGCCTCCAATATATCGTAACTCTAGGCAGAGATATCACCATATTGTAGAGGTTGGCTGCTGCCATAATAATTTATGCCGACCCAAAAAAATATCACTACGCCGGCTGACTTAAGAAAAGTGGACAATTATCGAGCCATGCATGTACTTGGAATTGAAACAAGTTGCGATGATACAGCCGTCGCTATTGTAGGCGATGAATTCACTGTTGCCGCCCATGCTCTATCATCACAAATTGATGACCACCGACCCTACGGCGGGGTTGTGCCAGAGATAGCAGCGCGCAGCCATCTCGATCGGCTAGATACTTTGGTTAACAAGGCCTTGAACGAAGCCCGGTGTAAAGTATCAGACCTTGACGGAATAGCGGTGACAGCTGGCCCGGGTCTTATTGGTGGCATTCTTGTTGGGATGATGACTGCAAAGGCGCTCGCTGCAGTTCATAACAAACCCTTTCTTGCGATCAATCATCTTGAAGGCCATGCGTTAACCGTCCGGTTTACTCACAACATTACCTTTCCATACTTATTGTTGCTGGCATCAGGCGGGCACTGCCAGTTTCTTATTGTTCGCGGCGTTAATGATTACGTACGGCTAGGCACAACACTCGACGATGCTGCTGGCGAGTGCTTTGATAAAGTTGCTAAGATGTTGGGGCTTGGGTTCCCCGGTGGACCAGCTGTAGAAGCAGCAGGCAATAATGGTGATCCAAGCCGGTTTGACTTTCCACGTCCTCTCATGGGAAGGCCAGGGTGCGATTTATCCTTTTCTGGGCTCAAAACAGCTGTAAGGCAATGTATCCAAGCTCTTCCCCAAGGGCCGCTGGCTACTCAAGATACTTCTGACATTGCTGCTTCGGCGCAAACGGCGATTGTAGAAAGTCTAATTGACCGGGCAAGTAATGCCATGGATATGTCAGCGGGTTTTGGGGTAGAGGTTTTTGTGGCGGCTGGAGGTGTTGCTGCGAACAAGTCCCTTCGCGAAGCTCTATCATCTTTGTCTAAGCAGCGCGGGATTCAATTTGTTACCCCACCTCAAGAGCTTTGCACTGATAATGCTGTCATGATTGCGTGGGCGGGTATTGAGCGTCTGCGACTGGGGTTGACTGCCTCACTTGACTTTAAGGCACGGCCCCGTTGGCCACTCGATATAGAATCTGAGACAGGGGTCTAAGGAGTTCAATATCCATTCAAGAAGACTTATAGAAATTCTTATACCAAGACAAGAATGCAGAGACGCCGTCTTCTATTGAAACTGACGGACTATAGTTTATGACACGGTTTAATTCCGATATGTCACAAAATGTCTGCTTGACTTCTCCAGACTGCATTGGCTGGAAGTCAATTATTGCTCTCTGGCCAAGAATTCTTTCTAAGACGCTTATGAGATTCATCAACTTAACCGGCTTGCCACGCCCGATATTGAAGATACGGAACGGTGCAACACCGCTTGTCGCTGGGTCAGCTTGGGATGGGTCCCAACTCAAATCTAGCGAAGGGGGATGTCCTAGGACTCTAACAATTCCCTCGATAACGTCATCAATATAAGTGAAATCCCGTTCCAAGTTACCACCATTAAATACGGGAATAGGCTCACCAGCGAGAATCGCTTTGGTGAATTTAAACAGGGCCATGTCTGGCCGCCCCCAAGGACCATAGACCGTGAAAAACCTAAGTCCTGTAGTCGGAAACCGGTAGAGGTGGGCATAGGCGTGCGCCATAGCTTCATTGGCACACTTGGTTGCTGCGTACAAAGATAGGGGGTGAGCAGTGCCCGCGTGTTCTGAAAACGGCATCAAACCATTCGCGCCATAAACAGAACTACTGCTTGCAAAAACCAAGTGCTCTACATTTACCGATCTGCACCCTTCAAGCATGTTAAGCATACCAGTAAGATTAGAATTAGCGTAATCATAAGGTTGCTGAAGGCTATGCCGCACACCTGCTTGTGCTGCCAAATGAATAATGCTCTTGGGTTGAAAGGTTTTGAACATCGCTTTCATGCCTTCTCTGTCAGCGATATCTAGCCGTAGACCCTCGAAGGCTGCTGAGCTATCCAATTGTGCCCAGCGTGCTTCTTTTAAGATGGGATCGTAAAAGGAATTGAAGTTGTCCAATCCGATAATGTGCTCACCGCGGGCCAGTAGATGTTGGGCGGTATGGAATCCGATGAAGCCTGCGGCCCCTGTAATAAGAATTGCCATGATGCCGGTTGTGAACGACCCCTTAGCGTTTTGCAAGCCTACAGGGCACAAGGTGGGTCCCAGTAGTAAGGTTTCATTAGATTATACCTTACAATAAACTTCGTAACTACATGCTAAGGTTATTACCAAGAGCCGGAGTGGGAGACTAAATATGCAGAGAGTAGGCGTTATTGGTGCGGGGGCTTGGGGCACAGCTCTTGCTGCTACGGCTTGCCGGGCAGGCAGAGAGGTAATGTTGTGGGCCCTTGAAGACGAGGTCGCAGCTAGCATTAACACCCATCACATCAATGAAACCTTCTTGCCGGGTGTGCCTCTGGATGCTTCCATAAAGGCCACAACAGATCTTGAGAAAACAGTGGATGCAGATTTAGTTCTCCTAGTTGCGCCTGCGCAGCATCTCCGGTCGGTATGCGAATCACTCAACTCCTATTGGAAAGAAGGCACTCCGGCTGTGGTCTGCTCTAAAGGTATTGAGATCGGCACGCACGTCCTAATGACAGACATTATTTCTGATACGTTGCCGTCAGCACCTCCCATGGTGCTGTCTGGGCCAACGTTTGCAAAAGAGGTGGCGAGAGGCTTACCCACAGCTGTTACGCTCGCCAGCGCGGATTCTGATCTTGGCGAGAAAGCCGCTAAAACAATTGGCACAACGAACTTTCGTACCTATACATCAACAGATCTCGTAGGTGCCTCCATTGGAGGGGCTGTCAAGAATGTTCTGGCTATTGCTTGTGGTCTCGTCGAAGGCAAGGCCCTGGGCGATAATGCTAGGGCGGCCCTAATTACGCGTGGGTTGACTGAGGTGGTTCGGCTTGCTCTAGCGTTAGGAGGAAAATCGCAAACCCTAATGGGTTTGTGTGGTCTCGGTGACTTAATGCTGACAGCGACCTCAATGCAATCACGCAACTATTCTTTAGGTGTAGCCTTGGGAAAAGGCCTCACTCTGCATGAGGTGCTCGGCCAGCGCAGAGCTGTAACGGAAGGTGTGTATACTGCCGAGGCTGTGGTCGATTTGGCTAAAGAAAAGGGAGTTGAAATGCCCATATGCCGCGCCATCGACGATATTCTAAACCGGGGCGTTGCAGTCGATAACGCTATAGCCAGATTGTTGGATCGTCCGATCAAAGAAGAATTAGACTTTATGACAAGTCCTTAGATTACACCATCTGCCACATTTAGATGAACAGCTATTAATGGGCTGCCCTAACAAGTTTGTGCTAACCCCTCGAAGCACCTATTGATCTTGTGATACGGAGAGAACGAGGGATAGTAAAATAAGGTATTATTGTGTCGGCTAGTCCAACAATCTATCCTGTAATTCTCTCTGGCGGTTCCGGTTCCCGTTTGTGGCCACTTTCGCGCGAGCAATATCCAAAGCAACTCCAAGCTATAATCACCGAACGCACCCTACTTCAAGATGCTGCTATGCGCCTAGAGGCAGATTTTCCAGCCGCTGTGGCCCCACCGATCCTTGTCTGCAATGACGAGCATCGCTTTATCGTAGCCGAACAGTTGCGTGCCGTGGGAGTTGAACCCAAGGCCATCATTATAGAACCCGAAGGCCGTAATACTGCACCCGCCGCCGCTGTCGCAGCACTCTCAGTTGTAGATGACCCCGAAGCTCTACTCCTAATTATGCCTTCTGATCATATAGTTCGTAACCCGAAGGCTTTCCAGGATGCGGTATTGGATGGAATTCCTGTGGCCCAGGCGGGCAAACTGCTCTCTTTTGGTGTCACACCCTCTGAGCCGTCCACAGCTTATGGCTATATCAAGCTAGGTGAGCAGCTGACTGACCGTGTCTATGGCATTTCGAGCTTTGTGGAAAAGCCTAATTTGCTTAAAGCGCGTGAGTTTGTAGATGTAGGCGGCTATGCCTGGAATTCCGGCATATTTTTGTTTCCTGCTCCCTTGCTTATAAGTGAACTAAATAAGTTTGAGCCTGAGATTGGCCCCCGTTGTCAGGCGGCCCTGGAAGCCGGGTCAAAGGATTTGTTTTTCTTCCGGCTTGATAAGGAACTTTTTGAGTCTGTGCCAAACCAGTCCATTGACTATGGTGTTATGGAGCGAACAGACAAAGCTGCAGTTACTCTTGTCGATATGGGCTGGTCGGATGTTGGATCATGGTCGGCCTTGCATGCAGAAAGTAAGCAAGACCCAAATGGCAACACATTCGTTGGCAAGATACTCTCTATTGATTCCAAAGACACATACGTGCGTTCAAGCAACCAAACAACAGCAGTAGTTGGCTTGGAAGGTATTGTAGTGGTGGTAACAGATGATGCCGTGCTCGTGGCGGACAAAGCCCATGATCAGAAAGTAAAAGACGTGGTCTCTAACCTAAAGGCTGATGGTCATGAGGTTGCTACGGCCCACGCTAAAACCTATCGTCCCTGGGGTTGGTTCCAAACGGTCGACGAAGGCGACCGCTTTAAGGTTAAACGCATTAGAGTGAGGCCCGCTGCAAAGTTATCTCTTCAGAAACATATGCACAGGTCAGAGCATTGGGTCGTGGTCAAGGGTGTGGCTAAAGTTGCTAACGGCGAGAAGGAATTTTTTCTTAAAGAGAACGAATCCACTTTCATCCCTTCTGACACCCTTCATCGACTAGAAAATCCTGGTGAGGGTGACCTTGAAATGATTGAAGTTCAATCAGGTGGCTATGTTGGTGAAGATGACATTGTCCGGGTGGAGGACCAGTATGGTCGCGATGAGAAGTGATGGCGTGCCATGGCCAAACTTATACATGAATACATTTATTTGAGGACGTTGCCCTATGCTCATTGTCATACATTGTCTCGATAAAGTTGATCACCTTGACTTGCGCATGGCAACACGACCAGCCCACCTGGAATGGCTTAAAGCAAATCTGCCAGGAGGTGCTTATGTGGGACCGCTGTTTGGCGAAGACGGTAAAACTTTCAAAGGAAGTCTTTATATTCTAAATTTTGCGTCCCTTGATGCTGCTAGTGAATGGATCAAGGATGAACCGTATTACAAGGCCGGCCTATTTGAGACCATTACAATGCATCCGAGCCGTAACATCTTGCCAATAGACTAGGTGGGCATGGAGTTGCGATATGCCGCCAAATCCCGATGAACTAGCTGGCCGCGTTCTCTGTAGAGTTAAGGATCTGGAGGCTACGCATGCGAAGGATATTGTTATCCATAACGGTGACGAGCAGTATTCTATTCTGATTGTAGATTGGAAAGGCAGGGTGCATGCTTTCGTTAATTCCTGCCCGCATTCCAAAGTACCCCTTAATCTAATTGGCGATAAATTTTTTGATCGCACAGGAAATTATCTACTTTGCACCATGCATGGGGCTCATTTTCGTCCCGATGACGGCTATTGCACTCTGGGGCCATGCCGCGGCAAAAGCTTGAGGCCATTCCCGATAAAGGTCCATGATGGTAACGTCATTATTAGTACCAAAGAGAAATACTGAAATTCTTAAGTTATGTTGCCAATAGGGTGTCTTTAGTCAAATTCATCGGGAATCATCTCTCTTAGATGAGACCATAAGAAGCCAGGCTAAACTGTCTGGATTTGGGGGCTTTGCCATGACCGATCACACAGTCATTGATGTTCCGGAGGCGTGGACTAAAACAACGCTAGTGACGGAATCCAAGTACCAAGAGATGTATAAGAAGTCTATTTCTGATCCAGATAGTTTCTGGCGCGAATATGGCCAGATCGTTGATTGGATAAGGCCATATACAAAGGTCAAGTCAGTAAGCTATGGCCCCGATGACGTGGCAATTAAATGGTATGAAGATGGTACGCTAAATGCTTGTTACAACTGTCTCGATCGGCATCTCGATACTATAGGTCATGAAACAGCTATAATCTGGGAAGGCGATGAACCTACTCAGCACAAGAAAATCACGTATGCCCAACTACAGGAACAAGTGTGCCGCCTTGCCAATGCACTGAAAGCCTTAAACGTTACTAAGGGAGACCGAATATGTATCTATATGCCGATGATTGTCGAGGCTACTGTCGCTATGCTCGCGTGTGCTCGGATTGGCGCAGTGCATTCAGTTGTCTTTGGTGGATTTGCACCTCAATCTTTAGCAGACCGTATAGTTGACTGTGATGCAGAAGTAATAATAACAGCCGATGAAGGGGTGCGCGGCGGGAAAAAGATTCCCCTCAAAGGCAACGTGGATAAAGCTCTCAAACAATGCCCCAATGTGCGCCATGTCGTAGTGGTCGCGCGCACTGATGTTGGCGTTCCAATGCAAACCCAACGTGACGTGTGGTATCACGACATCTGCGAAGTAGCTAGCACCTGGTGTGAACCGGAGGAGATGAATGCGGAGGATCCACTTTTTATCCTTTATACATCTGGTTCTACCGGCAAGCCGAAAGGTGTGCTTCATACCACCGGCGGCTACATGGTCTATGCCGCTATGACTCATAAATATGTGTTCAATTACGATACTCGGCAAGTTTACTGGTGTACGGCAGATGTAGGCTGGGTTACCGGACACACATATATAGTTTATGGACCGTTAGCCAATGGGGCCATCACTCTTATGTTTGAGGGTGTCCCTAACTACCCCAACTCAAGCCGGGTCTGGGATGTGGTTGATAAGCACGGAGTGAACATTTTTTATACGGCACCGACTGCCTTGCGCGCTCTAATGCGGGAAGGTGACGAATTAGTGACAAAAACTTCGCGTAAGACTCTACGTTTGCTTGGTTCGGTAGGAGAGCCAATAAACCCTGAAGCCTGGCTTTGGTATCATCGCGTAGTTGGCAATTCTCACTGCCCTATAGTTGACACCTGGTGGCAGACAGAGACCGGGGGCATTCTCATTTCGCCATTACCTGGTGTGACCAAATTAAAGCCGGGCTCAGCCACCCGGCCCTTCTTTGGTATCCAGCCCTGCCTGATGGATGCAGAAGGCAATACTCTTGAAGGCCCAGCCGAAGGCTACCTCTGTATTAAAGACTCCTGGCCAGGCCAGATGCGCACGGTTTATGGAGACCATAAGAGATTTATTGATACATATTTCAGACAGTACCCCGGTTTGTACTTTTCCGGTGATGGTTGTAGGCGAGATGAAGACGGTTACTATTGGATTACCGGGAGAGTTGATGACGTGCTAAATGTCTCAGGCCATAGAATGGGAACGGCCGAAGTAGAAAGCTCCTTGGTCGAGCACAAGAGTGTTGCTGAGGCAGCGGTAGTCGGATTTTCCCATGATATTAAGGGTCAAGGCATATATGCCTATGTAACGCTAATGGAAGGCGTAGAGCCTACTTCTGAACTCCATGATGAACTCATTGACTGGGTACGAAATGACATTGGTCCCATAGCTAAACCAGATCACTTGCAATGGGCTCCGGGCCTCCCGAAAACTCGTTCCGGTAAAATTATGCGGCGCATTTTGCGAAAGATTGCTGAAGGCGAAGTAGGGTCTCTGGGGGACACATCAACACTTGCTGATCCTAGTGTGGTCGACGACCTAGTCACCAACCGCGCATCGGCATGAACCTCTATTCGTCCACGTTTGCTTGGAGGAAGGCAGACATAACCTCATCCATGTAGCAATTGTCCCATGCCTGAGGCCCAGGCTATGGAGCAAAATGTGGTTTTCGCTCCATATTTAATTCAGGATCCTTGGTCAGCTAACCAGCGTTCTATCCAATCCACCTCGGCATCAACGATGGTGACGTACCTTTCAATATTAAGCTCTGTGAAGACTTCACCAGCCTGTCTGAAAGCGTCCGCAGCTCTGATAAGTACTGCTTTACTGCCAGAGCACGCGCCTTTCTCCTTAAGTGCAGCACCGAGATTGGCAAAAGTAGCAGCCCAAACCATAGGTGCTTTTGTCCGCGGACAGACGCTGGCTATTGAAAGGAAGATATTGATAGCTCTGTCATAAAGGCCGGGTTCTTGTTTTAATTTTCCCATAGTTAGAAGCAGTCCTCCCAAAGAATTTTGAATATGTGCCCAGCGCACGGGGTAAGCTGTTAGTGTCCATATTCGCGTAGCGTCTGTCATTGCATTTGCAGCCTGCTGTAACAGGTCAATATTATCATCGGCGAGCGCAAGCCCATGTAGAGCTAGACCTAAGCGCACATTCAGAGCTGCCCAGTTGTCCGGAAACTCAATGCGGTCGATCATGCTGACAGCAGTGCGATAGTAGTCAACGGTCTTCGCTGGTAACGTCGTTCCTAATTTATAATCCCCGATCACAGACATCGCATCAGCGATACGCGCGCCGATTATTGCTTCCTCATGTGGTGGAAAGGCATCCTGGCCTACCATGAGTGTGGCCTGGCTCAATGATACCGATTTCTCAAGAGTTTTTATATCACCTCTTGATGAGCCCTGCAGCAGAAGGATCGCTGCATATGCGCTCAGGGCCGTAGCGCCTTCCGCAACGGTACCGCTCCGATCGTCTTCGGTTAGGCTGCTGACTGAATCCATCAAAGGATCAAGCAGTGCCCTACGCACACGATACTGTGCACCTGTTTCCAAATCAGCGATTGCTAATGCACACGCAAATACTAAATCGCTATAGTTGTCGGGGAATAGGGCGGGGACTTCCAGCCGATCTATAGCCGTCCAAGTGGCCGCCCCAGGCTGAACTGATACAGACTTGCTCAGAAAACGCAGTCGCCAGCTGCCTGAATTAGCGGTATCTCCCCAGATAAGTAGATCGGCTTTATGTCTTTCCAACCAAGCCCTGCCCAGGTCGACAGCCATGGAGAGCGAAGAAGGTAAAAACGTATCTGCTCGGGATGATGTTAGGGCTCGATCGAGCACCTCAATATTAATACCGAGACGGCCAGAAAGCCGGGTAGCAATGTGTTGGGCAGAACGGCCAGAGGAGTCTCCCGCCATGGGGCAGATCAGAAGAGTGAGGGGTTCAACAGCATAAAAAACCTCTTCTGGATCGTTAAGATCTAGACCTACCTCGTCGTCATTAGGCTGCCCTTTCAGGCGGTCAATAAACGCAGTTAAGAGCATAGTCTATTTTTTACCACCTAACCTAATAGCCTATCACAGCCAGGTTCGTTCATTATGCAACAGGGTTAGAGCAAGGTCTTTAAGGAAGGGTTTATGATGTGAGGGCAAATGAAAATCCCTAGAAATCAGAGCAGCGCCCCTTTTGCTCCCAATCTCCAAAACGGGTAGGCTCCGGTCCTTTAGGGCCACCCACTTCAGCATTCTCAATATTATTCTGTGAATCTGGAATGACAGAGCGTTTTGAGGCCGGGGCCTTAGGCGTTTCTGAATCAGGATCAGAATTTTCTACAGATGTCTTTGGCACTGAACTTCCCATCACGCTAACGAGTTGCGCTAAAGCCTATACATTCATACAGCTAAAGTAACAACAGGATAAGAGCCACAAATAGAAACGCCTAGAGTTGGCCCTTCTCGCAGCAATGAATACTTTGGGGAGCTGGATGAGATACCTAAATGTTAAGAGCAAGCAAAAAATACTGTAGGCTTTGGTCCAATTGCTACGAGCTATAGACGCAAACAGCTGTGAGGTTAAGGTGCTGCTCACCTGCAGGCTAGATATCCTAATCCAGGGGCAGTAGCCGCTCCCCGAGCATGCGGCCAAAGGTAAGTGCGGGTGTAACTAGCATGCCGCCGCAGAAGGAACTGCCCATCATGGCTCCCTGGCCAAGAGATTCACCGGCAGCGTAAAGTCCCGGAATTGCTGAGCCATTCTCTCGTACCACCTCTAATTTCTCATTTACTTTCAAACCAACGGTGCTGGAAACTGAAAAGGCCTGAGACCGGATAGCAAAAAAAGGTGCCGCGGTTACGCCACGCGGCATGTGTCGACGACCCAAAACATCTTCATTCTTAGCTTGCCCAGCATTGAATGCTGAAATAGTTTCTACTAAAGCACCTGTTGGCAGCCCAGCCTTCTCCGATAGCTCTTCGATAGTGTCAGCTACATAAAACATGGGTTCGCCGTTTTTCGCTGCCTCTTTGATTTTCTCTGGGCTGAAATCTGCGAATAACGGGGGCGCTTCTTTGAGTGTCACCGCATCAAACAATATCCAGTGGCGCAGGTCTGGCTGGTCCTGAATTGTATGCTCGCGTATATCGACACTAGGTTCATCCTCACGCATGAATCGCTTGCCGTGAGCATTAACATAGATCTCCCAAGGCATCCGCCGTTCTGGCCAGTGAATCTGACGACAACGCACTTTGCTGGGAACATCATAGCTCTGCATAACAACACCAAAACTAGTAAGGTAGTTTTCATGGCCTTGTGAGGCACCACCTGCGGATAGCCCTAAAGTAAGCCCGTCACCAACACAGTAGGGATAAGAGTGCTCACCATATGCTGGGTGGCCACTGAGCTCTTCGTACATGGTACCATTAGCTACATAGCCACCAGCTGTGATAAGCACGACACCAGCATTATATACCTCATCTGTCTCACCATTAGTGCTGGCAATGACGCCGGTGACAGAGCCATCGTGCTCCTGAGTGATCTTAGTCACGCGCGTATTAAGCTTTAGAGTAACCTGGCCGCTTGCTACGACGTTGTCGAATAGAGGTCTGAGCACGGCTAGGATTGATTCACCCTTATCTTCACCCCAAACATAACGCTTCACGCTGTAAGGCTCATGCGCTTGACCTTTAACTGGGTGATTAGGTAAAGGCTTAAAGTTAATGGTCTCAAGCCAGTCCAAAGTCTCTGCTGCATGGTCGACAGCCATGCCCGCCAAAGCCCTGTCCGCAGTATTCTTGGAAATGCGCATGATGTCTTCTATATGCATCGCTGGGGAATCGTCGATACCCTGTTCCTTTTGAAGCCGCGTTCCTGCCGCACTCATTTGCCCAGAACTCAAATGGAGTGTCCCTCCAATTTCTGGCGCTGATTCAAGTAATAGAATTTTGTCACTGCGTTCAGCAGAAAAAATGGCTGCCGGCAGGCCTGCTGTGCCAGCGCCGATTATAATAACGTCCCAGTAATTACCCATGCTATCTCACCTTTTCACTCTTATCGCGCCTATCATAACGCCTAAAATGCTTCAGTCACGGGACTATGATGGAATGATGACTGCCCACAAGATGGCGGGTGGCAGCGGTTTAGTCTTGACCTTCAGAGCCCAGCGGCAGACGGTCTACCAATGACTATATCCGTACCAGTGAGGCGTACCTATGTAGATGGTCGTTTTGGCCAAATACACCTTCGTGTTGCCACACCAGCACAAGATGTTTCCCCAACAGAGAAAACACCAGATAAATTACCATTAATGTGCTTTCATATGAGCCCCAACTCCGGGCGTATTTATGAAAAATTCCTCGGACACATGGGGACCGATCGTCTGGCAGTAGCACCAGACACTCCAGGCTTCGGTGATTCCGATCCGCCACAGACGCAGCCCTCAATCTCTGATTATTCAAGTGCCATGGTAGATGTTATGGATGCCCTTAATCTCCCTAAAGTCGACATAATGGGCTATCACACAGGGTCGGAAACATGCGTTGAATTGGCTCTACGGCAGCCCAATCGGGTTCGAAAACTGATACTGACTTCGGTCCCCATTTTTTCGGATGAAGAGCTCCAGGGTTTCCGCGATCATTATGCACATGAACCGATGAGCGAAGATGGAAGTCACCTAGCGGAAAAATGGAAGGGGCACTTATTTTGGGCTGGACCAGGATACACCATGGACCTCGTGGGCAAGCAGTTTGCAGATGCTTTAAGACGGCCCGACATTTCCTGGTGGGGTCATAACGCTGCCTTCAACTTTCCCATGGGGGAAAAGATTAAGAAGGTCACTCAACCTATCTTGGCACTTAATCCTAATGATGATCTGGTAGAGCAGACTAGGCGTGCTAATGGTATCATGCAGAATGGTATGATACGAGAGTTGCCAGACTGGGGGCATGGCTGTCTTGATCTCCACACTGATGCAATCAGTACACTTATCCGCTCTTTTCTCGATGGATCAGATTTATGAATCCGGCGCTAATACAAAGGGGGTATGCTGACGGACGGTTTGGGCAAATCCATTACCGTATCGCTAAACCGGATATTGATACAGGCAAACGCCCGCTCTTGTGTTTTCACATGAGTCCCTACTCTAGCATAATCTATGAGCGCTTCTTGGGTGAGGTGGGCAAGGACCGTGTAGGCATAGCCATGGACACGCCTGGCTTCGGAAATTCTGATCCGCCACCAAAGCAGCCGGCCATTGAAGATTATGCAGGCGTGGCTACAGACTTATTAGATATGATGGGCATCGTGTCCGCTGATGTCATGGGCTATCACACCGGCTCCAAGGTGGCGGTCCAGGTAGCTATCGACAATCCCAATCGTATTCATCGTGTGGTAATGGTCTCAGCACCCATCTACACGGAGGAAGACTTGATCGAAGTCAAAAGACTCTATGGTCAAGAACCTCTAACAGCAGACGGGTCCCATCTCCAGAGTTGGTGGCAGTCCGCTGTGCGTTGGAGTATGGCAGGCCGTTCGCTTGAAGATATTGGCCAGGTGTTTTGGGCCCGGGTTTTGAATCCTGCGATCTCATGGTGGGGGCATGCCGCAGCCTTTGCCTATGACAGTAAGGCAGCGATACCAAGAGTGATGCAACCTATCAAAGTGCTTAATCCTGAGGATGATGTCTGGGAGCGAACACCCCGTGCTAAAGACCTGTTCTCCAACCCTATAAGCCACATTCATAACCTGCCAGGTTGGAGCCATGGGTTTCTGGACCTTAAGACACAAGAAACGGTTGCTCTAATCACTGAATTTCTCGATGCGGACTAGGTTTAGTAAAATTATTTTAGCACTTGCTGGTTCGTTTGTTTGGTTGCACTCAACTTGTGCCAAGCTGCTCTTGGTCCGCGACGAATTCTCAAATCGGCTACAAAGCAAGAAAAATTTTCTGGCGGGCGCGACCGGCTTAAACAGCAGACAGGTGTCGCGCCAAGCACGTGGCTTGGGTGTGCAAGCTATGACCCATAATGTTGAACCGGCGAGAGTCATTGGTATAGCTGATCATTTTGATGCGGCGGATAAGATTTTCCTATCAACCAATGTTAAAAGCGTGTTGTCTAATTCATGACTTCCAAGCGGTGTAAAGCTGTAATTCAAGGTTAAATTTCACTCCGAATGACTTCTTCATCTGACACCAAGGCAAGGTCTGACTCAGCTTCTTCTCGTGCCGTTGCGTTAGCGCTGCTCAGTGGTGTTCTGCGTGATGGGAAACCTGTTGACAGCCGATTCCAAAAAGTCGCTGGAACTTTGCAATCGCGTGATAGGGCCTTTGTTCGTCTGCTGGTGGCTACTACTCTTCGCCACCTTGGTCAAATTGACGCTGTGCTTGGCCACTTTATTGTGCGGACTCCAGTTCCACCAGTTGAAGACTCTCTGCGGCTCGGTGCGGCACAGATTCTATTTCTTGATACCGCGCCGCATGCTGCTGTTGACACATCTGTTGAGCTAGTTAAGCGGGTTCGCCAAGCAAAGATGACAGGCTTGGTGAATGCAGTGCTTCGTAAAGTAGTCAAGCAAGGCAAGAATCTTCTGCGGCAACAGGACGCTATACGCCTTTCCGCACCAAGTTGGTTGTGGGATGGTTGGGTCAAGGCATATGGTAATCATGCAGCTAGGGCTATCGCTAAGGCACATTTGACCGAAGCGTCTTTGGATGTCTCTCTTAGAGACCCAGGTTCTATTGAGATGTGGGTGGAGGAGTTGAACGCTTTTATACTGCCCACCGGCTCTCTTCGCTGTGAGGTCTCAGGCCGCATTCAGGAACTTCCTGGTTTTGAGGAAGGGGCGTGGTGGGTTCAGGACGCTGCGGCGGCTTTACCAGCAAAGGTTCTACTGCAGGCATTGGGCGAAACAAAAGGCAAAACCGTGGCTGATTTCTGCTCAGCACCCGGGGGAAAAACGTTACAACTTGCCGCTGCAGGCTGTGCTGTAACGTCGATTGATAAATCAGAAGCTCGACTAAGCTTGCTGCAGGATAATCTAAAGCGTGTAGATCTTAAAGCGGAGGTAGTTAAAGAGGATATCTTGCATTGGACACCCAAGTGTATGTTTGATGCTGTGCTACTTGATGCACCATGTTCTGCAACGGGTACGTTGCGCCGCCATCCCGACCTTGGCTACATTAAATCAAGAAAAGAGATCCGGAAGCATCCCCATATTCAGGAGGCACTGCTTAGGAAAGCAGCTACCGCCGTTTATCCTGGCGGCAATATAGTCTACGCCGTGTGTTCTCTCGAACCAGATGAATGCGCAGCTGTTGTAGACTCGGTGGCGAATGAGGCTGGGCTGTCAAGGATTCCTATCCATGCCAAATCGCTCGGCGCAAAGTCTGACTGGATAGATGAGGCAGGTGCGTTTAGGACGCTCCCAAGTTTTTGGCCAGATTACGGAGGCCTTGACGGTTTCTATATCGCCCTGCTTAAGAAAGTTTAGCCACGAGTAAGATAGCGCCGTTGGAGTTCAATCCGTGCACTATCCGTCACACCTAAGACGTCACAGATATACCCATCTACAGACCCACCTACCTTTTCCATTTCATCAAAGGCTGCAGCGATCTTGCTTGGGTGAGCCGAAAAGAGCGTAAAAATATCGCCCCTTGAACATGCGGGATTGCCCCCTTTAAATTTTATCCAAGATTGCTCAACGTATTGCATGGTCTGTATATACGCGCCGTGCCCATACAAGGATAGCATGTAGTCGGCGACAACATCTGCTCGCGAAACCCCAAGAACCGAGAGCAACAAAGCGGATCCAATGCCGGTGCGGTCCTTACCAGCAGAGCAATGCAATAAAACTACTGGATGGTTATCGGCAAGGACCGCAGAAAATAGATTTGCAAACTGCTTAGATTGATCGCGCACAAACTCGCGATAGCATAGTCCTAGAAAGTCTGGCGCCTCTTTAGCACTAATCTTTCCGCTGAGGAGTTCCTGCGCTGCATCATGAGCCTTCGGACTTTTGTCCGGCCACACTGGCAATGTTTCAATGACGGGTAAATGATTGTCGTAATAGCGACTCGGGTATTGCTCGCGTTCATAATCATTACGGAAATCACAGACCAAGCTGATGTTTAACGCTGAGATTCTAGGCAGAGCCTCCTCATGAAGATTGGCCATGTGACCCGACCGAAATAGTCGCCCGTGCGCAACGTGCCCACCGTCTTTAGTTGAATAGCCGCCCATATCGCGAAAGTTTATAGTGCCCGGTAAACGCAAATGTCGGTCGAAGTTCGTCATAGCCTAGTGGCCTAGTTTTTCCCAGTCAGCGCGGGTGATGGCATATACATGGGTTTTTACACCCTGTATGGTCCACGTTTCTTTGAATGTTTCCCCAATGCGCTTAGCAACAGCTATGGAGCGAGTGTTATTTGGCCTAATAATGGATATGACTTCATTCCAATTCAATTTCTCAAACGCATAATCTCTTGCCGCGCACACAGCCTCTGTGGCGTAACCTTTGCCCCAATGTTTCCGAACCAAGGCGTACCCGACCTCCCGACCCGGCCACGTTTCCGGACAGTGCAATCCTGCGCGCCCGACAAATTGACCGCTAGTTTTTTCTTCTAGTGCCCAGATACCGAAGCCTCGTAGAGCCCAATGGCCCATAGCCGTCGCCATATGTTTCCATGCCTCGAGGCGGTCCATGGGTTCACCTGAGACAGATATAAAGGGGCTGACATCAGGGTGTGAGACCATAGCGGTATAGTCATCAACGTCGTTTGCGCGAAAGCTCCGCATGATTAGTCGATTTGTTTCTAGGGTTGGAATGTCCATGGCGTATCCGGTGCTCAGATATTGTATAGTTCAGCTTTATAAAGGGGTATGTGGTCCGAATCGGAATACCAAGCAATTGTTTTTTCGAGTCCAAGCCTTAACCCTTCTCGCTTGCCATACAAAGGTGTCCAACCAAAAAGGTCTTTTGCTTTGGTATTAGATGCCCACAAACGTTCCACTTCCGAGCCATCGGGACGGATACGCTGATCATCGGAGATGACCGTGACATCGGAATCCATAATCTGCTTTATAATATTTACTGTTTCGCCAATCGAAACTTCGAAGTTGGACCCGATATTAGTAACCTCGCCCACACCCGCGTCACTTGAGGCTAGCGCCATGAATCCTGACACGGTGTCTTCAATGAAATTAAAATCCCGCGTCGGGGTCAATGATCCAAGCTTTATTTCTGTTTTCCCGGCTAAGATTTGAGTAATGATTGTCGGAATAACTGCGCGAGCTGATTGGCGTGGTCCATAAGTATTGAACGGACGTATCACGCTAACCGGTGTGCCAAATGCACGGTTAAATGATAGGGCGATTTGATCGGCGCCGATCTTTGAGGCTGAATAAGGAGACTGCCCTTGCAAAGGATGCTCTTCGGTGATGGGCACAAACTGTGCTGTTCCATATACCTCAGACGTTGATGTCACTACAATTCGGGAAACATCCATATCCTTCGCTGCCTGCACGACGTTCAATGTGCCCTTAACGTTGGTATCCACATATGTGTCTGGAGAATGGTAGCTATACGGAATAGAGACTAGTGCTGCTAGGTGAAGAACAGTGTCACAACCCTGTATGGCGGTGCTAACACCATGAGGGTCGCGCACATCTCCAGCAAATATGTCTAGCTCTCGGCGTATCTCGCCTGGGCTATGGTCCAGCCATCCCCAAGAATTAAAACTGTTGTAAAGCACAAATGCCCGAACATCATGGCCCATCCGCACCAAAGATTCCGTAAGGTGAGATCCAATAAATCCATCCGCACCCGTGACAAGAACCTTTCCGAGAGACTTCATTGCACTTTATCTTTCACAGCACGCACAAAAAGGTAGTCACCTTTAGTTGATCTATTGAATAAAAATAACACATACAAAAGATGACAGATCAACTTACGAATAGGACCGAAGTTCCCAATGGTGCCCCTGTTACCCAAGATATCAAGCAAATTACGGTAGAGTGGAGAATAGAACGGCCATCCCCAGGTTATTACCTGTTCGATACTAACGCCTGCGGCTTTCAGTTTTTCTTCTAGTTCTCCGGGGGCATAGTTGCGTACATGCCCCACCTGCTTTTCGAATTTACGCATACGGCCCTGTAAAGTTGATATAATTATTCGTCCACCCGGTTGTGTCATGGCCACCATGTTCTTGATGGCTTTGGTGTCTTCTTCAATGTGCTCAACTACATCAGCGGATACAACTAAGTCGAAGGTCTCATCCAATGACTCTATTGTAATATCGCAATACCTAAATGACGCACGGGGTAGGGCGTGTTTTGCCAAATGAATGGCTTTCTCTGAAATCTCAACACCGGTGCATTTTGCACCGGTATGAATACTCATTAGGGTCTTAAGCATCGAGCCTTCGCCACAGCCCACATCAAGTATTGAGCATGGCGAGAGGTCTGCGCACAGTACTTTAACAATACGCCTGCTGTGGCGGGCCATAGGTCCGTAAAGCCGGGTGTCATCCCATCCTGCTGCCCAGAGATCGTCATAAGCTGGTGCGTCTAAGGCTGGTTCCATCATAAGGATTCCGATCCGACTGCGCCGCAAAGCAGTTCCGCATAGGCAGAAGAAGCTACGTTCCAGCTGTAATAGTCTTCCGTTCGTTTGCGGGCGGCCTGGCCAAGGGCAAATGCTTTGTCCCGATCTTGGAGCAAGGTATTAAGCGCTTCAGTAAGGGCTTCGGCGTCGTCAGGTGGCACAAGAAGCCCCGTCTCATGATTTACCACCACCTCCTCAATGCCCGCTACTCTGCTGCCGATGACGGGTAGGCTGGCAGCCATGGCTTCCAGCATGGCGTTAGGCATTCCTTCGGCCCGTGACGGAAGCACAAAAACATCAGCCTCATTATAAACAATGGATAGTTGAGAACGCTCTAGCCACCCACAGAAGGTAATCCGGTCATGCAAGTCTAGGTCCTGCGCTGTATCCATCAGCGTATCCTCGAGTGGGCCGCCACCCGCTATGGTGAGAGCCCACTTTTCTTGGTTCCCAAGAGCTGCGAGTGCGCGAAATAAAATATCAAGGCCCTTTTGGTTCACTAAACGGCCGACAAACAATAAGCGCAAAGGCCCCGATGGGGTGGGCTTGTTTCGCGGCAAAAAACTATCTAAATCGGCACCAGCAGGAATCATCCCTACCTCAATGTCTGGTGCATAACTGTGTGCTAATGCGGCAAGCCCTCTCGAATTAGCTATTACCGCATAAGCTTCTTCCCATACCCTCTTAATCAGGGGGCTGCTCAAGCGGTGATAAAAAGAGAGCTCGTGGCCCATAAAGCCGGGGACATCGCCACCCTGCAGTGAAATGATATAAGGCAGGCCAAGTTTGTATTTCAACCACCATCCTACTGGTCCACAGGGCACCCCAAAAAAAATCAAAGTAGCATTTGCCTTTGTCTGTCTGGCTATCCCTGGTGCAGCGAAAAGCGCATGCGCCATAAAAATCAGCATCTCCAAGATCGAGCAACGGTCCCGCCGACGCCGAGCTGACCAAATTCTATAAATTTCTACACCGTGGTCATTTTCTCTCCTGGGTAGGTTGCCTTGCGCGGCGGTCAAAACAGTGACCTTTAACCCTTTTGAAGTTAGGGCACGACCGAGTTGTTGCGTGGCATTACCCCCCCCGCCCCCGACTGGAGGGTACTCATAGTTGATAAGAAGAAGCCGGGCTGGGTTTTGTTCAGTCATAGTCCTTATGATAGCCCTATAGTGTCAGAGTAGCAGAAGACGAATCATTGTTGTTGTGGGGGTAGCAGACTATACCCGTGGCGCTCAAGCACGAAGGATGTCGGTATCCATATGCCCGTTTTTTCTAGTCGCACTAGTATATTTGCCCTGAAAGCCATCGTAAGCACTGTTTTGCTGACCGTGGTGCTACAGCGGCTTGAAATATCCTCGATATTAGAAGCGTTGAGCCGCCTGGACCTCAATACCTTGCTTGCAGCGGCAGTTTTATATGTCCTAGCTCATGGCTTGAACGGAGTGAAATTACAAATGGTCATGACTGGGCGTCCGCTACAAGACCTCATCCGTTACACCTTCGTCGCTCAGTATTATGGAACTGTTCTTCCCGGCCAGCTGCTTGGTGATGCCATTAAGGCCTATCGCCTGGTCCGGCCTGGAGACGATGGGGCAGCGGTGGTTGCTGCTGTGGTGGTTGACAAATTAACCGGGCTTGGAGCCTTATTATTTGTTACAGGTCTGGCATTGTTAATTGACCCTCGTGGGTTTCCTGTCGCTTTTCCTGCGCTGGCCTTTGTTTTTTTTGCGGGCTTAATTCTTGCGCTGGTGTTGCCGATTTTCCTTTCCAACTCAACTTCGGCCTTAGACAATGTTCTTGGCCGTTTCTTGAGGGCATGGCACCTAACCACCGGTGATTGGTGGCCGCTATTAGCCTCTTTTATAACTGGCATAGCATTTCAGGTTCTCGCCATTGTCGTAGTCGCCTATGTCGGAGCAGGTATGGGTATTAGCCTGACATTCGCCGCATGGGCTGGAGTGGTTGGGCTTGTATCCCTAGTCTTACTTTTGCCTATAACTGTTGCCGGGATTGGCCTACGTGAGGGCAGTTTGGTGATAATGCTGGGATTTGTAGGTGTAGCACCTACAGATGCAGTAGCCCTTTCTCTGGCTCTCTTAGGCCTCACCCTTTTTGGTGCTATCTTGGGCGCTGTTGCTGACCTTAAGTACTTTACAGATTCTGATGCTAATTAAAGAGCCGAGCTTTTCCTTATTGTTATAATCAGCGGCGTCCAGCCCTGAAAGGCAATGGCAAGCTCAGCAGCCAGCCGATTGAGTCTTACCACTGCGGCTAAACGAACTAGTCGCCCCACCTTACCCAATGCCATCCATCGACCAATGTCTAGATTGCACATACGTTCACGGAAGACATCCTTTCCAAGCCCTAACAACTCAAGAGGCATTGTCTCTGAAAGTATACTGACCTCACGCCGAGCCCAAATAGGATTTAATTCAGTGCGGATTGTTGCGGCAAAAGTAGGGTCCTTGCCGTAAATTTTGCTAACCCACCAGCAGAAGAACCTATTGGAAAATATTGGCGGATGGAACGCTGCGTAGTGGCCATCGAAGTATGATAGGTAGTTAGGACACACTAACTGCACAATGCCGCCTGGTTTGACCACCCTCACAGCTTCACGGAGAACCTGTTTAGGATCGTCCGTGTGTTCAAGAGCATTTGAAGAATAAACTATGTCAAAATAATTATCGCTAAATGGCAGTGCTTCACCCGGAGCACCTATAATGCGCTCTGGGTTAAGGCCATTTACTCTGATTAGATTACGGGCAATGACAGAAGATTCTCCAAATCCTTCCCCTTCCGGCTCCACGGCAAAACCATCAATACCAAACTTTTTTGACCAAACAATATGCGTTACGCCGCAGCCCGCGCCGATCTCCAAAAGCCGTTTGCCCTGTAATGGCACAGTACGCTGTAGAATAAATGCTGCTTCTTCAGCCCGGGCCGGATTAAGAGTGTCTGAAGCAAATTGGTTGGGATCTAAACCCTGGATTGGCTCAAAATGCGCCCCTTGGGTATCACGAACACTAGCAAAAGCCTGGTCTGTAATCTTACATTCTGACGTTGAAAGATCTGCCGCCGCTGTCATAACTTCAATCCCTGACTCAACGCTATCCAACACCACAACGCCGCACTAGCATTCCCACCATGGGTTTTTTGTTTAGCCTTATGGAGCCCCCACCGATCTTCGAGCCAAGTTGTATTTATGCTTGGGATTGTCTTCTGCGGTGGGTTCATGCTGCGTAGCCAACGTGAAAGGGGAATACCAAAGCCCTTTTTCTTGCGGGAAATAATCTTAGGCGGCAAACGGCCTTTAAGTGCCTGTTTCAGAATCCACTTTCCTGTTTGGTTTCGTAACTTGGTATGCCATGGCAATCGCTGGGCAAAGTCTGTTAGGCTATTCGCTAGAAACGGGCTTCGCACTTCAAGGCTTACCGCCATGCTTGCGCGGTCCGTTTTAGTGAGGATGCTATCGGGCAGATAAAACCGGGTGTAGAAGTCCAGGGTCTTATCAACAATGTGTTCGCTTGGACAGCTTTCCCAAGCCAGGATTGCTTCGCTATAAAGAGATTCGGCATCCACGGGCTCTTGAAATAGTTCAGCAATATCCATTGGCTCTAACGGCCCAAGCCAACGCGCATTCCATTCCGATTCAGGGTGTTTAAGGCCACGCAGACCGCGGTTCAGAATAAAATCGAAACTCATATTTGCATCGGAGCGAGGCAGGGTGCTCGCAATGGATCTAATAGCATTATGAACGGGACCAGGCACAAACCGGTCATAAAGCTGTGCCTTATTAAGAATGAAGAAGGGATCATACCCGGCAAATAGCTCGTCACCACCGTCGCCGGATAAAGCCACAGTAACGTGTTTGCGAGCGAAAGAACAAAGTAAAGATGTTGGCAAGATCGAGGGATCACCAATAGGCTCGTCTAGTTTAGACAAGATTGCAGGCAAAGTGCTTTGTGCTGCTTCAAGGTCGCATACCTCGGTATAATGTGTGCTTCCCGCATACAGAGCCATTTCTTCCGCCCAGGGTGATTCGTCAAATGAGGTTTCACGAAAGCCCATGGAAAATGTGTTCAAACTGGCCGGATCCCGTGCATCAGAGGCACAAGACAAAATTGAGCTAGAATCAACGCCCCCAGACAAAAAAAATCCTAGTGGCACATCTGCTTCCAGACGCGAACTCGCTGCATCTCGTATCAGGCAATCAAGGGTTACAGCCCAGTCTTTTTCTGTTCCCGTCGGCGGGTCCTTATCACCTAACGCAAATCGCCAATAGGCAGCGAGTTTTGTTTCTAGGGTTGTCGTATCAATAGAGAGCATGTGGCCCGGTGTAAGTTTGTGCACACCCTGATATGGAGTGTGCGGTGCTGGGAAAAATCCATGTGCGAAGAATTTTTGTAAGGCGATTTTTGATACAGATACATTGTGCTGAGATGGGTGTGCTAGGACAGCGGTTATTTCTGAGCCGAAGACAACTGCATCAGGCTTCTCAGCATAATACAAAGGCTTTTCCCCAAATCGGTCACGAGCCAAAATAACGCTGCTGGCGTGGCGATCAAAGATGGCTACTGCAAACATACCGTCAAGACGTCGGAACAAACCTTGGCCCCAGACTTTCCAGCCGTGCACAAGCACTTCCGTGTCCGCATGGTCGGAGGTGAAGTTGCACCCTAAAATTTCGAGCTCTGCACGAAGTTCGCGGTGATTGTAGATTTCACCGTTGAAAATAACACCGATTGTCCCAGTGGCATCCCACATTGGCTGGGTGCCACCTGCTGGGTCAAGGACGATTAGTCGCCTATGGCCAAAGGAAACTGGTACATGTTGATCACGGTAGTAGCCGTATTCGTCGGGGCCACGGTGTGCCAACGTTTCTGTCATGGTTCGCAGGTGATTCTCGTTTCCTGCGCCAACAAAGCCAGCTATGCCGCACATAGCTCAAGGTTTAATTTTGCCAAGTTCACTCATCATCTTCCAAGTTTATTTTTTCACGTACCGTGTATTGGCGCTTACCCTGGCTCTCGTAATACACTCGCACCAGGACCTCTGCGAGCAGCCCCATCAGGATGCACATAACACCGGTGATAAATCCTAAAGTGAACAGCAAGGGCAATGGAGTTTCGATGAACGAGGTATTGTTGAACCATTTTAGGTATAGCGCCCAGAATCCGGCAATAAAAGATACTCCAAAGAAGCCAAAGCCGACCATACCGAAGATGTATATCGGTTTAGCATCGTATTGGGTCAGAAACTTCACCACGATTAGGTCCAGCAAGACTTTGAACACGCGAACCATGCCGTACTTTGATTTTCCACGCTCGCGTGGCCGATGATTTACAGGAAGTTCAGTAATACGCGCACCCTGCCAATGGGCGTATACCGGCACGAATCGGTGCATTTCCCCATACAGGCGAAAATCTTCAAGCACCTCTCTTCTGTATGCCTTCAAGGTGCAGCCATAATCTTTTAAGGGAACGCCGGAGACCCAGGAGATGAGCATGTTAGCCAGACGTGAGGGCAAAACTTTAGTCCAATAAGGATCATTACGGCCCTGCCGCCATCCCGAGACTACGCCATATCCCTCATCAAGTTTCTCCAGTAATTTGCCTATGTCGGCTGGGTCATTCTGTAGATCCCCGTCCATGGGGACAATGACCGCTCCTTTTGCATGGTCTATCCCAGCCATCATTGCGGGGGTTTGGCCCACATTGCGTTTAAAGCTAATGACCTTGAATCTAAAGCTTTTTTCTGCCAACTCAGCCAGTTTATCGCCGGTGCCATCCGTTGAGCCATCGTCTACAAAAATCACTTCGGACGGGCGCCCTAGTCCATCCAGAGCCGGTTGCAGGGCTGTACACAAAGGCCCGATATTTTCTACCTCATTATAAAGTGGAATAATAATTGAAACGAGGTCTGAGTTCGCTGGGGGCTGTTTGTTCACAAGAGGCTGTTCCGTGCTGTAAGTGTTCTGATACCAGAGTATGCTGGCTTATATCACGCTTGTCCAAGGCCGCAGCCTGCCTTTGATATTGTCACTGGGGTTGCGCCAATCGGGATTCTGATAAATTTTATGTCTTTCGGGCTAAGCAGCACACCTCGACCCTCTGTCCGGCCGCATGCTACAACCCAAAACAACCATTATTTACGAATCTGAGTTATCCATGAAATCCTGCACCAAATGCCTCCTTCCTGAAACTGCTGAAGCCACCACTTTCGACGAAAGTGGTACCTGCTCTGTTTGTAATCAAATTGAATTCAAAGAAGAAAAAGTGGATTGGGAAGAGCGCGGTAAGCAGCTAACAGACTTAGTCTCTCAATTTAAACAAAAGGGCTTATACGATTGTATTGTACCTTTCTCTGGAGGCAAGGATTCTACCTACCAGCTATGGTACATCGTTAAGAAACTACAGATGAAACCGCTGGTTGTGCGTTTTGACCACGGTTTTTATCGCCCTACTTTGGAAGAAAACAACAAGCGCACTTTTAAGATGCTGGGCGTTGACGTTGTGCAGTTTACCCCGTCGTGGCATGTGGTACGAGAGCTAATGCTGGAAAGCTTGAAACGCCGCGGCGATTTTTGTTGGCACTGTCATACCGGCATTTATGCCCATACCATGCAGATAGCCCTGCGTTATGAAACACCTCTTTTGTTCTGGGGTGAGAGCCTGGCGGAATACCAGAGTTTTTATACCTATGAAGAAATGGAGGAGGTTGATGAGAAGAGATTCAATCGCGCTATGAATCTTGGCATGACATCTGATGATATGTACGAGTTCTTGGGTGGCAGGGTCAGCAAGCGCGATCTCTATCCTTTCGCCTATCCGTCGCGTAAAGATTTGCGCAAGCTCGGCTGTCGCTCGGTCTGTCTTGGCAATTACATCAAATGGGATACAAAAAAACAGGTTGAAATTATAAAGCAGGAGCTGAACTGGCAAGGAGATCGAGTGGAGGGGATACCCCCTGAATTTGATTACGAAAAAATAGAGTGTCATATGCAGGGCATTCGCGATTACCTAAAGTATATCAAACGCGGCTTTGGCCGCACCAACCACTTAGCCAATATTGAAATCCGAAACAATCGTATGGACCGTGAGCGGGGTGCAGAGCTGGAAAAACAATATGATGGCAAACGGCCGCCTTCACTGGATATTTTTCTTGAGTATCTGCACATTACAGAGGAAGAGTTCTTAAAAGTGGCGATGTCTCATCAGGTCGATCCGCACCGGTTCCAACCTAATCTGGTAGAGGACGGTGAAAGCATGCCAGACATGGATCGATGGGACAGAACCAAAGTGCCCTGGCCTGGCCATCCTAGTACAAAAATTGGTGGGTGAGCCAGTAAGACAATTTGGAAGGCAAGTTAGCTAAGGCCGTCAATCCACCATGACTCACTATGAGGCAAAACTCTATGGTCGATACGGGACCATCTGTATCTAAAGAAAATATATGGCGTATGCTTGCGACTAATCCGCAGACTCGCTGGTCACTCAAGGGCGAATCAGACCAAGACGCGCAGACCCGTCTCAGTCGTGGCTTTGTTATTCCAGAAGTTGAACCTTCTTTTACAATACCTATGGACCTGCCGATTTTCACCATAGGCTCCTGCTTCGCTCGCAATATAGAGGATGCCCTGGCCGCTGAAGGCGCCCAGCTGCCAACTAAATCCATTGTGATGAAGTTTGCGGCAGAGCGTGGGCTACGTCCGAACTCCATTCTCAATAAGTACAATATTCCATCCATAGTGCAGGAGCTCTCATGGGCGCTGACTGAAGATGGCTTCAAAGGTGATTACCTTATTGAGGGTGGAAAGCATTACGTTGATCCACACTTAGATGATCAAGCGCCAGACGCATCCCCGGCCGAACTATTGGACCGCCATGAGCAAGTCACGCATGTTTTCAGGGCGCTTGCGGGCGTAAAGACAATCGTCATGACTCTTGGAATGACTGAGGCTTGGTACGATACTAAGTACAACCTTGCCCTAAATACCTCACCGTCCATGGGTGCTATAAATACTGAGCCTGGTCGTTTCGAATTCCGCATTATGTCATATGAAGAAAATAGGGTGCATTTAGAGTCGTGTATTGACTTGATTTTTTCCCATGCTGCGCCAGATGCTCGCATGATTCTGACTGTCTCGCCTGTGGCCCTAAATCTCACTTTCAGAAAGAGGGATGTAATTGTGGCTAACAGCCAGTCGAAGGCTACGCTAGTCGCTCTAGGGCAGGCGACAGCTAACGCGCATCCGCATGTAGATTATTTTCCATCCTATGAAGCAGTCACAGGGTCAGACCCACTTTTTGCTTGGCAGCCTGACCGTCGCCATGCCAGCCCCCGAATGGTAGAACTTCTTGTCTCTGAATTTCTTCACCGCTATGCCGGTCACCCGAAGCCAGACTGGCCAAATTTTCAAGATGACCGTATCGGCCAGATTATAGATGACCTGCACCGCAACACAAAAAAGCTTGAGCTTATGGTCAACTGGTCACAGGCGCTGAGCAAAAAGCAAAAAATATGACATCTGTTGCCATCATCGATTACGGGCGAGGCAATGTACGCTCTGTATTCAACGCCCTGGATTACGTAGGTGCTGATGCTGTGGTAACCGATGACCCTGCTGAAATTTCTAATGCTAGCCACGTTATTCTCCCAGGTGTTGGTGCTTTTGGAGATGCGGTGGCGGAAATAAGAGCGCGTGGTTTATCTGAGGTGCTTCATCGCGAGGTCTCTGAAATAGGCAAACCCTTTTTGGGTATTTGTGTTGGCATGCAAGTGCTCGCAACTACGGGGTATGAACATGGCGAGCATTCCGGTCTTGGTTGGATCGACGCAGACGTGCGACGTATAGACCCGGGACCAGACAGTCTAAAAATTCCACACATGGGATGGAATCAGGTTGACTTGGAGTCTGAACACCCCTTGTTTGCGGGGTTTAATTTAGATGATTTAGTTTTCTATTTTGTACATAGCTATGCAGTAAACACCCTTGATAAGCATAAAGTTCTAGGCACTTGCAGTTATGGCGCACCATTCATTTGTTCTCTAGCTTGGGATAACATTGTCACTACGCAGTTTCATCCTGAGAAAAGCCAAGACTCTGGTCTTGAGGTGTTGAAAAATTTTATTAGCTGGAATCCGTAACTCCAATGTTAATGAATAGAATTATCCCCAAATTTCTTCTGAGTAGTGGCCGGCTGGTTAAGTACCGCCAGTTTTTTAAGGATGAGCGAATGGCCGGCAATCCCGTTTCTACAGCAAGGGTTTATAATGACTATGGTGCTGACGAATTCATTGTACTTGATATTGTTCCTAGCGAAGAATCCAAAGCCCAGGTGCGTGATATTGTCAAAACCATGAGCGAAGAAATTTTTATGCCTTTTACCGTTGGCGGTGGAGTGGCATCAATGGATGATATATATCAACTCCTACGGGCCGGAGCTGACAAAGTATCGGTTAATTCTCACGCTGTTCGTGATCCGTCATTTGTGGGTGAAGCGGCCCGCGCCTTTGGCGATCAGTGCATCACTGTTTCCATTGACTACAAAGATATTTATCCAAATGTCCCACGAGTCTATATCAATGGTGGGCGTGAGAAGACTCTTCACAATCCTATCGATTGGGCGTTGAGAATGCAGGATGCGTTATGCGGGGAGATTCTCATTACATCAATAGACTGTGATGGTATGATGAATGGCTACGACATAGATATGATTGCAGAGCTGAGCGAAAAGCTTGATGTTCCTCTAGTCTCATCTGGCGGGTGTGGTGGTTTACAGCATTGCATTGATGCTTTTGCTAAAGGTGCTTCTGCCGTAGCTATCTCGTCACTATTCCTATTCACAGACCATAGTCCTATCAAACTCCGCTCGCATCTCATCTCAAACGGCATTAACGTGCGAGCCAGTAAGACAAGTAGAAATTAGGAACCATTTTTATGGGCCGTCCTCTAGCTAGCGATAAGCCGAAACCATTTACGCTTTCTCTCTCTGTTGAAGATCTGACCGAATACGTTGCTAATCAAATGGATGCGCTATTCGCCGATGGGTTTTCTGTGCGCCCTCAACTCAAGCACTATGTCAATGCGGCGTTGGAGCGGATGGAGGTCTGCATTAGGTGTGTGGCCCTAAAAGGGTTTCATACTAAGGATGGCCCCCGCTATCACCATTTGCATACGGACCAACACGCTATCTTTCTATACTATTTATCTAACACCGTTCATCGTATGGGCGGACCACTCCCTATCGCTGAGAAGGCGTATGCGCTCAACAAAGCATTACATGGACTGGATGCCTATTTTGAAGTCGAATTACCCGAGGTGTTTGCGCTGGCCCATCCTACAGGTACGGTGCTTGGCCGCGCTACTTATGCCGACTATTTTCTTGCCTACCAGAACGTCACCGTTGGTGGTGATCTCGCAGTTAACCATGCGACATTTGGCAAAGGTGTCGTGATGTATGGCGGAAGCCGGGTTATCGGCAAGACTACGGTGGGGGATAATTGTCTGATCTCTGCTGGCACCTCGATTATGGGGGGGAATGTGCCCGCAGGCCACGTAGCATTTGGGATGCACCCGAACGTTGAGACAAAACCCACCCGGCACGATGTGATCAAGGATATTTTTATGCCAGCGGCGTAGTCCCGGCAAAGGAGATCTTATGCGGTACATTTGTATTTTTGTACTAATGACGAGTGCGGGTGCAGGCCATGCAGCCTGCACAGAGGACGGCATTTCCTCTGCGGGAGTTACCGGATTTCAAGAAGCCGTGATTTCAGTATCTAATCTGGATGCGGCCAGTGAAACCTGGAAAACCGTTGGTGGGTATGAGGTGGTCTGCGATGGCCCTGTTGCAGATGGGCTTGATGTCTTCTGGGGTTTGCCCGATGAGACTCCGATGCATCATGTGGTGTTGCGTAAGGGGCATGGTAATCGCGGTCTTGTTCGATTAGTCAAGATCTACGGTCTTCCGCAAGTGCAAATTCGTTCATCGGGAATGCCCTGGGATTATGGAGGTTTCTTTGATCTATATGTTTATGTAGATGATATTGATATCGCGTTTAAACAGCTGCGTGATCGCGGCTGGCAGGGATATAACGATCCGGTTCATTATACTCTTCAGAATTTCGACATTGATGAGACTATCATGCGTGGCCCCAACGGTGAGGTTTTGTGCCTAATGCAGCGCAACGCTCCACCCTATGACAAAGAGGCTGCAGGTTCTACATACGGCATGGGCTGGCCATTTAATACAGCTATGATTGTGGCAGACTACGATGCCAATGTGAGTTTCTTCGCTGACGTTCTGGGTTGGAAATTGCATCTCGGTGGCAGTTCGACAACACCTGCGCCTGGTTTTAATCCGACCGGCATCCCGGCCAATCTAGCGAGTTCAATGCCGCGGCGGTTTGCGGCCTATGCACCCCATGAGACTGATCGCAATGGCTCTCTACAAATTCTTATGTCGGAAGGCTTAACCGGGCGCGACTTTGGTGACCGCGCTAAGCCACCTAACCTGGGCATCGTCGCGGTGCGTGTGCCAGTGAATGATATTGATGTATTGGTTGATGATGTTGAATCCCACGGTTATCCCATACATGTACACGTGACTGATCTAGATCTCCCGCCTTATGGGCGCGTCAAAATGATGGCGTTGAAGGCGCCTAATGGGTCACGTATTGAGTTCTTTGAACAGCAATAGGGCACAGAAGTGATCCAAGAAATCAAAGTGAGGTGAAGTCAATGAGGGGTAAGTCTCAAATAGTTTAATTGCTTACCTTTCCACGCCCTGCGCCACATACATCTCGGCATTCATTGAACTGGAATACTGTAATGCGGAATCTTCTAGCGGTATTAGCCTTTTTAGTCTTTTGCTCACCTGCTATGGCGGAAAACATCATCCGTTGGTCATCTCAAGGTGATGCGATGACGTTAGATCCCCATGCACAGAATGAAGGTATGACTCTATCAATAGCACAGCAAATTTATGAACCTCTAGTCAACCGCAACAAAAGAATGATTTTGGAGCCCGGCCTAGCTTTGAACTGGGGTCTGTCTGATAATCCTACGGTGTGGGAATTCACTCTACGTCGATCAGTTACTTTTCACGATGGCCAACCGTTCACTGCAGATGATGTTGTATTTTCTTTCGAGAGAGCCCTTAAACCAAGTTCAGATATGAAGGATGTCATTGGCACTGTGCGCAAAGTTGTAGCAGTCGATGAGTTTACCGTTCGCATTCATACGGATGGCCCAAATCCCATCCTACCTCAACAGATCAACGATATTTTCATCATGTCACGCGCATGGGCACAAGATAACGGAGTTACTGAGCCCCAAGATACTGCGTCCGGCAAAGAGACCTATGCGGTGCGCAATTCTAATGGAACAGGGCCATTCATACTAAACTTACGCGAACCTGACGTACGCACAATCTTGGTCAAGAACGAGTCATGGTGGGGGCTTAAAAAGGATTCACATCATAATGTGGATCGCATCGTTTTCAAACCTGTCGGTAACGCGGCTACCCGCGTTGCCGCTCTGCTCTCTGGTGAGTTAGATTTTGTGCTTGATACGCCTGTACAAGACCTCCCCCGAATACGTAGAACGCCTGGTCTGAAAGTTCAACAAACAGCTGAGGTCCGGGCCATCTTTATGGGCATGGATAGCGGCAGCGCAGAGCTGAGGTCATCAAACATTAAAGGCGCCAACCCTTTTGCAGACATCCGTGTTCGTCAGGCTATGAACATGGCCATCAATCGCGATGCTATTTCAAGTCGTATTATGAGAGGTTTAGCGGAACCCGCTGGCATGTTGCTCTCACCAGGTATTCGCGGCTACACACCAGAGATTGATGAGCCACCTGCTTTCGATCCAGAGAGAGCAAAAGCGTTGTTAGAAGCAGCTGGATATCGGGAGGGATTTTCTGTTCAGCTAGACTGTACCAATGATCGGTATATGAATGATGAGGCGGTTTGCCAAGCTGTCGTTGGCATGCTGGCTCGTATTGGTGTTAGTGTGAGGCTCGATGCTAAGTCGAAGACCTTGCACTTCCCAAAAATTCAAAATGCAGAAACAGATTTTTATCTACTGGGCTGGGGCTCTGGCACACTGGATAGTCATTATCACCTTGATTTCCTGGGGATGCCTAATCGTGCTTGGAATCAAACTGGGCTAGATGACCCCAAACTATTTTCTCTAATAGATAACATAGCAAATGAAATAGACTTCTCAAAAAGAGACGCGATGGTAAATGAATCCTGGTTTATATTAAAGAAAGCGTCAGTTTATATTCCTCTTCACCATCAGATTCTGGCGTGGACCTTGAAGGAGAATCTAGAGCTACCTATTCAACCCGATAACCAACCACAATTCCGCTTAGCAAGAATCACTGATGACCCTAATTTTTAAAACATTTGTTAAAGAGGCTATTGTTTATACATAATTGGACGTGTTTCTATATTCCTATGTAGTTTGAAATATTAAGTTTCTTATTCCAAACCATAACCCCATTCGCAGTCGAGATTTGGTGGCCCGCTATTTTTTCCGTTGTTACTGTATCCGCTAATAGTTGTATTTGAATAGCTATCGAACACCAGCCTTTCATGTTTTTGTATGCCGCCGGTAGCCAGTACTCGCAAAGCGCTACCTAACTGGCCGGTCTCGTTTCTTGACGCATGTTCTACTAGCAAGCCCTCGATAGCATCACAGCGTGCCAATAGCTCCATACCATCCCGCGGGCCGAGAACAAATGCGGCAGTTGATAGTGCATCAGCTGCTGTGGCTGTTGATGCGATTACTGTTAGTCCGGTCATTCCTTCCGAAGGATACCCAGACCTAGGGTCAATGATATGGCTATAACGTTCGCCATCGACTTCGAAAAAGCGGTCGTAGTCACCCGATGTGGAGATAGCACCATTTACTAACCTCACCTCACCTAAAAGCCTGTTCTTCCGTGGATGCTTTACTCCGACAATCCATTCCCGATTCATCTTGGAATTGCCGAAGACCCTAATAGTGCCACCCAGGTTCACTAGTGCTGCTGATACCCCCCGCGCTTGTAAGACCTCTATTGCTTGGTCAACTGCGTAACCTTTAGCGATAGCGCCGAGGTCAATCTGAGTTTCAGATTCTAAACTGACAATACGGGCGGTTAAATCAAGAGCAAAATGCTCCATACCTACTGTGTTTAGTATTCTAGTAATCTCTTCTTGTGGCGGCACTGCGGCTTCTTCCACTTCGTAGAATCCCCAAAGATCCACAATAGGTTGGATGGTTACATCAAATGCTCCATTTGAAAGGTTAGCGAAGAAAACAGATGCTGAGAGAATGTTAGCCATAGGCCTGCTGAGCGCAATATTATGCGTTCCGGCTTTCGAATTAAGTGCTACTAATTCGCTATCGTCCCTATAAAGGCTCATCGACCGGTCGATACTCTTTACACTACTTAGGGCTGCTTCTAGGTCACCTTGAGTCTGCCCCTCCTCTGCCTTCGGCCGGTAAACGATCACATCTAAAGTGGTGCCCATCACCCACGTTTCATCTTGTGCGGCGACATAAGAATCAATTTGTGTAGAGCAGGCCGCGATAAGAGGGAGAAATAATGAGAAATACCAGATCTGCAAAGCCTAATCCTTTAGAGTTAGCTAGCGCCTTTTTGTCTTTCCCCGTATTTCTTAATCATAAGCCAATGTACACAATTAGCTTTATCATTATATAAAATTTCGCAGTCATCACAGCGCACGCATTCAGAGACGGAAATTTTTGGACCTTTGATTGCGCCCCATTCGCATAGTCTCTCGCAGAGCTTACAACTATCGCATTCTTTCCAACGTTTTATCCTAAAGAGTGTTAAGTTAGATAAAACACCTAAGGCGGCACCTAAAGAGCAGAGGTAGCGGCAGTAAAAATTGCGGATAAAGACTGTCACCAGCAGGAGTAGGGTCAGCAAAACCCACATCACTGTAGTGCCACTCAATGTGAACATCCAGAATGGCTCAATGTATTTGTATATAAATCGGTCTCTGGTGATGATAAAATATAGTATAGCTGCAGCCAATAATAAGTACTTTAAATACACCATGTGTTTGTCTATGTGCGGCGGCAATTCATAGCGAAAACGTGATGGTATAATTCTATCCATTAGCTGCGTAAGAGCGCCGAACGCACAAATTCGGCCGCAATAAAGACGACCCCAGAAAATAGTTGAGACAACGGTGAATCCCATCAGCAAGTACCAAGATATATTATATTGGAATATCGGAAACGACCACTCTACCAGATTAAAAATGTGCACAAGTGACACAAGATTTCCTTTATAAAATCCCATGTAACCGATTGCCAAAACCATAGTGGTGTACTTCAGCCACCTATTTCTTAGAAGAAAACTTATGAGGGCCAATAAAAGAAATGCTGCAAGCGCGGATATATCCAGAACCTGGTCTCGATTAAGCGCTGGAACTACACGTTCATCTTCTTCTATTAAGCTTTCCAAGTCTGCTAAAGATAATGCCTTAGGTGTCTCAGATTGAGCATGCGAGTAAATCGGATGAGTCAGCATAAGGGGAAGCGATATCAGGCACAGCAGTATGGTCTTCCATAATAGGTGCGCCATAATATTATTCTTCGGCTCTCTTCTGGTTAGCTAGATGTTGCCTGACGATTTGACGTGCGGCTTTCCTGATAACCCGGGCGGCACCTTCCACTGTAATAGTGGCGCGGGTTACAGCATCAATGTCCCTACCTTCTTCAAATGGATCTAGAATACTTTTGCCCGTAAATTGCTCTACAAATTCCGGCGGATCTATGGAGAAGTATCCGAAGGGCTCGAAGTGGTCAATCATCTTTACTTTGGTGATGATGCCGTCTGTTGTGAGACCAACTAGTGCTTCAATTTCACTAGAATAAGCCCACTCTTCTGGCTCCACTTCATTTGTCATAAAGACGAAACCAAGTAGCTCACTTAGCCCCGCTTCTTTTCTGTGCGCATATGCCTTGTAATGAGGTAGTTTCCCTGATTTTGAAGAAAAGACATCCGCCTCTGGGAACACCTCTCTTAGGAGTTCTTGTTCTTGCTGAGGAGCTTCTTCTATAGCTTGGGCATCAGAAATTCTGGCGACGAATTGACTTACCATCAGCAAGAAAACGGTTAAGGCAATGCAACCATCCGCCGTACTAACTTTTTTCTGCGCCATTATAAAAAGATCCCCAAGCATAACGGTGTAATAATGCTGCAACCCATTCGGCCTAATAGCATTTCTTCGACGGCCTAATTATTAACAGAGTATGGCGATCGAGCCACCTATTGAGTTAACTAAGTGTATACATACCATAGGCTATAGCGAGCCAATCTGTCATTCGTTAGAATTCTAGAATTCTTATGACTCATCCACTACTCCACCTACGTTCGTAGGGCGAAAGTGGTTGACAGGCAAGCAGATCCTGGCAGAGCTAAGAGACGGGGTGTTTTTGGAGATCTTTCGTGCGCTTTTCATCTGAATATCGTGATCTTAACCGTGATCTTCATCGCAGCAATCCAGATTATGGCAAGGCGGCCTATGCCCTTGCGCCATGGGTTCTGACTCTGACGAAGGAAGCAGGAGTGCGTTCGATCTTAGACTATGGATGTGGTAAGGGGACGCTGAAACCAGCGCTGCTCGCCCTTGATCCAGACATTCGGGTAGTTGAATACGATCCAGCGGTACCCGGTAAGGATGCTGACCCCCAACCCTGTGAACTTGTTGTTTGTATAGATGTACTTGAACATATTGAGCCAGACTGCCTTCGCGATGTCCTCACTCATATACAGCAAGTTGGTCTCGCAGGCGCCATGTTCGTAATAGACACCAAACCTTCGGGCAAGACCCTAGCAGATGGCCGTAATACCCATTTGATTGTCGAAGATCAGCTTTGGTGGGAAGAGACGCTAAGTAGGTATTTTGACATTAAATTCAGTAGTCCACTTGCTCCTCCGCCAGAGCCAAGACTAATTATACTCTGCGTACACGACATAAAATAAACGCATGAAAACCTACGCTTATGTATAACAAACTTCTTATAATAAAATGATAGCATTTCTTCTACGACGTTTGGTGCAAGCACTGCTGGTAATGCTTTTAGTTTCTGCAGCTGCATTCACACTTTTCAACTATGTTGGTGACCCAGTCAATAATTTGGTCGGACAAGAAGCTAGCTTCAAAGATCGCGAAATTCTACGTGACCGTCTTGGTCTAAATGATCCTGCTCCGGCACAGTTTCTTCGTTTTATCGGCAATGCGATGATAGGGAATTTTGGTATTTCCTATCGTATGCAACGGCCTGTTTCCGAATTGATTACCGAGCGTCTTCCTGCAACAGTCGAGCTAGTGTTTGTTTCCGCACTATTTGCCCTAATACTTGGCCTAACCATGGGAGTTTATACGGCTATAAATCGCTACAGTTTTCTAAGCCGTATAGTTTTATCTCTGTCTTTAATTGGGGTTTCCCTTCCCACATTCGTTATTGGAATTGGATTGATCTATCTATTTTCGGTCAGTCTCGGCTGGCTGCCGTCATTCGGACGTGGTGAGACGATATCTATAGGTGGGTGGACTACTGGCTTGCTGACTCGTGGTGGCCTTCAAGCGCTTATCTTGCCTGCAATCACGCTGGGTCTCTTTCAAATGACTTTTATTCAGCGCCTGGTAAGGGCGGAGATGATAGAAGTTCTCAGCAAAGACTATATCCGGACTGCACATGCCATGGGTTTGCCCAGAGGCCGCATATATTACGTTTATGCGCTGAAAAATACTTTACTGCCTGTTATGACTGTGATCGGCCTTAAACTTGGCGAACTCATTGCCTTTTCTATTGTTACCGAGACGGTATTTCAGTGGCCGGGCCTAGGACTACTTTTTATTCAAGCTGTCGCCTTCGCAGATATTCCGATTATGGCGGCTTATCTGATCATGGTCGCCCTTGTTTTTGTTGTGATAAATCTTGCGATCGATGTGTTGTATACTTTTGCCGATCCCCGTCTACGCTCGCGTAATGGGGAAGTAGCTTGACTAATACCATCTCTGTCACGTCTCCAAGAGGATTACTTTGGCGGTCCTATCGCAATAGCCCACTTGCTATCTCCACAAGTATTATTGTCGGCCTTATCATAATAAGCGCACTTTGCGCACCGTGGCTCGCCCCACAAGATCCCTTCGATCCAACTAATCTAAGATTAATGAATGCCTCTCTTCCGCCGGCTTGGATAGGTGGAGGTGATAAAATGTTTTGGCTTGGCACCGATGATCAGGGCCGGGACATGTTATCTGCCATTCTCTATGGAAGCCGTATTTCCCTCGTTGTCGGTCTGGCGGCGGTGGCTTTTGCTAGTGTTCTTGGTGCATGCCTTGGCTTAATCGCGGGTTATGTTGGTGGATGGATAGAGGTCATTATCATGCGGTTTGCTGATGTCCAGTTGACTATCCCAGCGTTGCTGATCGCTCTCATGGTTGATGGTTTTGCACGGGCAGCTCTACCGATAGATATTCATGATGAAATCGCCCTCTACATGCTCATCTTCGCTATTGGTATTGCTGACTGGCCACAGTACGCGCGTGTTGTGAGGTCAGTCACCTTGGCACAGGCGCAAGAGGGTTACGTGATTCAGGCGAGGCTAGTTGGAGTGTCAACGCGATCTATTATCTTCGGGCACATTCTACCAAATGTAATGCCTTCTATACTTGTTCTTGCGACACTGGGCCTGGCCCTTTCTATCATTGCTGAAGCTACGCTCAGTTTTCTTGGTGTCGGAATGCCGCCGACGACACCCTCTCTCGGCACTCTCATTCGTATTGGCAATGATTTTTTGTTTTCAGGAGAGTGGTGGATAACCTTGTTTCCATCTTTAGTCCTGGTAATACTTGCTCTTTCAGTGAACTTGCTTGGAGATTGGCTGCGTGATTCTTTGAATCCCAGGTTAAGCTGACTTATGGATATCAGACCCCTTTCTACTGTATGTGGGGCCGAAGTAATTGGCTTAGATTGTTCCAGCTCTATTGATGATGCCGGTTTTGCCCAATTACGGGAGGCCCTTGTTGATCATTCCGTACTAGTTTTTCGTGATCAGGACTTAACGCCTGAGCAGCACGTTTCATTTTCTGCCTTGTGGGGTTCTCTCAAGGGCCACCTATTGCTCCAATATCTTATGCCCGGCCAGAATTATATTTTGGTTGTTTCCAATAAGAGGGGTGATTCAGGACAACCGCTCGGCATCGAAGATGCAGGCCGCTACTGGCACTCAGATGTAAGTTACGAAAATATACCTCCTATGGGCTCCTTGCTTTACGGACTTGAGATCCCTCAGTCTGGCGGGGACACTCTGTTTGCGAATCAATATCAAGCCTATGCAAACCTGCCAGATGAACTAAAGGCTAGGATAGCTAAAATGAAAGCCCGGCATCGGTTTAATTACGTGCAAATTCAAGAATCAGGATCTTCCAATCGCGCTCCCCTGTCGGAGGACCAGAAAGCTCAGCTTGTCGGTGCAGTGCATCCTGTCGTCCGCACACACCCTGAATCTGGCCGCAAGGCCCTTTATGTCAATCCAGGCTTTACAGAGGCACTTCTGGACGAGGATGACAATGCCGATCAATCTTTACTCGATACATTATTTGGGTATGCCACCGATCCGTCAGTTATATATCGCCATATCTGGCAGTTACATGACCTTGTATTTTGGGATAACCGCTGCCTCATGCACCATGCCACGCCATATCCTGAGTCATCAGTGCGTCATATGCATCGCACAACAGTAGCCGGGACTATTCCGGTTTGAGTAGAGTTTTGCCTTCTTAGTGCGGTATAGAGTCGGCAAGTTCCAAAGTTTTAGCCAGGCGCTTTCTGCGTGGGAGCATGGCCACGGCCGTGGTGAACGTGATGATGGCGCCAACAAAAAGTGGCAAGCCAAACCCCACGAATTCAGCCAAGGTGCCCATTACTAAAGCACCAAGGGCCGGTCCTCCACGCCCGATGACTAGCCACAAGCTTATGACACGACCACGCAACCGGTCCGCGACAGCTGACTGCAACAAGGTTTGTGTTCCTGTCCCTGTACAGGCTTGAGTGAATCCAGAAACCGCTAGCAGTATGGCTCCGGTCCAAAGGCTGGTTGATAATGCAAACAGTGCCACAGCAGCACCATTTAGCATCACACCAATACAGACTATTTCAGTCAAACCTGATATTCGCCCGCGCTGTGCCAGCCAAAGTGAAGCACAAATTGCTCCAACCCCCATTGATGAGGTCAATATGGCAAGCCCCTCAGGGCCGGCCTTAAATACGTCGCCGGCAAAGCCTGGAAGTAGGTCAATCAATGGCCGTGCGAGTACAGAGTTAACCGCCGTCAATGCAATTATTGCTGCCAATCCGGAATGAGAAAAAGTAAAACGACTACCTTCCATCAAATCGCGAAAGTATGATCCCGTTAGCGGAATTGTATTCTTAGCCCGAGGCATACGAATGTAGAGTAGGGCACCAACTAGGGCGCTATACGAGATGGCATTGACCAAGAATGCCCAGGCTATGTCTGTAAAATAGATCAAAGCGCCAGCAGTGGCGGGGCCGACAATTCTGGCTACGTTAAAAATAATGGAATTTATGGCAATCGCGGTGGACATTAATTCCCGCGGCACCATGTTGACTACAAGTGTAACGCGTGCCGCCTGGTTCATGGCATTGGTAATGCCACCTATCATCATTAAGGCTACCAGTATTTCGGGGGTAATTACCGCTGAAAGTGTTAGCAACCATAGTGCCACCGCCTGGGCGCACGCAAAGGTTTGGGCAATCAGGGAGATACGCAGGCGGTCGAAGCGATCCGCGATGACTCCACCTAAAGGAGTAAGGAGGACGATGGGCAGAAACTCTGCGATAGCGATAGCGCCTAGCCACGCCCCTGACCCCGTCAGCTCCCACATTAGCCAGCCGACGGCCAGTCGTTGCACCCACATGCCGATGAGCGACAACGTGTTGCCCGCGGTATAGAGCGCAAAGTTTCTGATTCTGAAAACCCTACCAAGGGTTGAAAAGTCAAAAAACAACTGTTTCATGTAGCCCGGGTTCTATCCATTTATGATAAGCCGGTCCATGATGATTTTGACCAAGGGTTGACTACTGGACAGAACTCTTGCGTCTAGTTGTTGGCCGCACGATAAGAATACAAGCTTATTTTGCTTCGTTAATTGTCCAAACGGTGCAACTTCTTGTTTAATGTGGCTGGCAATTACGGGAATTAAATAAAGGGCGCACTAAGTCGTGGCTTTAGTTTATCTATAAGAGGAAAAATCATGGCAGATAAGATTAATCGCCGCGATGCACTTCGAGCCGGTGCCACTATTGCGGCTGTCTCTTCCGTATCAACATCGGAATCTGCACAGGGACAGGAAAGGCAGGCTGCTGACTATGCTATAAGCGCAAAAGGGGAGGCTTTTGCATCCCTAGAAGAAGCTAATCCGCTCGAAGCTAAGATTATCGCCTTCACTACTGTGTCACCGGATGTGGATTCAAGCATCAAGTTTTACCGCGATATTATTGGTATGACCGTGCTGACCGATGCGCTGCTGCCAAATAAAACTACTACTGCTCCCGGGATCGGGCGAGCAGGACGCCGCCATGTGCTGTTAACAATGCCAGAGTCACCCTTTGCTCAGGCCGTTCGAATCCTTGAGGCGCCACCTGGAGCTGATGCTATTCGGCCACGGCCGGGCTCAGGCCCTAATGATCCTGGTCTAATGGTTATGGAAGGTGGCACCCGTGACCCTGCAGAGTCCTACCATGCTTTGGCAAGTGCCGGCACATCAATGATATCACCACCGCGCTACTATTATTTCCGTAACACAATGTGGGGTACGGATGTAGATGTTATGAGCTATGCACCATTTGGTCCCGGCGGAGAGCAAATGTTTATCACTGCTAGCATCCGCAGCGACCAACAGTTAGTTAAATCGACCGGTATACATAACGGCTTCGGTAGTGCATCAGTCACGTCCTTAGATCAGCGGCCGGTTAACAAATTTTTCGAACAGGCCTTAGGGCTCAAGCGGACATCACAAATGGAGTGTTACCAAGACAACGTCAATGAATTGATTGGTGCCCCCAAGGGCTCCTATTTCCTGTGGGGTAACGTGGGCTCTGGTGTGGCTATCGAAGTTTGGGAGGTCAAAGCCGAGAAAGGGACAGTTTATCCATGTTCTCTGGATAAAACTGGTCTTGCTATGCTGACCCTTCGCGTAAACGATCTGAACAAATGCCGAGCTATGTGTGCCGATGTTGGCATTAAACCTGTAGGTAATGGCGCCCTACCAAACCCTTACAATGAGCACCCTGATGGTTTCATCCTGCGTGGTGCAGTAGGAGAGTTGTATGAAATAGTACAAGCATAATGAAGAACAAACTGTTACTGAACGCTGTAGTAAGAAAGTCTATATTTAATTTCTTTGGTACAGCCGTAATGACTTCAACGTAAACATTTGCGGATATTTATATTATCCTCTATTAGACTCAAAAAAGTATTTGATGGCACCTTTAGAATGTTCGTACAGACATTCCTTATCTAAGATTGTAGCACGAGGTGTGTGTTGAAAAATGAACATGAAGCACGAGTGATCTTGAGCTCTTTGTCAATGCAATTTAGACAAAGTGGATTGCGTGATATATTTTACCAATCATTGCTGCAAGTACTTAAATCTCTTGGAACACCACAGAGAAACACTAATGAGGATACCGAGTCTATTGTTGCCGAACTTGCGTTAAACGGATTTTGGCCGCTGGGTAAACTTCTAAACTCCCAGGATATCGAAAATTGTCTCCGTATCTTGGATAGCGCTCCGCTAAACAAAACAAAAGAAAATACTTCGTTTGCTAACATCGAAGAGGCTCGGCACTCTAATGTGGGTGAAGTCACGTATTCAGATAGCGCTGTATATAGAATTGATCGGCTAATCGAAATTGCGAACGACCCAGGCATTCTAGATATTGTGTCTAGTTACTTAGGCGTATTACCGACCATTCAACACATTCTTTGTACACGTTCATTCTCGGGGTCCCGGCATCTTCAGGAGCATTTCACGAAGGATTCCAGAATAAAGCCAAAAGATCTTGCAAGGGCACAGACGCAAAATCAACTCTTCCATACGGATTCTGCGGGCCCACGATTCTTAAAATTATGTATTTACCTGACAGATGTTGATCAAGATTGCGGCCCACATGAATTTATCGCCGGTTCTCACCGTGATTCAGATTTGTCTGATATCTTAGAAAGATGTTTTGAATCTAACCCAGATCTAAGAAATCAATGGAACGGCCAATATAGAAAAAGTGAGGACCTGATCTCAGAAATATTTCCCAAAGAATCTTTTAAGGAATTTATTGCAGAAAGAGGTTTCGCTTTTCTGGAAGATACAAGTGGAATCCACCGAGGGCGTCCACCGGTTTCACAAGATAGAGTTTTCTGTCAAATTCTTTACACGATGCATGACGATTTCTGGGGACGCGAACCTAATATTGAATGCAGAAATACCACTGTTATGCCTAGGCTCTTGAATCAAACGAGAGGTCAATATTCAGAGAGAGAGATAAGATACCTTAATAGATATATCTTCGTGGAAAAAACCCCAAACTGATCGCTATAGTTTATTTGTACTGTGGCATACTCGTCTCATGAAGCTTCTGCTGGCAACGCGTGGTTCGGTGAGATATCGGGCAGGGGACTTACCCGACATTATAAATATGACGTGTAGGATGAATGCTGACATGCTCAGAGTTTAGGCGCGGGAAAGGGTTCAAACCGCTTACAGAATATTGAAATGGATCGGCAGGCCAGCAATTTAACCCTCCACCCATTACAATCCTGGGCATTCCTCTGACCCTGATCCCTATCCATAATAATAGGCATGAATAGTTCTGCTCACCCTTCTCCACCGATACTTTCCCATCTATCTGACCAAAAATCACAGACAAACCATTCTTTATGGCGCGCTTTTCTTCCTGATTGGAGGTTTTCACTAATAGCTGTGCGTCTCCACTACCATCATCTTTTGTGAAGAACAGAGCCAATTTATATAGGTTTCCTGGAATGTTTGGAGAAGGTCCACACTCTTGTCCAAGTATTAGCTCTGAGTGATCCTCGCCCTTTAGAATAAGGGCATTATAGCAAATGAAGTCAAAACCAATGTGATCAGTAACTAAGTTTGCAATATCACTATGGTAAAGCAGCTCAAATAGTTGCTTCGACTGGGATGAATCAATTTTGTGAAAACGAAAATCATTTCCCTGCAGTAGAATGCTATCCGAGCACCATTCAGGGCGGATAAAAAGTTTTTTTGTATTTTGTTCTACTGACCGGAAATCACTGATGTTATCAAGGCTTAGTATCTTGACTACACCGCTCGTTCCTGTGGCTTTTGCAACCTTATCATCCGAGCTGGCAGAGCTATCCTGTGGCCGAAATGTCTCGCTGGCATCCCCGTGGCTGGTCAATTTCCATAAACGTTTATTGAATTGTATGTGTGTTCTCCCAGAAATGGCTGTTAGCCAAGAATTGAGAGAATCTCTTGCTGTGCTTCTGGACAAATGCACACCATCAAATTCTCTTTCCGGCAAAAGCATTCCATCATTACCAGTTACAATCGGCCAGATATCTATGAAAGGGATTCCAAGATCAAGGCACCGTTCTTTGATAAGTTGATTATATAATCGACTTACTTTGTAACGTGTTGAAAGGGGGCAATGGAATTCATGCACCTGCAGAAAAAGCTCATCGTTCTTTGTTGGTGGGGGTACGCAATGAACAGCTATATTTGAAAGGCCCATTTGGGATAGAATCTGTAGCCCGGAAATGAATCGATCAACTGAACTTAGGAAAAGTGGCAAGACCTGCTTGAACGGAATTTTTTGCAGCTTACTATTCTGCTCAGAGGAATACGTTCCAAGATCATAATGATCTGGCAACTCAAAATTGTACTTGTCTTGCAGTTCCTTCATAATTCTACTGCGGCAATCAATGTCGCCACAGTGTATGAGAATTGGCATAGGTTGCTGCGGATCTGATGCCGCAAAGGCAATATTATAATCTCTTGGGTCCTCTGATTCACAGATAGATTGGCCTGACGGCGTGACAATCCTATCCCTCACCAACGCTTTCACAAGGCCGCTATTTAAATTGCCATTTTCATCTGAAAACAGATGGCCGCGCAGGCCTCTAAGGAATACGGCATTTGCCTGGTATAGAATTTGACTATCAGCGTCCTCTAGAAGCAGATCCGTGAACGGTAGGACGTTGCTGTCTCCAATTACAAGCAGACGGTTTGGCTTGCCGATTCCCTCTAAATTGAAATTACGTGACATCTATTCTAGAGGCCCTTCCTGACCCAACATCTCCAATAGCCTGTCTTCATCGCATATAACCTCTTCCTGTGAATCTTGCGCACCAGTCTTGCTGAAGGCCTCTGTACTTTGGCCAACTTCCCCCTCTTTCCTAGAAGCGGAATTAGCCGGTCTAAAGTCAGCATATGCAGAAAAGAAACAGCGCATGACATGGTTGACGCCCTTACTAGTCACCGACCGCTTGTTGCCCCCAAAATATTCTGAATTGTTATAGGTCCATGTGACAATCTCGTATGAGGGAAAATAGTCTATAAAATCAAAAGTGGCAGCTATCTCACCTGCGGCGGCTCTAAGAACAGACTTTGAATAGACTGTGCTCTGCAGTACATGCTGCGCTTCGTAAGTTGCCACCAGGGGCACAGGAGAAACTGTCAAAATTATCTTGCCATTCCCATTTAGTGCCCGAAACTCTGATGCTAGATTCCCCAAATGCGAGATGACACTGGAAACAGAAAAGTTCTTATATTCATAGAGGTCGGGATCAAAATTTCCTACACCACAGCCAGGACATACTGGAAAAGCAGCGTTGGTCCTTTTTGAAATCCAGGTTTCTGTTAGCCCAAGTGTAATTACTAGAACATCAACCTCTGTGAAGAGCTGTCTAACAAACCGTAGGTGATTTTTTCTATCATCGTCTAGCTCAGATAGAGAAGCAAAACCTTCCGGCTCAATGTGGGGACGAAAAGGATCCGCATACCCATTCTGATAGCGCCACGGCTCTTCAAGAAATTCATCATCACCTGTGGCACGCCTCAATAATTGAAGCATCTGCAGAGTATTGTACACGTTGCCGTAGCGAGCGGAAAAGATACCGTACCCATGTGCCCGCCTTTCTGTTTCTGAGAGCCATGACGGGCCATCTTCAGTCACAAAGAAATTGAATTCATTATCTAAAAGGTGTTGCGAGATATTTTGCGCGAAACAGCTGCCTATAGTTCCAATCTTTGTTGACTTGGATATATTGAATTTTGTCGAAACCGTTGGGTTTATGTTTTGATTATCAACGTCTCGGACGGCTTTAGCCCAATAAGACGTATCTGGTAATTCTTCATAAGGACACGGGGCGGTCATAACTTCTATGCCAGCTCTAATTCGGATTCCGGCATGGAATCGTAATTATGTATGATTACTTTGGCCCCGCTGTCCGAATAGTATTGAAAATCTGAGTGCTCAATGTTGTAGCGAGTAACGCTTTCGTCCCAAGCTCTGCGCTCTCCGGCGTCTCTGCGCGCTCTAAAGCAATTCCAATCATCAAATAGAATAATTGCTCCCTCTGAAACCATTCCATGACCAAAAAGATGGTTTAGGACCTCTACTGTTGACTGATATAAATCGCAATCCACGTGGACGAATGCAAATCTAGTAGTCGGCTCAATAGATTCTAATGTCTGCGCAAAGTATCCGTCATAAACTATTATATCTTTAGCTGACAAATACTTACTCATTGCTTTGAGGATGGCTTCTGGTCCTACACCGGTGTTCAGGCTACCCTCCCCCCAACTCCCGCGCGTTACATGTGGAGAAATTGCATCAATCTCATGTTCCGCTTTTGGCATGCCTTTGAATGAATCGAACAAATGAAGACGCTTAAGAACAGCCTCCATTTCCGGACGCAGCTCTTGCTTTCGCCTAGAACGTTGCTCATTGCTTGACATAGCATGTGCAATTACGGCGGCGGTTCTCCCTGTATTTGTTCCAAATTCGGCTATGTCTCCATCAACATAATTATCGTAGCAGTGCAAGAGCGATAGTCTGATGGCATTGAAAGTTTCTTGCCAACTTAACCCAGTGCTTGGATGGAGTTTGCCAGCTTTCACAAGATTCTGAATGTCTAATACCATACCATTTCCATTTGATGCAGGAGGGCCAAATAAGTGCGCCAGCACCTAAACTGCAAATAAGAATTATTGCCTGGTTACGCCTGAAGAACACTAAGCTTCTAAGCCGTGCGTTCTGATAATGCTATAGGCAAATTAATTACCAAACCATCGAATTCGGCGGGGTTATCTAGTCTTGGATTAATCAGCCTACACATACAAATTTGCATAATTTAGAAAATAGCTAATCTTTTTGTCTGACCTTATTTGTTTCTTGCCTGAGTCAGTTTCTTAAATGTCCTTTGCCTGCAGTGGGAGCTTAACTTGCAATCTTATACACGGGAAAATGCTGCTAGTGGGTCAGCGGCTTCTGATTACTTCAGATAGAGACTGTTGTGGACAAAAAGCCATAGAATATTGAATTCATTAGTAAAATGGTGGAGCCGAGCGGGATCGAACCGCTGACCTCGACGTTGCGAACGTCGCGCTCTCCCAACTGAGCTACGGCCCCTCGGAACGGGCGCGGATACTGGTCTGCGCAACGGTTATCTGTCAAGCACTGGTGTGGCTCTATAAAACGGGAAGACTAACGTTAGATGGCCGTAGATAGCGTGATTTTAGTAACTAAATCACTATAGATTATGATGTCTATTTTCATTTCACATAAAGGTGCGATTTGCTTATTTATTAGTCTTCCCCTAATTAGGGTAACGACAGATGCCTAATCCACCGCCGCCTATTCCGCCCTGACAGCAAGCTGTAGTTGCATGAACACAATACTTATTCCGCTATTCCAAGTCGTCTACGCTGGCCTCAATTTCTATTGGTGGGCAGTAATAATCTCTGTAGTACTAAGTTGGTTGGTCGCCTTCAATGTGATTAACACTAATAACCGGTTTGTGCATATTGTTGGATCGGCTCTTTACTCTATTACAGAGCCGGCACTGCGCCGGATTCGAGGTATTCTTCCAGCAATGAATGGCATAGACTTTTCACCCATCGTACTCGTTTTGATTATTTATTTTCTTCAGTTATTCTTAGTTCAATTGATTATCAAATTGAGTTGAAACCTTTCTTATGATCCACGTTGCCGTAGTGAGGCAGATGGTCTGTTTGGCAAACCCACCCTCTATAATTTCTTATATTATTAATATTCCCCTGCCATTGATTCCTGTCGCGGTAGGCTGCTTGAAAGTGCTACGCATCAATAATAAACCCACAGCACCTTCTGCCATCGCCGACCAATGGAGTCCCATATGAATAACACTGCCTCACATTCAGCAGCTATCATAGATGGCAAGGCTACGGCGCTTGATCTGCGTACCTGGGTTGGAGGGCAGGTAAAATCCCTGACTGATCATCATGGTATTAAGCCGGGCCTAGCGGTTGTACTGATCGGTGATGATCCAGCCAGCCAAGTCTATGTTCGCAACAAGCGCAAGGCTGCAGTAACGCTCGGTATGGAGTCCTATGCGCACACACTTTCAGCGGATACTGATCAGGAAACAGTCATGCAGCTGGTGCGTGAACTAAATGCTGATCCAAAGGTGCATGGTATTTTGGTTCAATTACCCTTGCCCAAGAATCTTGATGAAAAACCTATAGTGATGGCAATTGACCCCATAAAAGATGTAGATGGCTTGCATCCTGAAAACGCAGGACGCTTGATGGCTGGGGATGTCGGCATGGTGCCTTGTACCCCACTTGGCTGCCGGCTCCTTCTCCGAAGGCTGCTGGGCGATATGACAGGTAAGGATGCGGTCGTCATTGGTCGGTCCATGCTATTCGGGAAGCCGATGGCACAGTTGCTGCTGTCGGAAAACTGTACCGTTACAACAGCCCATTCCCGCACAGCTGATCTGGCACTTCACTGCCGCTTTGCTGACATCTTAATCGCTGCAGTTGGTCAGCCGGAAATGGTCAAGGCTGATTGGGTTAAACCGGGTGCCGTAGTAATTGACGTTGGTATCAACCGGATGCCTGGTAATAACGGAAAGCACAAGCTGGTTGGCGACATTGATTTCTTGCAGGTGTCACAAGTGGCTTCGGCTATCACACCAGTGCCAGGTGGGGTTGGTCCCATGACGATTGCCTGCTTGATGTTTAATACGTTTCGCGCTGCCTGCCTTCAAGGCGGGTTGGCTGACGTGGAAATGCCAAAAGAATTCTAGCTTTTATTCGAATGTTGTGAAATCTGGAGTTCGTTTCTCATAGAAAGCAGCAATAGACTCTTTAACTTCTGGACTATTTAATCGTTCACCAAATACTTTTGCCTCGTGATCAATCCTGGCGCGAATAGTTTCCACGTTCATATTAAGCAGTGCCTTTGTCTCGCGAAGAGCAGCGGGTGGTTTGGAAGCGAGTTTTTCTGCCCCACCACGCGCTGTCAACAAAAGGTCATCAGCGGAACACACAGTATTGATAAGTCCAATGTCTAACGCTTTCTTGGCACAGAAAGGGTCACCAAACATCAACATCTCAGCAGCGCGGGTGCGGCCTGCCAAAGTTGGCAAGATCAGACTTGACCCCAATTCCGGCACTAGGCCTAAATTGACGAAAGGTAACTGGAATCGGGCTGATTCAGCCGCGTACACTATATCGCAGTGAAGCAGCATCGTTGTGCCGATACCTATAGCCAGTCCATTTACGGCTGCCACTACAGGCTTTTTAGCCCCCGCAATAGCATGCATAAACCGGAATACTGGACTTGAGGAGCTGACCGGCGGGTTTTCCAGGAAGTCCATTAAATCATTGCCAGCTGTAAAGCTGTCGGCTGTGCCGGTCACAAGGATAGTCCTTACCTTAACATCTTTATCGGCTGAGGTAATAGCGTCAGCCAAGGTGGCATACATAGATGCTGTTAAGGCGTTTTTCTTCTCGGGCCGATTAATTGTTAAGGTCAGAATACGATTCGCAACATCTTTGCTAATCAAATCTCCCATACACATTACTCTTTCTCGGTTATTTATTGGTTAGGGCACCGAGTCGTAAACGCAGAGCATTGAGCTTTATAAACCCTTCTGCATCATGTTGGTCATAGACATTGTCTTCTTCGAAAGTAACGTGGTCTAAACTATACATACTGTTTGGCGACTTGCGTCCAACAACAATCACGTTGCCCTTATAAAGTTTGAGACGCACTGTTCCTTTTACCCGTTGCTGGGTTGCGTCTATAGCCGCTTGTAACATTTCTCGTTCAGGCGAAAACCAATAGCCTGTATAAACTATTTTCGCGTAGCGCGGCATCAACTCGTCTTTCATATGCGCCGCTTCACGGTCCAGGGTTAAGCTCTCAATAGCGCGTCTCGCCGTTAGCCAAATGGTGCCACCTGGTGTCTCATAAACACCGCGAGACTTCATGCCGACATACCGGTTTTCCACAAGGTCGACCCTGCCAATGCCATGCATACCACCAAGCTCATTAAGTTTAGCCAGGAAAGCCCCAGGCCCAAGCTGCTCGCCATTGATGGCAACAGGATCGCCTCTTTCAAAATCTATCTCTATATATTCTGGCTTGTTTGGTGCGTCCTCTGGGGATACGGTCATGCGAAACATCTCTTCATCTGGCTCATTCCATGGGTTTTCCAGGGCCTTGCCTTCATATGAAATGTGCAGCAGGTTAGCATCCATCGAATACGGTGCTGCCCCCCGCTTATCTGATGGAATTGGAATCTGGTTTTTTTCCGCGTAATCAATCAGTGCTGCCCGGGAATTGAGTTTCCATTCTCGCCACGGCGAAACCACTTGAATACCGGGTTCAAGGGCATAAGCAGTGAGCTCAAATCTCACCTGGTCATTGCCCTTGCCTGTCGCCCCATGGGCAATTGCGGTGGCGCCTGTTTCAGCTGCAATCTCAACCAGTCGCTTACCAATTAGTGGGCGGGCAATGGAGGTGCCTAGCAAGTAAACACCCTCATACAAAGCGTTGGCACGAAACATAGGAAAGCAATAATCGCGCACAAACTCCTCTTTGAGATCCTCAATATAAATATTTTTTATGCCCAACTTCTCAGCCTTTTCCCGGGCGGGCTCGAGCTCCTCGCCCTGGCCGATATCAGCAGTGAAAGTGACTACCTCATAATCTTTTTCTTCCTGCAGCCAGCGCAGGATGATTGAGGTGTCCAGCCCGCCTGAATAAGCGAGAACAACTTTATCGCGGCTCATGGTGACATATTCCTAATGATGCGCCAGGCCAACCGTACCCGGCCTTTAATCTTAGCAGACGAAGAGAGGTAATAATGAATAACCCAATATTTGCCAGTCTATTTCGAAAAATGCCCTGGTGCAAAAAAGATTGTGACTCCCAGAGAATCAGAAACGATCACGGCAATTGCAGATCTTTTTCTGCCCAGGCTTGGCTCGCTTGTACCTTACGTGCTCTGGCGGTTAGTTTTTCCGAGTCAGTTTTAAGCTGTCCACAAGCGGCTAGAATATCACGCCCGCGCGGTGTGCGTATGGGGCAGGTTATTCCGGATTGGGCGAGAATGTTCTGGAAGTGCTTAATTGTTTTGTAGTCCGAGCATTCATGCTGCGTTCCGGGCCACGGATTAAATGGAATTAAATTAAATTTACAATGCACACCTTTTACTAGTTTGACCAATGCGTGTGCATCCTGCTCAGAATCATTCACACCTTTTAGCATTGCATATTCAAAGGTAATGCGCCGTGAGTTGGATACCCCCGGATAATTTATGCAGGCTTTTATTAGCTCTTCCAGCGGATATTTTTTGTTGATGGGCATGATTGTATTACGTGTTTCGTCAGTGGCGGCATGCAATGAAATGGCCAAGTTGACGCGCAGTTCTTCGCCACATTTCTTAATCACCGGGACCACGCCTGAGGTGGAAAGGGTGATACGCCGTCTGCTAATTGCTAGCCCGTCACCGGCCATCGCGATGCGCATAGCTTTAGCAACCTCTTCATAGTTGTAGAGCGGCTCGCCCATACCCATCAGGACAATATTGGTAAGAGATCGCTTTTCGTCTGTTGGGGTTGGCCATTCGCCAAGGGCGTCACGTGCCATTATCACTTGCCCTATAATCTCGCCAGCTTTCAGATTGCGAACTAGCCGTTGTGTACCGGTATAGCAGAATCTACAGGTTAGAGTGCACCCCACCTGAGATGAGACGCAGAGAGTGCCCCGATCATCGTCGGGAATAAAGACAGTCTCAGCCTTTTGGCCATCGCCAAAGCTAAAAAGCCATTTGCGAGTTCCATCTTCTGACAACTGCTCCGCAACTACGTTAGGCCGGTCGATCAAATAAGTGTTGGATAGTTCTGTGCGGAAATCCTTAGACAAATCAGTCATATCATCAAAAGATTGCACCCCGCGATTATATAGCCAGTGGAAAATCTGGTTGCCGCGGAAGCGTTTTTCACCCAAATTTTCTGCGACTGCTGCTAGTTCAGGCTTGTCTAAGCCCAGAATCGGGAGCCGCACAGGGTCGCCTGGTGTGTTTATTGGGATCGCTTTCTCCCCATCTGATTTATAGCTATTAGGCATAGGCGTTCTCTTAAGCACATTTTCCCTAATCGCAAAGACTTCTTATTTTGCCTGAGCCTTTAGTATTTTAAACTGGTTTAGCGCTGTAAGTAGGACAAGAGAGCATACTGATTGGGGCTTTAAGGACGGTAAAAAATAATTGGTACGCCAATAAGAAGATTAGTTCTCTGTGTTTGAGTGTGGTGTTGATTTAGATCGCTGCCTCTTATTCACTAGCATGCCAAGCTAACTAAGTGGCATATAGGGTTCGATTGTTGCGTGGTAGTTGACTCCTACTTTCCTACATCCGTTATTGTTGCCCGGTCTGAGCAGAGGGCACAATCTGGGTCAGGTGTTAATTTGACCACCCTCTGGGTAAGGTCTAGAGAGTTATAAATTAACAATCGGCCAGCCATACCTTTACCTATGCCAAGGACCTCTTTTAAAACTTCGGTGGCCTGAAGTGTCCCCATGACTCCAGCTACCGCTCCTAAGATTCCGGCCTGCTCACACGTCCATACATCACTTGCCGGTGGTGGTTCCGGATGTAGGCAGCGGTAACACGGCCCACCGTCATGAGGTTTGTATGAAGATAGTTGTCCGTCAAAACTCAATACCGCGGCAGAGACAAGAGTCTTTTTCTCAAAAAAGCATGCATCATTAATAAGAAAACGAGTCTCAAAGTTATCGCTTCCATCTGCAATCACATCGTAGTCTCTGATCAGAGTACGAGCGTTATCCGCAGTTAGCCGCAAAGTGTGTGGGTTGATGTTCACTTCAGGGTTGATGGCCCTGGCGCCCTTTTCCGCACTCTTTACTTTAGCCATTCCAATATGCTCCGTTGCATGCAGCACTTGGCGCTGTAAGTTAGATATATCAACTATATCATCATCTACTATACCGACGGTACCAACGCCCGCAGCGGTTAAGTATTGAATCAACGGTGAACCCAGTCCACCAGCTCCGATTACCAACACCTTGGCTGCTAACAATTTAGCCTGGCCGCCCAAGCCTACATTCGCTAGTCGTATGTGGCGGGCGTAACGTTCAATTTGATCGTCGGTTAGAGCCATGGAGCAAATCAAATCCGGAGTCAGGCTGTGCCGGTTGAACCAAAGCCCCCGGCACCGCGAGCTGTTTTGGGCAGTTCATCCACTTCTATCATGACACCCTGGGTCACTGGCGCAATCACCATTTGAGCGATACGATCACCGCGTGTGATCCGAAAAGAATCAGACCCATGATTGATCAGAATAACCTTTACTTCACCGCGGTAATCAGCGTCGATGGTGCCCGGCGCGTTGAGCACAGTCACACCGTGTTTTGCCGCCAAACCTGAACGGGGCCGCACTTGGGCTTCAAACCCGGGTGGTAATGCAATAGAGAAACCAGTCGGCACCAGCACCCATTCTCCTGCCCCAATGCCAACCTCTCCATCAACCGCGGCATAAAGATCCATACCGGCGGCGTCGACCGTTTGGTGAACTGGCACAGGCAAGTCAGCACCATTATTAAGGCGTTTGAAGGCAATAGACACAGGGGTGATCATTTTCTGCTCCGCTTCACATATCTTACTTTACACTTTTTAAGTGCTCGGCGATGCGTTTTGCTAATCGAATTGCTACTTCGCGTTTTTCCATTGTCGGCCAGTTATCGATACTGTCCTCCGTAATCAGATGAACCGTATTCCGGTCATTTCCGAATCCATTGGATACGTCGTTGGCAATAATCCAGTCGCAATCCTTTTGGTTCCTTTTAGCAATGGCACGGTTTAGGACTTCCTCTGTTTCTGCTGCAAAACCAATTAATAACACTGGCCGGTCACTTCCTGCACCGGCCAAGGTAGCCAATATGTCGGGGTTTTCTGTTAGTGCGAGGGACGGCGCACTATTATCTCCCTTTTTGCGCTTGTGCATGCATTGATCACTGATACGCCAGTCAGCCACTGCTGCTGCACAAACGGCGATGTCAGTAGGCAGGGCGCTTTGACATGCAGCTAACATCTGGGCCGCCGTTTCCACTTTGATAACGGAAACGCTGTCTGGGTCTGGTTGATGGGTTGGGCCCGAAACTAAGGTTACCGCTGCGCCTAAACCCGACAGTGCCTCTGCTATCGCGTGACCTTGTTTGCCTGAAGAGCGGTTAGCGATGTATCGCACTGGATCGATTGGTTCATGAGTTGGGCCACTTGTGACGAGGGCTGTACAACCTGACAATGGGCCTTGATTGGTTTGTGATTGTAAGAATCTTTCGACGGCCGCGATAATATCAGCAATATCGGCCAGACGGCCATCACCAACTTCGCCGCATGCCAGGTCCCCAGCGTCAGGCCCAATTATGCCAATCCCGCGATCTTTCAAGGTTGTTAGATTAGTTCTAGTTGCGGCGTTGTTCCACATCATCACATTCATAGACGGAGCAATTATCACCGGTTTGTCGGTGGCCAGAAGAGCCGTAGTTGCCAGATCATCGGCTAGGCCATAAGCCATCTTAGCCATAATATTTGCCGTCGCAGGGGCCACAAGAACGATGTCAGCATCACGACTTAGTCGGATATGTCCCATATCACTCTCGTCGGTAAGTGAAAATAAATCCTGAAACACCCTATCTCCCGATAATGCCGCGAGACTCATAGGAGTAATGAATTGTGCTCCGCTCTCAGTAAGGATGCAGCGCACATGCGCACCTCGCTCGCGCAGACGCCGAATCAAATCGGGGACTTTGACGGCGGCAATTCCGCCTGAGACGATCAATAGAATGCGTTTGTTTTGAATCACACGAGGCCGGTCTAAGGTTGATTAAATGAAATTCTATATCACTCTATAACAACTAGTCGTGTTGGTCACGTTGCCAACCACATGAGTAATGCAGCGGTGGCGATAGCCCATGGCCAAAGCCGATTTGGGATCCTCCGTGATCTGCCCCTAAACAGACCTTTTGTCTCCGGTTTCAAGTCCAGGCCATGGCGGCGAATCTTCTCTGCAGCGGCGTCAATATTGTCCAAAAACTGAGGCAGTTTATCCAGAGTCGACGATACGTCTGATATAGTTTCCCGAATCCTACCTTCCGGTCCCAACTCCTTAAACATCCAAGCCTCAATCAGCGGCTGGGCTAATTCCCACATATTGACCTTGGGAGCTAGTGCCCGGCCGACGCCCTCAGCCAGCAGCATGCTTTTTTGTAACAGCAGCAATTGCGGCTGAGTTTCCATCTCAAAAGTCTCCGTAATCTGAAACAACTGCCCCAAGAGCCGTGCCAAAGAAATTTCATTGAGTGGCTTGCCAAGAATGGGCTCAGCTATGGACCGGCATGCTTGTGCAAACGCGCCAACATCTTTGTCGTTGGGTACAAAGCCAGCTTGGATATGCACTTCAGCAACGCGTTTGTAGTCGCGGTTTAGAAAGCCCAGTAGCATTTCTCCGAGGTGTCGGCGTGTGCGGGCATCAAGTCTGCCCATGATACCGAAGTCCATGGCAATAATAGTGCCGTCATCGCCCACGAATAGATTACCCGGATGCATGTCTGCATGAAAAAACCCGTGGTTGAACACCATTCGGAAAAACACTTCTGCTGATGTACGGACAATCTCAACTGGGTTAAGCCCATGCGCAATTACTGCGTCCGAGTTGTCAACTCGAACACCGGATACTCGCTCAAGAGTAAGTACTCTTTCCGATGTTCGCATCCAATCCACTGTTGGCACCTTAAAACGTGGTTCGTCCAAGAAATTTTCTCGTAGTTCTTCAGCGGCGGCGGCTTCAAGCCTCAGGTCCATTTCTATCCGTACCGATTCTTCAAAGGTACGAACGGCCTCTACTGGTCGTAGCCGCCGCAGTTTGGGTTGGGTGAGCTCAACGGTTTCAGCCAACCAATACAGCAGGTCGAGATCCGATAAAAAGGTATTGCGAATGCCAGGACGGAGTATTTTTACCGCCACCTCATCCCCATCCGAAGTAACCGCAAAGTGCACTTGAGCAATCGAAGCGGCAGCCACAGGGATGGGGTCTATAGAGGTAAAAAGGTTATCAGCGCCTGCGCTAAAGTCTTCATTTATGATAGTCTTAGCATCAGAAAAGGCGAATGGTGGTAATTGGTCTTGTAAGTTTGTTAGGTCGTCTGTCACTGCCTGGCTGAGCAGGTCTGGCCGTGTCGATAGAGCCTGACCCAGTTTGATAAAAGCCGGTCCTAGAGCGGTAAGCGCCAGCGCCAAGCGTTCACCCGGCCTAAGCAGGCTTATTCTCGGATCCGGACGAGATGTCAACTTAGCCAGTGAGGCGAGGAGACTGCCAATAGAGTGCCAATCAAGCACAAACAGCGCATTATGACGCGCCAGGGTTCGCCCAATCATGAAAAGCCGGCCGAGGGTTCTGATAGAACGGATCATAATCTCAATTGAATGCAAGGTTGCCTATAATCGCCAACCGGAATGCAAGGCTGCAATCCCGCCAGACAAATTGCGGTAAGATACTCTCCCGAAGCCGGCTTTAATCATCAGTTTCACCAGGCTATCTTGGTTGGGAAAACGTCGGATGCTTTCTGCCAGGTATTCATAGGCGTTACCCTCACCAGCAAACGCTTGGCCCAGGCGCGGCAATACGGCGAAGGAATACGCATCATAAAGTTTATTAAGGCTCGGAATTGTTAAGTGACTAAACTCGAGACAGAGGAGACGCCCACCGGGCTTGAGCACGCGATACGCTTCTGTCAAAGCATTTTCAATGTCTGTTACGTTGCGGATACCAAAAGCAATTGTATAGGCGTCGTAATGCATATTAGGCAAAGGTAGGCATTCCGCATCCGCTGCCACCCAATCTAGCCCGTATAGTGCACCTTGGTCTATAGCCCGATCTCGGCCTAATTCTAGCATAGTCTGATTAATGTCGCAGACTGTAATACCGCCAGTCCCTAGCTTGCTGGATGTTAATCCGATTCGTTTAGCTATGCGGATTGCAATGTCACCCGTACCTCCCGCCACATCAACCATAGACCAGTCTGGCCGTGGCGCTAGCCAATCAACCATCGCATTCTTCCATAGACGATGGATCCCTGCACTCATCAGGTCGTTCATAATGTCGTACCGCGAGGCGACGGCATCAAACACCTCACGCACTCGACCAGCCTTTGCTGCTTTAGGCACTCTCTCAAAGCCAAAATGGGTCGTAGTATCAGTGGGTTGTCGGGTGGTTTTAGTCATAATATACACTTTAGACTAAGGTGGACGAGTGAGCTATCCCTGTTGCACACTCGACAACTAAGGATGGTTGACGCAGTCTCTTGCCTATGCCCGAACTCCCTGAAGTTGAAACCACATGCCGCGGCCTTGCTAGTGTTTTCGAAGGCCGGCGGTTGGCTCGAGTTCAAGTTCGCCGGCCCGATCTTCGTATTCCATTCCCAGCAGGGTTGGCTGCGACGTTGACTGGACGCCGTGTTGACCGTGTTGTTCGACGGGCCAAATACATTTGTCTGTATCTTGATGATGGTCAAGTGGTGCTCGCTCATCTCGGAATGTCAGGTCGTATGACAATTTCCAGACGTGCCACTCAGCCCGGCAAGCATGACCATGTGGTTCTTGATACTGAGGATGGTACCCGCGTATTTTTTAACGACCCACGGCGTTTCGGGCTAATCACTCTAACAACTGAAAATACACTCCAGTCGCATAAACTTCTGGCTCGAATGGGCCCCGACCCCTTGGAAGAAGCTTTTACGCCTGAAGTATTATCCGTTGCACTTAAGGGGAAGGGGACGGCTATCAAAACTGCTCTATTAGATCAACGGGTAGTGGCAGGGCTCGGCAATATATATGTCTGTGAAGCTCTATTTCGTTCTGGCATATCTCCGCGCCGCAAGGCCCGAACCGTCCCTGGGCGTCGTGCGGCTAGACTAGTGCCTGTTATAAAAGATGTGCTTAGCGAGGCAATAGCTGCCGGAGGCTCAACTTTGCGTGATTACGTTCAGCCCACTGGTGAGTTAGGGTATTTTAAATTCAGCTGGCAGGTTTATGGTCGGGAAGGAGAACTCTGCTCGTGTGATCCCGAAGGCCGCGACGGTATTGTAATTAGGCGTATTATTCAGTCCGGTCGATCAACATTTTTCTGCTCGAGGTGCCAACGATGAAAAGCGTAAAGAAATTAATATCCACTCTCGTAATGGTTATGGTGACGGGATCCCTGATATTTCTCGGAGCCGCTAATTCGGCAGACAATTTCGTCTTTGGCTTCGAAGATTTACCCCTTATGGAGGGGCTTAATCAGATCTCCCAAGACAGTGTTCTATTTGACACGCCACAGGGGCGCATTGTACAGGCCTCTGCTGTTGGCATGATCGCCGAGGCTGAGGTTATTGTTTTTTACGATTCAACGCTGCCCCAGCTGGGTTGGACCCGGACCGCTGCAGCAACCTATCAAAGGGAAGGTGAAGTCTTGCGACTGGAATTCTCAACTCAGGATCAACTTTTGCTGGTGGCGTTTCTCGCGGAACCGAGCGGTAATCAGCTACCTTAGCGGGCCCACAGCCTTACAGGCCTTTATATTAAGCGCACTTGCTCATTTATTTTTTTGATTTCATCATCAAGGACAAAGCATCCAATGGCTTACGAAAACATTCTAGTAGAAACCCGCGGTCACGTTGGCCTGATTACACTTAATAGGCCGCAGGCGCTAAACGCTTTGTCCTCAGGCTTGGTAAGCGATCTTGGAAAAGCACTTGATGGTTTCGAAAGCGATGATGGCGTCAGAGCTATTGTTCTTACCGGAAGTGAAAAAGCTTTCGCCGCAGGAGCAGACATCAAAGAAATGGTCGATAAATCGTTTGTTGATTGTTACTTAGGTGAATTCATCACCAAGGGTTGGGAGAGGATTACCCAGTGTAGGAAGCCGATTATAGCCGCGGTTGCCGGATACGCACTTGGTGGTGGCTGCGAAGTGGCGATGATGTGCGATTTTGTTATCGCGGCCGATAACGCAAAGTTTGGCCAGCCTGAAATCACACTCGGTATTTTACCCGGTGCCGGTGGAACCCAGCGTCTCACCCGCGCAGTTGGCAAGGCTAAGGCTATGGATATGGTGCTCACTGGCCGCCAAATGGATGCAGTTGAAGCAGAGCGCGTGGGATTGGTCAGCCGTATAGTGTCTCCGGATGTTCTTCTTGAGGAAAGCGTGAAAGCCGCAGAGCGGATTGCTGATATGTCCATGCCCGTCGTTCTGATGGCAAAAGAGTCGATTAACCGATCTTTTGAGTCCACTCTGGCAGAGGGCATTCGATTCGAACGCCGCATGTTTCATTCCGCTTTTGCTCTTGAAGATCAGACCGAAGGCATGACTGCCTTTATAGAAAAGCGCACTCCATCCTTCAAACATCGGTAGGGTCCTTGCTAATGCGGCAAACCTGTCTCCAGGCTATCGAGCGGTCAGAGGTTGACGGAACTCTGTCGGTTAACTATAAGGCCCGCCTTTAATATTTACTGCTTATTTTACCCTCAGGACTTCATTTATGGCCCAACACGCTTCTGCTAAAAAGCGTATTCGTCGCAACGAAAGGCGCTCGCAAATCAACCACTCGCGCCTTTCTCGCATTCGTTCAGTTCTACGTTTGGTGGAGGAAGCGATTGCAGCCGGCAATCACGCTGAGGCAACTGAAGCCTTCAAAAGGGCAGTTCCTGAAATGATGCGCGGCCGGACGCGTGGTGTTTTGCATGCTAATACGGTGTCTCGCAAGCTTTCTCGCTTGAATAATCGGATCAAAGCGCTAGCCGCCTAACGAATCCTGGTTTCGAGAAGACGCTCTAATACATAACGAAAAGATTGACGGCGTCTACCTTTATACGTAACTGGATTTTCAATAATTTTGTTGCACTTAGATGCGTTTAGCATTTCTTAGTAGTAAGAATATCTTGAGCCGTTAACACCAAAAATTTTAACATATTTGCTTATTCATCGGATGAGTTTTCCCGATTCCACAAAACTCGGGTTTATGCGTGTTACTGTCAAGCCATCTTTCACCTTGTCTTTCCGTGCCCGACCGATAAAGTCCTCCCCTCTCGTTGTTCGTCGTTCCATGTAGAGACTAAAGAAGATCGGCAACACGAGTAAGATTTGTAAATTGATAACCACCTATCGTGACTTGGATGCTGAAGTGTTTTTGGGCATATCTCTGGAGCGCCAGGAAAAATGATAGGGTTACGACAAGGACGCCAAGGTGAAACCAGGGGAACAAGGTGTTTCAGGTCAGGCAGAATGGGATCGTGTTAAGGTAAAGTTGAAACATGAATTTGGAGACTCGGCATTTAATAGTTGGGTCAATCCGATTGCTTTCAGCGGTCTGCGCGATGGTGCTGTTAATCTGAAGGTTCCGACTCGCTTTATGCGAGATTGGGTAGTCACACACTATGCTGACCGCATTCGTGCTCTCTGGAGTGGAGAGAATCCAAATGTTCGACGTGTGTTCGTCGATGTTGATGCTTTACAAGTCGACCCCACCCCTAAAGAGCAGTCCGCTGATGGTGCCGGCCCAGTAGTCACTCCTTCAGATTCTAAGCTCACTACAGGTAAGTCTGAGTTTGTCTCGGCGCATGCGGGGCCAACTGGAGATTCTCTCTTCGATTCGCTGTCTGCGCCGCTTGATGCTCGCTACACCTTTGACAACTTTGTTGTAGGCAAGCCTAATGAGTTTGCTTATGCCGCAGCTCAAAGAGTCGCCGACTCAGATCACGTCAGTTTTAATCCACTATTCCTGTATGGCGGTGTTGGTCTCGGAAAGACCCATTTAATGCATGCTATCGCGTGGCAGATTCGTTTGCGGTCGCCACAGCGGCGCGTGGTCTATCTTTCTGCTGAGAAATTCATGTACAGTTTTGTCCGCGCCCTAAGAAACCACGACACTGTTTCGTTCAAAGAACAATTCCGTTCTGCCGATGTTCTGATGATAGATGACGTGCAGTTTATTTCCGGCAAAGACTCCACCCAGGAGGAATTTTTTCATACCTTCAATGCTCTGGTTGATCAGGGGCGGCAAATTGTTCTTTCGGCTGATAAATCACCATCTGATCTGGAAGAAATTGGAGACCGCCTTCGGTCCCGGTTGTCGTCCGGCTTGGTCGCAGATCTCCACCCCACTACATTCGAACTGCGTCTCGGAATTCTTGATGCCAAGGCTGAGCAGCTTGGGGTTGCGGTGCCACAAAAGGTTAAAGAATTTCTTGCCCACAGAATTACCTCGAACGTACGTGAATTAGAGGGCGCTTTAACCCGCTTGAGCGCAAACGTTCAATTAGTTGGTGGCGACATTTCGCTAGAGTTGGCGCATACACTTCTGCACGATCTACTCCGTGCACATGATCGCCGAATCACTATGGATGAAATTCAAAAGCGAGTGGCTGAACATTTCCAAATTCGTCTGTCTGATATGAGCTCAGCCCGTCGGTCTCGCACTGTAGCCCGCCCGCGCCAGATCGCCATGTATCTTTCCAAACAGCTGACCTCACGCTCACTGCCGGAAATTGGTAGGGCCTTTGGTGGCCGTGACCACACAACGGTGATCCATGCAGTGCGGAAAGTGGAGGAACTGATGAAGGCGGACGTTGCGTTTGCTGAAGACGTTGACCTGTTGATGCGGATGCTGGAAAGCTGATTTTTTTGCCACGAGCCGAAGATGCGAGTTTTGCTAGGGTTTATTCATAAAAACAGGCCAAGCCGCCCTCGAGGCCCTAAATCCGTTCTTAAGGCCCCATTTCTCCTACCTTAGAGTCGACCCTATGTTATAATGGTTTCCCTGTCTCAAGCTCGTGAATTGTTCACGAGTGTTGTATTCCCTTAAAGTGACTGACAGGGTCCCCCAGAGGGGCACTATTGAGCCAATTTCTGGGCTTTTAGTGCCGCAACCGGGGATTGGGGAGATTCGTCAAGGCTAGTATTCAATAGTTGAACTGTACGATTGCTTATGAAACTCGTAATTGAAAGGTCCGCGCTACTTAAATCTCTTGGCCACGTCCAGAGTGTTGTAGAGCGCCGCACTACTATTCCCATTCTATCCAATGTCCGGCTTGATGCGGTAAAAGGTGGACTGAGCTTGAATGCCACCGACATGGATCTGGAAATTGTTGAATCCGCTGAAGCTGAGGTCGGCCAGACTGGAAGAACTACCGCACCAGCTCACACATTGTATGACATTGTCCGGAAGTTGCCGGATGGGGCCCAAATTGAATTGGCCTTTGGCGGCGAGAGCCAGTTGACTCTGACGTCTGGTCGGTCGCGTTTTCAACTAGCCTGCTTGCCGGTTGATGATTTTCCAGCCCTAGAATCGGGTGAATATTCGAATAGCTTTAGCCTCGTCGCTGCGGATCTGCGTTCCCTTATAGACCGCACACGGTTTGCCATATCTACTGAAGAAACTCGGTACTACTTGAACGGTATTTATTTTCATGCTGCCGACAGTGAAGGTGTTGATGTTCTGCGTGCCGTGGCTACAGATGGGCACCGCCTCGCAAGGGTCGAGCTGCCTTTGCCCGAAGGTGCAGTTGGTATGCCTGGTATTATAGTACCACGCAAAGTTATAACTGAAGTACGCAAGCTAATTGATGAAGCTGATGGGGAGATATCTGTATCTGTATCTGAGGCCAAGATTCGCTTCGCCATCGGCGATACGGTTCTGACATCAAAGCTAATCGACGGAACCTTTCCAGACTATGAGAAGGTCATTCCTATTGGTAATGATAAGGTTCTAGAAACTGATTGCAAAACCTTGTCTGCAGCAGTTGACAGGGTCTCTGCCATTAGCTCTGAAAAGTCTCGATCCATTAAGCTTAATATGGAGAAGGGTGCGGTTACTCTCTCTGCTTCTAGTCCAGAGCACGGAAGTGCGACTGAGGAAGTGGAGGCTGCATACGATGCAGGCCACCTAGAAATAGGCTTCAATGCTCGTTATCTGCTTGATATTATGCAGCAGATTGAAGGAGATGCCGCACGTTTCACTATGGCGGATGCCGCATCACCGACGGTGATCCGTGACGTATCAGACGGTTCCGCCGTATATGTTCTGATGCCTATGCGGGTGTGAGTCCTCTGACTGATCTTATTCGCCCGAACAATAATTCAGGTACTGCCCACTTACTACCAGCGGCTGCAGTGGCTATCACGCGTTTGATGTTGACTGATTTTCGCAACTACGAACACTTAAATTTGGAACTTGATCCGCGCCCAGTGGCCCTTGCCGGACATAACGGTGCAGGTAAAACCAATATTCTTGAGGCCCTATCATATCTCTCAGCAGGGCGTGGGATGCGTAACGCTAAACTCGGTGACGTAGGTCGCCGGGGTGTTGAAGAGATGGAGGGTCGGCCTTGGGCTGTCGCAGGAGAACTAGAAACAGCTTCCGGCAGTGTTCGCTTGGGCTCTGGCATTGACCCTGCCAGTCCAGATAGGCGCGCCGTCCACATTAATGGGAAGGCAGTCAAGGGCGCGGCTGCTTTGGCACAGCATATTTCGGCTGTATGGGTGACACCATCTATGGATCGTATATTTACTGATACGCCGGGCGAGCGCCGGCGGTTTTTAGATCGCCTTGTCTCTGTCCTTGATACCGAACATCCCTCGCGAGTTGCAGCCTACGATCAGGCTAACCGACGTCGCACCCGGCTATTCCGCGATGGAGTCACTGACTATGCATGGTTCAATGCACTTGAAGACACTATGGCCCGTTATGGCGTATCGATTGCGGCGGCACGTCGAGATGCAGTAGCCCAATTGAATGGTGTGCTCGCTGAAGAGGAAGGTCCATTTCCTTCTGCGCAGCTTGGTCTATCCGGCACTATTGATGCGTGGCTGGACACTATGGCCGCCGTTGATGCAGAGGAAGCGTTGCACACTGCTCTTGCTGAAGACCGCAAGGCCTGTTTGGCTAATCGTGAACCACTCACGGCTCAGGGACCAAATCGGTCTGACCTAATTGCGTTTTATGCTGACACTGGCAGGGCAGCAGAAGATTGTTCCACCGGCGAGCAAAAGGCTTTACTAGTATCAATAATTCTGGCCCATGTTCGTTTACAAACGGCACGGCGCGGTCAGCCGCCATTAGTGCTGCTAGATGAAGTTGCAGCGCACCTTGATCCTGAACGCCAGCAGCATTTGTTTGAACGGTTAGCGTCATCCGGCATTCAGGTTTGGATGACTGGAACTGATCTCGAAATTTTTTCTGCATTTGGTGAAAAGATTCAGATGTTCACCATCGCTGAAGGGCGAATCACGCGCACACCATCAGTCCCTTTGGCTAATGTTTTTCACTATCCCAGGATGCTTGGGGAGCGACTCTAATGATCGCTGATAAGTCTAAAAAATACAGCCCTTACTACAAAGGCAAGAGTATAGAGAGCATGAGCAATGAGTGAGCAATTAGCAGACCCTCAAGGGTCAGATGGGCAGGCCTATGACGCCGAGTCCATTAAAGTTCTAAAGGGCCTTGAGGCTGTCCGGAAACGTCCGGGAATGTATATTGGTGATACTGACGATGGTTCAGGCCTGCATCATATGGTTTATGAGGTTGTCGACAACTCAATTGACGAAGCCCTTGCGGGGCACTGTGATCGTAATGAGGTCATTCTCAATGGCGATGGCTCGGTCACTGTCCGTGATAATGGTCGCGGAATACCGGTTGACATGCATAAGGAAGAGGGGGTCTCTGCTGCAGAAGTTATAATGACACAGCTTCACGCAGGTGGAAAATTTGATCAAAACTCCTACAAGGTTTCCGGCGGTCTTCATGGTGTAGGTATTTCCGTCGTCAATGCTTTGTCGGACTGGCTGGATCTGCGTATCTGGCGCAACGGTAAGGAGCACTACGTCCGCTTTCAGGGTGGCGAGGCGGAAGCACCACTACGTATTGTTGGCGAAGCGCCAGATGTTGGGGGGACGCTAAAAACAGGTACTGAGATAACATTCTTGCCAGCCAAAACAACTTTCACCATGACTGAGTTTGACTTTGGAACGCTAGAGCACCGGCTGCGGGAACTTGCATTTCTTAATTCAGGAGTTTTTCTGCAGTTAGTTGATGCACGTCACGCGGAAGTTAAGACTGTCGATCTGCACTATGAGGGGGGCATTGAAGCTTTTGTGCAATACCTCGACCGGTCCAAGCAGGCCTTGCATGAGCCGCCGATTACCGTGCGAGGCGAGAGAGAGGGTATTGCCCTTGAATTGTCCTTGGAATGGAGCGATAGCTACCACGAAAACACTTTATGTTTTACCAATACCATTCCCCAGCGAGATGGGGGCACCCATATGGCTGGTTTTCGGGGCGCACTAACTCGAACTATCAATACCTACGCCAATGAGTTTGGTTTTTCTAAGAAAGATAAAGTGCAACTTTCCGGCGACGATATGCGTGAGGGTTTGACCTGCGTGCTCTCTGTCAAAGTGCCGGACCCGAAATTTTCATCGCAAACTAAAGACAAACTAGTGTCTTCTGAAGTGCGCCCGGCTGTTGAAGGTATTGTTGGCGAGAAACTCTCCGAGTGGTTTGAAGAACACCCGGCCGAAGCAAAAAAAGTGGTAGGAAAAGTGGTTGAGGCAGCGCTCGCACGCGAAGCTGCGCGCAAAGCTCGTGACCTGACCAGGCGCAAGGGTGCACTTGATATTTCCTCCTTGCCGGGCAAGCTGGCTGACTGCCAAAGTAAAGACCCAGCCCAATCTGAACTGTTCCTTGTGGAGGGTGATTCTGCCGGTGGATCAGCCAAGCAAGGAAGAGACCGAGCATGTCAAGCTATCCTGCCGCTGCGTGGTAAAATCCTTAATGTTGAACGGGCGCGCTTCGACAAAATGCTCTCTTCAAATGAGATAGGCACAATGATCACCGCGCTTGGTACGGGCATACTGGCCGATGAATTTAATCTTGAGAAGCTACGCTATCACAAGATCATCATCATGACGGATGCCGATGTCGATGGCAGTCACATACGAACTCTGTTGCTGACGTTCTTCTACCGCCAAATGTCTCAGCTTATTGAGGCAGGGCATCTTTATATTGCCCAACCACCTCTCTATCGCGCCAAGAAGGGTAACTCTGAGGTCTACCTCAAGGATGACCCTGCGATGGAAAATCATCTCATTGATGGCGGGTTAGCCGAAGCAGTTCTGGTTACCCAAGCGGGGGGGCAAATCGCAGGGGAGGATCTCAAAGCGCTCGTATTCAAGGCGCGTGACATCAAAAACAAGTTGGAGCAGTTGAGCCGCACCTTCCCGATCCGTATTGTTGAGCAGGTAGCAGTTGCCGGCGCATTCAACGAAGAAGTTCTCTCTGATATGCAAACGGCCCATGGCGCAGCAGAATATATTGCCAAACGTCTTGATCGCCTTGAAAGTGAATATGAGAAAGGCTGGACTGGTGATGCGGCTGATGAAGGTGGGCTCATTTTCTTTCGCACATTACGCGGCGTTACCGAGAAACATGTTCTCGGTCCACAGATCTTGCATTCCAGCGAGGGCCGGTATCTCGATTCACAAGCTGGTGAGTTACAAGAGGTCTACACCCGCCCTTCAATACTTAAAATTAAGGATAAAGAGTTTCAGGTCCGAGGGCCGGTCTCTCTGATCAATAGTATCTTGGCAGAGGGTAAACGCGGCACCAGCATGCAGCGCTACAAGGGTCTGGGAGAAATGAATCCTGATCAGTTATGGGAAACCACACTGGACCCAAATGCCCGGACCCTCCTCCAGGTTAATGTTAGTCACGCCGATCAAGCCAATACGTTGTTTGAGGATCTAATGGGCGAAGAAGTTAAGCCCCGGCGCGACTTCATTCAAAAAGAAGCGTTGAATGTAACAAACTTGGACATTTAGGACTTTTGCGAACGACCATTAAAGAAAGGTGCAAATAAGCTCATGCTACGTTTTGTTTGCGTCTTGAGTGCCGTTGCGATCCCTTTCTTGGGTTCTGGTGTTAAGTGCCAGCCGCTATCATACAACGGTGCAGAAGGTCCTTACGAAGTGGCTTTTGCGCGTAATATTGTCCTGGACGTGCCCCCCCCCCCCCCCCCCCCCCCAATCGACCTGAACCGTTAATGGTGCAGATTACTCATCCTATAGGAGTAGGCCACTCGCCAGTTATTGTCTTCTCTCACGGGTTCCGTTGCACTTGGGAGAGCGACGATGCGCTGACTGGGCATTGGGCTCAGCACGGGTATACCGTTATTCAACCACGCCATTTGGATTCTGAGCCTAACTCTAAAGCCGAAATATATGCGCAAGAAGTGATCTGGCATGAACGCCGACGTGATATGGAGCGCAGTCTTGATAGCATGGATCAAATCGTAGCCGCTGTTCCAGATCTGGAAGGGGCGCTTGATTTAACAACTGCCGTCGCTGCAGGCCATTCCTACGGAGGGCTAACTGCCCAATCAGCTGGCGGTGCTACTACCTTTTCCCGCGGAGAGCCAAATCTTCCTGTATATGAACCAGATATTCGGTTTAGATCTATCGTTGCTGTATCGCCGCCGGGGCACATGCTGGGATTTGTTGATGAAAATTCTGCCAAGACTATTAACCTCCCAATGATTGTGACCACCGGCACCAAAGACTTTATTCCTCCCCTCATACCAGACTGGAGGGATCACGCTGACACCTATAATGACGCCTATCCCGGCAAGAAGTATCTTGCTGTAGTGGATGGTGCTGACCATCGCTTCGGAGGGTTGATCTGCGGTGATGTCGGGGCGGTGCAGCTGTCTGATCAGCTTGCGTCCCTCAGCTCGGCAACACTAGCTTTTATCGACTACTCATCACGAGGCTCCCAAATAGCCAAAGCCTATCTAGACGCGCTCGCCAGGGCTGGACAGACTGCGTCCATGTATGCCTTTGAAATCAAGTAACTTGGTCGCTACGATCTGTAGTCTATCTTGTTAGTGGCTTCCTCCACTTTAGAGTTTTTCGCAGATTGACACAGTAAATTAGATTAAGAGTATGTTCTAAAACTGCGGAGGGAGAGGAAGCGCTGCCAAAAATATTTTCTTAGATTTATTGAAGAAGCCCAAAACGCTATTCGGCATTCCCTCGCCATTAAGGAGTCAGCTGTCGTTGGCCACTGCCAACTGCACTCTGTCGTCCGTTTCCTTTAGGTTCTCAACCGTATCAAGGTGGTCTTCCCAAGTGTCTGCATATTCCGCCAGCGCTAGACTTAACAAATCGTCAAGTGGCTTGTCCTGACGTTCGGCCAATTTATGTAAGCGATCCTGTAGCGCTTTTGAGATGGTGACTGTGACGTCTGTCTTGCTCACCTTGGTCTCCTAATCTGTCTATGCCGACTTACAAGATGTGATAATATTAAGGGTTTTCTATAACTGGGTATGTCACACTTGAAAGTATATAAATCAAAATATGGTACTAAGGTACACGGTCTCAGAGGGGTATGGCTACGCCAAAACAACCTAAAAACGTTAAGAAAAGCCAAAAGGGTAATCGCAAAGCTATCCTGCCAAGGTCTAAGTTAACTCCTAGCTCGAGAGGCCGGGGAGCTTGGTTCTGGCTCGCAAATGGCTTGTCGGCACTCATCTGGATGGTTCTGCTCAGCGTAGCAGTCCTCGGCTACTTCGCTTATGGCCTGCCAAGTGTAGAAGATGTGGTTGCCAAATACCGGCGTCAGCCAATAATTATGGTGCGGGATTATAAAGGCAACGACCTCACTCGGGTCGGCGCCCTATATGGCGAAGCTATTTCTGTAGAAGCCTTGCCGCCGGCCTTAACGTCAGCAGTATTGGCCATCGAGGACCGCCGCTTCTACACGCACTTTGGTCTGGACCTGCGTGGGTTTGCTCGCGCTATGTTTACTAATATTCGTGCCGGTTCAGTGGTGCAGGGGGGCAGCACGATTACCCAGCAGGTTGCAAAAAACTTGTTTCTTACACCAGAACGTACAATAGCCCGGAAGATCCGCGAGGCACTACTTGCACTTTGGCTTGAACACAAGTTTACTAAGGATCAAATTCTGACGCTTTATCTTAACAGGGTATACCTTGGCGCTGGTGCGTACGGGATTGAAGCAGCCGCCCAAACCTTTTTTGGGCGCTCAGCTAAAGTTCTCAACCTCTATCAATCAGCTATGATTGCTGGGCTAATGAAGGCACCATCTCGCTATAACCCTGCGAGTCACCCTGAAGCAGCGCGGGTAAGGACCCGTGTGGTACTAAAGGCTATGGTCGACGCGGGATATATTAACTCAGAGGATGTTTCAGCGGCCGAACAAAATGGGACGGTAGGCGCTGTGAGGAGCCCCTCGGGCCGGGGCCGCTACTTTGCGGACTGGGTATTGGGCAGGCTTGATGGCCTTATCGGACCGCTTGAAGAGGATCTCATTGTTCACACAACTCTTGATCCGGCAATTCAAGATGTTGCGACGCACCGTCTCAGTGCTGCCCTCGAAAATAGCCCGCGGTTAAATAACATAGGGCAAGGCGCCGTTGTCGTTATGGCACCTAGCGGCGCAGTACTTGCTCTTGTCGGCGGCCGTGACTATCAAGCCAGTCAATTTAACCGCGCGGTACAGGCACATCGTCAACCAGGCTCAGCTTTCAAGCCACTGGTATATCTTGCGGGGCTCAAAGCAGGCCTGATTCCCACAGATGTGCTTGATGATGCTCCCATCAATATTAATGGTTGGCAGCCCAAGAATTTTTCAGATGAATACCTGGGGCCTGTTACTCTCGAAGAGGCCTTGGCTAAGTCCATTAATACCGTCGCAGTTCGTGTTGCGCACCGTGCTGGTCCAACAGCCATCGCAGAAACAGCACGCAGGGCAGGAATTTCAACCCCCCTTAATGATCATCTTGGCCTTGCACTCGGAACTTCTGAAGTAACCCTAATTGATCTTACTGCTGCTTATGCACCATTTGCCAATGGCGGTGTCGCTGTTGTGCCCTACGGCATCACCGGTGTTGCTACAAAGGCGGGACGTATTTTGTATCAGCGCCAAGGCGGCGGCTTAGGGAGGGTGGCAGACCCAAACCATATTGGTATGATGAACCGCATGCTCACTCGAACGTTTGATGACGGCACGGGCAAGGCTGCGCGATTAGGTAGGCCTGCCGGGGGAAAGACTGGCACAAGTCAGGATTATCGTGATGCCTGGTTCATCGGGTATACCCCAGACCTTGTCACTGGCGTCTGGATAGGTATTGACGATGGCGCCAGCATGAACGGTGTTACGGGTGGTGGTCTTCCCGCACAAGTGTGGAGCGAAGTTATGCGTATTGCTTTGCAGAGCACGCCTCCCAAAGCTCTTGATGGCTGGGTACAGCCACCTCCGGCTGATCCGCTGACGCAGTTATGGCGGCGTTTTACGGGCGGCTAAGTAGTTCCAGACATCATGGTTTTTGATTGCTTATTATGCCGAGCAGCGCCAGCCGCCTATCCCTTAGATCAGGCAAAATAAATTTGCGGCGCTATGGACAACCAAAAACAAAAAAGTTCGCTATTTTCTGCACCTAGACAACTGACTTGGGGGAGTAGCATAAATATGTGCGCATCGCTAAGCGAATCAGCCTACAAGCCTATTGATAGGCAGATTAGAACAACTAAAAGAAAACATTATTACTAAAAGATCTATCAATGGTTGTTTTTTGTCATCACATTCGGCCATTTCACCCCCAAAATAAACCCTCAATCGGTTAACTATTGATTTGGCGCATTCAGGTGGATGGGTCTTAGCTAAACCTCTGAGAACGCGTAATAAAAAGAGGACGGTACATGAACCGAATAAAGCGCTCTTGGTGCGGGGCGAATCAATAATTATTTGGAAATGACCAAAAAGAGTCCTGTGACGCAACTTTGCTATTCATTAAGGGGCAACAAAGAAATTTCTTGTGCATTGTAGAGTTAAAGCGTTGCCCTCCATATAGCAGACCGGAAATCAGTTAGTTAATAAGCCCACCTTGATTTCGATTGGCTGAGTTAGGACTTCCTTAAGTCCGTTTCTCTTAGAATCTTTCTCAGAAACGTACGCAACCAAACCATCGTTAATTTCGGCAAGAAGGCCAAAAGGGACAACCCATATAACTAAGAGCGGTTTGTTCTCTTGCCTTTTCAGAACTTGGTAACCAGGAGTTAAGCACGTGAACAATCAGACAAAATTGTTGAGCACGTGCACAGCAAAATTACGCCTTATAGCTGCTGCAGTTATTGCTTGTTTAATTCATGTATCTCCATGTAAAGCGGCAGACATTCCAAGCGATCTGATGGTTGATCTCGATAGCCTAACTGTTAGCAAAGGAGAATTCCTTTGCTTGGCGCTTAATGATTACTTTGAAGCTCGTGGCGAGTCACTGCCTGGCAGGCTGGCGGTTGCTAAAGTTGTTCTCAACCGAGTCATGGACTCCCGTTTTCCATCAAGAATTTGCGATGTCGTTAGGCAAAATAAGACCCGGTCTATGCATCGCTGCCAGTTCTCATGGTATTGTGATGGCCGCTCTGACAAACCATATGACCGCAAAGCTTGGCGTCGCTCGCTTAAGATGGCTGCTGCTGTATTAATAAAAGATTCAAGTATTGCCGACCCAACTGGGGGAGCCCTGTGGTATCACGCGGTGTTTGTTCATCCAAAATGGGCGGGAAGGCTCAATGTCTCCGGCATTGTAGGAGGTCACATTTTCTACAGCGACTCAGAGTCAGTGCGGCTAGTGCGCAGTCAAGAACGGCATGACCATATGGTGCCCGCATTACATCGCTTTGCAGAATGGGTTGACGGGCAAAAACCACGTCCAACAGCTGTTGCAAGTCGCTAGCTTATTATTCTTGTTCGTTTCTAGTAACCAAGCCGTACCTATGCATTTCTGCACCTTTCTGCTTGAGCCATTGTGTTGCTGCTGGTCTATGAGCAGTTAGGGAATCAACAGTTTTCCAAAATGCCTTAGAATGATTTAGCTCACACAGGTGCGCTATTTCGTGGGCTACGACATAATTCAACACATAATCTGGCGTCATCACCAGTCGCCAGCTAAACGAAACCCGTCCGTTAGTAGTGCAACTTCCCCAGCGGGATTTTGTATCGCGAATGGCAATGTGTGTAATCTTCTTGTTGATATCACTAGCCAGAGTATATGCCATGGGAGAAATCATACGCCGAGCTTCTTCCCGGAACCAGTCCTTGACGCGTCTGGCAATGTGACGGGGATCACCGGATACAAATAAACAGTTATCTTCTCTCCACACACCTCTTCGGGCTTCGGGCAAATGACATAGCCGATGCGGTTTATTCAGAATCGGAATCACATTTCCATCCTTAAATGGGATGGGCGGACTAAGCTCTGCCAAGCTCTTTGCAATCCAGTCTGCTTTATCAATGCTAAATGCCACAGCAGCGGATTTACTTACACTTTTGGGGCGCACTAAAAGGATGCATCCTAATGCTGGATCAACCCGCAAACTTAGGCGGCGGGCGCGGGGATGAGTAGTAAGGCGCACAGGCAGGTCCTTGTTGCCTACACGTAAGATAATATCCTCGTCATCTACCACGTCTAAAGGTCTGGCCAGTCCACCAAATGCGTTTCTAAAGGACCGGCCTGTTTTTCCGAAATAGCTCGCCCACGGACAGAGACACATGCGGTGTGCACTGTATCCTGATGGCCCGATACCAACGGATGCCAATATGGCAGGGGCTTATTCTCTGCTAATAATCGATAGGCGCAGGTAGGTGGAAGCCAAGGTAATTTCCCGGCCATTTCAGGCGAGAGTTGTACGCAATCGGGAACCCTTGCCTTTCGTTTAAGATAATCAGTGCAGCGGCAGGTTGATAGATTGAGCAGCTTGCAGGCTACATTTGTGCTTAGTACTTCGTTCTTATCCTCATCCATGAGTTTGTGAAGGCAGCACTTGCCGCACCCATCACAAAGACTTTCCCACTCTGGCTGAGACATTTCAGCCAGAGTTTTTGTTTGCCAGAAAGGCAAAGTTCTAGGTCTTTCACTTTTTGATTTCACAAAAGTCCTCTTAGCCGGACTGCCAACTCTTCTACAGTCACGTCCTTACTGAAGTGATCTATGTAGCGTCCACTGCGGTTCATCAAGTATAAAAAGCCGGAATGGTTAACCGTGTAGTCGCCGTCCTCACCGCGGCTTTGCTGTTGGAAGAATACTCGATAGGCATTGGCTGCTTCTCTGACTTGCTCCAATGATCCAGTAAGCCCGGTCATGCGGGGATGAAAATGCCCAACATAATCAGCCATGACGTTGGGTGTATCTCGTGCGGGATCTAAGCTTATAAATAATGTTTGCACTAATTCACTTTTCCGCCCAGGCAGCATATCAATAGCATCAGAAACAGTTTGTAATGTCATTGGACATATGTCGGGACAATAGGTGAATCCAAAGTACACCAGACTATATTGGCCTAACAAAATATCCTCGCTAACATCAGCCCCAGTGTGGTCGCGTAATACAAAAGCGCCTCCGATATCTGCACTGCCGACACCTTCAGCTCTGTTGCTCCCGGGGCGCAAGTTAGGAAGGTACAGTGCAAGAATCGTCACCGTCCCAATAACTATGATGCTAATCGTTAGAAGTCGCTTAGCTATAACTGAGTACACGAATGGCTCCTATTTCAGCCGCAATCCAGGTTTTTATCTGATCAACAAAGCTTTCTTCAAACATGGCGTGCCTTGAAATCTAGCCAGGCAATTCTGCTAGCCTTTTTGCAACGGCATCCCGGGCAGAATCGCTGGGGGGCAAGATATTCATCAGACGAAGCCAAAGCGTACGCGCTAAGTCATTATTGCCTGCGCTAGCTGCGGCTAATCCAGAAATGAAGAGGCCGTCTGGATTATTGCCATCTAGTGCAAGGATCTTGTTACTAAGTTCCACTATTTCATTTGTGATGGCGTCAGCCGACCCTACTGATTGCAAAAGAAGGTCGGCCAACTGCACATGGGGGGATACTGCATTGGGGCGCATTGAAATGGCTTGTCGATAGGCGTTAGCTGCTTTTGTGTTATTCCCTAAGACGCCGTATGAGCGGCCCAATTGCATCCATCCATCAAAATCTTCTGGTCCAAATTCCAGTCGAGCTTCTAAGCCACCCACCATTTCTTGAATCATCTCAAGTTCAGGACGAGAAAAGCGGCCAGCGATGCCGCTGACGTCAGGCCTGAAGTCGTCTTCATCGGCTTCAGGGGCCACCGTACTACTTTCTGGTTTCTTGGCTGTCTGGACAGGCCCGACGCTTGCCTCGGATGCGCCTGGACTATCAAAAGGATGCCGCGGAGCAACCGTCATCGGCATTATACCTGCCGACATAGCAACTTCGCTCATTTGCTCCCGAACCATCGGAATCCAGGGCGCGTCGGTGGGGGCAGCTGCTGTCAAATCTCGCCAGATGGCAATTGCATCCCGAGATTCTCCAGCTTGGGCTCGAGCCAAGCCAAGATAAAAGCGCGCGCGCGCATCACTACGGTCAACCCTAAGGACTGCTTCCAAAACATTTACGGCTTCGAGTCCCACGGTACCGTTGTTTGAGGCGATCAAGACCTCACCCAATTCTGCCATTAGAACAATGTCTTGTGTGCCTGTAGAAAGTGCTCTGCGATATGCGGTAACGGCTTCGCTGATACGATTGGCCTGCCTATAGCTGCGGGCTAGTAACACCCAACCTTCAGTGCTATCTGGATTTTCTCGTAATCGGTCTGCCAGATTCTCAATTAGCACGTTCACATCTGCTTGGTCAGGATGGTCCAATGCTTCTGCCCTTCTCTCTTTGACTGGCAAGCTGGGCAAGCTAGGCGAACCAATAGACAGGTATATTGCTAGCGTGGCAAACGGAACAACGACACCTACTGCACTGACGGCACTCATACGGAGGGCTGGTGTGTTAGCATTTGCGGCGGACTGGCCGCGACGGTCGGCTGCTAGTAAACGCCTCTGAATCTCAATCCGTGCTGTTTTCGCTTCTGCATTGGTTAGGACGCCCTCAGCTAGGTCGCGCTCAACTTCCACCAACTGCGCTTTATAAACAGCTTGATCAGCCTCTGTCTGGTCAGCAGTCAGGTCTGACCCACGCATAATAGGCAACAGCAATATAGCGACACACAATAGGGTTAAGAGGGCAAAGCTAACCCAAATCATTATACTTCCCTGTTCTCACTTAGAAGCTGTTCAAGACGTCTCTGTTCTTTTGTGGATAAATTCTCAGTCTCTCCTCGTTTACTTTTTCGCATAACACGAACAACTACAAAACTACCAAACAACATAATGATAGCTGGACCAAACCAGAGCAATGCGGTTTGTGCATTCACCCGTGGGCGTAACAAGACAAAGTCACCATAGCGATTGACCATATAGGAGAGCACTTGTTCTTTTGTGTCGCCTGCGTTGACGCGTTGACGTACTAACCTACGCATATCCTTTGCCAGGGTTGCGTGTGATTCGTCGATAGTTTCGTTCTGACAGACCACACACCTTAGGTCCTTACTTATGGCTCTGGCGCGAGCCTCCATTACCGGGTCATCCAACACCTCATCGGGCTCAACAGCAGCAGTTTGAGAGAAAAAAAGAATTCCAAGAACCATTAGCAACGGCTTTATCATTGACGAAGCTTATCAATTAATGGCGCGATTGTGTTCTGCCAGGCCTCTTGTGTTATGGGGCCAGTGTGCTTGTAACGGATAAAACCATTACCATCGATAACAAAGGTTTCCGGTGCTCCAGTGACACCAAATGCAATCGCGGCCTCGCTGACAGGATCCTGACCGATCAAATCATAGGGATCACCGTTGCGAGCCAGCCATCGCAAGCTAGCTTTGGGATCATCTCTCCAAGCGATGCCGTGCAAGGAAAGCTCGGTTTGAGCCGCAAGATCCATAAGTAAAGGATGCTCGGCCAGACAGGCTACGCACCAAGAACCCCAAACATTCACTAGGCTTACGGCCTGTTTAAGGTCTTCCGTCTTCAAACCTAGACCGCGCTGCGGGAGCGGCGGCAAGTCGATCGGAGGAACTGGTGTGTCCAACAAAACTGTGGGCACCAGATTGGGGTCTTGGCCGCTCTGGACATCAATCAAGCGTTTAGCAAAGACACCCACAAGCGCCACCAAAATAATAATGGGTAAAAGCGTTGTCCAACGAGTTTGCTTTACAACCGCCATAACTCTTTATGCTCCGGCTACTATCCTGGCTGGTTCTGGGATTCTTTCGGATGTCCGCGCTGCGCCGATGCGGTGTTTGCGATCACTCAAAGAAGTTGCACCCCCAAAGCCCATTAATAATACACCGTACCAAAGAAACGGAACAAAGGGTTCAAAGTAGACCCGCACCACATACTGGCCAGATTCGTCTGGGCCATCTCCTAACACCAAATATAGATCTGCCCAGAATGTCGTATGAATTGCGGCTTCAGTTGTTTGTTGTATTGGTTGATCGTAGACGCGGCGTTCCGGTGTTAGGGTTATGTGCTTTCCCTTTCGGATGGCTGTGAAATTACCTTGGAGTGATTCATAGTTAGCACCACGTATAACGTCTGCGCCATCTAAAGTTATATTGAATCCTGCAACCGTGATGGAATCTCCAGGCATCATTTCTAGAATGTTTTCCTGTTTCCATGCACTTGAGCCAGACACGCCGGCGATCAAGAAGGACATGCCCAAATGTGCAATGGTCATGCCATAACTCGCCCGCCGAATGGATTTGGCTCGCCGCCAACTTTCATCTAAGGGTGCTTTGAATAGATGAACCCGACGCATCCATTCAAATAGCGTCGATGCTGCCAGCCAAGCTGCTAAACCCATACCCGCTGATCCGGCAACATCTATCATCGAAGTTCCGCTAAGAATGATTGCGACAGTAAAGGCAAGGACTACTGCAGCGATGGCTGTGCGAAGACGGCCGAATACACCTTTCAAATCACTGCGCTTCCACGTCATTAAGGGGCCTATTCCCATAAGAATAGCTAACGGCACCATCAACGGGACGAAGACAGTATTGAAATAAGGCGCCCCGACCGAAAGCTTTCCTAATTCCAAAGCTTCAGCAATCAGTGGATATAAAGTGCCAAGGAGCACAGTAGCGGCCGCCGTAGCGAGAAAGAGATTGTTGATGAGTAAGCTACCTTCCCGGGAGATGGGCGCAAACAAACCACCTTGCTCCATAGCCGGGGCTCGGACTGCATACAAGATTAATGACCCACCAACAGCTACACTGAGTAGAGCTAGTATGAATACACCGCGCGTAGGATCGGCAGCAAAAGCATGGACGGAGGTCAGAATGCCAGAACGGACCAAGAAAGTGCCTAGAAGACTCAATGAGAAGGTGACTATAGCCAGTAAGATTGTCCAGCTTTTCAGTGCTTCCCGTTTTTCAACGACGATCGCTGAGTGCAACAGTGCGGTACCTGTTAGCCAGGGAATGAACGACGCGTTCTCAACTGGATCCCAAAACCACCAGCCACCCCAACCGAGTTCATAGTAGGCCCACCAAGATCCTAGACCAATCCCAAGTGTAAGAGAGGACCATGCTGCCAGTGTCCACGGCCGAACCCAACGTGCCCATGCAGCATCCACTCGACCCTCAAGCAATGCTGCTATAGCAAATGAAAACGCCATGGAGAAACCGACATAGCCCAGATATAGCATGGGTGGATGTAAGGCCAGGCCAGGGTCTTGCAGTAATGGGTTTAATCCCTGGCCTTGTGCCGGCGCCGGGTCAAGTCTGAGAAACGGGTTTGACGTAAAAAGAATAAACGCTAAAAAACCTGCGCCGATCATGCCCTGCACAGATAATGCGCGTGACTTTAGGCGGTCTGGAAGGTTCTTGCCAAAAGCCGCAACAGTAGCGCCGAAAATCGCAAGGATAAGCACCCAAAGGACCAGTGATCCCTCGTGGTTTCCCCATACCCCCGAAATTTTATAAAGCAAGGGTTTAGCAGTGTGCGAGTTCTCAAATACATTGATGACAGAAAAATCAGATACGATAAAAGCGTGGGTCAGCGCGGCGAATGCCGTACCTATCAAGAGCATCTGCAATATGGCAGCTGGTCCTGCGACTGCCATCAATGCTGCGTCTCGGCGCTGCGCACCAATCAGCGGAATACAGGCCTGAACTAATGCCACCGGCAAAGCCAGAGCCAGTGTAAAATGTCCGAACTCTGGGTTCATGGTGTGCCAGCTTTCACCATAGCGGATCCACCGTCTTCTGGTATGTTTTCGGCAGGCCGCCATTCGCCGGCGGCCTTCAAGGCATCGGCAACTTCTGGCGGCATGTAATTTTCGTCATGTTTGGCCATAATATCATTGGCTTGAAATACTCCGTTAGCCAAAAGGATTCCTTCGGCTACAATACCTTGTCCCTCCCTAAATAAATCAGGCAGAATTCCTCGGTAAATGATCGGCAAGTTCTCAGCAGTGTCGGTTACAGTGAATCTTACTGTGTCGCCGTCTTTAGCTACGGTGCCAGCTTGAACCAAGCCGCCAATACGGATGCGTTGGCCAGTAATGGCTGTTTTCTGTCTTAAGTCAGATGGGCTATAGAAGAAGACGATGCTGTCTTCAAAGGCGGTTAGCACTAAGGCAATCCCCGTCGCGAGGGCCAGCCCACCAAGTAAAATAAAATAGAGACGCTGGGTCTTACGCTTCACAGAAGCTTTACTCCTAAATGTCTATAAATCATCTTGTGTGGCACTGTCCGAATCACTTGGTAGCTGTAAAAGGTCTAGCTCAGCCTGCTTCATCTTCATGGTGCGTCGATACAGATACCAAACCCCAAAAACCCCTATTGCCGCAAGAGCGTAGGCCGGCCAGACAAAAAATCCGTAGCCACCCATATCCATAAACGTTCTAATTTGATCCACGAGTATGCCAAAGCCCTTTTGATTAAGATATGGGGTTCAGACGCCGCGCATCAAGCGCACAGACCGGACTTTTGCCGTGAGGACCTGCGCACGGACTCCCATAAAAACCACTAAGATGTAGAACGCCTGGAAGGCTGCCACCATCAGAAAAAGCGGCAGTAGCATATCTGACGCAACCGAAACCCCAGCCATTGAAAAGATTGACGGTTGATGTAGGGAGTTCCACCAGTCCACGGAAAACTTTATAATGGGCAAGTTTACAGATCCAACCAAAGCAAGAATTGCGGCGGCCTTGTCTCCTTGTTCGGGTCGGTCAAAGGCATCTCCGAGTGCGATATAGCCAACATATAGAAAGAACAGTACTAGCATAGAAGTCAGTCGTGCATCCCAAACCCACGGAGTGCCCCACATGGGTTCGCCCCACAGCATGCCTGTCAGCAGGCATAGCCCTGCAAACATGGCTCCAATAGGGGCAGAGGCGCGAGCTAGCATATTAGCCACTGGGTGCCGCCAGATTAGAAATGACGCACTGCCTGCAGCCATCACGCCGTAGCAGAACAAGCTCATCCAGGCGGCAGGGACATGGATGTACATAATCCGAACTGTGTCACCCTGCTGGTAATCGGGCGGCGAGAAAATAAGCGCAATTGGCAGACCGAGTGCAAAACAGATCACACATAAGCCGACAGCCCAAGGGTGAATACTGTCGCCGAGCTTCAAGAAGCGGTTGGGGTTGGCTAGTGCGTGCATGGCGGCAAGGCTTAACCGTTCCAGGCGGGTATGCCAACTGGAATCGGGGGCATGGGGGCTCTATTCAGCAGAAACCTGTACTGCGACAGCTGCGGCCCAAGGGCACAAGGATACAGAAATAAGGAGAAGGCCTGCGAGCACCGTATATAGACCTGAAGCTTCAAGGCCCATGACCGAAGCATCAATAGCACCTACCCCAAAGATCAGCACTGGAATATACAGTGGCAGGACTACTAGGGGCATTAGAATGCCGCGCCTTCGGGCGCCTAGGGTTAAGGCTGCACCCACTGCGCCAATCAAGCTAAGGGTGGGCGTGCCCATGGCCAGGGCCATAAGCATGGGTAGGGTCGAGTTGCTCGGCAATTGCAGGGTGATGCCTAAAAGTGGTGCCATAAGAGTCAGGGGTAGGCCCGTAGTAAGCCAATGGGATAGCGCCTTAGCAATCACCATGACGGTAGGAGGAACAGGAGAGGTCAGTAATAGGTCCAGCGACCCATCTTTTTCATCATCTGAAAACATGTGATCAAGGGATAAAAGGGCAGCAAGAAGGGCCGTTACCCATATAATGCCAGCTCCAATACGGCTAAGTACACTGGGTTCAGGCCCAATACCGAATGGGAACATGGTTACAGTAATGGCAAAAAAACCTACCACCATGATGCTATCTGAGCGTTGTCGCACAGATAGCCTTAGCTCACGTCTGATCAAGGCTATTAAACGGGTCACCACAAAACCTCTTGGGCACGTGCTTCATAAGTGGTCATGGTTATATTTTGGCTCGCAAAAAAACCGGGCTCTTGATGGGTAGCTAGGATTATAATCCCGCCTTTAGCAATGTGGTTTGAGAATATGCCGTCAACCCTGGCAACGTTGCCAGTGTCGAGGGTCGTATAGGGCTCATCCAGAATCCAGACCGGCGCATTTCCGAGTGCGAGCCGGCTTAAGCCGGCGCGCCGCCGCCACCCTGCTGAGAGTAGGTCTACCGGCATATTTCTGACTGTAGAGAGTTCAAAACTATCTATGGCACCTTTGACATCATTCTCGGGGGCCGCGTAGATAGCCGCCCAAAACGCTAAGTTCTCCTCCACGGTCAAACCACTCTTGAGCCCATCCCGGTGCCCAGAAAACCGCATAGCCGACTTCTCACAAGGGGTTCGGATAACTGTTCCTGTCTCAGGCAGGGCTAGACCGGCCAGAATTCGTAGGAGGGTAGATTTGCCGCTGCCATTCGGGCCCGTAATGGTAATGGCATCTCCTGGCCCAGCCGAAAATGACAGGCCGCGGAAAATCAATCTTCCGCCCCGTTGAGCTGCCAAATCAGAAACCACGAGACTGGGAGGTGATGAGGTATTTTTCAGCATGACCGGCACAATAACCAATCAGCCAGGGATTTCTCTAAAAAACGGCGGTAATTGATCCAAAAAAGGGGTGTATTTGGGATCGGTCGCCGAGGTTGCCGGTCACGCAGCATTTTGGCTCCGCGAATAGCCTGAAAGTGGATCCAATCTACCCAGTTAATGTCGGAACTGCGATTGGATGGTGCTGATATTAAGTTAAAACCTGGAATGATTAAGGGATCTAGCGCAATTTAAGGTTCCAGCACCTATGTGGTTTGCGACGAACTGTATTGCTTCTCTGTCTCATACCTTACTAAAGACCGACTAAGAGGCACCCTTACACACCCCACTAGACAAGTATTTGGGGATGTGGATGATGCGGCCAAAAGGTTAGACCACAGCAGTTAACCTGGGAAAACAATCGCTAAACATTTTAAGATTAGAGGAAAAGAGATACTGCTATGCCGCTCTCTGGATATGACACACTGAATACCCGCCGAACCCTAAAAGTTGGCGACAAATCCTATGATTACTTTAGTATCCCCGCGGCCATTGAGGGTGGATTACCCGATGTGTCGCGGCTTCCTTATTCTCTTAAGGTTCTGATGGAGAACCTGTTGCGGTATGAAGGCTCAGCATCGGTAACTACCGAGCATGTTAAGGCTTTGGCTGACTGGCTTATTAGCAAATCCTCTAAGGAAGAAATTGCGTATCGTCCGGCTCGAGTTCTGATGCAAGATTTTACAGGTGTACCGGCTGTCGTAGATCTAGCTGCAATGCGCGAAGCTATGCAGGCTCTAGGTGGTGATGCCCAGCAGATCAATCCACTATCTCCCGTAGATTTGGTAATTGATCACTCTGTCATGGTTGATGCTTACGCATCATCCGACGCAATGACGAAAAATATTGATCTAGAATTTAAAAGGAACCGCGAACGCTATGAGTTTCTGCGATGGGGTCAGATGGGTTTCGATAACTTCCGTGTTGTTCCGCCGGGCACGGGTATTTGCCACCAGGTAAACGTCGAGTACCTTGCCCAGGTGATTTGGACTGGGGACGAAGACGGTAAGACTATCGCTTACCCGGATACCCTTGTGGGCACTGATAGCCATACAACGATGGTAAACGGTTTGGCTGTTTTAGGCTGGGGAGTTGGCGGAATAGAAGCTGAAGCTGCAATGCTCGGACAGCCGGTGTCCATGCTTATTCCAGAAGTCATTGGTTTCAAGGTTAATGGGCAACTTAAAGAAGGCACAACAGCGACGGACTTGGTGCTGACGGTGACGCAAATGCTCCGCGCTAGGGGTGTCGTAGGCAAATTTGTAGAATTCTATGGCCCTGGTCTATCAGCCTTGTCACTGACTGATCGCGCCACTATTGCCAACATGGCGCCTGAGTATGGCGCTACCTGTGGTTTTTTTCCTATCGACAGCGAGGTGTGCCGTTATCTGAAATTTACCGGCCGTAGTGCAGAACGAGTCGCCCTTGTGGAGGCTTATGCTAAAGCGCAGGGTATGTGGCGTGAAGATGATATGCCTGATCCCGTTTTTACAGACTCGCTCGAGCTTGATCTGTCAACTGTTGAACCCTCGTTAGCTGGTCCAAAACGTCCGCAGGATCGCGTTTCTTTATCAAATGCTGCTCGCGCTTTCAGTGCAGAGCTTAAGGATAACTTTGACCGAGCCACTCCTGCGACTTCAACTATTGCAGGATTGGCAGGCGATAATGCCAAGGAGGAGTTGACCGATGGAGATATCGTCATCGCTGCAATCACCTCCTGTACTAATACCTCGAACCCTTCTGTGTTGTTTGCTGCTGGTTTGGTGGCACGCAAGGCCCGTGAAAAAGGACTGACTCGCAAGCCGTGGGTAAAAACCTCTCTCGCGCCGGGCTCTCAAGTCGTGACCGACTATCTCGATAAGGCGGGATTGACAAAAGATCTGGAAAGTATTGGTTTTTACACAGTTGGTTATGGTTGCACCACCTGCATCGGTAACTCAGGGCCGCTCGACCCTAACATCTCAAACAGCATTAACGACGGCGACCTGGTGGCAGTTTCAGTCCTATCGGGCAACCGCAACTTCGAAGGTCGTATTAGCCAGGACATCAAAGCGAACTATCTGGCCAGCCCGCCGTTGGTGGTGGCTTACGCTATTGCGGGCTCCATGACAGTTGATATTACGAAAGATGCTATCGGCAATGATAGCGATGGAAATCCGGTCTTCCTGAAAGATATTTGGCCGACGCCGCAGGAAGTGGCTTCATGTGTTGATAAATTTCTAACACAGGATATGTTTGAATCGCGTTATTCCGACGTGTTTAATGGTCCGGAAGACTGGCAGGCTGTGAAGGCAGAGCCTAGCGAAACCTACAGCTGGGATGAGCGGTCTACTTACGTGCGCAACCCCCCTTATTTCGAGAATATGAGTGCAGCACCGACCAAAATTGCAGATATTAAAGCTGCACGCCCATTGGCTATCCTAGGAGACTCTGTAACTACGGATCACATTTCTCCTGCTGGGTCCATACAGAAAGATAGCCCTGCAGGGGTTTACCTAAATGAACATGGCGTTGACCAGGCTGATTTTAACTCTTATGGCTCGCGACGGGGCAACCATGAAGTGATGATGCGCGGAACCTTTGCCAATATTCGTATTCGCAATGAAATAGTGCCCGGTGTAGAGGGTGGAATTACTAAGCATTATCCCGGCGCCATGGTGATGCCCATTTATGATGCTGCTATTAAATATCAGGAAGATGACGTGCCACTAGTCGTTATAGGCGGCAAAGAATACGGCACCGGGTCCTCTAGAGACTGGGCGGCTAAGGGAACCAACCTTCTGGGGGTTCGCGCAGTTATCACAGAAAGTTTTGAAAGGATTCATCGCTCTAACCTTATTGGCATGGGCGTGCTTCCTTTGCAGTTTTCCGGAGGCGTTGATCGCAAGACTCTTGGTCTAGATGGCACCGAGTTATTTGATATTGTAGGGCTTGATTCGCTCTCACCGCGCGGTCAGGTCGATGTCAAAGTATCCCGGGCAGATGGATCTTCGCAGTCCTTTAAGACGTTGTGCCGCATAGATACAGATGGTGAGTTGGAGTACTACAAGAACGGTGGCGTCCTGCATTATGTGCTACGCAATTTATCCGTGTAGTTCATAAGAAGCTTAGAGGGTGGCTTATAGGCGGGCTATAAAAGGCAAGGGTCCATGACTGGGCCAGCTATTCCAGGCATTACGCGTCATTATGTTACCATCGGCCAGCGGCAACTGCACTACCGACGTGGCGGCCGCGGCCCTCCCTTGCTTGCTTTGCATCGAATTCCAAGGTCTTCGCAAGATCTTTTACCATTCATGCAAGCGGCTATGGATAGCTACACGGTATTTGCGCCTGACCTTGCGGGATACGGTAATTCATTTGCCCTAGACGTTAGGCCGGAGTCATTAGAACCTTTTTGCAAAGATCTCGAAGCATTTCTGAGCGCCCTCGGCTTGTGCCGTGTTTTGATCTATGGGGAGCAAGCGGGGGCCGCATTAGCCCTTACCTTTGCTGAAAGCAAGCCGGAACGTGTGGCGGCGCTTGCCACCTGGGATTTGGATTTGCCCGGCGCACTGGATTTGCAGTCCAGCGCCATTGCACAGCTACCGCCGTTCAAACCAAAATGGGACGGTAGTCACTTGGCCTGGCTGTGGGCAATGATGCGTGAACAAAGCGCGTTTCATCCGTGGCACACACGGTCGCTAAATACACGCGTCGACGCCGATATGCCGGATCCGCATGCACTGCAAAGTCGTGCTATTCAATTCCTTACCGCTGGCCATCACGGCCGCGGGTACGAAATTGGTTATGGCGCTGCGCGCAATTTCAATGCTAGAGAGATTCTTAAGTACCTTAGCGTCCCAGCTTTGATTATTGCGCGTCAGCGAAATGCAGGGCCGGACCCTTGGCGGGGCATTGATAGCACTTCGCGTGAAATTACCCAGTTGATTGCACCGGAACATGCTTCGGTAACAGCAAGCGTTTTATCGTTCTTAGCGCAACAGCAAATCAATACTGACGTTCCAGCACCCCCCACTGTGACGCCTATTCCCGGAACCTTATGGCATGACTTCGCAAGTGTTGATGGTGGCCAATTGCACTTTCACTGTAATGGCGATGCACAGACAGTTCCTTTGCTGGTTCAGCATGACGCTGCTAGTTCGATTAGTACTGTTGAACCTATTACACGATCCTTTCTCGGACGGCGCACTGTTTACGCGTTTGATATGCCCGGCTCTGGCGAATCAGACCAAATTATTCCTGTCGGCAATGTTGAAGTTAATACTTACGCTAATGTCCTTGATCAGGCCCTGACATCGATTGGCCTTAATAGGGTCGACTTTTATGGCATGTGGGGTGGCGGGTTTGTAGGGCTCGAACTTGCGTTGGAAAAGCCCAAGATCGTTAGGCGCCTGGTGATGAGTAATGTGTTCCAGCATACGGGGCAGGAGCAGGCTGATATAATTGCTAGCTACACACCAGAAGTTTTACCTCTCTGGCATGGCGGCCATCTCTTACAGTGCTGGCATCAAATGCGAGACCAGGGAATTTATTATCCGTGGTTCAAGCAAACTCGCCAAGGCGTAATCTGGCGTGAACCATTTCTGGATACAGATATGGTTCACGAGCGAGTGTGCTCATTGCTAAAGGCTGGCAACATGTACCGTACGGCCTATCATGCTCACTTTGTTTACCCAACGTACGATAAGCTAAGCCGCATTAAAGTCCCGACACTGTTGGCCACTACGAAGTGGGACCCCAACAATACGCACACACTGACGGCAGCCCAATCATCTCCCAGGTGTGAATTCATTTATCTGGATGAAGACTTTGCCAAGTGGGGAGAGAGCTTTCTTCCCTTTCTTGAGCGGATTACTGAAGCTTAGATTACTTCTGTGAGTTGCGGACCCTGCTGGACCTCAAGCAATACACATAAAACTGTCCACAATACTCTACCACAGAATCCCGTTGAAAATGTGGATAAACCCTCTAACACACTATTTAGAAAACAATATTTTCTATGGCTTATGATCAAATCTTCATCTGAAATAGACACAATGGCTCTACCAGTGATGCACAGTGAATCAACTACCAGCCGTGGGAAGGCGCTGATGCATTAGGGGATGCACAGACCTTTCCGGCAATGATCATCACATTCCTAAATTCCTTGTTAGAAAATATATTGAATTGTTGCTTGTCGAGCTAATTGACATGAGTGCTAACTTAATTGGTCAGCACTCACCCCCATTTGTAATTTCTGACATAACGTTGCCGAAAAACTTTTTCTATAACACGCCTGTTTACTGTCCTTTAAACAAGGCCTCGCTGCATAGCTTCAGATAATCGATTTGCAAAAGAGATGGGGTCGGGGACCTGCTCGCCCTCCACGATGCGGGCTTGATCTAACAGTAATTGCGCTGTTTCACTAACCACTTCGTCATTTTGATCAACGAGTTTGCGAATTAATGGATGTTTCGGATTGATCTCGAAAATGCGAGGTACGCTCAAACCGTCTCCCTGTCCGTGTTGTTTCAGCATGCGCTCCAGATGAAGGCTCATTCCCCCATCCTCACCAACCAGGCAGACCGCGCTTTCACGCAACCGAGATGATGTGCGCACATCTTTTACAGAATCGCCGAGAGCTTCTTTAAAGCGCGCCACCAGTTTTTCAATGTTGGCATCATTTTCTGTATCAACACTATTATCTGATTTGGTGCCCTCGTTATTATCACCTTTGATTGCATCTAGGTCATCTGCGGACTGCGAGGCAGACCTGAAAGGGTGTTTGTCAAATACTCCCACCGAGGTTACCCAGAATTCATCGACAGGGTCAGTCAATAAAACTACTTCCACCTCTTTTGCAATGTAGCCCTCGAGCTGAGGTGAACGTTTCAGTGCTACCGCATCTTCGCCTGTAATGTAATAGATGGCATCCTGGCCTTCTTGCATGCCATCTACATATTCCTTCAGGCTGATCCAGTTATCTCTCTGTGATGTTTGGAACCTACATAACTCGAGAATCTTGTCACGCCGATCAAAATCTTCATATAGGCCTTCTTTAAGTACTGAGCCAAAAGACGCCCAGAATGTTTCATAAGTCTCTGCGTCCTTGCAGCGTGTTTTCAGCTCTTTGAGTAGGCGGTTTACAAGTCCTTTCTGGATTTTTTTAAGCTGCGGGTTGTCTTGCAGCATCTCGCGGCTGACATTAAGGGGCAAGTCCGGTGAATCAACAATCCCACGTACAAATCTAAGGTATGGAGGCAGTAATCCCTCAAGATCATCTGCAATGAAGACGCGGTTGACGTATAGTTTTACGTGACTCTTGCGACTTGGTTCGAATAGATCAAAGGGCCGAGCGGTTGGAATAAATAATAGGCTGGTGTATTCCGTTGATCCCTCAGCACGGAAATGCAAGGTATGCCATGGTTCATCATACCCGTGGGATACATGATGATAAAACTCTTTGTATTGTTCCTCAGACACCTCAGATTTTTGGCGGGTCCATAATGCAGAGGCTTCATTTAGATTTTCGTCATTACCACCTTCTTCGCTTTCCCCACTCTCACCACCTTCAAGAATAACAGGAATGGCAATATGATCCGAATACGTCTTGACTACAGTCTTGAGACGCGGTGGATCAAGATATTCTCTGGAGTCCTTGCGCAGGTGCAATACGATTCTTGCACCTCTGGGTACTTCATTACTTTCTTTGATGCGATAGCTACCTTTGCCATCAGATACCCAGTGCCAGCCCTGATCTTCGCCAGCTCTGCGACTAAACACTTCCACTTTCTTTGCTACCATAAAGGAGGAGTAGAACCCTACACCGAATTGACCTATCAGCGACACGTCTTTTGATGCATCGCCCGTTAGGCCGTTCATGAATTCAGCCGTGCCGGACTTAGCGATGGTGCCGAGATTTTCGACTAAGTCACCTTGGTTCATACCGAAGCCATTGTCGCTCACCGTCAGTGTGCCATTTTCTTTGTTAATTGAGATGCGGATGGCAAATCCAGCGTCATCACCCTCAATCAACGCTTTATCCGTCAGCGCCGCATAGCGTAAGCGATCGCATGAGTCAGAAGCGTTTGAAATCAGTTCACGAAGAAAGATCTCTGAATTTGAGTATAAAGAGTGGACTACGATATCTAGCAATTTAGCCACTTCCGCCTGGAAGGAATGTTTCTCTTCACTCACTTTAATATCTCCCTATGAATTGCCACTCGCAGCACCCTAGTGATCCAATGTTTTAGCTTCCTATCGCGGGCCCATATTGGGTCTAATTTGTCATCAAGCAAGAGGGATGAGGATTTATCACAGAAAAAGTATCCTAGGCTGGAATGTGTTATCTCATTGCTGCCAGCGGCTGATCGCGCAAAGATGGGCGTCTTGGCAGTGTTACTGCGAGCATGTGCCCGTCTCTAGTTTTAGGTCGGAGATTTTATGAATATCCCTGTTCAAATCCGTTTTCACCCAGTCTATAAATCTGAGATTAGTACTTGAGTGCATATGGGGACAACCAAGCAAAGCCTGAATGAGGAAGTCTAGACAGATTTCCGACCAAAACTTTAATGTTTAAAGGGTCCCTGCGTGCCTATCACCTCTCAGCAATCCATTACTGCTATTTTGGGCCCTACCAATACTGGCAAGACCTTTCTTGCTATGGAACGTTTACTGGGGCACCCCACTGGTATGATCGGTTTTCCGTTAAGGCTTCTAGCCAGAGAAAACTACGAGCGTGCTCTAGCAATTAAAGGCGTTGAAAACGTAGCTCTAATTACCGGGGAGGAAAAGATCATCCCCCCCCGTGCGCGATATTTCATTTGCACAGTCGAAAGTATGCCAGTCGATCGGCCTGTTTCCTTTCTTGCCGTTGATGAAATCCAGCTTGCCGCAGATCAAGACCGTGGTCACGTATTCACTGACCGGATGTTGCACGCGAGGGGCCAGACTGAGACTATTTTTCTCGGTGCAGAGACTATTCGGCCACTGCTGCGTCGGCTTGTTCCTGATATAACTTTTGAAACCCGGCCACGTTTTTCTAAGCTAAGCTATAGCGGGCAAAAAAAGCTGACCCGGCTACCGCGTCGTAGTGCCATAGTGGCTTTCTCAGCTTCTGAGGTCTATGGCATCGCAGATCTTATACGCCGCCAACGGGGTGGTGCTGCGGTTGTCATGGGTGCTCTGAGCCCGAGAACTCGCAATGCCCAAGTAGAGTTGTATCAGTCCGGAGAGGTAGATTACTTAGTTGCTACTGACGCTATAGGTATGGGGCTCAACATGGACGTTGATCATGTAGCTTTTGCATCACTAGCTAAATTTGACGGCCGGGCATCAAGAATCTTATCTGCTCCAGAGTTGGCGCAGATCGCGGGCCGTGCGGGGAGACACATGAATGACGGAACATTTGGCACTACGGCTGATGCCTCTGAAATTGATCCAGAAGATTTAGCGCGGATTGAGTCTCATAATTTTGAACCCATCAAGAAGATTCAGTGGCGCAATACTGATTTACGCTTCATGACAATTCAGAGTCTTCTGGATGGCTTAAGAAAGAGCCCACATAAACCTGGCTTGTTGCGGCCGCCTATTGCAGAAGACCAACTGATACTTGAAATGCTTGCTAAGGATGCTGCTGTTAGTGAACGTGCTAAGGGCCAGAAGCGCGTTCGCTTGCTGTGGGATGTGGCTCAGGTCCCTGATTTTAGAAAACTTCGGACTGAGTTTCACAGTCGCCTTTTGGCTCAGGTTTATCTGCAACTAACAGAGGCAGGGGGGCGCATACCTGAAGCTTGGGTCGCGGCGCAGGTTAAGCTTATCGACAAACATAATGGCGATATTCATGCTATTATGGACCGTATCGCAGCCATCCGCATTTGGACCTATTTGGCCAATCGTAGCGGCTGGGTAGAAAATGCAATCGAGTGGCAGGCACAAACAAGGTCTATAGAAGACCGCTTATCAGATACGCTGCACCAGAAACTAACAGCTCAGTTCGTAGATCGGCGGACTAGCTACCTAGTGAAGAAGCTGAAAAGTGATGAGAAACTAACTGCACTTATCGACGATGATGGAGGTGTAAAGATCGATGGCCATTATATTGGGCAAGTAGATGGGCTGACCTTTAAAGCGGCAATAACCGGCCGCAAGGCGGCAGACCGCGCAGTTGCTAATGCGGCCAACGCAGTCGTGGCACCTGAATTATCTTTTCGCGTGCAGCAGCAAGTAGCGGCCAGAGACGAAGTGTTTTCCCTTGATGAGCAAGGCCGCATCGTTTGGCAAGGTGCGCTGATTGCTAGATTGTCTGCGGGCACGCATCCGCTCAAACCAAAGCTTGAAGTACAAGCCGATGAGCGTCTTGGCTCTAGGGAGCGAGAAGACCTTAAGAGACGACTTGAATTATGGCTCCAATCACATATTGAAGGCGTTTTGCCCGCTTTTAAGACTATCGAATCGGCGGAGCTATCTGCTGCTGCGCGGGGTCTGATGTATAGTATGACTGAGACTTTAGGTACTCTTGATCGTAAAGACGTTGAGGCCCAAATCAAGGCGCTAACGGAAGAGGATCGAGAGAGTTTAGCGCGAATCGGAGTTAGGTTTGGTCTAAATACACTTTATATTCCCTCGACCCTAAAAAGATACCCTGTCCGATTGCGCGCAGTGTTGTGGACTATTTATGCAAATCCCGAAAAACCCTTTTTACTACCTCCGCCTGGAAGGGTGTCCTTTCAGACACAAGGTGGAGTCCCTGCTGACTTTTATTGGGCATGTGGTTATAGGCCAGCGAACGGCATGGCCTATCGAGTTGATATGATTGAACGGTTTTCTAGCGAGGTACGCCGCCTTTTGCGCAAGAAAGTCGACGTTCTTCCTCCAGAGCAACTTTCCCCACTTGGGATCACGGCAGAAAAAGCAGTAGAATTACTCAAAGCTCTTGGATTTGTGGCTTCCCTTTCACAAGCTGGTTTATCGATCAGGTCAAGAAAAAAGAGTCAAAAGCACCGAAAAAAGTCTGTTGAGCAAGGCTCAGATAAATCTGTAAGAACTCAATCCTCGAAACCATATCTCTTGAAGTCCAGAGAAAAACCATTCGATCCTGATTCACCCTTCGCTAAGCTTAAGGACCTTGTGATCCCTTGAGTGATAGACTTCGCATCGACAAGTGGCTTTGGTTTGCGCGGTTTTCTAAAACTCGCTCGCGCGCTCAAACACTTATTGCCAAGGGGTGCGTCTTTTTAAACGACCACAAGGTTAGAAAGACCAAACAAACAGTGAGTAAGGGCGATATTATCTCTATTGTATATGGTTCCGTTAAGCGAACTGTGACTGTGGCGGCCACAGGTACGCACAGAGGACCTGCTGCCGAAGCCCGTCTACTTTATGAGAAGGACACCCGGACCGATTCACTAAACAAAGAGAAATGCGCGGGGCCCCATTTCCGGCTCGCTGGTTCTAGGCGGCCAACTAAGCGAGACCGGCGGCTGCTTGAAAAGCTATTTCTTCAATCGGGCTCTGATTAATAAGATAGCCATGGCTTGATCTGTCATGCAAAACAAGATAGGCGATGCGTATGCTTGATGGTCTTAGGAAATTTCTAACCGATCCGAAATTGAATCAGAACACAGTGGGTGCCGACGGCCTAAATGCGTCCCAAATAGCTGCTGCTGCACTTTTAGTAGAGGCGGCTCTTGCCGACGGCACGTTTGATAAACAAGAACGCCTTCAGGTTGAAGATGTGCTGATGCATATGTTTGGTCTGCACGAGCTAGAGGTCCAGACGATAATAGCTGACGCCGAAGAAAGAGTGGCCCAAAGCAATCAACTTTATGGTTTTGCCAAGACACTAAGGGATACCCTAGAGTATAGCCGCAGAGTTGAACTCATGCAGATGCTTTGGGAGGTAGTATATGCCGACGGACAGCTTGACGACTTTGAGGCAAATCTAGTACGTCGAGTTAACGGTTTGTTATACGTCACAGACCAAGATAGTGGAAGTGCACGCAAGGCAGCATTGGTGCAACTAGGGCTCGATCCTGAAACCTCGGCTTAGAGGGTTAGGGTAGGCCGGTCTAAGTTGAGGAGATTAGCGTTGACTTATGTCGTTATAGAAAACTGTGTAAAATGCAAATTCATGGACTGCGTTGAGGTCTGTCCAGTGGACTGCTTCTACGAGGGCGAGAATATGCTCGTAATTCATCCAGATGAATGCATTGACTGCGGCGTGTGCGAGCCAGAATGCCCGGCAGAGGCTATTCTCCCCGATTCGGAGGAAGCCACACAATCCTGGATTGAACTAAACGCCGAATACGCCGATAAATGGCCGAATATAACTGCAAAGGGTGAATCCCCAGCCGATGCTGAGGATTGGAACGGTAAGTCTGGAAAGAAAGAACATTTCAGCGCCAATCCTGGTAATTCGGGCTGATTTGGCCACATTCGGGCAGGCTAGGAAGGAATGCTGATTCCCTTTTACCCTGTATTTTGCGGCGCAAATTTGGTATAAGGTACTAGTCTGATTGGATAATCGGAAGATAGTTTGACTGCTGACCGGGGAGTTTTGTGCGCTGCAATAAGGTTGTAGAAATCTAGCTGTGTACGATTAGATCGTGTAGTCCGAGGCGCTAATTTAGAGATCTAAACGATATTTAACGAATTGATGACCGATACCATGAAGGGCCAAACGGCCCTTTTTCAACGAGACTGCTGGGACGCCGTTGGTAGAGGAGCATCCATCGTTCAAACTGGAGCGAGAGAATAAATAATGTCTAATAGGACCATAACTACAATCAAGACTGTACGCCAAAAGGAAAATCAAACCACGATGGTATTTTCCACTGGAGATTTTGTTGTTTATCCGGCGCACGGTGTCGGCAAAGTTACAAATATTGAAAAACAAACGATCGGCGGCCAGGAAATCGAGTTATTTGTTGTTAGCTTTGAACGCGACCGTATGACGCTTCGCGTGCCAGTGGATAAAGTAGACAACTCAGGCTTGCGTAGACTGTCTACTCGCAAGATTATGGATCAGGCGATGACGACTCTCAAAGGGCGCGCACGCGTTAAACGTGCTATGTGGAGCCGCCGCGCGCAGGAATATGAAGCCAAAATCAATTCTGGTGATCCTGTATCCATAGCGGAAGTTGTTCGTGATCTTCATCGCGGAACAAGCCAGCCAGAACAATCTTACTCTGAACGCCAAATCTATGAGCAGGCGCTTGAACGGCTAGCATATGAAATGGCTGCTGTTGAGAAAATTAAACCAGAAACTGCAACAGCTAAGTTAGAGAAATTACTCAGCGCAGCCTAACGCTAAGCAGGTTTTCTGGATGTAGGGCCCGCTTGAATTTCCAAGGACTGTCAGAATGTTGGGGCAAATTTCTCAGCAAGCTGATCATTGTTGATTGGCAGGATAAATAACGGTGAGACTGGGCCATGACCATCTTGTCCGCTTTAGACTCAGACCGCCAAAAATCTAAGGTTAATGAACTAGCAAAGGGATTATCAGCCTGGCCCGTAGCCCAGAAGGTTTTGCGGCGGATTGCCTCCACAATTCATCTCTGTCCGGATCTTCACTTCGACCTATATGCAGGCTTAGAGCATGCCGTCGCGCTGGCTCACGAGCTTGGTATCTCAACCATCGACGAGGCGCCATCTGAAGCCTTCAGTTGGGATGGGCTGGCTGTCCGAACTAAAACAGAAACAGCCGTTCTCCTGCACGAAATCGCCCACTGGCAGGTAGCTACCCCGCAACGGCGTGTTTTACCAGATTTTGGCCTGGGTGCTGGCCCCGAGACAGGTCACATTAGAGAGGCTGATGCTGCAATCTGTGTAGATTATGCTACCAAAGAAGAGGAGGAGGACCTAGCTTCTCTCCTTGGAATTCTATGGGAGGTTGAGCAGGGAGGGCCAGCTATTATCGCTTTTTGTGTACAGAATTGGCTAGAGCTAGCTGACAGACCTGGGACGGCAAGCCATTTTGTTACAGTTTTGGATGTGCTTGCGGAGCGTGGGCTCATTTCAGAACAGGGCCACCCAATAACTTAAGTTAGCTTGACGGCTGCTGTTTTTTGAAGGAACGCTAAATGTCAATCAATATGGCTCTACTCTTGATTCCTTTTGTTTTCGCGTTGACTGGACCGGCGCGCGCCGAGCCAAAGAATCTCGCTTCTTCGTGCGATACGCCAGTGATTATGCTAGTTTTTGGCCAAATCGAAAATCAAGAACCGATGAGGTCTTATGGGGCCCGCTTGCGAGAGCTAAATACTTATCCGGAGCAACAGGGATACTATCAGTTTACCCAACCAACAGAAGTATTCGAAGGAGAATGGCCGGGGAATCAATTTGTAATTGGTGCCAGATTTCCTTGTGTAGAAGCTGCTCGAGGCTTTTGGTACTCTGATGACTATCAGAGTATTCGTCATTTACGCTCCGGAGCTGGAAAAATTACGATAACAATCCATCCCATTGCAGAGCCGCCAGCCCACATTACCGGCGCAAAGCCAAGACGCCTTTTCGATAGGCAGATAACCCAGACTAATCCCTGAGGGCTGATTGCTCGGAAGCAACGGCGTCATCGACTATCGAAACTCCACCAACGAAAGCCGCAATGTCACCCCTTATTGATCAATCGATAGTGAATCGTAACTGATGAAGCCATGCACCTCGCTAAATCCGGTGACACCTGGTGCCAATCCTGCGAAGCGGGGCTCAGGCCAAAGAAAAATAGCAGGAGCCTCTTCACGGTAACGCCTAACAAGGTGCTGCTTCAATGCGATACGCTTTTCTTTATCCTGCTCGACGAGGGCCTGTTCGATCAGGTTGCTCAATTCAATATCGCAATACCATGGGACTGGCCGTTGGCACGAATTATTACGCAACGGCCGGATGGTATCGACCGGTGGTTCGGTGCTGTAAACCATGCCGAAGCCATTGCCATGCCATCTGCCTCGTTCGAAGTGATCAAATAGATGGGCGAAGGTTGTGGGTACTACCGTCATCGTAACGCCAACGCGCTGCAGATCGCTCGCCACTTGTTGATACATGGCCCGGCCCACACCCGTTGCGTCGACGACCGCTTCAACAGTCATTTTGAAACCGGAGCTAAATCCAGCAGCATTGAGGAGCTGTCTGGCCTGATCTGGGTCATAAGGAATGGGTTTGAGAGTCGGGTCATAGCCCTCAGCCGCGGGTGTGGTGGGCTGGCTAGCAGGAATCGTAACACCGCCTAGGAGACTGTCGATGATGGTTTGGCGATCTACTGCGAGGTTGAGGGCGTGGCGTACTCGCTTATCATCCAGCGGGCTCGGGCCCTGTGTTAGAACAAAGGAAATGGTGCGCACAGCCTCGCTGCGCCAACCAAGGAAAGATCCTCCTGCCGCCTCAACTAATTCTCGGTCGTCGGGCCCAAGCCCAAGAGCGACATCCACTGACCGCGATACTAGGGCTTGCAAGCGCGAAGTTGACTCTGGCACAGCATAGATCTCGAGGCCGTCCACCTGCGGTGGACGCCAGGCTTCGCGATGGGCATCGAAGCTGACCTTGGTTGCGCCGAAGTCCGTCACCATGAAGGGTCCAGTGCCAATAGGGTTGAGCGCGAACTCATCGCGACTGACTTCGTTCCACGCCTCAGGTTCGACCATATGCAGAACCGGGAGAAAACGGTGAAGGACAGGGACCGCATAGTCTGTTTGTATCTTGACGGTGTAATCGTCGAGCGCACGGGCACTTTTAAGAAAGGCCATTTCCGTCGCTACGGCCTCGCCAGAGCCAAAACGGTCCGCGAGAAAAGTTACTACTTGCACGACAGCATCAGCCGTAAACGGACGCCCGTTGTGGAAAATCACATCGTCACGCAACGTAATCAGCCAGGTGGTAGGGTCCGTTTGCTCCCACGACGTCGCCAGCCAGGGATGCACCACACCATCCGCGTCGATGCGTGTCAGCCCATCAAACACCGGTGAGATCGTGAACAGGGTCGGCATGGTCATAACCCTATAGGGGTATCCGAGACCGGGCGGAAGTTCGGGAATTGCCAGGCGCATCGTTTGGGCGTGGCTTGCCCCACTCAGGAAAAGAAAAGTAAATATGTATAAACTGAGCCGCATTATTCTTCAGTAAAATAAATGTCTTCGTAACTAACGAAGCCGTGAATTTCAGAGAACCCACGTAAATTCGACCGGGTCCCGGCAAAGCGAACGATCTGGTAGAGATAAAGAGCTACCCATTCATTACGATAAAAAGCCATTACGTCATGACGTAGCTTGAGACCCCGGTCTTCGTCAAAGGTCACAAGGGCTTCGTTAATAGTCGGCATAATACGATCGTCGCAATACCATGGGTGAGTCCATAGACAGGAATGGTTGCGCATTGGCCTTAGCACGTCGACCGTGGGTTCGGCAGCGAAGGTGACGCCGAAAGCATCACCGTTCCAGCCACCCTCCATCACGCTACGGATGAGTTGGGTGACTGGAAAGACACGGATTTCCATCTCAACGCCAATAGCTGCAAGATCCTGAGCGACTTTTTGATACATGGCAGCATCATTGGCGCCGGACCCAATAACGCCCTGCACTACAAAGGCAAAACCATCAGGGTATCCGGCTTCGGCCAGCAACTGCTTGGCTCGATCAGGATCATAAGGAATAGGGGATAATTTGGGATCAAAACCATAAGCAAAAGAAACTGCGGGCTGAGTTGGCAATTCTGGGATACTAGCCAATAGACCATCGACCAAAGTTCGTCGGTCTACTGCCAGGTTGAGAGCTTCCCTCACCTTAACATTATCCAGTGCATTACCCTTGCCGTGGTGAAAATTAATCGCCCACATGGCCGCCGTCGGCCAACTAAGAGCAACACCGCCAGCCGAGGCAATAGCCTCTGCTTCTTCCGGTCCAAGCGCCATGGCAATATCCATTTGATCTGCGATCACTGCTTGTGTGCGGGTATAGGCCTCTGGTGCGGCTATTTTCTCCATTCGGGGGACAATTGGTTTGCGCCACGAGGTTGGCACTGCTTCATACTGTATGCGCGTGGCACTGAAATTCACTGGATGGTATGGCCCGGTACCGATTGGTTTGCGGGCAAACCCGTCTGGTCCTAATCGGGCCCACTGTTTTGGTTCTACCATGTGCAACAGCGGTAATGTGCGTGGCAAAACGGGCGCTGGAGCTCTGGTAACAATCTCTACTGTGTGGTCATCAATAGTCTGAGCTGATCTTACAAAAGAAAATTCCCGGGCCACTGCTTCGCGCGCAGCAGAATCGCTCGTAAGAAAACCAATTACTGCGACAACTGCATCAGAAGTGAATGGAATACCGTTAGAAAAAGTTACGTCGTCACGCAGCCTAATTTTCCAAGTTAACTCATCTATGGCTTCCCACTCCGTCGCCAGCCAAGGAATAAGATTTCCCTTGCGATCAATGCGAGTAAGACCATCGAAGGTAGCCGTCCAGGTGTATATGTGCGGTGTGCCAGTGTTACGAAATGGATTGCCTAAGGTTGGAGGCAGAGCTGTAGTTCCGATGCGGATAACATCCTGAGCAAGAGCAACCGGCACAAAAAAACATAGAACCATTGCTACAAAGTTTACATGTCGCTGCATCGGCTAAGCCTAGGCGGACATCGCCTCAAGCACAAAAGAAAACGCCCTGGTTTTATCCAGGGCGTTTCCAACTTTGTTGTGAAGGCCTCGTTCTAGAAGTTGTACGTGGCCCGGATACCCATCTGACGCAATGTTGGTGCAGTCAGAGCAATACCTTGCTGAGCTGTAAATTCGAATGGGAACAGACCATCCCTGTCGGCCGAGAAGTCTGTCCAGCGTTGTCCAGCCAGCCAAGTCTTGTCGTTAAACAGGTTAGTAACGAACCCTTCGATGCGCATGTCACCGTTTGTGAAGCCGAGACGCAGGCTGGACAAGACTTGTGGACCTACATAGGCGAAGTTGGCCTCATCAGCGAAGCGCTTGCCGGTGTAGGATGCATCCCAACGAATGAAGTAATCCCATACGTCGGTGAAGCTATCTGTCCATGTACCTGCTACTGAACCGCTCCATTTCGGGAATGAAACTGGACGATTTCCGTCACAGATTAATTTACCGTTTGCTGCAGGTGGGAAGAAGTCATCAGTGAACCCACATTCGAAGTTCTTGAACTCAGCATCGGCGTAGTTGATGCCCCCATCCAAAGTCAGATTCTCAGTTACGGCAGCCGACCCTTCAAACTCAATACCCTTTAACTCGGTACTGAAACCACCAATAGTCAAGTTAGCAGCAATCTGCGAGCCGTCAGGACGGTCGATTGTGGCACCAGTTCTAGTTTTCTGGTTTGACCACTCCATGTAGTAACCTACGAGTGAGAAGTTGACGCGATTATCAAGCAACTGCTGTTTCCAACCCAACTCGTAGTTATCGAGCTGTTCTTCGTCGATAAACACATCAGTCTCAACAGCATTTTGGATCAAGACGATATCTGAAGCGGGTCGATTAACGATATCGCCGTTGAAGTATCCAGGTGTATTGCCGCGCGAGAATGTGGCCCACACGTTGGTTTCATCTGTTGGTTGATACTGCAGGGTCACACGGGGGAGAAATTTATTAAACTTCTGACCTAATTGCCCACCATTTCCAGTGCCGAGTGCCTGTACCGCCGGCACGAAGCCACTTAGGTCTGTTACACCAGGAAGGATAACGGTGACCTCGTCTTCTTGATAACGCCATTCAAGGTCAAGCCCCAGGTCTTCGGTAAATTCAAACCCGAAGTTGCCAAACACACCTATTGTCTTACCGCCGGTCTCCGGACCAATGGTCAGGGGTGAGAAAGCACATGGGCAGAGGCCGTCACTTGGGTTGCCCTCGAGTTGATCGATGTCAAACGTGCCGAAACCAGGTGCTGTTAGTCCACCGTCATGGCCAACGGCCACTTCACCGCCTTGGAAGGTGGCTTGGAAGCCCCCATCAAAGTAGCTAACCCCGAGACTCCAGGTCAAAGCTTGGTCTTCACCCGAGTTTATGCGGGCTTCAAACTGCTTGACGATATTCTGTGAGGGGTCACGTGATAACCAGTTGTCTACCGGAGTAAGGTCGAAGTCACGAATGAAAACAGAGTTTTCTTTGCCATAACCAGCCAATATAGCCACTGATGACCCTTCGAAGAATCCAGACGCGTCGAGATCATAATCTACGTTTAAAGAGAACCGCATGTTCTCACGGCGTATTCCAACCTGATCAATATAAGGCGCGCCGGGAAATTCAGGAACGAGCACATTCCAGAAGTTAATTAGCTGCGGTGTAAGAGTCGTTGAGGAATCAATGATGCTAGCGACGTTTGCATCACCCAACTGGGGAATCTTGCCGCAAACCCAGTCAGTCAGAGGAGCGCCACTGGCCTTGGTTAGCCCCGCAGTCCGCCCTGCTAGACAATTCGTCAGGCCGGTGGTGTTGTTCCCACGAAGGCCGAGTGGACCACTAATAAACGCTTGAGCTGGAGCACTATCCTTATCTTCTGAATAGATTCCATGCAGCTTCATGCTGAGGTTGTCATTGGGTGTAGCGTAGAGCGTGCCCATGACTGTATCTGTCCGCTCTTTGCCTAATTCACCACCGTCAGAGGCCGAATATTGGCCATCAGTGCCATATCCCCTAACAAACGCACGATAAGCTAACTTGTCTTCAACAATAGGGCCTTCATGCGCGAAGGTGACGTCATATCCTCCATCCTCAGCAAACCGGGTTGAGGCACGGCCTGAATATTCCGTTGTGCTGGGAGTCTTGGTGATAAAGTTTACTGCACCGGCAAAGGTCGAACGACCCAACCATGCGGAAGAAGGACCTTTCACAACTTCGATACGCTCGAAGTTTTCATTACCTAAGCTAGACACCCCACCAGGCATATAAATGCCATCTAGGAATGCAGAGCCAGTCTGGCCAAAAGGTTCCTTAATTTCTGACCCAAGGCCACGAAAGCGAAGGGCTGTGTAAACGCGGCCTGGCTCTTGAATGCCCTGCGCGTTGAATTGTAATCCGGGCGTGAATTTAGCTAGATCAACCAAATTTGTTGCGCCTATTGCCTGCATCTGTGCAGATGTAAAGGCAGTGATAGCAACAGGAATTTCCTGCAGGCTTTCAGAGCGTTTACGAGCCGTTACTACAATTTCTTCGAGTGCGATTTGCTGCGCTTCTGCCGCGATTGGCATTGCTGTCATTGCTATTGTTGCCAGCGCTGCGCTCCGAAGGGCAAGTGACTTGCGTTTCATTGGGCATATCCCCTTTCAACTGGGAGAAGTGTTTATCTCAATATCTTTATTTCTTGCATTCGAACAAACGCTGCCCAATGCAACTCATCTCGGCTAGGCGAGAATAGACTTATAGCAGAAGTTAGCTATTTTGGCGGCTGTGGGAAGGCCTAAAGGCAACCTATCCCTATAGCGCTAAAAGCTTGCGCCATTTTTGCAACACCCTGAAGTGCTCATACTGTAACTTAGGCTGCTCCAAAACCTACCCGAGAGTAGAAAAATATTTCTAAATGCCATATATATTAGAATATATTTTTGTTAAAGCCTGATATTTTATCCCTTTATGCCCAAAAACTCCCATCATATAGGCATTTACGTGAGTCTTAATCACTAAGAAAAATCTAAACCTCCAAATTAATCATAAGACATTTTGGAAATCCAAAATAGGACGCGCAGGCACTTTCTCGACACATGGATTCGGGCATGTGTTCAAAGACTGATAGGGGTCCTCAAACTGAGCCCCTATTTCTGCAATAAATACAGCCCATCCTATGTAATTGAATTCTACCATACGTCTTTACGGGCTGGCCGAAAATCCGAAGCCCTGATTCTTTTGGTGTATGATGGGCGGCAAAATTATACTCAAGAGGCGCGTTTCGCTCTTGGTGGCAGCGAAAGCAATCTATCTTGTCGGCTAAACCACGAAACTAGAG
>JBJLGL010000010.1:0-26303 GCA_045564915.1 Rhodospirillaceae bacterium
ACATCTCCATGACGGTGCAGTTGATTGCTCCAATTGCCATGGATGATGGTCTGCGTTTTGCCATTCGCGAAGGCGGCCGCACGGTTGGTGCAGGTGTCGTCGCAAAAATAGTTGAATAGGTCCCACTAAGTAGCGGTGCCCTCCTTGGATGCCGTTCCTTTCAGGAATGACAGATGTTAGATAACCAAAATATCCGTATCCGCCTCAAGGCATTCGATCATCGCGTGCTCGATCAATCGACCCGTGAGATTGTGTCTACTGCTAAGAGAACGGGTGCCCAAGTCCGTGGGCCCATTCCTTTACCTACTCGAATTGAGAAGTTCTGTGTAAACCGGTCTCCGCATATCGATAAGAAGTCGCGGGAACAGTTTGAAATTCGCACCCATAAGCGGTTACTCGATATTGTCGACCCAACCCCGCAAACCGTGGACGCGCTGATGAAACTGGATCTTGCTGCTGGCGTCGACGTGGAAATCAAGCTGTAGGATAGACTAATGCGCACCGGTCTCATTGCACAAAAAGTGGGTATGACACGCGTCTTCGGTGAAGATGGGTCGCACATACCTGTTACTGTCCTGAAACTGGACAGTGTTCATGTGGTGGCGCAACGCACGAGTGAGAAGGATGGTTATACAGCTGTTCAGCTTGGTATTGGCGCGGCTAAGCCCAATAGAATATCGAAGGCGCTACGTGGTCACTTTGCCAAAGCAAAGGTCGAACCACGTAAGAAGCTTGTTGAATTTCGTGTTGATGAAGAGAATCTCGTTGAAATTGGTGCTGAATTCTCTGCCGAGCATTTTATCCCAGGTCAATTTGTCGATGTTGTTGGGACATCAATCGGTAAGGGTTTCGCTGGCGGTATGAAGCGGCATAACTTTGCTGGCTTGGAGGCTTCTCACGGTGTATCGATCTCGCACCGTAGCCATGGCTCGACCGGCCAATGCCAAGATCCAGGTAAAGTGTTTAAAGGCAAGAAAATGGCCGGTCACTTGGGTGACCAGCGCACAACGGTTCAAAATTTGCGAATTGTTTCAACTGATGCTGAGCGTGATTTAATTCTCGTAAGTGGCGCTGTGCCGGGTTCGAAGAGTGGATATGTCTTGATTAGTGATGCGGTGAAGCGACCTGCTCCGGATGGATTGCCTATGCCCGCCGCTTTGAAAGCTAGCGATTCAGCTATTGATTTGAAAGCAGCATCCATAGCGGAAGACGAGGTAGAACAGGATACTCTTTCTATAGCCGCAGAAGAAGCGCTAGCTGAAGTATCCGCTGATGCGGATAATAAGGACGCATAAATTATGAAATGCGATGTTATAAACCTTGACAGTAAGAATGTCGGATCAGTTGATTTGGCCGATGCGGTTTTTGGCCTAGAGGTTCGGGAGGATATTCTTCATAGAGTTGTGACTTGGCAGCTAGCAAAGCGTCAAACAGGTAACCACAAGACTAAAACAGTTGGTGAGATCCGTGGTACAACGGCAAAACCCTTTAAGCAAAAGGGTACGGGTCGTGCTCGGCAGGGCTCAAAAAGAGCGGCTCAGATGCGCGGTGGTGGCAAGGCCTTTGGTCCAGTAGTTCGCAGTCATGAACATGGCTTGCCAAAGAAGGTTCGTCGTCTCGGCTTAAAGACCGCTTTATCGGCAAAAGCTAAGGACGGGAGCTTGATCGTCATTGACGAAGCTAAAGTTACCGATGGAAAAACCAAGACGCTGGCAGCACAGATTAAGAATCTCGGCTGGAATTCGGCTCTCATTATTGATGGCGACCGGCCAGATGATTCATTTTATCTAGCAACCCGCAACCTTATTGGTATCGATGTGCTGCCAGAAGAGGGAGCTAACGTATACGACATCCTCCGTCGAGAAAAGCTAGTGCTAACAAAGTTAGCAATTGAAAAGCTTGAGGAGCGTTTGTCATGAGTGCAGGCAAGTCGGAGACGGAGTTAATGTATGATGTAATTCAGTCTCCGCTGATTACTGAAAAGTCAACAATGGCCTCTGAGTTTAATCAGGTAATGTTTCGTGTGCCTCTGTGGGCGACAAAGCCACAGATTAAGAATGCAATTGAGACCTTATTCAAGGTGGATGTTAAGGGCGTCAATACTTTGATCCAGAAAGGGAAGGTAAAGCGATTCCGCGGCGAAATAGGGAAACGCAATAATACAAAGAAAGCAATCGTTACGTTGGCTGAAGGTCAATCGATTGATGTTACGACGGGATTGTAATCTATGGCACTGAAATCATATAAGCCAATTACCAACGGTATGCGTGGCCTCGTGCTAGTTGATCGCTCTGATCTATTTAAAGGTGGGCCGGTCAAATCCCTAACAGAAGGCCTCACTAAATCTGGCGGACGTAATAACCATGGTCGTTTGACTATGCGTCACATTGGTGGTGGGCATAAACGCCGCTATCGCAAAATAGATTTTAGGCGGACAAAGTTTGATATATCCGCAACGGTTGAGCGGATTGAATATGACCCCAACAGGACTGCGTTCATCGCCCTTCTAAAATACGATGATGGAGAATTATCTTATATTGTTGCGCCACAACGCTTGCAGATTGGCGATAAAGTCATCGCTGCTGCACAGGCTGATATTAAGCCTGGCAATGCTATGCCACTCAAGAATGTGCCTGTTGGTACGATAATTCACAATATTGAGATGAAGCCTGGAAAAGGGGCGCAAATAGCGCGTTCAGCTGGATGTTATGCCCAGCTTATCGGCAAAGATGGTGGCTACGCCCAGCTACGTCTGTCATCAGGTGAACTTCGCTTGGTGAGGGCTGAGTGCATTTGTTCGATTGGTGCAGTTTCAAATCCCGACAATCAAAACCAGAAGCTTGGAAAGGCTGGCCGAAAACGGTGGATGGGTGTTCGTCCTACTGTTCGCGGTGTTGTTATGAATCCGGTTGATCACCCCCACGGTGGTGGTGAAGGAAAAACCTCAGGGGGCCGTCATCCAGTGACGCCTTGGGGTAAGCCGACAAAAGGTAAGAAGACTCGGTCTAATAAGCGCACAGATGGTTTGGTCATGCGCAGCCGACATCTTGCTAAAAAGAAACGTAAGTAACGGGGGGCGTAGGTGGTTCGTTCAGTCTGGAAAGGTCCGTTCGTTGATGGATATCTGCTAAAAAAAGCAGAAACATCGCGTGCGTCCGGTCGTAATGATGTGATTAAGATTTGGTCGCGGCGTTCGACAATACTACCGCAGTTCGTGGGGTTAACATTTGGCGTACATAACGGACATAAGTTTATACCTGTGCTTGTGACGGAGAATATGATTGGTCACAAGTTTGGTGAATTTGCTCCGACGCGATCCTATTACGGTCATGCTGCAGATAGAAAAGCGAAGAGGAAATAGATATGGGTAAGCCAAGCAGAGAGCGGCGCCTTGGTGATACAGAAGCACGAGCCTTCTCTAAATCAATGCGGACAAGTCCTCAGAAGCTTAATTTAGTGGCGCGCTCTATTCGCGGGAAATCTGCGGAGGCAGCTTTGGCGCAGTTGAGTTTTTCGACACGGCGCATTTCCCAGGATGTCAAGAAGGTTCTGGAATCAGCTATAGCGAATGCTGAAAACAACCACCAGTTAGATGTTGATAGCTTAGTTGTGTCTGAAGCTTTTGTGGGAAAAAGTTTAACCATGAAACGTTGGCGGCCACGGGCTCGCGGACGTGTAGGCAAAATCGTCAAGCCTTTCAGTAATCTAACTATCGTGGTCAGTGAGCGCGAGGAGGCTGCTTAATGGGTCAGAAAGTTAATCCAATAGGTCTGCGCCTTGGCGTTAATCGCACATGGGACTCTCGCTGGTATGCGGGTAAAGATAATTATGCTGACCTGCTACACGAAGATATAGGAATTCGTAAGTATTTGCGGGGCCGTCTTGCGCAGGCTGGCGTTTCAAGAATTATTATCGAACGTCCGGCAAAGAAAGCCCGTGTGACCATTCATACAGCACGTCCTGGTGTCGTTATAGGCAAGAAGGGACAAGATATTGAGAATATGCGGAAAGCCCTGCAGCAAATGACTGGAAATGATGTCAGTCTCAATATTGTTGAGATTCGCAAGCCTGAAATTGATGCGCAGTTGGTAGCTGAGAATATTGCGCAGCAGCTCGAACGACGAGTTGCTTTTCGTCGTGCTATGAAGCGGGCAGTGCAATCTGCCATGCGCCTGGGAGCGGAAGGAATCCGGATCAACTGTGCTGGTAGGCTTGGTGGTGCGGAAATCGCTCGTACAGAATGGTATCGGGAAGGCCGTGTACCATTACACACATTGCGCGCAGAAATTGATTACGGTGAAGGCCGTGCAAAAACTACATATGGCATATGTGGTGTCAAAGTATGGATCTACAAGGGTGACATCATGGAGCACGATCCAATGGCCCAAGATCGACGATCGCAGGAACAGGCTTCACGCTAGTTAGTCTGACGGGAAGTATTATGTTTAAGGAAGATTCGGGATGTTAAGTCCGAAACGAACAAAATTCAGGAAAGCCCATAAGGGGCGTATTCATGGTGTTGCACAGTCGGGTGCGCAGCTTAATTTTGGCTCATTCGGCCTTAAGGCCCTTGAGCCCGAGCGGGTAACGGCGCGCCAAATTGAGGCTGCCCGCCGAGCTATGACCCGTCACATGAAACGTCAGGGTCGCGTGTGGATCAGAGTCTTCCCCGATGTTCCAGTTTCAAAGAAGCCTGCTGAAGTGCGGCAAGGTAAGGGTAAGGGTACGCCTGAGTATTGGGCTTGCCGTGTTAAACCAGGCCGGATCATGTTTGAAGTGGATGGAGTGCCAGAGTCTTTGGCGCGTGAGGCTTTCGCTTTAGCTGCAGCTAAGTTGCCCATCAAGACTAAGTTTGTGATGCGGATCGGAGCAGAGGACTAGACCATGGCGAAGGCGGAAGATTTGCGCACTAAAAGTGATGATGAGTTATCAGGTCGTTTGCTCGACCTCAAGAAAGAGCAGTTTAATCTTCGTTTTCAGCAGGCCTCCGGGCAACTTGAGAACACGGCTCAATTTCGTAGTATTCGGCGTGAAATTGCAGTGATCAAAACATTACTACATCAGCGCCGAGATGCTGTTGCTAACGCCGCGCAGGCGTAAGGAGAGACTAATGCCGAAGCGTATTCTTCAAGGGGTTGTTGTTAGTGATAAACAAGATAAAACCATTGTGGTCAAGGTTGAACGTCGTGTGCGGCATCCATTGTACCAAAAGTTTATTAAGCGCTCGAAAAAATACGCAGCTCATGACGCGGCTAACAGTTTCAAGACTGGAGACATCGTTCGCATTCGTGAATGTGTTCCAATGTCAAAGAATAAGTCCTGGGAAGTCGTAGCAGATACTGCTGAATAATCAAAAACAGGAAGTGTGTTTTAAGGACTCAATACCATGATTCAGATGCAAACAAATCTGGATGTTGCCGATAACTCAGGGGCTCGGCGTGTTCAATGCATCAAGGTTCTGGGCGGATCAAAGCGCAGGACCGCAAGTGTCGGTGACGTGATAGTTGTCTCAGTCAAGGAGGCAATTCCAAGGGGCCGTGTAAAAAAGGGCGATGTTCACCGAGCTGTTATCGTGCGAACTGCAAAGGAAGTGCGTCGTTCAGATGGTACTGCCATTAGGTTTGACCGTAATGCTGCTGTTCTTATTAGTAAAACAGGTGAACCTATAGGAACCCGTATTTTTGGGCCAGTCACTCGCGAGCTAAGGGGCAAAGCGTTTATGAAGATCGTCTCCCTAGCGCCGGAGGTTTTATAATGGCGAATAAGTTTAGGAAGGGGGATAAGGTGATTGTCCTGACCGGTAGAGATAAGGGCAAAACAGGCAGTATTGTAAAGGCTATTCCTGAGAGCGGAAAAATCATCATTCAAGGTGTAAATATGGTGCGCCGTCACCAGCGACAATCACAGACGGATGCTGGAGGAATTGTAGAACAGGAAGCGCCTATACATCATTCCAATGTTGCAATTGTCGATCCGAAAGAAAACATCGCGACGCGCGTCGGTTTTCGGAACCTTGATGATGGTACTAAAGTCCGGTTCGCTAAGCGCTCCGGCGAAGTGATTGATTGAGGCTAATCATGTCTGATACCCGTTTAAAAGATCATTATGAAAAAACTATTGTGCCGGCTTTACAGGAGGCCTTTGCATACAAGAACCCTATGCAAGTGCCTAAACTAGATAAGATTGTTATTAATATGGGCGTCGGAGAAGCATCCCAAGATAAGAAAAAAATGGAGGGCGCTGTCGCTGATCTGGCAAGTATTGCTGGTCAGAAACCAGTTATTACCAAGGCTAAGAAGTCGGTTGCTGTATTCAAGTTGCGTGAAGGCATGATGGTCGGAACATCGGTAACCTTGCGCAAGGCTCGTATGTACGAATTTCTCGATCGCCTTGTTACCATAGCCTTGCCTCGGGTTCGTGATTTCCGCGGCCTGTCGGATAGAAGTTTTGACGGCCGTGGTAATTATAATATGGGCCTAAAAGAACAGATCGTGTTCCCTGAAATTGATTATGACAGGGTCGATAAGGTGCGCGGTATGAACATTACTATTTGTACAACGGCAAAAAACGACGAAGAAGCCAAGGTACTTCTTGAAGGTTTCTCGATGCCGTTTACTAAACCTTCGTAAAGTTGGGAGCACGCTAATATGGCAAAAAAGAGCGCTATAGAACGCGACAAGAAACGTCGCCGTATGACAGATAAGGATGCTGCGCGCCGCGCCGTCTTAAAGGCGCAAGTGATGGACCGGTCAGCTTCCCCAGAAGAACGATTTGAGGCAGTCCTAAAACTTGCCAATTTGCCACGCAATGGGTCAAAGGTCCGTGTGCATAATCGGTGTGAAGTGACAGGACGGCCGCGCGGTGTATATAGAAAATTCAAGCTTGGCCGAGTAATGCTGAGGGAGATGGCTTCTAAAGGTCAAGTCCCCGGTATGGTCAAATCGAGCTGGTAAGGAGAGACGACTGTGGCTTTATCCGACCCTATCGGTGATACGCTCACCCGTATTCGTAATGGTCAGCGGGCACGCAAAGGTGACATTACGTCTCCAGCATCAAAAATGCGGGAAAACGTACTGAGTGTCCTCGAGCGCGAAGGCTATATTCGCGGTTTTGAACGTTATAACTTACGTCCTGGCGTTGATGAATTGCGTATTGAACTCAAGTATAATGAAGGCGAGCCAGTCATTAATCGCATTACCCGCGTATCAAAACCGGGTCGCCGTGTGTACTCCAAGATTAAAGACTTACCTCGTGTATACAATGGTCTTGGTATTTCCATCTTATCCACACCAAGGGGTGTGATGTCTGATCAAGAAGCACGTGCTGCCAATGTTGGTGGTGAAGTGCTCTGTCAGGTATTCTAGGGGGAGATGCAGACATGTCACGCGTTGGAAAGAATCCGGTCTTAATTCCGGAAGGTGTCACGCTTAAGCTGGAGGAGGGTACCCTTACCGTTAAGGGTAAACGGGGAGAGATGAATTACCTAACTTCGCAGGATGTTGAAACAATAATTTCTGACAACGAAGTTGTGATAAAACCCCGACATGAGGGTGCACGCGCGCTGGCTATGTGGGGTACAACCCGAACGTTGATTGAAAATATGGTGGTTGGTGTGAGTGAAGGCTTTACAAAGACGCTCGAGATTCAGGGTGTCGGTTATAAAGCCCAAGCACAAGGCAAGAAATTGATACTAAGTCTCGGTTTTTCTCATGATGTTGAATATCCCGTTCCTGAAGGTATCGAAATCAAGACACCACAGCCGACCCAAATTGATGTATCTGGCTTTGATAAGCAAAAAGTGGGTCAGGTTGCCTCGGAGATTAGGTCATATCGACCGCCTGAACCATACAAGGGTAAGGGTGTGCGGTATTTAGGGGAACACATTCTCCGTAAAGAAGGTAAAAAGAAGTAGGAATTTGATCGATGAGTTCGCTCAAGCTTTTTAATCGGCGCAAAAACCGAACACGGTACAAGCTCCGTAATACAATGATTAACCGGCTTCGCTTGTCGGTTTTTCGATCTGGCCGCCACATTTATGCACAGGTCATCAATGATGCAGAGGGTGAAACCTTAGTTGCAGCATCATCACTTGATGTGGGCATAAGGTCAGGTACTCCTAAGGGAAGTGGTATTGAAGCTGCAGCTTCAGTTGGTAAGTTAGTCGCTGAACGGGCAATAAAAGCAGGTGTGATAGACGTGGTCTTTGACCGCGGAGGATACAAATACCATGGCCGTATTAAAGCATTAGCTGATGCGGCTAGGGAAGGCGGTCTGTCGTTTTGACAGATGCCAAAGGAAGGACCAAGACTATGGCGCGTTCAGGAGGAAGCTCGGATCGTCGAGAACGGGACAAAGAAGACGATATCATTGATAAGCTTGTGCATATCAATCGGGTTGCAAAGGTTGTAAAGGGTGGTAGGCGATTTGCCTTTGCGGCTCTTGTTGTCGTTGGTGATGCCAAAGGGCGAGTCGGATATGGATCGGGTAAGGCTCGAGAAGTTCCAGAGGCTATTCGCAAGGCAACTGAGCAGGCAAAACGGACTTTGTTACGCATTCCACTGCGCGAAGGGCGGACACTGCATCATGATGTAAATGGTAAGTTCGGCGCGGGCCGTGTCATTCTTCGTGCAGCCCCTCCCGGAACGGGAATTATTGCAGGTGGGCCGATGCGTGCTGTGTTCGAGACTATGGGTGTGCAAGATGTTGTGGCTAAGAGCATGGGCTCCAATAATCCCTATAATATGGTTAAAGCTACATTTGAAGCACTGAAATCTCTAAACTCACCAAGGATGGTGGCTGCTAAGCGTGGCAAAAAGGTTTCTGATATTGTTGGCCGTCGTCAGGATAGCGTGCGCCAAGATGAAATGGCTGCGAAAGGTTCTTAGTCATGGCGATTGTAAAGAAATCAAGCAGTACAGTAACAATTACCCAAGTTGGTAGCCCCATTGGACGCCATAAGTCGCAAAGAGCCACGCTAAAGGGTCTTGGTCTTAATAAGATGCACCGAACTCGTACATTGGAAGATACGGCGGCGGTGCGTGGTATGATTAATAAGGTCAGTCATCTTGTTCGTGTCGATGTTGCCAAATAGAGATAAAGGTGGTGCCCTTTTTGGGTTCCAGGAAGGTTGATTATGCAACTGAATCAATTGCGAAATAAGTCCGGCGCAACAGGAAACCGGACCCGGGTTGGGCGAGGTGCAGGATCCGGTAAAGGTAAGACATGTGGGCGTGGAATGAAGGGGCAGAAGTCCCGCTCTGGAGTCTCAATTAAAGGCTTCGAAGGTGGACAGATGCCTCTTTACCGGCGTCTACCCAAGCGTGGCTTCAATGTTCTTAATCCCAAGAATTTTGCAGTAGTGAATGTAGGGCGTCTTCAGAGGGCGATTGATGACGGTCGTCTTGATGCGAAGAAAAATGTCGATGGAGAAGCATTGGAGGCTGCGGGTTTAGTGAGGAGTCGTCGTGACGGTATTAGGCTTCTCGGTAGCGGTGATCTCTCCTCTAGCCTCGATATTACCGTTGATTACTCTACAGATGCGGCTACAGCCGCTGTAAAGAAAGCAGGTGGATCTGTTGCGGTGATCGCCGAGAAAGTAGACAAGACTTCGGAGGCTGCCAATGTGAAGAAAGAACATAAGGCTGCTATCGATAAGACTGAAGAGACGAGCGAGTAGACTTTTATGGCATCAGCTGCCGACCAACTGGCTGCCAACGTCAATCTAGGCGTATTTGCTAAGGCCACCGATCTTAAGAAGCGCATCTGGTTTACCCTGGGTGCCCTTATAGTCTATCGGCTGGGCACTTTTATAACATTGCCGGGCATAGATCCGCAGGTGATGGCTGACATTATGCAGCAGCAGAGTGGCGGCGTACTAGGTATGTTTGATGTTTTCGCTGGCGGTGCGTTGTCGCGCATGAGTATATTTGCACTAAATATAATGCCATATATCTCGGCGGCTATCATCATACAGCTTATGGCGGCAGTAAACCCTGCGCTAGAGCAGCTGAAAAAAGAGGGCATATCCGGCCGTATTCGGATGAACCAGTATACCCGGTATTTGACGGTAGGTATCTGTGCTCTACAAGCCTTGGGTATTGCTTCTGGCCTAGAGGGAGCTACAAGTACTACGGGTGCAGCCGCGGTTGTGACTCCTGGCTTATTTTTTAAGTTTACCACTATTATCACTCTTGTTGGTGGTACCATGTTCTTGGTATGGCTAGGTGAGCAGATCAGTGAACGCGGCGTAGGTCAGGGAGTCTCACTCCTGATTTTTGCGGGTATCGTCGCAGGTCTTCCAGGAGCTATCGCTCAAACTCTCGAGTTAGGCCGTACAGGTGCTATGTCACCGACAGTTATAATCGCTCTAATCGTAGGAGTGATTCTGACTATTTACCTAATATGTTTTATAGAGTTAGCGCAGCGCAGGATTATTGTTCAGTATCCTAAGCGTCAGGTAGGCAATAAAATGTTTGGCGGGGAGAACTCTCACCTACCACTCAAATTAAATACAGCTGGTGTCATTCCAGCAATCTTTGCCAGTTCTATTCTGCTAATGCCATTAACAGTTGCTGGTTTACAGGGTGGTACAGTAGACCCTAGTGGAGAAGGCGGGTTCTTAAATACGATTGGCGTTTTACTTGGCCGAGGACAGCCGCTTTATCTATTTCTTTACTCAGTTTTCATTGCCTTCTTTGCTTTCTTTTATACTGCGCTAGTTTTCAATCCAGCAGATACTGCTGAGAACCTAAGGAAACAAGGCGGCTTTGTGCCTGGTATTCGGCCTGGTAAGAACACGGCAGAATATATTGATTACGTCCTTACACGACTAACCACGGTTGGTAGCATTTATCTCATTGTTGTCTGTCTGCTTCCTGAGATGTTGATTTCGCGTTTAAATGTGACCTTCTACTTCGGTGGAACGAGCCTACTAATTGTGGTTAATGTAACACTTAATACTATGCAGCAGATTCAGTCTCATCTACTAGCTCATCAGTATGAGGGTTTGATTAAGAAATCAAAGCTAAGAGGGCGCAATAGATGACTGGTACCCGTATGATCATGATGGGACCACCAGGAGGTGGAAAGGGAACACAAGCTAAACAGCTTGAAGAGGCCTTTGATATTGTCCAACTCTCTACCGGGGATATGCTGAGGATCGCTATTGACGAAGGTACTGACATTGGAATGCAAGCCAAGGCGGTAATGGAAGAGGGCCAGTTGGTGTCGGATGCCATTATGATTAGTATGATTTCGGACCGGTTAGATAAGCCAGATTGTACTAACGGGTTCATCCTGGATGGCTTCCCAAGAACTATTGATCAGGCCGAAGGTCTGGAGGTAATGCTTAAGGAGAAGGGGGTTGCTCTCGATGCCGTTATCGAAGTGCAGGTTCCAGATGAGCGACTAGTCGAACGGATTACTGGGCGATTTACTTGCTCAGAGTGCGGGGAGGGGTATCATGATACCTTTAAGCAGCTGGTATCCGCTGGAGTTTGTGATAAATGCGGAAATACTAATTTTTTGCGCAGGACAGATGACAACGAGAAAACTGTGAAAGCACGCTTACAGGCTTATCACGACCAAACGGCGCCAATCTTACCCTTTTATCAGGGTAAGGGGCTATTGAAGGTGGTCAACGGCGATCAGGAAATGAATGTCGTAACTACTGAGATTAAGAGAATTTTTGGAGGCTGAGGGCGAGTTGACAGGGGCAAGAGCCTGCCTATAATGGCGCGCTTTTCTGCTATTGGCAGCGCTCTCGAATACATTTAGATGCGAAGAAGGAGTACGGGCGTTGGCGCGTATTGCAGGCGTAAATATACCGACGAATAAGCGCGTTCCTATTGCTTTGACCTACATATTTGGGATTGGCATGACGCGGGCAATGGACATTTGCTCTAAGGCGGGGATTGATCTCGCGTTACGGGTCAATCAATTGTCAGACGAAGAAGTGATGCGGGTGCGCGATATCATCGACCAGGATTTTATGGTCGAAGGTGATCTTCGGCGGGAGACAGCGATGAACGTTAAGCGATTGATGGATCTTGGATGCTATCGGGGTCTGCGCCACCGTAAGGGTTTGCCTGTACGTGGTCAGCGAACTCATACGAATGCACGCACTCGTAAAGGTCCGGCTAAAGCAATTGCCGGTAAGAAAAAAGTCATTAAATAAAACCTCTTAAAGTAACGGGCAAACAATCTTATGGCTAAGCCGGCAACACGCACGCGCAAGAAAGAACGAAAGAATATTAGCTCTGGTATCGCGCATGTTAACTCGACGTTTAACAATACTCTGATCACTATCACAGACGTTCAGGGTAATGCTATTTCTTGGTCGTCTGCGGGCGGCCAAGGGTTCAAAGGTTCAAGAAAATCAACACCCTATGCGGCACAGGTAGCGGCAGAAGATGCAGGTAAGAAGGCTATGGAACATGGTATGAAAACCTTGTCTGTACAGGTTAAGGGGCCAGGTAGTGGGCGCGAGTCTGCACTGCGGGCACTGCAAACAATTGGCTTCAATATCACTTCAATTCAAGATGTTACACCCATTCCGCACAATGGTTGCAGGCCGCGCAAGCGTCGCAGGGTCTAGGTACGTTTAATTCACGCCTTACCGCTAGGTTGGTATGGCTTTTCTTGGGTGCTTTGTGTTTGCGAGTACCCTTTAACTTTAGAAAATCGGGATCAAGCCGTGATACAGAAGAATTGGCAAGAGCTCATCAAACCCAATAAGCTTAACGTTCAGGTAGGCGAAGATGACCGCCGCTCAGCTACTATTGTTGCTGAACCTCTTGAACGCGGTTTTGGTATTACTCTCGGGAACGCGCTGCGCCGTATACTCCTTTCCTCTTTGCAGGGTGCTGCAATTACATCACTTCGTATTGATGGCGTGCTGCACGAGTTCTCATCTATCAACGGTGTGCGCGAAGACGTGACTGACTTGATTCTAAACATCAAGCAAATTGCACTCGCGATGCACTCTGAGGGTCCAAAACTTATGACTTTATCTGTGCAGGGACCTGCAGAAGTAACAGCTGGACAGATCAGTGCTCCTTCAGACATTGAGATTATGAATCCTGAATTGGTGATTTGTCATCTTGATGATGGCGCCAGGATAGATATTGAAATGGAAGTCACTACGGGTAAAGGCTATGTGCCTTCTCTGCAGAACAGGAAGGAAGATGATGCTATTGGAGTTATTCCAATTGATGCCATCTTCAGCCCTGTCCGGCGTGTATCTTACTCTGTAGATAATACGCGTGTTGGCCAGGTGACGGACTATGATAAACTGTCAATGAAGGTCGAAACTAATGGTTCTGTATCACCTGATGATTCGCTAGCTTTAGCGGCCCGGATACTTCAAGACCAGTTGCAGTTATTCATTAACTTCGAAGAGCCTTCACAGGCCTTACACGACAGACCAGAAGAAGATTTGCCTTTCAACAAGCATCTATTGCGTAAGGTTGATGAGCTTGAGCTTTCTGTCCGATCGGCTAACTGTCTTAAGAACGATAATATTATCTACATTGGTGATCTAGTTCAGAAGAGCGAAGCTGAAATGCTGCGGACACCGAATTTTGGACGCAAGTCACTAAATGAAATCAAAGAAGTGCTGGCACAGATGGGTCTCCACCTGGGTATGGAGGTAGCTAGCTGGCCCCCAGAAAATATTGAAGATCTGGCGAAGAAACTCGAAGAACCATTCTAGTTTATCTTTGATACTAGATGGTGGGAGCTAAACTGGCTCCACCTCTCTGTGCAGATACCTGGCAGAGAGGTCAGAAATCCGTCTCGTACGCGAGGCATTTTTACTAGGGAGAGTGTACCGTGCGTCATGGTATGAGTGGCCGCAAACTAAATCGGAAAAGCCAGCATCGTCGAGCAATGTTTGCCAATATGGCAAATGCATTGTTCAAGCATGAGCAGATTACGACCACCTTGCCTAAGGCAAAGGAATTGCGTAGTTATGCAGAAAAGCTCATTACACTTGCAAAACGAGGTAATCTGCATGCTAGGCGACTAGCGATGGCTAAGCTCCGTGACAGAACTGTAGTTGCTAAGTTATTCTCAACTTTGGCGGAACGCTATTCTGGCCGATCAGGCGGTTATACGCGCGTTGTGAAAGCAGGCTATCGCTATGGTGATGCGGCCCCAATGGCTGTTATCGAGTTGGTAGATCGTGATCCCGATGCCAAAGGCTTAGATTCTGGACCGGTACAGGCACGACCGATTGAAGAGGAAGCGATGGCTGAGGCTTGAACCCGGGTTCTTCCTAGAAAGGATAATACGTGAAGGCGAGCCAAGAGGCTCGCCTTTTTCATTACTATGGCGTCAATACTATCTGTATTGGTCTGAGTGCGGTTTAGATAGTAGATAGTCACCACGATTGAAGATAAACCGGGTATACTCGAGAACTTAAGATTGAGGGGATTTTGCGTGCGACTCAATTGTATACAAGCAATGATATTAGCATTCTCATTCATCGGTGTATTAACTTGGCCGTGGGGATCTACTGCCCAAGTTCCTACAGTGCCGGCGTCTAGGGGTGAGATCAAACTCACCTTTGCGCCCGTGGTGCAACGTTCGGCGCCCTCTGTCGTTAACATTTATACACGCCGTGTTGTTCAACGGCGTAGGCCGGGCCTATTTAATGACCCTTTCTTCCGACGATTCTTTGGCGATGATTTCAACCAGCAATTTGGTATGCCGCGTGAGCGTATTCAGAATTCGCTTGGCTCTGGGGTCATCGTCCGGGATGACGGCATAGTTGTAACTAATAATCACGTAATTAAGAATTCTGATGAAATTATAGTAGTCCTAGCTGACCGCCGCGAGTTCGATGCTGAGATCATTGGTACAGACGAGCGAACGGACCTTGCAGTTCTTAGAATTAGCGATGCGCCTAATGATTTACCCGCACTGCCTATCGGGGATGCTGATGCTTTAGAAGTAGGTGACTTAGTACTCGCTATCGGAAATCCCTTTGGAGTCGGCCAAACTGTCACTAGTGGAATCGTTTCGGCCGTTGCACGTTCTAATGTGGGAGTCACAGATTTTCGTTCTTTTATTCAAACGGATGCTGCAATTAATCCAGGAAATTCTGGCGGTGCACTTATCACGATTGATGGTAGTCTGGTAGGCATAAACACAGCAATCTATTCTCAAGATGGTGGTAGCGTCGGCATTGGATTTGCTATTCCGACGCCCATGGTGCGCGTGGTTCTTAACAGTATACTTGAGGAAGGCAAAGCAGTTCGCGCTTGGCTAGGGGCTAGTGGGCAGTCCGTATCATCTGAGATTGCCGAAGCACTAGGCCTAAGCCGGCCGCTTGGGGTTATTGTAAGTAGGGTATATGACAGCAGTCCAGCAAAGGATGCTGGTATTAGATCAGGCGATATTCTCACCGCCATAAACGGCCAACAAATCCTGGACTCTGAAAACATGCGCTATCGGTTAGCTACTCTGGTTGTTGGAGAAAATGCGCGTGTTGATCTTATACGTGATGGAGTGCCGCGCCACGTTCGCGTTAACCTAGTTCCACCACCTGAAGTACCGCCACGTAACCAAACCCAAATTTCAGACCAATTTCCACCATTTGGTGGCGCTACAATCGCCAATATAAATCCTGCCTTGGCTGAAGAGCTTGGTATTCAGCTAGAGGAGGGTGTGCTCGTGCTTAGTATTAAGCGACGTAGTTTTGCTCGGCAGGCTGGACTAGCTCCAGGCGACATTTTGCTCCAGCTAAATGACCGGGAAATCACCAGTGTCGTTGAATTGGAAACAGTACTTAGCCAACCTAATCGAAAGTGGACCTTTTCTGTTAAAAGGGGCGGACGGGTAATTCAAAGGTCTATTCAATTGTGACTTCTCTATTCGGCGATCTTGATCAGGCCCCTAGTGTCAATGCCCGTGCGCCCAATCAACCTCTAGCCGATCGCCTCAGGCCTCAGTTACTAGACGATGTAGTTGGCCAAGACCATTTACTAGAAGCGAATGGACCCTTGGGCCGAATGATTACAGAAAATCGTATATCATCCATAATACTATGGGGACCACCTGGATGCGGGAAAACAACCATCGCTAGGCTTTTAGCCAGTCACACTGAATTATATTTTGAGCAACTTTCGGCCATCTTTTCCGGACTAGCAGATCTTAAGAAGGTATTTGCAGCGGCCCGGGAACGGAATCGTTTAAAGCAGGGTACTCTTTTGTTTGTTGATGAGATTCATCGCTTCAATCGTATCCAGCAGGATGCTTTCTTACCGGTGGTCGAAGACGGGACAGTGATTCTTGTAGGTGCTACTACTGAGAATCCTTCTTTTGAACTCAATGCCGCTCTGTTGTCGCGTTGCCAGGTGCTCGTGCTACATCGCCTCAATGATGAAGCTCTGGAAAACCTCTTGCAACGAGCGGAGCGAGAGTCGGATACTCGCCTACCGCTTACGAAAGAGGCGCGTACTTCTTTACTAGCGATGGCTGATGGTGATGGGCGTCACATGTTGGCTTTAGCGGAAGAGTTATTAGCTTTGGCTCCGCCGCCAGACAGATCTCTTCGGCCTCAGGATTTAGCTAAAATTCTACAACGCCGTGCCCCTATCTACGATAAAGGTCAGGACGCACACTATAACCTTATTAGTGCTCTCCATAAGTCCTTAAGAGGTTCTGACACTGATGCAGCTCTATATTGGGTTTCCCGTATGCTCGACAGTGGTGAAGACCCAAATTATATCTTGCGGCGTTTAACCAGATTCGCTGTTGAAGATATAGGGCTGGCAGATCCGCAAGCGATCAATCATGCATTGATAGCGTGGGATACTTATAACCGGCTTGGGTCCCCAGAAGGGGACATCGCTATCGTACAATTAGTGATCTATCTCGGTACCGCACCCAAATCTAATTCTAGCTACCGCGCCTATAACCAAGCCGCGAAAGCAGCACGCAAGACAGGTTCTCTAATGCCGCCAAAATACGCTCTTAACGCTGCAACTAACTTGATGAAAGAATTGGGTTACGGCAATGATTACGTCTACGATCACAAAACTATTGATGGGTTTAGCGGCCAAAATTTCTTTCCTGACGATATGATACGCGAAATATACTATGAGCCATCTGATAAAGGTTTCGAGCGTGAAATCCGTAAGCGCCTTGCCTATTGGGAGATGCTAAGGCAAAAGAAGACCCAGCCTGAGAACGAAGAGGACAACTAATGAATTGGACCGTCGTCGCCGCTATTGCCGCCGGGGGCGCCGCTGGATCTGTTGCGCGCCATGCTATTACAGTTTTCTTTCAAAGGATGTATAGCACTGAATTTCCATGGTGGACGCTATCTATTAATGTCATAGGCTCTTTCGTTTTGGGAGTTATCGTGACGACCTGCGCTCTCCGCTGGCCTATAGGTCATTTGGGACAAGCGTTTCTCATGGTTGGTCTGTTGGGTGGATTCACGACCTTCTCAGCTTTCTCTCTTGATGTGGTAACCCTAGTGGAACGTAACGCCAATGTTGCTGCCGCTGGCTACATTATTGGCTCTGTGATCCTGAGTATCGCCGGACTGCTTTCTGGTATTGCTCTTACCAAAGCTTTGTTAGCATGAGTAGGGTTGAGCATCGCACTGTTACCGATGCAGAAACAGATGTTCGGCTCGACCGCTGGTTCAGGCGCCATTTCCCGTCCTTAAACCATGGCCGTTTAGAAAAACTATTACGTAAGGGCGATGTCCGTGTAGATGGTAAGCGTGTTAGATCGAATTATCGCTTGAAGTCTGGCCAAGACATACGTATCCCACCTCTGTCGGTCTCAAATGACACTGAGCTCCAACACTTTTCATCCCAATCGCCGCCTGACCCTAAACTTGTTCAAATGCTGATCGAGGGTATTCTCTATGAAGACAAAGATGTACTGGTCATTAATAAGCCGGCGGGTATAGCGACCCAAGGTGGTAGCGGCGTAACTAGTCATATTGATGGGGCTCTAGATGCACTGAAACGCGGAGCTCAAGAGCGGCCTCGACTTGTTCACCGTCTTGATAAGGATACCGCCGGTGTTCTTGTGCTCGCTCGCTCAGCTAAGGCTGCTGCCGACTTAACGCATGCATTTCGACAGAGAGACACGAAAAAAATTTATTGGGCTGTCGTTGTAGGATGTCCGAGAGTACCTGATGGCACCATCGAAGGTGCCGTTGCTAAGCATTATGGCTCTGGCGGAGAAAGAATGAGAATTGATACTAAGACTGGAAAGTCAGCTGTCACGGAATTTAAGGTAATCTCCAGTGCTGCGGATAAGGTGTCTTGGTTAGAGTTGCAGCCGCGTGAAGGCCGCACACACCAACTACGCCTGCACTGCGCTGGCATGGCTACACCTATTCTTGGTGATGGTAAATATGGCGGGCGCGCTGCATTTTTAGCTGACTTACCTGGGGCCAAGAAGATGCATCTATTTGCAAGATCATTAAATCTAGTGATTTCGGGAAAGAAAAGTCTCACGGTTAATGCACCACTTCCGCCACATATAGCTGCAACATTTAGCTATTTTGGTTTCGAAGAGTAGTAGCTAGGAGACCTAGGTGATAGTTCAGTATGTGATACTTGCGGCTTAGTGAGGAGTAGAATCTCCATGGCTAATAAAGAAACCGTAACAAGAAAAGAACCTGGTATTCGTTTTTATAGAACGGTCTCTATAACTCAAGCAGAAAAAGGGTTTGGTATTGCTCTTGATAGGCTACCAGTCAAAACACCGGGTCAGGCTATCTTACTTATGGCATCACGGTCATTGGCGGAAGCTATTGCAGCAGAATGGGAAACGCAGCAGGATATCATAAACCCTACAAGCATGCCTCTATCAAGACTGCTCAATACCTCAATCGACCGTACCACACCAAATCGCACCGAAACGATTTCGAGCCTCTTGCACTTTATAGATACGGATACCCTATGCTATCGAGCGGATTCACCTCAAGCACTTGTCGATCGACAGCTCTTAGTGTGGCAACCTGTGCTAGATTGGCTAAGTGCTAGCCACAGTATCAAGCTGCAGGTGGCAGTTGGGGTCATGCACCATGGGCAGTCGTCTGAAACCTTCTCTACAATAGAAAAGTTGTTATCAGCCTACGACGATATAACTCTAACTGCTGTTCAAGCGATTACTTCTCTAACGAGTTCTTTAGTGCTTTCCGTGGCGATGGCTGATCAATTCTTGAGCGGACGGGAAGTTGCTATTGCTGCACAGTTAGAAGAGAACTGGCAAATTGAACAGTGGGGAGAAGACTCTGAATCGCTGAAGCGGCGTGAAGAACTAAATAGGGCTATCTTAGCTATTGAAAGATTTATTAGTTTAACACGTTAAGCCACGTTCAGTCGTTGTCGGGGCCCGGGAGTCTAATTGAGTGTTTCGTGATCAATGGAACAAGTGCAAGACTGAATAACAAAGTTAGTGGCATAATACCAAACACCTTGAATGTGACCCAGGCATCTGTGGAGGTGGTCCGCCAGACGATTTCGTTTAGCACAGCGAGCGTAGTGAAGAACCCGATCCACGCCCGTGTCATGATTCTCCATCCTTGATTAGTCAAGGACATGGCAGATTCTAGAACAATTTTCAAAAAGAGGCGACCTGTCAAGAGGCCGAATCCTAGAATGAATGCAAATAATAGATTGATAATGGTCGGCTTTAATTTAATAAAAGTTTCGTTCTCTAACCATACGGTCAGTCCGCCGAAAATTATTACGAACGCTCCGGTAATCAGGAGCATGGTTGGGATAGTTCTATTGATCAGGTAGGACAAGGATAAAGATACCGTTGTAGCCACCATAAAAGCCATGGTTGCTTTAATAATACCGAACTGTGCATTTGATAGGAAAAAGACAACCAGTGGGCCTAGTTCCAAGATAAGTTTAAGAAAAGGTCTCATATTCTTCCTATAGGTGAACGAAGAGCACTGTCAGTCTATCAAAGACATCTATTATTAGCCTTAAACCCAGCTTATTAGCTAATTTTTTTGTCTAACATAGACTTCCGGTATGGTATCCCGGTAACAGCTAGACTGTTAAGAGCCGGATCTTTGCCGACACATCCGAGGATAAAGGGGACTTCATGAGTACTATTGTACAAAAATTAGAAGAAAAAAGGGCTGAAGCCCGCCTTGGCGGTGGTCAACAGCGGATAGATTCTCAACATAAGAAAGGTAAGCTCACCGCCCGTGAACGAATCGATGTATTATTTGATACTGGGTCATTTGAAGAATGGGACACCTTTGTGGAGCACCGCTCTACCGACTTCGGTATGGATGAGCAAAAGGTTCCCGGTGATGGTGTTGTAACAGGCTATGGTACTGTAAATGGCCGCCCAATCTTTGTTTTTAGCCAGGATTTTACTGTTTTTGGCGGTTCTCTATCTGAATCGCATGCTAAGAAAATCTTGAAAGTCATGGAGAAAGCCATGCAAGTAGGCGCCCCGGTCATTGGACTTAATGACTCAGGTGGAGCGCGTATCCAGGAAGGTGTAGCGTCTCTAGCTGGCTATGCTGATGTGTTTCTGCAAAATGTCATGGCTTCTGGAGTAGTACCCCAAATATCGATGGTGATGGGGCCTTGTGCGGGTGGCGCTGTCTATTCACCTGCCATGACTGATTTTATCTTTATGGTAAAAGAATCTTCTTACATGTTTGTTACTGGCCCTGACGTAGTAAAAACCGTAACACATGAAAACGTGACACACGAAGAACTGGGCGGTGCCATGACGCATGCGTCCAAGTCTGGCGTGGCCGACGGTGTTTTTGAGAATGATGTAGAGGCGCTCATACAACTGCGCCGGTTGCTTGACTTCTTTCCACTCAATAATAAGGAGAAACCACCAGTCATTCCGACGACTGATCCAGCCGATCGAGCAGACTTTTCTCTTGATACTTTGGTGCCAGAAAATCCTAATACGCCCTACGACATGAAGGAATTGATTATTAAGGTGGTGGATGAGGGAGACTTTTTTGAAATTGGAGAGTACTTTGCAAAGAACATGATCGTTGGGTTTGCGCGTATGGAAGGGCAACCTGTTGGCATTGTAGCTAATCAGCCAATGGTCCTAGCTGGCTGTTTAGATATTGAATCTAGCCGGAAAGCGGCCCGCTTTGTGCGCTTTTGTGATTGCTTTAATATCCCCCTAATAACTCTGGTTGATGTACCGGGCTTTATGCCTGGTGTAGATCAAGAATACGGCGGTATTATAAAACACGGAGCTAAGCTGCTCTTTGCTTTCGCCGAAGCTACAGTACCGAAGATTACACTGATAACCCGTAAGGCCTATGGTGGTGCTTATGATGTTATGAATTCAAAACACATTCGTGGAGATGTAAACTTTGCTTGGCCGACGGCGGAGATCGCCGTTATGGGGGCAAAGGGCGCGGTAGAAATTATTTTCCGTCAGGATATTGGGAATACGAAGAAAATTAATGCGCGCACAAAGGAATATGAAGAGAACTTCGCTAACCCATTCCGCGCCGCCAACCTAGGTTTTATTGATGATATAATTATACCTCATGGTACGCGTCGAAGAATCTGTAATGCTCTGGCAATGTTACGGACCAAAGACGTACAGAACCCATGGAAAAAACACGGAAATATTCCTCTATAGAGAAGCGCATTTCTTTCAGTTTCTAGGAATTTAAATATGTTCGATAAAATTCTTATTGCTAATCGCGGCGAGATTGCCTGCCGTATTATTAAAACGGCGCGTAAGATGGGCATTAAAACTGTTGCGGTCTATTCGGATGCCGACAAGAATGCACTTCATGTGGGAATGGCTGACGAAGCGGTCCACCTCGGTGAGGCACACTCAGCTAAAAGTTATCTGCGTGCTGATCGTATCATCCGTGCGTGCAAGAAAACAAATGCAAAGGCGGTGCATCCCGGTTATGGCTTTCTTTCGGAAAACAAAGATTTCCAAATTGCCTTAAGAAAGGCTGGAATTACTTTCATTGGGCCGAATGCTAGAGCTATCGAGTCAATGGGTGACAAAATTACTTCTAAGAGACTAGCGGATAAGGCGGGAGTTTCTACTGTACCTGGTTATATGGGGGTCCTAAGGGACGCTGATGAGGCCATAAGGATTTCTCATGAGATAGGCTATCCAGTCATGCTGAAGGCCTCAGCAGGCGGCGGTGGAAAAGGAATGAGAATCGCACACAATGATGCAGAGGCCCATGAAGGGTTCGAGCGTGCGACTTCTGAAGCCAAATCATCTTTTGGGGATGGTAGGGTATTTGTAGAAAAATTTATTGAGCAACCACGCCATATAGAAATTCAAGTTCTAGCAGACCGCTACGGTAACTGCATTTATGTCGGCGAGCGCGAATGCTCTATTCAGCGCCGCCATCAAAAGGTTATTGAAGAGGCCCCAAGTCCCCTAATCGATGAAAAAACCCGCCAGGCCATGGGTAAACAGGCCGTAAAGTTAGCAAAGGCAGTCGATTACTTATCGGCAGGAACTGTGGAGTTCATCGTTGATAATAAGCGCAACTTCTATTTCTTGGAAATGAATACTCGCTTGCAGGTTGAGCATCCTATAACAGAGTTGGTCACCGGTCTGGATCTGGTCGAATGGATGATCCGCATCGCTGACGGCGAGAAACTCTCTATTAGACAGGCTGATATCAAGATCAACGGCTGGGCTATGGAAAGTCGAATCTATGCGGAAGACCCATACCGCAACTTCCTACCGTCCACTGGTCGGCTTGTCACCTACCGCCAACCCCAAGAGGGAAAGTATGTCCGCGTGGATACAGGTGCCTACGAGGGTGGTGATGTGTCCATGTTCTACGACCCAATGATAGCGAAGTTATGTACCTGGGGTAAAACCCGTAAACAGGCTATTGCACACATGCGTGATGCTTTAGATAGGTATTACATCCGCGGTATTAGCCACAATATTCCTTTCCTTGCCTCCGTGATGGGAAACAAGAGATTTGGCGCCGGAAGGCTGACTACGAACTTCATTGCTGAAGAATATCCTGATGGGTTCTCTGAGGCTAATCTTTCCGCGCAGGACTATGTTCCCCTATGCGCAGTTGCTGCACTTATCCACCGAGCCTATTCTGTACGTTCTGGTCAGATCAGTGGCAGCCTAAAGGGTCATGAGAGGAGCTTATCAAATGCCTGGGTAGTCGATATTGCTGGAAAACATCGTAATATTGAAATTCTTGATGCTGATGTTGCGAGCGGTACGGTAAGAATCGGGCGGCGCAAAGTCATAGTGACGAGTGACTGGACCTATGGTGAACCGCTTTTCCTTGGTAAGATTAATAAACAGAGTGTATGCGTACAGGTTGACCGTATCGGTATTGGCTACCGTCTGTTTCACAAAGGTGCGCAGGTCGACGCGACCATTTATACCGCTCGGGAAGCAGAATTAGCTAAGCTTATGCCTCAGAAAGTTCCAGCTGATACTTCTCGGTTCCTCCTCTCACCTATGCCTGGTTTATTAGTATCTATTGAGGTCAGTGAAGGACAAGAAGTGAAAGCTGGTGAGACCCTAGCTATCGTTGAGGCTATGAAGATGGAGAATGTACTGAGGGCTGAGCGTGACGGTACTGTGAAAAAAATTCCTGAAAAGGCTGGTGCATCTTTGGCAGTTGATCAGGTGATAATGGAATTCGTTTGAATGGTAATTAGTGGAGATATAACCACTGTAAGGCTCAGCATAACCGGACGAGTGCAGGGTGTTTGGTATCGCGGTTGGACCGTGGATCAGGCCAAGGCGTTAGGTTTGGCCGGCTGGGTTCGCAATTTTACAGATGGCTCTGTTGAGGCCCTTGTCAACGGTCCAAAAGATAAAGTGGATATTCTGATTGCAGAATGTCATCACGGTCCAGCCCTAGCGCGAGTAGATAATATCGATGTAAATGTCGTGGACCCACCAGGCGAGGGTGGGGCATTTCCTACCAGAGAGTTTGAGCAACTCCAAACCTTTGAACCCTGTAAGTTACAGAAGAATTTGTAAAGCATCTCTAGCATGGGCAATCAGCTGTATTAGGCGTATCCTTTCGCAATATAAAGACAAGGAAGGCGAGGTTATGGATAAGGATTCAAGACGTAGGGTGCTTGGTACTTTGGGTGCGGGGGCTCTAGGTGCAGGGCTTACCGCAGCTTCCTCAATTCCTGGTGCGGGCGCTAAGATCACCAATGTTCCAAACGCTTTTATAGGAAAACATGAACCGGTACCTTTGCCTTTCAATGCGCGCAAACTTGACGGCTTGTCGGAGAAACTGATCACCTCACATTGGGAGAATAATTATGTTGGTTCTGTCAAGGCCCTGAATATGATCGAGAGTAAGCTGGCACTCGCCATGGCAGATCAACAAATCCCTCCATTAGTTTATAATGGACTTAAGAGGGAGGAATTGCATCGCACAGGGTCAGTAATTCTCCATGAAATCTATTTTGGGTCCCTTGGCGGGAATGGCAAATCTGGCGGTGATATTTTGCGTGCATTAACAGACTCATTCGGGTCTTTTGATGATTGGCGGGCTGAGTTTATACGTATTTCTGGGGGGCTTGGCGGTGGCTCTGGTTGGGTTGTGCTATCTATCAATTTGCACACTATGAGCCTGCATAACTACTGGTCGGCGGATCACATGCATAATGCGACCAATAGTTTTCCACTCTTGGCGCTAGATATGTACGAGCACTCTTATCATATGGACTATGGCACCGCAGCGCGACGCTATGTGGACGCGTTTATGGCAAACACTAATTGGGAAGTTGTTGATCAACGCTACCAGCGCGCCCTTCGTATGGCCGCTGCATAGGGTTTAACCTTAAGGAGTTCCTCATGAGCCAAACCGTTCTGACATCTCCGGCCTGCATGACCTATGCCTGTTCGGACCCCAAGAAAATGACGACATTATTGTCGGATGTTTTTGGTTGGAAGACCTTGTGTGACGGCGCCATAGACGCTGATCTGGAGGCCCTGTGGGGTATTGCGCCAAGCAGTGCTGGTGGATCGTTCGCGGTCCTTTGTTCTCCGGGATCTGACAGAGGTATGATGCGTATTGTAGCCGGTGAAGACCGGAAACGAAATGCACCCATGAGTACACGTTGGAGTGGTGTCGAAATCGTAGTTATGGAAGATATCGAAGGGCTCCACGAGAAACTGGAATCGCACCCAGATTTCACTATCGGGCGTTTACCCAAGACCATCGACTTCACTGATGCCGGCGCTAATATTCATACCTATTTCTATGTCTACCCGCCAGGCGGTACCCATTTCATGATGACTATGGCGAGAACTGAATGCAGGGATTACGTATTTCCATACTCACCTAATCCGGTAGGACATATCTTCGATGTTCATCTCGATATCGATAAAGACGGCCCTAGCCGCCGTTTTTACGAAGAGATATTAGGTCTCACGGCTGTCTTCGATGAAGATATAACTGAAGGCTTGTTCTATGAAACCTGGGACATCCCGGCGGATTCACCCGCGAATCTGACTCTCCTTAAGGGCGACGCACCTAAATTCGGTCTCGATGGTATAGAAATGCGTATTTTTGAAAAAAGAGTTATGGATCCTCTGCCACCGGTTGCTGACAAATTCGATCCCGGCTGTTGCATGACAACTTATTCCTGCACTGATATTGAGGCGGTTTACCGCGCTGTTTCGGCGAGTAGCAACGCAACCATTCTTTCCGAACTTCGCCCTGTCAGCGGAGAGCCTTATGCCGGTGCTACAGCCTTCGCTTTTCTTGGACCTGAAGGCGAGCGGGTAGAAATATGCGATAAGATGTGGGGTTAGGTATATCTCGTTCGGTGCAGTATCAAAGCGTCATTAGCTTCTCTCGGTGGAACGCCATGGGCGATATTAACACCATTAATATGGGCAGGGGCTCAGGCAAGGGTGCGGACCGGGTCGAAGGTTACCTGACCTATTATATGGAATTCACTGAAAAATATACTGCGGATGTTTTTTGATGAACCTATGGTTATTCTCTACGGACCGCATCACGGCTTACGTTAAAGAAGGAAGCACACATGACTGATCTTTATCCCCAAAGATTTGACCCAATGCTTAGTAGCCTATCTCGTCGATCCTTACTTGGTGGTTTAGGCGCTTCTGGCCTCTTTTCTGCATCACCCACATTCGGTGCAGTAGATCCTAGTGGCTTGGATTTCTCGCAAAAATCACATCGGATGCAGGCATTGATCAAGATGCGGGCTTCAATGGATAACCGCATTGTGATGGGGGGTGTACAAGGGCTGTATTATGGGGTCGTAAATAACAAGATAGCGCCGCTCTATGGTGTCCTAGCTGGCACG
>JBJLGL010000011.1:0-370592 GCA_045564915.1 Rhodospirillaceae bacterium
TCTTCATGTAGCCGCGGCGATTGCCCTGTTAACTTCACCGGCCATTGCTACAGAAATTTCCCTACAGGCTAAATCTATTTTTCGGGATTGCAGTGATTGTCCTGAGATGGTGGTGATTCCCCCGGGGTCTTTTGTAATGGGTTATGACGGGGGGGTCAGTGAAGACCGCTATGAAGGCCCCCAACATACTGTCAACATCAGCTACAGTTTTGCTTTTGGCTTACTTGAAATCACGACATCTCAGTTTCGCGAATTTGTAGATGAAACAGGTCACACAGCAGGTACAAACTGTAGTATGTGGACAGGCAAAACAATTGAAAATATTGATGGTAATGATTGGCGCAATCCCGGATATGGTCGCCCACCTTTAGACGAGGATCCGGCCGCATGTCTTGATTGGCATGATGCCAAGGCGTACGCAGCATGGCTTGCAGATAAAACTGGGCAGCTATACCGACTGCCGACTGAAGCAGAGTGGGAATACGTGGCTCATGGTGGTGGCTCAACAACCTATGCCTGGGGTGAGGACCCGGACGGTGGGTGCGAGGTCGCAAACTACTATGACCAGTCTGCCGCTGGCCTTAGGCCGTGGGACACAGTAGCTTGTAATGACGGAAACCCTATGGTTGCGCCTGTTGGTTCTCTATCACCCAACGCATTTGGTATTTACGATGTGATTGGCAATGTCTGGGAGTGGACTGAAGATTGTCACGTAGTTCCTTACGGAGTGCAGCCCACCGATGGATCGGCGCATCAAGTTGCAGGGAGTTGTGAGAAGCGGGTTATGCGCGGGGGCGCTTGGCATTCGCGCGCAACTTGGCAAAGGCCAACCTTTCGCGGAAGAGATCCAGAAGATTTTGTTACGCAAGTCTTTGGTATGCGCGTGGTAAGGGACTTAAGGTAGTGCTGATTTCAAAGCGGAGCTCTTGTCTTCATGTAGCCGCGGCGATTGCCCTGTTAACTTCACCGGCCATTGCTACAGAAATTTCCCTACAGGCTAAATCTATTTTTCGGGATTGCAGTGATTGTCCTGAGATGGTGGTGATTCCCGCGGGAACTTTTGATATGGGTTATGACGGGGGTATTTCCGAAGACCGTTATGATGGTCCGGTCCATCGGGTTAGTCTCGACTATGCATTTTCTCTTAGCCGTCACGAAATTACGACTGCTGAATTCCGGAGGTTCATTGGAGAGACTGGGCGCAGAACGCCTAACGACTGCCGTATCATTACTGAAGAAGGTATGCGTAATATTATGGGCCTTAGCTGGAGCAATCCAGGCTATGGCCGCCCTCCGATGGATAACGAGCCGGTAGCTTGTATTACTTGGCCCGATGCAAAAGCCTATGTGAATTGGTTAGCGCAAAAAACAAGACAACCTTATCGTCTACCTACCGAGGCAGAATGGGAGTATGTTGCTAGTGATCGTAATAAACATACTTTTGCCTGGGGCGAGGACCCAGACGAAGGGTGTGTTTATGCAAATATATATGATCAATCTGGCAAGAATCCATTACGCCCCAATAAGCCCGTAAATTGTACCGACGGTTTTGCGATGGTCTCGCCGGTGGGGTCTTTTCCACCCAATAGCTTCGGTATTTACGACATTATTGGCAATGTCTGGGAGTGGGTAGAAGACTGTTACGTAGCCCCATATGGTGATCAACCAGCGGATGGCAGCGCATATCTTCTAAAGGATGGCTGTACAGTGCGTAGTGTGCGTGGCGGATGCTGGTCTACTCAAACCCAACGTTTGCGGCCAACTTTTCGCGGTCGCGATGAAGAGACCCTCATCACCCAAGTGTTTGGGCTCCGCATTGCCCGGGATTTGCGCTAGGGGCGTCCGTATGAAGATGTTCACGTGAAAGCTGCACTCCTCCATGGGCCTTCAGATCTAAAGATTGTTGATATACGTAAACCAGAACCCGCGCCTGATGAAGTGATCGTTCGCGTGGTATGTTATGCCCCTTATGGGACCGACCTGGGTGCTTATCGCAATGAGGGCAGAAAATATATCAAGGCATACCCCGCTGGCATAGGCGCTGATTTTTCCGGCGTGATTACAGAAGTTGGGGATGCGGTATTGGGATTCGAGGCTGGAGACCGTGTTTCGGCACTCGCTATGGCTCACTGTGGGCTATGTCGCAATTGTAAGGCAGGGCGTACCAATCTCTGTCTTGATGAATCATTTCTCAACGCTGGGCGTCAGGTTTGTTGTCAAGTGTATGCCCCCGTTATGGCGCGCAAGTTGGCAAAATTACCCCGCACAGTTACCTTCGAAGATGCGGCGATGCTGGGTGGTATAGTCGATGCCCTTAACGCCTTCAAAATGATGAGGCCGCAAGTGGGCGAGACTATCGCGGTGGTTGGTGTTGGCGCTATGGGTTGGGGGGCTATTGGTGCGGCTAAGGCTGCTGGACTGGTCGTGATCGCTGTTGGCGGAACGGGCAAACGCTCAGATCTGGCTGGCACCATTGGCGCAGATCATTTGGTGCCTATCACCAAACATGGAGAAGACGTAACAGACAAGATCTTGGCTCTCAGGCCAGAGGGTGTTGATTGCATAATAGAGACATCTGCCAGTAACTGGGGGGTGTCTCAATGCTTTCCTATCATTGCGCCGGGTGGGCGGATTGCGCTCACTGGTGCGGCCGCTCCGCTGCCTATCACACCCTGGCAACTAGTTCATAAAGAAGTCGCAGTGTTCGGCGTTAGGGCAGGGCACCATCAGAGCTTGGCACTGAGGCTCATCGCCGATGGTAAGATTGATCTGAAACCGACCATTACGCACCACTTTCGATTGGATGATGCGCCAGAAGCGTTCAAACTGTTGACTGGGCCGAAGTCTAAAGATGTGGGTCGAGTGATTATTAACATCACCGATGCCTGAGAATGGAGTTCAGCAATGAAAACTGCCGTTACTGGTTCGAAAGATGGTTGTATTATGCTAACATGAACACCCTTAGAATTCTGAGAATGGGAGTACAACTATGCGACCTCATCTTTCTCACGTGGATGGCGAGGCCTTGCCTTGGGAGGAAATCCTCAACACAGGAGCGGAACGCAAGCAGCTAAGCATCGACCCCGACACTGGATCGGATACCTCATTTGTGCGGATACCTAAGGGCTGGCGAGGGCCAGCAGGAGCCCATTATCACAGCGGTTTCGAAGAGGCACTGATTCTGTCCGGCGATGTTGACCTTAATGGTAATGACCTTCTGGTTGAAGGTTCTTACTTGTACCGGCCGGGTGGTATTGTGCATGGCTGGGTTGATCATTCGCCGAGCGGCTCAGATATTATTATCAAGATGGGTCGGGCCACAGATCTTATTTCCGTCGGCGAACCAAAACATGATCACGAGTACGATTATCCTGGCAAACGGGTTGATGATGGCCGGCCGCACATCATTCATCTAAAGACTAATGAGCAGGGCTGGGAGCATTGGCCCGGAGCACCTGAAGGTGTTGAGAAGAAACGGCTTAGCTTAGACGAATTTAATGGTGCAGAAACTTTTTTGGTCCGAATATCCCCTAATTATAAAGATACTCTTGAACTCGATCCATCCAGCACGTGGGAATGGATTGTTCTCGAGGGATCAATATCGCTAGCAGACACCACTAAATTCGAGCGTCTTGGTTACAGCCACCGTCCGGCAGGCAGCGAAGATACCGTGATTACATCCAGCCATGGCGGCTGCACTATGTTGATGTGGTCGGCCCCAACCTAGAGACGGCTAGTGCTTTGCAGACCGTCATTTTAAACTCTTCAGCAACAGTTCTTGCTAGGAACGCTCAATAGTTAAGTTCCAGAAAACTGACCATTCCTGGCTTTTGGTGAAGGAAAAAAGTGCCTAATAAATAGTTTATCTCTTGGCGTAACAAGACGGTTGTTTGTGCAGCGAGCAAAGTATTTCTTGCGGTCTCCAGATGAACGAGTCATTCTACAGTTAAAAGAGGCTTAGGGGGCTACTGGGGATGGGACAGCAATCTTCTGTTCGTGCGCTTGAGCGTGGCCTAGATATTATTAGTCTGCTCAACCGCCATAATGGGCTAACTGTGACTCAAGTTGGCCAGCTTACAAATCTGCCCAGACCTACCGCGTTTCGCCTACTCCGGACGCTAGAGTCCCTCGGCTACTTGTTTCGGGACACGCAAGATAAGAAGTATCGTCTTACAGCGCAGGTCCGCACACTGTCGCATGGCTACGACCAAGAAGAATGGATACCGAAGGTTGCAACTCCAATCATGTCAGAGCTATGCAAGAAGATTTTGTGGCCTATAGCGCTGGGAACGGTGAGTGGGTCGAATGTACTTATCCGGAACACTACGGATGAAATAAGTCCCTTTGCTATTCGCCGCCATCGCGGCGGTTTCAATATCCCGTTGCTAAGTACAGCTTCAGGTGCAGTCTACCTAGCTAACTGTGATCCGCATAAACGAGATGAGTTGATAACCTTTGCGCTTTCGCAAGATCCTGATGCCTTGTCCCGTAATGGCACGAATATTGATATTTTTAAGCGCTCTTTGGAATCCATTAGGGCTGAGGGGTATGCTTGTATGCGGGTGGTTGAAGCTAATCACAATGCGCTTGCCGCGCCGGTCATCCTTAATGGTGAAATCTTTGCTACCGTGTCAGCCCGTTTCTACACATCAGCAATGTCACTTCAGCAAGCGGCCGAGCGATATTCCAAAGATATGATTGAAGCTGCAGACCGTATGGGCAGAGAGATCGGCATCTGGAGTTCGAGTCTGCCTGATAAAATGTGACTTCAGGTTGTAGTATGCCCGTCTGTGTCCTGTGGGAAGGGTAGATGGAAGGTCAAAAAAAGAAAAAATAAAGAGGAAAAACCCGCAATTAGCATGCTAGTTTGCGGAGTTGTAAGCGTTGCGACCATTCCCCAAAACGGGCTTCCTGCCGCATAGCCTAGCATGAGAGTCATATTCAGTATGGCTATCCCCCGACCACGAAGTTCGTTGGGTAGAATGAACTGTGCTGAAATTTGCAGGGCAGACATGACAAAAAACCATGCAGTCCCGCAGATTAAGAGAATAACTCCCATCAGAATAGAGTGGCTAGTTGTAGATAGAAGTCCCAGCGTAATGGCGTGGGCAAAGATGGCGTAGAACACAATAGTATTTCTGTCATATCTGCTTGCAAGGCGTGGATAGTTTATAGCGCCTACAATGGCTCCCATGCCAAAACAGCCAAATACCAGGCCGTAATCAGCGGAATTTGGAACGAGCATTGGCATCATCGCGATAACGATCGATGTAACCGTAAAGAAAAGTCCTCCCCGTATCAGTATGTTTCGGAACTGTGCAGATTGCCTTGCGAAGACGAAGCCTGTTCCGATAGCCCTCACAAATCCTTCTCTTGATCTGTCCGCTGCTTGTGGTGCGCGCCGCCACCAAAATAACACGCACAGCAAGATCACGTATGTGCCGGCATTTATCCCAATGATAGCTGCCCCACCAATAAGTGGCAGCAATACACCAGCGATACCAGGGCCCAAAACGCGAGCTCCATTATTCGCTATACTGTACAAACTTACAGCATAGGGGACATTCTTAATGCCAACCAACTCTGGTACGATAGATGATTGTGTCGGCTGATTGAGAGCGAATCCTATCGCTAGTAATGCTGATAGGGCAAGCAACATGGTAGGTTCCGTTTTGCCGAGGAGAATAAGCAGGGCCAGAAAGGCAGCCGCAAACATCATCCATAAATTGGCAAGAATAAGCATACGGCGTCTGTCGAAAGTGTCAGCTAAAGTGCCAGCAGCGACAATCAATAGTACGGTCGGAAGGAAATAGGCAGTCTGCACCAAAGAAACCAAGAATGGATCACCGTTCGTCCAGTCCTTCATCAACCATGCCGCGGTGATGGTTTGCATCCAATAGCCTAAATTAGACAAGCAAATACCAATCCAAATAGCGCGAAATAATGGCATACGAAGGAGAGACCAGACGCTCTTAGGTTTTTCTTCTTGAGTACGGGTTGTGGTCAAAGGTGCTGTCCTAACGGCGCGTTTCTTCTGCAGACAACATCTATGAGATGCCCGTGCATATAGATGTATAAGCTATGACCACTTAGTGAGCACCTAGTTTGATACTCTCTGTTGCATAAAGCTCGAGCGCTGGATGATGATACTAGCCGATCTAATATTGCAGGGATTAAAATCACATGACTTTAGGCCGCAAACCTTCCCGCCGAACTATTCTTAAGGGTGCCTCCGTTGCTGCTGTAGGACCATTGGGATTAAGGCCCGCTAGAGCAGCAGAAAAATCTGATGTGATTATAATGGGGGCTGGTTTTTCGGGCCTGAAGGCCGCAATGCTTTTGGCTGACGAGGGCCTCTCGGTAACAGTACTTGAGGCTAATAACAGGGTTGGTGGCCGTGCCTTCACGGCCGATCACGTTTATGGAAAGCCTGAATTTGGTGCATCTCAGATTGGGCCATACTACGCACGTGTGCGTGATATGGCGCAGAGGCTGAACGTCGAGTTGGCGGCCGGTTCCAATGTCAATGCGCCATATACCTTCGCCATTGGTGATACATTAATTAAGAAAGAAGATTGGGCCAGCCATAATCTTAACAAAACAGTAGGAGATGAGCGCGTCGTATTGCCCTCAGCTATGCAGAGTTTTTACATGAGCCGTCACAATCCACTTGAAGGGTTTGATGACTGGCTCGAGCCGGATGCTGCTAAGTTTGATATACCTCTTGGTAACTGGCTTTTGGAAAAGGGTATATCTAAACAGGCACTTAAACTGGTCAATGAGGGGTTAATTGCACCAGACATCTGGAATGTTTCTCTTCTTACGCTAATGCAGGAAGCAACCCGCGGAAGATTAATGTCAGGCGCTGGTGATGCAAAAGGCAAGGATCGGTTTGAGCAGTTTGCCCTGGCAAGTGCTCGCGTTGTCGGCGGTACGTCGCGTTTGCCCGAAGCTATGGCTCGCTATCTTGGAGATTCGGTCTTGCTTGAGAAAATTGTTACATCCATCGATATGACTGATAGCGGTGTTGATGTGTTGTGTCTCGATGGGACACGTTATCAAGCTGACTTTGCCATTGCCGCCATACCGTTTGGCCCTTTCCGGCGGATTTCTGTCTCACCCTCTCTTGAGGGAGAGCAGGCTGCAGCTGTTCGGCACATGCCCTATGCGACTAATACGCAGGTCCATATGCGATTAAAGGGTACGCCATTCTGGGAGCAAGATGGCATGGACGCGTCGCTATGGACTGACGGTGCCCTGAACATTGTGCGCCAGCCTTTCGGATATGACGGTTCCAGGGATCGTCTACTTGCTGTCTGCGTTGGCAAGAAAGGCGAGCGCCTGGACCAACTGCCCCCCAAAGAGCGAGGAGAATTTGTTGTACGTGAAATTGAACGTCTGCGGCCGTCAACTAAAGGGAAGGTTGAGGTGACGGGCGTTCACTCTTGGCCGCAGTATAATTTTATATCGGGTTGTCGACATTCTTATGGTCCTGGCCAGGTTGCCCGTTTTGCCCACGCGATGATTAAACCGCATCATCGATTGCATTTTGCTGGCGAACATACCCGCCGCCTTGAAATTGGTATGGAGTCAGCTATGGAATCTGGTGAGCGCGCTGCTTTCGAAATTTTAGAACGTGCGGCTTAGAAAAGCTATTGAACAAGGAAACAAGAAATGGTGACTATACCAAAGAGTAATTTAGGCATTTCTCGCCGTACAACTCTTGGAACCCTAGGGTCTTCTGCTCTGGCAATGAGTTTTTCTAGGCGGGCATTCGCTTTTGAATCCGCTGATGTGATTGTTATTGGCGCTGGACTTGCCGGGCTAAACGCTGCTCTTAATCTGCAAGCCGAAGGTCTCAAGGTTATTGTTCTTGAAGCTGCGGATTATCTCGGCGGTCGGGTTCGCACGTTTGACCTTCCTCTTGGCCCAACCAACGCTGGGGGTGCGACGATTGGACCATATTACGCCAGAGTGCGTGACCTGGCCTACCGGCTAAATGTGCCTCTTGTTCTCCCGCCCGCAAGAAGGTCTATGTCGAATTATGTCAACGGTTCTCTCGTTCCCTCAAGTGAGTGGGCAACTTCGAAAGCTAACAAAACGAGTGGACGCGAGAGATCTGTCCAGCCGGGCGCCCTGGAATTCTTTTACTTGAATAACAATAATCCACTGCCAGATGTGGAAAGTTGGGTGGAAGCAGAACAGGCTAATTACGATGTGCCTCTCAAGGATTATCTCAAGAGTGTAGGTGCATCTGATGAGGCAATCAGGCTAATGAGCGTGACCATGAATGTCTTCGATATCTCTACAGGGTCTGCTCTTTCCTATTTGCGTGACATCAAGCGCTTACAGTGGGGTATAGCCCAGTCGGACGATAATAACCGCTCGACATACGGCGCCAGCGCCGCAGACGGATTTGAATTCCATGAGATCGGAGGGGGCACACAACGGTTGACAGAAGCAATGGCAGCGGCATTGCAGTCAGATGTACGCATGAACCAGCCTGTACGGGCAATAGAGATGACGTCCGATGATATTCAGGTTGCAACATTTGACGGCAGCATTTTTAAGGGTAAATATGTCATATCTGCTATTCCATTTTCCGCTCTGCGCAAGATCGATGTGACGCCAGGGTTTGAAGGTTCTCAACAGGCTGCAATTCGATACTCTATGCACAATAATTCGCTAAGGGTATTTTTGGAGGCTACAGAGCCATTCTGGGAAAATGATACTGGCGACCCAGGCCTTTTCACCGACACTCCTATCGAGCGGGTTTTTGCTAGCACTAGTGAAAACGGAGCCTATTCACTGAATAGCTGGATCAATGGCAATGCAGCATACAGGTTGGATTCCTTGCCAACTGAGACCGTGGGCGAATTCGTAGTTGATACACTCGCGAGAATTCGCCCAGCGTCAAAGGGTAAAGTTAAAGTTATGAAGGTGCATTCTTGGGCTAAACATTCAGCCTCAGGCTGCTGTCGCCATATCTTCGAAGCAGGGCAGGTTGGGCAATGGGCTAATGTCATGGCTAAGCCTTGGGGCCGATTGCATTTAGCTGGCGAACAAACACGTAGCATTGAAAACGGTATGGAAGCTGCTGCGAAGTCTGGAGAGCGGGCAGCATTTGAAATTCTAGAGCGTACAGGCTAGAGAGCAACAACAGTGCGGCTATTCAACCTATTTCTACTAGTAGTTCTTTTTCTCAGTTATCGGTCGGCGAACGCCGAAACCCCACTACCTACTGCTACGCCGGAAAGCGTAGGTATGAGTAGGTCAGGTTTACAAGCCTTATCCGAATCTATGCGCCGTCTAGTAGATGAGGGGCTGCGTATGGGCGTAGTGTGGGGTGTGGTTAAAGACGGTAGGGTGGTCCAATTAGATTCCCATGGTCATAGGAATAAGGAAGCAGGACTTCCTATGGAAACTGACACGGTATTCAGGCTGTATTCACAGAGCCGTGCAGTGACAGGAGCAGCTATATTAACCTTGGTCGATGATGGAGACTTAATACTTGATGAACCGGTAGCTAATTATTTGCCAAAAATAGCTAGAATGGAGGTGATTTCAGAGTTGGAACGTGGCCACATTGTTCGCACAGTTCCGCAAGACCCTCCGATGACCGTACGTCATCTGTTTAACTATACTTCTGGTTTGGGTTACGCCAGAGATTGGCCTAGTAGCGTCGGTATTGAGCAGCGAGATATACTGTCTCTAGATCACGATCTTGACGTTTTGATTGATAAGCTCACACAGTACCCCTTGCTCGCTCAGCCTGGTAAGAGATGGATTTATGGTTTCCATTCAGATGTTCTGGGTGCTGTAGCTGAAAAAGTCTCGGGCCGTGATCTCAATGATTTTCTTGATCGGCGGCTATTCAGGCCTTTGGCTATGAAAGACACTGGCTTTTGGGTTAGAAAAGGGTCTAACGATAGACTTGCAGCTGTGTATGGACCGACTGAATCAGGACATCTTACGGTCAGGAATTCCCCTCCATCTTCGAGTTATACAGAACCAGGTAAGTTTTTCTCTGCCGGTGGTGGCTTGGTCTCGACCGTGCCAGATTACCTACGTTTCGGGCAGATGATCCTCAACAAGGGCGAACTTGATGGGGTGCGAGTTCTGAAGGCCGGCACGGTGGCTGAAATGGGGACAAATGCCCTGAAACCAAGGCAAGGTACGGTGACATTTGGAGATGGCTATACTCCGCCGAAACCATTCAGCGGCTATGGCTGGGGTTTAGCTATCGGCGTCCGCCTGCGAGACGCTGTGCATACCGTCCCTGGCTCACCTGGTGACATGGTCTGGGGCGGACTAGCCAACACGACCTTCTTTGTTGATCCAGTTGAGAGAATCGTTGCTGTTGCCATGACCCAATACCTTGGACCGAATGCTGACGAATTGGTGTTTCGCCTTAGGGAAGGTGTCTATGGTGCTCTTGCAGAGTAATTTTCTGCTCCTTTTCGTAAGATATGCATTTATTACTTTTATGCTAGCTCCGCTCTGGTCCTCTGAGGCTGAGGCTGAGTCCGGCTCACTATCTGTTGGCATTTCGCCACAAGCTATTGATCAACTAGACAAAGCTATGACCGCATTAGTTGAGACGGGGCGACGGTCTGGTCTGGTCTGGGCGGTCGCCAAGAACGGCAAGGTGGTGACCCATAAGGCGGCTGGCCTGCGCAATATTGAAGCTAATCTGCCCATGCAAACGGACTCGCTATTCCGCTATTACTCTATGTCCAGAGCCGTTAACGCGGTTGCTGTAATGATAAACTACGAAGAGGGTAAGTTTGAATTTGATGACCTAGTTTCAGAATATATTCCGGCCTTTGCAGATACCCCTGTCCTCAAAAATCATACAGGCAATCCGACACAAACCGAGTCTCAGTCAACACCTCTCACAATCTACCACCTACTTACGTATACCTCTGGGCTTGGCTATCCATTTGACTATGACCCATCACTGGGGGTGGTATTCGATAAGATTCTCTGGCCCGGTTTAACTATAGAGAAAGGTGTTGATTATCTGGCCACTAAGCCGCTTTTATTTCAGCCGGGTAAGCGCTGGTATTATGGCTTCTCCGGTGATGTTCTCGGCAGGCTGGTGGAGATCTGGTCAGGCAAATCCTATAAGAAATTCCTCCAAGAGCGGATTTTTGACCCTCTCGGTCTGCATGATATGGGGTTTAACGTTGCCGATAAGGAATGGCACCGGATGGCAGAAGTTTATACGATTGGTGAGGAAGGTGAGTTAGTAAATGCTACTGACCGGGCGCCCAATATCAATTCTTATCGTGCAAACGACACCATCTATTCAGGTGGAGGCGGCCTGCTAGGGACTGCGCTAGATTATTTACGCTTTGCGCAAATGCTGTTGAACGAAGGTACGCTGGATGGTGTCCGTATTCTCGAGCCCAAGACAGTCGCGCTAATCCACCAAAACCATCTGACCCCCGAGCAAGGGGCACTTAACTGGTATGCTCAAGGCCGCTTTACAGATAGAGACCCGTGGATGCGGCTGAATGGCTACGGTTGGGGCCTTAGCATGGGTGTTCGTATTAACGACCAATCACATACAGTAGCTGGTGGCCGTGGTGAGTTTAAATGGGATGGCCTAGCCAATACTACATTCTTTATTGATCCAGAAAACGAAATTGTTGCTGTTGCCATGGCCCAATATCTCGGGCCGGGCCAGGATGATTTAGAGATGATTTTGCGTACGTCGCTGTACGGGGCGCTAGTGGACTAAGCGCAGGCGCGAGCGGCTATCCCTTCTTAGACCAACGCTGCCCTTGCCTAGAAATACTATCTCTTATGTACTATGAATGAACGCGCGCCTGCATGATAGCAGCGGTAAGGCTCAACTTCGAAATCGGTATTCTCTCTCAGCCATCCGCGCAACGCACCACGTTCTCCCTTTGTGTTGTCGGCATGATGTCCGTCATAATCATCGAATAGCAACAGTGATCCCTGCTTTAGGTAGGGTGTTACAAAATTAAGCGCGAGCCTAGCAGGTTCCTCCACATCGCAGTCTATATGTACTATCGCTGCTGCCTCTACAGGCTCTAGCCGTTGGCGCGTATTATCAGCATTACTAAACAAGGTTTTGGCGTAAGGCCCATTTATAATGATTACCTTTTCATCAGGAACTTCGGCGAGAAAATTACTAAACCTAAGACTTTCTTCACTGGTGGTAAAATCACCGTCCTTGTAGGCCTCGCCGTCTTTTACGCCAATGACCCCAGAAAAAGAATCAAAAGCGATAAACCTCCGGTTGTCAGCTCTATTTCGACCATTAAAGGCATGGTAAGCGCACTGCAGTGTAAAACCTTGAAAGGTGCCAAATTCAAATATGTCTCCTCTAGTTCCTCCCGTACAGTAGGTTGCTGCTAGATCAAACATACCGGCGGTGGTTAGATTGCCCGTGTTAGATCGTCTGGCTTGGGAAAAAAAGTTTGCGTCTACTGGTGGGTTCCAACCTGTAATAACAACTACCGGAACACCCGCTTCTTGATATCCCGCACATAATCGACCGACCTTGATCATCGTTTGCGCACTATCTACAGCCACCAACACGGCCCTAAACTTAGGCTCTACCACTAAGGAATATTTGCCCGTCATATCAGTTCCGGTAACGTCAGTGATCTCAATAAACTCATGAAGTTGCAAGTAAGCAACGCTCGAGATTATTTCCTTTAATACTGGACCACATGACACGATGACAGTTTTGCGTTCTGTTGCGGCACAAAAACCAGCAACACGGCATATGATGCCCTCTATGTAATTCCTAGGCTCTACCGCTTTATCTTCTATTGTTAGGCTCCACGTACAAATTAGAGTGAGGGCCAAGAAACACTCGGCCTTGGATACGGATTGATTCTATCCAAGGAGAATATGAAATATTGAAGAGAATGCACGCCTTATTTTTTACTAATCTGGTTATCTCTTGTCGTGTAATTCTATTAAATGGAACTATTCTTATCCGCTCGTCGATTTACATAGGTTTAAGTAGCTACAGTGATGATCTTGATCCATTATTAAATAATAGCCTTTAACAACAGGCGTATTTTCTTTACTTGGCAATTTCATCAACATCCAAACCAGATCGTATATTAGGCAACTTCCACGCAGCAAAGGTAGCGACGATAGCCGAGGGTATGAAGGACACCGTAAATGCAGTGCGCCAACCTGCCAATTCAACTCCGTAGGCAACTAGAATAGGGAAGATAGAAAATGCTATGAGAATTGAGGCCAAAAAAACAGCTGAGGCTGTCGCTCGTGCACGAGTAGGGAACAGTTCCGCTGCAAATGCCCACATGACGGCAGCAACAGCATAGAAGGTCATGGTCATAGCCCCAAACCAGAGTACATTCTCACTTCTAGTTTCGGGAAGCCAAATAAGACCCGCAAATGCAATAGTTCCTAAGGCTAGCCAAATTAGAATGGCATTACGTCGCGTAATAAAGAACTCACCAACTATAGCTACTAAGATATATCCAATTGCCCCAACACCATAAGAAAGCCCTACAATCTCAGCCGCTTCTCTTTCAGAATAGCTATACGTTTCACTGAAGTACGCAGGAAAATAAAATGCTGTTCCCGCGTAGGCCCCACCCTGAAAAAAGAACAGTAGTATGCACCAAACCGTACGACCACGAAGCTCTGGTTCCCATAGTACTTTTAACTTTTCTGTCCAAGCTGACATGTCCCACACGCCCTTGCCATCGGAGCCACTAGATTCTTGCTGTTTCTCGAAGCGTGCAGATTCAGGTAGATACCGAGAAATGATAAAAGCGATAGGAATGACAAAGAGTGCGGGTAGAAAAATATATCGCCATCCATAAGCTTCTAAAATAGGCGCACCGACCATCGCCGCTAGGAACCAACCTAAGGCGTAGCCGCATTGTAACAGGCTAGTCATCAAACCTCTTACGCGGGGTGGCGCAGCTTCGGCGGTAAACGCGTTGGCGAGAGGGACAATGCCAGCACTTAACCCAAATGCGAAAGCACGCACCATGGTCAGTGTCACAATAGTCGGTGCTAAGGCATGTACACCTACAAGAAATGCAGAGGCTGAAAGGCATAAAATAAATAGCCGCCGACGTCCAAACCGGTCCGCAGCTACTCCAATGGTCACTGTAGCTATGGCTGCGAATACAAAGGATACAGAGAGGATCCAACCGATGGTATCTAAGCCAACTCCAAAGGTCTCCATGATGCCTGGGATGGCATAGCTGAAAAGCGATTGATCAAAGTTGGTAAGAGTCTGTCCAACCATGCAGATAGAAAAAATCAGCAATGGAGCACCGCTAACCTGCCTTATAATCGATCGCATAGATGTTCGACTTTCTTTCATAGCACCTTCGCTTCTTAAGTAGCCGAATATATAGATAGTGATTCTAGTCGTATATCAACCCTGCAGACGTATTGAACAGAGGCTTAACCTCAGCGTGTCAGACTTAGTTGATCGACAGCTAGCTGTTTGTGCCGGAATACCAGAGACCCGAGCCGAGAACTCACCGAAACAATGTCGACCAATTGGATCAAGAAAATAGACGGTGCCAGATCATGCATCTGTTGCGACAATTCTTGCAGGGCATTTTCTCGCTGGTCCGTATTAAACATGCTATGGCTGGCATCTATGCTGGGCATGAGGCCGGGTTCGCAAAAGAATACCCCTGGTTTCTTGCAGGAGAATATCTCAATGGCGCGAATGACATCCCAATAAGCTGCTCCGTTCCAGGTGGCAGAAATAGCATCAGCCTTTTCCCATTCGCCGCTAAAGTACTTTCTAATCCACTGCGAGCCCTGTAGTGGCTGGATTTCCATATCAACACCGATCGCGGCTAAGTCTTGCGCTACTTTAAGATACATTGTCGTACTTTCAACAGCTGCTCCGGTCAGCACCTCGGCTCGGAATGATAGTCCATCTTCATATCCAGCTTCAGCCAATAGGGCGCGGGCTTTTCTGGGCTCATAGGAATAGGGCGAAACTAGTGGGTTATAGCCGGTCATCGTTTCCACACCAGGCTGGCCGGCTGGCCGGGTCGTGCCCATCATTATGATGTCGGCAATAGCTTGAGTGTCGATAGCATAATTTAGAGCTTGGCGCACGCGGACATCGGAAAATGGTGAGTCTGGATTGAGATTAGAAAGGGCTAGTGACATGATCTGTCCACCTGGCCGTATAACGGTCCGGAAGCCAGCTTTTTTCAGTAAATCTATTTCAATGATTCCATAGTTGAAACCAATATCCGCCTGACCACTAAGCAAGGCTTGAACCTGCGTGCCGGAATCTTTGACCATACGCATTTCAACGCGATCAAAATGTACCGGTGCACGCCAGCTATGCATATTGGCGACAAGCAGCGGTCGCTGCGCGTCTAGATTCCAATCTTTAACCACATAGGATCCGGTTCCAATCGGTTCTAGCCCAAATCTATCGGAACCCAACTCTTCATACATATATGGCTCTGGCATAGGTATCATGCCTAACCGACGCGGCAGCAGTACGTCGGGGGAATGAGTTTCAATCTCAAGTGTGAGGGTGTCGATGGCGCGGGCTGCCTTGATGGTTAGGACCTCACCAGAGGTGACGTAGCGCTGGGCAGCTGGGCTTTTCAGGTATTCTATATTCTTAGCGACAATCTGGGCCGTAAAGGCACGTCCATTGGAATAGAGCACCCCGGGCCGTAACTTGATTAACCAGGTTTTTGGGCTAGTTGCTTCCCATGAAATGGCAAGACCTGGCTCCACTGTGCCTTCTGTTGATACGTAAGTTAGCATATCATGAATCATAGCCTGTGGATTAGTGATTCCCTGTATTAGTGAAGAAAAAGGATTGAGTAATGCTGTGATATTACCTGTCTGGATGGTGCGTAGCGTTTCAGAAAAGGCTGGCTGTGCTATACTCAACAATGCGGAAAGGACCGTAAGAAGAAGAGATTTTTTCATTAGTCTTCCTTCTTAGTAACGCGCATACGCTCAAACATGAAACCACCACTTCCCACTACAACATTCCTAACACTCGGGTCGTGGGCGATGACAATAGAGTGTGGATAAAGAAATATAGAAGGAGCTAAGTTATGGAGGCGGCCCATAATTGTACGAAGATGTTGCTCACGGCGGGTAGCATTGAATGTTTGATTACTGCTTTCAATAATTGAGAGCAGCTCTGGCGCACAAAAGAAAGCGCCTGGTTTATTACAAGAGAAAGTTTCAATCGCTCGGATGGTGTCTGAATATGCACCTGTCGACCATGTCATTGAAAGCACATCAGCATCGCCCCAATCGCCAGAAAAGAATTTACGAATCCATTCCTGACCAATCAAACCGTGTACTCCCATTGTTACGCCAATCTTTGCGAGGTCTTGGGCAATTTGTACATATACGGCGTCGTCCGTTGGGGTTCCACCACGCAACATTTCTGCCCGCAAGGCGAATCCATTGCCGTATCCAGCCTCAGCCAAAAGCGCTTGCGCTCGCTCAGGGTCATATGGGTATGGTTTGATCGTTGGGTCATAGCCAAAGCTGGATGGAATAGCGCCCTGGCCAGTTGGAAAGGTTGTTCCACCGAGGATTATCTTAGTTATGAGTTCTTTATTGATGGCGTAATTTAGCGCCTGGCGAACACGCACATCCTGCAGAGGAGAGCCTGAGTTGCCCACATTAGGTAGGGCAATAGATTGAACGGTTCCCACTAGTTTAACCCCAAGACTAAATCCCTCTGATTCAACCTGGCTCATTTCATCAATGCTGATGTTCAAAGTGATGTCAACTTGTCGAGAGCGCAAAGCCTGAAGACGAACGATGGAATCTCGCAGGGGAGCAATAATTTCCACCCGATCAATTTGCTCAGGCGGTCGCCAGCTAGTGGTGTTACCTTTCAAAATAGTCCTACCCGTGCTCAATCCCCAATCTTCGAGTGTGTAACTTCCCGTTCCAATGGGACTCTGTGCAAATGCATCAAGCCCCATGTCTGCAAATGCGTGTGGGGGTACAATCATCACCAAACTCAAGCGCTTATGCAAAATGGCATCAGCATATTTTGTTGTGATAAGAAGTGTTTCTTTATCTAGGACTTCAACACGTTCCACTGACCGCAGTTCTCGCGCTATTAAATATCGAATAGAATCAGGTTGGGTGAGGAAATCAATGGTTGCTTTGGCAGCTTCGGCATCGGCTGCCTCACCATTTGAGAACACGGCACCAGGGCGCAGTTGAAACTCCCAAGTAAGGTTCGAGGTCGACTTCCAAGAGAGAGCTAGACCAGGCCTCATGGCACCATTAGGTCCCTGCCTGACCATACCATCCAGAATGGCAGCGCGCGTATGGCTTCCAATTGTTGAGATTGAATCGTAGGGATTACCAAGACCTGGTGGGCGGCTAGATGCACCTACACGTAGTGTGGTGGCAAGAATAGGTTCTACAAAGCAAAAGATAAGAACGAGCAAGCTAACAAAACACACACATTTCTCAATCTTCTTCATTTAAGATCAGTCCATTATTTGGTCCCGTGGTATAAGCTAGCACGGACCTGCCTAGTGCTAAATGATATGAACCGCATGTTTTATAAATTGATAAACATTACAATCTTTCTCTTTGTGGCAATGGCTAACACCCATGGCGTTGCTGAGTCTGTAATTCACCGGGGCAACAGAGGAGAGCCAGACACCCTTGACCCTCATAAAACAGTTAATGGCTGGGAAGCTAGTATAGCAATGGAACTGTTCACTGGGCTAACTGCTTTTGGACCAGCAGGGCAGATCCTGCCAGCTATGGCTAAAGAGTGGAGTGTCTCTGACGATGGACTGACCTATACGTGGCATTTAAGGGACGGACTCAAGTGGTCTGATGGAGAGGCGTTTACGGCGGCAGACTTTGTGTATTCATTCCGTCGTTTGTTTGATCCTGTAACGGCGTCTTCATTTGCTTCGTTATTGTATCCCATCAAAGGCAGCCGGGCTGTTAATACGGGCGCTACATCACCTATGAATCTGGCCGTAACTGCTCACGATGATCTTACCTTGGTAATGGAGCTTGAGCATCCCACACCTTATTTGCCACAAATTCTTATTCACCGGGGTTTACCAGTCCCGCGGCACGTCGTTGAAAAAATAGGACAGCGCTGGTCCCACCCGCGCACGTTTGTCGGGAATGGAGCATTCACTTTGGCCGAATGGGTCCCTCAAACACACGTTCGACTGAATGCTAACCCTCTTTTTTTTGAGGCTCCGGCTGTAGCACTTGATGCGTTATATTTTCACCCTACAGAGAATCTATCTACCGCAATTGATCGGTTTCGCGCAGGCGAGATTGATATTGTCCCGTCTGTTCCGCATGATAGGCTTGTATGGATTAAAGATAATATGCCCACCTCCTTGCGGGTTAACCCGTCCCTTGGTGTAGAATATCTCGCATTTAATGTGAAACGTACCCCTTTCGGCGACTCTAATATTCGCCGGGCTCTGTCTATGGCGATTGATCGCGATATTCTGGTGGGTCGTTTTCTTAAAGGCGGGGAAGTTGGAGCCTACTCCATTGTTCATCCAGGGGTTATGGGTGGGCTAGGTCCGTATCGGCCGGAATTTCTTGCGCCAGAAAGTGAAGTCCGTTTGTCTCAGGCGCTAGCACTGCTAAATCAGGCGGGCTACAGCGAATCAAACCCACTTTCTATCGAGCTGCGTTTTAATAATCAGGACATTGTTTCAGCGACTATGGAAGTAGTTTCGAGGATGTGGAGTCGTCTTCCTGTTAAAATCGACCTACTAAAGTCTGACACCCCCACGCTTTACGCAGATACCCGCAGCGGCAATTTCGATATTGCCCGCGCGGCTTGGTATCCAGAAGCTGTAGATCCGTCTACTTATCTGTTTCTATTGAAATCAACGTCCGGTCCCATGAATCAGTCTGGATATGCCGATGGTGACTTCGACGCGTTACTGGACCGTGCTGACCGTGAGGTTGATCCAAACAAGCGCCTCATATTTTATCGCCATGCTGAAGAACACATCGGGGAGGAACAGCCTATTATGCCGTTATTTTATTATGCCTTTCGTATGTTGGTGGCAACCAAAGTCCAAGGCTGGCAAGATCACAATCGCAACACCCACCCAGGCCGTTACCTGTCTATAAAACGTAACTAAATATTATTTATTAGAGGTGACTCTTACATCCATGTCTCAGATGCTCGCTACAATGTAAGCGCACTGCACGCTATCGCTGAAAGAAAAAAAGCGCGCTGACTCATCCTATTGCGTTTAACTGCCACTGTATTCTCCCGGCAAGAAAACATTTAACAGGGTTCGATGCTGGATTAGTGACTAGAACGTCCAGATGTGGCTTTCAAATAGTCACGCACCCGTTTGGCATTGGCGCCGACATCTCCAAATCCTACGCGGGATTTTGACCGAATATCCAGCTCATAGGCCATAGGTTGCGCCTCAATGCGAATAACAATATCGTCAACAAAACCAAACCATGCCGTCGTGTCATAAGCCTCGATACGGCCTAAAGTGGGGCTGGAAGAGACAAGTGTCCAGCCCATTTTATTGACTCCATCCATCGCCTTCTCAAATACGGCGTCGTAGTTGGTGCCATTGAACCGTAGTGGCTGGATATCAGGATAATGCTCTTTCTGCTCTGCAACTACATCAACCTCAAGCCCAAAACCTTTTATCACCGGCACAAACTCAGGAGGGTTAGCGGCCTTACTCGCCACACGCAGAGGTACAATGTCGATAAAGGCCGGAGGATTCTCGAAATCAGTAGTTACTTCATGGATTGGGGGCGCGCCACGACTAAATTGACTGTAGGGGACAAAAAATACAGCAATAGCTATAATCACGCCTATAGAGCCGGTAGGTGCATTTGTAATAAAATCACGTTTGTAAGCTATAACGCTGAGAGTGATCCCACCCAAGCATGCTAGGACTCCTAGCCCAAGCCCCCAAGTTACGGAAATCTGCAGCACACTGAAAGCTTGTTGCAAACCCATAACTCCAGCTTGATAGAATTGGCCGGATAACGCAGCGCATAGGGCCGCAAGAGCAACAATCGCCAGCCCAAGCGTGCCAACACGAACAGCATTCTTTTCCGCAAAGTCTTCTACTTTTCGAGATGCTTCCATCACAGTATCCCCCGTTTTGGATGTGCGCACATAAAGTAATGTTATCCTTTAGGAAGGTTATTACTAACCAGTAGTTCATCTATGAGACAAATTTTATTTATCCCACGAGCCCACCTAAATTACTCAGTTGCAGTCGCTGACGGCACGGCCAACCATCACACCTATCAAATGGGCCCGATATTCGGCCGAGGCATGAAGGTCGGCATTTAGACTATCTTGGCTAACAGTGATTTCTTTTATGACTTCTGCGTTGAAGTTTGTGGTCAGAGCTTTTTCCATCTCTATAATTCTGAATACGGTGGGGCCAGCGCCGGTAATTGCAACCCTAACTAGGTCATTAGTCTTGGCGATAAATGCCCCTACTATTGCATAACGTGATGCCGGATTAGGAAATTTTTTATAAGCAGCTTTATCGGGAATCGGAAACACCACCTTGGTTATGATTTCTCCATCTTCCAAGGCTGTCTCGAACATGCCTGTGAAAAAGTCATCGGCTGGGATGGCACGATTATTCGTATGTATTGTGGCATTCAGGCCCAGGACAGCGCCAGGATAATCCGCAGCCGGATCATTGTTCGCAATTGACCCCCCAAGGGTGCCGCGGTTGCGTACTTGTGGGTCACCGATCAAATTAGCTAAAGCGGCCAACGCTGGAATAGACTCTTGGACCTTGATTGAAGCTGCTACGTCAGCATGCGGCGTCATGGCGCCAATGGAAACAAAGCCGCTCTCAACAGTAACACCCTTTAGAGATGCAATATCTTGAAGATCTATGACGTCTGATGGCATAGCGAGGCGCTGCTTTAGGGTAGGGATTAGAGTCATTCCACCCGCCATATATGTAGCGTCATCAGCGGATCCAAACAGTGTCTTAGCGTCATCAACTGATGAGGCCTTCTTGTATTCAAATGCGTACATCAGGCGCCTTCCTGCATAGCTCTAGACCCAGCAGCGATAGATTTCACGATTCCGTGATAACCTGTACAGCGACACAGGTTACCTTCTAGCTCTTCGCGAATAATTTTTTCATCTAACTCTTCATGTTTGTGGCGTTCGACCATAGCCAGCGCAGACATAATCATACCTGGCGTACAGAAACCACATTGTAAACCGTGGTTTTCGCGAAAAGCTTCTTGCATAGGATGAAGAGTTCCATCTGGCTCGGCTATGCCTTCAATAGTTACTATGTCCTGCTCATCGGCCTGAACTGCAAGCATAGTACAGGCTTTGACTGATCGGCCATTCATATGAATAGTACAGGCTCCGCATTGGCTGGTATCACAGCCCACGTGTGTACCAGTAAGGCCCAGCTGATAACGGATGAACTCGACAAGCAGTGTCCGAGACTCAACTTCGCCCGTTTCTTGTTTACCGTTAACGGTTGCCGTAATTTTCATTTTTCAAAAGCCTGTAATAATTGTTTTTTCTGATCAACCGAGAATAAGCCAAATAACGCCAAGCGCGAAGAGTCCACTTACTATTAATAACCAAATTCCAGCTGAAATCGACTGAAAGTCGTTTAAGGGGTCTCGTTTGTTTTTAGGGGTTGAAGTTGCAGTCTGCGTGTCTAAAGAGGCCAAAGTTGATGATTCTAGGGCGTGAGAACCTTGTAATTCCTGCTTTGTTTGGCCGGCCCCGGCTATTTTAGCTATCTCAAGGCTGAATGTTGAAAAAAACTGATCCGCCATTTTTTTGGCAGCGGCGTCAATTAAACGGCTTCCAATCTGGGCTAACTTTCCACCCACTCTGGCATCTACTTCATAGTAAAGAGCCGTTCCTCGGCCATCATCCTCTAGTTTAACCTTAGCTCCCCCTTTTGCGAAGCCTGCTGCACCACCCTTGCCCTCACCGGAGATAGTGTATCCATTGGGGGGGTTGAGTTCTGACAAACTGACTGTGCCAGTGAACTTTGCTTTGACTGGCCCCACTTTTGCGTAGACAGTTGCTTCAAGCTCTGTCTCCGAATGCTTTGTGATCAATTCACACCCGGGAATACTGGCCTTTAGAATTTCAATATCATTCAAGCCTGCCCAAACGATTTCCCTTGGTGCTGGAATGGCGTAAGAACCACGCATGTTCATCTCTGCTGTCTCCTGCTCTCATCTCTGCATAGGGTTTGCCTTGCGGCGACCTAAATTGCAACCACTCCAATATCCTGTCCCCGTGTAGTCTTTTTCTAATGTTTGTGGGCAGTGCCAGTGTTAACTGGCAAACGTATATCATCTACCAAGTCTTGTACGGCCCTAGGTGGAGCAGCGGTAGCCCGAGAGACGAGGGCAGCGACGCAAAAGTTTGTTAACGCACCAATAAAACCGATGCCTTCAGGCGATATACCTAGCAGCCAATACTCTGATGTATTCAATTCAGGTGCCATAAACTTGAAATAAACGATGTAGCTGAAGGTAAAGACCAAACCTACTACCATTCCCGCAATAGCACCTTCCTTGTTCATGCGTTTTGAAAACACACCCATCAATATCGCAGGAAACAAGGACGCAGCAGCCAGACCAAAAGCAAAAGCCACTACCTGAGCGACAAAAGCTGGCGGATAAATACCGAATAGTCCGGCCAAGGCCAGTGAGGCGGCTATAGCAATCCGTGCGCACAGAAGCTCCTGTTTTTCACTAAGGTTGGGGGAGAAGGTTTTTTTCAATAAGTCATGAGAAACAGCAGCTGAAATGACCAATAATAATCCAGCAGCCGTAGAAAGTGCGGCAGCTAAACCACCGGCAGCAACTAATGCAATAACCCAATCGGGTAAGTCAGCAATTTCTGGATTAGCCAACACTATGATATCCCGATCGACATATACCTCGTTACCGTTTTTTGTTGCGGGATTGACTAGTATACGCTCTCCCTCAGCACCCCGCGTTCCACTAAAGGACGGAGCTCCATAGAAGGGAGCCCCAGCGCGGTATTGAAGTCTGCCATCTTCGTTTTTGTCACGCCAGGCTATGAGTCCAATGTCTTCCCAATTCTGGAACCATTCTGGTGTTGTTGCATAAGGCTGTTCATTTAGTGATTCAATGAAGTTTAAACGCGCGAATACGGCCACAGCGGGAGCTGTCGTATACAAGATCGCAATAAAAACTAGAGCCCACCCTGCTGATCGCCGAGCGTCAGAAACTTTGGGGACGGTAAAGAACCTCACTAGCACATGGGGCAGGCCCGCCGTTCCGATCATCAAGGCGGCAGTAATAGCGATGACATCGATAGTCGATTTCTGGCCAGCTGTATAAGCGGCAAATCCTAGGTCAATCAAAACACTGTCTAGCGTGCTTAGCACAGCACGGCCTGATCCATCAGCCATGGTTCCCCCAAACCCAAGCTGGGGGATGGGAGAGCCAGACAGCATAATTGATATAAAGATTGCAGGGACCATATAGGCAAAAATCAGTACGCAATACTGAGCTGCCTGGGTATAGGTGATGCCTTTCATGCCGCCTAAGACAGCATAGATAAAAACAATTCCCATCCCGATCAAAACACCGTTTGTAATATCTACCTCTAAGAATCGCGAGAATACGATACCAACGCCACGCATTTGTCCGGCAATGTAAGTAAAAGAAATGAATATCAAGCAAATTACTGCAACAACTCGTGCTGCTTTTGAATAATAGCGCTCCCCAATGAAGTCAGGCACAGTAAATTGACCAAACTTACGCAGGTAGGGTGCGAGCAAAAGGGCGAGAAGAACGTAACCACCAGTCCATCCCAGAAGGTATACAGAACCGTCGCGCCCCATGAATGCAATAATTCCTGCCATGGAAATAAAGGAGGCAGCACTCATCCAGTCTGCCGCTGTAGCCATACCGTTAACAATCGGATTGACACCGCCACTCGCTATATAGAAATCGCCTGTAGATTTTGCACGAGCCCATATTGCTATAAAAATATAAAGCCCGAATGTTAGCCCAACGAAGGTGTAGGTCATGGCTTGCACACTCATGACATGTCTTCCGATTTATTCTTTAGTGTTTTTTCGGGTTTGCATTCACCATCGTCTAGCCCAAATTTCTTATCTATTTGGTGCATACGAAAAACATAGGCAAAAATAAGAACGACAAATACGTAGATGGCACCTTGCTGGGCAAACCAAAACCCCATAGGAAAGCCAAGGACTGTGAATGAATCCAGAGTGTCAGCAAGAATAATGCCAAAACCGAATGAGGTAACAAACCAAATCGCTAGCAACCAACCTAATAAGTGAAGATTAGCACGCCAATATTCATTTAAGGCTGATTTTCGGGACACCTCTTCATTAAGTGCTTCCTGTTTGGTTGAGATGATCCGGTCATCATGGTGATATCCGGTATGGGTATCATCCTCTTTTGCCATGATTTACTTACCCTTTAGTTGTTTGGCGGCTACATTTTAATCGCAATCTTTAGGTGACAAGCTAACGCTATATTGTCTAAAGCAAAAGCCTCTGGTGTTCTGTCTCATTTTGAATCTTTATAGGAAAAAGATTTTTTGACGTTTATTATATTTTCTAAAGAATCTCCATTTTCATATTAGCCGAGCTATTTTGCATAACACGTTCATTAGTTCTATCCAGATATTCAATTTAGAAATACTTCTAGTTTTATTCAGTCAATGCGACCCTTACGGATTGCTGATTTACCGAACTTCGTTCGCACTGAGTCTACTGCGGTCTCAATATCTTTTATTCTCCCAAGGTCTTCATTCAAGAGATCGGGTATATCTGCAAAAGTAGAATCATTTAGGCCCGCTGTACCAATACCTATAAGGCGAAAAGGTCCACGCTTATGCTCTTTTTGCAAAATAGGTTGGGTAGTCCGAAATAAAACCTCAGCTAATTGTGTGGGTATTCTGAGTGTGGTCGTGCGCGTATATGTTCGAAAAGCTGACGTCTTTAGCTTTAGCGTTACGATACTACTAGAGACGCACTTTTCTTTGAGACGGTCGGACACTTCTTCGCACATTAGCCACAATCGTTTTACTAAGATATCCATCTCGTAAATATCTTTCTCAAAGGTTCTTTCTGTTGAAATGCTCTTTGCTACCTGTCCAGGTCTGACCTGTCTTAGATCTTGTCCATAGCTCAGTTGGCCCAGCTGGCGGCCAGTATCGCCATAGAGCCTTTCTAAGTCTTCCACCGACCGAGTCTGCAGATCACCGATGAAGAAAAACCCATCAGCTTGCAGGCGGGTGGAAAGAGCTGGGCCAACACCCGGAATAGCGCCTATGGATTGTTTACGCAGAAAGGGTACCGCATCTTGCTGGCCAATCAGTGCGAATCCACGGGGTTTGTCTAATTCAGACGCCATTTTTGCTAACAATTTATTGTAGCTAAGTCCTATAGACACCGTAATTCCTATCTTAGTCTCTATCTGTCTGGCAATGGTTGCCAATGTTGTAGCAGGGGGCCCACCATGAAGACGCTCTGTCCCGGCCAAATCAAGGAAGGCTTCATCCACAGACACAGGCTCTACCAGGGGTGTTGCTGTTTTAAGAATAGTCCTTATCTCGTGGCTTACTTCTCGGTACTTAGACATGTTTGGGCGCATGACGACAGCATCGGGGCAGAGCTTGAGCGCCTTATACATGGGCATTGCTGATCTTGGACCGAATTGGCGGGCGATGTAGCATGCGGTAGAAACGACACCACGTCTATCACCGCCAATTAGCAAAGGCTTATCTTTAAGAGCCGGGTTGTCTCGTTTCTCAATCGCAGCGTAGAATGCATCACAATCCAGATGAGCAATGCACAGGTGGGCTAATTCCTCATGGGCAACCAGCCTGCCAGAGCCACATTGGCTACAGTGCGTCACACCGTTTCCAGAAAGTGCTGAACAATCTCTACAGAGATTTTTGCCCATTATACGGCCCTATCCGAATTGGATTATTTACTGCCAATCTTTGGGTCACCCTAGGGTTTCCTGTTGACGTACCCAAAAACAAGCTTCAAACCCATTACTGAATATCATGAAACAGTCGTCTCCGTCCTCACATGTTGTTCCCCTGACCCGTGAAAGCCTCATCGCTGACGCAGTGCGGCGATCTATAAAAGAGGCCAATCCGCAAGCATATGTCTGGAGTGATCAAGAGCTGAATGAATCGCTGGATAGTACCTTGGGTGAAGCACCTAATCGCCGGCATATCTGGGTTTTTGGTTACGGTTCATTGCTTTGGAATCCCCTCATTGACATAGTTGCCCGGAAACCCGGTGTAGTATACGGATACCGCCGGCGCTTTTGTATGATAGCGCCGACTGGTCGAGGAACCCCTCAAAACCCTGGTTTAATTCTTGCGCTTGATGCCGGCGGCAGTTGTCAGGGTATTATACTCAAGGTTAACCCAAATAATGTTAGGTCTGAACTGGAGTTGATGTGGCGCAGAGAAATGGTGGTTGGGTCCTACAGGCCACGTTGGGTCACAGTAAGAACCGAAGAGGGGCATAAGGTAGCGCTCACCTTTGTTATGAATCGGAAACATCAGTCCTATCGGGGTAAATTGCCAATACAAAAGATAGCCCGAACCCTAGCCTCGGCATCTGGTGTGCTGGGGAGCAATGCGGATTATTTATTCGATACACTGGCTTGTCTTCATAAGCTAGGTCTCGATGATAAAAGCCTGAATGATTTGGCGAGGCGCGTTAGATTAATTCAAAATAAGAAAAAGTTATGACCAAAAGCCTACGGAACCATATATGAGCAATCAAAGAGGAGGGCACGGGACTAGCCGCATGGCAATGCTAGATCGTCCAAAAGGCAGAGACCCTCGCTATCTCTACCGCATGTTAGGGTTTATGAAACCATATGGTCTCGCTCTTACGTTGGCTGCTATTGCGTTGGTTGTTACCGCAGGGGCGACTTTATCTATTGGGCTTGGTGTCAAGTTCCTTATTGACAACGGCCTGAGTGCAGGTGACCCAGAATTTCTCAATCGTGGTCTCTACGTTCTGGTAGCTATTATATTGGTTATTTCAGTTGGCACTTATTTCCGCTTCTATTTTGTATCATGGGTTGGCGAACGCGTAGTTGCTGATATGCGCCAGGATGTGTACGCACAGGTTTTGAGGCTGAGTCCTGGGTTTTTCGAGGTTACGCGGACCGGCGAAATATTGTCTCGTATAACAGCCGATACTTCCTTACTGCAAACAGTCATTGGTTCATCACTATCTATCGCATTACGGAATTTGCTGACGTTGATAGGAGGCTTAGGCTTGCTGATTTATACGAACGCCAAGCTGACAGGTGTTGTCGCGCTTGTCGTTCCGGCTGTCGTCGTGCCGATCATTTGGTATGGTCGTAAAGTCAGGCGCCTATCTCGCGATAGTCAAGACCGGGTTGCAGATATTGGCTCTTATGCTGAAGAGAGTCTGAATGCGATTCGTACCGTTCAGGCCTATAGCCATGAATCAGTTGATGAACAGTGCTTCTCACGTGAAGTTGAAAATGCCTTTAAAGTGGCTGTGCACAGAATTGCTGCACGCGCGATGCTGGGCGGTGTAATCATACTTCTCGTTTTCGGAGCCATCAGTCTAATTCTTTGGGCGGGGGGCCACGATGTAATTTCAGGCAGTATTTCTGCTGGGGAGTTAACCTCTTTTGTATTTTACGCGGTGATGGTGGCAACGGCAACGGCAGCTCTGACCGAAGTATATGGAGACCTTCAACGCGCTGCCGGTGCAACTGAACGGTTAATAGAGTTGTTGGAAACTGAGCCTGACATACGCCCGCCTACCAACCCTGTCGCCATACCCGAACCGGCGCGAGGAGCTGTCCAGTTTGAGGGAGTGACATTTCACTATCCATCGCGTCCTGATAATGCTGCTCTCAACAGCCTAACCATGGATATTTTGCCGGGCGAGACCGTTGCGCTTGTGGGCCCTTCTGGCGCAGGTAAGAGTACTGTTTTTCAACTGCTACTGCGTTTCTATGATCCGCAGGCAGGTACTATATACATAGATAATATTGACCTGAAGCAAGCGGATCCGATTGCTGTTAGAGCCCACATTGGGCTCGTGTCTCAAGACCCAGTGATTTTTGCTGCTAATGCTTGGGAAAATATTCGTTATGGTCGTCCAAATGCTAGCGATGATGAAGTGCGGGCTGCCGCTGAAGCAGCTGTTGCGACCGAGTTCCTTGACCGTTTGCCGGAAGGTCTTAATACATTTCTTGGTGAAAAAGGAATGCGCCTATCTGGTGGCCAGAAGCAACGTATTGCCATCGCACGCGCTATTCTTCGGGATCCGGCCGTGCTTCTTCTAGATGAAGCCACCAGTGCGCTGGATGCTGAAAATGAGAGGCTAGTTCAGCAGGCCTTGGAACGTGTTATGGATGGGCGGACGACCATGGCTATTGCCCATAGGCTTGCGACAGTAGTTGAGGCCGACCGTATTGCTATTCTAGAAAATGGCTGGCTTATTGATTCAGGGTCACATGAGGATCTTCTAGCTTCCAGTGAACTTTATGCCCGCTTGGCCGCACTTCAGTTTTCTGCAGAGTCTGGGGTCTAGCCAACAGCAGTAAACACGTAAATTGATTTGATTATTTATTCTTCTAGTGTTTACGCTAGATGGTCCAGTTCACATGGAAATGATGCGGGTGCAGGTTGCGCAGTGTCAGCAAGAATTAGACGGGCGGAAAAAAGTAATTTACAGCCTCTGCATCCATGTTCTCTGCTAAATAAAGATGGATCTCCCTAGGCAATATTATCATGGTACAATAATTAAATAGGGTCGTATCTTAGCTAAGGCTGTGACAGTGTGATAATACGAGTTCGTATTATTTTCTATTACGACGGCTAAAGGTGTGAGGTAAATGCATAATTGCCAATCAAACGAAGAACTCATTTACATAGAACCAGAGTTGAGTATTGATGGGCTTATTGAAAATTTTGAACTTATAGACGATTGGGAAGAGCGGTATCGCTACATCATCGATTTAGGTCGAAAGCTTCCCCCCTTTCCCAACACAGCAAAAACTGACTCCTTTAAAGTTAAAGGGTGTATGAGCCAGGTCTGGATGGTGCCTGGCCGCCTGCCAGACGACCCTGACAGATTTACGTTCGCGGCAGATAGCGATGCACACATTGTAAAGGGGTTAATACATATCCTGGCTATAATGTATTGTGGCAAAACGACGGCGGAAATTTTGTCCATAGAAATAGACGAAGCGTTTGCACGCCTAGGTCTGGATCAACACTTGAGCCCTAGTCGCCGCAATGGTGTGGTATCCATGGTGAATAGAATCCGAACTTTGACAGATTAAACCTGCCAACAGGCCTGACACTATGTGAGCAGAGGTTAGCTATGTGACTCTGCCTCGTCGCCAGACTTATTGTGCCAGTTTCGTTTCATGGCCAGGCCAAGGACGTTGTCTGGCTCTAGAGCTAAGCAGCTAGCCAAGGCAGCTTCTGCTTCTGGAATGTTTTCCTGTTGATAATAGGTCTCGGCCAAAGACAATTTTATGCTTGCCTCATTCGGTTTCCGTTTATCAGCATCCAGAAGTATATTGAGAGCGCTCGCAGGATTACCTGTCTGAAGTTTTATTGTGGCCGCTTGGAGGGCAACTTTAGTAGATTTTGGAGTTATTCTTTCAGCACGTTCCGTCGCAGCTAAGGCTTCGTTCCAGCGTTTTCTTTGGCAAGCGACCCTAGCTATTCCTAGAAATGCCTGGGCCAGGCCGGGTTCAAGTTCTACAGCCTTAAGATAATAGCCCTCGGCTTGGTTGAAATTACCGCTCATTTCATAAACGTTTGCCAAAGTATTGCTGGTAGAGCCACAGCGCGGATCAAGAATTAACGCAGTCTGGAGAACGGCAACTGCACTTTGCAATTTACCACGTTTACGTAATAAAGCGCCTAAGCGTTTGTGTGACTCTGCATAGCTGGGTTTGGCTTGGATTGCACTACGGAACAAGCTTCCTGCATGTATAATGCGGCCAGCCTTCCAATGTAAGTTTCCTTCTTCCATTAGTTGATCCGAGGCAATCTTGTTTCGAGCTTGTCCGGCTTGATTTGCGCCCAAGATTGGCGCTAGGCGATTGATTAGTGTATCTGCGGCTGCCCTTACCATAAATTTGAAACCAGTTCTGTTTGCACTGTAAGCAGTACGCCACAGTTAGCAAAATTGGGCGCAGTCTAGATATAAAGTGCCAGTTGATAGGATGTCATCCCAATAAACGGCATCTATAATACTTTATAGTTCCATAAATTATAGTAAACGTTATAGAGATTTGCTACCGGTGTGTGCCACTATGTAGGTTAAACTGCTGTATCTTTTTATTTAGAGGACCTTAAATGGCTAGACCACATATTGAATTTGTTCAGTCGCAGGTTTTACCCTTTAGGCAAGGCATTCCTGGCGGTGCGCGGGATGATGTTGTCTGCCGCATCCTATCAATTGATGAAGATAATGGTGACTCGTCTGTACAGCTGCGTTATCCCACGGGATGGCTTGCACCGGATCCCCATTATGTTGACGTGCATGAAGAACTCTTTGTTCTTGAAGGGGCGATTGCAATTAATGGCCGCACTTATGCGAAGCATGATTATGCGCACCTGCCAGCTGGATACTTGCGTAGGAGCATGGGTAGTCAGCACGGAGCCGTTGTTCTAACTTTCTTTTCCGGTGAGGCCCATGTGCTCGCCTCGGAGGTGCACGGGCCTATGTATGATGAGTGTCTATTGGTTGAGCATATTGATACTCGCCGGATGGAAGGAGAAACTGGCAAGCGAAAGCACATGAATTCGGGGGATTGGGATACGACTGGGACTATTCACAAAAAATTGTTTCAGAATCCTCATAGCGGTGAGTTAACTTGGCTCATAGGGATGATGCCCTACTGGTCAACACCTAGAACCGAAATTCATCCTGTTGTTGAGGAAGAGTTTGCCGTTCTCGGTGATATTTGTTTTCCTTTGGGGATGATGCGAGACGGGGGTTATTTTTGGCGTCCCCCAGGGATTGAACATGGTCCATTTGCAACATGGGGTGGATGCCTTCATCTTTGTCGTTGCCGTGGAGGGGCGTTTGCAACAGAGTGGAATGAGTCTGATGGCCCAGACTGGAATCCACCATACACACCTATTTTGCCACCCGATTACGAGGCTCACGTTAAAGCGGGGCAAGATTATGACCGTGAACCCAACTATTAGTCCTGTAGCCCATTCGGGTTGAGGGGACCATCTCATAGATTAGTTACCGCTGTCCTAAGGAAAAACTATTACGAGTTTCTATCGCCATCCAGCTTTGCTTTATCATTTATTATGGATACCCACTTAGCTAAGAAGAGATAGTGAGCACTCTATTGCTCTATTGACTGCGATGCATAGAGTGCTCTCTACTCTTCACTATTAAGGACTCACTTCAATGGCGAACCCGCACTTAAAATGTTCGTTCAACAAAGCTCAGGTGATACTCATTTTATCAGTTGCGCTTACAGTACTATTGCTAGGGGCTGCTGTAAGTTTTGGCCAAGAGACTGCTGTTCGCCGAACTACGCTCTTGGTAGACGATATCGAACGTTCTATCGACTTTTATCAACGTCTTGGTCTGACGCGGTGGTTCGAGCGTTCCTCGAGAGATACTGATGAAGGCGGGGTTGTTGGTGCGTCTGAATTACCCCTTACAGCAGACCCAAAAATTGGCCGTATTGTCGTCATGCGAGGTAATGATGATCGCATTGGTATGATAGGATTGCTTGGCTACAGTCGCCCACCCCTGGCGAATGCTCGCGGCAACCTTGTTGGCGTTGGTGTGGGCGATGTAATTATCATGATTGAAACCGACGACATTAATTTTGTATACAACCGATTACAGGAGACAGGGGCTCGATTTCACGCCCCACCGGAACGGTTTGAAAACAATAATCCCGATGGGTCAGTTAGAGATGCTGGCTATCGAATGTTTGTCTACGATCCCGATGGGCATTTGATTGAGGTGTCCGAGGCATTGGATCGTTAGCCGTTCTACGTTTCACTCGCCCATAACAGTTCCTTCGCGCCGAGGGTCAGCGCCACCTAACAAGACACCGTCACGAATGGCAATGGCGTGAACCCCACTGGGGAAATTGCCTCTCCGGACACGGTGTCCAAGTGCCTCTAGATATTTTTTGTGTTCCGCAAAAAAAACGCCATCGTCAATTACAACTGATTGCCCGAAAATAAGGACATTGGGTAGATTAGTTGCACCTTGTGGCGTGAGGCCCCAATCTAGCATTGCGATCAGTGTTTTTGAGACAAGTGGAACAATAGCCATACCCCCAGGTGAGCCTGAAACAGCAACAATATTATCATTTTTGTCAAAGACAATAATCGGAGCCATAGAGCTGCGAGGACGTTTACCGCCTTCAACCCGATTGGCAACAGTGCGTCCGTCAGCTACAGAGGTATATGAAAAGTCTGTTAGCTGGTTATTAAGCAGAAATCCTCCAACCATCAAATGTGATCCAAACGCGCCTTCAATCGAGCTAGTCATAGAGGCCGCATTACCATGGGAATCAATCACGGAGATATGAGTAGTTGATGGCCGTTCCGGGCTTTGGCCCGGCGCGTAATCGAAAATCCCTTTTTGTGAAGGAATACCAGCCTCGGCCTGATCAATTCGGCTAAAAGGGTCTATCAAATTAGCCCGTTCCTTTAAATATTCGCGGTCGACCAGAATCCTTTCTGGTATGTCGACAAAGTCAGGATCGGCAATAAACGCGGCGCGGTCTGCATACACAAGTCGGCTCGCTTCAACAAACAGGTGCACAACTTCAGGAGACCAAGGCTCCATGTTCCGCAGATCGAATTTCTCTAGAATGCCCAGAGTTTGTATTACACCAATACCGCCTGACGTTGGCGCCGGGGCACCACAGACTATAAACTGGTGGTAGGGTGCACAGAGCGGTGTACGTTCTCTTGCGCGATATGAGTGCAGGTCTTCGAGAGAGAGGTCGCCTGGATTCTTTTCTGCATTCTGGACTTCAAGAACAATCGCTTGGGCTAGCGAGCCGCTGTAAAAAGTATCCGCACCCTCGTTGGCTAGGCGGGTGAGAGTATCAGCCATTTCAGCATTTCTTAAAACAGTACCCACTGGCTTTGGCAGGCCATCCGCTCCGTAGTAGTGTTCCGCTGGTGTCTTAATAGAGGGCAGCGATTTATCCAGTTCCAGTAGCCTAAACAGCCGCGGCGAAAGCTCAAACCCATTTGCTGCGACTTCAATTGCGGGACTAAATAGTGTTGACCAAGATATTTCGCCGTGAGCCTTATGGGCTAGTTCCATCATGCGCAATAAGCCAGGCACGCCAACTGACTTGCCTCCAATAATTGCTTCATTTCGCAGCATGGCTTCGCCGTTGGATTTGAGAAAGCGCCCTTCTGTTGCTGTTGCAGGGGCTGTTTCCCGTCCGTCATAAGCGTAGATTTTCTTGTCTTTATTATCCCAATATAAAACGAAAGCTCCACCACCGATACCTGAGGACTGTGGCTCTACAAGATTTAGGACGAGTTGGGTAGCGAAGGCAGCATCTAAAGCGTTACCACCTGCCTTTATAGCATTGTATCCGGCCTGCACGGCGATAGGGTTTGCTGCGGCAACCATGAAGGATGCTGCCGAACCACCCTTTTGTTCTTTCATTCCACTTGCAGCCTCGGGAAACTCGGCGTCTTGAGCAAGGCTGGGCCCGCAAATCCCTAGGCCTACGAATATTGTGAAACTAATAGGCGCTAGAAATCGAGCCAACATAAATTCTTCCTTATTCGCAATAACAAAAAATAATCTGTTGATTACCACAGACGCTACCATTGGTCAGCCTCACTGCAAAAATCACACCGGCGGTGATTTAGCTGAGAGCTTGGTGGCTTATGGAGTAAAGAATAACCATGTTCACTAACTAGGTGATTTACCCTATACAAGAGAGGGATATGGGCTGTGGTTGTGACCCTGGTATCTTTTAAAAATTTTCTTGGACCTACAAACCACCGCATTTCAAAGCCTTTATTGTGGGTCTGCCACACGCCATTGATCCTAAGCTCGTGGGCACCGCCCCAGGCGACCAAATTATCACCATCAATTTTAGACGTGCAAAGCAAATTTACCAATGGCAAAACTATATCCAAGGATTTGTATTCTAGAGGCTTGGGCCTAATAAGAGGCTATACTGTTGGGCCTAAAGTTCAGATGTTAATAATAGAAAAGGGGCTATTTATTATGTTAACCCTTAGCCAGGCCATGCTTAAACGCAAGCTTTGGCCTTGGTCTGGATTCAATGGGTCGACACATTACGAGCGGTTCAGCATACTTCGGCTAAAATAACACTATTGGAGGGTTTACATATGTCCACTATGGAGCTGTCACGCGATGGTACTGTGCTAATCGTGGTAGATATGCAGAACTCGTTCTGTGCCGATGATGGGGGATGCGGTAAGCCCGGCCTGCCCATTCAGAATCTACAAACCGCAATTGAGCCATGTGTAGAGTTGGTGAAGGCGGCAAGAGCGGCTAACATTCCAGTGATCTATACACGCTATATGTACCGGCCTGATTATGCTGATGGCGGTGTGCTTATAAAACACCTGCTACCCGACTTAAAAGATGCAAAGGCACTACAAGCCGGCACTTGGGACGTGGAGGTGATTCCAGAGCTTGAGCCACAAGATGAAGATTTTATTGTTGATAAGAATAGGCCCAGCTCGTTTTATGCTACTAACTTGGAAACTATTTTAAGCGGCTTGGATGCAGATAGTCTGGTTGTATGTGGTGTGACAACTAATTGCTGTGTTGAATCGACAGTACGCGATGCAAGCCAACGGGACTATAAAACCTTTGTTGTCCAGGATGCTGTTGCGGAGCTTGATGATGAACGCCACCAAGTTGCCTTGCGTTCTATGGATATGTTATTTGCAGATTTGGTGACAGTGAATGATGTAGCAATTGCCTGGGGCGTTCATAATTCAATAGAAACGGCAGCGGAATAGGCGGCGGAATATATGAGTGGATATATCGACATCGTTTGCAATCCATACACACCCTGGGTGCTGGAACGAAAACTCATGGGTGTAGACGAAGATTTCAAGACCCAAGTCCGAATGGCTGATGAAATGCGTAACGGTGTCGAAATAGACGATTACATCCGTAAGATGGATGCGGCTGGCATTGAACGCTCTTTACTTATCGCCCACCGTTGCGGTGATCTTAATGTCAAAGGCTCGCATCACATTCCTTATGAGTATGTGCGCGAGATTTGTGACAAACATCCGGATCGTTTTTCAGGTTTAGCAGGCATCGATACCACAAAAGGTATGGAGCAGTTGTATGAGCTTGATGTGGCTATCCGGGAATACGGGTTTGTTGGTGCTCACTGGTACCCTCACTGGTTTGGTATTCGACCTGATGCACCACAAATTTATCCCGTATACGCGAGGTGCTGCGAGCTTGATATTCCCATTATGATGCAGGTGGGGCAGAATCTGGTGTATTCTAAAGAGCGCCGTCTGCCATCTGTGGCTAAACCCATACTGCTTGACCAAGTGGCCATTGACTTTCCAGAGCTTGTATTGATCGGTATACACATTGGTGTCCCATGGACTGACGAGATGATTGCTATGTGTTGGAAACATGAAAACATCTATACCGCTGGTGATGCTTATGCCCCGAAGCATTGGCCAAAACAATATGTGCACTATGCCAATTCTTATGGCCGTCACAAAGTTATGTTTGGAACCGATTGGCCCGTGATAGACCCTGAGAGGGCCGTGCGCGAAGTAGGTGATTTTGGTATGCGCGCAGAGGCGCACAAAATGCTCATGCGCGACAATGCGCTGCGGCTATTTAAACGCATCCCCGGCACCCAAGCTGCATCAGCTAAGTAGATAGTAGGCAACTAGTTGATGGAGTCTCTTAAATCTAGAACGGTCCAACTTCCCCATTTCTATCAGTCAATGACCGCTGCCAAGGGTTTGCGGGCTACTATGCAGCGTGATCCCGACAAGGTAGCAATTGTTCATGGAAATAAAAGCCGGACCTACCGCGAACTATCAGATCGTACGGATAGGCTGACAGCGGCAGCGATTTCAGAGCTGAAGCTGAACAAGGGGGACAATGTTGCTATAGTTGCCAAGAATTCTATTGAGTATGTAGAAGTGGTGTGCGGCTTGCCTGATGCAGGAGCAGCTGTGGCTACTGTTAATCCTCGGCTCACTAGTTCCGAAATCGAGGCTATCTGCAATGATGCCCAGGCCCGCGTGGTTTTTTTTGATGATGCATCAGCCGATGCCCTGGGCGCCGCATCTTTCGAGACTGTTGAACATACAGTGCACTTGGGCGATGAATTTGAGAGATTGATTAAAGAAGCTTCTATTCCTGATACTTATCCTGAAATTAACGAGTGGGACCCATGGACTATTCCTTACACCTCCGGCACTACTGGAAAGCCTAAAGGTGTAGTATTGCCGCAGCGGTCCAGGTTGTTAGCTTTTTATCAGATGGCGCAAGAATTCGGCTGCTATAGCCCGGAGGACCGTTTTCTTGGCACCACCCCCATGAACCACGGAGCAGGGATTGCATTTCCGTTAGCAGCGATTATGTCCGGCGGTTTTACGGAAATCCTAGATCACTTTGATCCCGAAGAGCTCCTCATGAAACTTAAAGAGGGGAACTTTTCTGGTGTATTTACGGTTCCAACCCAGCACCATGCTATCTTTGGCCTTGAGAAACCTGTGCTTGAAAAGTACCGAGGCGTACAGATGAAAGCGGTGATTTCAAATGCATCTGCTTTGCCACAGCATCTTAAATACAAAATTGTAGAATACTTTGGCGAAGGCAAGTTGCATGAAACCTATGGGTCGACCGAGGCGGGCTTCGTTACTAATTTGCGGCCACCTTTTCAGCTACAAAAAGAGCGCTGTGTGGGCACCCCTTTCCCACATACTTTTGTCAAGCTTACAGATGATAATTTTTGTGAAGTTGGGCCGGAAGAGGCGGGTGAGTTGTGGGTTAAGTCACCTTCAGCTTTCGCTGGTTATTGGAACCGGCCCGATGCTACTGCTGAAGCGTTTCGCGATGGCTGGATAACCGTTGGTGATGTGGGCAAGCGTGATCAAGACGGTTTTATCTATATAATTGATCGCAAGAAAGACATGGTTATCACGGGAGGAGTAAACGTTTATCCCCGTGAGATTGAAGAGCTATTATTTACGCACCCCTCTATTGCTGATGTAGCCGTAGTCGGGGTGCCGGACGAAAAGTGGGGTGAACGGCTCAAGGTCTTCGTTGTTCTTGATAAGCATGCCAGCCTGAACTTGGATGACATTGCCCGTTTCTGTGAAGGCAAGCTGGCTAGTTTCAAATTGCCTAAGGAGATGGCTACCATCGACACACTGCCGCGCAATGCCAATGGGAAAGTACTCAAGATTGAACTGCGTAAGATCGGATGAGGCCATAACAGAAGATCCGGCCATTACGAAAGTGTGGGCGGCTCTGTCCAGGATTCCCGACCCATGCCATGCCCTTTCTGGATATGATCTGAGTATAGTAGATCTAGGCCTCATTAATGAAATCACCCGCAAGTGCGAGACAATCACTGTTAGCGTAACCTTTACCGACCCCAGCTGCGTGTTCTCCTATAAGATCATCATGGAACTGGAGGACTTGGCCGCCTCATTGAAAGGTGTGCAAAAAATCGTCGTTGTGTCTGACCCATACCCGCTATGGACGGAAGACCGACTAAGCCCCAAGGCTAAGGATTTGTTTGCAAGCAAACGCGAAAAGTATTCTATCCACCGGCGAGCTAGTCCAAAAGGAGACGATGGATGACAGATTCCTCATCGCTAGATTTTAGTCGACGTACAGCATTGCAGACCTTAGGTGTTGCTGGCGCTATGGCAGCTACGCGTGGTGTTTCGCCTTCGCTAGCTCAGGTAAACTGGTCACCGGAATTACATCCCATGGCCGAGCGGATTTTTGTTATTGATGGTGTTTCTCATTGCTACAACCATGCCGACTACAACAGGCGTATCAAAAGGGCAGCGGCAACCAGTATCAACACTACGCACAGGTATCATGTTGCTTGCACCCCTGAGCCGTATCGACTCACTTTTGAACAGTGGTCCCGCGATTGGCAGCCCGATGAAGTCATGGATATAATGTTTATGGAAAGCCATACAGACATGATGATCATGCATTCGGTTCCCATGTATGATCTTTACTATGATGGTTTAGTCTCTAATGAAAAAGGCGCTTATCTAAAGGGAAACTTCCCTGACCGCGTATTATGGTATGGCGCCCTAGATTTATTTGATCCCTATAATATTGTTAAAGAGAAAGCCGACAAGTTGATTGATCAGGGTGTAGATGGGATCAAGTTCTATCCCACGCGCATCAACCTGCAAACTAATGAACCCGAAGGCTGGCTTATGGATGATGAAAAGCGGGCATTTCCTGTATTTGATTATCTACAAGCTAATGGCGTTACACATCTGGCGGTGCATAAGCTGGTTGGTCATGTAGGTCCAGAAACGGCAGCGCTTGGCGTCGACGATCTCTATAGGGCAGCTGAGGTTTTCCCCGACATCACCTTCCACCTGGTACATGCAGGCTGGCAGAATTTCGAAGAGACTGCCGCTTTGATGAAGGCCCGGGAGAACATCACTGCTGTTCTAGAAGGGCCAATGTTATTCCCGCTATTTGACATGGCCACCTTTAATGAAATGATGAATGTGTTTATGACCCAGGTTGATATCAACCGAATCATTTACGCATCCACTTCCGTAAACCAACACCCATATTGGATTGTCAATGCTTTCTTCGATTTTGAACCGCCTGAAGGTGCTCCTTACACTCTCTCGGAAGCCAAAAAGGCAAAAATTCTTGGTGCCAATTTGGCCCGCTACCACGGCATTGATATTCCCGCCCAGCGGCTCAAGATAGCAGAAGACAAATGGTCAGTTGCTAACCAAACTAATGGCTTGCGTGAGCCCTACATAATGCAGCGTGGTTGATGGGCATTAGATAGTACGGCCTAATTTAAATATGACAAAACTGATATATCTTCGAGAGATAGTAGCGAGTTTATGTTTAATAACATCATTATTTATAGATTTGCATGCGAGTGCACAGTCGCAGCCGGTGGTGTCTGGCCTTCCAGGCTTGCGCACTAATGAGGAGGGTAAAATCATTGTCGGTGCGACCGTACCTACAACTGGGCCGCTGGCTACGTCTGGGTTGCTATACTATAATGCTCTACAGATGGCGGAGGAAGACATTAACACCGCTGGTGGCATCCATGGTAAAGAAGTCGATATAGTTTTTGAAGATACTCAGCAGTCCAACTCCACTGCAGTATCAGCATTTATCAAATTAGTTGAAGATCACGATCCAGTTGCAATTTTTCTTTCCAGTTATACACCCCAGAACTTTGCCGTAGAGCCGGAAGTTAAGCGCGCTGCACGTCCAGCATTCTACGGTGGTGGTGCCGACGGCCTTCATCAACGTGGCAATACATGGATGTTTCGTATTAAGCAGCCGGACTCCGTGATCGTAAAGGCCATGGTCGATACAGTCATCAATCGCCTTGGCAAGAGACGCCCAGCTATAGTCTATATTCAAAATGATTATGGCCAAGGTTTAGCAAAACACGCAGAGCAAGAATTCCGTGAAATTGGTATTGATCCTATTCTTGAATCCCATCAGTCAGCAGATAATGATCTGACACCACAATTACTTAGTGCAGTCGGTCAGGGTGCTGATATCCTACTCAGTGTTGGGTTCACGCGAGACACGGCCTTATTATTTGGGGCGCGCAAGGCCCTTGGTATTGATCTTCCTGTAATTTCTAATCCAACCTTGACGGGGCCTGCCACGCTCGAGCTTTTGTCAGCAAGAGAAATCGATGGTGCTTATGCTGTGGTTGACGCTTACCTTCCTGGCCGGATCGAATTTGATACGGGTAATTTTATTGGCCGTTATGAAAGGCGGTTTGGCTATGGGGTTGATCCGTCCTTTGCATCGAACTTTTATGATGCGGCCTTGATGCTAGCTGATGGTTTGCGCGCAGTTGGCACTGATGCCAAAAGGCTTCGAGAATGGATAGCTACTGTGAAAGACTATGAAGGTATTACTCGTACCTATAGAGCAGACGAGTTCGGCAATCTTGGCAATTCGGTTGCGCTGGTTAGGTTCGAACCAGGCACGAAGAATTATAATCTCGTTGACACATATGTCTCAGGTGCAGAAAGGGTGCAAGTTTCTCATAACTACTCAGCACAGGCTCCCGCGCTCTCACAAAAAGAGTTCTGGTTTGGCCCCCTCCTGCAATCCACCTTCAATGGTCTTGCTATTGGCTGTATCTATGCATTGATGGCCTTGGGATTTGTCCTCGTCTATGAGGCAACGGGCGTGGTTAACTTTGCGGCAGGCCAGTTAGTTGTGCTTGGTGCATTCTTCGGCCTCACCGGTGTAGCTATGCTCGGCCAAGCGCCAATACCGGGGTATTTATTTGCTCTCATCTCTATGATGCTATTAGGCATCTTGTTTTTTTTATTCGTATATCTCCCGCTGCAGAATAGTCCAGTGGTTACGATCATCGTCGGGACTATTGCAGTTGGCATTGTGATTCAAAATCTGGCCCTGATCACCTGGGGCCCCTTACCCCAGCGGCTAGCATCTCCCTTTAGTGTGGATCCATTTTCTATAGGGCCTTTAGTCTTATCCTCGCATCTTCTTGCCGTGATAATCGTTACTTCCACCGTGGTCGGAATGCTAGCATTTCTATTATATTTTACTGCCCTTGGTGCACAGATGCGAGCTGTTGCCCAGGATGCGGAAACTGCACGCTTGATGGGTATTAATGCTGGCGGTGTTTACGCTTTTACCTGGGCCCTGGCTGGAGTGCTGGCCGGAATTGGCGGACTACTGATGGGGCCGGTGTGGTTTGTCGATGCGTCAATGGGCGATGCCTTGGCCTTGAAGGCGTTTGCCGCCACCATCATAGGGGGATTTGGTAGCGTGCCGGGCGCGATCTTTGGGGGCATATTAGTTGGGCTTACCGAATCTCTGTCTGCTAGCTACATCTCATCTACGTATAAGGACGCGATCGTCTTCCTGGTCATGGTAAGTTTTCTTCTAATAAGGCCGCAAGGCATCTTTGGCGAGCATGGCGGAGACAGGGCGTGAGGATTGGCTAATGACTCGCAAATCGACCTGGATTCTACTGATTGGCGTAACTGCATTCTCACTAGGCGCTGGCTTAGTCCTTGAAGGTTATTCTTTGCGGGTGTTAACCCTCGGCCTGATTGCTGCGTTAGCAGTGCTCGGCCTTAATTTAATTTTTGGCTACTGCGGACTGATACACCTAGGTCAGGCGGCTTTTGTGGGGCTTGGAGCGTATACGTCTGCTCTCCTGACCACAAAACTTGGCTGGTCGATGGTTTTATCTATTCCCACCGCTATAGTTGTTACCGGTTTTGCAGCAGGACTTATAAGCCTGCCGCTGTTGCGTTTAAAGGGTCATTACCTGGCGCTAGCAACAGTTGGGGTTAATGTAGTGATCGAACTGATCGCAAAGAACTGGGTTGAACTAACTAATGGCTACAATGGCATCACTGGTATTCCCCGGCTGACTGAGGAACTATCTAGCGTTACACCTGAGCGTACTTTTCTTTTTATCATTACTGCAGCTCTCTTAGTCGGCATCGGTTTGTCGGCGCGGCTTAGAGAGTCCCGTCTTGGACGTGCTATGATTGCCGTTAGGGATGATGAAACGGCAGCGCAAGTCTCAGGCATAAATGTAGTCCAGGTTCGTATTATAGCTTTTGTTATGGGTGCTATGTTCGCAGCAGTATCTGGAGTGTTATTCGCACATTACACAGGCTTTATTTCACCAACTGACTTTGGTGTGCCAATTTCTATTCTCTATTTGGTGATGATCATAGTTGGCGGTGAGGCCTCTATCGGGGGAGTAATTGCTGGGGCAGTAATTATAACATTCCTGCCAGAGCTATTGCGTGATGCTGCCGAGCGCCTGGTCACCGTCGGCTTGTCAGAGAGCGGTCTTATTGTCCGACTGCTTGATGAAGGTTATCTCGCATTTTATGGCCTTATTACTTTATTGGTTTTGGTGTTTATGCCTAAGGGCCTAGCAGGCCTACTCCATCGTGTTAAAAAAGTAGTAATAATTTCATGACTGCCCTACTAGCAGTGGAGGGCCTAAGAAAAACTTTTGGCGGGCTGATTGCTGTGGATGATGTCTCTTTCAACGTGTTTCCCGGCGAAGCCTTTGCTCTGATAGGCCCTAATGGTGCGGGAAAATCGACTGTTCTTAATCTGCTCTCTGGTCTGATGCGACCCACGCGTGGCCAAGTTCGTGTAGAGGGAGAATCTATTAGTGGCTGGCCAGCTCACTTGATCAGAGCAGCTGGGGTTGGTCGCACATTTCAAAATGGCCGCTTATTTTCTCGTCTTTCGGTGTTTGAGAATGTCTTAGTTGGAGCCGAAACCAGTGCGGGGGGCACGATATTTGATATTCTATTGCGACGAAGTGCTTACAGTAAGATAGAGAAAGCCCTGCATGTGCGTGCCGCTGCGGCGTTGGAGCGTGTGGGTCTGTCCGATATAGCTCAGCAGGAGACTGGTAGTCTTCCTTATGGTGTCCAGCGCAAACTGGAAATTGCGCGTGCCTTAGCCGCCGAAACCAAAATTCTTCTGCTGGACGAACCTGCTGCAGGGCTGAACCAAACGGAGACTGAATCTTTGCTTGAGGTGCTTAGCAACCTCAAGAGTGATGGAATAGCTGTCGTTCTGATTGAGCACGATATGGGTCTCGTTATGCGCTGGTCCGACCGCATAGCCGTCTTGAACTTTGGTGCTAAGATAGCCGAAGGTTCAGCAGCTACTATTCGAAACGACCCAAGTGTCATTGAAGCATATCTTGGTAACAGCGCAGCGGCTTTAAATCCTGTAGTGGGTCCGGGCAATGCTTGAGATTAGAACACTCTCCGTCTCTTATGGCCCCATCAATGCGTTGCAAGAGGTTTCGCTTGTAGTCAAGGAAGGTGAAACGGTAGCGTTATTAGGAGCTAATGGCGCCGGCAAAACAACGATGCTGCGTGCAATCTCAGGGTTGGTCAGGCCGCGGTCTGGTGCTGTCACTATGCGAGGCCAGGACCTTTTGGGCATAAGTGTAGAAAAGCGTGTACGTCTTGGTCTGGTCCATGTGCCAGAGCGTCGCCGTATTTTTGGCAACCTGACAGTGGCAGAAAACCTTGGCGTAGCGGCTAGCGCCTGGCGCCGTTTGGGCCAAAGTATTCAAGATGATCTAGATAAAGTGTATGAATTCTTGCCGCGGCTTTCGGAACGCCGCCATCAGCGCGGGTGGTCATTGTCAGGTGGTGAGCAACAGATGCTCGCTATTGGCCGTGCCTTAATGGCTCGGCCTAAGGTTTTGCTTCTCGACGAACCCAGTCTAGGTCTTGCCCCCGTAGTGGCGGCTGGTGTGTTTGAGAAGATTCGCGCTATCGCTTCTGAGGGGGTTACAGTGCTAGTTGTTGAACAGAATTCGGTATTAGCACTCTCCGCGGCTGCCCGCGGTTATGTGCTGGAATCGGGATGTATTGCCCTGGCCGGCAAAAGCCAAACCTTGCTGCAGGACCCTAAAGTTCGCGAAGCCTATCTCGGTGGAGTGCCTTAACCAGACGCAATAAGGCGCAAGAATGTAGAAAATAATAAAGGAAGAAGAAATGCACGATGGTGTTCTGGGTATGCTACAAAGTCTGCTTGGTCCGGATGGTGTGGTAACAGACCCAGCAGAGCTGGCCTATTACGCGACTGACATTTCTGGGGAAGGTGACGTAGTTCCATTGTGCGTCATTAAGCCCATAGCGGTAGATCAATTGTGTCAGGCAGTATCTATTGCCAACGGCCTTGGGTTACCTCTTGTGCCGCGAGGTGGCGGCATGTCGTACACTCAAGGTTATATTCCTGAAACGTCTAATACAATAATGGTGGACCTAACGGGTCTTAACCACATCGAAGAAATCAACGAAGGAGATATGTATGTTACCGTCCAAGCTGGTTGTACTTGGGCGAGCTTATACGATGAATTAAAAGAACGGGGACTTCGTACACCTTTTTTTGGACCTCTGTCCGGTATGATTTCCACTGTTGGTGGTGCGGCGAGTAATAACGCTACCTTCTTCGGTTCCGGCATCTATGGCTCAATGAATGAAGCTGTGCTAGGGCTCGATGTAGTTATGGCTGATGGCTCTTTGCTAGAAACCGGAGCTGCAGCAGCAGATGGGCGCCCTCCGTTTCAACGGTCATTTGGGCCAGACATGACGGGTTTATTTATCGGGGATTGCGGGGCTTTTGGCATAAAAGCCCGGGTGACACTCAGGCTTATAACTTTACCTGTATTCGAGGATTACCTGTCATTTTCCTATGATAGCATTGAAGATATTGCCGAAGCTCATATTGCCCTAGCTAAGGAAAATGTAGCTGCAGAGCAGTGGGGTATTGATCCCGTGGGTAATCAACACTTGGCTGCTAAGGGGTTTGATTTTCTTGAAGGCGTTGGTTTTGTCAAAGATGTGGCAGCGGCCTCCAAGGGCGTAGTTCAGACTCTTCGATCGGTTGGTAAAATGGTGGTCTCTGGACAGCGCGCTATAGACCGCTCAGGTTATGCCCTCCACGTCGTGGTTGAGGGTGTGGATGAGCGAGATATAGTATGGAAATTGGATCGAGTGCGTCGCACATGTGGCCCAACAGCTATACGTGAACTACCCAATATAATTCCCAAGGTGACCCGCGCTAAACCATTCCGTCAAATCAGGGCACTGCTTGGGCCAGAAGGAGAAAATTGGCTGCCTGTCCATGGCCGTTTTCCTCTGTCACGGGCAACAGAAGTTTCAGCTGTCACCGATGAATACTTTGCTCGCCATGAAGATCTTTTAGCTAAACACAAAATCACTTTCTCCTATCTCACAAGCTCTACCGCAAATGCCTTTCTTATAGAACCCATGTTCTACTGGAAAGATCGGTTACATCCGTTTCATTTACGTCATGTTACTGATAGCCAAAAAGCCAAGTATTCCGCAATTTCAGAAAACCGAGAAACCAGAGAACAGGTCATGAAACTACGGCGTGATCTTGCTGGTTTGTGGGATACATTCGGCGCGAGCCATGATCAGATGGGCCGTCATTATTCCTATGCTAGTCAGCTATCATCTGCCGCGCGATCATCCATCATTGCAGTTAAGGCGGCTCTTGATCCCAAGGGCCTCATGAATCCAGGTGTACTTCAACTAACAGGCCAGGGCGATGGCATCAAAAAGATGACCAAGTTTCCAGAGTTTCCACAGGATCTTTTGAGAGATAAAAGAAATGTAATTTAGTAAATATTCTAAGAATATGGATGTCTACTTATGGAGCACAGTATATCGTATTCAGACCTTAGACCCCCTAGCTCTATGTACCCTTAAGCTTGCCGACTCAGGTAGGCATGAACAATCCCTATAAAGTAGTTTCTTAGCTAGCCATAACCTGGGTACGGAGGTTATGTAGGTGCTTTTATAATGCTGGCAAAGATTCTGATAAGCGTGACCACCAGTTTCTGGGGACGCGTTTTCAAACTTCCAAGATATTTGTTTATTTTTGCATGCACCAATAACCTGATTTTGTGACAAGATACTGGGCTGTCTAATGATTGGGTAATCCATTATTTTCTCGCGAGCCATATACCTTTTCAGGTATGGCAGCGAACCAAATGGGGTAGGGCATGGCTGAGCAAGACCAAGTTTTAGTTGCGGGAGGTGGACCGGTGGGTATGATCACTGCGTTGCGTCTCGCACAAATGGACATTCCGGTTGTAGTATTTGATGCTTTGGCGGAAACACCAACAGCACATCGGGCAGCTACCACCCATTCTTCCACTCTTGATCTTTTGGATACGGTTGGCATTGCTGATGAGGTGATTAAACAAGGGCTTGTTGCACGGTACTTTCAGTATAGGTATCGCCGAACTAACGAGATATTTGCGGAGTTTGATTTTGGTCGTATAGCTGATGAGACTAATCACCCCTATGCTGTTCAATTGGAGCAGCACAAGACAGTCGCTATAGCCCTAGCGGCAGCGCAGAAGTTTCCACACTTTCAGTTTCTACGCGAGCATGAAGTGACTGAGGTGTGCAACGGCAATGATCATATTGAAGTGACGGTGAGAGGCCCCCACGGTGAGGATATGCTATGGCGCGGACGTTACCTAATTGGATGCGATGGAGGTCGTTCTACCGTTCGTAAATCACAGGGTATAGAGTTCCCAGGCTTCACCTGGGAAGAGCGCTTTATTATTGTTGCCTCATACTTTGACTATGAAGCTGCGGATAATTATCGCTATCGTAATTATCTAGCTGACCCAGATATGTGGTGCTCAGTATTCAAAATACCTGGGCCGAATGTCCCGGAAAATAAGAACGGTATGTGGCGCAACCTGTTCCCTGTTGTGACCCAAGGCGCCGAAGAATTGGTCGAATCGGAGAATTACATTAGGGGCATGATTAACGATTGCTTCCCCTTTGCCAAGAACTTGGAAATCGTTCATCGTAATGTCTATACCGTTCACCAGCGAGTAGCAGAGAGTTTTTACAAGGGGCGGGTAGTGCTGGCCGGGGATTCAGGCCATGTAAACAACCCTCTCGGAGGCATGGGTATGAATTCGGGTGTGGCTGATGGCCTAAATTTAGCTGAAAAAATCGGCCAGATATGGCGAGGTAAATTAAAGGACGATCAAGCTTTGTTTGCGAAGTATGACCGTCAGCGTCGCCCGTTGGCGCAGAAGTATGTGCAAGCACAATCCATACAGAACAAGGAAACTCTACAAGCCAAGGATCCAGCTAAGGCTACTCAACGTTTTGAAGAATTGCGCAAGACATCGGAAGACCCGGTGCGGCACAAATCATTTCTTATGAATGCTTCGCTCATCAATATGGTGCGTGAGGCTGATGCAATTAGCTAAAACGATAGGAAGGTGGCTCACTTGGGACATAAAGACTAATAATAAAATACTCAATAGAATTACTTTTCTAGCTTCTCTTATTGAGGTCTCTAATCAACATAAAAAAGGCGGTAGCTGCTAAATACTTATAACTATGCCCTAATATGCCGTACGGATTTTTGTTCGAAGTGTCGGCTTCCTGAATTCAGTGGCAAAAACAGATAAGATTTTGATTGCCGTTTTTTCTTGGGATCTTTCCCATTACTGCATTAGAGTCTGATATGTTTTTCTTTCCATATCGTGATGATAATCCTCATAATACAACCCCTATCGTCACTTGGTGTCTGATCGCACTATGCGTGATTATATTCTTGTGGCAGCAGGGATTGGACTCGCAAGCGGCCAGGCTAGCAGTGCTGTCCTACGGCATTATTCCGGCAGACCTTTTCGGTCTTGCTGAAATAGATCCTATGATTGCACCTCTGCCAGCCTGGATGACTATTGTCACATCCATGTTTTTACATGGCGGTTGGATGCACTTACTTGGTAACATGCTGTATCTTTGGATATTCGGAGATAATGTAGAGGCCTCTATGGGTCGTCTGCGTTTTATCTTGTTTTATCTGAGTTGTGGAGCTGTTGCGGCGCTTGCGCAGAGTGTTGCCACACCTTCCTCGACCATACCGATGATTGGTGCGTCCGGCGCCATAGCTGGTGTTGCCGGCGCCTATCTAATGCTGTACCCGCATGCGAACATTCGTGTTTTTTTCATATTCATAATTTTCTTCACTGTAATGAATGTCCCAGCATGGATTGTACTTGGTCTATGGTTCGTCGGACAGGTTCTGAGTCAAGCTGCCTCAGTCACTGGTCAAGGGGGTGTTGCCTTTTTGGCTCATATCAGTGGATTTATAGCTGGGGCGATTTTGATTTTTAAACTGCGCTTACCCGATGTACCTATGTTTAGCAGACCGCTCACGCGCGCCTTTACCCGTCAGCATGCCCGTATCGTTGCGCCCCGGGCGTCGTCGCGCAGAAGTGGCGGTAGTGTCCCTCCATCTGGACCTAGCTCGAAAGGCCCATGGAATTAGGTAATGTTTACAAACGGTGCGATTTGGAAAACTGAGGAACTATTATTAAGTCACTAAGGTTTGGTTGGATTGGTGGCTGATCCGGAGCATGACCATCTGCTGTGCATAGCCCACAGCCTTTTTCCAACTAGCCAATTTTAGCTTATCAAATCTCGATCGATCGAATAATTGGTGATGCGCCGAGAATTCGCGGTGACGTTCGACTAATCCATAAAGACGTTCGAATAGGCTCCTAGCAGTGAGGGAATCACCAGATCGTTTCGCGTGCTCAATTTGGAAGCAAAGGCTAATTATTAGGCCGTCTTCCCGTAAGCGAGCGCCCGTGCCAGAAATGAGGTTATAGATGTTTTCTGCATCGGTCTGGCCACGTGAAAATGGTTTGAGACGCTTCGATGTCTGTGTCTGAGTATAAAACTTTATATAAAGGTCCACCGCCTCACTTACAGCCCCGTAGTCAAAAAAGATAGCATTACGCGGACCTGGCGGAGGTAGGAACTGCGCAGGGTCCTCTTGTGCTAAAGCCTCTTCTTTGCTCGGATGTAAACAACGGTCAGGGTTATTTCCAAGCCGTTTAGCCCCGGCTCCGTGAATGAGTCCGAGATTCCAGATTACCAGATCGCCTGGTTGTGTTGGCACCATCTCGATAAAATGCTCTGCCCTGGATGGATGTGTCGACGCTTGTGGAGCCACTGCAGCACTGAAAGCGTCAGAATCTGACATATCAAATCTGTCAGTCCAAAGGTGAGATCCAGGAACCACCCTCACACTGCCGCTATTTGCTGTATAGTCCTGCATGTAAATGGCAAATCGGTAAGCTGGGAAAGGAGTCTTTCCATCTTGCTTTGGATAACCGCTTAGAGCATCTGGGCGCCCAGCAGCGTCGGAATGTAAGGCAGTGTATGGTGTGGTTGTCAGTGGCCCGATCTCGTTCTCAAAGTTTATACTTCCGTTTGCATAGTACACTAGCTCTTGCTTGAGAAGTGCATGCGCTATTTTCAACACTCGTGGGTCTGCCACCAGCCAGTTTAAGGCTGGGCAGCTTAATGGGTCTGGTGTTATTGCTCCAAAATGTTGGTTTGTCTCTACCAGCCCAAGTCTGATCTGATTCATCTCTTCAGGGTTAAAAAAATTCTTTACAAGACAGAAACCGTATAAACCGCAGGTCTGCGTAATGGCTTCAAGGTCGATCGCTCTTACTTTGTATGGCCACGTCACTTTTCAATCCATATTTTCTGTCAAGTAGGATCTCAATCCCATGATATACTTGGACTTATAATCTTTAATGAGACAATCACCCTTGTTCTTTTATGCTAGGCCATGAACACAATATTGCCAATGTTGCTGTAGTTGGGAAATTTGAGTGATATATACCGAGCCTACTAGTGATTCTTGTAGTGGCGTGCACGCGGATGTGAATCTTCATATACAGCGCGTAGCTTTGACTCATCTACGGCAGTGTAACGTTGCGTAGTTGAGAGAGAGGAATGCCCTAACAACTCCTGGATCGTCCGGAGATCACCACCGTTGGCTAACAAGTGTGTAGCGAAGCTGTGTCTCAGCGCGTGCGGCGTTGCTGTATCATCCAGGCCTAGCTTGGCGCGGATTTTTCGTAATTGCCGCTGCACGACCCCGGGGTTTAGACGCGCGCCTCTGCTGCCAACGAATAAGGGCCCGGTAGTGCTTAATCCAAAGGGGCATGAGTTTAGGTATTCATCGATGGCATCGAAGACGACGGGCAGCACTGGCACTACCCTCTGCTTATTACCCTTACCAATAACTTTGAGAGTGCCATTTGCTTTACGGTCTTTGCCAAAGTCGCTCACTAATAAACCTAAAGCCTCGCCAATACGCAGGCCGCTGCCATAGAGTAACAGCATAATTGCTATATCCCGCTTCGCCAACCAGGGCTCTTTTTGCAACTCACCTGCTATTTTAATAGTCGCTAAGGCATCATCTGGAGTCATAGCTTTGGGAATAATCTTAGGTATTCTTGGCGTTTGGAGGGCATCAATGGCCGGGTTGTGCACCAAGCTATTACGATCTAGGAAACGAAAAAAATTCCGGACTGTACTTAGGCCACGCGCGATTGAAGTGCGCGCTAGGCCTTGAGTATTCCTTCGGGCGAGGTAACTGCGAAAATCGGAAGGTGTAAGTTGTTTTAATTCATTCAATGTGGGCTCGCCACCAAGATGCTCCGATAGAAAAACAAAAAAAGTGGCGAGGTCGCGACGGTAAGCGTCAATGGTGTTGGCGGAAGCTCTTCGCTCATTCCCCAGCCAGCGGCCCCATTCAGATATAGCTTTCTGAACGTCTTCTCCTGCGTGGAATATAATTAACTTTGGTCTGGCCACCACCGTGCTACAGCGTAGCGCACGACTTCGGCGAGAAAGCCGAGCAACTCCGTTCCCTGGTCGAATGAAAAATACCCTTCGTCTCTGCTCCCTACAGCAAACACACCTAATGGCATATTACCCATTGGTTCCAATCTAACCAAAGCATCGGAAGCCACCAACCCCTCTGCAGCGCCATAGAGCGCCGTCCCGCCATCGGCTTTGGTGCGCAGGCGCTTCGGCTCTCCTGAACCAACCAGCATGTCCACTGTGCCCGGTGTAAGAATACGCAGCGCAGAATCTACACCAGGCGGTACCCCTTCATCTTGTGGGTTAACCTCAATGCCAATAGCTGCGGCATCGACGCCGAGGTAAAGGGGTACTTCTTCCGCTAGAAATCGTCCTAGAGCTTGAAAGTCTTTAACACCCAGAATGGCTAAGGCACAGTCATGAGTTTTTCCTAAGATTGACATATTTGAGCGTGTAGTTGTCACTAGGTGTGCACTGGATGCTTTCAACTCATCTACTTGACGCCTTAGTCGCTGCACGACAAAGCGCTGCATATCAACAACGGTTTCAGAATCAAAACGACGGTCTGGTGTAAGATCAGACAGCAGCTTGGGATTGTTCAGAAGCAATTTAGGGTGAGATTTGAGGTACTCAAGCACCTGTACTTCCGTCAAAAGGTCCTGTGACTTTTTGGCCGCAGTCTTATCATCTGAGGTTGATTCGGTCATTAACGCCTTATCCCTAGAAAGCCAATATTATGGGCCAACTATAGAATTGATTGTTTGGTTTTGGACCAGTCATCCAGAAAAGCTTTCAGGCCTTTGTCAGTTAACGGGTGCTGATACAATTGGCGGAGGGTCTTGGGTGGCATGGTAGCTACGTGGGCGCCTATGCGTGCCGCCTCTACCACATGCATTGGGCTCCGGATGGAAGCCACCAGGACCTGTGTCTGATAATTGTAGTTGGCGTATATTTCGCAAATCTCACCAATGAGTCCCATGCCGTCGGCTCCAATGTCGTCAAGACGACCGACAAATGGAGAAATAAAGGTTGCTCCTGCCTTGGCCGCAAGTAGAGCTTGTGCAGGCGAAAAGCAAAGAGTCACGTTTACCATGGTACCATCTTCAGTGAGTACTTTGCAGGCTTTTAGGCCATCAGGAATCAGAGGGACTTTGATGGCAACGTGATCTGCAATTTTGCGCAGCACTTCTGCTTCTTTAATCATTGTTGGAAAGTCGGTAGCCGTCACTTCTGCACTCACTGGGCCCTTAACCACCTCGCAAATCTCTTTGATTAGCTCTATAAAAGACTTGCCCGAAGCCGCGGCCAATGAGGGATTTGTGGTGACTCCATCGACCATACCGGTGGCGGCCAATTCCTTAATTTCTTCTGTATCTGCAGTATCAATAAAAAATTTCATAATTAGCCCTGGGGTACCCTTTCATCATATATGAGGTCTTGGTAGGAAACACCTCATATTAGCTTTACTGGAACTCTAACTATAAGGTCAGTCCATATGATATGACCAGTGCACCATGATCCAATCAAGTGTTACTACTCTGCCATCACCTACTGATCACTCTCGACCGTCGCAATTTGTGGCAGGTGATCAGGTAGCGGTCCTCTTGTCACTTCCGGTGGACGCCCCGTACGACTATCTCGTACCTGAGAACCTGACCCTCTCAGCTGGCGACATTGTCGAGGTACCACTGGGGCGGCGTTTGGAAATTGGTGTGATCTGGGGCATCGCCAAAGGAGAGGTTGAACCAGAAAAACTGAAAGAAATATTTCAACGCCTTGATCTACCAAGATTATCAGACGTCTCACGCCGGTTTATTGACTGGGTGGCAGATTATAACCTACAAGCCAAAGGCGTAATTTTGCGAATGAGCATTCGGGTGGCGAAGAGTATTAAACCGCGCCCGGCATCTGTTATTCTCAGTTTAGTGAAAAATCTGCCAGATGGCCTGCGGTTGACCCATGCCCGCCGCAATGTTTTGACTGTGCTTCAGTCTGGCAGTATGCGAGGCATTTCCCAACTGGCTAAGCAATCTGCTGTCAGCGCTTCGGTGGTAAATGGCTTAATTAAGGCTGGTGTAGTAAAAAAAACTACAGCTGCACCAGAGCCGATATTCGAACAGCCGGACCCTGAGCATCACGGCTACATTCTTGAGCCGGAACAGCGGTCAGCAGCAATGGCGTTGGCAAGTTCTATTGGGCAGGGTTTTTCTGTTCACGTGCTTGAAGGTGTTACTGGTTCTGGGAAAACAGAGGTATATTTTGAGGCAGTTGCGGCTGCCCTGCGCGCGGGTAAGCAAGTATTAGTTCTATTGCCCGAAATAGCGTTAACATCCCAATGGCTAGAGCGCTTTGAAAAGCGTTTTGGAGTTGCGCCGGCGGTCTGGCATTCTAATATCTCTGGGGGTGTCCGTAGAGAAACGTGGCGTGCAGTAGCAGAGTCCCAGGCACAGGTACTGGTCGGCGCACGGTCTGCTCTTTTCCTGCCCTTTGCTTCGCTAGGCTTGATTGTAGTTGACGAAGAGCACGATGCAGCCTTTAAACAAGAAGAGGGTGTTATCTATCATGCGCGCGATATGGCTGTGGTACGCAGCCGCGAAGGGGATATTCCTATCATTCTAGCATCTGCTACACCATCACTGGAAACCATAGTGAATGTTGAGGCAGGACGTTACAAACACATTCAACTGCCTCACCGAGTTCAAGGGGCAACACTTCCGGTGGTGCAAGTTGTCGATATGATTTCTACACCAACGGAGAGAGGTCGCTGGGGCCGTTCTTGGTTGGCGCCGCCTTTAGTCGAAGCTATTGAAGAAACACTGGCTGATGAAAATCAAGTACTCCTGTTCTTGAACCGCCGCGGATATGCTCCGCTGACGTTGTGTTCTGCTTGCGGCTATCGGCTGCATTGTCCAAGTTGCACCGCTTGGCTCGTCGAGCACCGTTTAACTAAGCTTTTGCAATGTCATCACTGCGGTTTTGCTGCACCGCAGCCAGATAAGTGCCCTACTTGCGGAAAGACAGAGCATTTTGTGCCCTGCGGACCCGGCATAGAGCGCGTGGCGGAAGAGGCTGCGGCCAGGTGGCCCGGAGCTCGTGTTGTCGCCGTCGATGGCGATACCCTTGAACGGCCTTCGGCCATGGCAGAGCTGGTCGAGGCCATGGAGAGGCGTCATATTGATATTGTTGTTGGCACACAAGTTCTAGCTAAGGGGCACCACTTTCCCGGCCTAACTCTTGTTGGCGTTGTAGATGCCGATCTCGGGCTTTCAAGCTGGGATCTGCGGGCGGGTGAGCGTACCCATCAACTCCTTCATCAGGTTGCGGGCCGCGCCGGTCGCGGGCGTGAGCCGGGGCGGGTATTATTGCAAACCTATGAATCTGGTCACCCTGTTCTTCAAGCCTTAACTCAGTCTGATAAAGCTGAATTTATTAGGCATGAAGCCGACGGTCGGCGGGCACTTGGAATGCCGCCATTTGGCAGGCTGGTTTCATTAATTCTATCCGGCTTAAATGAGCAGGCTGTAGTGCAAGCTGGCGCAAGTCTTGCCAAGGAAGCACCCAAGCAGTCCGATCTTACCATTCTTGGTCCAGCCCCTGCATTAATGGCCTTGTTGAGAGGCCGGCATCGCCATCGCTTTTTGATCAAGGGTCCTCGTAACCGAAGGCTTCAGCCAATCATCAAGGCCTGGCTGGAGGATGTGAAAGTGCCATCATCGGTGCGAATTCAGGTCGATGTGGACCCACACAGTTTCTATTGAATTATCAGTTATGCCAGAAGATAACGTGACGACCCAGTGACTCTGTTGCAACGTACACTACGTTATGATACCACCCCATTCGCGGTGGCCGAGGAGCCCGTCCTGGCCTCCGAGATCGCCAATAATATCAATTGGTTAGTTCTTTTTTGAATGGTTGAAGATGATCAGAGCAAGCACTCTTCTGTGAATGGAGCGTGTGGTCGTCTTGAAGGGGCTTGTAGATGGCATCGGATGGAGTAGGTGTTGGCGGTTTAGCCGTCCGTTATGCATCAGCCTTGTATGATCTGGCAGATGAATCGAGCGTGATTGATGCTATTGCAGCAGATCTCGATGGCTTAGACACGATCGTAAATGAAAGTGAAGACTTTAACCGGTTTATCAAAAGCCCAGTACTATCTCGTGAAGAACATTCCGAAGGCATTGCTGCTGTAGCCAGTCAAGTAGGTCTTAATACCATAACAAAAAACTTTCTTGGTCTTGTTGCAAGTAATCGCCGGTTATTTGCATTGCCGGAGATGATACGCGCTTTCCAATCTCTTCTTGCGGCGCGGCGCGGCATGGTTACTGCAGATGTAACAGCAGCAGCAGCACTCACTGAATCTCAAAGCCAGGCCCTCGCAGACTCTTTGAAAGTTGCCGTCGGGACTTCGGTTGCCATTTCAACTAAAGTTGATTCTTCATTGCTTGGGGGCCTTATCGTGCGCGTTGGTTCTCGAATGGTTGACAGTTCGCTCAAATCCAAGTTGCAACGCCTAAAGTTATCTATGAAAGGGGTCGGATGAATGGAAATCCGTGCCGCAGAAATTTCGTCAATACTCAAAGACCAAATTGCCAATTTTGGTACTGAAGCAGAGTCTGCTGAAGTTGGTCAGGTTTTGTCCGTTGGTGATGGCATCGCTCGTGTCTATGGTCTCGACAATGTTCAGGCTGGTGAAATGGTGGAGTTCCCAGGCGGCATTAAAGGTATGACGCTAAATCTCGAGTCCGACAATGTGGGAATTGTCATTTTTGGCGATGATAGCAACATCAAAGAAGGTGACGTCGTCAAGCGAACCGGAGATATAGTGGATGTACCCGTTGGCATGGGGCTGCTCGGCCGCGTAGTTGACGCTCTTGGCAATCCCCTTGACGGCAAAGGCGATATCGATAGCTCAGAACGCCGGCTAGCGGAGCTCAAAGCGCCAGGCATTATTCCTCGGCAGGGGGTGAACGAGCCGGTGCAGACAGGGTTGAAAGCCATAGATTCCCTTATTCCAATTGGCCGAGGTCAACGGGAACTGATTATTGGTGATCGGCAGACAGGCAAAACCGCTGTAATCCTCGATACGATCATCAACCAGAAAGCAATCAATGACGCCGCAGAAGATGAGGCGGAGAAGCTTTACTGTGTTTATGTGGCTATTGGCCAAAAGCGCTCTACGGTAGCGCAGGTTGTCAAAACTCTGGCCGACTATGGAGCTCTAGAATATACATGCGTGGTGGCTGCTACGGCTTCTGATCCAGCTCCGATGCAATTCCTTGCACCATACTCCGGCTGCACCATCGGTGAATGGTTCCGAGACAATGGCAAACATGCTGTCATATTCTATGATGATTTAACAAAGCAGGCAGTTGCTTACCGTCAGATGTCGCTGTTGCTGCGCCGTCCGCCAGGCCGTGAAGCATTCCCAGGCGATGTTTTCTATCTGCACTCTCGTTTACTTGAGCGCGCGGCTAAGATGAACGAAGAGAATGGGTCGGGTTCCTTGACAGCTCTTCCAGTGGTTGAAACTCAGGCCAATGATGTGTCAGCTTATATTCCAACTAATGTGATTTCGATTACTGATGGTCAAATCTTCTTAGAAACTGAACTTTTCTATCAGGGTATCCGGCCAGCAGTGAATGTTGGCCTTTCGGTATCTCGCGTGGGGTCTTCAGCGCAGACGAAGGCGATGAAGTCTGTTTCCGGAGGCATTAAGCTTGACTTAGCGCAGTATCGAGAAATGGCTGCATTTGCGCAGTTTGCCTCTGATCTAGATCCGGCAACACAAAAGCTACTGGCCCGCGGTATTCGTCTAACCGAACTTTTGAAGCAAGATCAGTACGTACCGATGCCTCTAGAAGACCAGGTGCTTTCCATCTACGCTGGCACCAACGGCTATTTGGATAACGTAGGGGTTCGCGATGTTCAACGCTTTGAAAAATCTTTGATAGGTGCGGTTAAGGATAAAGCACCCGGCATACTGGAAAAAATCCGGAGTGATAAGGTCCTGAGCAAAGAGAACGAGGACCAACTGAAGGTCTTCCTTGATGATTTTGCCTCGGCGTTCAGCTGAGTATTAGGATTGGATAAGGAGAGGCCCGCGCCATGGCAAGCCTGAAGGACCTGAGGATCCGTATTACTTCGGTCCAATCAACCAAGAAGATTACATCTGCAATGAAAATGGTTGCCGCCTCCAAACTGCGCCGGGCTCAAGACGCCGCGGAACAAGCGCGTCCATATGCCGAAGGAATGGAGTCCATGCTAGGGAATCTTGCCAGCGGGAGTGTTGGCGATGCTGGTGCACCCCAGCTACTCGCTGGGACTGGAAAAGAGGAAGTACACCTCCTGATAGTTATGACTGCCAATCGGGGTCTATGTGGAGGGTTTAATTCCAACATTATTCGCAGTGCCCGTAGCCTAATGAGTGATCTGCTTGCCCAAGGCAAGTCGGTCAAGATTTATACCGTTGGCCGGAAAGGATACGATAATCTCAAGCGCGAATTTGCTGATCGGGTGGTGGGTCATTTTGATGACTTCGGGCGCACGGTGTCTTCGTTTAAAGAGGCGGACCAAGTTGCGCAGAGCATAAAGGCGATGTTTGATTCTGGAGATTTTGATACTTGTACCATGGTGTATGCGCAATTTGTTTCTGCAATCACTCAGAATGTAACCCGGCAGCAGATTATTCCCTTTCCTGTATCCAAGCCTGAAGAAGGGGAAGGGGCAATGGCAACGTCGATAAGTGGTTATGAATATGAGCCTTCCGATACAGAGATCCTTGAGGACTTATTACCGCGGAACATCGCGGTTCAGCTATTCCGCGCGCTTCTTGAAAATGGAGCATCAGAACAGGGTGCCCGCATGTCTGCTATGGATAGCGCAACCCGGAATGCTGGTGAGATGATCGACAAACTGCAAATGACTTACAACCGTACGCGTCAGGCGCAGATTACAACTGAGCTGATTGAAATTATTTCCGGAGCTGAAGCTCTCTAGGATGGTCCGGATTCTTAAGAAAACGAACGATAGCGTTCGAGAGGAGTAAGCCAATGGCTAACAATAGTGTTGGAACTGTCACCCAAGTCACAGGTGCTGTCGTTGACGTGAAGTTTGCAGGAGACATGCCTAATATTCTGAACGCGCTGTATACGGAGAACATGGGCAAGAGACTTGTTCTTGAGGTATCGCAGCACTTGGGTGAGAGCACAGTGCGTTGCATCTCGATGGATGCAACCGAGGGTTTGGTGCGTGGCCAGGAGGTGACTGATACGGGGGCCCCTATCAGTATGCCTGTCGGCCCAGGGACTCTTGGTCGTATCATGAATGTAGTTGGTGAACCTGTTGATGAACGTGGTGATGTGGACGCCAAAGACTACTTGCCGATTCACCGCCCTGCTCCAGCCTTTGTGGAACAATCTACGGAAACAGAAATTCTTATTACGGGCATTAAAGTGATTGATTTGCTTGAGCCTTATACCAAAGGCGGCAAGGTAGGTTTATTCGGTGGTGCCGGTGTGGGCAAGACTGTTCTCATTCAGGAATTGATCAACAACGTTGCAAAAGGTCATGGTGGATACTCAGTATTTGCTGGAGTTGGCGAGAGGACCCGAGAGGGAAACGATCTTTATCACGAGATGATTGACTCTGGTATTATTAACCTTGATGGGGAAAGCCGTGTCTCATTGGTTTTCGGGCAAATGAACGAACCGCCGGGCGCTCGTGCCCGTGTAGCTCTATCTGCCTTGACTCAGGCTGAGTACTTTCGTGATGAAGAAGGTAAAGACGTATTGCTCTTTGTCGACAATATTTTCCGTTTCACACAAGCGGGATCAGAAGTATCTGCCTTGCTGGGGCGAATTCCGTCTGCTGTCGGTTACCAGCCAACTCTATCAACTGATATGGGAGCACTGCAGGAACGGATTACATCAACGAAGAAAGGGTCTATTACGTCTGTGCAGGCTGTATATGTGCCTGCGGATGACTTGACCGACCCTGCCCCTGCAACGTCTTTTGCGCACCTAGATGCTACAACAGTTTTATCACGTGCGATTTCCGAACTTGGTATTTATCCGGCTGTAGATCCGCTCGACTCTACGTCCCGCGCTCTAGATCCCCTCATTGTTGGTGAAGAGCACTACAATACTGCACGTGAAGTCCAAAGGGTCCTACAAACTTACAAAGGCTTGCAAGATATTATCGCTATTCTTGGTATGGATGAGCTTTCTGAAGAGGATAAAATGATCGTAGCGAGAGCTAGGAAAATACAACGATTCCTGTCTCAGCCCTTCCATGTGGCTGAGGTATTTACCGGCTCGCCGGGTGTTTTTGTTAATCTAGAGGACACCATCAAAGGCTTTAAAGGTATAGTAGAAGGTGACTATGATCACTTGCCGGAGCAGGCATTTTACATGGTTGGAACCATCGAAGAAGCGGTGGAAAAAGGTAAGGCGATGGCAGAAGCCGCTTAAATTTGTGAACTGAGAAGACTCATGGCAGACATGCTTCAACTTGATCTCGTTTCGCCCGCAAGACTCCTACTGTCAGAGTCAGTGGGTATGGTTGTGGTGCCCGGTGTTGAGGGTTACTTTGGTGTGCTATCTAATCATATGCCTCTTTTGTCGACCTTGCGACCTGGAGTGGTCAGCGTCCACGATAGTGTTGAAGCTGCACCCAGTAGGAGCTTCTTTGTTGAGGGCGGCTTCGCTGAAGTGAATCCGAACGGCTGTACCCTGTTGGTGGATGATGCAATCCCGATGGCTGAATTAAACAGAGATTCTATTAATGAACGCCGCTCCGCTGCAGAAGAAAAGCTCCAGAGTGCGTCTACACAAGAAGACCGGCTAGCCGCTGAATCTGCTCTTGTCGTTGTTGCAGCCATGGCTGAAGCTCTCGATAAGGCCGCCCAAGCTTAATCACCTGTATCAATGTGACGCGGACTTAGGATACTAACTGCCTTGCTACTGTGTAAAAGGGTCGCACTTCTCCAAGGCTTTATTGTAGGTGGGCTAGCGTGGACATTCCGGCAAGTGATTTAATTCAAGGGCAGCGTCGATTAAGCATGGTCTACGCATAAAACCACTGCTATGACTTGTGTATATTTTCTTGGGGCTTTGGTGACTGACTAAGAGAAGATTGTTGATTTCCCCGCTCTATCCTAGAAACTTGAGCGGCGAATGACCTAACAATCTCTCTGTATAGATTTTTTTTGAACTCAACAATTATTGTTGGTAGGGAGTGAAACTTCACCCACTTCCAGTCTGAGAACTCTGCATGCCCAGTACTAATGTTGATATCCGCGTTGGTGCCGGTGAAGCGCATGAGATACCATTTCTGCTTCTGGCCACGATATTTTCCTTTCCAGACACTCCCCTTTATGCTGGTGGGGAAGTCGTAATGCAGCCAGTGGCTAGTTTCGGCAATAACCTCAGCTTTCTTTATGCCGGTTTCTTCATCGAGTTCCCTTAGCGCCGCTCGTAATGGAAGCTCACCATCATTAATACCGCCTTGGGGCATCTGCCAGGCTGGTTCTCGAGCATTGATGCGTTGACCAACAAACACAAGGCCGACTTTATTCACCAGAACAATGCCAACGCCGCAACGATAAAGCTTAGTCTTGGTAGTGCCTTCAATCTTAGCCATTCTTATTGAATGATGATTTGCGATATGGGTGTAATTGAAACTCCGCGCTGGCCCGCTTCATCTAGCCATAACGCAATACGCTCGAAAGTTACCGGTTTAGCCGAGGCCAAAGCGACAGAGCTGCCTTGGTATTTTGCTAGCTGCTCGATGAAATCGAGACGAGCATCGATAGAGGCACGGAAGGCACGTTCATCCAAAATAATGTCGGCAGTTAATGCAGGAACTCTATCATTTCCTTGCCGCAGTCCTGGCCGACCCTGGATGTAAAATAAACCACGTGCTGCTAGGACATCTAAAAGAATATTAATGTGCTCTGCTGATTCCCGAAATCGACTACCCGTAATATCCAAAATCCCCGCTGACCCAGTAGCCATTTCAAGAATCGTAGAAAGCCTCTCCTCGTTCTGGACCTGGTCTAGGGAAGTCAACAATCCGAGTGGCCCAGGGTCATTAGCTGGAAAGCGCTTACCCTCCATTGGCACCTCCACTAATACCTCGTGCCCAACCCTAATCGCTTTTTGAAGCCAACCTTGAAGGTCATCCGCGTAAGGGCTAAACGACAGAGTTATTTTAGCGGGCAGAGTATTGATAGCTGCATTACTGGCGCTGCGGTTTAAGCCAAGACCTCCGACAATTATGGCAACCCGAGCTGCAGCGTCTGGCATCAAGGCAAGTTGATCGGCTTTAGGTAAGGCGGTGAAGCGAGGCGGTGAAGCGCTGATAGCACGGCTATTGGTTGGCGGTAGCTCCGGTTCACTAAGGCGCGGTGCTTCGCCTGCCGGCAATGATCCGGCGACTGATAGACTTTGTAAGAGACGCCGGGGAGCCCCAGGCAAGAGCCGGGAGTCTGGGCGTAATAGTGAGTGGTTGGTTTCAGCACCTTCTTGGTCATTGTCAATACCATCTGGTTGCTGGGTTGTTGCAATGAGGCCGGCTACTGACGAATCGCTTTCCACATTGTCTACTCTCGAGTTCTGTATCACTTTGCTTTCGGCTGATTCACTGGCCAAGCCTTCTTCTCCAGACTGTAGTTGAGTCCCGTTAGGTTTATTAGATCTTTGAGGAGATTTCCGGCCCTCCCGAGACTGACGCAACAAATCTTCCATACTTTGGGAGCGGCTTGAACCCTCAACCCTTCTATCCGTTGTGACTTGCGCTTCTCGCAAAATGGCACCATCAGTTGACTCCTGCATGAGCTGTGGCTGCTGTATGTCCGACCGTTCAGTTTCAGCAGTTGAGTCTACTGAGGCCTGTGTATTTTCTAATCGACCAGAAATTATGGTTTGATTTCCTGCACTCTTCCCATCACCTCCCTCTATGAGATCTGGCAGGGTGACATTCGGCTGCGTGCCTAAGTTTCTTTGTAGCTCATCATTTTGTGGGACCACTTCTGAAATTTCAGTGGGAATAATTCCAACAACTGAGCCGGCAGTTTGGTCTGCAGTCGTGATAACTGTTACAATAAATCCGACTAGAAGCAGACCCATAAGCCCACTTAACCCGTAGGCTACCCAGCGCCCAATGTGGCGTCCGTTAGGCTCCTCACTTTTATAGGAATCGTTGCCTTCTTGCTCACCGAACGGATCACTTACTTTTCTGTCGCGCCGGAACAAGGCAGATAAAGAAAAGACCATGACGGCTCCATTTGGTTAGGGTTTGGAGCATTTATTGGCGCCTCTTGCCCCGCAACCTTCAACCATTTGTAACGTTTTCTGCGTTAACAGGGCCTTAATTAGCCCTTAATTTATCAAATTTTGGCGGTATAGCGCCAAACCTTGAATCAAGTCTAAAGCGCGGGCCAACTGATAGTCATCGACATCTTCAGTAGTTCGGTCTCCGGCAGATTCTGCTTCAGGGACATCATCGGTTAGCGTATCGTTTTCGAGCGCTCCCCTAAGAGTTGATTCGCTTCGTCTGTTTCGAGCGGTAAGCCGTTCCACAGTAGCTGGCATAACAGTAATGTCCGGCTCAATCCCGGTGCCCTGAATCGATCGGCCCGATGGAGTATAGTAGCGTGCTGTGGTCAGTCTCATAGCGCTTGAGTCCTGCATCGGCATGATGGTCTGTACGGATCCCTTGCCAAAGGACTTGGTGCCCAGAATGACAGCCCGGCCGTGATCCTGTAGGGCGCCTGCCACAATTTCAGAAGCTGAGGCAGATCCGTCATTGATCAGTACAACGATAGGCAGTCCATCGGCAAGGTCGCCTTTCTTTGCTGCCCGGCGCTCAGTCTCCTCGCTACGGCGAGTCCGGGTAGAAACAATCTCACCACGATCAAGAAAGGTATCAGTCACAGAAACGGCTTGATCCAGCAGGCCACCCGGATTGCTTCTTAAGTCAAGAACATAACCTTTAAGGCTGCTCCCGAGCTCATTCTTTATGCTTTCAATGCCACTTTCCAGGCCGCTCTGCGTTTGTTCATTAAACGAGGTAATACGCAGGTAGCCGATGTCGCCTTCGACGCGATAGCGAACAGAACGGATTTGAATGATTGCGCGTGTTAGTGTTACGTCAAATGGCTCAAGACCCACCCGGCGTATGGTGATAATTATATCAGTGTCCACAGGCCCACGCATTAGTTCGACCGCTTCTCCTAATGTGAGGCCGAGCACGCTCTCCCCATCGATGCCCGTAATGTAATCGCCAGGTTGAATTCCAGCCATGAAAGCCGGGGTGTCATCGATCGGTGATACGACTTTGACAAATCCATTTTCCAATACAACTTCAATACCGAGTCCGCCGAACTCACCCTTTGTTTGTTCCTGCATGTCTTCAAAACTTTTTGCAGATAAGAAACTGGAGTGGGGATCTAAAGAAGTCAGCATTCCATTAATAGCACCCTCTATCAGTTCTTGATCAGACACCTGTTCAACATAATCTTTACGGACACGCTCAAAGACATTTCCAAAAAGTTCTAGTTGTCGGTAGGTGTCCTCAGCAAACTTATCGTCATTTGAAACGGACTGTGCCTCTGCGGCACTGCAAGCTAAAGTACATAAAACTATTACAAATGTAAGGGTCATCCACGGATCTCATTGTTGTTTGCTGCCAACCAAGGCAACGGATTAATAGGCTGGCCTTCCCGGCGAAACTCCAAGTAAAGTGAGGGCAAGCCACTAGAGGCCATAACACCCACAGGCTCTCCGGCCAATACAATTTGGCCAACTGTTCCATAAAAACGGTCCATACCGGCCAATAAAGTATGGTATCCCTCGCTGTGTTCCAGGATCAAGAGTTTGCCATATCCCCTAAATGGGCCGGAAAAGACGATAACTGCGTCAAATGGAGATACAACCTGTGCATCTATTAGTGTTTTAAACACGATTCCCTTTGCGCGGACGTCACCTTCTGTAGCCTCACCATAGCGCTGTGTGAGTCGTCCCATGACTGGTAACGGCAGAGTGCCACGAGCTTGTGTCATTGATCTGACTAACAATGGCGAAGCGGGGCGGCGAGCCACTACAATATCTACCGATGGAGTATTACCGTTTGGTGGTTTCTGAGCCGCAGGCTGCGCCACTTCTTTGGCTTGCCTCTTCCGCTCAGCAATTACAATGTTAAGAAGGTCCCTTAGATTATAAGCCTCCTTAGATAGTTCTTCCATACGCTTTGCTGCATCGCTAGCGCGCTGCTCGAAACCCGCCCTTAGTTTAGCTTTTTCTGCAAATATTTCTTCCAATCGCGATTGAGCTTGAAGCAAGGCAGCAGCGTTCGCGGCGACGTCATTTCGGTGTTGAATGATCTCAATTTCAGTTTGATAAAGAGCGTCAAGATCAGTACGGAGTATAGCAGTATTTCTTGTCAAAGCTGGCACTGCCGCCGATAAAACTAATCCAGAGCGAATCGCATCAGAGGGTCTCAAGGGCTGGAGTAGCAATGCGTCAGTCGGCCGAATAGCTAACCTCTGCAGTGCCATAAGGGCATTACGCATCTGCACATCTTTTTTCTTCAATGCCACTGACAAGGCTGCCCGGCGGGTTTCTAGGGTATCTAGCTGAGTCTCTATCTGAATAAGAGTTTTTTCGTGTTCTTGCACACTCCGGGCCGCGCTAATAATCCTCTCACGGATGGCTTTTTCATCCTCCACCATACCTGCGGCACGACGCATCGCGTCCTCCTGCGCTGCCAGTTCCCGTTCAATATCCTTCTTGACTGCTTCCAAATCAGCTTCATTGGGGATGCTGTATTCCTCTTGGCCCAAGGCAGGAAAAATAAGTAGTGAAGAAGCAACGCTCAGGATGGAAAGGTGGAGCGATATTAGCGGAATAATAGCTCTACTCAAAAGCACGACGTGGTGCTTTAGCGGTTTCTATTAGCAGTGAATCGCCAGTCATTACCTCTGGTTTTTTTTGCCCCATCAGGTCTAGGATTGTTGGCGATATGTCTGACAGTCGTCCATTCTCGAGTCCAATGATGCTCTCGGGGCCGTTGACTAGAACCAAGGGAACAAAACCTACCGTATGTGAGGTATGCGGGCCGCCGTCTTTGGGATCCACCATGCATTCACAGTTGCCGTGGTCTGCTGTCACTAGCATTGTGCCACCAGTTTCTTTCACTGCCTCCTCCAACCTCAGAAGGCAGACGTCTAGAGTTGCTGCAGCTTTTATAGCAGCAGACAATATACCCGTATGCCCAACCATATCACCGTTGGCATAATTTACGACAATGAGATCAAAACAATCTGACAAGATAGCTTCGACTAGTTTATCCGTGACTTCCAGGGCTGACATCGCAGGGGCTAGATCGTAGGTGGTGACCTTGGGGCTAGGAACTAGTATCCGTTTTTCCCGTGGAAACTCGGCTTCGATACCTCCATTAAAGAAGAAGGTAACGTGAGCATACTTCTCTGTTTCAGCGATGCGCAGCTGTGCCAACCCTTGATTAGCGATAACCTCACCAATGGTTTTCTTTGGCGACTCTGAGGAAAATATAGTAGCCATCTTGCTGGCAAGCGAAGTCGAATATTCTGTCATGCCCAAGACCGCAGCAAACGCTGATTTTTTCTTGCGCACAAATCCGTCGAAGTCGGAGTCCAAAAGTGCGGTCAGAAGCTCTCGCACCCGATCAGACCTGAAATTAGCCATGAGAAGCCCATCTCCATCGGCCATTCCGGTATAACCTCCTATTATGGCGGGCTCAATAAATTCATCAGTTAAATCGTTGCTGTAGGATGTGGTAATGGCATTAAGAGCATTTGCATGTTTTTTTCCCTTACCTTCTACCAAGGCTGTATATGTTTGCTCTACCCTATCCCATCGCTTGTCACGATCCATTGCATAAAACCGTCCGGATACTGTAGCGATAGACACATTGCCCAGTCCCTCAAGGCTAGAAATAAACTTAGCCATGTAGTCATAAGCAGATTTTGGAGCTGTATCGCGCCCATCAAGAAAAGCGTGAACGCGAACCGGAATACCGTTCTCACATAATATCTTAGCGAGTGCTGACATGTGGTCTTGGTGCGAATGAACCCCGCCGGGCGAAACTAAACCCATTAGATGGCAGCAACCGCTGCTTTGTTTAAGACCGCCAATGAATTGAACCAGTGTTGCTTGGTCTGCTAAGCCGCCGTTTTCTATCACTTTATTGATACGGCCTAAATCTTGCAGAACTATCCGGCCAGCGCCTATGTTCATGTGGCCAACTTCTGAATTACCCATCTGTCCATCGGGCAGGCCAACGTCAATACCGCTAGTTTTGATCAGGGCATGAGGTAAACTACCATTGGATTCTGCAGTCCAGCGGTCCCATGTGGGGGTATCGGCCATGGCGATAGCATTGTTTTCAGTTTCCGTGCGATGTCCCCAACCATCGAGGATGCACAATACTAATGGGCGCGGGCGACTTTGTTTTTTCTTGCTCTGAGTCATAGCCTTGTGGATAACTTGGTTCATCGAAGTGATTCTAGATATTTTTGAAGGGTCTGTTCGTCTTTGGCAAGCTTTTGCCTCACAATCTGTCCGGAAGTTACATTAAAGCTGCTAGAATTCCTTGCGCATCCGCCGCTCACGTTTGATATAGTGTTACTGAGGGACTGGCGGCGGACAGGCGCCTCGCCAACCCGGTCAGGTCCGGAAGGAAGCAGCCGTAACGAGTTTCCGCTTGGGTCGCCGTCAGGACCTCACCGTGTCTTTCTTGTACCTTCTTACTTCACGGAAAAGCGCTCTATGACCGACTATAACAAGGCACAAGGCGAGTCAGGGAAAAGGTCCATGATTCCGGACGCGATTGGAGATAACGGCTATCAAGTTTTGGCTCGCAAGTACCGTCCGACAAGGTTCCAGGACCTAGTTGGCCAGGAAACGGTCGTGCGCACGCTGAGTAACGCTATCGCCTCAAGTCGCGTGGCGCAGGCCTATATGCTCACCGGCGTCCGAGGGACGGGTAAAACCACAACAGCGCGCCTTATTGCCCGTTCACTCAATTGTATAGGGTCGGATGGAATCGGAGGGCCAACGGTATCGCCTTGTGGCCAATGTGAGCATTGTTGTGCCATTGCTGAAGACCGCCATGTGGATGTCCTAGAGTTGGATGCAGCGAGCAGAACAGGCGTCGATGATATCCGTGAGTTGTTGGATGGAGTCCGCTATCGCCCAACGTCGGCGCGCAACAAAATATATATTATTGATGAAGTGCACATGCTTTCTACACAGGCCTTTAATGCACTCCTAAAAACGCTAGAAGAGCCACCGCCGCATGTTAAGTTTATTTTTGCGACTACTGAGATCCGCAAAGTCCCAGTGACCGTACTATCGCGGTGTCAGCGCTTTGATTTGCGGCGTATTGATGCTGACCATCTTTCTAAGTTGTTTGCTTCTATCGCTGAAAAGGAGAATGTGGCTGTCACCCAAGGTGCTCTTAAATTGATCGCACAGGCAGCTGACGGGTCAGCTCGGGATGGCCTATCGATTCTTGATCAGGCGATCTCGCAAGCGAGTGGCAGTGATAGTGAGGCTGAAATTGCTGAGGCAGCGATTCGTGATATGTTGGGCTTGGCTGACCGAGTTCAGATATTCGATCTGCTAGACGCTGTGCTACGCGGAAATATTAAAGATGGTCTCGTCTTGTTCACTAATCAATATAATTCTGGTGCAGATCCATTAGCTATTTTGCAAGATTTACTGGAGCTTACACACTGGCTTACACGCATCAAAATTTCTCCTGAGGTTGTTAATAATGTGCTGGTGGCTGAAGCAGAGCGGACTCGCGGACTGGAAATGGCCAATGGCTTGTCTATGCCATCACTAACCCGAACATGGCAAATGTTGCTAAAAGGTCTAGGTGAAGCTCGGATAGCACCCGTGCCGTTCCAGGCCGTGGAAATGACCCTAGTTCGTCTAGCCTATTCAGCAGAACTACCTTTGCCGGAGGAAGCGGTGAAGGCATTGCAGGATCAAGATCCAACTATGAACCATCCGCGTACCAAACCTTCTTCTTCACTACCCTCGCCGCCATCACATCAAGCGACTTCTGCTCCGATTAGGCGTGGCTTATCTTCTGTTGCCGCTGCAAAGGCAGAACCCGAAGGGACCCATGCCGTTGAGCCAACACAAAAAATCACGCCTGATATAGACCGAGATTCAGAGCCGAAAACTGTGGCAGAGGTTAGAATTAAGTCATTAGCTGATGTCGTAGTGTTATGCGATGCACATCGACAAGCCGTGCTTGCCGGCCATCTGACTCATGCTGTTCACTTGGTTCGATTTGAGCCGGGCCATATTGAATTTAGGCCCACAGCGGGCACACCACAAGATCTGGCCGGCAAGCTAAGTGCATTCCTCCATGAAATAACAAAAGAACGCTGGGTTGTGAGTATCTCCAATGCACAGGGCGCACCAACTCTCCACGAACAAGTTGTTGCTAAGGTGTCTGCTGACCCAGTCGTGAAAGCTATTCTTGATTTTTTCCCGGGCGCGATTGTAGAGCGGGTTAAAAACTTGGATGGTAATTCTTGATTCTCCCCCAACTAAAATCACCTTAAGGAGCACCATAATGAAAAACCTTGGTGCGCTGATGAAGCAGGCGCAAGAGATGCAAGAAAAGGTGGGCGAGATGCAAGAGCGTCTCTCCGATATTGAAGTCGAAGGCTCATCCGGCGCTGGGCTCGTTACGGTCCTACTGTCCGGAAAATATGTAATGCGTAGTATAAGGATTGACCAAAGTCTTATAAAGCCAGATGAATCAGAGGTCCTTGAAGACCTAATTGTGGCCGCTACAAATGATGCCCGGGAACGGATAGAGGCGCGCATGCAGGATGAAATGACTAAAGTCACAGGTGGTTTACAATTACCACCCGGCTTTAAGATGCCATTCTGAAGGGTGCCATTACACCGTGGCTGGATCAGATATAGAAGCCCTTATTGTTCAACTTGCGAAGTTGCCCGGTTTTGGACCGCGATCTTCGCGTCGTGCAGTGCTGGAATTACTCCAGAGAAAAGAAACGCTAATGATGCCACTTATTCAATCGCTTCAGCGGGCTTCAGACAGCATTAGGATCTGCAATATTTGTGGAAATTTTGATGGGCAAGACCCTTGTGGAGTGTGCCAAGATCCAAAGCGAGACGAATCCATTATCTGCGTTGTTGAAGCGGTCTCAGATTTATGGGCTCTTGAGCGAAGTGCTGCCTTCAGCGGTCTTTATCATGTAACAGGTGGCATACTATCTCCGTTGGATGGGGTTGGTCCCGATGACCTTAATGTCATAGGCCTTATTACTAGGGCGCAGTCAGACACCGTGTCTGAAGTTGTCCTAGCCCTGAGTGCAACCGTTGACGGACAAAGTACGGCGCATTATTTAGCGGAGAGACTCGAAGATGCCGATGTCACTGTTTCCGGACTGGCCCACGGTGTCCCTGTCGGTGGAGAATTGGATTATCTAGACGACGGTACGCTCTCTGCGGCCTTAAAAGCACGGCGTCCGATCTAGCGTTGATTTATGGATATATATTAGGGGAAGCAATGTGCATTTGAGCGTCCTTTTGAGCCATATTTCCGCCAAAATCATACCTGAAACTTATATTGCTTACCCAGTATGTATTGTTAATAGAAGGGCATTGGGTCAAGCTGCACTTTCCTATGGTGGTACATAAGGCAGCTATGAAGAGCATCGCTTTAGAAAAGATAGATTGGAGTTACGGTAAAATGACTAACCAAAGTACCAAGCATTGTATTGCCGCCACTGTGGCAGTTTTTGCCCTTGTTGGGTGCGCTAGCCCCAAATACGTCGTTTCCGATGTAAGCCGTCATCATAGCCTGCCTAGTACACCCTCTGGCGAGACATTTGCCATCGTTGCGTTTGATGATGAGCAAGAAGAAAGCCTCGCATTTGATTCTTACAGTGCTATCATTAGCCAGCATCTATCCAAGCTCGGGTTGCAAGATTCTAGCGGTGAGCAGGCAACACCCGATATCGTTGTCACACTGACATGGACTGTAGAAGGACCGAGCCCCAACGTTAAGTCCCGCTCCTCAGGATTTGGTTATAGCCTTGGATACGGCAATCGCTACAGTAATTTTGGTTACGGCTTTGGTGCTCCGTATGACAGCAGAACTAGTACCCGGCAGATGTTCGTCCGCCGAGTTGAACTCACCCTTTATGATGGCGCTACCTACAATACTGAAGATCCGAAACAGCTCTTTGAGGGTGCGGCTGTAAGCACAGGTAGTAACGGTCAGATTGATCCCGTGATGCCTTATATTATACAGTCAATCTTTGATCAGTTTCCTGGCGCATCTGGGGAAACCCGTACTGTGCGTGTGGAGGTTCCGCCTGATTCAGAGGCCGTTTTGACCCGCCAACTCAATTCGAACTCAGCAAAATAACGGCTAATTTTGTTAATCAATTAGTTCAAAACAAATACATATTTACGCCGTCTTCTCTACTGCTTCGACTTGTAGGATAGAACCTTCAGCGGCGATTACCCGTACCTTAGTGCCACTAGGGAGGTCGGGGCCGTTAGCTAACCAAGAGCTGTCTCCTACATGAACGCGGCCGCGGCCGTTTACGATCGCTGTTTCCAGGGAAAAAATCTTCCCAATATATTGGTCTGCTCTCAGATTTAATTTTGGGTCTTCGGTAATGACTCTGCTTGGCCGCCACACCTTGCGGCCAACAACAACACTGACAATGCTAAGTAGTGCAAAAACGACGAAAGAGATTTCCCAGCCGAGGTCCGGGAAGGCCCAGGCAACAATGCCTGTGATAACTGCCGCTATCGCCATCCAAAGGAATAAAATACCGGGCGCAGCTAATTCTAGAACGAAAAGCACTAGCGCGAAAACCCACCAAGTCCAATAATCAAGATCGCTTAAATAGGCTTCCATTCGTTTCAGCCCCCACTATCCGGAATCCGATTCGCGCGCGAGTCTGCAGAGGCCTCTTTGGAGTCTTCCATGCTAGTCTTGACTAGCTCTGCAATGCCACCGATAGCACCGATAACACTCGAAGCTTCTAGGGGCATTAGCACTAGTTTCTCGTTGGGCGAGTTTGCGAATGAACTTAAGGCGTCTACATATTTCTGCGCGACGAAATAATTGATTGCCTGAACATCACCCTTTGCTATCGCTTCTGATACCATTGCCGTAGCCTTTGCTTCTGCTTCAGCCAGGCGCTCCCGTGCTTCGGCCTCTCTAAATGATGCTTCCTTTTCTCCCTCAGCCTGCAGAATTTGCGACTGTTTGTCTCCTTCAGCGCGCAGTATTGCTGATTGTCGGTCACCCTCTGCTTCTAGAATATCCGCGCGTTTCTCTCGCTCGGCCTTCATTTGCCTGGCCATAGCCTCAACCAAATCGCGTGGCGGAGAAATATCCTTAATTTCAATACGAGTAACCTTTACACCCCATGGGTTGGTTGCTTCGTCTACTACATCTAAAAGCCTTGCGTTGATCGCATCGCGCTGGGACAACAACTCATCCAAATCCATACCTCCCATGACGGTTCGGACATTAGTCATAGTTAAATTTAGGATGGCAATTTGTAGACCGCGGACTTCATAAGCTGCTTTACCGGCGTCGAGGACCTGAAAAAAGACAATGCCATCAACTGTAACCATGGCATTGTCTTTTGTGATTACCTCCTGGGATGGCACATCCAGCACCTGTTCCATCATGTTCATCTTGGAGCCGATGGTTTCAATAAAAGGTGTGATGAGGTGTAGCCCCGGGGAAAATGTTCGAGTGAATTGTCCAAACCTTTCTATGGTGTAGTTCCAGCCTTGGGGCACTACCACTGCAGCTTTGAAGACAACAATAATTCCCAGCAGGACGAAAAAGATGGCGAAAGTCGACGAGCCAAAGAATTCCATAAATACTTTACTCCCATTGGTAGTTCTGAATAGTAATTCTTAGAAGGTCGTCTACATTATTACCAGATAATACGACCCGCTCCATTTACATTGTTGATATTCTATTAGCTTGTTATGTCTTGAAATAGAATCAACCGAGATTAAAAAGTTTTTCACACATAGGTGTTAGGCCCAGGCAACTATACAACGGCTAATGTAGTTAGCATCCCATCACTGTTGTGAGAGCATTTTTCTGCTGTCTCTGGTTTCGGTAGAAACATCTTGGAGTTCAACCTCGTTGATGCGGGTGCCATGCTTGACGATTTTACTTGTTGAAGTCTGAATTTTCTCAATATCTTTGCTGGCCTGTACAAAGTGCTTTGACAGATCGCTAACCCGTCCGTCTAGTCGGCTGACGTCAACTATCAACAATTCCACTTCTTTTTGGATTAGCCCAGCATGCTCTCGCGTTTTGGCAGTTCGAATCAGCGCGCGGACAGAATTGAGGTGCGCCCAAAACGTAGATGGTGATGCGAGCAAAACCTTGAGCCGCTGGCCTTCTTCAATCACATTTGGAAAATTGGCATGCAACTCCATGTAAATGGATTCTGCGGGTAAGAACATGATGGCCATGTCGAAGGTCTCGCCGGGTATGACATATTTGGCCGCAATATCCCTGATATGTTTATTCACATCCCGGGCAAAATCGCGCCCTGCTATCTTGCGGTCTTCATCTGTTGTTGCTTCCCTCAAGCGTATAAAAGCTTCAAGAGGGTATTTTGAGTCTACTCCAATAGGACCGGGTGTGCCGGGTAAGCTAATCAAGCAGTCTACCCGTTTGCTATTGGATAATGTTGCTTCAAAAGAAAAATAATCTGCTGGCAGTATGTCTCGGACGATATCTTCCATTTGCCTTTGTCCAAATGCGCCGCGGGCTTGTTTGTTAGACAGAATATCCTGCAACCCAACAATATCTGACGAAAGATCAGTAATGTTTCTTTGCGCCGCATCAATGACAGCTAGACGCTTTTGTAGGTCTGTCAAGGATTTAGAAGTCTTATCGGTTGACTTCTCCAAATTATCGCCAACCCGACGGGTCATATCGGCTAAACGCTCTTCTAACGCTTTACGAATTTCTCGCTCTTGGGCTTGAAGCTTGTCAGCCATCAAGTTGCGGGCTGTTTCTTGCCCCTTTGACATGTTCTCGATCTGGCCCCGCAGCCTAGTTTGGTCTTCTCTAAAGACGGTCAGAGACTCAATAAGGGTTTCCAGTTCTTGTGCTTTCTGATCGCGGGCCTCTTTAGACTGCTTCAAAAGGAAGGGCAGCATAACAAGTAACAGCCCCAGAACGAGCAATACCAGGCCAGTTTCCAGTGTGCTAAGACCGTTTTGTGCTAATGTTTCCATAAAATCCTACCCAAAAACGTGCCAAGACCCGGAGAGTAGCTTAGGCATCAAATAGAAACTACGACAGAAAGAAACCCCTGTACGTTTTCTTGCTATTTTCGCATCAGTGTCATCCTATTCCTATAAGCTTTTGTCCTTTTCCAGCATGCTGAAGAAAATCCTATGTCTGCTAAAACATGCTCAGTATTGGCGGTGACAGTGTATAAGCGGGGTTATCCTGGTGAGTGACAGGCGGATCTTTTCGCCGCTAGACTAAAATAAAAAGCTATCTATTCTCTGATATCAGCAAGCGATTGTAGCCAGAAACGGGTTTTTGGCGTTCGATCTCTGCCTAATTTCACATAATTGAATAAGTATTTGTATTGGATATTGTCGGTCGCGGTTGCTTCTCGAGCAAGAGTCCGTTTCTAATATGTGTAGAGTGAAGATAATATAGAACGAAATGGTCCAGCTATGATCCTGAGTGTTGCTACACCAACCTTAATTCTCATCGGCCTGAGCCAGATATACTCAACAGGGTATTGGGAGTCTTACTACCGTTGGCTATCTTCTATGGGCAGTAGGGGTGTACGTTTTAATGGTCTCATAAGCCTCGCGATTAGTGGCCCTATCGTTACCCTACATAATGTTTGGTCTGGCCCACCTATTCTACTAACCTTGTTTGGCTGGTTACTGTTGACTGAAAGTGCGCTCTGTCTTTTCCTGCCAGGTGCGGGGTTGGCTGGACTTGCGGAGGTTGAGGAAGCTGCGCGCCGTCGTATTATCGTGGGAACGGGCGCGGCTCTTGTAATTGTCGGCGGTGTTCTTGCCACTCACCTCTTAACGGTGTCTGGTTGACCCAATTGTTTATGTAACTTATGTCACCCAAGCGTCTGCATAGGCGGAATATTATACCAAATGGCTAAGCGCAAAATTATCATAGCACCAGATCCACGGCTTAGAGCTGTTTGCTCAGAAGTATCAACAGTTGATGAAGACACCGCTAGATTGATGAGCGATATGCTGGAGACAATGTATAGTGCTCCGGGTGTCGGTTTGGCGGCACCTCAGTTAGGTGTGAAAAAGCGAATTATTGTAGTTGATGCTGCGCGGGGGGAAGAGGAGTTAAGGCCCTATAAGATGGCCAATCCAGAGATCCTCTGGTCTTCTAACGAAGAGAAGTCCCACGAAGAGGGGTGTTTATCGCTTCCGACTTATTATGAGAATGTTGTCCGGTCGGACCGGGTTAGGGTGCGTTACACCGACGAATATAACGCTGTGCAGGAACTGGAGGCAGATGGCCTCTTATCTGTAGTGGTTCAGCATGAAATAGATCACCTTGATGGAAAACTTTTTGTTGATCATATCTCTAGCCTAAAACGCGCAATAATTCTTAAGAAGCTGAGAAAAACAAAAAAACAGATGGCTACGGAACAGGATTAGGCTATGCGGGTGATTTTTATGGGCACTCCGGATTTTTCTATCCCTATACTGGAAGCCCTCCATGAGCATCATACGGTTGCTGCGGTGTATACAAAACCAGCCCGGATAGCTGGGCGTGGCCAAAAGACCCGATATAGCCCCATTGATATTCGTGCCCGTGCAATAGGGCTACCTATATTTACCCCGCAAGACTTTAGGAACGAGCAAGTCCAAGCCGAATTTCGAAATCATAAAGTGGATGCTGTTGTGGTAGCAGCTTATGGACTGATTCTTCCCCAGTCTGTGCTCGACATGCCGAAGCACGGCTGTCTCAATGTCCATGCCTCCTTATTGCCCCGGTGGCGCGGTGCTGCGCCGACTCAAAGGGCAATTATGGCTGGTGATATTGAAAGTGGCATTACGATAATGCAAATGGACGCAGGTCTCGATACAGGCGATATACTCCTAGCCGATAAGGTGCCGATTGATGACTCAACTACAGCGGGTGCCTTGCATGATACCCTATCGGAGCTTGGGGCTAGGTTAATAGTTAGGGCACTAAAAAATCTGAAACCAGATTTGCTAACGCCAATACCCCAGCCTAATAGGGGTGTGACATATGCCCAGAAAATCGAGAAATCGGAAGCTGCCATAGACTTTGGTCGGCCGTCGGCAGTTGTTATCAGACATATTCATGGTCTTTCTCCATTTCCAGGGGCTTTCTGTGATCTGAATGGTATACGGCTAAAAATACTTTCTGCTGAACGGTGTTCAACGGCAGTCACTCTGGGGGGTGCGCCAGGGAGTGTAATCAGTGATCAATTTGACATCGCCTGTACAGATGGTGCTATTCGTCCACTCACGCTACAACGTGCGGGTAAGTCACCAACCGATACGGCCTCTTTCTTGCGTGGGTTCGAATTACGTCCAGGTAGCCGTGTCGGCTAGACAAGAATTATTTTACTCAAGGAATAGTCTATGTTCGGACGCCGCCGCAAACCTATAGCCAGAGGCAGTTCTGTTTACATCTTTTCAGCAACCCGTGAAGTTGCTGCAGACTTTCTTCATATGACAAATTCAAGCGCAATATACCATCAGCCATGGGTATATCCGGCAACGGATGCGCGGCGGTTTAAGTCCTATATTAACCGTGTCACTAATGGTCGGGCCTATGGATATTTTATCGGTCTTAATGAAGATGATTGCCTTGTTGGTGTGGTTAATATCAATGATGTGATGATGGGCGGTTTCCGTTCCGGATCTCTTGGCTATTACGCAGACATGAACATGGCTGGTAATGGCTATATGACGGAAGGGCTTGCCCTGGTTATGGATCAGGCATTTACAACGCTAGATTTAAATCGGCTTGAGGCTAACATACAACCTGCAAACGCCGCATCGATCGCGGTGGTTCGTAAGCTCGGTTTCCGCAAAGAAGGGTTTTCACCAAAGTTTCTAAAAATCGATGGAATCTGGCGTGACCACGAGCGTTGGGCTATCTTGGGTGAAGAATGGCTAGCGGCGGCCGGATTGCGCTAATTGTATGCCACGTTTCAAGCTTACAATTGAATATGACGGAACAGATTTTGTAGGTTGGCAGAGACAGGCCAACGGTCCCTCAGTTCAGGAGGCTATTGAGAAAGCCGCCGTTGCCTATTGTCAGACAGATATTGTTGTTCATGGTGCTGGCCGGACAGATGCGGGTGTTCACGCCAAAGGACAGGTAGCTCATGTGGATCTTCCACGCAATGATATGGGTGAGAAAGTGCGCGATGCGCTTAACGCCCATCTTCGCCCGCTGCCTATAGCTATTCTTAAGGCTGAGCTTGTTGGCGAGAATTTTCATGCCCGGTTTTCAGCGCTTGAACGGCTTTACCTGTATCGATTGTCAGTACGCCGCGCGCCTCTAGCGATAGAAGTTAATAGGGCATGGTGGTTGGCGAGGATGCTAGATGTTAATGCAATGACTCGTGCGGGGCAGATCTTAATTGGTAAACACGACTTTACAACCTTTCGTGCGACAGAATGCCAGGCTAAGTCTCCCATCAAGACATTGGATGAAATCCGTGTCGAAAGCGAAGGCGATATGATTGAGATATGGGTCAGAGCTAAATCATTTCTACATCACCAGGTTCGCAATATTGTGGGAACATTAGTTTTGGTTGGGGATGGCAAATGGACTGTAGACGATATGGCACACGCATTAGAAGCCAAGGATAGAAAGGCTGGCGGTCCAACAGCACCGCCCTCGGGCTTGTATCTCATCAGTGTAATCTATCCACAATGACTCAAGCAGATTCTCATTTTAGGGCATTGTTTTTAGACCAAGCTAGAAGTGATTTGCGCAACAAGAAGCGTGACTAGGAGATCTATGAGTACGATGCCAATTGCCGTTCCGACCGTCAAGTTCAGACCAATGCGAGCTAGAAAGGCAGCGTAGAAGGTGTAGGCGACAAAGGATATTGTGCTTGCGAAGTCAGCAATTGACGAAGGGATTAGGTTGAATCCCGCCAGAATAACCCATGGCATAATGACTAGGCCGATACCCAGTTGGAACCAATTATATGCGACTATATATCTAAGAAAGAATTTTTCGCGGCCAATCAGCTGAGTCACATGAAACATAACCAAAGGAAATAACAGCCAAAGGATGGCGTACTCCAGGCTTTCAATTATTACCAAGCGCATTAAGCTTGGGGTAGCATCTGACGCAAGATAAACGGTGACATGGTAAAGCGCTTGAAGAGGTGCAAGAACAAAGGCTGCAGTGAAGGAATTCCAGAATCCGCTCACCGAAGATTTGTAATAGGTAACAGCTTTTTCATCGCATCGAATAATTCGCCAGATACCATAGAGTGCTGCCGCAGCCTCGCCTGGGTCAATCATGCAGCGAGAAAGCCACCAATTACGCCTTCGTAGATTCTCGTCAGACTTTCCAGGTCAGCGATAGAAACTTGCTCGTCTGCTTTATGCATCGTAAGTCCGACCATACCGAATTCACAAACCGGACAAGCTGTTTGAATGAAACGAGCATCAGACGTGCCACCAGTAGTTGATAGCTCAGGTGTTTGGCCTGTAACGTTTTTCACGGCATCAGAAACTAATGTGCTAAGTATCCCTGGTGGAGTGACGAAGGACTCGCCGCTTATGCTATAATCGAGTTCAAATGGCGTATCGCCTGCTGCATCTGCCAAGGTTTTATTTAGCCAATTAGACAAACTCTCCCCGGTATGCAGATTATTAAACCGAACGTTGAAAGCTGCTCGAGCCTCTGCAGGAATAACATTGGTTGATTTGTTTCCTACATCAACAGAGGTCACAGTCAGCTTAGATGGTTGGAAGGTCTCTGAGCCTTCATCTAGGGTTAATTTTGTAATAGACGAAAGCATATGCATAAGCGTTGTGATAGGGTTGTTCGCGAGGTGTGGGTAGGCAACATGGCCTTGTGTGCCGAACACAGTCAGGTTGCCGTTAAGGCTCCCGCGGCGGCCTATTTTGATCATGTCACCTAAACGATTCGGATTTGTGGGCTCGCCGACAAGGCACGCATCCAATTTTTCTCCTTGATCTGTCAGCCAATCGAGCACTTTCTTAGTGCCATTGATAGCTGGGCCTTCTTCATCCCCTGTGATTAACAGGCTGATGCTACCCCGGAAGGTTTTATGTTTGTGAAGATGTCGTGCTATAGCTGCTACGAAACATGCAATAGCGCCTTTCATATCGGATGCACCTCTGCCAAATAATACTCCGTCCTGCACATCTGCACCAAATGGATCTACAGTCCAACCGTTACCTACTGGTACAACATCAGTATGGCCCGCAAAGCAAAAATTTGGGCGGGTATTTCCAAGGCGGGCATATAAGTTTTCTACTGCGTCTGTTCCTGTCTCCTCGAATCTCAGGCGATGACAGGTAAAGCCGAGTTGAGTTAATGCATCTTCTAGGACGCCTAATGCCCCAGCATCTTCAGAGGTGACGCTAGCACACCGGATCAGGTCCCGGGCTAAGGGTAGGGGGTCATGTAGGGCTTGGGCCCCCTGACCATCTGCACTGTACTGTTTCACGTTCTTAAGAGCTCATTGATTGATACCTTGGACCGCGTTTTGGCATCAACACGCTTAACAATTACGGCACAATATAGGCTTGGTCCTGGCGAGCCATCAGGCAAGGGTTTCCCAGGCAGGGTGCCGGGGACTACGACAGAATAAGCAGGCACCCTACCCAAAAAAATGTCGCCTGTTTCACGGTCAATAATTTTGGTTGAAGAGCCGATGAAAACACCCATTGAAAGAACAGAGCCTTCCTCAACTATTACTCCCTCAACAACTTCTGACCGCGCACCAATAAAACAGTTATCCTCGATTATTACCGGACTAGCTTGTAGAGGTTCCAGAACCCCACCAATTCCTGCGCCACCAGAAAGGTGTACTTTCTTACCTATCTGCGCGCAGCTACCAACTGTTGCCCAAGTATCTACCATAACATCTTCGTCTACGTATGCTCCTAAATTGACAAAACTAGGCATCAGCACTACGCCTGGTGCAATATAGGCTGAATGACGAACTATGCTGTTTGGAACTGCTCTAAAGCCAGATTCGCTGAATTCTGTTTCAGTCCAACCTTCAAACTTGGATGGAACTTTATCCCACCAAGCTGCATTAGCTGGGCCGCCACTCTGAATACTCATGTTGTTGAGTCGAAAACTCAAGAGAACAGCTTTTTTACACCATTCATTTACCGACCATACCCCATCGGTCTTTTCTGCTACGCGCAAAGAGCCTGAGTCTAGCAAGGACAAGCAATCTTCTATGGCGGTACGCTGCTCTCCGATTGTAGCCGGCGTGATATTGTCCCGCTCTTCCCAAACGTTCTCAACTCGATCTTGTAACGCAATCATATTCATAGGGTTCTCAACTCCTAATGGATAGCTACGGCCGCATAGTGTTGCGGCAAGTTCGCTGAACATAGCTGGCAGCATGGCTTAGTCAACGGCTCCAACCACCAATACTAATGAACGATCCGCGGTTTCGAACTAACTATTATGGCGAATGCCTGTTGCTCAACGGCGCCATTTTGTTTTATCGAGGCTGCATCGCCAACCAGCCCTTAAGATCTTCAGTGATAAAGTGACAGTGTTTCAAATTAGGGCCAGGATTGGGTATGCTCTTGTCAGTTACCAGTACGGTGACCATGCCCATGTCCGCTGCTGGTTCTAGGTTTATTGCTGAGTCTTCAAACATAATTGCCCTGTTTGGATCAAACGAATACCTTTGCAAGAATTGCTGGTACGAAGATGGGCTGGGCTTGGGCACATAGTTTCCAGCCCGAATATCAAAAATTTCTTCAAATCTATCTATTATATCAAGTGCTTCAAGCACACTCGTGGCGTGACTAGCCGAGCCATTGGTGTAAACCAATCGTTGACCCGGTAGGCCATCGAGAGCACGTCCAAGAATAGGGTCGGGACTCAAGACGGTGTGATCAATATCATGGACAAAATCCAGAAAAGCATCCGGATCCACATCATGATTCAACATTAATCCGCGAAGGGTTGTACCGTGCTCACGGTAGTATTTTTTCTGCAGCTTAAATGACGTGTCAAGGTCGAGATCCAATAATTCTGAAATGAAGGTCTTCATACGTCTGTCAATTTGCGAAAATAGATTGGAAGATGCTGGATATAGGGTGTTATCTAGGTCGAAGACCCAGGTATCAAACTGCGACATATTTAGGGGGTGTACTTGATCAGCTATAGCCATGCGGGCCTACCTAATTAATGTGCCGGCTCCATGCGGCGTAAAGAGTTCTAGCAGAACGGCATGTGGCACGCGTCCATCCAGGATGACTGCTGCCTCAACACTATGTTCAACTGCTTTGATGCAGGTCTCAACTTTAGGGATCATACCACCGGATATAGTCCCAGCTTGTATAAGGGTCCGGGCTCGTTCTACTGTCATTTCAGGCATCAACTGTCCAGTATCACTCAGAACTCCGGCGACGTCCGTTAGCATAAGAAGCCGACAAGCATTCATTGCCGCTGCAATAGCACCAGCAGAGGTATCAGCATTGATATTAAAAGTTTCACCCGAATTACCTACTCCAATGGGGGCTATAACCGGGATTGTATCAGACTCTTTAAAGGTTCCCAGTATGTGAGGGTTTATTTCTGCAGGCTCTCCGACAAAGCCTAGGTCAAGAATTTTCTCGATATTTGATCCGGGGTCTTTCTTAGACCGCCTTAACTTGCGGGCTTTGATAAGATTGCCATCTTTGCCAGACAGCCCCACTGCAAACCCACCAGCGCTGTTAATAGCCGTAACTATTTGTTTGTTGATGGACCCGCACAGAACCATCTCTACAATATCGACAGTTTCTGCGTCGGTTACCCTTAGCCCGTCAACAAATGAGCTTTGAATCTTAAGCCGGGCAAGCATCTCACCGATTTGTGGGCCGCCACCATGGACAACGACTGGGTTAATACCTACTTGTTTTAAAAGTACAATATCAGAGGCAAAATCTCTTGCTAATAAGTCATCGCCCATAGCATGCCCGCCATACTTGATTACTACTGTTTTTCCAGCAAAGGCCCGCATGTATGGCAGAGCATCTGCAAGTATGCCGGCTTTCTCAAGCCATTCTTCATGATCTTTAATATTTGACATGAGATCCCTATCTTTCCCCTAGGCATTCCTTAACTGTTCTTCTACTTGCCCGCCTTATCCTGGCGCGGCTAATTGTGACAGGGCCGCCCGAACTTCGGCAAGACCTGTTCCTTTTACAGCGCTTGTAACTAAAAGCTTTGGATAAGCCGCAGCATGTTTATTTGATTCTTCTTGCACAGATTCAATAGTTCTATTTAGTGCCCCCTCTTTGACCTTGTCTGCTTTAGTCATGATAATTTGATAGCTTACCGCTGCTGCGTCGAGTTCTTTCATCACTTCGCGATCATTATTTTTTAGGCCATGACGGCTGTCGACTAGCATGCAGGCCCGACGCAACTGAGGACGGCCCATCAGGTAGGCCTTGACTAGTCTGGTCCATGATTCAATTTCCCCTTTGGGTGCGCGAGCATAACCATAACCGGGTAGATCCGCCATGATTAGGCGGCCACCAATATTAAAGAAATTAAGCTGTTGTGTGCGCCCTGGCGTGTCTGATGTTCTTGCGAGAGTCTTTCGTCCCGTTAGGGCGTTCACTAAACTTGATTTTCCCACATTGGATCGGCCGGCAAATGCGATTTCAGGCAGCCCGCTTTCTGGCACCTGCGATAACGCGGCAGCCCCCAAGAGGAACGTGCATTCACCTCTGAATAACTTGTATCCATCTTCGAGTTCTTTCGGTTCAAAGAGACTTTCATGGCCCATCGGCATGGCTCAGGCTTTAGGCCTTGACTCCAGCTTTTCGCATGATCAGCCACTGTTGAAGAATGCCGAGTGCATTGCTCCAAGCCCAATAGATGACTAAGCCTGCCGGGAAGGTGGCTAAGAGAAATGTGAAAATGATTGGAAGAAAACTCATGATCTTCGCCTGCATTGGATCTGTTGGTGCTGGGTTAAGTTTCTGCTGAAGCCACATTGTTATTCCCATGATGATGGGCCACGCACCTATAGCAAGGAATGATGGTACGTCGAAAGGTATTAAGCCAAATAGGTTAAATACGCTTGTTGGGTCAGGGGCTGAAAGGTCTCCAATCCAGCCATAGAAGGGCTCATGCCGCATTTCGATTGTAACAAATAGGACCTTATAAAGGGCAAAGAAAATAGGAATCTGAACGAGAATGGGTAGGCAACCTGCTGCGGGATTGGCTTTCTCTCTTTTATACAACTCCATTAATTCTTGATTCATTCGGGTACGGTCATCAGAATGACGCTCTTGTAGCTTTTTCATTTCAGGCTGCAGTTTCTTTAGCTTTGTCATGGCCCGAAACTGCTTGTCTGCGAGAGGATACAATAATAGGCGCAATCCAATTGTAAGACCTAAGATGGCTAAGCCGAAGTTGCCTAACGTGCCTGCGAGCCAAATTAAGGCGTAAAAGAAGGGCTTGGTTAGGAAATAAAACCAGCCAAAATCAATCGCCAAGTCAAATCTCTTGATACCAAGAGCCTCTGTATAGCCGTCAAGAAGCTGAACTTCCTTAGCCCCTGAGAATAGATAAGTTCTTGTACCTGCTGTTGCGCCGGGTCCAATGGTAACTGGGTCTATCGCGCGAAAATCCGTTTGGTAACGGTCCCGACCTTCATAAGTGCTGTGTACAAAACGGGCCTCAATATTCTTGTCTTGCTCGTGGGCCAGCACAGAGAGCCAGTATTTATCTGTAATACCAATCCAACCGCCAGTCGAAGTGACGGTGTCTAGCCCATTGTCTTGAATGTCATCGTAGTCAACTTCCTTAAGCGTTTCATCAAAAACTCCAAGCGGCCCTTCGTGTAGAATGAAGAATCCGAGCACCTCTGGTGTGTCGATGCGAGCAATCATGCCATATGGAAACAGGGACACAGCATCTATGGTGTTGTTGCTCACCTCGTCATACACAGTGAACATATAGTCTTCATCGATTGTTATGGTGCGCTGAAATATCAATCCCTCGCCGTTGTCCCAGGTTAGCACCAGCGGGTTATCAGGCGTCAGTAAGGGGTTTGTATCACCGGCCGACCAAACTGTATTTGGGTTAGGCAACTTCAAAGCTGTGTCTGTACTCAGCCATCTCAATTCTGCATAGTAAGGTTTGGGCGCTCCCTCCGGCGATAGTAATGCGATCTCTGAGCTTTCGGGGTTAGTTGTCTCTCGGTATCGAATCAAGGTGATATCGTCAAACCGCAAGCCCTGCAGAGGGATTGAACCACGTATACTAGGTGTTTCAATCGGCGCACGGGGTAAGTCAGAAATAGCCCCCCCCCGATCGGCCAATAAAGGGTTAGCCGGAGTATCAATACTCGGAACCACCGGCACGAAAGGGTCTGAAGCCATTCCCTCTGGCTGAGTGTTCTCAGTCGGAACTGACTGCGGAGGCGGAGGCGAAAAAAAATAATCCCACCCAAACAAAATAGCCATTGATATAACGATGGCTAGAAACATGTTCCTCTGGTCGGTCATCGTTCAAGCTTTGCTTCTGTACTGAATGAAGACGAATTTTTCCCCAGAATTACAGGGTCTGTCCCCCCGCTAGCCCAGGGGTGGCAACGGAGCAGGCGTTTCAGTCCCATCCAGCCGCCTATTAATATCCCGTGCTCGACAACTGCCGCGGCTGTGTACCTGGAGCAGGTGGGGTGGTACCGGCAGCGCTGCCCTAACAAGGGCGAGATTAGGACCTGGTATACTCCAATAGCTACAACAGTGATGCGTTGGCCTGTGGACTGGGTCTTTACGGTCACGATGGGGTATCCTTCTTACCGGCAGTTTTATTCAACTTTTGCAGAGCAAGACGAAGCTCTTGTTCCATTTCGGAGAATGGCACTGTAACAGTTTCTCTCCGACCAATGAGGACGTAATCCGCAGCTGGGGTTTCCATGTCAGTGACAACGCGATCTGCTAATGCACGCAATCTCCGTTTAGCCCGGTTGCGAACCACCGCACCTCCGACCTTCCGGCTAACTGTGAATCCGACCCGTGTTTTAGTGCTTTGATCTAAACGGGGGCAAGCTTGTAGCACAAAGCCGCGTCCCACCCACTTTCTTGCTGTGGCGTTTAGGCGCAAGAAATCAGCACGACGCTTAATACGGCGCAGGAGGCGTCCCATTAGTGCGGGTCCTCAGTCAGGGGTCAATAATTAGGCAGAAAGACGCTTGCGGCCTCTGGCACGGCGGCTGGCGAGCACCTTACGCCCGGCTTTGGTAGCCATGCGGGCACGGAACCCATGGCGACGTTTACGTACCAATCTGCTGGGTTGAAACGTCTGTTTCACGAGGAATCTCCGTTATAGCACTAAAAACTTCATCCCGCCGGCCAGTCTAGCAGGCTGTTACACTAGCCGGGGGGGTATACCGGGGGGCTGTATCAGTGTCAATGCGCCCAAAAGGTTGAATCTTGAGAAACAGGGTCAGATTATGCCTGTCTTCTGCCAGTTTACCTCTTATGCTCACTAAAAAGTCAATATCAGCACCTTGGCTGAAGATGTTATCGACCCTCTTCGGGTCCTTTCTCTAGAGGGGCTGCTTGCTTTTTCCTGGTTTATTTTTTTAAAGAAGTATTAGCTCGCCTCATGACATCTACTGATAAAGATCCAGCCGCTTCCAATTTTGTTCTAGCTACCAAAACACCAATCTGGAAGCGGATTACGGTGTTGCTTCTGCTTGGGACGCTGATTGGTGTTGTACTTTCAACAGGAATACAGGATCACCTTTCTCTGAATGCATTGCGAGACAATCGAGAGGTATTAGTAGACTTCGTTTCGCGCAATTATCTAACAGGTGTAACTGTTTTCATCGCAGCTTATATAATTATAGTCACTTTATCGATTCCTGGGGCTGTTTGGCTTTCCCTCGCCGGTGGGTTTCTCTTTTCAGTAGGGCCTGCGACACTTTACATTGTAATTGCTGCAAGCACTGGCGCTACGCTGGTCTTTTTGCTGGCACGATATGTCTTGGGTAATCGTTTCCGTCAGAAAGCTGGTGGTGCAATCGAACGTATGCGTAGCGGGTTTCAAAAGAATGCCTTCAACTATATGCTGGTCTTACGACTCGTTCCATTATTTCCGTTTTTTCTAGTTAACATAGCGCCTGCATTTCTAAATGTATCTCTCAGGGTCTACGTTGCTGGTACTGCGCTTGGCATTGTCCCTGGCACTTTTGTGTATGCTTGGATAGGTAGCGGCTTGGGTGGTGTCTTTGACACCGATCTAGATATTGACCCAGGCTCTATCATCTACCAGCCAAACATAATTGGGCCTTTACTAGGTCTTGGCATGTTGGCTCTTATTCCTGTCGCTTATAGGCGTTTTTGGGCCGCGAACGATGAATAATGCTCTAAAGCCTGATCTGTGTATTATCGGTGCTGGATCAGGTGGTTTAGCTGTAGCCGCAGGAGCAGCCCAAATGGGCGCATCTGTAGTGCTTATCGAGCAGGATAAAATGGGGGGTGATTGCCTTAATACAGGCTGCATCCCATCCAAAGCCCTGTTAGCTGCAGGCAAATGTGCCAGCTTGCCTAAATCCACATACCCGTTTGGCATCAAAAGTCAAATACCTACGGTCGATTTTCAGGCAGTTCATAATCATATTTCCGAGGTGATTGCCGGTATTGCTCCTCATGATTCAGTAGAGCGTTTTGAAGGCCTCGGCGTTAAAGTTATTCACGGTACCGCCGCGTTTATCTCCAAACGAGAGGTGCTAGTTAACGGTCAGACTGTCCGTGCAAGGCGGTTTGTTGTCGCGACAGGTTCTAGTCCTGTGGTGCCCCAGATAGACGGTTTGACGGATACTCCCTATCTAACGAATGCCTCGGTGTTCGATCTGACTGAAGAGCCATATCATCTAATTGTGATTGGTGGTGGGCCAATGGGCTGTGAACTCGCTCAGGCATATCGAAACCTAGGTTGTCAGGTTACAATCATTGAGGCCTTTTCTATCTTAAATAAAGAAGATCCAGATCTTGTAGCTGTTGTGCGTGCCTCCTTAACTTGCCAAGGCGTTACTATTATTGAAGGGGCAAGGGTCTTGCGTACGGAAAAAAAAGCTTTTGGGATTGCCATAAGTATTGAGCGAGGAGGGACTACAGAAATTATAGAGGGGTCTCATCTATTAGTCGCTGTTGGCCGCAGGGCCAGAGTAGAAGATCTCTGCCTTGAAGCTGCAACAATTAAATGCTCAGCCAAAGGCATTGATGTTGACGCTTTTCTGCGCACCTCAAACCGCAGGGTATATGCCATTGGCGATTGTACCGGCGGGCCCCAGTTCACCCACGTTGCCGGTTATCATGCCGGCATAGTTATTCGAAGTGCTTTATTCCGGTTGCCGACTAAAACGGATCATTCCGCGGTGCCACGGGTAACGTATACAGATCCCGGCCTAGCTCAGGTTGGTTTGACAGAATCCCAGGCGCGCGAGAAATATGGCAATGGTATACATGTTGTTTCTTTGTCTCTTGATGAGAACGACCGAGCTCAGGCAGAACGCCAGACCCACGGTTTGATTAAGGCGGTCATTGCAAAAAATGGGCGGATCCTCGGTTGCGGTATTTCTGGACCCAAGGCCGACGAGCTGATTCAGGTTTGGATTCTAGCCCTATCGCAGAAACTAAAAATTGGTGCAATCGCTACCATGATCATGCCTTATCCTACTTTTGGCGAGGTCTCTAAACGTGCGGCGGGCATGTATTTTTCACCCAAGCTATTTAGTGCCCCTACCCGGGCGTTGGTTCGCTTCTTGTCGCTGTTCGGGTGAATATACTGTTTATAGCGCCCATGGTGCCGACATTGTGTTCAACATTGAGCCCTAAACCATTACTTTATCAATTTTTCGGTGCTTTTGCAGGCCTCAGGATTATCGAGGTGAAAAATTGGGCCATGCTTTTTTGTTGGGAACAGTCAGTTTGGGCGGCTTAGCTTTGCCAATACAGTGAGAATCGCTTCGCAGCGAAACTTAGGATATGTTGGTCCAGGTGTTTTTCCCGTGCGGCTGGAGACCTAACGTTCAATTGTTGCTCTACCATCAAAAGACTAAATGGTCTAAACCCCGCATCACCGTTGAATTTTGTGTAAGGCAAAATAGGAAGCTCGGTCATGAGTATGACTTCGCCAGCTAAAACAAAACGATTAACTGTTAGGGATATTCTCAGTCGCAAAGGTGAGATGCCCGTAGTTTGTATCACAGCATACTCCACCCCAATGGCCACCTTGATGGACGAGCACGTAGACCTTCTGTTGGTTGGGGATTCTCTAGGAATGGTAATCTATGGCTTGCCCTCAACATTGGCAGTAAACTTAGAAATGATGATTAACCATGGTGCTGCGGTAGTGCGCGGGTCCACCCACGCTTGCGTTGTAGTTGATCTACCCTTTGGCTCCTATCAAGGGTCGAAGGAGCAGGCCTTCGACTCCGCGGCCAGGGTAATGGCAGAGACTGGCTGCGCGGCTGTTAAATTAGAGGGCGGTACTGAAATGGCCGAGACCATTAGTTTCTTGGTAACGCGGGGCATTCCCGTAATGGGCCATGTTGGCATGACCCCTCAATCCGTTAACATTTATGGCGGCTATCGTTCTCGTGGCCGCACAAAAGAAGGAGCTAATGAAATCGTTATTGATGCTAAGGCCGTCGCTGATGCCGGTGCGTTTTCTCTCGTTATAGAAAGCACAATTGAACCAATTGCTCGATCTATAACAGAACAGGTTGCCATACCTACCATCGGCATAGGTGCTTCGCCCAAGTGTGACGGACAGGTCCTTGTCGCAGAAGACTTGTTAGGAATTTTTAGAGATTTTACGCCGCGTTTTGTAGAGCGATACGCTGACCTGGGCCAAGAAATTTCATCTGCCGTGCGTCAGTATGCGGATGATGTCCGATCGCGCACTTTTCCGACAGATAATCACTGCTATGGCATTATCAAAAAGTAACCATTCTTATGGTGGAGGCTGAACTTTCTCTAGTTATTGTTCGTGATGTGCCGGCGCTCCGTCGACAAATTTTTTCCTGGCGCGCCGAGCTCAAAACTATTGCCTTAGTACCAACTATGGGCGCTCTTCACCTGGGTCATATGGCATTGGTTAAGCGAGCTCAAGCGCTAGCTGATGTGGTGGCTGTTTCTATTTTTGTAAACCCCACACAGTTTGGGCCCAATGATGATTTCGACATGTATCCCCGCGAGCCGGAAGCTGATTACGTGTTGCTGAGAGACGCTGGCGTAGATTTATTATTTATGCCCGATATGTCGGTGATGTACCCCAAGGGCTTTCTAACCGAGGTTAGCGTTCCAGGCGTTGGTGAGGGTTTGTGTGGTGACCATCGCCCTGGTCATTTTAATGGTGTAGCGACAGTAGTGAGCAAACTTCTATTACAGTGTCTCCCCGATATAGCATTGTTCGGAGAGAAGGACTTTCAGCAACTAATTCTGATTAAGCGGTTAGTGGCTGATCTGGATATTCCTGTCGAGGTCCAGGGTGTTCCCACTGTGCGAGAAGATGATGGGCTTGCCCTGTCGTCGCGCAATGCGTATCTGAGCGAATCAGAACGTGCGATTGCCCCCTTGCTCAATAGGGAGCTTATGTCAGCGGCAGAAGATATAGCGTCTGGAGCAGATCTTGTGGCACGGTGTGATCAAGTTAAATCTGTATTGCTTGAGGCGGGGTTTAATGATGTGGATTACGTTGAGGCCAGGGAGTCTGCTACATTAGAGCCACTGCAATCGTCTAGGGTAGAGGGTCGCCTGCTAGTAGCAGCCACACTTGGAAAAACGCGCTTAATTGATAATGTCCAGATTCCTAGGTAGTGAGCAGGCCGCATTTGCCGAGCACAAAGCAAGGTTTTGCAAATTCTAGTGCTCACCAAGATGTGAGACACCCACCCAGCAACTCATCGCACGTAGATGTGCACTTCTGAAGATTGGGCAGTCTGGCTTGTCATAGCCGAGAGCATCACGCGGTCAGATGGCAATCCCATACTCGAAAGAGATTCAAGTACTTGTGCCGCATTGCGACGCGCCAATCCAGAGGACAAGCCCTCATTTCCTTTTTCAGTACTGACTGCAACCAAATCGAAGATAGCATCGGGTCTGCGCTCGAGCGCGCGGCTCACAGCTTGATAGAGTGCGGGCTCAAAGGCTACATCTTGTCGGTCAAAGCGAATCACTACTAATGGCCGCCGCTGTGAAAAGTCGCTAGTTGCAGCTGATGCCATTTGGGTGCCCGAAGATACAGCCTCCTGAGAAACGTTGAGTTGTCCGTTGTTGATATCGCCAGCTAAGTCCATGAGGTTCTCCCGCTCATTAGCGATGAACTGCTGCTGCCTACCGATATCGGTGTTGATTTCCCCCAGAAGGCGCTGAATGGTCAATGTGGTTTGATTGACCTCATCCTCTAAACCCCTCAGGCTACGATGATCATCATCGACGGCTCCAGTAAGCCCGAAGGCTGCTAGGACACTGTCTAGCAAATAGGAGGACATAGCAGAATCTGCCGCAACCTGAGCGGCAAGCTGGTTCATGCTAGAGACATCGCTTTCAATGCGGTTTAGCTGCTCTTGGGAGGAGCGCCACTGACCCATCAGCTGAGGGTTCCCAGGTGTAGTACCTACTTGCAGACGGCTTTTGATGTTGCCAACCATACTGTGATAAGCCGAAGCATTTGACACGGTCTGTGAGCGAATATTTTCGAACTGGCCATTACGCATACTCAGTGTAGAGCGCAACTGGTTTAGTTCTGCAGTGAACTGGCTAGCCTTCTGATTGACGAAAGTGCCGGTGCTCAAAGCAGTCATTCCCATTGATGGTGAAGCTGCTATCGGTGCTGGTCTGAATTCGGAAGCCGAACCACTAGGTGGTGGCGTTGAAACAGGCCCAGGCACTGCCTGAGTAGTCTCTTCCTCTCCGAAAATCGGAAACAGGGCATCAGTCGCAAATGAGCACCCGCTCAAGCCTAAAATCGCACCCAGCGTCAAAATATGACGTGCGGACAGCCCCATTAAATCCATCCTTAGTCTGCCTTGTACCTGCTTTTCCAATTTGTTGAGATGATCATAATAAAAATCAGCATCTCGCGTCATTATCACCTTAGTCTGAAGGGCTGCGCCCTATTCGCATAGGTCCCCCCCAACACACTGTCGCGGAACCATAAATTGGTTTCCACCTATGCGAAGGCAGATTGTACGCAAAGACTGGTGAGGGAACAAGCCGCATTTAATAGGAGTTTAAGTAAGTTTATCTGAGCCCATAAGGCCACTTTAAGCCTCGACAAAGCCCTAAAGTGGCCCAGAAGATAGGGTCCCGACCGATTAGGCATTTTATTTTCGCTGGACAGGGCTCAGGTGGTTGAGTAGGACATCCGCTCCCGGCAGCGGTGAGGCGCCCGTAGCTCAACTGGATAGAGCACCTGACTACGGATCAGGAGGTTAGGAGTTCGAATCTTCTCGGGCGCGCCACATTTTCTGCTATTTCTTCTATGTTTTTGCCTTAATCAACTCTCCCAGGGATTAGAGTGGCACCAAAACGAAGGATGAGCGGCGAAGGCTTTTTCCCGCGCATCAGTTCTAAGTCAGGCTTGGGGATTACCTTTAGAATGCGGTGTAATTCCGTGCAAGTAATTACAAGCGTTACTTCCTATTGATTGTTTTGCTGAAGCCCGACACCGTAATTGTGGCCAGGAAACAGCAAATATGTAGATCAAAATAAGGGCTGTAATATCAACAGTAACTCATTTAGATAACTGTAGAAGTCTATCCACGGCGCAGTAGCTCAGCTTCCGACAAGGCAAAAGATTCGGGATTGTCTACGTCGATTGGTCCGAATGGATAGGGCAGGTTGATCACAGAGGCGGTGATACCCAAATTTTTCCCTATGCGGGCAATAATTTCATCAAGCGTTGCCCACTTTAATTTGTACAGCAGAAACGGCATCAAGCCGAAAGCTTTGAGAATCTGCAGATGGCGTTTACCGAACTGGCCACCGCCCGCAAAAACCTGCGCAGAAATCAGTGAAGCCTCTGTGCGTATTCCGTAGAGATTACAAGCTGACCATCCACCATCCTTAATGCGGTGATAAGCTAGACCAGCATTCGGAAATTGTTTCTGAACTACTTTCTCCGAAGTGAAGCCCAGCGCTATATCTTTGTCATTGGCAAGAAATCCTCTAACGAAAGCTCGCATGAGGCCGGGGGTATGTAAGGCATTATCGCCGGTAGTAATGACCAGGGGTAGTGGGTCATCTAGCGAATCGACAGCTGCTATTACGCTGTCTGCCAAGTTTCCCCGGCTCGGTGTAACGATAACCCGTCCTTCATCTAGCCATACACTTATCTGTGCAATATCACGGACAACAGACTCATTTTCGATGGAAATAGCAACTCGACTAAAACAATTGCTCTCGAGCATAGCACGAATCACACGTTCCAGCATGACTTGCCCGGCTATATCAACCAAACACTTATGTGTCTTACCCTGCATTTGTGCAACAGAGTCCTGTGTGCCTGCTCTACTAGCTGCCATCACCAGGCCTGTTACCTGCTGAATCGAAGTTTGTTGAGTCATCATTGAGCTATCTCGGCAAACGGAGTTCGCAGGTGTGTCATCAGGTCGTGGATGTTTTCTAACTCATTCAGCCTATCGAGTGCATCCCGCAAAGATTCACATTGAGCACGTGTTAGTAGTCCGTTTACACACGCATTGAACTTGTCCCAATATTGTGTATCACTGAAAGGGGCTAGCTTGCTACCCAGCGGCATGTCTAGAGACTTCTCAAGCACGGTTCCGGAAGTCAAATGAACCTCCACCGATGTAGATACTTCGCCCTCCAGCTTATCGATAGGCATTAACTCTACCCTGTCGAATAGGGAGCGTATCGAGGGCCGCCTTACGGCGTCTGGTGTAAAATCGCTAAGGGTGCAGTTGCCTGTATGCAGTATACAAGCTAAGCCATATTGGAGCGAAAATTTAGCTTCCATTGGATCTTTAGGATTGTGGTGCATGAGGTTGTTAAGATGCACCTTGGGGGCATAAACAACTATCCTATCGACCTCGTTCTCCCTAAAATCCTGGTCTTCCTTTAGTAATAATAAGATATCCATTGCCCGGTGAGCGCTACCACAATTGGGGAAGCGCTTAACCCGAAAAGCATGCTCCAAAATTAGCAATGGCTCACCAACATTCTCGGTCTTATAACGAAGGTTCTGACCGTGATCAAAATGGGTCAGAGAATCCCGCTGCTGTTCGTAATCAGGGCCGACCATCAAGTGATTCATGCCGTCACTGCCTTCTAGCGTATTGAGGCTTGCGGTTACACCACCTTTGGCCATAGAGGCTGCTAGAATGCCTGATTTAGCCGCAAGACCGGCGTGAACTGGTTTCGCCATAGTGCCAAATTGGGACATGAACCCAGCCGCCATACTAGTGGCTAGGGATATTGCATAACTAGCTCGCAGTGAGTCTAATTTTAGTAATCGAGCACATGCAGCTGCTGCACCGATAGCACCCACCGTTGCAGTTGCGTGCCAACCGCGATTACGATGAAGTGGGTTCACTCCCTGACCAACCCTACCCATGATCTGCAAGCCCACGATGTAGGCATCTAGGCACGCTCGGCCCGTGCAGTTTTCCTGCTCGCCAAGTGCCAAAATTGATGGTGCTAGAACGGTGGTGGCATGTGCTTTAGGGGGATCAAAATTGTCGTCAAAATCCAGAGCGTGCCCTGCTGTCCCATTAATAAGAGCTGCCCAGGGTGCAGCCATAGTGAAAGCTTGGCCTACCACTGTGCAGGGGCCTGCCCCCCAGTCCATGACCGTTTCGATAGTTTTCATCGTGGATTCGTCCATTGCGCCAGGGACAGCAACGCCAACAAGATCAATGAATTCTCGCTTAGCAGAGTGGAGTGCGTCATAAGGCCAATTATTAGGCGCTGTGGCGACCCAGGCACCAAATGCCTCCGTTGGCGTACACTCTGAGTTAGTTTTAGTCATAATGAGATTTCCCTAACCAGCGCCCAATGGTAGAACGCTTGGTGCCTCAGAAGGCGAGTGAATGCAAGGTTATATGGATGTTGGGCAATGTAGAGATGTCCGGAGCAAGGGAGATTTTGCGTGGTAACACAGCCGCTGGCTAAAGAGCGTATGCAGGCAATATATGCCTTGCCGGACCATGAGGTTGTCGGTGACCTAATCCCTGACGCAGCAAACCGGTATCTTTCAATCGAGGAGGCCTTGGACCGCATCGCCTCGGTGCAGGGTCTAGTACCTGTTGCCATCGATCATACTAAGGGTGGTCGCCTGCTATGGGCAGATCTGGGCGATCATCCTTTTCGCGAATGGCAATTCCTTTTTACAGTGAAACACCTTGCTGAAGCGGAAGTTATTCGCGAGGCGTTTCACACCGACATAAAAATTCTTACAGACGATCGGGTGATTAACCAAGGCATTAAACCAAGCGGTTTCGTTTTTCATATTTCTCGATGCGGGTCCACTCTGGTGGCTAAAGCTTTGGCGCGATCACCTTCGCATGTGGTGATAACGCAAGGCGGACCTTTGCAGCGGGGCTTATGGGCCTACCTCACAGATGACTGGCGTAAACCGATTCGTTCTTCTCCTGAAGCGCTAAAAATGTTCCGCAATTTGGTGCTTGCAATGACACGCCCCCGCCGCCCTGAACAGAGAACAGCATTTGTAAAATTTATTAGTTGGAACATTCTTTATGCTGACTTTATTGCCGCTGCCTACCCAGATGTGCCGGCCTTGTTCCTCTACCGTGATCCAGTAGAAGTGATTGCATCTGTAATGAACGAAACTACTGCTGTACTTCATGCCAAAGGCACGCGTGAGGCGGCATTCTTGACGGGAATGTCTATTGATAGCACAGAGGGCATGAGGGATGAAGAATATCTCGCTAAATGCTACGCACGCTATTTTGAAGTGGTTCTCGACTCTTCAACACCACAATTATCATACCTAAATTATTCCGACCTTCGGGCGGAACGTTTTCCTGAAATTCTATCACGCGGCCTTAGCTTTGGTGCTGATGCCTCTGTATTGGAGCTAATGAAAAAGCAGTTTCAATTTCACTCTAAAGACGATGGAGATAAAGAAAAATTTAAGGAGGATAGCGAAGAGAAACGTATGTTAATATCTGTAAAAGATCGCAAGATGATCCGTTGTCTCTGCGGGGAGAGCTTGGCATCCCTTGGCCAATCAAGAAAGAATGTGTTTCCTAAGCCCAATGATCCTTAGTCGACACGATACTTCGCGATAGTTTCATCTGTGATCTCTAGACCCAGTCCGTTTCCTTTGGGTGGTCGCATGCAACCATTGATGATGTCAGCAGGCTTTGTAAATGCCACTTCCATCCATGGCATATGTTCGATCGGTCCATCTGACATTGCGCCGCAGACCACTTGGATAGTGGATTCCATCATGTGATGTGGAGCCAATGGCCGTCCTGCCAGCTCAGCTAAAGTAACCACCTTTAGCATTTCCGTAATACCGCCCACGCGGACTATGTCCGGCTGCAGGATGTCAACGGCGTCGGCTTTTAAATAGGAGTCGAATTCAAATCGAGACCCCAGGGTTTCACCCAGTGCTATGGGAATATCCAGGTCCGCTGCTAAGCGAGAATGCCCGCCAATATCTTCGCAGTTAAGCGGTTCTTCAAACCACCCAATCTGCAATTCTTCAAACGCCCTACCTGCTTTAATAGACCTAGTATAATCCCACATCTGGTTTGCATCGACGGTTAGCCACACATTATCACCCAGGGCTTTGCGAACTTGCGTGACGCGCTCGATATCGGTGTCTACGTTATCATGTCCAACCTTCATTTTAACGCCCATCATCCCAGCGTCGAGATAGCCATGAAAGGCGTCAAGCATTTCCTCTAGGCTCATGTTTAGCCAACCACCATCAGAGCCATATACTGGAGCAGAGTCTCGCATGCCACCAAGCAGCTTATGCAGCGGTAAACCTGCGGCCTTGCCCTTGATATCCCATAACGCGAGATCTGTTGCTGCTTGTGCGTGGACCACCAAACCCCTCCGACCAACAGCTTGCAACTTTTTGCCGATATGATGCCAAATACGCCCATGGTTAAGTGCGTCTTGTCCTATGAGAATGGGTTTTATGTCCTGCTCTAATACCGTCCGTGTGGCCACTGAGCCACCCATGTGATTCCACGCATAGCCCATACCGCGCAGCCCTCCTGCGGTAGTGACAAAGATCACTGGCATGCTGATATGTGTTACGGGTTTAGCGCCGGCACCACCAGCAGAACCCGACAGCATAGGCCGTGGTATGGGTAAGCGCAGAAGTTCTACGCGAATATCTATGATTTCAGTCTCGCTCTTCATTTCAGAGGAACCTCTTCTAGAAGTAGTTGGTGCGTTTCTCGTATTCGACCAACTCATAATAGGTTTGCATGTAACCAGTGGTGTATGCCTTGAGCATAACATAGTCACCATCAGTTGTTGTCCACGAGTGATAAGGCGGGTGAATGTCAGCACCCATATACTCATCATCAGTATTCGTACCATACCTGAAGTGGTGGGCCTCAAAAGTCCCAGCTGCCACAGTAACCTCTTCCTTGCCCAGGTAATTAATGACTAGCGTATTACGTTTCATCATTAGAAAGGGGCCATCAGCGCCACGGTGATGAAACGAACACATCAAATGCATTGGTGCACGATATTGACCGGGGCCGTTATCGAGGGGGTAAATATTACAATGCATAGCATCGGCTTGAATGGGGTGTGTACCGAAAATAGCCGGTGGCACATCTAACTCCATACTCTGTGAAATACGACCCTCCTTGACGGTAAAGCCCTCGCATTCAGCGATAGAGTCAGTGAACCGAAACCACGAAGAGCCAACAAAGTCTTCATCGACAGTGATCTGGACAAAGCCATAACGCGGTGTCCAGTTCTTATCCAGGGTAGTAACTGAATCTCGTAGTACTCGAGGCGAGTTTTCATCTATCGAACAGTGCGCCCTAATAATACGTGAGCCGTCTTGGTGCGTTGTATAAATGTATGTCTCACCGCCACGATCCTGATCGAGAATCTCTTTCTTTTTTGATGTGTAGCGAATTTTTCCACGAATCGTTGTGTGTTCCATAAGTCTCTCCTAGAATGGTTGGTGAGCTAAGCTTGCACACTCTGTGCATAGCGGCTAGAGGCCTTCTATTGGCTGCAAGCCATGATCCTTGCGATAGACTCTTAAACTAGCACGTCCTTGCTCAAGAATAGTTAGGAAGGGCTCCCGTTCGCTGGCATAAGCCCACCATTGAGATATTTTTGGGGAGCTATGGGTAAGATCGGAAATGCCAAAGTGAGGCATCATTATACGCAGGTAATCAATAGCTGGCGCAAGAGCGCAATCAGCATGCCCTAGGTTTGCTCCCAGGGCAAAGGGAGCTGGTGACAGGACTGACTCTAGAGTGTCTAGCCCACTCTTAAAGGCATTGAGCTGTTTCTTGATTAAATTAGTATCAGGATTTTCCTGACGCCGTAGTGGAATCAACGGAATATAAGAAGCCATCAAATAGAGATCGACGATCCTCGCGACCAATTGGCCTCTCGCGGCTACGGCGGGATCATCTCTTTCACTATCTTGCTTGGGATAAAGGTTGCGTAGATAACTACAGATCACTTCGCCCTCGGCAAGCCATAACTCGCCATGAACAAGAGCTGGCATCCGACCGATAGGGTTAATTGCAAGAAACTCTGGTGAAGACGTTGTTCCCCCGGGAATATTTTCCACTTTGAGGTCAAGACCCAGACTTTGAGCAACTAATACTACGCGCGCTACGAAGGGTGACATCATGGATCCATATAAATGCAAAGTGTTCTCCATACGCATAATATGCCTCGCTTTTTCCAAATGCTCCTGGCTACCAATCCATTAATTATGCTGAATCGGTCCATAAAAAAAAGTGATGGCACAAGTTCTAGCATGTGGATGCCTGAGGCATCATAATTATGGTCTAATCATGACTAATCATATAGTTCAAGACGAGCCAGTCTGTGGGGTATTTGGTCAAGTCTGGTTAGTAAAAAGTAGAAAATGAAAGATATTAATATGGTCAAGGGTATATTTGAAACTGATCTTGAGCAAACAGCAGCAAACCATGAGCCTCTCAGTCCCATCTCTTTTCTCAAGCGGGCTGCTGAGGTTTACCCAGACCGTACAGCTGTAGTCCATGGTTCGTTACGGTATACCTATCTAGAGTGCTTTGAGCGTTGTAGCCGTTTAGCATCAGCACTTATAAAGAAGGGGGTTGAGCCAGGAGATACGGTAGCTATTCTAGCGCCTAACATTCCAGCTCATTTTGAAGCCCATTACGGCGTACCAATGACGGGAGCAGTGCTCAACGCCATCAACATCCGGCTCGACGCACCAGCTATCGCATTTATCCTTGACCATGGAGAGGCCTCAGTACTTTTGGTTGATCCAGAACTGGCTGATGTGGCTAAAGCCGCTATCGCAGAAAGTATGCGTGATATCTTCATTATTGATATTGATGACTCCTTAGCTCCGAAGCAGGAGCCCATTGGTGAGATTTCATACGAAGCATTTTTGAAAACTGGCGACGCAGATTTTTCTGGCGTTCCCATAGAAGATGAGTGGCAGGCCATTGCGCTAAGTTACACTTCGGGAACAACAGGAAACCCCAAGGGCGTTGTTACGCATCACCGCGGAGCTTATATGAATGCCATTGGCAACATGATGGCCTGGGGTATGACACCTCATCCAGTTTACCTCTGGACTCTGCCAATGTTTCATTGCAATGGATGGTGTTTCCCGTGGACTATCACGGCTCTAAACGGCACTCATGTGTGCCTAAGAAAGATTGATCCCAAGGCCATTTACGAGGTTATAAAGTCGGAATGTGTGACCCATTTCTGCGGCGCGCCGACTGTACTCAATATGCTAGTGAACGCTCCAGCGAAACTACGGGAGGGGTTGCCGGCGGGTATCAAGGCTATGACTGCTGGGGCAGCGCCACCGCCTGCTATCATCGCCACTATGGAAAGCATGGGTGTTGAAATCACTCATACGTATGGTCTGACCGAAGTATATGGTCCCTGTGTAGTGTGTTCTTGGCACAGCGAATGGGATGAATTGCCCACCGACGAGCGAGCTGCACTCAAAGCCCGTCAGGGTGTGCGGTATTCGGTTGTTGAAGGCCTCGATGTAATGGATCCCGAGACCATGAAACCCACTCCTGCAGATGGTGAAACTATCGGCGAAGTTATGTTCCGCGGTAATGTAGTGATGAAGGGCTATCTTAAGAACCCAAAAGCTACCAAAGACTCCTTCAGCGGGGGATGGTTTCATTCCGGTGATCTTGCTGTAAAACATTCTGATGGTTATGTAGAAATCAGAGACCGTTCCAAAGACATTATCATTTCCGGCGGCGAAAATATTTCTACGATTGAAGTTGAAAGTGTCTTGTACAAACATCCCGCTGTTCTCGAGGCAGCAGTCGTGGCGAAGCCTGACGATCACTGGGGTGAAACACCTTGCGCATTTGTAGCGCTAAAACCAGATCAATCTGCGAAAGAGTCCGAAATTATCGACTTCTGTCGCGAGAATATGGCAAAATTTAAGGTGCCTAAGACGGTAGTGTTCGACGATTTGCCGAAAACATCCACCGGGAAAGTCCAAAAGTTTGTTCTCCGGGAAAGGGCGAAGACGCTCAGTGCTGGTTAATCAGTCCCAATCGCCCGAATCCCATTCAGGACGAACTCTGCCGGCAATTTCTGCTGTCTGATCAAGCAAAGTACGGGTGGGGTTACGGGCACAGCTTTGCTTGAGGGCGCGAACAATTTTTCGTTTTTCCGAAATTGCGACTACTACTCGTGGGTGGTACCGCACCGTCATAGTCCCTTGAACGAAAGCGAACGCCCAGAACTCAGCGGCCTTAGCACGTGATTTCTTATTGCCCCTACTGTCCAGCCCGTCTGAATAAGCTGCGCAGGAATAGTCGCTGGGGTTTAAATCTAAATTAGTTACAGTCGGCACCGGATAGGGTGTCTCGCCAGCATAAACAGCTGCAGCGTGAATGGAGACTTTATCCCGACTACTACAGAATTCTTTTATTTTGGCGAAAATACCCCCTTCAACAACATCGGTTTCATCTGTGAACTTAAGTACTTGTTCGGCTTCAAACGCGCCAGTTAGAAAACCAACAACCCAAAAGCGTGCTACCTGTGCTCTGGCAATATCTTTGGGCCGACTTTTCTCACCCTCACCTTTCATGAAGGACGTGCAAGCAAACCGGGCGTCTTCAATCTTACGGTCGCTAATAGCTACAGCGTGGTCTGGTGAAAATATAGTTATTGCAACTGCTATCAAGGGGATAGCAAATACTCTAATGATCGCCATTATGTTAGCTTCGTTTTTCATCATTTCTCTGTGCACTATAGACTCAATTGCTATATCACTCATTATAACACTTCTCCCAAGTGCGTGAGCAGCTGTTTAGGTCGAAATAGACTTTATCTATGGCTTTATCTCATCAGAAAAGGATGTCTTATGGCCATTACTTTATACAACTTTGGTCCCCTGATGGGGGTACCTGACCCGAGTCCATTCTGCTTCAAGCTCGAAATCTACTTACGGATGGCTGGTCTCGAGTACACGGTATCCTCAAACCGCCAGATGAAGGCCCCATCAGGAAAACGACCTTTTATTATTGATGAAAATGGCAAATTGATGGCCGACAGCGGGCTTATTATAGCTGCCTTGGAGGCAAGGTCCGGCCATCCTGTGGATGGCAAGTTGACCCTGATGGAGCGTGCGGAAAGCCTCGCATTCCAGCGCTTGATGGACGAGCATCTCTATTGGGCGATAGTCTATGGCCGCTGGCTAGATCCTCATGGCTTGCAGCAATGGTTACCGTACATGAAGGAAATATTGCCAGTGCCTGGACTTTTATTCGGCGTCATAAAACCCCTAGTAAAGCGCATTGTCCGAAGCCAACTTCATGGTCATGGAATAGGCCGTCACAAACCGGAAACCATCTGGAAATTGGCTATCGATGACGTTAGAGCTCTTTCGCACTGGCTTGGTCAGCGGCAGTGGGGCTTTGGCGAGCAGCCGACAGTTTTAGACGCGACGTTGGCATCTTATGTGGGAGAACTAATTTGTCAGCCCTGGGATAATCCGCTGGTGATTGAAACCCGCAAGCACCGTAATCTTGTATCGCATTTTGGTCGCATGATGAGTCGCTATTACCCAGAGCTGGAAATTCCTAAGAACACATAGTATCGCTAGTATAAAAATGAATTTAGGAGGGCTAGAAATATGGCTAATAAAGGGTATTCAAATCCAGGTCTGCTTATTGAGACCGACGAGCTGGAAGCCAATTTGGGGGCAGATGATCTGAGGGTTGTAGACTGTAATGTCGTAATGAAGTCAAAGCCCGACGGGGGCTATGTAATCCACTCGGGCCGGGATGACTACAACAAGGCCCACATTCCAGGCTCCTGTTTTCTTGATCTTCTTACCGACCTTTCTGATCCTCATCCTACCTTAAGGTTTATGATGCCGTCGGCAGAGCAATTTTCTCGCGTAGTGGGCGCAGCTGGGATTGGCAATGAGCATCGTGTGATACTGTATTCGCGCGGTGCTAATTTCTGGGCCACGCGTCTGTTCTTAATGTTCCGTGCTCTCGGTTTTGATAATTGCCGTGTCCTTAATGGTGCATGGGAAAAATGGTTAGAAGAAGGACGCCCAACGGATGCTACCCAACCCGATTTTCCCGCTGCAAAATTCACTCCGCTGACAAGGCCTGGCCAGATCATTGGCAAGGACGAAGTGCTAGCTGCTGTGCAAAGTAAGAATACCTGTTTGATCAATGCGCTTACACCAGAAGTATTTTCTGGTGAGACTATGAATCCAGCTTATGGGCGCCCGGGCCACATTGAGGGTAGTGTCAATCTTTATGCCTATGCGCTGATTGACGAGGTAGACAATACATTTGTGGATGCTGAGGTCATGAAGGAAAAGTTCAATGAAATTGGGGCTTTGGCGGCTGACCGCATAATAACCTATTGCGGCGGGGGCATTTCGGCGACAACGGACTCGTTCGCACTTCTACTATTAGGCCGAGAAGATGTAGCCCTTTATGATGGCTCTATGACTGAATGGGGTCCTGATGAAACGCTGCCAATGCAAACCTCTTACTAACTTGCGAGTTGTTTTAGAATAGTAATTTAACTCATTTAAAGGGAGAGACAGCATCTACACTAATATTTGGTACACTGCAGCCTTTTCAAAGAATATCAAAGCGAGTCCACACCTCGTCAAGATGCTCGGGCGCGACTTTGTCTTGTTCCGTGATAGTGCCGGTCAAGTGTATTGTCTTTCTAATGTCTGCTGCCATAGAGGTGCCCCACTTGATCAAGGTGTATATCATAGTGATGGAACGTTGGCATGCTGTCAGCACGGTTGGCGGTTTGGTGGCGATGGTTGTTGCACCCAAATCCCAGCTGCCCGGGATGGAGCAACCATTCCTAAGGGAGCGCGGGTAGACTCATATCCTGTGCAAGAACGCTATGGCATTGTTTGGGTGCTGTTGGGTGATGAACCCAAAGAAGCCCCGCCTATCCCCGATTTTCCTGAGTGCGATGCTGACGGTTGGCGATGGCTTGAGCACGAAGAGGAATGGGCAGCTAACTATCATTGGGCTAAGTTCTCAAATATAGATTACGCTCATCTACCTATAGTGCATCAGCAACTTTGGAATGGTGGCAGTCGACCTCCTGAGCATGAGGTGGAGTATATTGATGCTACCAGCCTTTCAACAGGTATCCGAGTAAGAACCCAGCGGCCCAGTGGTTTGTGGGGCCGATTACGTTCGGCAGAGAGAGAAGTCCGTTCTCGCCTCAATTTTTATTTGTCTGGATTCACACTTAAAGTTGATGTGGAAATTGGTGGGGCGGGAACAGGTATGCGGTTTATTGCTTTGGATATGTCTACTCCTATAGATGAGCGCCGTACCACCATGCGATTTCTGTTCGGCCGCAACTTTATGACTAAGCCATTTGCCGATAAGGGTCATCTTAGACGTAATCTTAAGAACCTGCATGAAGATCAGTTTATAGCGGAAGCTCAATTGCCCAAGGTATTGCCAGCTATTCCTGATTCAAGGGCACTTCTTACTGACCCTGAAGATAAGGTGGTAAAAGAATACTGGAAGATTCTGGCCAAACACCGTGCTATGGGATGGCAAATAGATCGCGAGGCTCTAGAGAGAGCTGAAAAACTTGGCGGTTACCATGTCATTCCATCACCCGCGCGCCGTACTAGCCCAAAAGATTGGGTCTATGACGTAGTGCCGCGAATCGATCCAGCAAGAATTAGCTGATCAGACAGCATAAGAATTGTTATGAAAATTGCAGCTCTTGGTGCCTCAGGCCAAACAGGTCCAGTTATTATTAAAGAAGCTCTGCAGCGTGGGCATGAGGTGATAGCTATATGCCGCTCACCTCAGAAAATGCCGTTCTCTCATCCCAAAGTAGAAGTCCGTAGGGCTGACGCTTTTGATGCTGGCCAGGTAAAGGATGCGCTCGCTGGTGCTGATGCTATTGTCACATCTGTTGGTGCAACAAAATTAAGAGATAAGCGCCCATTGAATAGCGTCGCGCATCGTAATGTTATAGATGCAATGGCGGCGCTAGGCCAAGATCGGTTAATTGCGATCTCTTCATTCGGCGCGGCACGCAATGTTAAGAGAAAGGGAGTGCGGCGTAAGATATATCTCTGGTTGCGGCGCAAATACTACCAAGATATGGCTGAGATGGAGGCGTTCGTTTCTGCTGAATGTCAAGGCGCAACGGTATTGCGTGTACCAATGCTTCACAACCGCGAGCCAACTCGAAGTTATGTTACTACTAACGATGGCACCTTGCCTAATGGCTTAGCTATATGCCGGCAGGATGTAGCTCACTATGTGCTTGATGCCTTGGAGCAAGACCTTGAACGTGGAAAGATAGTTGCAATCGTAGATGAAGGTTCGGAACTTCCTCCCATGCGTGAAGTGATGCCCTAAATGAAGTAATCCAGGCTAGTGATTAAAGCCAATAGCTTTGGCGGGCATTACTGGTTTCTTATGAATGAATCCCAAATCGAACGATATGATTTGCGTAGAACATTCTTCTGCACCTTTCCCATTGCATTACGGGGTAACGCATCAATCTGCACAATCATCTTTGGTAATTTATAATTGGCTAACGACTTCTTGAGAGATGCGTGGACGGCATCTTCGTCAATGGCTTCCCCATTGCTAACGATAATGGCTAGCCCGGCTTCACCAAAATCAGGATGAGGTAGACCGATCACTGTTGCTTCGTCCACTCCGTCAATCGTATTTATAATCTGTTCAATTTCTTTTGGGAAAACGTTGAAGCCACCAGAAATAAACATATCTTTGCTCCTGCCGACTATCTTGAGTTCTCCATCGGGCTCAATAAAGCCAACATCTCCCGTGCGGAAAAAACCGTCGTGGGTATGTTCACTGGCAGTTTTTTCTGGTTGATTCCAGTACCCGCTAAAAAGGCTTTTTCCTTTGATTTGTATTTCGCCTGTTTCACCGATCGCTCTAGGTATGTCCATATCATTGGCGATTCGCAGAGTGATCCCGTCAAGCGGCAACCCAACCGTTCCTTTACACCTTGGTTTATCAATCCCTGCGCTAGTGATAATACCAGCCTCAGTCATACCGTAGCGCTCAACAATTGTATGCCCAGACCGTTTTGTGAATGCAGCAAATGTTTCAGGTAATAGTGGTGCGGATCCCGAAATAAAAAGCCGAATTGTGCGGCAGACATCTTCAGAAAACGCCGGATTTGAAAGAAGGCGCTGGTAATAGGTAGGTACTCCCATAAAGAGGGTTACCTTGCTAAGGTCTTCAATTATGGCGTCGGCATCGAAACGATCATGCAGAATCATCCTGGTACCATTCATGAGCATTGTATTGGTAGCAACAAACAGGCCGTGGGTATGAAAAATAGGAAGCGCGTGCAGTAAGACATCATCAATCCCCAGCTTCCAGGCCTTGTGCAAATCATTAGCATTTTCTGCCAAAGCCCCATGACTTATCATTGTGCCTTTCGGCTGGCCGGTAGTACCCGATGAATAGAGAATAGCTGCTAGGCTATCGTAGCCGCAGGGGTGTGCCTCATAATTTTCTCCTGCAAAAGCTTTGGCTTGATCTTGCAAGCCACCCCTTCCAGCCGAGTCCAAGGTAAGAAGATGAGATATGCCCTGTGCTTCTACACGATCTCTGAAATTGTTTCTGGAAGAAGGATCGCAGACTACAAGTTTAGGAGAAGAGTCTGCTAGGAAGTAACCTAGTTCATCCCCAGTATATGCAGTGTTGAGGGGCACATAAACTGCTCCCGCTCGAAGACAACCGAGATATAAGAGTAAAGCTGTGGGTGACTTCTCTACGTACACGGCAACACGGTCACCTGGTTTGACACCTAATTCATTAATCAGGCAAGCAAAACGCGAAGATATTTCCTCCACGTTACTATAGCGGACAATATTACCATTTCGGGTAGTTATAAAAGGAGCAGATAGGTTTTCTGGAAAACGATTCTGAAATTCTGTAAACAAGTTATTGAACATAATTGCCCATTCTCTCTATGCTTTCTGGGATGTGCATCCTTTTCTCAATCGGTAGTTAAGAACTAGGAGGCATAGCACCTAAGAGTATTTTCACCATTTAGCGTTCGCATAGAAGAGGCTATTGTATTAGCGCTTAGCAAGCTATGAAGCTAATCGCATTACTCTTTACCAGGCGCGCGCATTTACATCCTACGTGAGAACGCTCTCGTCATTTTCTACTACTCCTATTGTGTCAATCTCAAGGTAATCACACACTATTAACAAAGATCTTTTGTGGCGAGAATACTTGTTCAAACTAATTGTTTATAGGAACTCTTTGAGCGGCGTATTGGAGTCTGCAAGGAGAGTGAGGTCGGGACGAATTGCTTTGGCGATAGCTTTCTTCCCTTGTAAAAAGTCTTTGCTCCTATTCATTGTATTGATGGCTACCAGCGTTCCCTTCCGAATATAACAAACTGAAAACGAACGCGTTGCCGGGTCGCCTCGTATCACAACCTGGTCGCCCGGGTCATTAATACCTACCATTTGCAGTTTTATATCGTATTGATCAGACCAGAACCATGGAATCTCTGCATAAGGAATCTCCCGACAAAGAATGCTGTTTGCCGCTGCCTTTCCCTGACTGAGAGCGTTTTGAACTGATTCGAGCCTTAAACGACGACCAAGCAGAGCATTGGGATGGTTAGTGCAATCCCCAGCCGCATAGACCGCATCGACTGAGGTACGCGTATTAGCGTCCACAACAATACCATTGTTGATTTTTAAGCCCGCGGTTTCTGCTAACTCTGTATTTGGCACAATACCGACACCTATAATAACACAATCCGCTTGTACTTCGCTACCATCTGCTAAGGCTACGGATTCCACACTGTCCACCCCTGTGAAGCCCGTAACTCTAGAATTAGTTTTGATATTAACACCTTCTTCCTTATGAACACGCGTATAGAAGGCTGAGACTTCTGGTGCGACTACTCGACTGAGAACACGGTTTTCCATTTCTATAACGGTGACCGAGCATCCACTTTTTGTTGCTACGGCAGCCACTTCCAATCCGATATATCCTCCTCCAATGATAACAAGTTTTGTGCCTTGCATAAGGCTATCGCGGAAACCTAAGACATCATCAATTGTCCGCAGATAATGAACGCCGTTTAGCTCCGAGCCGTCCAGCATTAGTTTCCTTGGGTACCCGCCTGTCGCGAGGATAAGTGTATCCCCCTCAAGGAATGAGCCATCTGATAAAATTACGCCCTGACCCGGTACAACCTTATTCACCCTTGAATTTAGTTTAAGGCTGATATCATGGTCGTCATAGAATTCAGCCGGGCGCAGGTACATACGGTGCATTACAAGGCTGTTAGCTAGGAACTGCTTTGATAGCGCTGGCCGTTCATATGGCACGTAAGGTTCATCGCCGATGATAGTAATCGAACCAATGAACCCGCCTTGGCGCAACGAAATAGCGGCTTGCCCTCCAGCCTCACCCGCACCAACAATGACAACGGTCTGAGCCATGTTTAACCCTTCTTGGGAAATTATTGGATACAATTCTATTTTTGGTTATCGCTAGCCGATCAACGATTGATTGCTCAGGTTAGTTAATATTCTCTCCAACCGCTAGATGATCTATAAAGAGGGTAGTCAGGCTCGGCATAAGCTGTAGGTTTGTGATTGGCCATATATTCGTCTATCCAACCGTAATTAGGCTGTTTAATGTTATCCCCTAAACATAAGGGAGATACTCGTTGAGTACTGCGAAAGAGGAAACCGCCCAGCACCTAAACAAGCATGCCCCCCGCACCTGGCAACGGATGCTGTCTGGACGCCGCCTAAACTTGATTGATCCGTCGCCCCTAGATATTGAAATTGAAGATATTGCTCTAGGGCTAGCTAGGAACACACGCTGGAACGGACAAACCAAAGGTGAGCATGGTTGGAGTGTTGCCCAGCATTCAGATCTGGTGGTGGATATTGTGCGTCGTCTTCAGCCACGTGCTGATGCAGAGGTGTTGATGGCGGCAAAGCTACACGATGCATCGGAATATGTTACTCATGATCTCATCACTCCTTTAAAATCTGTGGTTGGCAATGTATTTAAAGAAGTCGAGGCACGGCTGATGCAGGCCGTGCGTCTTCGGTTCGGCTTGCCGCCGGAACTAAAAATTAAGACACAGCGCTTAATTAAAAGCGCTGATATAATAGCGGCTGCTACCGAAGCGGTGCAGCTAGCTGGTTTCACAGAAGAGGAAGTGCGAACTGTCCTAGATTTTAAAGAGAAGCCTCTAAAGAATATCAAGCTTACTCCGAGGCCCGTAGCAGAGGCTGAGCAATATTTCCTGGATGGATTTAGAATGCTCGAAAAAGCGATGACTCTACAGAAAAGGTAAGCAGCTAACTCTGTTGTAAGCTCGTTGCTATCCACCCAAAATTCCTTAGGAGCTATTTCTCTATGTCTATGAGTTCAACCTCGGTTTATCTGATTGTGTTTGCTTGTCTAAACGGGTTAGTTGCTGTGATTGCCAGTTCCCTGGCCGCCCATGGCATCGAAAACATTGCCCCAACTGGGGGCCAGGCGATCGATTGGTTCCATGACGCCGGCGACTTCCAAATGAAAATGGCGTTGTGCATCATTCTCGCCGCTCTTTTGTATGACCGTGTTGGGGAGGGCATATCTCAAAAGCTGCTTCTTGCCGCAGGTATTTTATTCAGCTGTGGCATTCTGTTTTTTTCCGGCGCCTTATACTCGCTGTCCTTTGAAGGCCCAGGCATATTTGCACCCTTTGGCGGCTTGTCGGCTATGACTGGTTTTGTCTTTTTATCTGTGGGTGTAATATCAGCTCGGACTAGATCCTCTTAACCAGTCCGGGGTGCGTTTTTCGAGAAAGGCTGAAATCCCCTCTGTGCATTCGTCTTCGAGCATATTCTTTGTCATTACGGCCCCTGCATAAGTGTAACTTTCGGCCATGGGTTTTTCGATCTGCTCGTAAAATGCTTGTTTGCCAAGGGACAGAATTCGCCCAGGCTTTGACTTGATTAATTGCGCAAGAGCATGGACGGTTTTGTCTAATTCATGATCAGGCACTACTGTATTGACCAAGCCCGCGGCCGCTGCCGCTGCCGCGGTCATTGGCTCGCCGGTTAGCAACATTTCCATAGCTTTCTTGCGGCTTAATGTGCGACTGATAGCAACCGAGGGTGTAGTACAAAACAAACCTATGTTAATTCCTGGGGTGGCAAAAGTGGCTGATTCGCTAGCTATGGCTAAGTCTGCAGTGGCGACTAGCTGACATCCTGCGGCCGTTGCGATGCCATGCACTTTAGCAATCACGGGCTGGGGCATGCGGATTAGCTTCATCATCAATTCAGAGCAGCGATCGAAAACTATCTGGGTCGCAGCCGAGTCTGGATTGTCTCTAAGCTCTTTTAGGTCGTGTCCGGCGCAATAGGCTGAGCCGGCACCCGCTAATATTATGACTCGAGTATTCTTTTCGGCTGCAATGATATCCAACTCAGTTAGGGCGGCTTCCATCAGAGCTAGTGACAGAGCATTGCGAGCTTTGGGTCTATTCAATGTAAGTGTGACGATGCCATCACTATTCTCTTTGAGAACTAGGGCGCCAGTATCAGCCATGATTATTTTTCCTCTGCGTATCGTTCTGCAGTATTCATATTTGAAGATCTGCTGTCTGCTATCCTTCGTCGGCTGAGCAGCTGTAGTACACTTTATCGTGGCTCTTCAATGAGTTCAGTAAGTTCGCCTACTGGCCCAACAAATGTCGCTGTACGCCGCCCGCCATATTCGATGATTGGTTCGGCAATAAAATCGACACTGACTGCATCCAGATTGTCGACATTGAAAGATGTCATAGCCACGCCTGGGGGTAATTGTCCTTTCGGATGTGGCCGTGGACCGATATCGGTTGGGTATTCATCAAGCTCGATGCTATTTCCACGTTCGCGCAAACGGATGAGGCCCAGGTTATACTCATAGTCCATCGAACGACCCTGCATTTTAGATATGAGCCCACCCTTTGAAGCAAAACGGTATCCACCTTCCTTCATGTTAAAGTTATTGGCATAGAAGTTTTCCATTTTGTCTATGTCCGGCCCCGAAAGGATCATGATGAAGGGCCTATCTACGTTGCCGCGGGGAATAGGAAGTGGTGACTTTTCCCGATCGCCAGTTTCGCAGGTTAGATAAATTACGTCCTCAGCCGGGCCAATATATTGGGCGGCACGGATTGACGCATTATTACCTCCTAGATTGGCCGGTCCGCCGATATGCCGGAATGGTGACTCAAGCATCGTCTTATGCAGACTATCGACATCATCAACAATTATCTCGATAGCATTCCAGCCCCAGGAAGATATAGCTCTGTAGCTTGGTACGGGATCAATGTCGACGCCTCGAATATATACATCGTCTTTAGAGTCTGACTGCATAACGATGAAGTTGCGGCCGAATGTTTTTGGCGCACCCCAAGATTGCGCCAGCTCCTTGCTCACCTTACCCCTTTCTATGACGACATAATTCAATGCCTTTGTATAGGCATTCTCGAGCGCCGTAAGATCGGGTGCGCCAATAGTCGCCATCTTGATACGGCTCAGAAGTGCATTGGATGACTGCGCAATTGCGGTTCCAGACAGCACTGTTGTGGCGATAGTCGCACCCCCCATTTCTAGAAACCCCTTTCTTGAAAAGCTGCTCATAGTTATCTTACTTCTTCAATCAGCTCCACTAGCTCGCCAGCTGGCCCAACGAATGCTGCAGATCTTTTGCCGCCATATTCGGTGATGGGTGGGGCAATAAAATCTGCGTTCACCGCATCCAGGTTATTGACGTTGAACGTTACGATCGCGTTGCCTTGTGGTAGATGGCCCGCGACCCGAGGCCGAGGGCCAGTAGCTATAGGATAACCATCGAACTCAATGGCATTGCCGGGCTCACGAAGTCGGGCTAAGCCCATGGTAAAGGAATGGTCTTCAGGCAAACCTTGTGCCTTAGCAATAATGCCGACTGGAGTCGGGAATGAGAATCCCTTTGGCAGGCCAAAGGCAGCGCTATAAAATGCCATGGTCTCATCTACATTATTGCTTGCCAGAATAACTATGTTAGTGCGGCCGACATCTTCGCCTGGATCAGGCAGGGCTGACTTTGAGCGATCCCCTGTTTCGCTATTAAAATAAAGCACCTCTTCTGCGGGTCCGATATATTGTACTGCACGGATTGACGAATTGCCGCCACCGAGGTTCGCTGGCCCACCAATATGCCGAAAATCTGATATTCCTAGGCGCTCATATAAGTCATCGGGGTCGTTGACGATGATTTCAAAGGAATTCCAACCCCAAGTGGTCATAGCTTTGTAGCCACCCACAGCTTCAATCTCGACAGCGCGAACAAGCACATCTTCGCCTGTCATGGGCTGCATTAATATAAACGGCCGACCCGCTGCAGCGGGCGTACCCCAACTTTTGGCCATTATCTCACTGACTTTCGATTTTTCCACAACCGAATGACCAAGCCAGGTAGTGTAGAACCGCTCTACCGCATCGACGCTAGGGGCTCCAATTGTAACGTATTTTATGCGGCTGATTACCATTTCAGCTTCTTCAGCGTGAGATACAGAGGATAGTGTGAGTGCCACTGCGGTAGCTCTAATGAGCACGCGCAGGAATGATTGTTTATTGTTGAGCTCCATTTATTGTCCTCTCGTGAGAAGATAGTGCCTAATTCTCGACAATTGCACGAACATTGATCTCTAGTTTTAATTCGGGAATTGCCAAGGCACTGACACCGATGACCATAGATACGGGTTTATGCCCTTCCGGAAAGAAATTCCGCACATCCTGATAAGCTGGCTCGGGATCAATATTGGCGAGATCCACGATAAAAATTTGAATCTCAACCACATTCTCTCGGGTAGCACCGGCGGCTTTTAGGGCGAGGTCGATATTTTCCCAGGTTAGTTTGGATTGCTCCGCAAGAGTTGGTGGAATATATCCGTCTGGTCTTAGCCCAGCCTTTCCGCCGAGCAAAACCATTTTACCGCTTCCCTCAATAGTTACCACTTGCGAATAACCGACAGGCTGATCCAATCCCTTTGGGTTCCAGCGCTTGATTTCTATTTCAGCCATAGTGTCTAACGGGCTCCAAATGGTAAGTGCGGACAATATTGCGAAAACGTATTTCATTACTCTTTCCCTTTTTCACTTATTGTGTGTCCGTCTCAATAATCTCTTATCCATTACGGCCCTTCAATTATTTCAATAAGTTCACCCACAGGGCCGCGAGCTGTCCGACAACGCCCGCCACCATAGGCCATGCCTGGGCCAGAGATTTCCTCGCCTACATAATCCAGATCCATCGATTCTAGGCTGTCTACGGAGAAAGAAACACTAGAGCACCCTGGCGGTAGTTGGCCGCTGTGGCAGGGGCGGGGGCCGCAAGTGTCATCATAGCCGTCGTATTCTATGAAGTTACCTACTTGGCTCAGTCCCATAAAGCCCATGTCGAACATGTGATCCTTTGGCAGGCTTTGTGCATCTGCAATTACCCCTATGGGGGTTTTCATATCTTCTTCCCGTTTCATGAGAAATTTCTCGCAATAATATGTCTGCATTGTGTCAACGCCATTGCCCGCCAGAATGACAATGAAGGGGCGATCGACGAAAGACCCTGGGAGGGGCAACAATGAATCAGGCTCGCGGGTGACATCGCAGGTAAGGTAGATTGCCTCGCCTGCAGGCCCGAGCACCTGCATGGCATGAATGAAATTTAGTTCACCATCCAAAGGAGCGGGCTCGCCGATAATTTTGAAAGGGCTATTAACTAGTTTGCCATGTAATTTGTATACGTCGTCGATGATAAGCTCAAACGCATTCCAACCTAGCGTTGTCATGGGCTTGTATTCTGGCACTTCGTCAATAGCCACCACTCTCATAAATACATCTACACCACTTTCCGGTTGCATTAAGAGGTAAGGATTTCCTGCCATTGCTGGGGTGCCCCACGATGAAGCTAGATCGCCACTGATCTCGCCGCGTTCGCAGACGTTGTAGCCCAACCATTTAGTATACCAATTTTCTACTAGCCCAATGTCAGGGGCAGCGACGGTGTTAATCTTCAGTCTTTTGAGTAGCGGAATTGTTTCATTAGTCATGTTTTTTCCTCCCTAGGAACATCTCAAGAGGTTTCTTCAATTAATTCTAACAACTCTCCCGCCGGGCCAATGATAGTGGCTGTGCGTCCTCCGTAGGCGGGGATGGGTTCGGCAATTGTTTCTAGTTGCAGTGCATCTATGTTTTCAACAGTGATACTGGTTATCGCGATACCGGGGGGCAATTGTCCCTCGGTGTATGGCCGTGGTCCCGTGTGATCGCCATAGCCATCTAACTCAAATAAGTTACCATGCTGGGCAAGTTTTAAAGTTGTCAGAGGTCGTTCGCTACCCATGGGCAGACCCTGCGCTTCATTAATTAGGTCGACGGGAGAATTGTTGATTGTCCCGCGCTCCATATCAAAAGTGTCGGCATAAAAATCCTGTAATGTCTGAATATTGGGCCCAGCGACCACCATAATGAAGATCCGCCCAATAAAAGCACCTGGTCGCGGCAGTAGAGAATTAGAGCGGTCTCCAGTTTCGGCCGTAAGATAAAGAACATCTTCTGCAACGCCTTTAAACTGTGTCGCACGTATCGACGGATAATTTCTTAACCCTTCGGGTTTTCCCAAAAGAGTGAAAGGAGAACTCTTTAGTTTGTCGTACACGGCATCGGGATCGTCGACGATTATTTCAATCGCGTTCCAGCCCCAGGTTGTCATGGCCTTGTAGCTGGGTACAGGATCAATTTCGACTGCTCTAATAAATACATCTGCGCCGCTTTCTGGCTGCATTAAAACATAGGGCCGGCCAGCTGATTTGGGTGCTCCCCATGACGCTGCTAGGTTGGCAGCTAGGTCGCCACGTGCCACCGTGTCATAACCCAACCACTCTTTGTACAATGGTGCCACGGCATCTAAGTCGGGAACGCCTATAGTAGCCATCTTAAAGCGCTTAGCTTTTGGAACACTCTTCGACATCGAACTTCCTTTGGCCCCCGAACTGCTTATTGTAAGTGTTGACGCTGTGGCCGCGGCCCCAGCCGCGCCCAAGACCCCGCGCCGGGAGACGCTGTCCGTGTTCATATCATTTTACCTGTTGTTTGAAGGCGTTAAGAATCTCTGAACCAGTAGCAGACCAAACCCCATCATGCCCAGTAATCCAGCTAAGAATCTTATCAAGGTATTTTATCCTATAATGAAGACCCATGATATATGGAGTCAGTACAATCGAGAGGATGCGACCACCATACTGATCAGTCTCTTTGTAGAGAACACTGAAAGCATCCTCTAATTCTTCGACGAATTCATCTTCATTATGTTTCTTATCAAGAATAATAGTGCGGTCCCAAATTTCATCCCCGTGGGGCATGGCCCACAAATTACCCGCCTCTTCTTTCATCTGGTAAGGCATGTCGTCATTGCTCCAATCACAGCAATAAGTGATACCATTAGAGGCTAGATTCTGCATAGTTTTCCAACTTTGTGATTTTGCTGGTGACCACCAACCCGTCACTGGCTGGCCAGAGGCTTCGCGCAACACTTTTAGACTTTCCGTGATTAACGCTTTTTCTTCTTTATCGTCCATGCCGCCGTAATGGAGCTTACCCATGTCAACGCCATGGCCAATGAGTTCGTCACCGCGCTCGCTGATCTTTTGAATCACGTAAGGATACCGCTCAGCAACTCTCGAATTCACTGCAGCTGATGCTTTGATCTTATGTTCATCAAAAACTCGCCAGAGACGTTGAACACCGACGCGATTACCATAGTCCCGGGTGGTGAAGTGACGTAGGTCTGGGTATGGTGTCACCATTCCTCCCGGCGCTTTGAAAGGCGTTGAAGGCTGATCGTGCGGGAAGAATTCTAGCGAATAGCTAACCCAAAGCGCTAGTTTAGCTCCGTTAGGCCAGGTGACGTTGGGTCGCTTCTGCAGAATAGACCAGTCATAGTAGTCATGATCCATACCGTAGCGACGGTTGGGATATTCCAGATATTCTTTATCGAGTGTCATTGCTCAGACTCCCTTTCGCGCGTTGATGTCAGCGAGACAGGTGTCATAATAGTTTTCATAGTAATACTCAGCAATTTCACGCCCAGTCGCGATCCACACATCTTCCTTGCTATGCCCGGTAATGTAGTCCAATGCCTCCTCAAATCCGCCGATACGGTGCGGGTGACCTACCGCGTATGCGTGGAGTGGAATACACATAACTGTACCGCAGTCCTCGCCTTCAGCGAGCAATTGATCAAATTGATCTTTAATCATTTGACCGTAGCGGCGGGGGGTGCCGAAGTATGAGTTATAAACAATAATGTCGTTGATCTCGAGTGAGTAGGGCATGGAGATCAATCGTCCACTGCTAACGTTTAGTGGCTGTGGTGTATCATCTTGAAACAGGTCGCAGCTATAAAGGAAGCCATATTCTGCCAATAAATCCATAGTACTTTCAGTATGGGTGAGCGCTGGGGCCAAGTATCCGGCTAGCTTCTGTCCGGTCGCCTTGATAACTGATTCGAGGCTATCCTCCATGATTGCCCGCTCTTGTGCTTCATCCATGTCGTATGAATATCTCGTGTTATAAATGCCATGCGAAAAGAATTCCCAATTGCGTGCTTTGGTTTCCTCAATTAATTCGGGGTGATGTTCAATCAAGCCGATACTTAATGAAATAGAACCACGAACGTTATATTTGTCCATCACTTCCATCATACGCCAATGACCAGCCCGATTGCCGTAGTCACGGTTTGAGGCTAGCAATACATCTGGATGCGGTCGTGGCCATGCCTTGCGCTTCGGATTCAGCGGAGGGTTGAGTTCATAAAATTCAATATTGGGCGCAACCCAAAAAGCAATTTTTGCGCCATTAGGCCAGCGGATTTTGGGCCGGCCTTCGTACGGCCAGTAGTCATAGAGTCCAAGATCGGGTTTCACACACCCCTCCCCATTTCTAGGCTTTATTCAACGAAAAAAATTACGCATTGCCACCCAACCAGGTTTTCACGGTTTCGACAGATTCCACATCACAATACTTTAGAGCGAGATCGGTTAGGTTGGCGAAGTGGTAACTCTCATGCTTATCGGCGACGCATTCTTCTATGATTGTGGTGCGGTATCCTCGTGACAAACTATCCACGCCCATGGCGCGCACACAGCCAGACGTTGAGCCGCCAGTAATCAACAAAGTATCTACCTGGTGAAACACTATCAAAGATTGAAGATTGGTTTCAAAAAACGGCGACGGCATTTTTTTGTCCATAATGATGTCGCTATCTTTGATATCACAACGATCGTCAAATTCGGCACGTTCAGATTTGTACTTAATGTTTTGAAGACTGTCAGGAGTATCAGTGCGAGTTCCCCATACGCCACAGTCTTCGCCGGACCCTACATAGGCCACATAAGTCCATATTACTGGCCAATCTTTTTTCCTCATCAGCGCAGCAATTTCGTTGATATATTTTATTTGATTCGGGTCGTTCTCGTAAGCGGTCTTAAAAAGATCAGTCCGGGTATAGGCCTTTTGGACATCAATATTGACTAAAGCGGCCTTCTTTCCGAATCCGAATTTAGCCCGGGCTGGATTCGCTTTAACAGCTTCGTATAGTTCGCGGGCTGTCTTATCGGACAGTTCCATAGCAGTATGTCCCCTCAAGAATTTATTAGCCTGTATTTATTGCTGCCGCAGTTGCGGCAGCTCTATCATTCAGAATAGCGTTGAGCTGTCAGGAATCAAACCATCCTGGCCCGGCGTTTTTCCTTTGGGGTGCTGGTGTTCGTGCAGTGAAGCCTATTCCGCGGCTTTCAGAGTGTCCGGGTCATATTGTTTGCCTGATTCGAGTAATTTCTTGGTCCCCAGTAGGTCATTGAGGCCATCGAAATCAAACATACGGTTACGGACTTGGGCTGTGGAGCCGTCATCTTTCAGCGCTTTTAGATAGTCTTGACCGGCTTTGGCAATGATTCGCACCATCGCACCAGGGAAAATGATAAACTTGAAGCCCATATCTCCTAGATCCTGGGCATTTGACAGCGGTGTCTTGCCGCCTTCGACCATGTTAGCGAGCAGGGGAACGCTGTCAGCGAATCGCTCACTAACAATTTCTAGTTCATTCATGGTGCGTGGGGCCTCTATGAATAACATGTCGGCCCCGGCCTCTAAGTAGGCTTCGGCCCTGCATAGCGCTGCATCCAGGCCTTCCACGGCAATCGCGTCGGTCCGGCCAACGATGACAGTATTTTGGTCTAGTCGAGCGTCCTGCGCTGCTTTGATCTTACCAACCATCTCTGCAGTCGATACGAGGGTCTTGCCATCGAGATGTCCACATCGTTTCGGTGTAGTCTGATCTTCGAGTTGTATGGCAGAGGCACCAGCTCTCTCAAACATTCGCACAGTACGTTGAACGTTGAGTGCATTACCAAACCCTGTATCTGCATCGACAACAAATGGAATATCAATACGCTCACGGATTCTTGACACGGTATCTGCCACCTCTGAACAGGTAGTCAGACCAACATCTGAACGGCCTAGACGAGAATAGGCGATGCTTGCGCCGCCTATATATGCAGCGTCAAAACCAGCCTGTTCTACTAACAGTCCTGTTAGTCCGTCATACATGCCCGGAGCTACAATTGTACCGGGCCCGGCGAGTAATTCTCTCAAGCGTTTCGCATGAGTCCCATTAATACTCATTGTGGGAGGTCTCCTGTTTTCAGTTCACCAGCATCAATTCTCTTCTTAAGATTTTGCATCAGCCCACCATCGCTGATCATTTCCATAAGGTGTTCCGGTATTGGGGATACTTTGTATCGTTTTCCTGTTGTGTCATTTTCAATCGTTCCTTCAATCGCATTGACGGCCAATTGATCCCCAGCGTTAATCTCATTCGCTTCAGGAAAAACTAATGCGGGTACACCGAAGTTCAATACATTTCGGTAGAAGATACGGGCGTAGGATTTTGCGAGAATCGCACCAACCTTCAGGTGAACAAAAGATAAGGCTGCCTGTTCCCTTGCAGACCCCACTCCAAAGGCCCGCCCTGCTACAACGATATCGCCAGCTTTGACATTCGGTGCGAAGTCAGGGTTAATCGCCTCACAGCAGTGTTTTGCCATGACATCCATGGATTCCTTAAAATAGATACCCGGTGCCATCACATCTGAATTGATCTCATCGCCGAAAACCCAGGCTTTGCCAGTTAAAGCAGTCATCCTGATACATTTCCTAGCATATGCCTTGGATCAACAATCTCTCCAGCTACTGCTGCAGCGGCGACCGTATAGGGGGAGCCCAAGTAAACAAAAGAGTCCTTTGAGCCCATGCGGCCTTGGAAATTGCGATTTGTGGAGGAAATGCAAACCTCACCCTCAGCAATGATACCTGCGCCCAGCCCGGCGCAAGCGCCACATCCTGAAGGCAAGATAATACCACCGGCCTCGGTGATACTCGCCAAAGTGCCATCCAACGCTGCTTCGCGCATGATCTTCTTAGACGATGGCGCCACCATCAGCCTTGTTCCTGATTTTACCTGGCGGCCATTGAGGATGGATGCCACCATGTGAAGATCTGTTAACTTGCCACCTACGCAGGCACCTATATAGGCCTGATCAACTCTAATGTGATCCTTTTCGAAGCTCTCGGCAGAATTGGAGTTGGAGGGTTTATGCGGTGCGGCCACTTGCGGTGCTAGCGTGCTTGCGTCAAAGGCATGTTTGGAGTGGAAACTGCTATCTTCATCACTATACCACTCTAAAGCGTCTGCAGCTGGTTCTGTACCGCCGTCGCTAATAGCTTTTAGCGTTGTTTCATCTGGAGGGATAAGGCCTGTTTCGGCGCCCAGCTCTGCTGCCATATTGGTCAGCACCATTCTTTCCATCATGGACATAGTGTCGACAGTGTTGCCACCATATTCAATTACCTTAAACGCATTCTCCATTCCTAGTTCTCGGGCGAGGAATAGCATGATGTCCTTGGCGACAACACCAGGCCCAAAGTGGCCAGACCAATCTACTTTGATAGTCTCAGGAACAACTGACCAGATCTTGCCTGTCACTACCACGCCAGTCATTTCGATAGCGCCAAAGCCAGCCATATAACAACCAAATGCACCACCCATCGTTGAATGGCTATCACCTCCACAGCAAAACATACCCGGTTGCAAATGACCGTTCTCAGCCATTAAAACATGGCATATCCCTTCCATATCGTAGAAATGCTTGATACCGAATTTTTTAACAAAATCCCGCGTCAGCTTAAGGATTGCTGCGCTTTGCGGGTCAGCCGCTGGGACAAAGTGGTCAGCTACCACAACCACCTTGTCGGTACTATAAACGCCAACACCCAGTTGGTTTAGGCGGGGCCAGATTTTACGTGGTCCGCCGGAGTCCAATATCATTGCCAAATCAACAGTGCAGGTCACGATCTCGCCGGGAGTCACTGATTCCTTTCCTGAGGCCCGCGCCATAATTTTCTGAATAAGAGTATTACCCATTCTTTTTGCTCGAATCCCTCTTCTATTGTGCTGGCTATTCTCTTTTGTTGCGGTAAGGCTAACAGCTAAGGGGTCGCATTTGGTCTATATTCTTTCAGTATACCACTTATTTATTCTTGTATTATAATGTTATACTTTCAAAGTATAAATCGCTTCTGCTTTTCCGATTACCTATGAGTGAGCCTTCGGCCCTCATGTTTTAGTAACCACATCTGACGTGAAAACGATGTCAATTGTTCTGCCACCTCCCTACGACCGTCTACACCGTCATTCATTGTTGCCTGATGCCAACCATGACGAGTCGGCACGGATGAATTTCATTGCCAACATGAATGCCCATATTGGTGCTGTTCTTTTTCCTGGTCTTCCAGCAGCCTATGAAAAACGCGTCATGCCAGAGTTTAAGAAAGAGCATGGGCGCGAGCCAAGGTCTTCAATCGAAGTCCGTCAGGCTATCAGGCAACACCCGGCATATCAATTTTGGGCCGCTTTGAGGCGGAATACTCAGGAAATTCGCCAGCAGGTGGGGCGGTCGCTGGTTTTCCGGCAATTACCGGAATTGATTGCTAAAGCCAAGGCCATAAATTGTGATAGTAAGCACCTCAGACTAGAACCTTCGGTATCTATCCCTCGTTATTTGTCGGAAGTGGACAATCACCTGATGCCAGGTAGTTACTATGCTGAAGTATTGTCAGAGGATATTTCGGGGCCGGCTAACTATGAGTCAGGGCACTTCACTACTGTTGCTGGAGGAACCGGTCCTAAGAGCGATTTGGTTGGGCGCACTATGGCCAAATGGCTGAGAGAGAGACATTCCAATTTTGTGCCCAAGCGCATCGTTGATATTGGCGGCGGGGCAGGGTTTAACACGCTACCAATCGCAGAGGCTTATCCTAATGCAGAAGTTTGGGTAGTAGATGTGGCAGCACCTATGCTGCGCTATGGCCATGCTCGCGCCAAGGAAATGGGCATTGAAAATGTTATATTCCAACAGGCGGATGCTGCAACTGTTGATATTAAGTCAGGTAGTGTGGATTTGGTTATGTCTGCCATGTTTTTTCATGAAACGTCGACTAAGGCGATGAGGGAGCTTTTGAAGAAATGTAAAGACCTTCTCGCCGGGGGTGGCATTATGCTTCATATGGAGCAGCCTAATTTTGATCCTGATACCACACCATTCGAGAAGTTCGTTCGTGACTGGGATTCTTGGTATAATGCCGAACCCTTCTGGGCGAAGTTGCACAGTATGGATGTTGTTGCTGAAATGGCAGAAGCCGGTTTTGAGAGAGACTCAATCTTTGAAGTATCAGTGCCCATTGATCGAGCCTGCGAATCCTATCCCTCCTGGGCGGGTTCAGTTAGTCGCCATTCCCATGAGGCTAAGATGCGCGATTCTGCAGAGAAACCAAACCCCAAGAAGGCTGGTGGTATGTACATGTTTGGAGCCACTGTAGCTAAGTGATTGACGCCCTAGCGCTTGTCGGATGCCGTCCTTCCACCCTACATTGCCCAAACCGTATATGATTAGTCACAATCGCTGGTGACCAAGAAGGCCGCGAGTATAAGGACAGTATTTAATGGCTAGAAAAGCTTCAGACCACAATTTATCCATTTCTAATGGTAAGCAACTAGCAACCAAGTGGGGCAAGTTTAGCTGGGAAGACCCGTTCCTGATAGAAGATCTTCTAACCGAAGAAGAGAGGATGGTTAGGGATTCTGCGCGCGGTTTTGGTCAAGATAAACTAATGCCTCGCATTATTTCTGACTTTCGGTCTGAAGCATACGATCCGGAAATCTATCCAGAAATGGGAAGGCTAGGGCTCCTTGGCGTAGCGGCACCAGCAGTATATGGCGGATCTGACTTGGGTCATGTGGCTTACGGACTTATCGGGCGCGAAATTGAAAGAGTAGACTCTGGCTACCGGTCTATGATCAGCGTCCAATCATCTCTCGTAATTTATCCTATCACAGCGTATGGGGCTGAACAGCAGAGGCAAAAGTATCTTCCCGGTTTGATTAAAGGTGAGTTGGTTGGTTGCTTCGGATTGACAGAGCCAAACTCGGGGTCTGATCCAGGTAGTATGGTAACGCGAGCCAAGAAGACGGATGCAGGGTATTTGCTTAATGGCTCCAAGACGTGGATTTCCAATTCTCCGGTTGCCGATGTTTTTGTCATTTGGGCAAAAACAGATGATGATGTAATTCACGGATTTATACTCGAAAAAGGAATGAAAGGCCTCACTGCACCTAAGATTGAGGGGAAATTGTCCCTGCGTGCGTCCCTGACTGGAGAAATTGTAATGGACAACGTTGAGGTGGGCGAGGAAGCTTTATTGCCTAATGTTAAAGGGCTGAAAGGCCCATTTAGCTGTCTCAACAAAGCACGGTATGGAATTGCCTGGGGTGCCATGGGTGCCGCCGAGTTCTGTTGGCAGGCCGCGCGGCAATATACGCTTAATCGCAAGCAGTTTGGCAGGCCATTGGCGCAAACCCAACTTATTCAGAAAAAGCTTGCCGACATGCAAACGGAAATCTCTCTTGGTCTGCTTGCTGCTCACCGTGTAGGGCGCATGATTGATTCCGGCCAATGCGCACCAGAGGACATTTCTCTTATAAAACGCAACAATGCTGGTAAAGCGCTAGATATTGCACGCATGGCCCGGGATATGCACGGTGGCAACGGTATTAGCGATGAATTTCATGTTATGCGCCATATGATGAATCTGGAGAGTGTCAACACCTACGAGGGTACGCATGATGTGCATGCTCTAATCCTCGGTCGTGCCCAAACCGACTTGCAGGCATTTTTCTAGGAGGCGTCAAATGAATTACGCTTTTATATGTACAGATGATGGTGACCAATCTGAACTGAGGTCCAAGCACTTGATAGAGCATCTGCGCTATGTAGAATCTAACCTCGACAAAGTAGTGATTGCTGGTCCGTGCGCACCCTCCGACCCCAAGGATAAGCGGCAATTCCAAGGTTCCATTATGGTCTACAAAGCTGAGACAGAAACGATAGCTCGTGCTTTGTTTGAAGGAGACCCCTATGTGAAAAACGGAGTATGGGCGAAAGTGCGCATGATGCCCTTTAATCCTGTTGCCGGTGTGCTCCTCGGAGGTCAGACCTGGGTCATTGAAGGTGATCAGGCGCGTTTGGCAGAGCCTCACGGACTATAGGTCTTTACAAGAACAAAGAGTCATTTCAAAGATATTTGGGAGCACGCATATGAATGTCGATCCATCTGCCCGCAACGATCGCCTGGTTGAAACTCTAACTGGCATACTAGGGCCCGCGCAGGTCATCACTGATGAGGCGGAAAGGGCCTACTATGCCACTGACGTCTATTCTATCGGCGCAAAGCCTAGTGTGGCTGTCCGGCCTACCGATAAAGGTAAGCTAGCCAAAGCTGTATCAGCTGCGACCAAGGAAGGGTATGCCGTGGTGCCGCGTGGGGGCGGAATGTCCTACACCGGGGGCTATAGACCTGTACGTGAAGATACTATGACCGTTGATCTTAGCGCTATGAATAGAATCATCGAGATCAATGAGGAAGACCTCTACATAACAGTTGAGGCGGGTGTGACCTGGCAGCAGATTTACGAAGTTCTTAAGCCTCGTGGATTGCGCTTACCTATGTTCGGTACGTTTTCTGGAATGAAAGCAACTGTCGGTGGAGGCTTGTCTAACGGCGCATTATTTATGGGTACAGGACGCTACGGAACAGCCGCAGAAATGGTCCAGTGTATGGAGGTGGTCTTGGCTGACGGCACTCTACTTAAGACCGGCCAGCCAGGCTTCAAGAATGTAGACAAACCCTTTTATCGCACTTATGGCCCAGACCTTACGGGGCTCTTTGTCCATGATGCTGGGTCGTTCGGTTTTAAAGTACAGGCTACTCTGCGGATGATTCGTGTGCCAACGACGACAGACTTCGCTTCATTCTGTTTTCCGGATATGGAGTCTACGGCAAAAGCCTTGTCAGATATTGCCCGCACCGGCGCCGCGGAGGAAGCCTATGTGTTTGATCCAGGCTCTACCAAGAAGAACATGACAAACGCAGATATTATCGAAGACATCAAAACGTTGAGTAATGTTGTCACAGGCCAATCTGGATGGCTGAAAGGGCTTGTAGAAGGCGCTAAGCTTGTTGTTGCTGGACGTGATTTTATTAATGAAGGCGCATACTCAATACATACAGTTGTTTCCGGGAACTCTAAGGAATCCGTCAGCATTGATCTTGAAACTATCCGGGATGCGGTACTTAAGAATGGGGGTGAGGAGATTCCAAATTCTATTCCTAAAGCTGTGCGGGCTAATCCCTTTAAACCCTTGAATAGTATTCTTGGTCCTGATGGCGACCGATGGGCGGCGCTCAATGCTAAAGTTAGCCACTCACTAGCAATGCCGCTTATGCAGGAAAACGAAGCCATGCTGGAGTCCTATAAAGAGAAAATGGAACTTCATGGTATCTATGTGACTAGATTGATGATTGCCATCGGTCAAAACTACTTCTCTTATGAACCAGTTATGCATTGGTTTGATGAATGGTATCCCGTCCACAAACGCACACCAGAACCAAAACACCTCCAAACGCTGAAAGAGCCAGCGCCAAACCCGGAGGCAGCGGCACTGGTTGCCGAGATTCGAGAAAAGACCGTTGCTATTTTTACCAAATACGGGGCTGCCTCTAATCAGATTGGCAAGACTTATCCCTACTTCGATTCTCTCTTGCCAGAGACGGCTCAAGTAGTCGGTGGCATAAAGAAATTGCTTGATCCCAATGGCTTGGTTAATCCCGAGACGCTTGGGTTTAAGTAGAAAAAGATTCAAGATACCATCGCACATAAACTCGTGCCGGCAGTAGCGCGTGCCCGATGGCATCTAAGAAATGTGCGATGGGATAATGCGTAACTTCCCTGCACTTTTGGGCCACAATATTTTTCATCCAAATAAAATAATGACTCTGCAGGTCCTTGTGGCAACACCCTTAAGAGGCTTGAGCACTATCAGGCCAAATAACTGGAATGCCAAATGACGGACACTCACCTTAAACGCACCACCATTATAGTGAACAACTGCGACCGCTCCATCGCGTTTTATCGTGATGTGGTTGGTATGAAAGAGTACTACAATCAAATCATGACTGTCGGGGGTAAGATAATCCCAGCTGGAAGACCAGGTGCTGAGGTGCATCTAGGTATCATGGAGGCTAACAGGACACATATCGCTAAACTAGGCATTCTGGAATGGACAAACCCACGCTTATCTGAAAATCCATGGAGTGCTAATCGTGCCATCAGTGCTAATCCAAAACTAGCAATCGGTGACGTGGTGTTTGTCTGTGAAACCCCTGACATAGTGCCATTGATTGAACGGCTTAATGGTTCGCGAGATTGTCACTTATTCTGTCCCTCATACGAGTGGTCCGAACCGACTCTTGACAGCAAGGGAGAGATTGAAATGACGACACTGTCATTCTTTGATCCCGACGGTCTTTTCTTTCAGGTAAATTCTAAACGTAACATGCCTAACATTGAGGCTTTTGGTATTCAGCGCACCACCCTAATTGTCCGTGATGCTAACAAGTCACTGTCATTCTACACTGAAATCATGGGTATGAAGGTCTGGTGTGACAAGGAAATGGCCGTAGAGGGTGACGTGCTGCCTGCGGGAGAACCCGGCGCCCAGGTGCGGTTAGTAATTCTGCAAGGTAATGATCCTGAAGTCGGCATGCTCGGGCTTATGCAGTATCTTGACCCCCCTCTTGAAGACCCCGGTCCATATTCTGGAACTGTAGGTGTCGGAACAGCCATGTTCGTCGCTGGCGCCAGAGACGTGAATGAGATTCATGACCGTATGGAAGCCGCTGGCAATACCTTTGGACACACCATACACTGCCCACCTCAATACGATGAGGTACCAGGTGCTGATGGGCAAACTATTATCCTGACTACCATGTCGTTCTTTGACCCGGATGGGTTTTTCTATGAGCTAAACACCCGACAAGAAGTGAGCTGACCAGTAATGTCTGACACTATCCTTAAACGAACTACGCTTATTGTTCGAGACGCTGCGCGGCAAAAAGAATTCTATGAGAATGTTTTTGGCTGGACTTGTTCTTACGATGCGGAGATGGAACTTTCTGGCGGCATTCTGCCCTGCGGCGAGCTAACTGATAAAGTGCAGCTATACATTATGAAGGGCGCAGACGAAGATATTGGCAAGATCGGCCTTCTTCAGTGGCTTGATCCCAAGCTGCCTGATCCCGGCCCGCCGCCGCACAGGCTAGGAATTGGTGACGTGGTACTGGTCGCTGATGTGCCAGACATGGAATCTCTTGTTGCAAATGTTGCAGCTTTTCCGGGTGCTTTTGTACATACGACACCCGCAGACGGCAAATTTCCTGACCCACGTGGTGAAGGAGATATCGAATATTGCTCCGCTACCATCTTTGATCCAGAAGGGTTCTTTTATGAGCTCTATTACCGTTACAACCGACCTAATCCGAAGCAGTTTCTTATCCGCCGCACCACTTGCATTGGCCGCGATGTTAATCGCTCCCTTGACTTCTTTGTCAACACTCTGGGCCTGACCAAGTATCAGGATTCCACCATGGACATCAATGGTCAGCTAGCTGCAGGCAAGGCAGGTGACACGGTTCGGTTCGCTGTTTGTAGAGCTGAGCATGACTACTACGGGATGGTTGCTAGTCTGCAATTTATCAAAGACCCTTTGGGCGAACCAGCCACCTCGTCTTGGCAGCTGGGTATCGGCGATGCCGTGTTTGTTGCGGGCTGCAAGGATGCTGAAGCTTTATTTGAGAAAGTTAGAGCGTCAGGCGTAAACGTAACACGTAATCTTTTTTCCCGTAACGTACCTAAGACCGGCCGTCGGGGAAGAACCCAAATGCACTCGATGGGTTTCCAGGATCCCGACGGTTTTATGTGGGAAGTTAACCAACGCGAAGATGGCAAGCTATAGGATAGCGGATATCAATAGCAAACTGCCATGAGACCTGGATGTCAGAAAGGGTACACTGCAGAAAAACTTTTCCATAATCTATAGATCAGGAGATGATGCGCTTTTGTTACTTGTAACCTTAACCTCCAAAGTGCAGGAATAGAATTAATGACGTTTTTGAGGGATAATAGCTATGCGCTTTACTGCCGTTTGTCTCACTGACGACTCTAACCCGACCGGCGCCGATTGGCATAGCCGCATTGTCGGCTTGGCTGCAGATTACGATGATCTTCAGCTTGTACTCGTTCCCCCTTTGCCTGATCATGAAGTGGCGGTCGATATCCGAACGGGTCTCTTAGATACCGCTAAGGATCTTGGCATCTACATTGCGGGTGCTATTGGCGCAGCGTCATTCCTAATTGGTCCAGATGGGAAGAATCTAATAGCCCGAGCAACGGACCTTTACCCTGTTGTCCATTCTAATATTGGCGATCTAGCAGTTGTTGTTGGAAACGATATTCGTGCTCACGAAGTAGTTCGTGGACATACCCTTGCAGGAGCAGAGATTATTCTTAATCCGGCACGTGAGCGACCTGATGCCTTAAGTCATGCCCGCAATGTTGCTCGCCCGGCGAGAGCTTATGAGAATTTAGCGGTGGTTATGGTGGCCTCTGCTGGCGGGTCTTCGGGGGCATGGGACTCCCATGGCGCACTAATATCAAGTGGCGGTGCTGAAACAGATGCTATTGCTATGAAGGTGGACCTCGAAAGCCTGCGCACCCATCGCGCCCGACCAGTGCTCAATTTTCCCGCTCAGCTACGCACTAAGCTTTACGCGGCGGAATATAATCGTGCGATTGCACGGTTAAAGGACTGGAATGCACCCCCCTCCCAAACTATTGAGCCGTATCAGATTTTGTTGGCTCAATCCCACATCACTACCGTACCTAACGTTGCGCAGGCCGATGAAGTGATCACTACGAATCTTGACCGTAGCATTAGCATGGCCTCTAAGTTTGCAGGTAGGCCAGATCTCAAGCTGGTGGTTTTTCCCGAGTACTGGATGACTGGTGCAAGTTTTGGGAAATCAGTCGACGACTTCTGGCCCAAAGTGGGCATCCGAGTAGATGGACCACATTTTGAACGCCTTCAGCAATTTGCCTCTAAGACTGGCTCTTATGTCAGCGGTGCTATTTTTGAGTACGACCCAGAGTGGCCGAGGCGATGGTTTAACACAGCCTTCATCATCAATCCGTCAGGCGACGTCATTCTTAAGTACAGAAAAATACAATGTGGCGACATAAACGGTCTACTTAATAATACTACACCGGGCAATGTGTATTCCGAATACGTCAAACGCTACGGTGAAGATGGTTTATTCCCAGTTGTTAAGACAGATATCGGAAATCTTGCCGCTTGTATTTGTTATGATACTAATTTTCCCGAGCTTTGGCGCTCTCTAACACTGCGCGGTGCCGAACTTATAGTTTACCCCACGGGTGAGCCGCATAATGCCCATCGCACACCATGGGACATTGCCAAGTGTGCACATGCTGCCGAGAATCAGATTTATATTGCGAGTGCTAATGCCGGTTGCGAGGCCATGGTCCCCGGCAGTCCAACGACATTTTTTCATCGTGGATTTTCAAAGCTAATAGGCCCCGATGGCCGCACACGCGCAGTTGCGGATACTGGCGGTGAGGTTCCGCTAGTAGCGCACATCGATATTGAGGCATTGCGCCGTGAGCGCCGCGACAAAGCCTTGTCGGTTGTAGATAAGATAGACTACGAAAAAGCTGCGGAGATGTACCGGAATCACGAAGGCTTTCCTCTGGATTGGGCCATAGAAAAGCCGACGGAAACGGCTTCCGAAGGCATTTCAGTGGTGATGGAAACGATGGCACGCTATCGGGAACAAGGTATTTATCGATCACCTTACACGGCAGCGTAAGCTGACATTTCTGTTCTCTATAATCCGATTGAACCAGGGTTCATCAAGCCTTGGGGGTCAAGGTGGGTTTTTAGAGCTGTGAGGAGGGCGCGAACATCTGGGCTGCGGCTTTCCAGGTATGGGTAAACTCGGCCGATTTGCAGGTGAACACCGCCGTGGGTCCGAAAGAGCGCAATCAGTCCATTTCTTAGCTGCTTTACGGCATCGCGGGCAGCTATATCTTTCGGATAAGTCGGTTTGTCATTGAGGTAAGCTTCCGGAAGGTACCCATCCAACATTATCGGGCGGGAATCCCGCCAATACAAATTGGGCTCTAGCAGAATCCCTGAAGGCCCGACCGGCACTGCAGTAAAGCACCAGGCAATTCTGTGTTGCTTCAGAAGGCTACTATTATTTTCGAAGAACATCTTGAGGTTTGTGAGTGCAGCGCTAAAGCGGGAGTGTGGGACAATACCGTGCATTGGTATCCAGCGCTCACCATTATGTCCGATGGCTATGGTTGGGTCGGGAAAGGGTGTGCCCCGCATGACTTTAGGAACGCTTGTCGGAATTTCTTTGCCATTCTCTTCTAAAGCTTTTCTCGCGGTGTCGAGGCGGGAATTTGCATCAATGGAATCTCTGCCGTCCACGGTTATATGGATGGAATAGCCAATATTGTTGAGGTAGCGCTGTCCTGCTTTAGCTACGCTCAGCGCCTCTTTGATGCCGCTGATCATAGAGTTCTGGGCTTTGGCTACGCCTGACATAATTTCTAGCCCGTCTTTGAGGCCGGCATATGTTGTACGCATGGCGGTGAAGCCGGGGTCAAAACCAAAACACTCAGATGTTACATGGCAGCGGGCTACTTCGCTAAGGGCCCGGCTGAAAGCGTCTACTGAGGTATATTCATATGCAGCATAGCGGGTCACAGACGGACGCCGGATTAATTGCAGCGTTGCTTTGCTTTTTATTCCCAGCGCCCCACAGTCGCCAGTGAATAGTCCTGTTAAGTCGGGACCATAATGACGTAAAAAGGGTGAGGGATTTGTGTCATTACCGCCTGATCCAGTGGTAAGCACAGATCCATTAGCTGTAACAATGTCTAAGCCCAGCACTGACTGTGCCGATAAACCAAACTGTCCCGATCCGTAGTTGACTGCATTTTGCGATAGAGTGCCCCCGACGGTTGCAAACTTACCAGATCCAGTTCCCCAAAAAGGTGTGCGTACATTGCACTCAGCTAAGGCCTCATTAAGCTTTGCCCATGTGATCCCAGCTTCTACGGTGACGTAAAGGTCATCGATATTGATTTCCAATATGCGATCGAGATACCGGGTATCAATAATTACTACATTTGCAAGGTTGGCGACGTACCCAGCAGAATAGGACAAACCGCCGCCACGTGGCACAATTGCGCATTTTGCTTTGTAGATACTTTTTATGGCCGAAACCAATGCTTCTGCCGTCTTAGGGCTTACAATGCATAATGGGGCAGTACCGTCATACAAAAGGTCTGTAGCAAAACAAGCGCGATTTGCGTCATCCCATAGCACATGCTCGGTGCCAACAATCTCAGAGAGCTTGGAGATCAGTTTAGTTGAATCTGGTTTAGCCATTGCGCAACCTATGTCCCCAGAAAATCTAATACTTTTCCTGCTCTTTCCACTGTATCGAAGGGCCGGGCTGTCAATATACCCTCGCTAAGTTTATTGGCGACTTTCCCGGCATCCTTGTAGCGAACATCATCTTCAGTCTCGAATACCAGGGTTTGGTTTTTCAATTCACTTAGTATTGTTTTTGTATCAATATCGATTGCAGCGCTGATGGCATCCCCTGCGCGTTCCCATTGTTTAAGTGTGTCAACTAAGCGCATATAGAGTGAGTTTGGTTCAATATCCGGTGTAATATTGCGGATGGCTGCCACGCTACCGTCGTACCACGGCCATTGTACAGACTGATCACGTAACATGTGCCAACAGCGATGTAAGTGAGTGCCATCCGTCTGTGGGCGGAGGTCTGGTAGATAGTTTATCTTCATTTCTTTCCGTACATCCGCAGTCATGAGCGGTACGGCATCTAAAACCAATTTTCGAATACGGCGTCCATGAGTTACTGCTAGATGCGCGGCTAGAGGCGTACTCATACCATTGGCTAGGAGGTCAACAGTTTCTATTCCCAACTCGTCGAGGATAGCAATAATTTGCGCCGTGTAGCCCTCCGCGCTCGGTTCAGACAGTGGCGTTGAATCACAGCAGCCAGGCAAGTCTACACCGAATACGGTTCGGCCACGGCCTAACCCTTTCAGGAAGGTTTCATCTGCCCGTGCGCTGCCAGGCAGATCGTGAAGGAATAACACTGGATTATTGCTGCCATCGCCAGTACGGCGAACCAGAACCTGGCCCATTGCCGTATTGACGTAACTTCTCGTGATGAGGTTGCCCGCAAGAGGTGTATCTAGCGGATCTGGTGGCGTAAAGTCCGCAGCACCATCAAAGTCAGCATGTTCCACAAACAATTCACGCAATCGTGCAAGCCAGGCTTTGCGGTCGGCTTTCAATCGTTCGATCGTGCTTCCTTCGGGCAGTTGGTCGGGCAAACTGTCTAAAAATCCATAAAGCACATCGTCTTCGCGTGCGGTAAATACGCACCGAGCTTTTAAGGTGGGTACCACTGGATGGGCTTTGTAACGCATAGCGGCTGAGTAGGCGTCAGAGAAATTAGGACCGGCCATGAAAAGGTCCATCGCGTACTCATGAGTATAGTTTATATTCCGCTGTGCAATTGGCATGCGGGTTGCCTTACTCTTAGCAAACCAGGGGAACCAGCGGGAGAAGTCACGCACACGGGTCCATTCTTCAGCCAAGTAGCTGCCGGTATCTGTTACATTGAAAGCTTTCATGTAGCTCTTGATAAAAGCATGATCCGTATCTCCTGGCGGCAGAGATAAACCGTCCATTATGGCTATAGCCACCCGTTCTGGATGATTAGCCGCGAACTCTAGCAATATTTTTGAACTAGTATGAAAGCCATAAACGGGGCACCGCTGAACTCCGAATCCGGCAATAGTCTCCGCCAGAGCTCCAGCAAAATCTATGATTTCTGGGCGCGGTTCTAAAGGTAGTGCAGTAGAATTGCCATAGCCCGGTGTGTCGATGGCGATTACTGTAAACTGGTCTGAGAAATATTCTAATAAAGGCACATGTAGCACTGAAGATCGCGGTGAATCATGCAGAAGAATTATTGGTGGGCCAGATCCAGCCATTCTGTAATGCACCTGACCGGCGCCTGTGTTAATAAATCCTTTTCGGATGACAACTGACATACTCTGATCCCCTGCACTTGTTATTTCTGCGAGACTAACTGCAGGCTGCAGTTAGCGCGAGCCTTGAAAGCAACAAAACCAAGAATTTTCAGTAGAACAGCGTCTCGTCGTACGATTTTCTTAGACCTGATTTTAAGTCCTCTGGAAGTACGGGGTTGTATGGCGCATTCCATTGGACAGGATATAGGTCATCTGACCATTCTGTTTTCAACGAGCCACCCTTGCAACGGAATATTCCCAGTGCTCCTGAGCGAGTGCCGACAGGTCCGTGAGGTATGTAAGGTGGCCGCCAGAAATATGCTCCACGTTTGAGTACGCCCATGGGCATATGCATTTCACCTGACAGTATAAAGACCTCTTCCACTACTGGATGCGTTTCAAGACGATTGACATCCTTGCCCATACCAATTTCATTCACTTCAAGGAGCCAGGTAGTATCTCCAGTGGTCGAATCCTTGCGTAGACCCAATCGCCGAACTCCTGGCCCAGCTACGTTCTGGTCAGTTGCACTACCCCATTCAACCTTCTCGGTAGGAACGCGCGTGATCAACTTAGCGTCACTATAGAAATTTACTGGCTCTGAAACGGCAACCAAATTCGCAGGACCTTCGAAATAGGTCAGGATATCCGTCTCTTGCACTGCCTGCATCTTGGTACGTTGGAAGCCGGCAGGTAAATAAGCATAGTCACCTTTAGAGTAACTTATATTATTGATGACTAACGTACCTGTGAGAACGAAGAATTCTTCGTCACTTTTCAGACAGTGAGGCTGTTCCAAAACCCACCCTTTGGGATAACGAATAATTGAAGATGATGCAGAAGTTTCTGTATCGCGGCTCAAAACTTTTTCTTGGGCCCCAGGCCTGGCTGATTGGTTACCCAGTATATGCCAAGTGATCGCTTGGGCTTGAAAAAACTCAATATGTGGGCGTGCCATGACGCTTGATACCTCTAATCACCCTCGCGTCCCTCAAGATTGGTCCGTGCTTCCCTAACAGTTCGGAACAAACGACGAATTAATTGATTGCGTTTTTCATAACGCTCGTCTTCAGCGCTCTCATCGGGCTCCCATGCTTCAATATCGGCCCGGCTAATGCTACCTTTATCTTCAAGAACACGTTCCAGAGTATCGAAGCGATCTGTCAGTACAGACATCTCAGTGGCTAGTGCGATTATCATAGCGTGCATTTGATCCATATTAGGATCGTCGAAATACTGCGGTCGGTTTCCTTGAGCCTGTCGAGGAGTCTGAATACGCTCTGCCATTATAGAAGTATGCCCTACAAATCTATTTAGTCATATGGGCGTACCACGCGCTGCCACCACCCCGAGTTGAACCCATAAATTTTTCGTTTTTTACTTCAACTGAATCATTCAGCGCATTAGCCTCGGCCACCCCGGGCCCGAATCCCTGCCAGTAGGTACTGAGGTCAAAGCCAGCGCTTTGGGCCACCTGCGCGAAATCCAGCTCATGAACCGTACCCCAGAATGGTTCATTATTATTGTAGGTATCCCAGTCTCTAATAAATTGGGTCCACGGGTCATCACCTTTGTAAGGGGGCAATTCAGACATCAAGAAAACGCCTCCCGGCTCTAGTACCCTATAGACCTCTTTGAAAACGTTATAGACGGCGGAGCGCGACATTTCATGAAAGGATGCACCGCAATTAATCACGTCAAAGCTCTCGTCTTCAAACTTTAGATCTTCGCCATTCATTTGATAGAAGCTAACAGGGACACCAAAGCTCTCCGCCCGCGCATGAGCGTAACGCAATACCGATGGCCCTACATCAATGGCATGAACCTCTGCGTCTGGGAAAGCAATCTTGAGAGCTGTGCTTGAGGCACCTGCTGTACACCCAATCTCCAGAATTTTTTGTGGTTTAAGATTGGGGAAGGTATGCCTCAGCATTAGCACAGTCGCTTTCCCAATGCCGTCCATACGAGGGCCAAATAGACCTTGCGTATATATGTAAGCGCCTTTGTCATAGAGTGCGCCAGCGGTGATGTCGTCATCAACCAATTCGGCCGAGAATCCGCCTGGCATGCAATGGTGGTCATTCTTAGAAACATAAGCAGGAATGACAAAATCTGGATCAAGCTTCACAGAGCCAAGGGTTTTTCCCTCACGAATCTCTTTAGCGGTTCTTACAAGTTCTGGCAGTTGCCGCTGTATAGTATCGTCTACCGAATTCCACATCATTTCCTGTACAGTACGTTGGAAAGAACTAGTCATCTGATAATAGGGCTCGCGCATCATAGCTTTGCGAATCTCATGACGGGTTCTAGGTTCACGTCCTTCCTTAGCCCTAAACTTGGGCAAGACACGTTTTTCATAAGCGGCTTTATTGCCTGGGGTTATCTCATTAAGCACATGTTTGCCGAGTTGGTTTAGAAAATTCTGACGGGCCTGCTCATCCACGGATGACTCGGGCAACACAGCATGGGGCTCTTGGCGTAACATCGCGACCTCCAGGTTAATAGACTGGGGAATCAGTTGACTAAAACTAGCGTGAGACTACTCAATTGGCAAAGATTTCACACACCCTCTACTCTGAGGCCCCCTAAACTATAGGCCTCGCATCGAATACCCAACAGGAATTCAAGCAGTTTTGCTCATTATTTAACGGCATTGGCTCGTTCCAAAGAATCAATCAAGGAGGAGGCCCTTAGAAACGGGTACAGCCGCTTTGGATTTTCGGCGATTGCCTGCATCTCTTTCAAGGCAGCAAGACGTTTGCCCTTATCTTTTAGCCTGTGCCGTTTGTGATTAACGTCTGATGCTGTCTGAATATCGGCACTTGCCGCAAAGTGCCGTTGGCGTGAATAAAGATCTAGCAGTGACTCATTCTCACCATGCCAGACCTGCGTCAGCTTATCCGCTAAGTTAAAGGCATCATGAACCCCGCTATTCATACCAAAGCCACCTGAGGGGCTGTTTAAGTGCGCTGCGTCCCCAGCTAGGAGCATACGCCCCACCCTAAAGCATTCAACGAGGCGCCGGTGCACCCTATATACCCGCGCTGTCACCGTCTCAAATGGCCGACCTTCTGGTACTATACGCCCCAATCGCTCTTGCACGAGCTCATCTTTTACGGCGGCTTTATCATCAAGTTCTTCTGGGGGGGAGTATCCAATTCGCCAAATCTTTTGTGTACGGAACATGCTGAAAGACCAGCCATCGGCCCAAAAATAATTTACGCCGCACAAGCCGTTTAAATAGTCGTGGAATGGGAAAGGTGTGCCTATGGCAACGGAAGCCATGGGATAGGTTTCACCTTCGAATGCCAGGTTTAGGTGTTTTCGTACAATACTGCCTGCGCCGTCTGCCCCAATTAGCCATGACCCTCGCAGCTGTTTTTGTTCACCGGCAATATTGGCAGTTACGGTGACTCCTCTCTCATCCTGCGCTACGGCGGTTGCTCGTGCATTCAGGAGCAAAGCGCCAGGTTGTATGTCTTCCAACATCTTGGTTGCTTCAATCACTAGGTTGAGTTGTTCACACTGTAGGCGGTATGGATGGTTTGTTTCTTCTTTTAGTATGCCTAGGTCAAATACCGCTCGCTCCCCGGTCTCGAACATACAGTACTGCCATGTCGGAGCCGCACGGCCGAGCGCAACTAGGCGCGAACCCAGCCCTACAGTATCAAGTAGATCTAGCGTCGGCGGATGAAATGTTGACGCACGAGGCTCTGCATGTGGCAGAGGAGAAGCTTCGAGTATAACCACAGGAATGCCAGCTTTAGTCAGCTGTAGGGCTGTCACTAAGCCAACGGGGCCTCCACCAATAACGATTATCCGTTCAGTCTGTTGCATTTATCGTTAATACACAATGTTTCGCTCAAGGTCTAAATTGACTCATCATAAAGTGGTATAGTCCATGGACCTGCTTGGGTAGAGGTGAATTCAATTATATAATCGCATATAATCAATCACTGTAGCTATGAAGGAAATGAGTTGTGTTGTTTGTCCGTTTTCTTAGACCGTTGATGAAGCATGGCACCCTGGTGATTATTGATCATAAGGGGCAAAACCATGAAGTTGGCACCGGTCTGGTTCCTAAGATAACCGTCACCTTTCATGATCCCAGCCTTGGTAATAAGTTATTTCTGAATCCAGCCCTGCATGCTGGTGAAGGTTATATGAATGGCACCCTGACTATTGAAGATGGTGACCTATATGATCTGCTTGAGTTGATAATGTCTAATATTGGCTCGAATCATGGCCACTGGGCCGCGCGCATGTTGAGATCTATAGAACGATTTAGCGGGCTGATCAGGACGTACAATCCGATTTCGCGTTCTGCCAGAAACGTATCCCACCACTACGACTTGTCTTCCACATTATATGAGCACTTTCTCGATGATGACTTGCAGTACTCAATGGCCTACTACACTTCACCCAATAACTCTTTGGAAACAGCACAGCGCAATAAGGTGGACCACATTGCCAAAAAACTTTGTCTAGAGCCGGGAATGTCTGTCCTTGATGTGGGCTGCGGTTGGGGCGGTCTTGCCTTGGGATTGCATCAACGTCACAAGGTTAATGTTCTAGGTATCAGCCTATCAGAAGAGCAATTGACCGTAGCTCGTCACCGTGCCGACCAGGCCAAGGTTAGTGATGGCGTACAGTTTTTATACAAGGATTATCGTGAAGTCGAAGGTAAATTTGATCGTATTGTTTCTGTCGGCATGTTTGAGCATGTGGGGCTGCCGATGTATCGGAAGTTCTTTAAGACTATGCGAGAACGGCTTACCAAAGATGGTGTGGCTGTACTTCATACCATCGGGCGTGCCGACGGTCCTGGAGCGACTGATTCCTGGACACTAAAATACATTTTTCCAGGTGGTTACGCACCAGCCTTGTCGGAAATCATACCTCACGTGGAACGCGCTGGATTCTTCATCACGGATGTAGAGGCTTTTCGCCTTCATTACGCGTACACATTAAGGGAATGGCGCCGTCGTTTTATGGATCATAGAGATGAAATGGAAAGAATCTATGATGCACGCTTCTGTCGTATGTGGGAGTTTTTCTTAGCCAGTGCAGAAGCAAGTTTTCGTCACGCCTACCATGTTAATTTTCATATTCAAATGAGCCCTTCTCTCGAGGCGGTGCCACTAACCCGTGACTACATGTACAATACGGCTTAGGCTGGCTCGAAGACCACAAGGGCCCTGGAGCCAAATTCAGGCCCGACCCATAATCTGCCCTCTTTGCTGACTGGATACATTAGTGTGTTTTCGTTCCTAATAACTGACACGTTCTAACGGTTTTGGCTAATGCTGCGACGTGAGTGGAGAGTCTAGATATTATATATAATGAATAGTAGTAAATAATCGGAGTGCATTGGCGTTTAAGATTTTGGATTTAGTTCTTTCTCATCGTCTTTCTTCGGGCCTACGCTTGGCTCAGAGGGTTGGCCTGAGGTAGAAATCTATTCTAGGCAGGCTACAGGTCGATTCAGGGGGCGATTACCAAGATGTCCGACAAAGCGATTTTTCTAGAGAAAACCGGCTCGCATGCGGTTTTGAAACTCAATAGACCGGATAAACGAAATGCGCTCAATCTAGATATGTGGCGCCGCATGGCGGATTTGCTTGCTGAAGCGGAGACGGACCCCGAAGTACGTATGCTGGTCATCACTGGCGCTGGAAATGCTTTCACAGCAGGAGCGGATATTTCTGAAATGGAAGCTGTGTTCGAGGATAAGGCAATAGCCAAGACAATAGCTAAGGTAACGTATGACTCACAAAAGGCACTATACCGTTTCCCAAAGCCAACTATTGCGATGTTGCGCGGTGCTTGTATAGGTGGCGGCTGCGGCATTGCATTGTGCTGTGATTTTAGATTTGCAGATACGACAGCTAAGCTCGGTATTACCCCCGGAAAACTAGGCCTAGTGTACAGCTTAGCGGATACCAAGCGCCTCTTTGATGCCGTGGGGCCATCTTCGGCAAAAGACATTCTCTACACTGGCCGTATTCTCACTGCTGAAGAGGCCTTGAAGATTAGTCTGATAGACCGTCTATGTGAGCCACAGGACCTGGATACTGAAGTGCAATTTTTTGCTGACCAGATTTCTGCAGCATCCCAGTTCTCAGCTCGTGCAACTAAAGCTATAATTCAGAAGATTCTAGACGGTAGCAGGGATGACACCGCTGAGACCCGTCAACTATTTATAGATGCATTCTCAGGCGACGATTTTCATGAAGGCTTTGCGGCATTTGTAGAAAAGCGCAAACCAGAGTACGGCCCAGGTTAGCCTATTTGTATAACAACTCCATTCATCACAGACTAAGGTTTCCATGCTACTGAAATGTAATTACCTTCATTAGGTTCTGTTTCAGACAGATTTATTGAGTCGCGAAAGCCTTCTTCCCATTCTGAACAAGATCCCAAATATCCTGCGCCCGACCGCCGATTGAGTCTATCATTCTCTTGGCTACAGGTGCGGTTGCTGTTTTCCACAATGCAAGTTGCCCCTGTGTCAATTCATGCGTTTGAAAACCCCATCCGCTGGACTGATCTAGGAACTCTTTCCATTCAGCACGTGTCCACTGCCGACCGACATTAATATCGATATAGGAGTTACGGAGAATGTCCTGCTGGTGTTGGGGCAGCCGGTCAAGCCAGCGTTTCTGCATAACAATGATTGAAGTCGCAAACGAGTGATTTGTCATTGTGAGATGAGGCGCTTCCTTAGCAATGCCAGTAGGAGCATACATGATGATAGAACTTTCTCCAGAGTCAACGAGACTGGTTTGCAGACCAGTCACAATATCCGTAAATCCAAGTGGAATGGCATCTGCGCCAATTGCATCGGCAAACAGACGTGCAGACTCGCTGGATGCAATTCTAAAACGCCGCCCTTCACTATCTTCGGGCACGATGATTGGCGATTTCCCATAAATCTGATTAAAGCCGATCTCGTCCCATCTCAGGAATTCAATATCGCGTTCAGCTAGCATCTCCGCATAAGCATCAAACAGGTATTCATCCATTATGAAATCAGCCTCGGCATAGCTATCGAAAAGGAATGGTGTATAGAGCATTGCCATTTCAGGTAACACAGCTGTAGTTGCTAAGCCTGACCAATTAGCTACATTTACTCGTCCACGGCGAATGCCGCTGACCAAATTTTCTTCCGGCCCAAGCTCTCCGTATATGAGCATCCTCATGGATATTGACCCATTGGAGGCAGCTTCCGCGTTGCGCTGAAAGGTCAACCACTTCTTATCTCCCACTGTATCCTTGATGCCGGTGCCACCAACAATAACTTCCACTGAGGAACTTGGGCTTCCAGCTATAAACAAAACGAATACGGAAAAAAGGGCTATGTAGCGAAACATCATGAAAGCGCACCTGCAAATAATTCAAGGGGCTATACTTAAACTTCTTCTCGGTTAATGTAAGCTCAGTTATTCTTTTTCTAGGATCACTCAGCTCGCTGCGACTGTACCCGGGTCATGCCAAGGCTTGCCTTTAATCCTTCTGCTTGAATCGTGGCTAAGGCGGGGACTAGTAGCATTTGAATAGCTGTTCCGAACAGAACGCCAAATCCAATGCTGGCGGCTACTGGTACAAGGAATTGTGCCTGAACACTTCGTTCTAAGATTAATGGAAGCACACCCAGAAATGTTGTAATCGCCGTGAGCATTATGGGCCGGAAGCGCGATTTTGCGCCGTCTATAATAGCTGATTTAGGCGATTTATTATTATTGATTTCCTCGTTAATGAAACTGATCATTACCAAGGCACCGTTGACTATGACACCTGACAAACCCACGATGCCAAAAATTCCCGGTAGCGACAGATTGATACCCAGAATAAGGTGTCCAATGATAGCGCCAATTGCTCCAAATGGAATGGCGGCCATTATAATTACTGGCTGAATGTATGAGCTAAACGCTATTGCCAAAAGGACGTAAATAGCAAGAAGAGCAAAGAAAAAATTCCGCCATAGCATTGGGAGTGCGCGCCGTTGTTCGCGTTGTTCGCCAGCAAAATCATAACTTAGGCCCGGAATGTTTTGCGCAAGCTGAGGTAAAACGATGTTTTCCAGCTCTGCGGTAACTTCTTGGCCAGTAACGGATACATTGTCGACGTTTGCTGTAATGGCAACTACGCGGCGACCATTGCGCCGCTTTATTGTCGATGGGCCCAAGCTTTCGCTTAGCTCAGCAACTGCGCCTAAGGGAACATATTCATGGCCGGGGATCTTGATCCGATAGTTTAGCAAATCGGCAATCGAGTCTCTTTCAGTCTGCGGTAAACGTACATACACCCTTACTTCTTCACGACCGCGCTGGACTCTCAATGCCTCTGACCCAAAAAAGGCTGCCCTGATTTGCTGCGCTAAGTCATCTAGGGTCAAGCCGTAAGTTCTGGCTTGCGCCCTTAAGTGCAGTCCAATTTCTTTCTTACCGTCGTCGAGGTCGTTCCTGACATCAAATACTCCGGCAATTTTTTTTAGTTCTCCTTCTACTATGTTAACGGCCCGGCTAAGATTTTCTGCAGTATCAGCTGAAAGCTCAACTTTTACGGGTTCGCCAAGGCTAAAAAGTTGTGATGAGAACGAGAGCCCACTGATCCCGGGCGGTGTCCCGACAGCATCGCGCCAATTGTCCTGAAAGTATTGAGCAGAGAATGGCCGCATCTCTGGTTCCAGCAGTTCTAGCACTACAGATGCTTTATTTGCATCTGGAAGAATGCTTGCCCCCACAAAAGGCGGTGCTGCGAAGTCTTGGCTCCCGACAAGTACGTAACCTGCTGTTACTAGCGGCTCACTCTCTTTAGACATTTTGCTTTGCAGTTTAGCTGCGACCTCACGACCAATCTTTTCGATACGCTTTGCCACCAACTCCGTCTGTGCAAGGGGGGTGCCCTGCTTCAATTCTATAGTCGCAGTGACATAACGTCCTTCCACGACGGGAAAGAACTGCACCTTGACGTAGCCGCCACTTACAAAACCAAATGAAATTAATATAAGCGCCACAGCGCCTGAGACGATTACCCAAGGATGGCGCGTGACGAAGCGAAGCGAGCGATCCAGCGGTCCCTCCACAAAGCGGTGTAAGTTATTTGATACTATCGCCTGAATTTTATGGATTCGATCCACTATGGCGCCAGAATTTTTCGTGTTCGCGAAATCGTAGCGCGAGAGATGATAAGGCAGAACTAACATTGCTTCGAGAAGCGACAATAATAAGAGAATTATCACAACTGTTGGCATCTGAGCGAGAAACTTCCCAGCAGTGCCCGGAACTGCAAGCAATGGGGTGAACGCTGCTATTGTGGTCGCCACGGCAAATAAAACTGGAACAGATACTCTCTGTGCCCCCCGAATAGCACCCTCGAGAGGATCCGAGCCGGCCTCATTTGCCGAGTATATGTTTTCCCCGATTACGATCGCATCGTCAACGACTATGCCGAGAGCAAGAATGAAACCAAACAGCGCGATCTGATTAATCGTGCCATCGATAACATGAATCACGCCGATTGCAGCAACAAACGCTGCAAAAATTCCTAGTGAAGTCCAGAATGCGAGCCTCAAATCGAGAAACAAAGTTAAGGCCAGAATTACGAGAATTAGCCCAATAAGGCCGTTTTTTAATAATAGGTTGAGTCGACTCTCTAGCTCTTCAGCATCATTGCGCCAAATAATAACTGTGGCCCCGGGAGGGAGAGATGGTCGTAGTTTGTCAGTCAAATATCGGTTTACTGTCTCTACTACACTGAGAAGTTGCTCCTCACCTGTGCGATATATTTTTACAAAAGCTGCCGGCTTATTGTCGAAAAGGCTAATCAAGTCTTGATTACGAAAGCCATCATCAATAGCTGCAAAATCTCCTAGTTTGACTTGGGCGCCATTGTCTCCTGTTAGCACTACAATCTCGGAAAAGTCCTTGTAGTCGTAGTTGCGTCCTAGAGTGCGCAGCACAATATCTTCATTCTGCGACTCAATTTCACCCCCCGGGAGATCTAAGCTTTCCTTTCTGATGATCTGAGCTATTTCAGGCAGCGAATAATTATAGGCATGTAGAGTGGAGTTTTGGACCTCAATGGAAATCTCATAGTCTCTTACCGCACTAACCTCTATTAAAGAAATCTCATCGGACCGAGTGAGGTCATTCTTTATTTTGTTAGCGATTTCCTTCAGCGCACGTTCACTAAGGTTGCCCACCACAGCAAGCTCAATAACACGCTGTCTGTTGGAGACCTCAACGACTTCTGGCTTCTCGGCTCCCGTTGGAAAGGTAGTGATCCGGTCAATCTCAGCTTTGATTTCATCTAGTTTTTGCGCGATATTTTCGCCTCGTGCGAGCTCAATATTAACGGTGCCAATATTTTCAATAGCAGTGGCCGTGACGTCTTGCAGGCCATCTATGCCTTCGATTTGTTCTTCGATTCGTTGAAGAATGGACTCTTCTATTTCTGCGGGTGATGCACCGAGATATTCGACTTTTACCTTGATCGTATCTAGGCTCAGTTCCGGGTAGACCTCAATAGGTATGTTAAACGCGTTGAGGAGGCCAAAAGAAAACATACAAACCATCAAAAGATTTGCTGCTACGCCGTTTCGGGCCATCCATTCGATGGGCCCTCTCAAAGTTTTTCCCCATCTTGATCTACAATGCGTACTTCTAGTCCATCTGTGGCGAAATCAAGACTGCTTACCACAATCTTCGCACCTGCCTCTAGGCCTGATGAGCGAATGGCGACCATTGACTCCTGGTCTTGAATAACTTCGACGCTTATCACTTTCAAAGTCTTGTCATTCTTTACCAGCCACACGCTATTACCGTTTTTTAGGCCTGACCGTGGAATCAGCGCGTAAGATAAGCTAACGCCATCAATCTCAATATCTGCATAGGTTCCGATCAACATTGGCGGCGGGTCGCCGATTATACCTTGAGTGTCTGGGTCGATTAGATAGCCTGGCCTTGTTGGCTCGGCAACACGGACAATAACGTCAATGGTCCGCGTGTCCGGGTCAATGCCTGCTTCAACCCGATCTACGTATCCATCCCATCGATACAAACGACCACGAAAGGGCAGGGTAGCCGTTGCTCTGACAGTTTGACGTCGTTCTGTATCCCAAAGACCCGGAATTAGTGCAGCTTCTCGATCTGAGAATGGGACAATGATCTCAAAAATATCGGTGGCATAAACACGGGCAATTTCGACACCGGGGCGGACGACCGAGCCTTCGTCAACAAGATCAGTTAGAACTCTTCCATCAAAAGGTGCAATAATGGCGGTGCGTTCCAGGTCAATTAGACGCGCTGAAATCAGGGCGTCCAAACCAGCAATCTGTGCCTTTGTCCGATCCCTTTGGTTTAATGTCTCATCGCGCTGACGTTCACTCTTTGCGCCGCTCGCGGTTAATTTCTGGTCTCGTTGAAGTTGCTTCTCAGCAAATTCTAGGTCAGCTTGTAGCGCCTGCCGATCCGCTTGTGCTTGATTTAATGCAGAACGAAATGGGCGTGGATCAATGTGGGCTAGGGTTTCTCCTTTCTTGAAACTCCCACCTGTCACTAACGCAGGGCTTGTTGCAATAATTTCTCCTGATACTTGAGCACTCAGGATAACGTCAGCCCTCGGTCGCACCGGGCCATTGCCCTTTACTGAGATTGGCCCTTGAATAAGTTGGACGGTTTGCACCCGAACCAATTGTGCTGTGACTTGTTGTTGGAGCTGCACTGGGGAAGGGGCAAGAACCTGTAATATTATGAAGCCCAGCACGCCAGCGGCAACCAGACAAATTGAGAAAAACCCCCAGCGCACTTCTGGCCTATCTGAGTCCAGAAATTTGTCGACTAAAGCGGGGTCAGTGTCCCTAGGTTGCGACTTATCTCTTTCGTCCATTCTTTTTTCTTCCGCCTGCTAGGCTAAATCTAGGTTGTGTTGTGCTATCAACCACGACCAAATGACAATATCTTACTTTTGATAGGCCATTACCATCCAGGTGAACCCGTCTGGCGCCTTAAAGGAGAATGCGGGTGTGCCAAATTCGTCTTGTAAGACACTAGTCACCTGTGTCGCTCCAGAGTCATTAATCCTTTGATGTATATAGTCAATATCTGAATACCTAACGGTATACAGGCTATGGCCCAGGTGGCCTGGCTGGGCAAGATCCAATCTGTCGTCTGCTGGTTTAGGAGAGCGAACAATAAAGCATCTTAATCGGCCTGGCAGATGTTCTGAGGGATCGTCACCTGCTTCCGGATCATCAAAATCTACCTCGGAAAATGACTCCGATGGACTCAGATGAAACATATCACTGGGCATGTATCCAGGCTGATACTCAATATCTACCTGTAGATACCTCTTAAAACCCAAGACATCTTCATAGAAGTCAAAAATGCCGATATCTTCGCCTTGTACAACCAGCGCCATATGGCAGCCTTCACTGAGGCGGAGCAGTGATTTTGTGTTTATTGTGCCATATTTGGGTACCGGAAAATTCATGCGTGACATGGCCACTAGCTGTGCCTCAGGATTAAACATAAGAAGCTCGCCAGTTGCCGCTAATTCTTCTCGGAAGGGCTTCTTGTCTATTACTTTTTTTCCAAGATCAAAATTGTAGTGTGGACCAACTAAGTGAATTGGATGCCCTTGCTGTCGCCACACTTCTCCGTGTACGTAAGCGTTAACAATGTTATCCGTTCGATGTACAGACCAGCGGCAGCCGTGTGTTCTTAGAGGTGCCATATTAAGGCCAGTGCCTATCGGTTTATCCCATTTCATCAGGCGAATCAGGCCAGCAGTTGCATTCTGATGAAAGAGTCGGACGCTCGTAAGACCGGAGGGAACGCCGTATAGACTCTTAGCATAGTCTTGCGAGAGGTGACCCTCTGGGCCGCGGCGATATCCACAAGCAGACCAGAATTCTATAGCTTCCTCTATGTTAGTAACGCCAACGCCGACGTCATAAATTCCACCAATTAAACCATTAGAATTATTTTTCATATTTTCTATCCTTAAAAGATAAATCAGCTTAGGCGTCTAAATTGAAGGTATCACACCTTGACAGATGGTGGCTTCCCTCTGTTTGTTTAGGTGATGGGGAGGTTTTATGGTTTTTCCAGTAATACATTCTACGCTCGACCCAAAGGCTCTCATAAAAGAGCTCGAGCAGCGATATGATTTGCAAGATAATGTGCGGTGTCAACTGATTAGCCGTGCAAACAATGATTTTTATGAGGTGATCTCTGGGAAGAGGCGATTTGCCCTGCGTGTTGCCAAGGCTAATTTTCGCACTACGGAAGAATCTTTATTTGAGGCTGAATATGTGACCCACTTAAAACATGCGGGATGTTTAGTCCCGGCGCCTATAAAGACCCAAGACGGGCGCTATTTCTTCGAAGTAGACGCACCAGAAGGCTTGCGGACGATTACTCTTATGGATTGGCTGGACGGCAAGCCGTTTGGTAAAGGTATTAGCCCAGAAGAAGCGAATCACATGGGATCTGCTCTCGCCACCCTACACGATGCTGGTGAGTCATTTGAGTCTAAAGCATTAAGGTCTATAGATACTGTCAAGATACTTAGAGATCGCATGCCAGACTTATATCTCTTGCTGGACCACGATCCCGAGCATCGTTTGTTCTATGAAAGGGCAACTGCAACTGTAGAAACGGCTTTTCAGCAGTTAGATTCTACCGCTTTGCGACGGGGTGCTGTCCACGGCGATTTTCAATTTGCCAATGCGATGAGAACGCCAACTGGTTCGATTGCTGTGATTGACTTTGATACCTGCGGTGTTGGTTACTGTGCTGAGGATCTATATACTTTTATCTGGCGCAGTGACATGGAAATTCGGGACACCTCTGTAAACCAGGCTTTCTTCTCAGGATACGAAAGTGTGCGTCCACTTAGCGACGAAGAGCGCCAGCATGGACCACTTTTCCGATTAGCACGTGACCTTGTAATGTCGTCAAGCTTCGCTATTCTTATAAATAGAATCGGTCCGGTGCCAGGGTTTGATGGAGATTTCCAGCCGTTCACTGACCTTGCTCGGAGGCACCTAGTCGAAGCTGAATTGGCGTAAGTGCTGTGGTGAACTCCTTGGCTAAGCATTACCCTGTCGCTGGAATTGTACAATCAGTTCAGAACCGCTATAGCAGATCAACCATGGAATACGTCCAAAACTCATGTTTATATTAACTCTGTGGAATACTAGGGGGCTGCAATAAATGTGGTTTGGCGCCAAATACAGAGATCTAATAAGTTGACTGCTAATCTTTCAGAGGGCCAGTTTTCGGTCGCAGAGTCTTTTAAGAACTCTCTCGAAGTTTCCTTAACTACAAAGCCAGTTGAAATGGAACCATCGCCCCATTTTTACGGCCATGATGCATTTGAACCGGGTCTGTATAGCAGGATTAGGCAACATCTACCCCAAAGTGAGCACTATGGCGGTATTGGAGCTAGGACTAGTAATAAGCGGGCAAGAAAAACCAGGCTAGTACTTCCAATGGTACCGGATAATCTATCTCGCCTACCAGGTCCGCTTAAGAGCTTTTGGGAGCAGGCGACAAATTATTTTACTTCAGCCGAATTCTTGCGACTCGCACTCACGTCTTATCAACCAATGCTAGCTCGGCTCCGTCCTGATCTAATAAATCATGACCAATTCAACGTTAGATTTGAACTTCTGCGTGACACCACAGCGTATGGTATCGGGCCTCACTCGGATAATCCAAAAAAGGTGATGACCCTTCTTTTCTATTTGTCTGGAGGAGAACTAAGCGAGTCACTAGGAACCTCGTTTTATCTTCCCAACGAGGTTGGGTTTAGTTGCAAAAAAGGTATCCACTATGACTATGATAAGTTTACAAGATTAAAGACTTGTCCATATGCGCCTAATACCATCCTATCCTTTTTAAGAACTGATACTTCTTTTCATGGCGTTGAAGTTATTAAGGAAGAGAATGTTCAGCGCGATGTGTTGCGCTGGATGTTATGGAAGCAGTAAGCTGATGAGAGACGCGCCCGATAAGATGCCTCAAAGTGCAGTTGTGCAGTTAGATGGCAAGGGAAAGCCTGTTGTTGAAATCTCCCCCAGATTTTTAAACCAACCAATGATCTTGATAACTCAGATTCAGCGTTCAGGCGGAACATTGATCTCACAACTGTTTGATGGACACCCACAAATTTATGCACACCCTCACGAACTGCATATCGGATATCCGGAAAAATGGCACTGGCCACAACTTAGCTTAAGTGATGATCCCAAGGTGTGGTTTAATTGTCTCTATGAGGAGCGTTTGGAGCAATTTTATGGCAAGGGCTACTATAAGCCTGGCATGAACAGTTTTGCTCTTAAAGAGGTTCACCCTTTCTCCTTTGATCCAAAAATACAGCAGGCTGTCTTCTCTCAGGGTCTAAAGTTTAAGCCTCCTAATTCTCAGAGGGAGATCCTCAATATATATTATACATCCTTCTTCGCAGCCTGGTCTGATACGCCGACCAACCCAGGAGGCAGATATATTTCCGCCTTCTGTCCACGTATCTTAATGCTTCCCGATAGTACAGAGCGCTTTATTAGGGACTATCCCGATGGTCATATTGTTTCATCCGTGCGTGATCCGAGGACCTGGTATGCCTCGGCTAGCCGTCATGCCCCTGCATACGAAGACGTTCGCGAAGCTATAGCACTTTGGAGGATGTCTACCACTTACGCTATTAGACTTAAGAAGATGATGCCTGATTATATCTTCTTAACGAGCTACGAAAAGCTTGTCAGCGAGACAGAGGATACAATGCGCCGAATGGCGACATTCTTGGGGATTGATTTTGATAACTCATTGCTCATGCCAACATATGTATCTAAACCAATTCTGCCAAATTCGTCATACGAACGGAAATCCTATGGTGTTAATGCGGATTCAACAAAGACTGCCGCTCAACTCAATGACCGTGATCGCGCTTATATCGAAGAAAAGGCTATGCCTTTATATGAGGAGGCTGTGTCGCTCTGACTTTAATGTTTGGGAATTCCTTTAATAGCATTCTGTTTTCTAGTAGCCTGCGGCTTGGTCTACGACAGATAGCATGGGCTGACCGCTGACATAGCGGCGTAGGTTCTCGCGCATTATAATCCAAAATATATCGCGGTCTGAATCGTTTCTGCTAGAGATGTGTGGAGTGATAAGTAAGTTGGGTGCATCCCAAAGCGGGTGGGTTGGCGGTACGGGTTCAGGGTCCTGCACATCAAGCCCAGCTCCGGCGATGGCACCACTTTCTAGTGCTTTTATAAGGTCTTGTGTTACTACGCTGCTACCCCGGCCCACGTTTATAAATAGACTTGAAGATTTCATTCGGGCAAAAATGTCTTCATTGAAAAGGCCACGCGTACTATTCGTTAAGGGCAGCGCGTTAACGATAACATCTGCTTTCTCCACTAGGTCAGGCAGCTCATGAGGCTGTCCAACATAGTCGACAAAGGCCGGGCCCTGGCGGTTTGAATTGCGTGTCGCAATGACTTTCATTCCAAGATCAGAAGCCAAACGAGCAGTCGCCGTTCCTATACCACCTAGGCCAGCCACCAGCATAGTCTTGCCGTTAATCGACCAGAGGTCACTCGGCGGCATCGCAAACTGATTCCAGTTCCTCTGCGTCTGCGCATCTGCGTAATGGTCAAGCCCACGTGCGAAATAGAACATCATAGCGATTACATGCTCAGCAATTTGTGGGCCTGCTACTTTCTGCATATTAGTGATTAGATAATTACCTTGTGCTACTTCAGGTATGGATAAGCAGTGCTCAACGCCTGCATAGGGCATATGTAACCAGTGCAAATTGGGACTGGCACGAAGTAGATCTGTGTCGCAGAAGCCGACGGCAGCAGTGATTATTGCTCTATTATTAGAAATGGCTTGTATAGCGGCGCGGTAGTTTTGTGCCGGAATAAGCTTCACCCTCTCAGAAAGTTCAGATTGATACCAGGCAAGGCGACCAGGTCCGTCTATCAAGACAAGAATTGCATTTGGTTTTTTCCATCCTGGCATGTCGCTCACTGGAATATCACTTTCCACGATACCGAGCTTGGCGATCACGTCTGCTGATGTTTGTTCGGCGTGCCCTGGAGGAGTCAAGGCTAAGAAGCACGACAAAAACAACGGGCCGCAGAATTGTTTATGTATAGTTCTTATAGTCAAGGCTCCATTAGGAATATCAAACATATGGGTTGCCAGCGACGCTTAGCCAACAGTCTTATCAAATTCAATCAATTCATAGTGGGTCTGCATGTAGCCAGCCACTCCCCCCCTAAGAAAGGTATAATCTCCATCGGAGGTGGTAAACACTTCATAGGGAGGGTGCTCTTCTGGCAGGTCGGTATTGGTTGGCACTTGGAAGTGATGGGCATCAAAAGTGCCGGCGCCAACAGTGATTTTCTCGTCGCCAACGTAGACCAAGTCCAAGCGAAGAGGGTAAAGCATTGGGCCAGTGGCGCCGCGGTGATCTGGCGAGCACAGCAACAATTCATCGATACTTTGCTGGCCGGGGCCTCGATTAAGGTCATAGTGAGCAAAATGCCAGCTGTCACACGCGATGGCATGATTCTGGAAGGACTTCAAAGGGCCGTGCTTGTGCTCCATTGTTTGAGATATACGCCCTTCTTTTGTAGTGAATGCTTCGCACTCAGTATGAGAGCTGTGGAATTTGAACCAGCCTGTTCCCATGAATTCATCTGCAACTGTTAAGCGGACAAAGCAATCTTGTGGCATCCAATTTTCGTCTATTGTATAAGTAGCGTCACGCATTACGGATGGGCGATCGTCAATCTCAGTATGGACTCCGATCGTGCGTCCTCCCCAACCATACTTGGTGATGGTGTAAAACTCTCTGCCCCGTTCCTGGTCCATTCTTTCTGGTTTTTTTGAGGTATAGGCGATTACACCCCGCACAACGGTATGGTCGATCTGTGTTATCGGCGGTTTTTTTTCAGCTTTGGCCATAATTTTTCCCTAACCTATCGGCTGTTCTTTGTCAGTTGTGAGCTACTGATATCATACGCACCCTAAATTGTTTATCCAAGGTTGCTGTATTCTTTTAGCACCATCGCAGACGCTGTTCAGTTTATTCTCAGGCTCGATACACGCCTCACAAAGATGATATTCCAGACCATACTTTGGGGATGTATAATATCTATTTGGCTGCGAAGAAGGTTGTAATATGGCGTGGTGATGAGGTCAGCAACTCTATCAGTAAGACCTAACACATTCATATCTATGAACCGTAAGCATTGAGGTAGGTTTGTTGCATCGAGGTGTTTCGGATTGCAGATTATTGGAAGAGGGCTCTAATATTACTGTGGTTAGCACTGGCCCTCGCTTATGCAGGGGTCTATATCGCTAGGCTTTATTGTCGGAATATATAGAATGATCTCAAAGCTTAATATTTTTCTTTCAATCAGTACCTTATATATATGTATTCAACTGATGCTCTGTTGCGTAGCGCCGAGAAAGATTTAATGGCTAAGAAGCGAGGTATGGAGGCTCACGTTTCAATGCGTCTGCCGCCTTTAGACGAAACCAACAATGCCCCCTTAGGCACCTATTTTAAGGAATCATTCATAGACGAAATCATTGAGAAAGTTAGATTAGAGATTGCAGCTAGATCTAGCAAACAAAGGTTGTGGAGAGATCTGGAGGCTTTGGGTTATGCATTGCGGCATTATGAAGAAAGTGATCAGCATCCAACGCTGAAACAACAACAAGAAAGTTTACAAGAGTTTAGTACATCACTAAATAACACCCAAATACGACTTAGAAAGTTACTGAAACCAGAATCTGGTTCAGGAAAATTATCATTCACCTTTGACAAAACACTGAGGCTTGGCAACAGAACCAGCCCGGAATTAGACTACCTCGATACAATTAATAATCTTTTTGAAGGCATGACAGCTCTCGCAGGATGGGGAACTACTGCTTTGAATGACGAGGAGCTAGGGTTAGCTAGTTGGGACACAGCTCACGATGCAGCGCTTGATCAACTCGGCAAGATATATCAACATACATTTGACGAAGAACCGTCAGTAATCAGCGCTGAAGTAAGTCTGACGGAGAATGCGTTTGTTGTTTTTATGAGCCTATGCCTTAATAAGGTACTAACCCAGAAAGTGAGCATAGAAAAGGGTGCGCTTATTATGTCTTGGATCCGACATAAGAACAAAAAGAAAAAATAAATATGGGAGACAAACAAGATTCTAGAGCGGACGATCCCACTGATAACGGCAAAGAGTTTGCACCGTGGGTTTTGGACAATATTCGAAAGTCAGAGTTTGCAAAAGGATTTGTTGACCGAGTTCTTGTCCACCTTAGAGAATTGCACCAGACTCGGGCTGAGGGTTCAGCATTTAGCAAAGTTACACGCCTTGAACACTGCCTGCAAACAGCCACACTTGCATATAAAGCCGGTGAAGATGAAGAGTATGTTGTTGTCAGCACACTACATGATATAGGAGACTTATTGGCTCCGTTTAATCATGGTGAATTTGCTGCAGCGATGTTGGAGCCTTTCGTAAGTGAAAAGAATCATTGGTTGGTGGCCAACCATCACACTTTTCAAGGTTATCACTATTTTGAAGATATCGGACTCAATAGGAATCTACGCGATAAATTTAATGGCCATCCATGGTTCGAGGACGCGATAAACTTCTGTGAAAACTATGACATGCCAGCGTTTAATCCTGAGCTAGACCACATGAGTCTGGAAGATTTAGAACCGATGATTAGGCGGCTTTTGATGGCGCCGAAGAAATCCGTTTGGGTGCCTAACCCACCACATTACTGAGAGAATTAATATTAATGAGAATCTCTTAAATATACCTACTAAGAATAGAAGGGGTGATACAAGAGACTGCATAAATTCTTATTTTGTTGGCAAAATATAATAACCTTAATTTAGCAGCCGTTCCAAGCAGCTATAACTGACCAGCGTGAGCCTTTTCTGACGCCTCGCTTGTTTCCAAAGCCTAGTTTGGTTGTCTTCTCAGTATTTAAGGTCTTTCCGATGTGTGGGGAGAGCTTGGAGTTCGGTATAAACCCTGCCAGAGCTTGTTCCCGACAGCAATGTTGTAACTTTAGCGCAGCACCCTAAGGCTGCATCAGAATAAGAACTGGCATGATCCTTGTGAGCACAAACACAATAAATTTAGGCATTTTCAAAGATTCTGCCAATTTGCAGCGCGGTCATTTCCTCTCGCTTGGGAGTGATGATCTGCAAGCCGAGTGGTAGGCTGTCTTTCGTCAGCCCCATCGGCACACTGAGGGCTGGGCACCCAGCATAGTTGGCAAACGCAGTATATGTTGTAATCGTTTTCGGCATTTCATCATCAAATGGGAATGAAGGAATGGGTGTTGTCGGTGTTATAAGCGCGTCTACTTTGCTGAAAAGGTGTCGCGCGATGGGACGGACTTCTTCGATCATTCGCATGGCCTTCGCCAGTTTTGGAGCGTTTTGTTCTCTGCCGAAGGCAATGCTCGACCGAAATTCTGAAGTGAATCCTTCTGGGTTTGATTTCAGCTTATCAGAATGAATATTTGCAAGGTCTGCTTCAATGAGCAATAGCGCCTTTGGCCGGACGAGCGCTGTGTCATAACTATCCCACGATACCACTTCGAGTTGGGCACCAGAGTGGCGGAGGAGTTCAATTGCCCTGTTGTAGGCGCTTGCGACCTCTGGTGCGATTGTATTGCCAGCTATACCGTGAAGTTTTTTAAAGTAGCCAATCTTGTGCGTTCTTATAGGCTTAGCTTCGACTTGTGCTACTGAGAAACCCTTAAATCCATGACGTCCGGATGGGTCACCCGGATCAAAGCCGGCTATACCATTCAACAGTAATGCTATATCAGCCGTAGAACGTGCCATGGGGCCAACGTGATCAAGCGCATAAGCTAAAGGCATTACACCACGTGTGCTGACCAGTCCGTAGGTCGGTTTGAGACCAACAATACCACAGAAAGACGCTGGGATACGCACAGAGCCGAGTGTGTCGGTCCCCAAAGCCCCTGCGCACAAGCCGGCCGCCAATGCAGAACCAGAACCCCCGGAGGATCCACCCGGCGTATACCCTAGCTTATGCGGATTCTGGCAATATCCAAAGGCATGGTTGGCAGTCGTCGCACCATGGGCACCCTCATGCAAGTTGAGCTTGCCTAGAAATACCGCTCCAGCCTCGCGCAGTCGTCGCACCACCTCAGAATCCCTGTCTGGAACAGAATTACGATACGCTTGTATGCCACCTGTAGTGGGTATGCCGGCTAAGTCAATATTGTCTTTTAGTGCAAGTGGGATTCCGTCGAGTGGGCCGAGCGTATTCCCATTTACGCGCCGCGTATCAGACTCTTCTGCTTGCTTGTAGGCCAGCTTGTCTGTGACAGTAATGAAGGCATTTAGGGTTTTATTTCTCACCGCTATTCGGTCAAGATAAAATCGCGCCGCTTCAACAGCACCTACAGTGCCTTTGCTTAGAGCGTCAGATAGATTAGATAAACCAAGTGCAGCGATATCCATAGTTACGCTATGATCTCTAAGAACATTTCCATAAGACTAGTTAAATCGTTCGTCCGCTAGACGCTTCGGCTTCTGACGTTTTTCGACTTCAGTAAGGTTTGCGAGGCCCCCAGGCCTATAGAATTCAATTGGCATTTCTACTCCGATACGAGATTTAAGTAAGGCTTTATATAAATGCTCAAGATCAGGCGAGGGATCAGTCTTGATTTCAATCATTACAATCAGGTCATCTCGACCTTTGTCATCCCGCACAGCGCGACAAAAGAATTCCCCATTAAACTCAGGACGTTCAAGTAGAACGCCGCCGATTCCATGTGGAAATACATTAATCCCACGCAACTTTACCATATTGTCCGAGCGACCGAAAATGCCTTGAAGACGCTTGAACACAAGGCCAGCATCATTCGCGTCTGTATGGAAGGCGGAAACATCATGAGTATTAAAGCGAATCATTGGATAGAGGTCATCTTTAAAAAGTACCGTATCAATTACATTTCCTTGTTCGCCGTCGGGTAGCAATACGCCGGTATCTACATCGGCGATCTCAACATAATGGGCATCTTCCCAAACATGCATTCCAGTGTGGTCTGGCCCTTCGGCGCAGATAGTGCCAGTGTCACCCACACCATACCAGTCAAAGGTTTCGGCTCCACCCCACAGACGTGAGATCTCTTCACGATCTTCGCGGCCGAAGTGTCCAGATATCATGCGGATTGGGATATCCTTGCCAGGTTCAAGGCCTTCTTCAGCAGCGACCGCAGCCAGCTTTCGTAGGTAGTCGACAAAACCAACAATTACAGTAGCCTTAAACCTGCTCATAATCTGCACCTGCTGTACAGATCGGGTTTCTAATCCGGTGCCCGCGGAACAGAAAATAGCGTTTGTAAAATGCAGGACAGCTTCGCGCATGTAGTGTCCGGCGTTAACCATGCCGTGCCCATATATCGAATGAACTACATCTGATCCGCGCATGCCTTGGAAAAGATACGCGCGAGCTACAAGTAGGTTTTGCATCTCACGGGTTTTTGGACTGAATAAAAGAACTTGTGGCATACCTGTGGTACCTGACGTGGTATGCATCACTGCTGGCATATGGTTATCATCACTAAATTCCGTTCCAGAAAAGTCTCCGAACGGCGGCTTATCAGCAATCGATTTCATTAGGTCTGCCTTACTGAAAGCAGGAATCTTAGTTATGTCATCCAGTCGCCTGATATCGCCAGACTCAAGTCCAACCTGGCCCCAATGGCGTTGATAGAAGGGAATTTCCCAGGCGCGGGTTACGCAGGCTAAAAACCGCTTTTCTTGGAGGGCGCAGAGCTCATCCCGGCTCATAGCGGTAAAGGTGGGCATAAAGTCATCGCCTATAGGGTGATCAGTCAACATCTGGTCGATGTCAAACCCGGAGAAATAGGGCGGCCTTTTTACCATGATGTTTGCTCGATTCTAATATGACCGTGGTAAGCCAAGAACATTCTGGCCGATATAGGCTAAAATAAGATTGGTTGAGATTGGGGCGACTTGATAGAGGCGTGTCTCTCTGAATTTCCGCTCAATGTCATATTCTTCAGCAAAAGCGAACCCACCAAAGGTTTGTACACACATCTCAGCTGCTGCCCAAGAAGCTTCCGAGGCGAGCATTTTTCCGATGTTCGCTTCTTCAGCACATTTCTCGCCGGCATCAAATTTTCTTGCTGCCTCGTTGACCATCAACGCTGCTGCTCTATAAGACGCATAAGCCCGAGCTATTGGAAACTGCACGCCTTGATTTTTGCCAATGGGGCTACCAAACACTTTTCTCTCAGAGGCATACGCTGTTGCTTTCTTAATAAACCATTGGGCGTCACCCAAGCATTCCGCGGCAATGAGTGTGCGCTCAGCATTCATGCCGTCGAGAATATACCTGAATCCCTTACCCTCTTCACCGATAAGATTCCTCATTGGTACTTTGACATTGTCGAAAAATACCTCGGTCGTGGCATGATTCATCATTGTCCGGATCGGGCGAATGGTCATGCCATCTTTCAGGGCATCACGCATATCAACCATCATAACAGAAAGCCCATCCCCCTTTTTCTGTACTTGGTCTTTCGACGTAGTGCGGGCGAGCAGAACCATGAAATCAGAATGTTCAGCTCGGCTAGTCCATATTTTCTGACCGTTAACGATATAGTAGTCACCGGATTGTATAGCAGTCGTTTGCAAGGAGAGCGTATCTGTTCCAGATGTTGGTTCCGTTACACCAAATGCTTGCATCCGAATCTCGCCAGAAGCGACCTTAGGTAGCCAGTCTGATTTCTGCTCTGGACTACCATGCTTGAGGATGGTTCCCATAGTATACATTTGGGCATGGCAGGCTCCCGCATTGCAGCCATTCAGGTGAATCTCTTCGAGAATCGCGCAGGCAGCCTGTAAGCCGAGGCCGGATCCACCATATTCCTCTGGGATTAGGGCCGCTAGAAAGCCAGCTTCCGTCATCGTCGTGACAAAAGCCGTAGGATACTCGCGTTTCTCATCGAGTTTCCGCCAATATTCACCGGGAAAATCTTCGCATAAGGCGCGCACGGAATCCCTTATGGCTTCTAGTTCTTCGTCAGTCAGGGCGAATGCATCTTCGGATTCCCTCATCACTGATCCCCTTAGTTCTAACTGAGACATTAATAGGCTAATTGAGTTTCTTGTCTCTACTCTAGTCAAGCAATATTACAGTTCAACGGCCAAGAAACTAATGCATGCTGAGTCAGAAGACTTGCCCACAGAAACTTGGAATGAGTTTTCGAGGGAATGCATTGCCTTGCGGTCTATCATATGAGCCGATCCTAGAGCAAAGAGTGTGGAAGTACATATCTTTGCTATTACGCTGTTTTTCTGCAATCCTACATCTTATCTGCATGTGGAAGTGGGAGTCTTGATGTGTCTAGAATCATTTATTATGCCGCTGTTGTAACATCCTTAGTGTTTGCTACTAGTAGTGTTAGCGCACACATTGTCATAGAAAACTTCCAGGGCCGCGCTAGCTATAATGAGTTTCTAAGCCTAATGGTGCCGCATGGATGCGGAAATCTGGCCACAACTGAAATTAGAATGAAAATCCCGCCATCCGTAATACTTTTTGCACCTGAAGAGAAGCAGGGCTGGCAAACTAAATTAGTGATGCGCAAGTTGGAAGAGCCGATTAAGCGTGGCAGAGGGCAAGTTATTTCTGAAGTCTATGACGAAGTCATCTGGAGCGGACATTTGCCAGCAACACATCTTGGTGTTTTTAAGTTCCTGGCACGTATGCCAGCCAAGCTAGGTTCCATCGTGCCCTTTAAGACTATTCAAACTTGCGGCGAGAAACAGGATCGTTGGGTTGATGTTGTGGCTGATGGTGAGCCAGCCTGGAAAATGTGGGCACTTGAGTCGCCTGCTCCATATGTAACGGTTATTGAAGCGAGTGGCCCTCAACTGGGTGCTAGCATGAAAGATATTCAAGCTGAGCGACAAAGACTTGGAGAGGTCTCTGGCAATTAGGCGCTGGGGCCCCATAGGCTTGCGAGTATCAGGGATCTGCCAGAGGAATGGTGTGTTTTAGCCCCAAGATATAAGCGACTTGTTGGAGCTCTTTTTCCAGACCAGTACTATATTTCTGCAGTGTGTCTGCTTATCAATACCCTGCCTTTTCCTCTACATCATTGTCACGGCCCATGACCAAAATGGTTCTTTCATAAGAGCAAATTACATCTGTCTTTTGGTTAAGTCCCGTGGTTTTTACCGTGACAATACCTTGGCCTGGTCTTGACTTTGAAGCGCGTTTTGAGAGCACTTCAGACTCGGCGTAGATCGTATCGCCAGCATAGACGGGACGTGGCAGCAAGATATCGGTCCAGCCCAGGTTGGCAACGGCTTTCTGACTAATATCTGACACACTCATGCCGGTGATGATGGCAAGTGTGAGGGTTGAGACGATTAGTGGTTGGCCAAACTCTGTGTGCTTGGCGTACTCTGCATCGAAGTGTACGGGGTGTGTATTCATAGTCAGGTTGGTAAACCATATGTTGTCGGTTAGGGTGACAGTCCGACCCGGGCGGTGCTCGTAAATATCTCCTACTCTAAAATCTTCGAAATAGCGCCCACCCCGTTCTCGATATCGATTTTCCCCAACCTTTGCGGCTTCAACAACCATTGTTATCTCCTTTTGATGGTAAAACTATTAAAGGCCTGTCGCTTCTAATCTCAAACAGGCGCTGGTACTTGCTCAGCGTATGTTGCGGCTATTTCCTGGCGTGTAGCGAACCATACCCCATCTTTGGCAGAGGCATGGGCGAGAAAGTTCTCAAATGCCTTCATCCGTCCAGGCCGGCCAACAATCCGCAGATGCACCCCCAATGACATCATCTTGTTTTGAGATACAGCGCATTCGGCATATAGCCATTCGAAGGTATCGATCAGGTACTTCTCCCATTGATCAGGCGTATAGGCAGGGTCCATCCACATTTTCATGTCATTAGTGTCCAGGGCATAAGGTGAAATAAGAATGGGTTTTCCACCCACCACATCCCAGCGAGGAACGTCATCAGAGTAATCATCCATATGATAGGTGTAGCCTTCCTCGATAAGAATCCGACGCGTGTTTTCTGTCAGGACATATCTCGATAACCAGCCTACTGGTTTTTTTCCACAGGTCTCCTCGATAGATTTGGTTGCTTTGCGGATGAAGTCGCGCTCCATATCTTCTTTCATCCAGTGCTGATGAGCCCAGCGGTAGCCGTGGGCGCAAACCTCATGCCCATCGGCAACTATCTCTTTGGCTAGTCCTGGCGCGCGTTCCAGGGCAAGGGCTGCTGCTGTGAAAGTGGCTGTTATACCGTAGTCCCTTAGAAGACCCAGAACTCTGGGTGCACCCGCTCGGATGCCATATTCGTAATTGGACTCGTTGCCGAGATTACGGCCTTTGCTCATTACCACCTGCAGTTCATCTACAGGTTCGGGCGTGCGGTCGCCATCGGCGATACTTTCTTCCGCACCTTCCTCAACATTTACTACAACAGAGACGGCCAAGCGTATGTCTTTAGGCCAGGAAAATGTGGGTATTAAGGTCATCTCTAGTGATACTCCTCCCCGCCAGAGACATTAAGGGCCTCGGCGGTGATGTAATCTGCCTGATCTGAACATAGGAAGGCGCAGGCTTTAGCAATGTCATCGACCATGCCAACACGCCCCATGGGAATACGGCTACGCATATCAGTTAGATACTCCTCTTCGGTCTTGCCTTGTGCTTTTGACATGAAATTATTCTGCCAGGCACCGAGCCCCGTGGTCACATGGTTGGGACAGATGGCATTTACATTAATATTGTGCGGCGCCAATTCAATACCCGCAACCCGGGTGAGTCCCACAAGGCCATGCTTAGAAGATGTGTAAGCGGCAGTGTTTCCAAAACCAGACTTTGCCGCTTGGCTGGCGATGCTGATGATGCGGCCGCCTTCGCCTTGCTTGATCATCTGCTTTGCCGCGTGCTTGATGCCGAAGAAACACCCTCGTAGATTGACGCCCAATACCGCATCCCATTGATCTTGGGTCATCTCAATGAGTGGACCAAAAAGGTATCCAATACCTGCATTGTTAACGAGGATATCCAGGCGCCCAAAAGTGGTGACAGAAAAATCAACAAGGTTTTTCACTTCGCTCTCTATTAGCATGTCCGCTGAAAATCCTGCGGCCTCTCCACCTTCGTCTTTAATTGCGGCGACTACTTGTTGCAAATCCTCTTCTGTGCCAACACCGTGTTTTGGGGCCACCTCTCCCTTGATTTCTCCAATATCGTGAATGATTACACGGCAGCCTTCTTGGGCGAGCCTTTTGGCCATAGCTTCGCCCAGGCCTTTTGGACGTCCTGCGCCAGTGACAATAGCAACCTTCCCGTCGAGGTCGTACATGCGCTTTTCTCCTATTTACTTTGTTGCCGTATTTCGTTGATCAAAATGGTTTCCAGAGACCTACTGCGCCAGCTAGCGCAACCAAAAACCATATGGTTAGGATAGGAATGCGCGTTATGTACAGTGAGCGTTTCATTATTGCGAGGTCTTCCGGTGTTTCACCTCGGGTCATGACGTTCCCGAAAGCGACTCTAAAGGGCTTCATAGTCCAGCGCGAAATAATGCCGCAGAATACAGTTCCAGACCAAATAAGCAGCTTGGCAGCTAGCCATCGGTCTTCAGTAATCCCTGACCCCATCCATGACAAAACACCTATCATGGTTATAGTGATGGCGATCACCCAGCGCATTATTAAGTCGACTTGTTTTACCCAAAATATTTTTGCCTCACCACCAATATTAAGGAAGACGGCTAATACAAAGTAAACCCATACAAGCGCAATTCCCCAAGTGATCCAGAGCCATGCTGGATCTAGGTAAAACCAACGCATACTACCAATCGAAAAACCGAGGGCAATCACTAGCGGCATGCATATACGTGGGAACTGATCAAGCCAATGGAATACTTTCGTTACCCAAGTCCTTGCCTCCTTGGATAACCCGGTCTTAAGAAGTTGCCCAGATGCATAGAAAACACCTAGGTCACCCCCAAGCCAATACACAAAACAAAGCACATGCGCGTATAAAAGAACTTCGTATAGGCCCACTTCCATATGACAACCCTCAATATCGATTCGCGCGTGTTTGGCGCATTTTCCCTCTGGGGTATAGCACCGTAAGGGATTGAGGACCAAGGTTCGGCTCTTCAGTTTGATTATTATCTGGGTGTTTGGATTAATTGTTGTTGCCTAGGCTGTTGCCAGGATCACGGGCTGTGACCAGCAAGCTGAGAATCCGCCGAGCCAAGGCCAGTGTCATACGCAGTTAGATATACGGGTTTTACTCTGATGCGTTGTGGCTTTGATCAGCACTTGTTCAGCCAGGAGATATAGCAAATGCTGGAAGGGGTGATGTCTGAGTTAATTATGGTGGTGGAGTTCGGAGAGTGGTATCTGCTAATCAAGTAGCTGATCTCGATAATAGGCCAAACCAAAAAGTATGAAGGTTCCAATGAGTTAAGAGCCGGTCTGAGATCAAGATGGTATAGGTATAAGGTGAGGAATCATGCGTATTATTAAAGCTGTACTTCTTCTAGTTACGTTCTCTTTAGCACTAGCTAACGCTAACGCTAACGCAGATTCTGAAGATGTGACAGAATGTGATGTATTAGCATCCCACGGTTCCGATCCCGAACGGGTTGCCCCTGGTGTAAGCCAAGTCTCCATGGATCGATCAGCAGCTATCGACGCATGTCTTAAGGCGATGAAAGAGCAGCCCAACAATCGTCGTATTAGGTATCTTCTGGGGAGGGCTTATTTTTATGATGGTCAGTCAGACGAAGCTATGCCGCATCTAGTTTTCTCCGCAGAAGCTGGTCATAGGCAGGCTCAGTTTGTGCTTGGATATATTTATGACGGCGGCTTGCAGGGCATTGAGCAAGATCGATGCAAGGCGGAGTCGCTATGGTTGAGGTCCGCCCGTCAAGGCCGTTTTGCAGCCCTGGTAAGTTACCCCCATCATATTGTGCGCGGTCTCTTTGATGTTTGTGATGTGCAAGTTTCGTATGTTGAGATAGCAGATTTCTTAGAAATGGCAAAAAGTATGGCTTCTGATTATTATCAACGAATATGGACCGCGGATGTCACAGCTGACTTTAAGAAATACAAAATGGAAATACAGTGATAATACTCTTAGAAATCTACAACAGCGCTGATGCAGTAATTTTTGCTAAGAAATGGTGTGATTAATGAAGCATCACCGATCCGCGCTTTAAGACATAATCCACGCGGACTGTAAGAATGAATATTAATTTCAAAAGAACAGGGGTTTCATGAAAGATAAAAACATTCAAATTCAACTAGCCCGTCAGCCAGATGGGGAACCAAAAGTCAGTGACTTTCAGGTCGCTGAAACAGAGATCCCTGCTGCAGGGCCTGGTGAGTTTCTTGCACGCAATATTTATCTGTCCCTTGATCCCTATATGCGGGGTGCGATCGCCGGACGTCATATGGGCCATAGCCGGTTAAACCAGGGTGATGTGATTCGTGGGCGCTGCGTGGCGCAAGTGATAGACTCCAAACACACTGACTATGCTGATGGCGATTATATTGTCATTGAATCCGGCTGGCAGTCATATTGCGTTTCAGATGGGGGCGCCAAGGATGAGGTGCGCAGGGTTGATCCGAGTATTATGCCTTTGTCGGCTGCGCTCGGTGCACTTGGTATGCCTGGCCTAACTGCTTGGGCAGGTGTAGAGAAATTAGCCGCTCCTGGCCTTGGCGAAACCTTTGTTGTAACAGCAGCAGCGGGCCCCGTTGGTGGGACTGCTGGTCAGCTAGCTAAGGCTAAGGGATGCCGTTCTGTCGGTATTGCTGGGTCAGATGACAAATGTCGTATCGTGACAGAGGAATACGGATTTGATGCGTGCATCAATTATAAGAAAGACGATTGGGAAGAGTCGTTGAAAGATGCTTGTCCTGATGGCATCGACATTTATTTTGATAATGTGGGGGGTCCAATTCTCGACAGCATCACCAAACAACTAAATCTCTATGGCAAGATCGTGATGTGTGGATTGGTAAGTCAATATAACAGCAATGAAATTAGTGATTTAGCGGGTCACAACATGGGACAGTTCGTCGGTAAGCGCGCTCAGTTGCTCGGCTTGGTCGTCTATGACTACTACGATCAGTTTAGTGACTTTCTCAACGCAGCGATTCCTTTGGTGCAGGCTGGGCGGCTGAATTTTCACGAAGACCGAGCTAACGGAATTGAGAATGCACCCGAACATTTTTCCAAACTGATGAGTGGAAATAACGTTGGAAAGGCAATGGTAACGATTGGTCCAGAGCGCCTATGACGGTTACGTATGGCTAGGAAAAGTGGGGATGAACTTAAAAAAATATTCTTCCGGCGTTTGAAGCACGCACTTCCCTGTTCATTAAAGCCCATGCATGGAAAGGTATTGTTAGAGACCTTATTGTCGCTAGATCATAAAGTCAGCAAACATATTTTGTTCGTTCGATTAATGTTAGGAGAAAACCATGACTATTTATGTTGTAGGCCAAGCTCGTGTCAATGACCCTGCAGGTTTTAGGAAATATTCAGAAACTGTTGCGGGATTGGCGGAGGAATTTGGCGGCAAGCTGATCGGAGCTGGTGGGCCGGGGGAGAAGACGGTAATCGAAGGGGATCAGTTTTCTGAAGGGCGGATAGTTATATTTGAATACCCGTCCCTTGAGGCTTATCAACAGTATGTTGCTTCAGAGAAATACCAAGAGGGTAAAGAGTACCGTTTAGGATCCGGGACTTTGGACGTGTGCGTTATTCCAGGGGTGTAATGTACTTGCTAGGTAATTAAGAACAAAGACAACCAAGGTACAAACATAACTACCATCAAGCAGAGCAACATTAACAAGATGAATGGAACAACTCCCTTAACGATAGTCAGGAAATCTTCGCGGAATGCACCCATGGCAATGATCACATTTAATCCCATAGGTGGTGTGAGATAACCTATTTCCAGATTTACTATCATCATGATGCCAAAGTGAATCATGTCCATGCCATAGTCCGCTGCCATGGGGGGTAGAAGTGGACTTAGAATCAGGATGGCGGAACCTATATCTAAGAAAAGTCCAACGGCTAAAAGCAAAACATTGGTCATCAGTAGAAATAATAGCTTAGAGTCGATAAAGGTGGTCATCGCTTCAACGATTCGACCCGGTACCTGCTCATAGGTCATAAATACATTTAGCGACAAAGCGATAGCGAGGATAGGAAATAGGCTACCCATCAAAGTAGATGTGTCGCCCACAACCCTCCAAACCAAAACACCGGCTTCCTTAAAAGTGATCCATAGTTCTTTGAATCGCCCTGTAATGAGATTTATGAATCCACGTTTGTGAGCAAAGACTTCAACCACCAAAGCCGTGAGCACAGCTACAGAGGCGGACTCGGTGGGTGTGAAGTAGCCCGAGTATATACCACCCAAAATCACCACTGGCGTCAGTAGGGCAAAAATTGCGCCCTTGAAAGATGCCCATATCTCGGACCTATCCCAAATATCGCCACGTTGGCCCCAATTTATGACCATGGCATAAAGGCTGAGTACAATAAGTATAAGTGCAGCGGGGCCAGTACCTGCTAGAAATAGGTCAGCTATCGATTTCTGTGTCATGACACCATAAAGGATCAGCGGGATTGATGGTGGGATAATTATCCCAAGCGTCCCACCAGCGCAGAGCATCCCAATAGAGAAGGGGCGAGAATAGCCCTCGGCAATCAACGCTGGATACATAATTGACCCAACTGCCAGAAGGGTCACAGCGGAAGACCCCGAAATGGCAGCAAAAACGCCACAGGATAGTAAGCCGGCAATAGCCAGACCACCCGGCACAGGCTTGGTTAAGGATCGCATCAGTAAGATTAGACGCTCTGCTATGGAGCCCTGGGACATGATTGTCCCGGCCATTATGTAGAGAGGAATAGAAAGAAGTACCTCTCGGTTCGACGCATCCCACATATCATAGACGACATTCATCAATTCGCCGCCGCCCCAAAAATAATAGGCCCAGAATGTCGCCACACCGAGTATGACGATAATATTCATGCGCAGAATCAAGAGGGTGATAAGAATGGTGACGAGCAAGAAACCGTTCATCTGCGCGATTCTTTCCCGTAATTCCCGGTCTCGTTAGGCGTGTTTGCCCGATCCTCTTCGCTAGCCTTACTAACATTCTCAATAGATTCTGGCGGCATTGGGCGAATATCGAGAAAAATACCGTAGAGAGTATGGCGCAATCCTACTAAGCCGAAGCCCAAAACAATAACAGCTTGGATTGGCCAGATTGGCCATCGTAAAACGGCTGAAACATCGGCTAATTCATAACTTTCGATGGACACATGTAGCGCTACGTAAGCCATAAAGAAACAGAATATAGCGAAGCCAAACTCTCCGATTCGGTTAGCTAAAGAATCCCACCGGGCCAAGAGAGGGTCGGCAAACTTGGGCCGAAAGTGAGAGCCGTTGGCTGATGCGAGTGCAATTCCCATGTAGGCTACTACAATCATGCCGACCACCCCCACCTGTGGTGCGCCGAACCAGCCTGAGCCAGTAAACTCTCGCTTTAGTACGTCCCCCATGAGCGATGCGGCCATTAGCAAGAAGGCTAGAAAGCACATCGTCTGCTCAAATATGCGGAGGTAATTCAAAAAGGCCTTAGCGTGATGCAAGGCAGTTCCCCAAAATAAAACAAAACATTGTCATTAAAAGCTATCTTATCCTTAGTCGGGCGCCTTGCCAAACCACTGAATTGACCCCCTGCCTGATGGCAGGTTTTCTACTACCAAAAAAGAGGAAATTCTAACCAGGCTAGTTAGCTTGCTCAGCAAACGCCCGTTTTCCCTCAACAATAGTCGCGTATACATCCCTGGCACGCCCCCCAATTTCATCGAGGATTGCATCATGGCTCTTTTTTGTCACGGTTACCCATTGCAATCGCTGTTCATCGGTAAGCCTATGAAGTTTTGTGCCGCGGCTTATCAAGTCACTTCGCAGGGTCTGAATCAATTTTCTAATATCGGTGCGTGCGGCCCCGATGGGAAAGAAAGAGTCTCTGACAGCTCTCCGTTGCTCTTCAGAGAGGCTATCCCACCATCTCATATTAGCCATATTTATCCCTTGGTCGTAGGACTGACGAGTTTCCGTCACATGTGATGCAAAATCTGATAGAGCGTAATAGAAGAACACCATGCTAGATAAGCCGCCATCCACAAGACCAGTTTGTAGAGCTGGCCCGATATCAGAAGTGCCTAGGGGAATCGAATCGGCCCCTATAGATTGCAAGAACATTTGCGCGGCTAAGTTTGGTGAGCCGCGAAGCTTGAGGTCAGCGGCATCAGCTGGCGTCAGCACAGCTTTATTAGAATATAGGTTATTCCAGCCGACTTCAGACCAATCAAGAAAAACTAAGCCACGCTCAGCTAGCAAATCTGTGAAGGGACCCTTGAGGTAATTATCAAAAATAAAATCGACCTCTTCCTCTGATTCGAACAGAAACGGAATCATTGGCACGGCGGACTCAGGGATGATTCCAGCCAATCCCCACATGGTGTTGCCACCAATCTGAACACGATTACGCCGTAGTGCAGTGAGCATCTGTTCTTCTGTTCCAATTTCGCCACGAATGAAATACTCCATCTCCACACTTGAGGCTGAGTTGATCTTAGCCTTGAAGTAGTCCCAATGTCGGTCCCAGGGGGAATTAACAGGCGCTAGGGCTGTTACTTTGCCGTAGGCAATATCAGGCGCTTGTGCCAAGGCTTGGACGCTGACGGTCATTGTGGCTGCAAGAAGTAGAATAGGAAAATTGATACGTTTCATGAAATCTCTCATGGGTTAATCGGCTACCTCGGCAACGTAATCACAATAATCTTACACAGGAATAGGATCGAATTGGCTCCATTGTCTAGTTATCCTATGTGAAATGAATAGATAGATGCTCGACTCCCAATCTTCTTTCGGACTTACAAGCAGTTCTTAGTTTTCCGGCTCTTACGTTTGTCTTGGGTCTAATCTAAGCCGTATTGTGGATGAGTATTTCAACCTACTTTATTCCAGCATTCACACTTTAATTATAAGTGCAGGGTAGTGGTCTACTATATGCGAGTTTCATAGAGTGATGAGCTGTTGGGCGATGTAATATTAGCCATTGGTCTCACAAATGGACCACGGTAAGGTTTCGTCCGCCAAACTATAACGCAAAAGAAGCCATGGGAGACAGCGAAGAATAACCAAATTGGCCAAGGAGGTAGCGCGCCAAGCAAGACCACTGTCATTATTAGAAAGGTAACTAGAACCCCAGCCGATACCAACGTAATTACTAGCTCACGATCCATGGGCATAATCTGCAAAGATGGTATTGGTGAGTTTCTGTTTTGATGTTCGTTGATATTAGACATAGAAAGACACTAATCTCTTAGTGATGATACTCCAAGTCCTGGTAGATAAACCAATAAGATTAGGTCCCATCAGGCGCGCTAGAAAGCTACGATAGAAAGGCATAAAATGATTGATCTCTACTATTGGCCGACACCAAATGGCCACAAAGTACCTATCATGTTAGACGAGTGCGGGCTTGATTATGAAACCCACCCAATCAATATGCTCAAGGGCGATCAATTTGAGGAGTACTACCTTAAGATCAATCCTAACAACAAAATTCCGGCCATTATTGATCAAGACGGACCCAGTGGAATGCCATATACGGTGTTCGAGTCGGGCGCTATACTTTTGTATCTTGCCGATAAAACAAAAAAATTTATTCCCGAGGGCGAAGCGGGTCGCTTTGACGTAGTCCAATGGTTATTCTTTCAAATGGCTAATGTGGGCCCTATGTTCGGGCAATGCGGACACTTTTTCCGGTATGCACCGGAGCGAATTACATATGCAATTGACCGTTATCAGAACGAAACTAAACGTCTGTATCGCGTCATGGACAAGAGGCTTGGTGAAGTAGAATATCTCGCTGGGGCATATTCTATCGCCGACATGGCCATCTATCCATGGGTGAAAATATATGACTTCCACCAGATCGAGATAGATGATTACCCCAACGTAAAACGGTGGCACGATGTAGTCGGGCTGCGTCCTGCCGTAATTTCAGGTTGTGCACTGCTTGAAGATATAATGGTATTGGGTAACCCAGATGACGATGCATATGAGAATCTATTCAAGAAACAGACTGTCGATAGGAGATAGCATCTGTGCTTCTCGACCGCGAACGCTCACAACTTCTCATTATTGATGTGCAGGAAAAACTTTTGCCCGCTATGCTTGAGGGCGACCGTATGGTTGATGGCTGCAGCATCCTATTGCAAACAGCGGCGGAATTGAGTGTGCCAGTAACCATCTCCGAGCAGTACCGAAAAGGGTTGGGGCCAACTGTAGGTCGGCTTAATAATTTCAAAGAATATGCTACGGTGATGGAGAAACAACATTTTTCCTGTGCTGCTAATCCTGATATTTTGTCACACATTGCTAATCAGGCCGATGAAGGTAGGCGTCAATTAGTAATAGGTGGCATTGAGGCACATGTATGCGTTCTGCAATCTGCATTGGGATTCCGTCAAGGTGGATTCGATGTGTTTGTTGTGATGGATGCGGTCACATCACGCAGACGGGAGAGTATTGATCTAGCACGCGATCGTTTCTTGGCTAATCGCATCGCTGCGGTGAATACAGAAATGGTCATATTTGAATGGCTCCAGGTTTCGGGTACTCCAGAGTTCAAGGCGCTCAGTAAGCTGATCAAGTAGCCTTTCTAATAAACCCACAATTGTTCGAATAGGCTCCAACCATAGAGTGCGAATAAGGCTAGGCCTACTTGGAGCAACCCTCAGTCTGGAATGAAGATGAAATTGAATACGTAATCTGAAGGGTGTTCTGGCATTCTATGGCGTCTTTCAGGGTCAAACTCAGTCAAAGATCTCAACGTTGTACCATCGACAAAGTGGCCGCAATAACCAAGACTAATCACTTCGGCGATTGAGTCTTCTAACCGACGGCCGGTATGTTGTTCTTCAATTTCAATAAGAAGTATTGGCTTCGACTGATGGATTGTACGGTGTGCACCAGCTAAAACCTCTGCTTCGAAACCTTCCACGTCAATCTTGATGAAACCCACATTGGTGAAAGCGCAAGAATCTAAAGTACGTGATTTTATCGGCAGGGCGACGTGGGGCATGGTCGCTGTGACTTCACGCATGGAGCTGTGCTGATTTGAATAGCCGTTACGACGCTTCGGTATGTATAGGAGAGAGTCTCCATCCCTATCAGACAGTGCAAGCTGATGTGTTGTTACGTTAGTGGGCAAGGACCGGTTGAGCCAGCGGAACGCCTTTGGGTTGGGCTCAAAAGCATGAACATGCGAGGCTAGGGTAGCCAGCAGATGCGTGTAAACACCTTTATTAGCTCCCACATCAACAGCAACTCTGCTGGCAGGAACAATCTGAGGGAGAACATGAAGCTCCACCTCACCTCTGCGCAAATTCTTATTTACTAAGTAACGCGTATAGAGTCTTGCAGGTATGCAGTGAAATTTCAGCCACTCAGATAGGGTGTAAGGTGGTTCAAAGGCGGTTGATCTAGGCATGATAGTCTTGTGATAGCACGCTTCCACCTGTACCAAAGGGTTCTATTTTGCTTATTTGAGGGTCTAATGAGTTTGAGCATTGCGCAAGAAAATCGGCCTCTCGGCATTGCCCTCCTGCTCGTAGCTATGTTTACCATGACGGTAATGGATGTGGCTGTGAAATGGGCCGTTGCCGATTACAGTATTCAACAGATCAATTTTATCCGCAGTATTGCTGCCATGGTCGTCTTGGCTCCCCTGGTTTGGAATGGTGGCGGCCTCAAAGCTTTTTATACAAAGAGGCCGTGGGTTCATGTTTGGCGGACTTTTCTTATATTAGTTATAAGCTTTTCATGGTTTTTCGCGCTTGGCCAGATGAAGCTGGCCGATATTGCTGCAATCGTTATGGTATCACCCTTGCTGATAACCGCTCTTTCAGGGACACTTCTTGGTGAACAAGTTGGGGTAAGGAGTTGGTTCGCCGTGGGTGTTGGTTTCTTTGGAATGCTAATAATCGTCCGACCCGGAACCGGTGTATTTAACCCCGTTGCCTTACTGGCAGTTCTTACAGCGCTTGGTTACGCTCTATTTGTTCTGTCTAACCGCACTAACAGGAATACAGAGACTCTCGCTGCTCTAACCTACTATCCACTTTTCGGGATTTTTATCTTCTCTGGGACGCTAAGTCCTCTTGACTGGACTGTTCCCACTCTAGGTGGTTGGTCAGCAATGATATTTGTCGGCATCTGTGCCGGAATTGCGCATCTGACCCTGACCCTAGCCTTCCGCTACGCTTCACCACCAGTAATTGCGCCGCTTGAATACACAGGCCTTATTTGGGCAGTGTTATTTGGCTGGGCTTTATTTAATGAATTGCCTGACCGATGGACTGTGCTGGGAATGTGCCTGATCGCCGCAGCTGGTATTTTTGTTGTCTACCGAGAGGCATCCCTAGGTTCTGCCCCTAATGTTGTAGATGCAGCGAAGGCAGATTTTCCGTCCTGAATCAGATTGAACAAATCTCTGGCCTTTCCACCGATTTCTTCAATCAACATCTCATGACTTTGCGTCGTAGCTGCTTTCCAGAGTGCGCGTTCCGCGAGTGTTAGTTCAATGATAGTAGCGCCTCGCCCAGCAGAAAACTCTATCGCCTCAAGACCTTCCCTGCGTACATCTGCGCGAAGGATGCTGGTTGGGGAAATTCCCTCAGCGACTATAACCTGGCGCTCTGGCGAGAGACGGTCGAACCAAGCTTTATTAGCGAATATGGCGCCTGGGTTAATGCCATGTCGGGTCATGGTGATGTATGGTGCCAACTCATAGAGTGCTACCGTTCGATACATGGGGGTGTTGGTTGCGCCACCACTAAGTAGGCCAGTTTGTAGACCAGGCACCAAGTCCGCAAAAGGAAGTTGAGCAACATCTGCACCAGCCTCCTGTAGGAAAATGCGGGCAGCCGGGCCGCCAGCAGCGCGCATTCGTAAGTTTTTAATATCTGCCGGAATTCGGATTGGCTGGCGTGCAAAAATGTTGAACCAGCCGGAATCTATCCACTGAATAAAGTGAAGTCCTTTGTCGGCAAACAGCTGCTCAACCATATCCGTCACGTAATTATCCAGAACGAAATCTGCTTCTTCGAAGGAATCGAATAAGAATGGCGCCATTAGTAGGCTAAGTTCAGAAATGGCTGCAGATGTGCCAGGTGTGCTGAGCATGGCGAGCTGTGCGCGTCCCCGGCGAACGGTCGCAATCATACTTTCTTCAGTGCCTACTTGCCCATCTATCAGCAGGATCACGTCTGTATCGCCGCCAAAACGGCGCTCCAGTTTTTTCTCTGTACGCATAAATTTATCGCGCAATTGGCCTTCACCAGGAACGAGAGAAACTATATTGATGGTCTCTGCTGCATGAGAGGTAGAGACGCTAGAGGCAATATTCTGGCATACTACGGTTGCTATAAGACAAAGACGGAGTAATGACACTAAAAACAAATATCCGTTCTATTTGCCTGCACAGACAACAAGATATCCATTAACTGGTGTATCGTCAGTTGCCTTGCCTTGGAATTGTGGCTGCCCTTCACCGAGTTGCACCTTATCAGCATCGAAGCCCGCTTGTTGGCAAATGCCAAGAAAATCTTCATCTTGCACAGTACCCAAGTAGGGCTCGTTGTTATTGATCGCCATCCAATCTGAATAATACTTGTCGAATGGCCTGTCTGGGGTAATGCCATCCATATGTATCATTAAGCCGCCGGGAGCGAGGAGTCGGTGGCATTCCCTAAAGATTGCCCGGATCGCTCGCCGCGAGGTTTCATGCAAAATAGCGTGGGAAACCACTATGTCAAAGCTACCATCATCGAAGTTAGTGCATTCAGCATTTTGTTGTGAAAAATGCACTTCCTTACCCATGGCAATAGCACGGGCATGGCCGTAGCGAAGGCATGGGGCGGCTACATCAATAGCGTGAATCTGGGCGGCAGGGAACATATCACAATAGGGTAGGGTCGAGTGCCCAACAGTGCAGCCTATATCTAGAATACGCCGCGGGCCAACGTCATCGAAATGTTTGCGCATCCATGCAATCAAAGTGAAGCCCATATCATCCAAGTTAGGCCCGAGACCCCCCATAGAATACAGACGAAAAGTCCGGTCAAACTCAGCCCCAGCAAATACATCATCCTCTATTATTTCTTGCTGGTAGCTGCCTGGTTTGCAGTGCATATCTACCGCTGCCAGATACGGCGGCACTTTAACGTTCTTGTCTAAGGTTAGGGACCCCAGTTTGCCACGCGTGGACTTTGCGCGCTTTACGAGTTCTGGCAACTGGCGTTCGATACTGGGCCCCACGGTGTCGTAGAGCATTTCCTGAGTTGTTCGCATCATAGAGCCCCACCACTTATTATGAGGCTCGTTTTCTAGAGCTACACGCATTTCGCGGCGTGATGGACAGACTCCCTCTGGGTGTTTTGAGAGCACTTTCTCTTTCAGGAGGCAGTTATTGCCAGTGTGAAAGTTACGCGAACTAAAAACCCGCAAGGTTTTAATAAAGCTCTGCGCTGACTGCTCATCATGCGAGGCTTCAGGGAACATGGTATGGTCTGAATTATTGCGCATATTTAATCTTTCAATCGTGTCTCTTGGCCCAGGGCGGTGACTACCATCATAATAACCTGTTTAGAGGGCTAGTTACAAACTACATAGAATGTGCATAGTTGGAATCGACGGCCTAATTAGAGGGATGGGTGGTTATGAGTGGATATAAGGCCAGGTCCAGACAGCGCTTTGCTAAAGGTAGGCGGCCAAATTTTCTAGATTCATCAGATTCAGACAAATTACTCGCTATGGTGGTAGCGTTGGTTGGAGAGGTTGCTGTCGTTAAGGATCGCCTGGATACTCATGAGCGCTTAGCAACCCTTGGTAAGGTCGCTACGCCGGATGAGATTGAGGCTTACAGTCCAGACGAGACGGTTGAAGATGAGCGCGAGACTTGGCGTTCAGCGATGCTTGAGCGTGTCTTTCGAATTATTTCAGCGACCAAAGAGCAAAGCGACATGTCGGACTCGGAGGCAGGTTACGAATCGCTCATAGAGCAATTCGCTAATGACGATAAGACTTAGTCATTTTGAGTGAATCTTGATGCCAGAGCCTATTGGGACTGCCGGGCGAAAGCGGCTTTGCCTTGAGCTATCACCTCCATAATCTGTGGAGCCGCACCACCGATGTCTTCGACCAAAGCAATGCGACCCGGCAGAACCTGAGCTTTGAAAGCATCTCGCTGATCTTGCGTTAACTCATGGGACATGACACCCATAGCCGTGAGTTTCTTTTCTTCGGCCTTTAATACTTCGGCTGCAAGGTCCCGCTGTTCCGATTCAGGTCCAAATCCATCGGTGAGTATCTCTTGCGTAGTCTCATCTAGATCTTCAAACCAACGGCGATTAACTACGCTAAAGCCAAATTGCCGGGAATGGCGTGTAAATGTCAGGTGTGTCGCGTATTCTGCCTCTCCGCCGGTGGCGTATAGCACTAGACTAGACTCGCCTCCCTCCACTAAACCAGTTTGTAAACTGGACACTAAGTCGGTGCGTTGGATGTGGATTACGTCTGCACCGATGGCCCGGAGAAAGTGAATAGAGGCTTTGGACTGCATAGACCGCATCCGGTATCCATTGACCTCTTTAGGTATTAGAAGAGGCTTTTGACCGTATATGTTGAGCCAACCAACATCTTGCCAGTTTAACACTTTAAGACCACTTGCCTTGGCTCGCGCCGCAAACGGCTCTTTTAAAAAATTATCTACTACAAAATGAACTTCTTCAATACTATCGAAAAGATAGGGTGCAGTTAGCACACTAAACTCTGGCACGACACGCGACATTCCTGCCTCGCTAAAGCTAGAAATATCAATACGGCCTCTCAGGAGTGCTGGTAGACGACTTTCTTCGCCACCAGTTTCACCACGAATAAGCATGCGCAACTTGATATTGCCATTTGAGAGTTTGGAGACTGCGGACTCATACTCTAGCCAGATCCTCTCTCCGATGTCTCCCGGGAAGGTGGCGGCGCCAACAGTTCCCAAATAGTCTTCTTCTGCACTTTCGCTTGGTATAGCTAAGAAGATTACGGTGCCGAAAAGCAAAACTAATGCGATATACCAGGGGAAAGAATGCATTCGAGGGTCTATGGGCCTATACAGTTTTAACAGTTCTTATTTGGCGTATGTATGCTTAATCTTGGCACACCGCTGTGAGCAGTTACAATGGTAGTATTCAAAGCTATTTTCCACTGTGATCAAATAATATCCGGAGTATTGAATGCAGATTCGAGCCGCTGTACTGAGAGAAGTGGGTGCACCCTCACCTTATGCTGCAAGCCGGCCGCTTAAGATTGAGAGCCTTAAACTTGATCCACCCGGAAAAGGGGAACTTCTTATTGAGGTTAAAGCCGCAGGGCTATGCCATTCTGACCTATCTGTTATCAATGGCAATCGGCCAAGACCAACACCTATGGCGCTTGGCCATGAAGCTGCTGGTATAGTCAGGCAAGTGGGCGAGGGTGTTTCACGGTTTGTAGTCGGCGACCATGTAGTCCTGGTCTTTGTACCTAGTTGTGGGTGCTGTGTTCCGTGCGCAGAGGGGCGCCCAGCGCTCTGTGAGCCTGGGGCTACTGCCAACATAGCAGGAACTTTGGTTTCTGGTGCGTGTCGCCTTCATTCAGATGACGGAGAGGTCTACCACCATCTGGGAGTCTCAGCCTTTGCTGATCATGCCGTTGTAAGTGAAAATTCTTGTGTGAAGATTGACCCTGGGCTTGCATTTGCTGAGGCCGCACTGTTCGGGTGCGCTGTTATCACTGGTGTTGGCGCGGTACTCAACACAGCGAAAGTGAGGCCAGGTTCGCGGGTAGCAGTTATTGGTCTTGGAGGGGTTGGCCTGAACGCTATACTAGGCGCTGTCCTGACTGGCGCAAAACAGATTATTGCGATTGACCTTAGGGACGAAAAGTTGGCCTTAGCCCGTCAGCTGGGTGCAACGGAAACAGCAAATGCCGGCAAAGACGATGTTATTAAGACCATTAAAGAGTTAACTAATGGCGGAGTTGACTATGCCTTTGAGATGGCTGGGTCAATATCTGCCCTAGAGCTTGCTTGGGCCGTTACCGCCCGCGGTGGTGAGACGGTCACAGCTGGCTTGCCTCATCCGGAAAAGCGCCTGGGGCTCCCACCCGTCCAGTTAGTTGGCGAAGAACGTACGCTTAAAGGCAGCTATCTTGGCAGCTGTATTCCAGTGCGCGACATCCCAATCTACACTGATCTTTATAAGAGTGGTAAATTGCCGGTCGACCGGCTCATGTCTGACCGAATAGCTTTAGAAGATATAAACGCAGCCTTTGACCGCTTGGCTGCAGGTGAAACTGTTCGGCAAGTCATCATTTTTGACTAATCTCTTTTACTAAAGGAACAGCCTCCCATGCTGCTGAACAAACCCCGAGCCTATGAGGTCATGGATAAATATCAGCTTGACGGACTGATCGCCGTCAACCAACTGAACATATATTATCTGACTGATTACTGGGGCCCACTTATGCGAATGCGGCGCATGTTTTTTAATTATGCCGTTTTTCCACGCAAAGAAGATGCCCCCGCGGCTTTGGTGGAGACGGCTGTGGGTCTGCTGCGCTTGTTTGAGAATCGGAGCGTTACCTGGGTGCCGAACGTCTGTGGTTATACCCATCCTATTTACTCTGATCGACGAGACTTTGACCCTGACGTTGAAGAGCCCGAGGCTGTCCAGGAAGGTATAAAGTGGCCTATTTCGGAGGGCTATCTTTCAAAAACAGACGAAGAATATCTGAAATTTTCCGAGGGCTTTAAGGGTAAGTACTCGGTCAATCCTCTCTATGCATTAAAGAAGGCAATCAAAGACGCGGGCCTTGAAAAGGCTACAGTTGGTATTGATGACCCGCGAGTGATTAATTGGCTCAATCAAATCGGATTGCCTGACCTAAAAGGTATGGAAGCAACAACGATTTTTCGTGAAATTCGAATGGTTAAAACACTGGAAGAGCTGGCTATCATCCGAGAAGCAGCGGCCATGAATGAAAAGGCAGTAGATGCTGCTATCGGCTCCTTGCGTGTGGGGATGGAGCAGGATTATCTTGAGATTATTTATAATACCGAGCTAGCAAAACTTGGAGGTCAGGGTGTTTATCTATCCACTGGAACAATGGGACGGCGCAAAGACATTGTAAGAGAAAATCAGCTGATTACGTTTGACGGTCTCTGTGAATATAAACATTATCACGGTGATATTGGTAGGACTGCCATTTGCGGGGAGCCAACTGATGAAATGCTGTATCGCAATCATATAATGCGCAAGGGCTGTGAGATTGCCTATGATATGATTAAACCCGGTGTGAAGGGTTGGGAAATGACTACCCGGGTCATCGAGGAGATGCGTAAAATGGGTTTTTCAGGATTTTTTATCTGCACACCACATTCATTAGGACTTGAACATACCGATCACCCCCTACCTATCGGTCCGATGTTACCAGGATCGCAGGGTGAATTTGTATTCGAAGAGAATATGGTATTTACAATCGACATGCCCTACTACGAAGTTGGATGGGGCAATATGCATCTTGAAGATACAGTGCGTGTATCGGCAGATGGATGCGATCCGTTTAATAGTTGTGATGTTGGCTTGCGTATAATTCCTCCAGAAGGCGGCGCTGCCGTCATAGCAGCCTATTAGGCGTGCGTAATGACAGCTAGATCAAACAAAATGAGCGGCGGTCAAGTCATCGCTACGGTACTTAAGAACTATGGCGTCCGCACCGTAGCGTGCTTGTCAGGTACGGCACACACACATTTACTCTTTGCGCTCGAAAACCATGGCATGAGCATTGTCTCCGGCCGTCACGAAACAGCGACCGTTGCCGTTGCTGACGGCTACAGTCGTGTGTCGGGCAGCCTTGGCATTGCGTTGATAAAAGCTGATCAGGGGCTTCCTAATGCCATGTCTGGCATTCTGACGGCGCAGCAGGCCTGCTCGCCAGTCATTGTACTAGTCTCGATGCTGCCGGACTCGAAACGCGAAGCGGCTGACGAATGGCCCAACGATTGGTTGGATATGGTAAAGCCTTATGCCAAATGGGCGCGAACCGTTCCAGCAGCTGCCCGGCTGGAGGAGTTTGTGCATGCAGCCGTTCGCAATGCTATTCAGGGTCGTCCGGGAGTAGCGGTGCTCGGCATACCGCAGGAGTTCGAAGCTGAGTCAGTTGAACCAGCAAAGACATCTAAGCCAACACCAGGCCTCAGGTCTGAGCCGAATCCTGAGGCTATTGAGCAAGCAGTCAATGTATTAGCCAAGGCTAAACGCCCTTTAATTGTTGCGGGTACTGGTGCAGCACTTTCCGGCGCGGGCCCAGCCCTTAGAAAGTTAGCTAAGACGTTTCAATATCCCGTCATTGCCAACGCATTGGGCCGTGGACTGGTGCCGGAGGACCTAAAATTCGGATTCTCATGGCCCTTAGCGCAGGTTGCGGCAAAAGACGCGGATGTAGTGCTTGTAGTTGGGATGCGTCTGACGGAACGGATGGGGTACGGCTTATCGCCGCGTTTTGCTGCTGATGCCCAATTCATTCAAATCGATATTGAAGCTGAAGAGATAGGGAGAAATCGTCCCATCGACATCCCTGTCGCAGGTGATGCGATGCTTTCTATCGAGGCCCTGCACAAGGCATTGAAAGAACGGAAAGTGCTTGCACAGCCTGAGCCCAAGTGGGTTAATAAAGCCCTTGAGATACGTCTAAGGCGTATCGAAGAGTTGGGCAAAGAAAAAAACGCGCCGATCCATCCCTATCGTATTGCACGTGACCTAATGGAATTGATGCCAAGCAATGCTATTTATGTTGGCGATGGGGCTGACGTGCAGAATTGGATGCATGCTATCCTCAGAATAAGATCGGAACGGAGTTACATGGATCACTACCCACTAGGTTCCATGGGCATCGGAACTCCATTAGCTATTGGTGCAGCTGCCGCTGCGCGGGACGAGGCCGAGGAGTCTGGCAAAGAAGCACGTCCCGTAGTATTGGTGACCGGTGACGGCGCGTTTGGTTTCTATTCCTCAGAGTTTAACGCTGTTGCCTTGGCAGACCTGAAGATTGTTTGTGTCATTTCGAATGATGGTGCTTGGGGCACCGAGAAACATGGCCAGCTTAACGCTGTTGGCAAATCAATTAACTGTGAACTTGGACAATGGGACTATCATTTAGTAGGCGAAATGTTTGGGGGCCGCGGTGAAAAAGTCGAACAGCCGGAGGATATAAAACCAGCCCTGGAACGAGCCTTTGCCGCTGATGTCTATAGTGTTATAAACGTTTTGACTGACCCTATGGCTGGGTTGGTGCGCAAACAAGACTCACGTGTGCAGATGATTGCTTTCGAAGATTTAGTCTCAAGCTTGAAGACCCATCACACACCCGAAGTTTCATGAAGGACGATAAATTTTATCCTAGAGAACGAGAATATTAGCCAAACCTGATAGAGCGCGTGTCCATTTGACCTGAGAAAATACAGAGTAAGGGACCTCTATTATTCCCTCGCTCGCTACAATTTTTTCTCTGTCTTATACTTGTGCCAGCGCAACGGCACAGCACAATTTGGGCTAGAGCAATTGAGTTTCTCTAGAACCATGCTGCGGCCAGAACCCAGCCGATGCCCAGTGGGCAAATAAAGCGGACAAGAATATGCCACGTCCTAAATGCCATTGCGTTCACCTGTAATTCCTGCTTGAGAACATGGGGTTGCATGCACCAGCCTGCAAACAAAGCAATGAGCATGCCACCGAGCGGTAGAAGGGCTTGACCCGTGATGTAGTCGACCAGATCAAGTATTCCAGCATCCTTAAACTTATCGATCATGCCTAATAAACGTACATTCTCCCATACGTTGGTAGACAGCGCAGATGCCAGCCCTACTAGCCAGACAGCCCCTCCAATGGCTAGAGTAGCGTTTTGCCGGTTCCAGTTTCCACGTTCCTCCAGCCAAGATACAGGCACTTCCAAGAGAGAAATGGCGGAGGTGAAAGCGGCAAAAGCAAGTAACACAAAAAACAGAGTACCAATGATAGTGCCGCCGGTCATTTGGCCAAAGGCAAGTGGAAGTGTAACAAACACTAGGCCAGGTCCAGCCGCCTCATCCAGGCCATTAGCAAAAACGATAGGGAAGATTGCGATACCAGCCAGTACGGCAACTAGCGTGTCGGCACCTGCAATTATAACACAGGCCCGGGGCAAAGAAATATTATCGGGCAAATAAGCGCCATAAGTGAACATGATACCGATACCAACCCCGATGGAGAAGAATGCCTGTCCAATGGCAGCTAATACTACATCTGCAGTTATGACGGAAAAATCAGGGGCGAACATGAATAATAGACCAGTTCTAATATCCCCGGCCACTATGGCATATCCTACAATCAATAATAGCATTACAAAAAGCGCCGGCATCAAGATACCTACGGCTCTTTCTATTCCCGACTTAATTCCATGCATCACTACGGCCGCAGTAACGCCGATAAATATTGAGTGCCAGACCACGACCGTTGATGCACTTCCCAACAGTGCATTGAAGTTGGCGCCCACTGCCTCCGAGCCCATGCCCGAAAATGTACCCGTAATAGTTTTGGGGATGTATGCAAGAACCCATCCACCGATGACACTATAGAAGGATAAGATAAGAAAAGCAGCGGTAACACCTAACCAGCCAACGATAGCCCAGTTCCGGGAACTTCCAACTTCTTCTGCAGCATGAGCCATAGAGACCGGCGCACTCATGTGGCCATGGCGGCCAATCATGGTTTCGGCAATGAGGGCTGGGATGGCGACTAGTAAGACAGCACCCAAGTAAACAAGTACGAATGCCCCACCTCCATTTGAGCCCGCCATATAAGGAAAACGCCAAATATTTCCAAGACCTACGGCGGCACCAACGGCTGCAAGCATGAATGTAGTGCTAGATGTCCAAGACTCATGTCTAAACGTCATGGGAATGATCTCCACTTTGCCAGCTAGAATGTTATTATTAACCGAATCAGGCTGTAAGTTTTAGCTTTGATGTTCAAGAATAATGTTTAAGCACCGTTCGGCTGTTACTTTAGGGGCGTAGTGTTTTATGGCCCATGCGCGTCCTCTTTCTGAAATAGACGCCCATTCGGAGCGTCGGTCAAAAAACGTTTTGACCGACTCTTTTATGTTTTCTAAATCAATAGGCACATAGTGAACCCATGCTTCGGGTAAAACTGGCAGGTCGAAGCCATACTTTTCAAAATCTAAATGTATAGCAACGCAACCTGAGAGAAGCGATTCCCAGAAGCGCCAGCTATCCCATCGTAGAACGAGAGATTCTCTATCGATGAAATCAAACGTATGTAGCGTGTGGGCCTCATTCTGATGTTTCCGAAACCACTCGCTGTGCATGATTGGGGCATAAAAATCACCACCATAGGAAAGGCATGCTGACGAAGTCCCAAGTGCGTTCAGATAATTATGCGGGCTATGCGAAGTTCGATCCACTGGTGTCTCTTTTTCCAAAAGTGGAACATATGATAGATCGAGCATTGCTCTTACGCCTTGGCTTAAAGTCGGCTGGAAATTGCGCAAAATACGTCCGTCCCGGCTCGCAAAACCACTTTGATTTTCGGTTTGAGAGATCAACCAGTTAGACGGGCCGAACGCGATGGGATGACGCGCACCGCCTTTCTTGGCGAAACGGTTCTCATGGGTTGAGAATAGCACATGGGCCTCTGGCACACGGCAGAAAATGCTTGAGTCATTGGTGCTCAAATAAGCCACGGGCTTATCTTCAAGCCCCACCAGAGGCCTGAATGTATTGGTATGCGAAATATCAACAATATATGCGGAGAAATTTGGGTGTAATTCAGAGTGAAACTTAGCCAAACTCTGGTCCTTTAAAGGCATTGAGGCCTGCCTAGATGTCAATTCCGCTGCATTAGTAAAAACTGGGATATTGAGATCAATGAGTCCTTCCATTAAACATCCAGAGTTGTGGGTGAGAAGACTCTCTGGAGATAGAAAGTAAACTCCCTGGGGCAATCGTTCGCTAAGATCCGTCATATCAATTCAATCCACCAGATTATCACTACCTCTAGTTTATGAGTCAGCACTGGAAGAATCCATTGATGCAGGTCGTGTAATAACTTTAGTTTCAGCGAGTTTGGTCTCACTGAGAGAATAGCGGGACAGAAATAAGCAGCTTATTATGCAAGCAACTGTCGGAACGATCATGGCTATATCTATCACTGATAATGCGCGCGCCGTTTGGTTCATTTGCTGTCCGCCTTGCGCTTCAATCCAGCCGAAGGCTCCTAATAGCAATCCAAGAACCGCTGGCCCAAAGGCAAATGATATTTTTTCAACCGTAGTGTAGACGCCTGCGAAGATACCCTCTCGGCGCAGGCCTGTTCGGCGAAAATCATATTCAATGGTATCAGGCAATAGAGACTGCCCGATTAGCAGTAAACCACCTGCGCCAATGCCAGTGACCATCGCTCTGACTGAAATAAACCAATTGGGGTCGTCAGCATTTCCCGCTATCCACGAAAATGTTGCGATAGAGAATATAAAAGATGTCATGTAATAGCATGCGGTCTTACCAAACCTTCGGCTGAGCGCGACCCACATAGGCTGAGATACAATAACAGAGCACGCTTGAAACAGATAATAGGTGCCTAAGTAGGTATATGAGACACTTAGGATGCGCGTGAACAAAAGAGGCAGTGCAGCAATGAAGATCGAAAAACCGAATAACTGGGTAAACTTAACCATGAGCAAAAGAAAGAATGGTTTATTTTGGATGGCCAGGCTGAATTGCTCCTTAAAAGAGATTGTATAATCCGTCTGGCGGGTGGTGAATTGTGCGTCATAAGTAGTCCAGAAACAAATTGCACAAGTGGCGATGATGGCTATACCGACCACAATAGACATCACCGAATGGCCAAAAAGCCCTCCACCATAGTAGGCGATGATGACCGGGCCAAGTACGGAGGACAGAAGCTGACCAAAGGCAATCGCACTCACCCGGTAGGACATTAGCCTTGTCCTTTCGTGATAGCTGCGAGTCATTTCTGCCGGCATGGTAAGGTAGGGAACGTTGAATACGGTATAGGCTGTCGCATTAATCAGTAAAGCAGCTAACACGTAGATTATCAGGGTGCTTTGGCTGGAGAATGTCGGCACACTAAAGAGCATGACGAAGGATGCACCCGAGAGAATTCCGCCAAGCATAAGATAGGGCCTCCGACGTCCCCAACGACTGTTGGTGCGGTCAGTCAGAAAGCCCATTATTGGATCGGTTATCGCGTCATAAATCTTAGAGACCATGATCAGCAGACCCGCAGTCAAGGCGGCAATGCCAACATGTTCAATGAGAAATGTCAGTAGCAACAAGCTTACAGCGTTGAACATCGCTGACATAGGCAGACTGCCTATGCCCCACCCGACGGCAAGGCGTATAGAAATAGGCTCAGTCACATCTGCAGCTTGGGTCACGAAAGGGCCCTTTCCGTTGGGTTTCTAGAGCAGCCAACCACTGGTGAGCTCCTTATTAGAAAAGCAATGTAATATCTTATAAGATGCAGCATAGGCGCCATGTGAGCTTACAGATATTATTAGATTTGTCTCTATTGGTTCAGTCTACAATGGACGGTCAAATTACCTAAATTCAATCATATGGAGCATTAGGATCTCTCAATGAAACCTTGTGATACAATAATGCGTGGAACCGTGATCACGATGGATCCTGAGCGCCATGCCTATCTTGACGGTTTTGTAGCTATTGAGAATGGGTGCATTGCTGGTGTGGGCTCTGCCTCACACTGTAACTTTACTGCTGAAGAAGAGATCGGCGGTGACGGACATATTGTTATCCCCGGGCTCATCAACGTCCATGGGCATCTTGTGCAAGGATGCATTCGTGGGATGGCGGAAGGCACGACTTTTGAGGAACGCTTGTTTGGTTTCTACTACCCTATGACGGGAGCCTGCGATGAAGAACGGTCTTACAATTCGGCTCTTCCACCTATACTAGATCTCATTCGGCGGGGTGTAACGACTACCGCCGATGATCATTTTACTCATCTGCACAAGCGATCGATAGATGGAGTATTAAGAGCCGCCAAAGACGTGGGAATACGCTGCCGTATGGCGCGGCTGATTCTAAGTGATCCAGATAATGCGCCAGAGGGGTTTCGAGAGTCTCTTGACGAAGGGTTGTATGAGACCGAACGAGTAAAAAAAGAATGGGAGAACGACCTCACTTCAGTCACGGCCTCCACAATCGGAATTTCATATTGTAGACCAGATGAATTCAAGGAAATCTGGCAATGGACGGTTGAGAATCAGCGTCAGTTCGACGTTCACGCGCCGTCTGTTCTTGATACTCGCTATCTCGCGGAACGGCGTGGCTGGGAGGGGGGTTCATTTGAATGGATGGCTCACGAGGGTATTCTAGGTCCCAACGTCATCGCAGCACATGCCCAGACACTAAGGCCAGGTGAGGCGGAGCTTATTGCCGCCCAGGGTGCGCACATTGCCTTAGTTCCTGAAATGGAACAGGTGCTTGGATTGGTAGATTTTGATGCCCGTAATTTCTTAGAAAAAAACGTCATCTGTGGCATTGGACTAGATGGTCCCGTAGTGGCGTACGGTCACGATCTATGGTCAGCTCTGAGAAGTTTTCTTACAGCCCAGCGTTTGGGTGATCAGCATCGCAAGGAAATGATGCATAAAAATGATCAGTGGACAGGCTACGAAACGCTTTTTGGAACCTCTGAGTTAGCATTAGAATTGGGCACTATTGGTGGCGCGAAAGCTCTCAATATGGATGACCGTATTGGCTCTCTCGAAGTGGGTAAGGAGGCTGATATAGTCGTGATTGATAGGCGCAGGGAAACACATCTTACGCCGCCAACTGCTCTGATTCCGAATCTTATTCTTGGCAACGGCCCTTCGCCAGACGCTGTTGCTCGTGTTTTGGTAAAGGGCAAGACTGTCGTTGAGAACGGCGAACATATTTCAATTGACCGACGTGGCGCGATTATACAATCAGATGCTCTAGCAAAAACACTTCTAGATGAGGTAGGCGCGCGCAAATTTGTGCGTATGCGATCCCCATTTAAATGGGTTGAGAGCTAGATTGACTGAGGGTAATACTTACAGAGTTTTGGAAAGGGAAATGAATTATGGTAGTTAAACAAAACCCTTTGAAATTGAACGCTCTTCAACTAAAGACGCTGGCGCTTCTCCAGGCGTTATGTGAGCCTAAAGACCCTGCTTCTGGGGAGTGTAGGACGATTCCAATGTTACCTCCCGCTCACGGCAATCATTTTCACGTCGGCGAGCATATTGTGCTCGGGAGCGATACAACCGGATTGCACAATCCTTCTGTCTGGGCCGCCTTGACTCGCAAAGGTTTGGTCGATGGCGAGCCGCCTGCAAATGCTCGCCTAACAGATTTAGGCATAGGCTATGACACGGGTATTGCGGATAGAATCTTCCAGCCACACAACCATTGATCCAATATAAACTTTTGATGTGCTGCAATTATCCTTGTTTAAGTTATAGGTAAAGAAGCGCTTGCAGATTAAATCGTTGGGCCCTAAGAGCAAGTATCGGATTCTGGTTACTTCTAGAGAATAAATTTAAGACTCGGACCCCCAATGGATTCCTGAAATTAAGGCTGAAAGAGAAATCAGCGGCCCATTGATCACGCATAGTTCTGGTTTGATATAACTACCAGTGTGTTTGATAGGTCTATTTACTTCGAGCTAGTGGCATCATCCTTATCGCTATGCTATCCGGTTGCAACCATGCTTAAACTAGAAGACATTACCATTCGTCTCGGTGGGAACCTCATACTTGATCGAGTCACTGCCTCGTTGCCTCCCAAGTGCCGCGTTGGCCTAGTTGGCAGAAACGGTGCTGGGAAATCCACTCTAATCAAGGTAATGGCAGGCGAGTTGGAGCCTGATAGCGGGCGCTTTCAGGTTCCAAATGGCACACGTATTGGTCACCTATCGCAGCACACTGAGGGCTCAGAGAGAACGCCGATTGAAATGGTCCTGGATTCTGATACAGAACGTAAGGCCCTTTTGGATAGCGTAGATAATGCATCTGACCCTGATGAGATTGCAGACATCCACGAACGTCTCCGTATCATTAATGCCCATGAAGCACCAGCACGAGCAGCCCGTATTCTGGCCGGTTTGGGGTTTGATGAAGATGCTCAGCACCGGCCATTGAATTCTTTTTCTGGCGGGTGGCGTATGCGTGTCGCTTTGTCTGCGTTGCTTTTTGTTCAGCCTGATCTATTACTCTTGGACGAACCATCTAACCATTTAGATCTTGAATCAGAGCTCTGGCTTGAATCATTTTTGAAATCCTATCCGGCTTCAATAGTGATCATTAGCCACGAGCGGGAGCTTTTAAATTCTGTGGTCGAGCACATTCTCAATTTAGATGGCGGTAAGTTGACGTTGTATCCAGGCAACTATAACGCTTTCGAACGATTGCGCCGTGAGCAACAGGCCCAGGTGGAGGGCCTTCGACTAAAACAGGAGAAAAAACGTAAAGAGCTTCAGGCTTATGTTGATCGCTGGCGGTATAAGACACACACTGCTAAGCAGGCACAAAGCCGGATGAAAGCTTTAGAGCGCATGGAACCGATCGCGTCTGCGAGCGAAGATCCCGCTTTGTCTTTCGATTTCCCTAGTCCAGAAGAGTTAAGGCCGCCACTCATTACCTTAAATGATACCGACGTTGGCTACGTTGCGGATAAGCCTGTTCTGTCGCAACTTGATCTGCGGATTGATCCAGATGATCGTATTGCGTTGGTAGGTCGCAACGGTAATGGCAAGACCACACTGGCACGGTTGCTGGCGGGACACCTCAAGCCACTTAAGGGTAACATCCAATCTACCGGTAAGATGCGCATTGGTTATTTTGCACAACACCAGGCTGAAGACCTACTAGTTGATGAAACGCCCTTACAGCATATGACTCGTATGATGCTCGACGCCAAACCTGGAGCCGTCCGTTCACAATTGGGGCGGTTTGGCTTTTCAGGCGATATGGCAAACCGAAAGGTTGGACAGCTTTCAGGCGGGGAGCGCGCGCGCCTGGCACTAGCGTTAGTTACTCGGGAGGCGCCACATATATTGCTGCTTGATGAACCGACTAATCACTTAGATGTGGATGCCCGCGAAGCTCTCGTTCAGGCATTAGCTAATTTTGGTGGTGCGGTCATCATTGTTAGCCACGACCGCCACCTTCTAGAGTTGACGGCTGAACGTCTCGTCCTAGTTGCAGACGGGCGGGCCACAGAATTTACAGGTACCCTAGTGGACTACCAAGATCTGGTGATGGCTGGCGCATCTGAGAAGAACGCTGACACCAAGGGGAAGAGGCCTGCCAATAAGAAGGAAAAGCGGCGCCTAACCGCCGAGAAACGCAAGCGTAATGCAAATTTGCGCAAGGATGTTTCCTTGGCTGAAGCAGAAGTTCACCGCCTGTCGGAGCAAAGCGTAGCGATTGATCGTGCATTATCTAACCCATCTGAGGTGGGGGTAAAGTTAAGGAACATGGCTATATCTGACTTAATGAAAAAGAGAGCTGATGTTGAACGTGATCTAGCTAGGGCCGAATTAGAATGGCTGGAAGCGAGTGGGGAGTTAGACAAAGAAAATTCTATCGAGATCTAGATTATAGCGTAAAGGTCAATGAAGTTATTTCTCTTCGGCAAGGGCTAATAAAATAAAGCTCTAGTCCGTTACGTTAGGCCCTTAGCTAAAGGGGACTGGAAAATTAACCCCACGAGCAAGAGGCCAATATCTATAGGGCTTATTTTCAAGTCAGTGTATAATCTAACGTTTATATATGTAGTTAAAGGGGGGGGGTATGCCGTCGGAGCGATCATGCAAGTTCCGCCGTTCCTGTACGGTTCTATGCTGTTCCTTATTCTTGCTGCTCCCTTTTAAAGGCCATGCGCAGCAACCCGCTGACAGAACTCTTGGGTTTGTGGTGCGCGACTGGTTCACTGCCATCTATAACAGCCGATTTCTCGACGAATGCCCAGAAGGTTTAGCTGTCAGCAATGACGAGTTGTGGTGGCGGGGACTATCCATAGAAGACCGAGCGCATATGACGAAAAACGGGTTGCGTCCCAAACTTGATAGATACCCAACAGCAATGCGTCGTGGGCCTAACGGTGAAAACGTATGCCTAAACCCTACTGTTGTGACTGACCCACCGATGCGCGTGGTTGAAGGAAAGTATTCTTATGGTGCCAATCTTGATAGCAAAATAGATGGCACCGGCACTCACAAGACCTGTCCCCATGAGAACTTCATCCATCCCAATGGCACATTGGGAATTGATAATCAGATGTACCGACTTGTCGGTTGTGTGCTCGGCTGGCGCAAGGGTGGGCTAACGGAATTGATCGCAAATGAGAATAGAGGCACAAGCGGCCTTGGTATGATCCTTATTGAAGTCACAGGCGTTGAAGATGCTCTGGAAGATGAAGACATTACAGTGACATTCTACCGGTCAATAGATCAGTTCGTCCTTGACGGTAACGGTGATCCTTTACCGTTTTCCAGTTATAATATTGATATGGACGGTTACAAACCACGCTATGGAGATTCCCTTAAGGGTGCAATCCGCGAGGGTATTCTCACCACTGAACGGGGCGATGTTAGTCTGCCATTTTATGGCAATCGTACCTTCATGCATCCGGTTGTTAAGGATATGAGCCTAAGTTTAGAAATTGCTGGGGACGGCACAACCGCCAGTGGGACTGTTACCGGATATTACAATACAGAAGCATTTCTCCATTATATCGGAGGTATGGTAGGCCATACTTCATCAGCTGCAGATTGTCCTGCCATGTATAGGGCTGCACATGAGTTAGCCGACGGTTATCCTGACCCGGAAACTGGACAATGCACTCACCTCTCGACAGCTTTTGAAATTGGTGCCTATGCAGCATTCATTATTCACCCCAAAGACAGCACCCGACAGATTATGAGGTGATTAGGATGCAATTCAGTGTTAGCGCTGCATTCGCCTTGATTTGTATAACAACAACTTTGGCGCAAGAAGCTTCTGTGCCAGCGGATATACAGCTATCTGCTCGTGGGCACGGATGGATCCTAAGTAATTCCACGGGCATGACTCTCTATACTTATACAAAAGATCCTATTGGCGGGCCCTCCCATTGCAATGGTGAGTGTGCCGATATCTGGAAGCCGTTAGAAGTTGAAAGTAACGGCGAGGTGGACGGTGATTGGTCAACGAATGTCCGGGACGATGACAAACGCCAATGGTCCTTTCGTGGAAAACCGCTCTATACATATAGCCGCGATACTACTCCAGGCGACATGAATGGAGACGAGTATCAGCGCCAGTGGTACGCAGCGTTGAAGCCAATACAACTGCCACCAGGATTCAATACAATTAAAACTAAATACGGATATTTGCTTGCAGACCAAAGGTATATGACACTTTACACAAACAGCACCGATACACCGTTTGCGTCTAGTTGTAATGTCGACTGCGCAAAAACCTGGCAGCCTGCTGAAGCCTGGTGGCGTGCGCGGACAAACTTACCTGATTGGTCTTTAATTGATCGCCGGGATGGCAACAAGCAATGGGCCTATAAAAGGCAGCCACTCTATCGTTATGCGGGCGATTTCCAATCAGGGGAAATCACAGGTGATGGTGTTGATAACTTTATTGCTGTTGTACTCGAACCACCGCCAGCTTTGCCGGGATGGATTACCATGCAGCATTCGGATGCTGGTCTGCTCCTGGCAGATTCTGCTGGCAATACTCTATATGCCTATGACCTGCCGGAGAATCGTGCTTTCGGCACCCCATTCGACATAGGAACAAGCCGTGATATGGCTACACCACATTTATGGAGCCCAATCTACGGAGAGAGCTCTACCAACTCTATTGGCCACTGGTCTGTCCAGGATATAGGAGATGGCCGTTATCAGTGGGCATACAAAGGATTAAGGATTTTTGTCTATAAGGGGGACAAGGAGCCGGGCGATCTTAATGGCCAGCGAGGTACAGATCGCTACTGGCGTACCATCATGCAAAATGGTGAAGACATGGCCGGAGCAGGAAGATAGCAAGGGCACATGCCTCAACTGCAGATATGCGCAAAAATGAACCGCCCGGCCAGTGCAGGCCGGGCGGTTCCAATCAACCAGTAAGAGGTAACTATTATGTAGGTTTAATTCCCATAATGTTGCGAACGCGCCGCCGGTTGCTATAGGGGTTCATGTTCATGCTGCGATAGGTCTCTTTGGCTTCGTCCCTATTCAGCAACATGCCGGCACGACGGATCTCACCTTCAAAGTCCGCATTTTGGTAGTCGTAAAGCCAGGGCTCATGGTTCCATCTATAGGTCATCCAATCACGAATTCTCCGCCAGGCCCTACGATCCTGTGCTTTGCGGGAAGGATTGGTATAGAAGTCAACCGGATAGTACACCCCACCAGGCCGCAGGACACGCGACGTCTCTTGTATAATTTTGTATGTGGCGTCCTCGGGAACTTCGTGATGAAGTATGTAAGACGTAACTATATCGAAATACCCATCAGGAAAGCCTGTATCTTCGGCCAATGCATGACGAAAGTTAACGTCGACACCCATATCGACAGCCCTCATATGTGCATAGCGAACCATAGGTGCACCAACGTCGATGCCCCAAACCTCCGCATCCGGATAACGTTGTTTTAGAGCTACAGCTTGCTGGCCACAGCTGCAACCGGCGTCGAGGATACGTTTCACCTTGCCGTCTGCTGGAAGGGGAATAGATCTAGCCAAATTTCTATGCAACTCATCCTGATAGTTACGGCCATTATAAAAGTTGTTTGTGCCGTAGTGATAAATGTGTCCAGCAAACGGATCACCAGTATACCCACCTGGCTGCATATGGATTTCATGTTTGCTGTATTCTGGCTCTATACCCGGGTTAAGCTCCAGAATACCTGGCCCCGCTTTATCCGTAGCCTCCATTTCGGACATGTAGGCATCAAAGTTTCCATGGAACTCATCGTAAAGCTGGGACCACATGTGTTTTTGGAGACGTTGCCAGCTATGATTGCGAAACGCGATGACAGGATCATCTTTAAGCATTTCAATGGCAGTTTCTTGAGCTACTTCATCTTCAGGGCCGTAGCCATTAGCTTCTAAGATCTGAATGGCCCGCTTTTCCGCAGCTGCTGTGAGTTCGCCATTGATCCACATACGAGTGCTGGTGCTCATCTCATCGTAGCTTTCCAGATCCAGCGTTGGCAAACGCTCGAGAATTCCATCAGTCCCGCGTGGCTCCACATCAAGTCCTGCGATCTTGGCAAGTGCCGCGGTTGAAGGCCCTGCCACCAGAAAGCCAGCAGCGCCCGCTGCGCCGAGGGCCGTTCGCCTGTCAAAATTTTGACTCATGTCTATGTCTCCATTGCTAAATACATTCCAATATATTTTCGGAATGAAAGGAATATTAATTTAGCCGGAGACCGCAGGCAGGAACCGGAAGATCTAAAACGCGGTTCTTTAATAAAGCACACAGTTTTCGGCTATTTTCTGTTCTGGAGAAAACGAGAAGTTCCAGTGTGCGAATCTAGATTTTACGCCTCTAGCAGCGCTAAGGCAATGAAAAGCAGTATTTTTCTTAGCGGCGCGAGCTGCTGGCACTTTGAACAGTTTGCACCCGAGCAGGGTGGGTCCAATCGCTTTTGTCTTTTTGGCCCCGGAACTAAGGGGAAAAAGGCCAGAAGTTGCCCCAAGGCTATTCTTTGATTTGGTGGTTAATCCCGCAACGCTGCGGATCTTAATGTCTCTGCCCATTAATAGGGTGTCTATCCGGGTCATGTTTGAGTGACCATATCATGTCTGTGGCAAAGGATAGAGTGAGTAAACCAACCGCGGCTGCGAGCACAACCGTTTCCAACGTTGGCCCAAGCAGTGGGGGTAGGCAGGCTAACAACGCAGCTGTTTGAATCACTGCCACTGCTTGACGCCGTTTGCGCGGCACCAAGGGCTGCCTGAGTCTAGCGAGCAATAGACCTGCCCCCAAGTATAGATATCGCAGCAGCCCAGCCCACAGTACCCACCACCCCATTCGACCAGCTTCGATTACGAGGAGGCAAAGAATGAGAATAAAGAAGCCATCGAGTTCCATGTCGAAGCGGGCGCCGAAGGGCCCGGCGGTGCCGGTGCGGCGAGCGATCCAGCCGTCCACACCATCAAGGACCAAGGCAAAGATTCCAATAAAGATAATCAAGAAGCTAGACTCGGTAACGGCCTGGGGAAAACTAATAAACCCCGCAAAAACGCTAATAAGGACCGCACGACCCAAAGTAATGGTATTGGCTAGGCCAAATGGCTGGCCTGCGGCGTATTTAGGATATTTAGTCCATACCCAGATAGAGATGAGGACATAGGCGAAGCTTGCTAAGAACAGATGGTCGGCCAATATAGGGTTGGACCACCACAGGACCAGTTCAACTATGATCAGCAGGAAAAAGCCATAGGCAAGTATAGCTGCAGGTCCGGCCACAACCAGGCGATGCAGAATAGGGTTGGGATTGCTTTCGCTCATAGCCGTTTTCTATTTGACCTTTGAAATTATAGTCTTACTAAGACCTATGGCAAACCCAAGCTCACCATGGCGCCACCGTTTGGACAAGCCCAAATGAATGAAACCCAAGCCCGTGCGTTTTGGATCGTGGAACCAGGACGGGGTGAAATCAGATCCACGCTCCTCAGCGATCTCGCCGTAGGTGAAGTTCGTGTCCGTACGCTCTACACTGCCTTGAGCCTGGGGACGGAGCGGCTAATTTTTAGGGGCGGGGTTCCAAGGTCTCAATACGAAGCTATGCGGGCACCCTTTCAGGATGGGGATTTTCCCGGACCGGTGAAATATGGCTATTGCAATGTCGGTTTGGTGGAAAAGGGCCCTGAACACCTTTTGGGGCGGACAGTGTTTTGTCTTTATCCCCATCAGGATACCTACATTGTCAATGCTGATAATGTGGTGCTCTTGCCCGATGGGTTGCCTCCCAGGCGGGCTGTGCTTGCCGCCAACATGGAAACCGCCGTTAACGGGTTGTGGGACGCAGGCTCTCTGATGGGCTGCCGGATTGCGATCCTCGGTGCCGGGGTCGTTGGCTGCATGATGGCCGTTCTCGCGTCTCGTATTCCGGGAACGGACGTACAGTTATTAGATATAAATCCGGAAAAAGCCGCTATAGCAAAAGACCTTAATATTGCCTTTACAGCACCCGAACAGCATCTAGGCAATGCGGATATTGTGGTGGAAGCTACCGGGGCTGCCGCAGGATTAGATACGGCTTTGGGTCTTGCGGGATTTGAAGCTAGTGTAGTGGTGATGAGTTGGTACGGTGATATAAAGGTTCCGTTATCCCTTGGCGGGAATTTTCATTCGCGCCGATTGAAAATTTATTCTTCGCAAGTGAGTACAGTAGCCCCATCTCACCGTGCGCGCTGGTCTAACCGCGACCGGCTAGAGCTTGCGCTTGACATACTGAAGGACGAAATCTTCGACCACCTCGTTACCGACGACAGCCACTTCGAAGATTTACCGGATACTTTTGCCGCGCTTTCCAGTGATCCGCGCGGTGCCCTGTGCCATGTTATCGACTACAGTAAATCATGAACATATTTCTCAATATACGGAAAAAGATATGTACACAGTAAGAGTGCGCGACCATTTCATGATCGCTCATAGCTTCAACGGCGAAGTTTATGGACCCGCCCAAAGGCTACATGGTGCAACTTACGTAGTCGACGTGGAATTTCGGCGGGAGGAATTAGATGAAGACGGTCTTGTCGTAGATATTGGACGAGCCAGCCATGCACTCAACGATGTACTTTCCAGGTTGAACTACCGTAATCTGGACGAAGACCCGGATTTTGAAGGAGAAAACACCAGTTCGGAATTCATGGCGCGGGTTGTATTTGACCGAATGGCGGAAAAGATTACACAAGGGAGTCTCGGTTCCGGAGCAACCTCCTTGGTCTCCATGAAGGTGATCCTAAACGAATCCCATGTGGCGTCAGCGTCTTACCAGTCTGAGCTATAGCTATCGTATAGTGCTGACAGATGACACCCATTTACTTTGCTGTTCCCGGGGATCTCAATAGCCGAACCGGCGGTTATATCTATGACAAACGAATCATTGAGAGCTTGCTGAGCCTTGACCAATTCGTTGAGGTTATGACGTTGACTGGAAACTTTCCGTTTCCCTCTCGAGAGGAAAAAGAAAGTGCCGAGCAGGTTTTCGGAAATCTTCCTGATGGGGCAGTCTGTGTAGTCGATGGGTTGGCCTTTGGTGCCCTACCTGAAGTAGCGGAACATCATGGAGGCCGGCTAGTTTTCATCGCCTTAATTCATCACCCACTCGCCTTGGAAACGGGCCTGACGGAAGCTGATAAGCGGAGGTTTTTTGATAATGAGAAACGAACACTCAGGATGGCCCGGGGAATCATCACGACCAGTGCCCATACTGCTAGTGAATTGCAACCCTACGGCGTAGCTAAGGATAGAATATCCGTTTGCATACCGGGCGTCGACGCAACACGTCAGGCCGTCGGATCGCAAAATAACTGCACAAATCTTCTGTGTGTAGCGACACTGACACCCCGCAAGGGGCACGATATATTGATTAAGTCGTTGGCAGCACTCAGGCATAGGCCATGGCACTTGACGTGTGTCGGTAGCGTGGACCGTAGCCCCTACACAACAAAAGTCATTCGTGACCTGATCAATGAAATGGAGCTTGAGGACTGCGTGCATCTGGTGGGTGAATGTAGCGAGGCCGAATTATCCAATCATTACCACAGATCAGATCTGTTTGTTCTCGCCAGCCATTATGAAGGGTATGGAATGGCCATCGCCGAATCGCTGGCCCGGGGTGTTCCAGTTATCGCCACGGCAGCGGGCGCGGTTAAGGATACGGTTCCCCCTAAGGCAGGTGTGATTGTGCCCATTGGAGATCAAGACGCTCTGACGACCGCGCTATTGGCTTATTTTGAAGATGATACTCTGCGGGGCTCTTTGGTGGCGGGTGCGCGGGCATCAAGAGATTCCTTCCCTACATGGGACAAAGCGGCCGCCACGTTTTTGCGCGCATTGCGAAAGGCTACAGAGTTATGAATAGCTTTTCGGCCGAGTGGCTAACCTTGCGAGAAACTGCTGACGGGCGTGCCCGGAATGCTGGATTGGAGGCGAAAGTCAAATCGTTGCTAAAAAATAACGACCGTGAATGCATGATTGTCGATCTAGGCGCTGGCCGCGGCAGCAACTTCCGCTATCTAGCGCCAATTCTGGGCGGCGCTCAATCCTGGCAATTGATTGATGCAGATGAAGAACTCCTTAAGGTGGCGATACCGGCGATTGGTGAATGGGCAGAGATGCAAGGCTGGCCAATCAGGCAGGGTGATCACCAGATCGAGATAGATACTCCGAACGGCCGATGGACCGTTGCAACGGAATTAGCCGATCTTGATCAAAACCTTGATGATCTCAAGCTTGATAATGTCGACCTGATTACAGCCTCCGCCCTGTTGGACTTGGTTTCGAAGTCATGGATAGAGCGATTGGCAGACCGTGTTCCCCGCTCTCATCCACCCTATCTATTTACCTTGTCCTACAATGGAAACTTGGTTTTTGATCCGACGGACGCTGATGATGGGTGGGTATCTAGCCTCTTGAACCAACATCAAGAAATTAACAAGGGGTTCGGAGCGGCATTAGGCCCTGCGGCCATTATGTATGTAAGAGAGGCTATGGAGAAACGGGGTTATGTAGTTGTCACCGGAGAGAGTCCCTGGCAATTAGAGAGCCGCACCCATGCAGGTGATGCGGACTTGCAACGCGTATTATTGAACGATTGGGTGACATCGTTGACAGAGTGGCAGCCGCGGCACGGCTTGCGTCTCCAGTCCTGGTTAAATCGCCGCATCACCCTTTTGGAGAGCGGGTTTGCTACACTTCGTATTGGTCATGAAGATTTATTGTGCTGGGTAGACGGCGACACTGGTTTATCTCACTGACTCATATCAAAATCGAACATGACATCCTGCCCGAAAGAAAACTTTCGGCAGGGTGGTCGTAACGCCTCCGATAGGTCGTAAATTTCACGTAAGGTAATGCTAGGGATGCCGTCCCCGATCAGTATGGGAGCGATCGCGACCTGTAGCCGAGTCAGAACTCCGGCTTGAAGAAAACGCGAAACGGTCACGCCGCCGCCTTCAATGAATAGGCTTGTGAGACCCATCGCGAAAAGACTGTCGACAACGTGCTGCGGTGAAATTCCGCCTTCATTGGAGTTCAAGCCTAAAACTTTCAAATTAGAAGGCGATGCGGCTGCTTCCCCTACGAAACGTTTATCGCAAACCACAATTGTTGGAGTATTAGCTTCCTTGAAGATTTTGTGATTAGTCGGTATTCGGCGCGTCGGGTCGATAATGACTCTGACTGGATCAGGCCCCGATACTTTACGTGTCGTCAGCTGAGGGTCATCCAGTTCGACCGTCCGCGCACCCACGACAACCGCGTCAGAGAGAGCTCGCATGCGGTGAAGGTGCAGGATATTTTCGGGCCCGGTGACGTAATGGGATGAACCGTTTGAAGCGGCGATGCGGCCATCAATGCTCTGACCTAAGTGACCCGTGATGAATGGCAGATCCTTTGAGACCGTTGCCGGCGTAAGATATAACAAGAGCATTTCTCTTGCCGTAGTCGGCAGATCTTCAACGGGCAGCCAATCACCAGTGCCGTCCCTTACCGCCAGTACAGTACTGTCGGCGTCAGAATCAAAAACTAAGCCGGAACTGTTGTCCCAGCCGATGGACGTGGCAGACTTTGGAACTTCATTTCGCGCCGTTGTCTGTTTCAGATTGCGGAGAAAGTCCCAAATAGTATCCTGGCTCACTGCATTACCGGGGAGGGACATCAGATTTCCATTTCTACCCGTTACGAATTTGAGTTAAGGGCCGTGAGAGAGAATATCGTGTTTTCTGCACCTTTCCGAGAGGGGCCGTCAGAATTGGAAGAGTCGGCTTTTACGTCTGGACTGATTTTGGAACCAAAAGACATAAAAGGACATTGCAATCTAGATCACCTTTGTTCAAGGAAGAAACTCGCGTGAGAGGTAAAATTCCTATGGAGGGTACTCCTTGAAAGGTGTTGTTAGAGGAACCCTGGATGATTTACAAAAGATATTTGCTGCTTCCCTTAAGCTGTAGGTTGACAGTTCTTAGCCAATGCATACTAGTTTTTTATATCAATGGCGGTCCCGGTTAATTAAAAGCGCTCAGGGCCACCCAGCCCGAACACTCTTTTCTGTGTAAACCTTTTGGCTATCGGGCGAGGCTCTATCATCACGACAAAGAGCAAAATGACTGAGTTCAAACATTGGGGACAACTCGCTGCCGCCTTGATGGTGCTGCAAATTGTCCTGGTACTGCCAGATTGGCCCGGCAATCTCGTACCGCTTTGGTTTATCCGCCTGCCCGCCGAATTGCCCGTTATCGTATTGGCCGTTCTACTGTCGCATGGGCTTTGGCAGAGGCGATTATGCGCACTGATCGCGGGCGGCTTGACGGTTCTGACCGTTCTTAAGTTTGCCAACCTTACGGCCTTCACCGGCTTTGCCCGCCCCTTCAACATTTTGGTCGACCCCGGGCTCTTTGGGATCGCCCTTCATACCCTGAGCGGGGGCCATGAAATAGTTGTCGGGGTGAGCTTGGCCATTACTATCGCGATCGCGATCGCGGCGGTATTCGTCGCTATGCGGTGGGCACTCATGGTTCTTGCTTCGATCTGGCCATTAGGGTTCCGCATGCCGGGGATTGTTTTTATAGGAATACTGGCGATCGGCGCCGTCGGACTTAAGGACATAAAGATTGGTTCGGCATGGTGGCCGGTGACCAGTGTGGATACCACGAAATTTGCGGCAGAGCGGGCGAGGTCGATTAGTGAGGGGATTCGCAATGACGCGCAATTCCGCCAAGACATGGCGACAGATCAAACTCCCGCCATCCCATCGGATAGATTGCTCGCTAGCTTAAAGGGTACCGACTTTCTCTTGATTTTTGTCGAGTCATACGGTCGAACGGCCCTCGACGATCCGACTCACGCGGAGACGCTGCGGGCAACGCTTCGGCAATTTGAGGACGAGTTAGTCACCAATGGCTTCGGTGCCCGAAGCGCGTGGCTCACCTCCCCAACATTCGGCGGCCAAAGCTGGCTGGCGCATGGCACCTTGTTGTCTGGGTTGTGGCTCGACAATCAAAGTCGCTACGACAGCTTATTCATCCGCGATCGCGCGACACTTATCACCGATTTCCACCGCAGCGGTTGGCGCACCTTAGCGGTAATGCCCCAGATTACGCGACCCTGGGCGGATGCCGCCCTCTTTGGTTATGACAAAGTCTACACGGCGACCAACCTCGATTATGCTGGACAGCCTTTCAACTACGTGACGATGCCCGATCAATACACGCTTTCCGTATTGGACGCGCACGAGTTGAGCGCTTCTGATCGTCCCTCCGTCATGGCCGAAATCGGTCTGGTCTCCAGCCACCACCCATGGACGCCAATCCCTCGTTTGATACCTTGGGATACCGTAGGTAGGGGCGAGATATTTGATCAGGCGCGGTCGCCCTTCACTGGGATCGATTGGAACGACCGGGCGCAGTTGAAATACGAGTACACCCATGCCATTGAATACGTTTTACAGACATTGAAGTCGTATATTGTCACTCGCGGCCGGAACAATTTTGTGATGCTCATCGTCGGAGATCATCAGCCATCGCCCATTGTAAGCGGCCAATCAGCGCCGCACGACGTGCCGGCCCATTTCATTAGCGGTGATCCTTCGCTACTCGGCGCAATAGACAACTGGAACTGGACTTCGGGCATGTTGCCAGACGAGTCCAGCCCGGTCTGGCGGATGGACGGCATGCGTGCACAAATCTTGAACGCGTTCACGCCTTCGGGTGGCGCGCCGGCATCCACAAGTACCGCTCAGGCAGGGAAGTAAAACTTGAAAACGTTTGTTGAATCGCGCGAGGCAGATTTACTCGTACAGAGTCTGGGGTACGTGATTTGAGCAGATCTTTGCCTCTCATTGCGGCTGTCCTAGTCATCGTCAGCACTGCCACCGCGGGATTCTGGGCGTTTCAGGATCGCACCCTGTATGCGCCGGATTGGACCGGTGTGCTGCGTGGTGTTTCCTATAGCCCGAGCGGAATTTACAGTGAGGCCGATCTCGACCGCATTCCGGCAGAACGCATCCGCACCGACCTCGAACACCTATCGCGTTTCACCAATCGCGTTCGTACCTACACCGTCGACCGTGGTCTCGATATTGTACCGGCAGAGGCCCGCCGCCTCGGCATGACTGTCTCACTCGGAATCTGGCTCGGACCGGACCGGGATCTAAACGAGCAGGAAGTCGCGCGGGCGATCGAAGTTATCACCGAAAACCCGCAAACCGTCGATCGAGTCTTTGTCGGCAGCGAAGTAGTGCTGCGCGGTGAACTTTCCGCCCAAGAGCTGGCGATCTACATTGCCCGCGTCAAACGCTCGATTCCGGCACATATTGAGGTCGGCAGCGCGGACGTCTGGCACATCTGGCTCGATAATCCGGTTATCGCCCGCTCATCCGAATTCATCGGGGTTCACCTGCTTCCTTATTGGGATGGCGTGGCGATCGAAGATGCGATGACCTACATTGAAGACCGTTTGGCCAGCATTCAGAGCAAGTTTCCGGCTAAGTCAATCGTCATCGCTGAAACGGGATGGCCGTCCGAAGGCCGCATGCGACGCGGCGCGGTTGCAACACCCGCCCTCGAAGCGACTTTTCTTCGTACCTTTCTCGATCAGGCGGCGCGCAAAGGCTACGACTACTACATCATCGAAGCTTACGATCAGCCGTGGAAGGCCGGTCCGGAAGGTGCCGTGGGAGCGTTCTGGGGGGTGTTCGATGCCGAGCGGGGCCTCAAGTTTTCCCTTACCGGGGCCCTGAGTTCGTTTGCCGAATGGCCCGGTTTTGCGCTCGCATCGGCCATCGCTGTAATTGTCGCTGGTGCCCTACTGTTGACCAGACTGCCGACCGTACGGTTCGTCGGCTACCTGACATTCGGATTCATGCTCGGCGTGATCATCCTGACTGCCTTGGTGATCTTTTATTCTTCGGTGCTGGAATATGCAAACTTGTGGAACGTCGCCGTCGCTGCGGTCGTCATCCCGGCCTGCGGATTCGCTGCCGTGTTTATATTGACCGAGACGGCGGAGTTTGTCGTGAGTTTGTGGCGGCGTGAACGCTTCTCGCCACCCATTCCGGAGACCAGTTACGCTCCGTTCGTATCGGTACAAGTTCCGACTTATAATGAACCCCCAGACGTGGTTCGCCGCACACTGCAACAACTGGCAGCGCTCGATTATCCCAACTTCGAAGTCATAGTTCTTGATAACAATACGCGCGACGAGCGGCTTTGGCGGCCGGTTGAAGCGTGTTGCGAAAATCTCGGGCCGCAGTTTCACTTTTTCCATATTGGTGGGGTCAAAGGCTTCAAGGCCGGGGCTCTCAACAAAGCTCTTGATGTCACCGATAGCCGGGCCGAGATCATCGCCGTCATCGACTGCGACTACCATGTCGAACCAGGCTGGTTGAAGATGGTCATTCCTGGTTTCGTCGACCTGAACGTGGCCGTCGTCCAGGCGCCACAGGATTATAGCGATGCCGATGAAAGTCTGTTCAAGGCGATGACTTTTCAAGAATACGGTACGTTCTTTCATGTCGGCATGGTCGAGCGGAACGAGCACAATGCAATCATTCAGCATGGGACAATGACGGCGGTGCGGCGCAGCGCCCTGCTCGAGGTTGGCGGCTGGAGCGAATGGTGCATCACCGAAGATGCCGAACTTGGCTTCAAATTGCTTGAGGCCGGCTACCGCTGTGTCTACATGCCGAAGAGCCTAGGCCGCGGTCTCATGCCCGATACTTTTGCCGCCTACAAGGCCCAGCGCCACCGGTGGGTTTATGGCGCCATGCAGATCGCAAAGCGCCATGCCAAGGCGCTTCGATCGCGAGAAAGCAAGCTGACTCTAGCACAGCGTTATCATTTCGTGGCTGGATGGCTGCCGTGGTTTGCCGATGCGTTCGCGTTAGTGTTTGCTGTCGGAGCGCTCGTCTGGTCGAGTTTGATGATCGTCGATCCAAAACAGTTCGACGTGCCGATGGTGGCCTTGTCAGCGGTCGTACTTCTTCTGTTTCTGGTCAAGGTCGCCAAGACCATCTGGCTCCACGCCGCCAAAACCGGTAATGGTCTTGGCAGCGCGATCGCTGCAACTGTAGCTGGCCTCGGCCTTTCTTGGACTGTAGGCCGCGCCGTTTGGCTTGGATTGTTCAGTTCGTCACAGCCGTTCCTGCGGACACCTAAGTGCGAAGGGAAAGTGGCATTATGGCAAGCTTTGGGGGCGGCTCGCGCAGAAGCAATTCTGTTCGTGCTCGGGACCGTCGCTGCGGTCGCCATAGCACGGACCTCGCAGCCGGGCGATGTCGCCGCCATCGTCTGGGTCATGGTGCTTGTTATTCAATGCCTGCCTCATGGCATCAGTGTGCTCGTTGCAGTCGTCAGCGCCTTGTCGGGTCGTGCTGAGCCAATGCCCTTCGAGGCCGGTGCGCCTTTGCAGGGCATTGTCAGAGGAAGGTGATTGATCCAACAGAGTTTTTGGACGTTATAATGAAGTCGTTGGCTGGGGGACGTGGATTCGAACCACGACCGGCGGAGTCAGAGTCCGCAGTTCTACCGTTAAACTATCCCCCATCAAGTTCTGCATGGAGATGGCAGACAAGACATCGACCACTCTGCAAAGTATTGTATCACATTGTAGACTATGAATTTAAGTCTCAGCCGCTTAGCGCGCTGCATATTATGCATCGGCGCTATTATTTCAAGTCTTACTCAAACGGATGAAGAAGCGTCCAAAAACCAACCGGTAGGTGGGCACTCCAGGCCAGCCTGTTGTGCAGAATACCGATGACCTTCAAGGTCTTCGTAACCTATTCAGGATATTCCAGAATCATGCCTTTATTACTTGCCGCCGTTGCCATTAATTCAATTCCGGTCAGCCTCATTGTTCCAATGCTGCCGTTTCTCGGGCAACGCTATGGCGCGTCAGAATTCGAAGTTGCCTTGCTTTTTGCAATCCTGCCATTGGTTGGAATTGTTGGTAGTCCGCTCTGGGGTAGATTGAGCGATAACATCGGCCGCCGCCGCGCCTTGACATGCACCCTTGGCGGAACGGCAATAACGTTTATAGCCTTCGCTTATGCTGACTCTCTGGCAACTTTTTATGCTGCTCGCGCCATGCAGGGTATTTTTCACGGATCCGTATCCATTGCTCTTGCATACGTTGCAATAATTAACGCTGGACACAACCGGGCAAAGTCTATGGGCCAAGTATTCGGCGCTATGGGAATTGGCCTAGCGATCGGCCCGGCTCTTGGCGGATTTCTCATCGGCGATGATTCGGCTACTTTTTCGCATACTGCACCCTGTTTAGCTGCGGCGTTCCTATCCATTGCTGCAACTCTCAGTATTTTTCTGTTTCTTCCAGAACCAAGCGCTGAGGCATTTGAACAGTCTGATGTTTATAAGACTCCAAAAAAGGAATCTGCTCGGCAGAAACTGAGTGCCGTACTCGCGACACCGGCATTGTGGCCGCTGGTGCTTATGATCATGATCAGTGGCTTCAAGATGAACTCAGAACAGTTAGCGTATCCCTACTGGGGCATGGCGATTGAATGGACACCTCAGATAGTCAGTTTTGGATTTGCAGCATTAAGTACTGCCTTTCTTATAACCACGTTTGGAATCATTGGGCCCATGACTCAGCATTATGGCGAAGAGAAAACACTCCTCATTTCAGCGGCTATCGACGTTCTCGCGCTTTCCGGATTTATTCTCACGTCTGGAACAGAGTGGGCTTTTGTGTGGCTACTTTTGTTATCCATTTCCAGTCCATTATGGGGGACAGTATTAATTAGCGTACTGTCACGGCATGCGCCTGATGGAATGCAGGGTCTTGTCCAGGGGTTAGTGACCTCTACGCTATTGGCTGGCCGCATCCTCGGGACACTGCTCGCTGGCATCGTGCTGGGCACATTTGGCTACATAGGTGTTTATATTCTGATGACTGCTCTTGTTATTATTATAGTTTTCCAGGCCATTCGCTTTGTGCGCGCTGTCCCTTCACCAGCGGCAGATGAAATGGCACAATGAAGTATGAGTGACGACGCTGAATTGCGGTTCTGGCGCCCAAGCCCTGGGGTTAAGCGACTATATGTTGATGGCCCAGAGGGTCAGCTGCACGTCCGCATTAATCAGTCGGTATCATGTCCCGATAAATTACCCCTGTATTGTATTCATCAAAGCCCGTCGTCTAGCGTTGCTCTAGCGGCTTTAGTTGCTGCCATGGGTGAGGACCGTGCATGTGCTGCGGGCGATACGCCAGGCTTTGGTGAATCAGATCCGTTAGAAAATAGGCCGGAAATTGAGGACTACGCTATATCTCATGGATCCATTATTGATGGCTTGGGCTGGGATAGACAGATAGATTTATTCGGGTTTTTCACTGGATCAAAAATTGCGGTGGCTCTGGCCTTGGCCCGTCCGGAACAGGTAAGACGGCTCATTCTTTTTGGAGCACCATTGTACAAAGAGGAGGAACTTGATAGCGAACGCGCCACCTATAAGGCTGACCTTTACGATTGGGAAGCGGGCTATCTGAACAAATGGTGGAAACATCTGAGAAAAGGGGTGCCTAACCCCTATCCATTATACCTGTTTGCTCGTCATTTTGCTGAAATCCAGCGGGGTGGCCCACAGTCCTGGTTGGGTCACCGGGCAGCCTTCAACTTTGACCTGCGTAAATGGTTGCCTAGACTGAACCAGCCGACGTTGGTGCTTTGTTCGGCTGATCCGCAGGGCGAAAAGTCGCTGAAGGCAGTTAACTATCTCAAAGATGGGCGGAGCGTCAGTGTTCCCTACACGGGCCAAGGATTACTTGACCTTCACACTTCAGAGGTCTGCAGTCACCTTCGATCCTTCCTAGATCATTGACAGGACTTCTATTTTTGCCGCAGCTTCTTTTGTAGCGATATTATATTGTTGAAGTGTAATTTAGTCCGCGGTGATAGGCGAATACAGGTGAAACTAGAGGGTTAGTGTGGCACGATCAAATACTTCTCGTCGAAACCGGCAAACAAAGCCTGCCAATCAAGGTGAGCATTGCCAGGATTCAACTCAAGACAAGAACCGGCCAGATTCGATTTTGGCTGCTATTGATCTTGGGACTAACAATTGTCGTATGTTGATAGCCCATCCCAAAGAGCAAGACTTCCTGGTTATTGATTCTTTTTCGCGTATCACCCGTCTTGGGGAGGGCTTGAGCGGTTCAGGTTGTCTTTCACAAGCGGCTATGGATCGCGCCATCAATGCGCTTCAACACTGTGCCCAAAAAATGAATCACTGTGGAGTTACTGACTCGCGTCATGTTGCGACGGAAGCATGTAGACGCGCCAACAATTGTGATGATTTTGTCGAGCGGGTATCCAAAGAGGTAGGAATTAAGCTTGAAATTATATCCTCTGATGAAGAAGCGGGATTAGCTCTTAAAGGATGTAAGTCACTACTGAATCTTGATGTGCCCTATGCAATTATCTTTGACATTGGCGGTGGCAGTACCGAGGTTCTATTCGTCAAGATTAATGATCCACATGATATGACAATTCTAGGCTGTATCTCCATGCCCCTTGGTGTTGTCACCGTTGCCGAAGACTGTGGCGGCGGCGATCTATGCGAGCGCACTTATGAGGAAGTTGCGGTTAGGGTGGCACGTATGCTCTATCCTTTCGAGCAAGCTCATGGCATTTCTAGCAGAATTAAGGCGGGTGAAGCACAGATGCTAGGGACCTCAGGAACTGTCACGACGCTTGGGGGCTTACACCTTGGACTAAAAAGGTATGACCGGATGGTTGTTGATGGAATTACCCTTGATTTTGAAACCCTTTCCAGTCACAGCCATGCGCTGTGCAAGATGTCAATGCAAGAAAGGGCAGCGGAGCCCTGCATAGGCTGGCAGCGTGCTGACCTAGTGCTAGGCGGCTGCGCTATCCTAGAGGCAATCTGTCGGCTTTGGCCTGTAGGGCAATTGCGAGTGGCAGACAGAGGGCTTCGTGAAGGGATGCTAATTGATATACTCCAGACACAGGCACTACAAACCCCAACTCAGGCTGTCCTTTCGTGAGCAAGAAAGGTCAGGACCCAGGACTATTATCCAGCGGACGTGGTCTTACAGTGCGGGTTGAGTCAGCTAAAGGACGAAATGCATCCTCCACACGTTGGCTTAAGCGACAATTGAACGATCCTTACGTTCGTAAAGCGCAGGCAGCCGGCTACAGGTCACGTGCAGCTTTTAAGCTGATCGAGTTGGACGATCGTTTTAGAGTTATAAAAAAGGGGTCTCGAGTGATTGACCTTGGTGCAGCGCCAGGCGGTTGGACGCAGGTTGCTCTTGATAGGGTTGGTGCGGCTGGGAAGGTGGTGGCGCTAGATATTAAGAAGTGGGACGAGGTTTCAGGGGCAACCTGTCTCTCATGCGATTTCATGGACGACGAGGCACCTAACTACTTAAAAGAAGCTCTTGGCCATAATGAGAATAATCTAAAAGTAGATGTTATTCTTTCAGATATGGCTGCTCCAACAACAGGGCATAGTCAAACGGATCATCTGCGCATCATAGCTTTAGCCGAGGCTGCCTGGGCCTTTGCCGAAGAGGTGTTAGCCCCGGGGGGTGCTTTCATCTGCAAGGTTTTTCAAGGTGGGACCGAAATGGAGCTTCTGAAGTTGATGCGTGCTAGATGTGCCAAAGTGGCCCACGCCAAGCCTCCGGCCAGCCGGAAAGAGTCGTCTGAAATGTATGTGGTGGCGAAAGGTTTTAGAGGATAAGGAAAAGTCTGAAGCTCTGTCTTGAGGGAGCGCTAGAAGTATGTCATAACCCCGCAACTTTTTTCGATGAAGTGTGAGCACAGACATATGTCTTTCGCCGAAGCGTTCACGTTCGATGACGTGCTGCTTGTCCCAGGCGCCTCTGCTGTGCTCCCGTCTCAAGCTAATACAGCCACGCGCCTAACCAATACTATCACATTAGGTGTGCCACTTATCTCATCAGCTATGGACACTGTGACAGAACATCGTCTTGCCATTGCTATGGCGCAGGCTGGTGGCGTTGGTGTCATTCATAAGAACCTAAGTGTTGAGGAACAGGCTGGCGAAGTGCAAAAGGTCAAGAAATTTGAATCTGGTATGGTGGTAGACCCAGTAACAATCTGCCCGGATCAGACTTTGAGTGATGCTCTTGGTCTAATGAATGAATACAAGATTTCAGGTATTCCAGTAGTTGAGCGGAACAATGGCAAATTACTAGGCATTCTTACCAACCGGGATGTTCGTTTTGCATCCAATCCGAATGAACCGATTAGTCATCTGATGACCAAAGAAAACCTCATTACGGTGCCGGAAAATGTCGACCGGGAGGAGGCTAAACGGTTGCTTCATCAGCATAGGATTGAAAAACTTATAGTAGTTGATAAAGACTACCGTTGTATTGGCCTGGTTACGGTTAAGGATATTGAAAAGGCGCAGGCCTATCCAGAATCATCTAAAGACGAGCAAGGTAGACTGCGGGTGGCCGGAGCAACCGGCGTTGGTGAAGATGGTCTGTATCGGGCGGAGGCGCTATTGGACGCTGGAGTTGACCTCATCGTAGTGGATACCGCTCACGGTCATTCCTCAGATGTTCTGGATGCGGTAAAGGCCATAAAAAAACAAAGAAGCTACGCTCAGGTAGTGGCGGGGAATGTGGCTACACCAGAGGGGGCACAAGCGCTGATTGATGTCGGTGCTGATGCAATAAAAGTTGGCATTGGACCCGGATCTATTTGCACAACGCGTATTGTCGCTGGTGTTGGCGTACCACAGCTGACGGCAGTTCTTGAGGTGGTAGAAATAACACAGAAAGCGAGCACCCCAGTTATTGCAGATGGTGGCATCAAACAATCGGGAGACATTGCAAAGGCAATTGCCGCTGGTGCTGATTGTGTAATGATTGGGTCGTTACTGGCAGGGACCGAAGAAAGCCCTGGTAATGTTATTTTGTACCAAGGCAGGACGTATAAGGGCTATCGCGGCATGGGCTCGCTTGGCGCTATGGCACGCGGTTCAGCTGATCGCTATTTCCAGCAGGATGTTGCCGATGACATAAAATATGTTCCTGAGGGCGTTGAGGGCCGGGTGCCTTACAAGGGGCCGGTTCATCCCGTTGTGCACCAATTGGTCGGTGGTCTAAAGGCAGCGATGGGATATACCGGAAATGCCAGTATAGCGGACATGCAAAGGAACTGCGTTTTTCGACGTATCACAGCCTCCGGGTTCCGAGAAAGCCATGTACATGACGTATCCATAACTCAGGAGCCCCCCAACTACCGGAATGACTTTGACTAGGGTAGTTAGCCCTAACCGGATCCCTGAATCATGACTCCCAGCGCGCGCCTACAAGCCGCCATTGAGCTTTTATCAAATGTGGAGGGCAGTTCTTATCCCAGCGACGGCGTAGTGCAAAAATATTTCCGTACTCGCAGATTCATTGGCTCTAAGGATCGTAAGGCCATTGGCAATAGGGTATGGCGCCTTGTAAGACATCGCGCGCGTTTGGCCTGGCAACTTGATGAAATGGCTCCGACCACTCGAATGCGGGTCTTGGCGGACTGTGTTGTCAATGAAGCTACGGATTTAGCGGATCTCCGTGACCTGTGTTCGGGTAAAACATATGCACCGCCCCCAATAACCGATAAAGAGCTAACATTATTGGTGGCAGCGTTATCTCGCGATCTCTCCATTGCTCCAACTCATGTGTTGGTGGAGTGCCCGGACTGGCTATGGCCCTACTTTACAGACTTGTATGGTGACCAGACTGAAATCGAAATTAGAGCTCTGAGCAAGGAGGCGCCATTTGACTTGCGTGTTAACACGATCAAAATTGATCGTGATACCGCTAGAGTGGCGCTGGCTGACGAGGGGCTAGTTTCATCTAATACACCTTTTTCACCTTTTGGCTTGCGTCTAACTGGCCGGACTGCGCTCGGCAATAGTAAGGCTTTCACCCAAGGTCTGATAGAGATTCAGGATGAGGGGTCGCAGCTTGCAGCGCTGATGGCCGAGACCTTTGCTGAGCATCAGGTGCTTGATCTATGTGCAGGTGCGGGTGGCAAAGCTTTGGCCTTGGCCGCGGCGATGGGCGGATCAGGTCGCATTGTTGCGTGCGACTTACATGCTGGAAGACTCAACAAGGCCAAGCTTAGGCTCAAGCGTGCTGGTGTTCATTCCGTTACTACGCGCGTTCTGGACCCCAAGAATTGCAACTGGCTAAATAAGCGGCGCAAGAGTTTCGATCGTGTGTTAATTGACGCTCCATGCTCCGGTACCGGGGCCTGGCGGCGTCAGCCTGATGCGCGCTGGCGTCTCACTCCTGGAGACTTGGACAAGCATATTGCTACTCAGAATGCCTTATTAGCCCAGGGGGGGCGCATGGTAATGCCAGGCGGGCGGCTAATCTATGTTACGTGTTCTCTTTTGCGCCAGGAGAACGAAGACCGGATCTCTAGTTTTCTGGAGCGGCATGAGCATTTTCGGCCTCTATCTGTTGCGGACATCTGGAAGCGAGTCTTGGGTACGCGCTACCCTGGACGTGGAAAGTATCTTCGCCTATCGCCAAGACGGCATCATACCGACGGTTTTTTTGTCGCTGTGCTTGAGCGTGAGAAATAATGAAACAGTAGCCTTTGACCCGGTTTAAATGAATGCGTAAAACCAAGAGCTTTTTCTATTTGAGGTCCTATGACTGACCGTATTCTGATCATTGATTTTGGTTCTCAGTTAACCCAGCTGATCGCGCGCAGAGTGCGTGAGAGTGGTGTGTATTCTGAGATTCATCCTTTTAACGTTGTTACTGAAGAGAGCATTGAGGCTTATGACCCCACGGGTGTTATCCTTTCCGGTGGCCCGGCGTCGGTGATTAGCGGCGATACACCCCGCGCACCACAGGCTTTATTTGGAATGGGTATACCAATACTGGGCATTTGTTATGGTCAGCAGACCATGGTTAAGCAGCTCGGTGGTCAGGTCAAAGCCACTAATCACCGCGAGTTTGGGCGTGCTAGTCTTACTGTGCAGGCAGACTGCGCTTTGTTTCATGATGTATGGGCGGTTAATGATGTAGAGCAGGTATGGATGAGCCACGGTGACCGGGTTAACTCTATCCCGGAAGGTTTCTCTGTAGTTGGCATATCCGATGGTGCATCGTTCGCAGCTATCGCTGACGACAAAAGAAAATTCTATGGTGTGCAATTTCATCCTGAAGTGGTGCATACACCGGACGGAGCTGCTCTGATCAGGAACTTTACTCATAAAATCTGTGGTGTAGCTGGCGATTGGACTATGGCGGCGTTCAAGGACCAGGCTATTTCGTCTGTTCGGGAACAGGTCGGCGAGGGCCGGGTCATCTGTGGTTTGTCTGGAGGTGTTGATTCCTCAGTGGTCGCCGCACTTGTCCATGAGGCCATTGGTGATCAGTTAATCTGTGTTCTAGTTGATCACGGTTTGATGCGCCAAGGGGAGACTGATCAGGTGATCGAGTTGTTCCGCAATCGCTTTAACACCAAGCTTGTGCTTGCGGACGCTGCTGATCTCTTTCTAAGTAAGCTAGCAGGAAAGACTGACCCAGAGGAAAAGCGAAAGATTATAGGCGCGACATTCATTGATGTCTTTGAGGCAGAAGCGAGGAAGGCTGGGGGTGCAGACTTTTTAGCTCAGGGCACTCTATACCCTGATGTGATTGAAAGCGTGTCCTTCGCCGGCGGCCCGAGTGTTACCATAAAATCCCATCACAATGTAGGTGGTTTACCTGAGAGGATGGGAATGACGCTAATCGAGCCTTTGCGGGAGCTATTCAAAGATGAAGTACGCGATCTTGGGAGAGAGCTTGGTCTACCTGACGAAATGGTTGGGCGCCACCCGTTTCCGGGGCCTGGTCTAGCGATCCGTATTCCGGGCCAGGAAATCACTCAACAGAAACTCGATATTTTGCGTAAAGCTGATGCGATTTACCTAGAAGAAATCAGGAATGCTAATTTATATGATGACATATGGCAGGCGTTTACCGTGCTCTTGCCGGTGCGAACCGTCGGCGTTATGGGGGATAGCCGCTCCTATGATTATGCATTAGCGCTGAGAGCTGTTACCTCGACTGATGGAATGACAGCAGACTTCTATCATTTCGATATGGAATTTCTTGGGCGCGTAACTAACCGAATCGTTAACGAAGTCAGAGGCATCAATCGAGTGACTTATGATGTGACCTCAAAACCACCAGGTACTATTGAGTGGGAGTAAGTTACCCATCCTCAAATCCTTATAATCACTGGGTTTCTGAATAAAAAGGTACGACAAACTAACTACATTGTATTAGCACACAAGCTTAATTTTTTCTTATATCCTTAAATTATTGTTGGAGAACATTATGAAAGATTTAAATGAAAATGAAGTTTGTGAGATACTTAATGAAATAATGGAGTATGAGCTTGCGGGGGTGGTTAGATATACTCATTCCTCACTTATGGTTTCAGGCCCAAATAGAATTCCAATTGTTGAATTTCTTCAAGCCCAAGCAAATGAGTCTTTGGTGCATGCTCAGCAGGCGGGTGAATTAATAACAGGCTTAGATGGTCACCCAAGTCAAAAAATAGCAAAAATAAAAGAAAGTAATCGACATTCCATACAAGATATTCTTAATGAAAGCTTAGAGCATGAGGTGCATGCTTTGAATTTATATAAAAAATTACTTAGTTGTGTTGAGGATGCTTCTGTTTATCTAGAAGAATACACAAGAGGCATGATCGGTCAGGAAGAGCAACATAGTTTAGAATTAAAAAAAATGCTTAAGGATTTTTCAAACAGCTAGATAAGAAATGTTGTTGTCTGAGAGATTTTCAGGGGCTTGCAATGGAACTAACTATTGAACAAACATTGCAACAGGGTATGGCAGCACATAAAGACGGTAAGCTACAAGATGCCGAACGTCTCTATAGAGCTATCTTGCAATCTCAGCCTCAGCACCCTCATGCGAACCACAACCTCGGCGTACTAGCAGTCTCTGTTAATAAAACTGATGCGGCACTACCGTTATTTAGAACTGCTCTAGAAGCCAACTCAAAAATAGAACAGTTTTGGCTAAGCTACATCGATGCACTTATCAAGGAAAAGCAGAATGAAGTGGCAAAGCAAGTTATTGATCAGGCAAAAAAGCAGGGGGTGGATGGAAAGAAACTTCACTTCTTGGATGCACGCATAGTCCCTTTACCTCAAACAGAAAATGCAGGTATTAAAAACCCATCTCAAAACCAGTTAAATAGTCTCTCAGAATACTATCAAACTGGAAATTATGTTGATGCCGAAAAGCTTGCGACATCTATCACTCATGAATTTCCCCAACATCAATTTGCTTGGAAAGTGCTGGGCGCATTGTTGGGGCAATCAGGAAGGCATTCTGAAGCTGCAAATGCTAACCAAACAGCAGTCGCATTATCTCCTCAAGATGCTGAATCCCACAACAACTTGGGTGTCACGCTTAAAGAACTGGGGAGACTAGACGAAGCTGAAGCAAGCTATGCGCAGGCGATAGCTTTGAAACCTGACTTTGCTGAAGCTTTTTGGAACCTATCTGGTTGTGCAAAGACTATTGAAGATGCTGAAAAGTGGATTGATAAATGCTTAAAAGTAAATGTAAACCACCAGCTAGCAAGACTAACGAAGGCTGCATTGAGGTTCTATCAAGGAGATAGAGATGACTTTGACAATTTGATGCAATCAGAATTCAAGCAACATTGCTACATGCGTTCATTTTCTTGGGCTTTCAATTTACCTAATCTTCCTGAGTTACACTTTAATAAGTGGTACTTTTTTGATGCTATTATCAAAAAAAGCATAACTTCAAAACCGTTTTATGAATTTGGTGTATGGAGGGCATCATCCTTTAAATATCTTATTAAGGTTTTTAAAAAAGGCTATGGGTTTGACACGTTCACAGGCTTATCAGAAGACTGGGATGTTGGAAATCATGTTGAGAAGGAAGGAACCTATTCAAGCGATGGAGATGTGCCCAAAATTGAAGGTGGAGAGTTTATCGTAGGCAAGTTTGAAGATACTTTACCAGTGTTCTTTTCTGAGAGTCGCCCTACAGCATCACTAATAAATTTTGATGCAGATTTATATTCTTCGACTATTTGCGCTTTAACTTTTTCAAAACCAATTATAGATAAAGATACTGTGCTTGTTTTTGATGAATTCATAATAAACGAAAGCTGGGAACAAGACGAATTTAAAGCATTAAACGAATTTTGTTCTATCAACCAGTGCAGCTATGAAGTGGTAGCAATCTCATTCTTCACAAAACAAGTGGCAGTTAAATTGATTGGTATTTAGCACTTTCCAAAATATGTTGCCAAGTTGACTTTATGAGTTTGTAAAGAATCGATGAGGTAAATCCAAAATTAGAAGATATGAGTGTATAAAATAACGCAACAGATCGAGGTTAGAAGAGTTTTTCAACTCGCCATTTTCAGATTAAGTTTAAGGGTGATTAACGCTATACAATGTGTAGCGAGTAATTGTGTAAAATGTTGTAAAGCAATACGAACATAGATGTAACAAAAGTATGCAGTACAGAGGTGATTTACACATTAGTTAAACACGTGGTTTTGGGCATGCTTAAGTAATTGATAACGTAGGCTATTTAAGTGAGATTGCTATTGAGTGGGAATAAAGGTCATAAAATCCATAACCTAATTAAAATTTTGTCTCTCCTGTTCAGGCACCATCATTGTTTAAAACAGAGGTTGTTGTGAAAACATCACTATTGAGCGGAAATAGATTTTAATTGATGTCACAGTCAATAGTCCCAGAAGACAGTAAGGTACCATCTCAGGTACAACTCAGCAGTCTTTTAGAACACTACAAAAACGGACGATTTGGTGACGCTGAGAAGATGGCAATATCCATCACTCAAGAATTCCCCAAACATCAATTTGGCTGGAAAGTACTGGGCGCAGTATTGGGGCAGACAGGCAGAAAAACTGAAGCTGCGGATGTCAACCAAAAAGCAGTCGAACTATCTCCTGATGATGCCGAAGCCCACAGCAACTTGGGTGTCACGCTCCAAGAACTTGGCAAACTAGACGAGGCTGAAGCAAGCTTGAGGCAAGCGATAGCATTGACACCTGACTATGCCGAAGCCCACAGCAACTTGGGTGTCACGCTCCAAGAACTTGGCAAACTAGACGAGGCTGAAGCAAGCTACAGGCAAGCGATAGCATTGACACCTGACTATGCCGAAGCCCACAGCAACTTGGGTATCATGCTCAAAGAGCTGGGCAAATTAGACGAGGCTGAAGCAAGCTTGAGGCAAGCGATAGCTTTGACACCTGACTATGCCGAAGCTCACAACAACCTGGGTGTTACGCTCCAAGAACTAGGCAGATTAGACGAGGCTGAAGCAAGCTACAGGCAAGCAATAGCATTGACACCTGACTATGCCCAAGCCCACTTCAACTTGGGCATTACGATCCAAGAACTGGGCAGATTAGACGAGGCTGAAGCAAGCTTGAGGCAAGCGATAGTATTGAAACCTGGCTTTGCCGAAGCCCACAACAACTTGGGTATTACGCTCAAAGAACTGGGCAGATCAGACGAGGCTGAAGTAAGCTTGAGGCAAGCGATAGCGTTGAAATCTGACTATGTCAGAGCCCACAGCAATTTGGGTATCACGCTCCAAGCACTTGGCAGATTAGAAGAAGCCGAAATCAGCTACACCCAAGCAATAACGTTGGAATCCGGCTTCGCCGAAGGCCACTTCAACTTGGGTAACATGCTTCGAGAACAGGCCCGATTAGAGGAGGCTGAAACAAGTTACACGCAGGCGATAGTATTAAAATCTGACTATGTCAAAGCCCAAAACAACTTGGGTGTCACACTCAACGAACTGGGCAAACCAGACAAATCTGAAATGGCATATAGCTTAATGCTTAAAAGTAAATCTGAGCGTGTCTCCAACACAAGAAAATCCCGAATGGTAGCTCTAATCCCTTTTGGTCGATCCGGTTCTCTGTTTTTCCACTCTCTGATTGATGGACATCCTGAAGTTTCGACCCTTCCAGGAGTTTATTTTAAAGGTTGGTTTGGACTAGAGGTATGGCGGAAATTTGCTCCTGACTTTGCCAAGTCAGACTGGCGCGAACATCTTGTAAAGACGATTGTGAGGGAATTCCAACCACTTTTTGATGCGCGCTGTAAGAACAATGTAATTGGAAACCCTTGGGACCGTAGAGACTGGTTAGCAAAAGATAGCGGTTTTACGGATATGGGCCCAGATCGCTCGCAAAGTTTTTTGGTGGATCAAAATTCTTTTTGCAGAGAATTCTTAATCTTGCTGAATTCGTTTTCCTCGATAGGTATTTCAGAATGCTTTGAACTTATCCACCGAGCCTTTGACATTTCAGTACGCGGCAAGAGTAGCGCCAGTTGTCAGGAGAATAACAATATCTTCTATCATATTCACAATCCTAATACATACGAGCACCTGCATTTTTTGAAGCACTATCCTCAGGCACGTTTTCTACAACTTATTCGCAACCCTATACAAAGTATGGAATCCTGGATGTTGGTTAACTCACAAAATGTAGGAGTACTAAGCAGTGACAATACAAGCGATAAAACGGCGTACACCTTGTCTATTGTCGCCTGGCGTAAAGTGGTTGCTGTAATATTAACTATGTTCTTGCAGATGCTTTCACCTTTAATCAATCGATCGAACAACTGCGGCGTTCGGTTAGAAGATATAAAACGTAATCCTCACGAACTTATGCCTAAAATTGCTGCATGGATGGGTGTCAAGGATCATCCAGAGCTCTATAAATCCAGATTCTGCGGGTTGGAATATTGGGGACCTGCATCAAAAGAAACTGGGAAAATCACTGGTTTTGATACTAGGGCAATTGATAAGCCGGTCGGAAGATTACTAGGGGTTCGGGACATTCTTATCTTTGAGACACTTTTTTGGCCTTTAGCCAAAAAGTATTCTTACACGCAGATGGACGATGCTGAGTTTCGTCTGCGGCTTGCGGAAATTCGTCCTTGGCTTGATGAACCGCTTGAATTTGAAAACCGTTTTTACGACGAAATGGTAGACCACGGTTTCCCCCTAGAGCAATTAGCCCCTTATGTTCGATTACATCAATTTATGCATGTATTATGGAAAACGTTAGACCGTGACGAGACTTATATAGGAATACCAAAGCGTTTAGAATTCAATTGAGATAATACGACTATATTCCCAATAGTTAGAGCCTCACAAAGTTTAGAATAACGGACTGTTGAGTGGGAATAAATCTAGCTTTATAATTTAGCTATGGATTATGTTCCTTATGCGGTCCCGTTCTTTTTGTTAGCAATATTAATTGAGCTGGCATATGGCATCATAATAAAAAAGAATACTTATCGTCTCAACGATGCGATTAGCAGCCTTTTTATGGGCTCTTTAAGAACAGCTAACAAACTTATTATTATTGGTCTTGGCGGCTATGTATTCTATGCAATAGAGACTCAATACGCTTTATGGAGAATGGATGCTTCCTCTCCAATAGTTTGGGCTTTTGCATTTTGTTTTTATGATTTTTGTTATTACTGGTTTCATCGAATCAGTCATGAAAGACAAATCTTCTGGGCTTCGCATGTTGCCCACCATCAAAGTGAGGACTACAACCTCAGCACCGCATTAAGGCAGACTGGAACTGGAGCATTTGTTAGCTGGGTGTTTTATATTCCTGTATTTTTGTTGGGCGTGCCTTCCTATGTATTTGTCAGCGTTGCTTCCATCAACTTAATTTATCAATTCTGGGTACATAGCGAGCACATTCCAAAGCTTGGTTGGTATGAAAAAATATTTGTTACCCCCTCAAATCACAGAGTCCATCATGCACAAAATGATAATTATATTGATAAGAACTATGGGGGCGTTTTTATTATCTGGGACAGGATGTTCGGCACGTTTAAAGAAGAGGATGATAACGAGAACCCCATTTATGGAATCAGGGGCGCTTTAAATACTTTCAATCCTATTTGGGCCAATCTACACATTTACTCAAGCATGGTAAAAGACATCTGGCATGCTCAAAACTGGAAAGAAAAATTCTTAGTGCTCTTTGCGCGAACTGGCTGGAAACCCACGAGTCTTCCCAACCAACCGGCTAAAGATGAGTTCAATGCCCAAACTTTTCAAAAATATAATCCAGAAGTGCCTAGAAGAATAAAAATGTACTCATTTTTTCAGTTCATTGCTTTGGCATATGTGGGATTAGTGCTGCTAGAAAGCGGTGAGCTAAATTATCAACAACTCTGGGTTACGATCAGCATGATGGCTTTTACTATGTACTGCACATCTCTTTGGCTTGATGCAAAACAAGGCCTTACAATGGAGATCACGCGTCTTACGCTCTGCGTGATGATAGGATTTTATTCTTACTTTGATATGAGCTTGGGACCCATGGCGATCAGTTTATTGGGTTATTCAGCAATCAATATCTTAGTCTTACCCTTAATTAAGAGGGCAGGGTAGTTCACGATATCTCGCGTAACCCCCAGCAGTCACTATTGAGTGGGAGTAAGTTACCCCATGCTTGATATCGGCCAACGGGGGCCCGGCAAGAAAGCATTCGGGTGCACTGTGTCAGCTCGCACGAAAGTCCACTAACAATTGCGTTCCTTCATGGGCACATCCATAGGCGGCCTTATGGCCGCTTGACAAAAGTCGCTGCAACTCGTTCCTAGAATCTGCTGCGTACAGTTAGACCGTAGGTGCGTGGCGCATTAAGGTAACCGCTAAAGCTACCTTCTTGAATAACTGTTGGAAATGCGCTGAGAAGGTTATTATCATTTGTAAGATTACGGCCCCACAGCACAAATTCTATTCCGTTATCCATCTCCAACCCTGCACTAGCATTAAGATTGTTAACCTTACGTTGAGCAAGCGGGCTTCCTACGGCAAAGGCTGGAACATTATCTACGACGTCAACATTGCTTTCGTAGAGATATTCACCCCTTAAGAACCCGGATAAACCACTATTAAACTCGTGTGAGTAAGTAACGGATGTGGACCAGCTGACTTCGTGGATACCACCAGGTTTTGACCCGCTCAAATCTCTAGATGACTGACCAGCACCGCATCTCGCTACATCGAATGCTTGGCAAGGAGCTCCAAGGAAAGATTTATATTTTGGATCCATTACGATAACTGATGATGCAATAACAAGGGCTTCTGTCGGTGCGAATGCCGCATCAATCTCAAAACCTTTGTGCACTTCGCTACCTGCGTTGGAAATTTCAAAGCCGGCACCCGTGAATAGATTGGATTGAAAATCTTTCACCTCCTGCTCAAAAACCGCTAAGTTGAAGTAACCTCGGTCAAAGCTACTCTTAAGACCAAATTCAATCACACTCACGTCAGAGGGTCGTGCGAATCTTCCCCTTGAATTAGCAGAGGGAGGCCGTGAGTCTGACGACAAATTAATAGCCCCAGCTTTCCAACCAGTTGCATAGCTGGCATACCCTGTGACTGTATCCGTGAAGTCATAGGCTAATCGTGCTTGATAGGTAATTTTATCACCACTCAGCACTCCTGTTTCATTGGCATTCGGATAATTAACAGGCACCGGGAAAAATTGGAGTGGCTGGAATGCAAGGAACGGATTGACTGCGGGATTATTTCTATTTGCTGCCGCAAACGCTCCCGCTCCAGCAGATATTGCCGCAAACGTTCCGGGTGCAATAGCTTCTATCGCGGCGATAGCTGCCGGGTTGGTGGCATCCACTCCTATCGCTGCATATTGCTGTCCTATTACCGTCTGCCTTACCACCCCTTCACCAATTGCAGGGAAGTCTAAACTGGAGAACACGTCATTTAGAACAACGCTCGATACAGCGGATTTTTTCGAATCAATGTAAGCGCCACCAAGCGAGAAAGTTAATTTATCAGATGCGTGAAAGTCGGCGTTCGCAAAAAGCTGTATCGACTTATCGTCAAGAGTATAATTGTCAACAATACCCGCGCCGTCCGCGAAAAATGTCCCCGGGGGCAACCCAAGCAAAGCTTGTACTCCAGGAAGTGCTCCGCCAGCCAATACATTCGCAAAGTTGAATGTGTCTGCGCCGTAGGCAAGTGTCCTACAGCATGTTGGCACGCTTTCATCGAAATAGTAGGCGCCAAGGAGCCAGTCAAGTTGATCACCATCATCTTTGGAGGTTAGCCTCAACTCTTGCGTGAAGGTCTCAAACTTCTGATATTGCAGTAGATCGACGATATCTGCTCCTGAGAAATCTACTGTATTGTCACTATTATTTGATTGCTCTCTGTATGCTGTTATCGATGTGAGGTCGGCAAAGCCAAGATCTACTTCGCCAGTTATCGATAGCCCTTTACCCTCAAGTTTATTGCTTGGGTCTTTACTATAGGCAACTTCACGATCAAACAGCCTGGCGGGATTTCCTATTGGTTCTCCAAGTCCAAAAGGAAAAGGGGCACCAATCACCTGTGTGAGTATCCCATTAAAAATCTGAGAAGCCCCGCAACAAATTTCATTAATCTTATTATAATCAGCGATCACTTTGATTGTGAAATCGTCAGATGGCTCTATGAGAAACTGACCTCGCAATGAAAAACGATCTCGATCGTTAATATCTCCACTTGTGACCGTATTAGTGTAGTAGCCATCTCTCTGATTGAAGGAACCTGAGAGGCGGAATGCTGCTTTGTCAGAAATTGGACCCGTAATACTTGCCTTGCCAATTAACTGGTCATAATTGCCATAGGTCAGTTCACCCATTCCACCAAATTCAAATTCTGGAGCTTTTGTTGTGATTGCAATGGCCCCCACAGACACGTTTTTTCCGTAAATACTTGATTGTGGGCCTCGAAGTACCTCAATTCTCTCAAGTTCTGGAAGATCCAGTATGGAAGATGCTGCGCGAGATTGGTAAACACCATCAATAAAGACGCCAACTTCTGCTTCAATGCCGGTATTATTGGCCCCATTACCAAAACCCCTTATCAAAAAGTTTACTTGGGCAGAATTTTGAAGCTGGGTAACGCGCAATGTTGGCACTACGGTTTGAAGATCTAACAGGTCGGTAACCTGGGATTGTTCAAGCACGGTAGCATCAACGACAGTGATAGCTATGGGGACCTCCTGAAGGCTCTGCGCACGCTTGGTAGCCGTGACAATAATCTCTTCAGGTTTAATCAGGCTCGTATGGCCATCTGCTCTAGCTCCTTGAGGATTAACTATTGCTGCTAGAATTAGTACAAAAGTTCCAAGAATTATTGGTAACTTAGCCATAATTGCCCCCTAAATGGTTTCTCAGACGTACCCAATTACCCTACTATTTTCTGAGAGTTATTACAAAGTTTGTAGTGAGATAAGCCTAGATTGTTAGAAATGCTGGAGTTTTTGGGATGTTAGAATATAGATGTTGTACAACGACACTACAAAGTTACAACAACTAAAAAGAGATGCTCAGAAGCCCTTATTTTTACTAGGTAATTTCTAGGGTAACTGTGGAGGTGGGCGTAAGGCCATTTTCTTGATGGTTGCTTATCTAGGCTTCACACCAACCATAGGGGCGTCGCAAAGGAAGCTAAGAATATGTCTCAGCAAGATCAAACGCACCGTTTCTTCAGATCGCATGCAAAAGAATGGCAGATCAAGGCTGAAGATTCTGCCTACAGTATGATTCAGAATCGTCACTGCTTAATGTAGGCTGTGGTACTGGCCAACTCGCAGTAGAGGCCTCTAGCAACGGCTGGGTTGCGACAGGCATTGATTTTGCTGAAGACATGATTGAAATATGTAGGGAGAACAACAAGAGGGCTGAGACCTCTGCGGAATTTATATGTGGTTCAATATTTGACTTTTCTACTACTAACAAATTTGATGTGGTGAGCGCTCAACGATGAATACTCAAGTCTTGATAAATCTAAAGCTCTTGAGATGAGCAGGCTCGATACGAATGAATTTCCTCAGTGACATGGTATTTAGGGCAAAGCAATCAGCCTGCAGATCTAACGATTTCATATCAAAACCATGCGGCGCGACTAAGTTAGTGTCAATTTCCTGTCTGATTCTTTAGACGATCTAACAATCGATCTACATATGAATGATTATTCTTATGAAGGTGGTTCAAAAGCGTTTCTCTGCTAATGGGTATGTTTTTGGAGGTCATTTGACGTACAGTCTCATCCATTTGTCTGTCTTTCTCTGCGCGAAACTCCTCGAGTGGCATTAGAAAACGATTGTCACGAGGATTAAACCCGCGCTCAACAAATGCTATATATCGATAACATGCAACGCTAATTGTATTATGCAGAAGCCATGGCAAATTAGGGTCGAAAGAAGACAATCCCATCCACTCGGCCAGATCAAATTCATCTGGAACATAATTAACGCAGTTAATTAAATATTGCAGAAACTTAAGAGTTTCCGGCTGGCGTATAATGTCTTCAATTGCGTAAATGCCATGGGTGGTCAATGCGGGATAAAGATAACTAAAACTTTTTAGAATACTGTATGAAGTATGCATTCCATCATCGATAATTACATCAAAATCTCCACCAGTTTCTTGCAGGAATTTTGTTAGAAACAATTCGTTTGTCTGATCGCCGATGTGCATCTGAACCCGCCCACTTTCAAATGCAGAGCAATTCTCGTCTATATCTATTCCGTGTATTATTGCATTAGGAAAGAATTCCTCCCACATTTTCACCGATCGTGGTGTTTGCACCCCTATTTCCAAAACTTTCTTGGCACTAATGCGTCTGTCGCGAAAATGTCGCCAATAGTGTTTTAGATAATCGTGGTGACGTTTTGTGGGTTTATGAGTTTCTGCTATTTTCTCCAGAACGTTGCTTGGATCGGGTTCTTGAGGCGCAGGTATTATTGCTGCTTTATTAGTAACCTCGGCTACCGCCCCAGCACGAAAATTAATAGCCTCAACCCAATGGCCCTGGGATTCTTGGGAGTCTGCCTTTCGCATGAACTCCGCTATTGTATTATTGTTCATGCCACTCTCCCGTTAAGACAACTAACTAGTCATTCAATATACACGTGCTGATTACCTTTTTAATTAGTTTATTGGCTATTTTCTGCGCCTACGCAGACCTTAATGCTAAATGGGCTGCTATATTTTTCACACCATTCACTTTTTAATGTGCCTCTGCACCGGTGTAATGTCCCTAGAATTTTGATTAGGCAACAAGACGCCTGACGGCATATTAAGTTTTATCTAAGCTCGTATTTCTAATCATCTTGATATTTATGTTGTGGCGACATCTTTTTTGTACCAATTGTATTGCCGACACGCGGCGGATGGGGTTTTATACGCGCGATTTCTCCTGGTTAATGGAGAGGAAAATAATAAGGAGTGTAATACAGTGTCCACGCACCAAGCCGATGATCTCGAACAGTTTATGGAAGGCGTAGTGCGCCGTAATCCGGGTGAGCCTGAATTCCAACAGGCTGTTCATGAGGTGGCGATGGATATAATCCCCTATATCGCTGATAAGCCCATCTACAGGGACTTAAAGATCCTCGAGCGCATGACGGAGCCCGACCGTATCGTCAGCTTCCGTATCGTGTGGCAGGATGATGAAGGTCAGATTCGGGTCAATCGCGGTTACCGTATTCAGCAGAATAACACGATTGGCCCCTACAAGGGTGGCCTTCGCTTCCACCCAACGGTGAATCAGTCGGTGCTAAAGTTTCTAGCTTTCGAACAAGTATTTAAGAATAGCCTTACCGGCTTGCCAATGGGCGGTGGCAAGGGTGGCTCTGACTTCAATCCAAAGGGTAAATCAGACGCTGAAGTTATGCGTTTCTGCCAGGCTTTTATGACAGAATTGCACCGGCATATCGGTCCAGATACTGATGTCCCGGCTGGTGATATCGGCGTCGGTGCGCGCGAAGTCGGCTACATGTTTGGGCAGTACAAGCGGCTAGTAAATCGCTTTGAGGGTGTGCTTACTGGCAAGGCGCTTGAATTCGGTGGATCATTAATCCGTACCGAGGCGACTGGTTACGGTGTGGTCTACATGATGGAGGATATGTTGGCGCACCATAACGAAGCTATTGAGGGGCGCATCTGTACTGTCTCCGGTTCTGGCAATGTCGCTACCTACTGCGCTGAGAAGCTATTGGAGCTAGGGGGTAAAGTGGTAACACTGTCAGACTCCGGCGGCTACATTCATGATCCTGAGGGTATCAATACCGAGAAGCTCGCTTGGGTGGTAGACCTGAAGACTAACAAGCGTGGCCGTATCGAGGAGTATGTAAAAACTTGGGGCGGTAGCTTCCACTCTGGTAAGAGGCCCTGGGAAGTGCCCTGTGATCTTGCCTTCCCATGCGCCACCCAAAATGAAGTAGACCTTGAGGATGCTGAGAATCTAATCACCAATGGTTGTCGAGCAGTTTCCGAGGGTGCGAACATGCCGAGCACCCCTGAGGCAATTAAGGCGATGCTTGCTAAGAAGGAGCTACTCCATGCCCCTTCGAAGGCCGCCAATGCTGGTGGTGTTGGAGTTTCAGGCTTGGAGATGAGTCAGAATAGCCTGCGTCTATCCTGGACTAGCGAAGAGGTCGACCAGCGTCTTCGCGCCATCATTAAGGGCATCCATGACCAGATGGTTGAATATGGCACTCAGAAGGATGGCCACGTGGACTACTTTCGCGGCGCGAATATCGCAGGCTTCAATAAGGTCGCTAACGCTATGATCGCGTATGGTGTCATGTAATCTACAAAGCATTTAGCCAGGACGTCTAACATTCAAGCCTTTACGCTTTGATATGGGTAGAGTTCAAGGGAATGGAGAGATGCAACTTTCCTATTACTTCCCTGAAGTCTAATTCCTTATAGACTTTCTTCGATTGCCTTAATAACCACATCTGGATCAATGGTGAGGTCTCCATGGGCTTGTTGCCAAGTCTTTTCCTGGATCTGAGCACCTGGTTTTGCATATGAGACCGAGTCCACAGGAGTTGCTTCTACTCGTATAAATCTTAAACCTGCTGCTTCAGCGATGCGTTCGAAATGGGGTTGATGCAAACCTGCGGCAATTTCGACCACCAAGGTGCCTGGCTGGCAGAACACGATATTTGCTAGATTGGACCCACAAACACCAACCACACATCGTGCCTCAGCGAATAGGCGCATTTGTCCATCTAAATCCATGCTACCAGGCTCAATAACTTCAAACTTCTTGCCAAGTGCTCCGATCACCTTTTCTTGATTAACGAGCCTTCGAATATCTTTTGTACCGCGGCGGCTATAAAGCAAGCGCTGCGGAGCTCCGGGGTCTTTAGGGGGTGCGATCAAGCGCAGCAAAGATAGGCGATCAGATAAGGCCATATAGGTTTGACTGTACCCGGGGCGTACGGCGACGGCCGTACCATTAGTTGGTAAGTAAGCTAAATTATTAATACCAAATACGCCTGCTGCCTTTTCCAATAGACCCTTCTGCCAGGGTTGGAGGGCCATCGTTTTTGGCGCAATGAGTTTAACCTGTGCAAGATGGCTGAGTCGCGAAGCACCGTATAGGTGGGGGATGGTATCTAGAAGCCAATGGTAATATGCTGGACGAACAAGGGTGATGTAAGCGTCTGAGATATAGTTTGAACTGCAAGCGGCTACCCTTAATGCTTGTCCTGCATCCTTACTGAATAGGTAAGCATATCGCTCTGGGTATTTGAGGTGCGCGAATGCTGGCGACATAAATACCCCGTTTTGTAATAGAGGCACGCCAATATCGAATAAAGCTATGCCGCTTTGAAGATGAACTAAATGCGAGCTTAGCAGTCTCCCACCAAATTTCAGAGGTTCGGCTGTTACGCTATCCGGCAAATTATTGGAGTCAAAATGTTCCTCTCTCACAAAGTTTGGGCTATCATCTGATCGCGCAGCTAAAGAGCGCGTTGACGCCAGAAGGTCGCCATCCAGCCACGCTTTCTCCGCTTGTTTTAATAAATCAGCCCTAGACAAATATAAACTACCTATAGCCCATAGAGTGCACGGGCGTTGTCGTCAGCCATACGTTCTGCGGCACCTTGCGGTAGGTCGTCACGGCTAAGAATCAGCCGGTGAGCTTCCAGCTCAGTAGAAGTGTCGGCATGCCCATAGTCGGATCCAATAACTAAACTATTGCTGCCAGCCCATCGGAGGATTTCTGGCAGGTTCTCGTGGGCCTCACATGTTATGTAAAAACGGCAGTCAGAAAGCACGCTTTCAGTTGCTCGCTTTAGGTTGTATGTGTCCGCAAAGCGGTCAGCTTTGTTTAGTACGAAGGGTAGCCACATGGAGCCGCCTTCCAGAAAACCAAAACGTAGTGCTGGATATCGCTTGGGTATATCACTCATCATCAAGGCATTAAATGCCACAACCATAGGCATGATGAAGGCAACTATATTGCCCTTCTTACCAGAAGTGTTCCTCACCTCATCGAAACTTGGGCTACCGTTACCGATGTGTAAGGCTATTGCCATGTCTAGGTCTGCGGCTTTAGCGTATATTGGTTCAAAAGCTGCATCATCAATAGTGATGTTACCCTCATAGCCGCGCATCATAACACCGACGGCACCATTATCGCGGCCCTCTTCCATCATTTTGCAGGTCGCCTCAATATTCTTTAGAGATGGCACTACAAGCCAGCGGAGGCGGTTCGTCCGACTATGACAGACGTCAGCCATCCAGCGATTATAACTCTTAGCTACTGCCAACTCGGCGTCACTATGCTCGATGATGGATCCTAGGAAGAAGCTGGGAATAAGAATTTGTGTGGTGATCCCAAGGTCATCCATATGCGCAATACGCACTTCTGGATCTGCCAGATCGCGGCTACCATCGGGATACCAGTCCGCTTTCTGGCCACCCTTCATATACAAGCGCCCATCGACAAGCCAAAAACTGTGGCCTGCCATGGGTGACTCGCGTTTATGTGTAATCGGCTCTCTGGAGGTTATAATTTTTGGCCGCAGATGCTCATCAGCCTTATCCATATAGTTCCAGGTCTGTTCGGTTTCTATTACATGTGTATCTGCATCAATGATGCGCATATAGAAGTCCAATCAATCTTTTTGGAAGCTCTAGTTATTTCCTTATAACGCATTGTCACCGTTTGGCGAAATGGCATCCAGATCTTATTAATGCCATTAATGAGTGCTCCTTTGAGAAACGCGGAACAGTTATTAGTTTTGTGGTGATGTAGAGTGCCTAGCTTAGCATCTCAATTTTTTTCACTAAGAGCCGCGGGTTAATTCAATTAGCGTATGCCGATAAATATTTCTTTGGTCCGCTGATATAGGCCTCTAAGATCAAAGTAGAATTATTAAACACCTTAGTGGTGACTAGAATAGGACTCTTTAAATGGCCGTCGACATTGACCGTGCTTTTGTCCGTATCGAAGAAGGTCTAGTGCACTATCGGCACGCCGGAATACGAGATGATGCCAAAGCGCTTCCCATCTATATCGCTCATGCCGGTCCAGGTTCTTCTGCTGGCTACGCGACATTAATTGAAGGTTTAGCTGAGGCACGCTTCGTTGTAGCACCGGACACCTTAGGCAACGGAGATTCTGCGCCACCGGCGCCTGATGTGCCGGACCTAATGTACTACGCCGATAGTGTTTGTCGAGTTCTAGATGCTCTCAATATCGATCAGGTGGACTACTTTGGCAGCCATACAGGGGCACATATTGGGTGTGAATTGGCAATCGCACGACCAGATAGACTACGTAGAATAATTTTCGATGGCATCGGTTTTTTTGATGATGCCCTGCGCCAAGATATGTTGGCTAACTATGCACCCGAAGTCGTGCCCGATGAATTCGGCACCCAGCTTCCATGGGCCTGGCACTTTTTGCGGGACCAGATGCTTCACTTTCCATACTTCATGCGCGATCCTGAGCACCGCATTCTGACTGAGATGCCCCCACCTGAAGTGTTGCATTCAATGGTCACCGATGTTTTGAAAGCACTTACGACCTATCATCATGGTTACCATGCGGTATTCCGGCATGAATTAGATAAGCGCTTACCGTTAATCAAAGTACCTTCACTCTTCCTGGCGGCTGAGCCAGACCCTCTCACGGCTTTTCTTGATGATGTGGCCAGTTTGGTCGAAGGGGCAGAGAAGAAATTAATCACTCTTGATCATGGATTGGCAGGAAGACTAGAGGCTATCCTATCTTTTTTTGCGCCCTAAAATGCTAGCGGATCTAGCTGCTGCTATGCTGTTAGCGCCGGGTTTGCGCTTTCATTTCTGGCCATGCCGGAAGGCCCTATTCGAGAATAAAAGAATAAGCCTCCATTGAAGCGATTTAAGCTTGAGAATTCATATGTTTACCTTGCTCCTTTTGTTCCAATCGATGAATATGCTGTCTGATTCTAAGGGGTCGGTTGACTTCTATAACGGGGCCTTTTGACTCCATTACTTAGTCGGCATCAAGACATTGAATTGTATGGGGGTTTTGTGTTTCTCAGGCTAATACAGTCGGGGCTAATATTGTCCACGGGTTTGATTGCTGCAACAGGTATGGCGCAAACAGAATCCGCGAATCCATTTATGTCTAATGATACTCATCTCGGAGTAGCGTCATGTGGCGGCTCAAGTTGCCACGGTGCTCTGGAACCTTGGGACAATTCAACAGTCCTTCAAAATGAGTACATTATCTGGGAAGAGCAAGATCCCCATTCCGACGCCTATAAAACTCTGCTGACCGATGAGTCACAGCGCATCGCGCGCAATCTTGGTTTGGGCCCGGCAGAAGAAGAAGCTATTTGCTTGGATTGTCATGCTGATAACGTACCGGAATCACGACGCGCAAAAGGATTCCAGATTTCTGATGGCGTTGGCTGTGAGGCTTGTCATGGTGGTGCGGTAAATTGGCTCGGACAGCATATCTCTGGCGCCGCTGACCACGCCGCGAACTTAAGTGCTGGCTTATACCCAACCGAAGACCCGTTAGCACGAGCCAGGCTATGTTTGTCCTGTCATTTCGGAACAAAAGACCGTTTCTTAACACACCGTATTATGGGTGCGGGCCACCCGAGGCTGGCATTTGAGTTGGACACATATACCTGGACTCAACCCGCTCATGTGGCTTTTGATCAAGACTACCGAGAGCGCAAAGGTAATATCAAAAGTATTCAAGTGTGGGCTGTTGGACAGGCAGTCGCGGTTGAATCTCTTCTTAACGCGATGCTTGACCCCAATCGCAATACTGATGGAATATTTCCCGAGCTAGTATTTTTTGATTGTCACGCTTGTCACCATCCGATGTCCAACATTCGTTGGGCGACGCGCGATAGCCACGGCATTGGACCCGGGATTCCAAGGATAAATGATGCTAACCTCATAATGATGAGAGTGCTGTTGCGCAGCATCGATCCCATTATGGCGGCGGACCTTAGAGCCAAATCAAAGCTCCTTCATCAAGCCTCTTTAGAGGGTCATGACTCTGTCATTGAAGCTGCGCAGTCCCTTAAGATTGCCACACAAGGAGCCATTGAACGCTTTTCCTCTGCGACCTTTTCGAATGCGGATATGAAGACACTTATGGGCGGTGTCCTGGAGGAGGGGCTGGCAGGTGAATATGTAGACTACGCAGCTGCTGAACAGGCGACAATGGCATCTTCAGCCATTCTTCAATCGATGGTCGACGATGATGTAATTTCCCGTGCGAAATACGTTGAGTTATCGGAAGTATTAGACGAATGCTATATGGCGATTGAAAAAGACGAACAGTATGATCCACGTCAATTCTTTGCTGCCCTGCAAAGACTCCAGATTGCGGTGTCTCAACTTTAGGGTGTTTTGGTAGACTAAGGCGCGGCTTCTTGTGCCTGCTGTTGGGGAAGTTTTGGCAATTTCGGCGCTGGATTTCCTGGCACAAATGCCTCTAAATCAATGTCGTCAGTCACATACCATGGCTGCCCTGAGTCATTAAGGTATAGTTTTTGTTGTTCTTTCAAGTTAAACGGTCGAGATCCCAGGCGTCCAAAGACAGCCATTTGATTTCCCGCTTCATCAACACCACGGTCTCGGTCTAGGCCCTTTGAGAGAGCCGTTGCATCGTACTTGGTCGGATACCACGCTATGAGTTCTGGTTGTGGGTCGGGGCTAAAACCATAAAATCGCGGCTGACTGTCAGGGGATGTTAGTTGCACGACTTTGATGCCATTCTTTCCATCTGCTATATAAGCAAATAAAGAAGCATTGGTAGAGCCAACCACAACATCGCGGGCATCCATAATTTGACCATTCGCCGTAAAACGTTCGTACACTTGCGGTTGCTCTGGCCTTTCAACATCGATAATTATTAGACCGTCAACCCCGCTCGCGACGTATGCAAATGTACGAGCGACGTAAATGCGTTGAGCATTGTCAAGTGATACGGAAGCGCCTTTAATCCAACGCGGGTTATGCGGATCGGTCACATCGACTACATGAAATCCAGACCGATCCGTCACATAGAGGTAACGGAACTGCAGCGCTGTCGAGCGCGCTTCATTGAAGGGAATAATGGTGACAAGTTCAGGCTGTGTCGGGCTGCTGAGCTCGACAACAGCGACCCCGAAGTCCCCAGAGATGTAGGCGGTTGTTCCAGCCAGTGTGATGTGACGGGCACCAGAAAGTGAACCTCCTGGATTCCAGGTGGTTGCCCGCTTAAGGAAGTTATTACGAGGCTCGCCATCGGCCAGAGTGTCAACATTAACGACGATAAGGCCCTCTTCAGAGTCTGTTATATAGGCATAAGAATAGAGTGGATGTATCGGCTGTTCCTCGTTGGTTTCTAGCATTAACCGCTGTAGTTTGGGATCTCCGTACATGCGGGTTGGTGCAATCGGCTGGTTTGTTGGCAGGGCCAAACAAGTCGCATTCTTACTGGCAACATGCGTATCGTGGCCCAGTGGACTAAAGGGGGCAGTAATAATGCGCTGTGAGACTCCTTTGTTAGCGATAGAGGCGACGTCATAAACCTTAAATCCATTCTTGCCCTCAGCGACGAACATGTACTCGCCGCGAAGCTGTAGACATCCTGTCTCACCACCATTGTGCGAATAACTTTCATAAAGTTTTTGCTCGCGGTCTTGATGCTCGTTGTACCAATCCGGGTAAGCATAGCGGTGCAGGTAGCTTCCTATTACTGCTTGAGGCTCATCCCATTCCGTTACGCGAACCGCTTCAATGCCGCCGCTCCCACCGACCCATGCATTGTATCCGACGAAATTGACGAAGTTAGTCCCATGCAATAGCAACTGTGCCATGATAGCGTTGTTATTATTATCTTCTGATATATGACAATCAGAGCAGGTTTTGGTTTCTGTCTTGCGAACTGTATGCGGGAAATGTGGCGCAAAAGCCTGGCTGGAATAACCCGACGCTGATATCGGAGGCTGTTGAATATAAATTCTTTCCCGGTTGATGTTGGTGGATGATAAAATCAACGCTGAGGTTGAGCGGATAGGCGCGATAGTGTTGCCCTTGGTACTCTGGTGAATACCTAGTTGAAACATCTGATCTCGTGCTACTTGAGGGTTGTAGGTAGCAAAATTACGGGTTTCACCCCCTTGATAATGCTTGTTCTCTGTTTTCCAGTTAGCTTGAATGGGCAAGTGGCAGCCGGCACAGGACGTTGTCCATGACAGGTGGCAGGTGAAGCATTCCATTTCATCGGTATCATGTGCGCGGTCTTCTTGAGAAATACCGAGGCCCCACTCCATCTTTGATGTATTTGCGCTCACTAATTTAGCGCGGGCAGCCTTAGGATTGTAACTATCATGAGCAGGCGAGACCGTGTTCTTGACCAAACTCATCTCCCACTGCAGATCAGGGTCGAGGGAAGAACGTTGAATGAGGGTACAATCTCGATCCTCTGTTTCCGGCAACTCACATTCTGGCCCCTGCCATTCAAATCGTTTTGCACCACCGGTTACACGCATAATAGAAAGGTCAAATCCACCAGGTTTTGCCGCGGGTCCGGAGGTCCTTAGATTGGGATAGGCATCAGCATCGCCGTGGCAATCGATACAGCGAATCTCAATAGCATTAGCTACTTCACCGTGAATATAACCGTTCCCATGCACATCTTGAGAAAAGTGGCAATCCACACAATGCATACCCACTTCAATGTGGATAGACTTCATGTGTACAGCCTTAGCCCATTTCTCCGGATCATCGGGCTCAATGATAGATCCGCCCCCATCAAGCAGGTTTCCTTTGCGGTCTTTCTTGAAGATAGCTCTGAAATTCCAGCCATGGCCGTGGTAGTCCGCGAACTGGGTATTGTTCAGGTTCTCATTATTATCCCAAACTGTCTTCAGAAAATCGACATCACCCCATTTGCCACGAATTGCCGCTTCCTCTGGATTCCGATCAAGGATTTTATGCATCTCTGCACTATCAGGATAGCGCTGTTCCTCTGGCCACATAGCGGGTGCGTCAGATTCGTAGTCCCACATCGTATAACCCAACATAGAATTTAAGAATATGTTCGGTTGATGCATATGGCAGACCATGCATTGGCTTGTCGGAATAGCCCGAGTGAAAGCATGCTTGATTGGGTGTCCTGACTCTCCCTTTGGAATGGTTGGGTCGACGCTAGCACTCTCTCCCATGTGACCATACTTTGCGTATGGACCCGAATGGTCTGGTTCGCGATCATTGGCATAAACAACATGGCACGCTGCGCAACCGGAAGACCGGAAATCGCCGGGCTGATCGTTAGTTCCTAGAAACCAAGTAAAAGGATCATTGAGGCGGGTCTTGTGGATATTAATCACCGGAACTGCAATGCGCAGGCCAGTTCCCGGCCCACGATTAGATTGTTTAATGTCCGGCCTGCCGGGTTCTTCTAGCCTTTGTAGGCTACCAACCAAGGTTGAGATATTAGGTAAACCGATTTCAGGAAAAATATTAATGATGTTACGGCCGCCGCGTTCAAAAACTCTAAACACATCACCTGGTGGAATAACCTCCCAGGGCGGCATTGGAGATAACTCTGGTAATACGCCGCGCTCTTTTGTCATCCATGGTTTAATCTCGCCTGGGCTTAGTATGCTGGCGGGCTTGCCCTCACGTGTATAGGCCTCGCCAAGAATATAATTCTTAAAAGGTAAAATACCGTTGTTATATGAGGCCCCTCCCCATAGCATTGCGCCAGTTGCCATCAGACTGCGTTCTGCAGCTTGTATGATTGGTAGATGACAGGCGCCACATGCTGTGCGGGCGACACGGTAATCAGATGGGTTAACAAACCGGATATATTCAGGACTCTCTCTATTAAGTAACGTGTAAGAACCTTCAGGATTGGCACTATGTGGATAATGCCAGGTTTCTGGATAGAGGGGTTGTACGTGGGCTTCATCCTGTGCAGCGCGATATGCCGGAACACCTTTCATGGCATTGACAGGTGCCCGGACTGAGGCATTGCCGCCATGGCAGTCCACGCAGCCAAGGACTACCGCCTCACTGGCATGCATCGTTTTCTGATCAGAGTCAGTATGGCAGGAAATGCAGCCCGTGCTTTTTGCGTCAGCGTCTTCCCAGCTTTGGAATTGCGGCGCAGCCGGATATTCGGGATAGAAGACGATACGTGGTTTCTCGGCGTCGCCAGCAGCCCATGCCATCCGGCAGAGAAGAAGAAGAATTAACGTTAACCCAAACCTCATAAATATCCTCAATAGGTTAGGATTAGATTGAATAGCACTGAGTAAAAGGTATCGCCCTGGCGCTCAGTCGCGAATAGTTCATCGAACGCGTCACCACCAGATAGCATAGCTCCGCTAGCTCGCAATACTACGTTTTGAATAAATGTCGGCCTGTACAATATGGAAATAGATGTATCCCACCCAATAGACTTTGAGGTCAGGGGCTGATTGCGTGCCGTTTCCACGATTGGCTTCTGCGCAAAACTTATGTGATTAATATTTGCAAATACGCGCAGCTCTGGGAGCACGTCCAGGTCAATACCAACACCGTATAGTACCGTACCAGGGTTTAAAAAATTGGACTGACCTTGTTCTTTGGATGAGCGAAGTGAGTTCAAAAGCCCATTACGCCCTGACAGAACTACTCCACCGCCTCCGATTAGTGGAACTGGTTGGCGCATCCAGTAGCTCGTATCAGCGCCGGCAAATTGTGGATTCTCAAAGATGGCATCAAATCCCTGTGCCTTATTGTCAAAGGGGTCTTTATCACCTGTAGCATATAGACCCTGCGCCCTAACCCGTATCCAATCAAAGTCCATAGATGGCTCAATGGCTAGGAAGGCGGCATCAATATCAGCTTTTTCTTCTTCAAAAAAAGATGTAAATGGATTAGCTGAAATATTGCCAATAGCCAGGTAGGCAGCATGGGTCAAATTGAAGCGACCAAAGTGGCCATCGCCATTAAAACCCAAATACGTCACATCATAATTAAAACCACGTTCTGTCGCTAGCGATGCGGGGCGTTCCAAAAAGCCATTCTTATTAAAATATAGTGGATCGTTGGCTTCGCGATTTCGATTATGGGCTACTATGCCCTGTACTGTATAGCCGCGGACAGGCCAGTCCTGGCGGTAGACGTTGGCAAAAAAAACATCATCATCGCGTATACTTTTACCCCAGTCGTTTAGACCGGAGTTAGAATCTTTTTCTAGCCGTTTGAACCAGCCAGCGTTGTATTGCCAAATATTGTTATTTCGTGTGCCAAAGAAACGGATACCTAGTTGCTGATCCTGGAAAAGAAAGCCGCGGAAGTCTAGTGTGATGGGCTGAATGCCGACGCGGATAGAATCAAAGTCGTAGCGGTCGGAAACATTACGGATATGGTAATCTACAAATGCTTCTTGCAATGTCATATGCGCATCTTGTCTTGTATCTCCTTGCGCGGGGTTAATTAGCAAGGCGCGGTTTTCGTCTGCCCAAACATAATTATAATTGAGTACTGGCGTTACCCGGATTTCCCAATCAGGAGGCTTGAATGCTGTATCGCCCTTAATAAAAGCAATAGATGTAATTAGGTTCTGGTTGAAGATTAGCTGGTCGCTCTGACCAAATATATCGATGGAGCCAGGTCTGGCCCCACCTTGTGGGCCGACGGGAGTTGGTACGCCGCGTGGTTCTAAAATGGTGTCAGAAATCACACTTACATTGACGAACCAGTCATCAAATAGTGGCCGGTCAGCTTTCAGAGTATTCTGGTTATATGGATCCCACCAGCGTTCGTTGACGCCAAGGGCTTCAATTAAGCGCCAGCGGTCAGGGACGGGGATTGACTTACGTATCAATTCACGCGTTGGTGGAGGTACCGCCGACTCATCTATTTCAGGAAGCGGTCGCTTGTCTTCACTCTGTCCAGGGCGGCGCCGCTCCTGGACCAGCTGATCTTTTTCTAATAATTGGACAGGCTGCTCAGCTATATCAGTGTCTAGCTTAATAATTTGCGCAGAGGCGCTATCGACTAGAATCAATGCAAAGGCTAAAGCGAAAGTTAGGGTGCGGGCTGTCATTTTCCAGCACATACAGCCTGCTCCCGCGAATTTAGGAAGGGTGAGAAAGGGCAATTGACAAATCGCAAGTTCACACCCCCTACCTTAAGGGTGTCGGCCCTAAGTTCTGGCGGTGCATTGCCGATGCCAGTGCCAAGTAATTCGCTTGCATTATGCAGGCCTAGAAATGAAATCATGTCGTCTTGGTCGATTCCATCACCTGAAACGCCGATCCCACCAACCAGTTGATCGCCCCGAAAAATAGGCACACTTCCAGGGAATATTTGCAAACCATTTGCCAGTCTTGTTGGCATTGGCCCGGGGGCTGCATCTGACTGAGGAAGGAGCGTGCATCCCTGTGGTGGTGGCGGGCTACCATCAAGACGGGTGACGATATCAAGAATAATCAAATCCAACTGCAGGCCCGTATTGAATGGACTCCAAGTGTCAAAAGGTTTGGACAGGGGCCCATTGGCAGTGCCATTGATCCCGTCCGGATAAAAAGGACGCGACAAGTTGCCTCCAGATCTGTCAGCAAAGGCTATGCCATCGGCGAGAGCTGTTGGCCCAACAAAAGTTTGGACATCGTCTACGTAGGATTCAAGAGCTGGGATGGTTAACACGCCTGGAACAACTTCTATAGCGTCAATAGACCTTAGTTCATCCGCTGTTGTTGGCCGAGATGTAAAGACAGCGGTGCGCGCTTTTTGTAAGGAGACATCAGTGCCAAAAACTGGTGCATCTGGAGTGCGGGCAATAGCTAGAATATTTGCCTCGCTGTCGACAATTGACACTGTTACTTGCGCATGACTGCCGAATGGACGACGAATCTGTGCCCGGGAACGGAACGCGATGCTAAGTGCTTCGGTAAGAACGGTACGCACTTCATCCTCAGTCATTCCGCCGTCAGCAGGTTCTGGTGCCAAGGCATTGCGGGGGGCGTAGCGGTTGTTGCCAATGTCGTCGCTCAGTACGAAGGCATCAGCACCCGGAATATCTATCCTATTATCTGGTATTATGCCTGACGCAGCTGTGCCGTATTGCTGCCCAGCTCTCCTGCCAGTCGGGATATACCCTGGAATCGCAATATAATTATCTAAATTTATGATCGCTGCTGACCCTCTTGCGCGCAAGAATCGCGCATCCACATCAGTGTAGCGAAATAGTTTACCCTCAACGGTTATACGATGTCCTTTGATGTCTTCAGGCGGTTCATACCCCTGTTGCGCTGCTACAGCGATGAGCTCATCTAAGTTGCGATCAAAATCAGCGACTGACAAGTCTAGACCGTAAACACCATCAGCAATCACCCCCACACCACCAACAACGACACCATTCTTATACAGAGGTAGACCGCCAGGGTCCGCCGCCAGGCCAAGAGGAGAGCGACGTGGACCGCCGCCCATTACTTCGCCAAACCGAGCAAGATCCGAACACGGTAGCTGACTAAATTGGACGCCGAATAAAGGCCCCGCAGGCTGACCAAATTCACCCGGATTAAAATTCTCTTGCACAATCTGACTGGCTGTCCGCGAGGTAAAGGCGTTGCCCGACGAAGATAGATAAGCGCCGGTGATGGCCTTTGAGATGGCAGCTAACGGCGTGATGTGTAGGTTTAGGCCCTCAAAGCCATTACCGGCCGGAATGTCCCGACCGGAGGTGATTAATAAGCTGGGAATGTTTTCTGTATCCATGGCAAAAACACCAAGGACATTTCCAACACGATCTACAACCGCAATTAAGGCATTGTCTGCTACCTGGGCTCTGGCTTCTGCCACTGCTTGTGCAACGATTTGGTCTACATCGTCTACGCTTAAAGATTGTCCTGTGGCTATGAAGGGCCAAAACAAGGAGGCCACCATAAATAATATTCTTGCGCTATTTTGTTTCATGGGTCGACCACTATATAGCCCGATTTAAAGCCTTTTTCGGTTTGATAGGCGACTGTAAAAATAATAGGAAGGAAATGTTGCGACAAATCTTGCTTCACTAGCTCAAAAGTTATTGAGCCATCCGAGTTGGGGCTAAGTCCTGTATCTAATAAGGTACTAGTGGTTTCTCCCCAAAGAACCCAATCTCCATTTTCCATTCTTTGTTGAGGGCGGTTATTTTGGAAACGCGCAATTACGTGGGTAGCTATGACAACGTCTTCTTCTGGGTCAACAGTGAGCTGCAATGTTGAATCAAGGTCAGCAACTCTAAATCGTCCTATTTGGACATTTTCTGTGGAAAGAACATGCTGTTCGGCAAAGGTCACGGTAGACCAGAATAGTCCACTAAGAATGAGGTAAGCCAGACGCATAATTATTCTTGGGTCCCTATTATTTGTACACGCGAGCTGGCCTGGATTGCGGCAAAGTTATGTGTTGATACACTGGATGCTTCCTTGCCTGCTTGCATAGGGCCAATGCCATCATTATGGAATTGATGGCAAGTAATGCAGGTAGAGGGAACCCGGTTAGTAGCCGTTTCTCCTCCATGACAGTTCTGGCATGTTTCAATACTCGGCATTAGCACGTCGGCAGATTCGATTGAGTTGATCACATCATGGCAGGTTACGCATGCAACATCATCATGGCTTCCATGGTCAAAAAATGATTTTGGAAACCAGTCTTTTGTTATGTGTATAGGCTTAACAGTCCAAGCACTGCCCGGGCCATTATAGGTAACCGTATGACACTCCGCGCAGCGGCCACGGCCGAAGCGCCCATTGAGTATAGATTCTGTTTTTGTCTTTGCCCAAGATCGCACCTCCCGCCTCTCGCTTTCAGTTAGTTGAACGCCAGGGCGCCTTCTTATAATTTCTGTTATTTGAGGTTCCCGATAGCCCCCACGCATTGCAGTAGCGTCATAGATGTCCGCGATTTGTTGGAATAACTTGTCGGGTGTTGCATGAATCATCTCTCGTCCCGGGAGCTGCGTATCAAAAGTAAGCTCATGACATTCGTGGCAATGCTGCTCAAATGAAATAGGCAGCAGAGCGGTGCCACCTTTTTCCGGAACATGGCAAGACTGGCATTCTAAGTGAATGACACCTTCTCGAGGATGGTGGACTCCAGCTTCCCGCAAATGATCAGCATGCGGAAAAGAAAGTCCGGATGCTTCACGGGGCCCTGGCTCACTGTTCATAGGAATAGAACGTGAAATAATGTGCGGGGAAGAATTTGTCACGACACTGGGGTAAAGTTGGGGGTGTGCTGTCCCAAAATCGCTGGCGTTGTACAACGTCGCGCCGGGTTCTTTTTCCTTCAGATCTCCATGGCAGCTGACACAAAATTCTTGGTCATTGCGGATAACTGATTGATTTCCCTGATGTTCCTTGTGGCAATCTTGGCATGATTCGCCCTCAAACGCTGCAGTCGAGAAAAGCATGGGATCGGTGTGTTGTCCAATAGTTTGATGGCATTGCAGGCAAGCTGAGTCCTGCACCTGAATAAATGGCCTTTCATGACACACTTCACAACTTTCACCGAAAAACTTGTGATCAGAGGATATAGTGCCAGTGGTCCAAATTGACGTTGGAGCTGCCTCAAATTTGAATGGCATGCCCGACTGAAGATTGACAGTTGGCTCTGTAGTGAGCCATGACGTAATCATCGGCCAGATCAGCATCCCAGTAATGCATGCGCTAAAGAGCGCCCAAGACCAAGCGCGCTTTGATAAGCCAATCTTACCGACACCCATAATCGTATGCTGTTTTATATTGTCGAACTCATTGCTTAGCGGCTCTAGGAGTTCAATTGACAAAGTAACGTCAGTGTCATGTTCAGCCGATTCTATGATGATCTGGAAAGGGCCGATTTCTATGACGTCAGATTCTTTTAATTTAGCGGCTTGAGCATAGGTCCCGTTGACTGAAATAGAGCTGCCAGCATTTGATTCTATGTAAAGTCCGCCTGATCTGAGAGTCAGCTGAGCTTGCTCTAACATAACGCGTGGATCAGAAAGTTGCAGCTCGCATACTGTTCCACGTCCAATGCGAATTATGTCGCTTTCAAATCGCCTGTCACGGACCAGTATTCCGCCCCGTCTTTTCCGTGTGATGTATTGAGCAAGAATTTTCACAGAGCGTTACCAATAATAAAATACAACGACAACATGTGCCACTAAAGCTGCTAGAGTTGCGAACGTGAAGGGGACATGAGCAAAGAGCCAAATTTGCAGAAGGCATCTTATTTTTATGTCTGCACGAATTGTTTCAAGTATTCCTTCCTTCTTTGTAAGGCGAGATAGCAGTAGGCGCCGAACGCTTTCATCTTGCAGGGCATGTTTCTCAATGAATTTACGGGCTGCAGTGGTTGGGCAGTTTGTATCGCGCCCTGATAAACGGATCCTTATATTGCCCCCGACGAGCGTATTTTCAACGGCCTCCATGACTATGCTAGTTGACTCGTTGTCGAGTGATAAAGCCTGCTTCCGCAGATCTCGATCAAGGTCTGCAATCTGGTGTAGCATGATGTCGGTCGTTAATCCGCGTCTATTCGCGGCTAATAGGCGCGGAAAGCGAATATAAAAATACAGACCAATCATGCCGCTAATGATGACAATCATCATCAATACATAGAGTAGTGTATGAATATTGAGACCAAACTGGAAGCCGCTGTGCAAAGTCGCAACAAAAATAAGTGCTAGGCCTAGGTACACGTGCGCAGATGCCCACTCCTCTAGGGGGACTGCTGTTTCGCCGTATGATCTTTTTCTAATACCAAACCATGCTAGCCAAAATATGATGGCTGCTGAGATAGTGCCCAACGTATAGCCTAGCCAGGTACCACCGTTGGGTTCCCCCATGGGCCTATGGAAAATGTATAGAAGACATGCAATGGCGACGAGAGACAAAGCCGCCTTTAAGTAGCGAAGTTTCTTGTACACTAAGAGTGATTCGTGCATTCCCTATGCCTCTATCAGCCGAGGCTCGCGAGGGTCATGAACTTTTCAGGACTGACTCGTGCAGCGGCGCCAGTTGGGCAGGCACGCACGCAGGCTGCCCCACTAACGAGGTCTTTACACATGTCGCATTTGACAGCCTTTTTTATGGTGCCATCTTTGGGTTGTGCTGAGGCCTCGTATTCTAGCTCTTCCCCTGGGCCTGGTCCGCGCCCAAATAAGAGCCATCCGAATAAATCTAATTTTTCTTCTGGCGCTTTAGCCATCTGAATCACGTTATATGGGCAGCTGCCGGCACAATTGCCGCAGCCAATACAACTATCATCAATATACACTTCTCCGTCGGGTGCGCGATGTATGGCATCAGGCGGGCAGTCCGCCATACAGTGAGGATGCTGGCAGTGACGGCAGGACGTTGGAACATGGATATTAGCAAATGAAGGGCCAGCTTCACGGTCAAGACGCGATAAGCCATTGTGGGTTTCGGCACAAGCCTTTTCACAGTTATCGCAGTGTATGCATAGCGTTTCGTCAATAAGTAGGACGTCGGTTCCTTCTCCTAACCCTTGTTCGATTAGAAACTGAATAATATTACCTGCTTCTGGGCGCGCCTCCATTTTCTCATTCAGACGTACACGTTCTCTGAATCTGTCTTCAATGTTGTCACGAATATCGTGATTATCATCTAAAAGGTTGGAGAAAGCCTCGCTTGGTAAGCGAATGGTTTCTGTGCTAGTAGCTGCTCGTACGGTAGCAGAGCGCGGCATATCTGAAAGCAAGGCCATTTCACCAATGTAATTGCCGGACGGTACATAACTAAGGACAACATCACTTCCGCCAATTTGCTTAGAAACCATGCAAGAGCCTGAGCGAATTACGTGCATATCGCTTCCCGCGTCACCTTGCGCAAAGATAATTTCTCCAGCCTTGAAATTTTGAAGTTCTGCTGCACTTACGAGTTCTGCCAACTCAGAAGCTGGTATCCCTGGGGTCACATCATTTTGCAGTTGACGGATGATTGAGACCGTATCCAAATTTTCTTTCACACTTTGCACAGATTGCAGCAGTTTAAGCATAGTACGTCGCGGCGTTTCAAAGACGATACAATCAGTTATTGCCACAGAAGTGGCTGATCGCCTGCGTCCTGAAATCAAGCCTATCTCTCCAAAAAACTCGCCTTCACCCAGCGATATAAGCTCTGAGGAATCCTTTGCACTGATTTGAATGCCAACGTGCCCCTGGAAGATTGTAAAGAAGGTATCTTCATAGTCGTTTTTCTCAAAGATATATTCCCCTGGCTTGAAGGCATGAACGTTACTATCCAGAATCGTTTCACGAAGCAGGAGTGTATTCAGGGAAGAAAAGAGAGGAATTCTATTGCGTATACGCTGGAGAACCTCATCGACGCTTAATTCACCCAAGGCGGTAAACTTTTCGACTAACAAAGGCTCATCAGCCGGCGCAATGTTATTTCCCGCGATATATTCAATGACCTCGTAGCCCTGGTTCATCGCCTGCTTTATAAGTGGGTAACCGCCTAGCGCGCCAATAATATAAAGACCGGGGACATTTGATTCATATTGCAGACTAACTTCAGGCAGTGCCGCTCTGTCGGCGCTTGGGAACTCTATACCACATGCCTCAACAAACTTACGCGGCGGGGATGCGCCCAACCGGGCAATAATACGATCACAGGCAATCACCGCTTCCCCATTGGCAGTTTCAAGTGTTATCCCCGCTGAATCTACACGAAGCGGGGATGATTCGTAGTAGCACTGAATATCCTCATTATCGATGGCATTGTGGATGAGTGTGAGATTGCCCTTTTTGGCCCGGGCAAACTCTGCGCGTCTATTAACGATGATAACTGTATTTTGTTTCGCTAGAGCAACGGCATTTTCAATGGCGGCATCGCCGGCACCAATTACGACAACTGTTTCGGCCTCATATTCTTCTGGATCATCCAGCTGATACTGAACTATTGGCAAGTCTGCGCCCTCGCAGCGCAGCTTGTTGATATTGCCCTGCAATCCAATAGCCATGATGACGTTTTCAGCTTCAATTGATCCACCACCAGCGAGTTCCAGCCGGAACGTATTCCCCTCTTTCGTAATCCCCGTTACATCAGAGTTATATCGAACATTGCCACCATGAGAGGCTATGCCGTTGTTCCAAGACTCTAGGATTTCTTCGCGTTTTCCAGCTGTAAAGGATAGGTCAGAACGCAATGGTAGAATGTCTGGCGTGGCCATGACAAACTTACCCTTTTGATACTTATAAATAGTGTCGGAAGCATGATCGGTTCGCTCAAGTAAAACATGAGACATCCCCAAAGACGCCGCATGTGCACTAGCGCTTAGACCAGCTGGCCCCGAACCAACGATGGCAACTTTTAATCGGTCGGCCAAAGCATTCTACCCCTGAAACACCCTCTCCCTAGATCACCTGGTATGGGGCTGACATATATCCAAGTCAACCAAGATTTTTCGATTATCATAATTAAGTTGCCGCATATGTTATGGGGCTTCGAATTATATTATAAGCAACCGATATAGACATGGTTGTGCGCTCCAGATCCACTTTCTTAGAGGTTTCCGTCATATGCTCCGTAGCCGGATTGGCACTATCAAAAAAGGGTAAACCTATTAGCGAAAGTAGGCCTCAGTGCGGACGACGGCATTAGATCTAATACTCCCATAAAATAGGTCAAAATCATGCATGTGGAGGTTCTCCCCACCCAGAACCATCAGGTCAAAAGCCTCCCTATCTGGAATTTTAGTGTATAAAATTCCATCGAGACATCTTGCGCCAGGACCCTGGATTAAGGCTGGCAATGGTCCGGGAGTGGGCACCCCAGGCAAAGCGCCGTGTCCAGTTTCATCTTCAGCCCACTCTTCATCTGATGATCCACTAATTGGGTTCCAACATGACAGCTTCTGACCATCTGATGTGCCATGTTTGCCCCGGTATAGAGCTTGGGTCCTCTCCACCATGGATTCCGGTTTTCCGTCTAGACCAAAGGTGTTCCATGTAATGACGCATCCAGTATCAGCTACGCCACTACATAGAGTTATGTTTTTTAGACTGCGGCCAAAAAGGCCCTCTGGAACTCCAATGCCGACTACATAAGCTGCAATCAGCGCTTCGCCCAAGGGGGTGCTGTCAATCTCTTCTTCAAGGAGCCGGACCGCATGAAGGGTGCCTTGGCTGTGACTGACAATGATGAATGGACGTCCTTCATTCCAATTCTCAATGTAATATTTCCAGGCCTCCACTACATCACCATAGGCGAAGTTATAAGCGCGCAGGCCGCTATTATCTATTGCAGCTAGAGCAGCAATTGTTGCTTGCCGGTAACGTGGCGCATAGACCCTACAGCAGCCATTAAACGCGCTAGCCTGCCGTGCTATTACGCTGATATCGGTCCAGGTATTCACTTTGGCCATGGCGATGTCCTGGTTCCAGTTCTCATGACCTTGATAGGTAGTGGGGTGAATGTAAAATACGTCTGCCCTTGCTTCGGCCTGTGCTTCGGGTATTGCAGCTCCTGCTGGTTCTAAATCTGCCGCATCTTCCCGATGAGGCAGTGCTGCCCATGCCTTTTCGTCAGAATAGTCCGGTGTGGGCGGACGGACGGAGTCCCGGAAAGATTTTTCAGGAATACCGCGGATCTGAGCTCCTGCCGGTACGACTGGGAGTATGTAACAAAAGACCGTAATACAAATGTAAGCTAAGTTACGTGCGAGCATGGTCTGAACCTTTCACGGACTTGATAAGGGAGGCGCAGAACGCGATGGTACTATGTCGGATGCAGATAAGCTAACCGGAGGGCGATATGTCTCCCAAGATAAGTGTCATTATTCTTCTTTTTGTCGGACTAGCCTTTGCGATCGGGTATGTCATCAATGATCGTATATTCTGGATCCGCTGGTTTTCCCAGCCATCCGGCGACCAAGTTTTAACTGACTGGAAATGGTATGAACCAGTCGATGTGATAGCGGGCGGGCCTAGCGTAACGCTTCCTCTATCCAATTCACAATCACAAACACTTTCTCCTGCTTCGGTTGATAAGGCTATTTCTTATGCTCGATCTTTCGATAGTCTTGCTTTCTTAGTGGCCCAGAATGGGATGCTGCAAGTAGAGCACTATGCAGAGGGAATCGATCGCACGACGGTGATTGATTCACAGTCCATGCATAAAGGAATCCTTGGTGTCGTTACAACGATTGCCCTAGATAAGGGCTTTATACCTTCGCTTGATACGCCTGCGTCAAACTATATCTCTAGTTGGGCTGACGACGACCGTAGCAATATAACGGTGCAGCATTTACTTGAAATGACCAGCGGCTTAGCGCAAGCAAGATTTGGGCAGAGTCCCTTTGCGCCGGGACAAAGGCTCTTTTTTGGCACTGATCTTGAAACCCCAGTAAAAACGGCTCCACTCGCATTTCCGCCAGGATCTGCTTTTGATTTTAATCATGTCAACTCTCAGGCATTGCATGCAGTGCTTACTGGCGCGACAGGCATGTCCTACTCAGCGTTTGTGAGAAAGTATCTGTGGCAACCGCTTGGTGGAGGTTATGCGCAAGTGCGACTTGACCGTGAAGGTGGTGCGGCTCGTCTATTCTGTTGTATCCAATTACGGCCCATGGATTGGATGCGCTTGGGTTTAATGCTAGCGAGTGGCGGAAAAGTTGGTGATAAACAGGTGATATCAGAAACTTGGGTCAAGCGTCTAATGACTGGTTCGTCCCTTAATCCTAACTTCGGCTTTCACGTCTGGTTGGGGTTTCCCTATGAGGGCACGCGGCTGATTAGCCAACTGAGCAATCGCCGTGCTCCTGTCTCGGCCCCATTTCTTGCAGATGATGTAATGTACGTGGAAGGGCGGGGGGGTCAGAGGCTTTACGTGGTGCCTTCGGTTGATTTGGTCATATATCGGGCGGGCCGTATCGATTTTGCCTGGGATGACGCAAAAATAATCAACACTTTACTATCCGGGGTACAAACCGCTAATGACATAGAGGTCAGTCGGTAAAGGAGACAGGGAAAAATGGAAATCTTCATAGACACTCAAAGTGTGCTTGCCTTTTTTCACGTGCTTTTATTTGGGTACTGGCTCGGGGCAGATCTCGGCGTGTATTACTGTGACTCCCAACTTATTAGGGCTGATCTTGACCTCGACGAGCGTCTCAGGGTGCGTAAGATCCGGCTCAAACTCGACATGGTGCCACGCACCTGTCTGATCTTAATCCTCGCGTTCGGGTTCACTCTGGCCCTTCAGTATTCCTCGCCAGTCACCGGCACCTGGCTGGCGTTAGTCTGGATAGTCAGTTTGGTATGGCTCTATGTGGTGTGGCAGATCCATTTCAAGGCTGGCACACCGGAAGGGGAACGGTTGGCGCAATGGGACGTCTGGTGGCGGTATTTGGTTTCGGTGTCCCTCATTTTATTTGGACTGTACTGTATCGCAAACGGAGGGCCAGTTTCCTATGATTGGTTGTCTTTTAAGCTCATCTTGTTCGGAGTGATTATTCTGAACGGTGTCTGGATCAGAAAAATTGCTGCGCGCTGGCAACCCATTTTTGACAAGGTCAGGGCTGGAGGAGAGGACCGCGTTGAGGGCGAGGCCCTCATGCGGGTCAATCGCAAAAGTGCAGGTATGGCAAACATGACCATATGGACGCTAGTTATGATTATGGCATTCGTTGGCCAGACCAAGCTGTTCTGAACCTGATATAAGGTGTTCGAAACTATGGTTCGTCATGCTCGCGACTACGGCTCCAAAGGACGCGTAGGCGTCGCAGTGCCCCAAGCCAACCCTACCGTAGAACCGGAAGTGGGATTATTGCTCCCTGATGAAACGTCATTGTTGGTTTGTCGTCTCACCAGCACCCGTCCGACCCCAAGGGAACGCTGGCAGGCATACTTTGATGGCCTAGAAAACACTCTCGCCTCCTATGACATCTTAAAATTAGACGTGTGTGGCATCGCAATTACGGCTTCGACCTATCTGGTGGGGCGGGAGGCGGAGGACGCTAAACTTAATCGCTTGTCTGATCTCAAAGGGTGCCCGGTCATCTCCGCCGGTCTGGCCATTGAGCAAGCTCTGCACCATATTGGCATCGAACGGCTAGCTATCGGTGCGCCCTATCCCCAGTGGGCGGTCGAGATGAGTCTCAATTATTGGTCTGGCCGTGGCTTCGACATTGTCAGCACGACGCGCATTGCTACCGCGTCTGAGGATACCCGCTCAATTTATGAATTGTCAGCGCAAGACGCATTGGCGACCCTTGACCCAATTGATTTCTCTGACGCTGACGGCATTCTTCTTACGGGTACAGGCATGCCCAGCTTTGCCGCCGTTATAGCTCTGATGAAAAAGACCGGTAAGCCTGTAGTGACGTCTAATTTGTGTCTTGCCTGGGCTATGCGAACGGCTATCGATTTGCCCGATGATGGCGACCCCGGCGCCGCGCCGCGTCATCCACTCATTAACGGATGGCAAAACAATGTTGCTGTATTGTAGGGCGACATTAAGAGCTGAAGTGTAAGATGGCACCGATCAAAATCGTCTATGGGTCCCTGCTTGCATTACTTGTCGTAGCTAACGTTGTCTATTGGGAAGACCCATGGTTTTGGCGCCGCTATGTCATGCTCTTTGATCCTACACCGGCAGAGTGGCTGAAGCCTTTTGAGCTCGTCGAAGGGGATGGCAGCTATTTAATTCCCACTGCAAAACCAGAGACGCAGACAGTCACACAACGCGCACTCGATAAGGCCGTTTCTTACGCTAAACAATTTGAATCCTACGCGCTTATTATTGTACATCGTGGAGAGATACAGCTGGAATGGTACTCTGATGGCCGAAACGCTGCAGATTTAACCCAATCACAATCCATGCACAAAACCTTGATCGGACTATTAGTAGGTGTTGCTATCGAAGATGGCCATATAGATTCCGTGGATGATCCGGTTGGCAAGTACATTCGGGAATGGCTCGTTGATCCACGTGGTAATATATCGCTCAATCAGATTTTGCAGATGTCATCCGGCTTGGAGCGCTATCCCTTCGGCCTTAATCCGTTTAGTGGCGACATGGATTGGCTATATTCTGGTCAGAGTATTGCGCCCCTACTAAATGTTACCAGGGCAAACTGGGTGCCAGGAAAAAAGTACGAATATAACGACTTAAACGCTGAGCTGCTTGGTTTGGTGATAGAACGTGCGACGGGCCAACGTTATGCTGATTATCTGGAAGAGAAGCTCTGGCTGCCTATGGGCGGTACAAATGCCCAGGTCTGGTTAGATAGTCCGGGTGGCCTTGCGCACACATCATGTTGCTTGGCTACCGCAGCCATGAACTGGGCACGTATAGGTCTTATGTTAGCCGAAAAGGGGAAGGTGAATGGCAACCGAATTGTTGCCAAAACCTGGATCGATCAGATGGTTACACGCTCGCCATCTGCAAATCATTATGGCTACCAAATATGGCTAGGCTATGACGACCCACCGTTTCCACTTGGCTCTGGAAGCACGGCACCCATTGCGTCGGAACCTTATCTAGCACGCGACACTTTTCTTACCTGGGGACGTGGGCAACAGCACGTATGGGTATCACCATCTATGGAACTTGTTGTTGTGCGCATTGGCCCGGCCCTCGGCCGCAATCCTATTAAGCCCGGTTTTGATGTGCCGCGAATTCCCAACATAATCGTGCGTGGTATTCAATCTAAAGTAGCTCAAAAGGCAGCTCTATCCAGATAAAAGGATAACAATTAATGAATTACGTTCCACTTGGGCGCACAGGACTTACCGTATCCCGTATTGCTTTAGGCTGCATGAGCTTTGGAACGCCGAGTTGGCGTGATTGGGTGCTCAGTGAAGATAGCTCTCAACCGCTTTTGGCTTATGCTCTTGAAGCGGGGATCAACTTTTTTGATACAGCGAATGTATACTCTTCTGGTGTGAGTGAAGAGGTTATAGGCAAGTTCTTAAACCAAAATGCCAGGCGCGATGATGTGGTTATTTCCACTAAAATGTTTTACCCATCGCGTGAAACCCCAGGTCTTCTAGGGCTCACCCGTGAAAACGTGCTTAGTTCTATTGATGGTTCGCTCGAGCGGCTGGGGACGGACTATGTAGACATTTATCAGGTTCATCGTTGGGATGAACTAACACCTATCGAAGAGACCATGGACGCTTTATATGAGGTGGTGAAATCGGGAAAGGCTAGATTTGTTGGCGCATCCAATATGCGTTGTTGGCATCTTGCTAAAGCGCAGATGGCAGCAAAGGTTCAGGGATGGTCTGGCTTCGCTACCATGCAGAACCATTATAATCTTCTACATCGTGAAGATGAGAGAGACTTGATCCCTTTTTGTCAGGATCAAGAAATGGGTATCATTCCGTGGAGCCCACTTGCTCGCGGCCGCATAGCGCGGGCCGGCTTGGGCAAAACAACTGCACGCAGCAGCGATGACGCAAATGTACAGGATATGCTATACGGCTCCCCAGGCGATCCAGTGCTTGATGCGGTTGCGGCTTTGGCAGCAGAGAAAGGTGTGCCCCCAGCGCAAATTGGCATAGCCTGGCTCATCCAAAAGGGCGTACAGCCCATTATAGGCGCGACTAAGATCCAACATATTGCCGATGCCACGGCAGCAGAAGCCCTGGTTCTATCAGCAGAAGAAGTTACACAGTTAGAACAGTCCTATACACCAAGATTTCTGGCAGAGCTGCCTTGGGATACCAATAAGAGCCGAGACCCACGTCTCAAACCAGTATGAACGCATCCATTCAACGGTCATTCCTAGAGCACAACGTGCACTATCTGTGCAGGAATGGTCTTCTTCTTAACAGCGCACAAAATATATTATAAAGAGGCCGCAATGCAGAACGACCGAGTTATCAAATCCGACGTAGGATCTAATTCCCTGGAGCCTTTTAATTCCGGTGACATCTTTCTGGGTGCGACTCTTCTAAACAATCCTGACGACGACCACGCAGGTGATGGGCGAATTTTCCAGTTTGATAAGAATTTCAATCAGAAAGCTGTGTTGCACATACCAGATACTAGCCACTTGGTCCAAGGTTTGATGTTCGATCCTCACGGCGTCCTCTGGGCGTTTGATACTTCTGAGCACCTGATTGTCCAGGTTGGCCCAGATGGCAAGCGCCGCGCGAATCCGAATTATCCTAAACGGCCATGGTCTGGTGGATTTTTCGACGAAGGAAGCAATCTCTTTTTACATGAACATCTCACGGGGAATATGAGTGATGTACCCGAAAAATTCCGACATATGCAGAGTAAATTACCTGGAGAGACGGATAAGATTGGAGACGGTAACGTCTATAAATTTTCTCCTAACGGCAAACTTATAGCAACCTACGAGACAGAGACATCAACTAGTTTTGCTGGGTATCTCGGCGTTACCAGTTGTACCATACACCCCAGTGGAGAGTACGTCGCCTATACTACAGAAACGTCCAAGCGCATCATGCGGTACGATGTCATCAATAACCGCCAAATGGACGACCTCGTCCAACTACCTGAAGATCAGCCCGAATATGTTTTCTGCCTGGACTATGCTGTGGATGGTATGTTGCTTGCAACACGCGGTTCAAAGATTGAAGTTGTTGATGAGGAGGGGATGGTAGCCAGGACCTACCCGCTGGAAGGCCGGGGCTGGGCGACAATTAAAGAAAGCAATGACCTAAAACACATTATAGTAACTTCCTTCTTTAATGGCACACTGATAAAGTTGGATAAAGAATCCGGTGAAATAGTTGGCAACTGTCAAGTTGATGCAGAGCGCTCTTTGGCTGGTGTGGCAGAATTTCCTGGTTAGATAAACGTATCTATTAAAAGGAACCGTCTGACTTGTTATTGTGTCTTACAAGTGTATGACAGAAATTTACGTTGATGCAGACGCGTGCCCGGTACGGCATGAAGTGGTGCGCGTAGCAGAGCGTCACAAACTCAGAGTTCATTTGGTCAGTAATACATGGATGCGTTATCCTGATGGGCCACTAGTGAACAAAGTCGTGGTGGGCGAAGGGTCGGATGTTGCTGACGACTGGATCACTGAGCATATCAGCTCACAGGATATCTGTGTTACTGCTGATATACCCCTAGCCGGCCGTTGTATTGAGAAGGGTGCCGCTGCTCTTGGCCATACTGGTGAAGCATTCACGGAAGACAGTATTGGTATGGCGCTGGCCATACGAGATCTAAAGACACACTTGCGCAGCAGTGGTGAAATAAAAGATCATGCGCCAACTTTTGGTAAAGCAGACCGCTCTCGGTTTCTCTCAGAATTGGAGGAGATCGTGCGGAAGAAAAGGATTGCAGCATAGAAATGGACGACAGACAGCCAGGTTTTCTTTTTAATACCGGTCCCGCTGGCCGTTGTGATGACGCCAAAGTCGGTGGCGCAATGATGCGCTGGAATCCAATGCTTGAGAAATTCAGTATCTGGTATTATGGCCGCAGCAAAGATTTTCCTGTCGGCCTTGCGCCTGCGCTGGGTACAGGCTCAATCGCCATGTTAACATCTGACGACGGCATAAATTGGGAACGCTTCGACGGTCCGCTCAAGGGCGGTGCTGTTATGGTTGCTGATCCCAATCCCGAAGCCTTTGACAGTGTGCATGTTGGTACTGGTGATATCGAACTACGGGATGGCCTCTGGCATCATTGGTATTACGGTGGCGATACAGGTACGCCAGATTCATCAAGTTCAACGTATGCATTTCCAGGTTATAACCTCCATGCCGGTCTTGCAATTAGTGAAGATGGTATTCACTGGCGCCGTAAGCCTGGGAAAGCTTTTGGGGGTGCCCTTGTGGGGCTGGCGGGAGAAACTTACGGCGCATTTCCAAATACGTATCAATTAGGCGACCGTACTATTCTGCAGGTCACTATAAAAGATAGAGATTTTAGAGGGTGGATTACCAGGGTATGGGCGTCAGAAACGCTAGATAACTGGAAATATCTCGGCCCGCAAACCTGGAGTGATGACCCCCGCTACTATGACTCTAGCGGCATGATCACCCGTCAGGTGCTACGTAATATCGATGGCGCTGGTGCGGAATGGATGATGATTTACACTGCTGTTGATGGACGCCCAGAAAAGAAACAGCAGCGTACAATTGCCGTTGCGGTTTCGGATGACGGATTGACTTGGCGACGACAGTTTGATGGGCCAATCTTCGAATCTGCACCACCCGGTAGGTGGGACGACTACAATGTAGCTAATCCACAATTATGTGTCCGTGGAGACGAACTATGGATGACCTATTTCGGTTTTGCTGATCCGCAGGGACCAAATGCCACCCAGCGCGGCATCGGCATGGCCATCAGCAAGTCCGGTGATCTCCGTAGCTTTCAGCGTATCAATACCTAACTAGCACTATTCTTAACCTTACAAGGACTTTGCTACTTTCTACACAAAGATTATCGATTAGGAGACCCTGATGGGACGATTGAAAGACAAAGTTGCAGTTATCACCGGCGCAGGCCGCAAGAATGGCTTAGGTGAGGCCATAGCCCGGCGCTTTGCCGAAGAAGGCGTTGCCGTGGTTATTACTGACATTGGTAAGCCATCTGGTGAGCACCTGCCAGCTAGCAATATTGGAACGTCGGAAGAAATGGAGGAGGTTGCAGAGTCCATCCGTAAAGATAATGGCGGCACTATACTTACCATGACCTGTGATGTGCGCTTAGAAGAAGATATAAAGCATACCGTAAGCGAGACTGTTAAGGCTTTTGGCCAGCTTGATATTATTGTTAATAATGCAGGGATTGGCTACATCATGAAGCCCCTAATAGACCTTTCTATTGATGAATGGGATGTAGTGCTGGATGTCAATCTGCGAGGGCCATTCCTCTTCACTAAGCATGTAGCGGCGCAGCTCATTAAACAGGGTGGCGGTGGAAGGATAATTAACATCGCCAGCCAGGCAGCTAAGAGTCCAGCACCTTTACTAATTCATTACACGTCATCCAAGCATGGAATGATAGGTTTAACACGCACCGCAGCCGCAGAGTTAGGTGAACATGGCATCACCGTTAATGCGGTCTGTCCCAATCACGTTACGACGGCTCTTGGAGAAGTCCAAAATGCTCGACGGGGCGAAGTGCTCGGCACTGACACCAAGGGTGTGCTCGACTTTCGTAAGTCTAAGATTCCGCTAGGTCGTGTTGGCCTACCCAATGACACTGCTAACGCCTGCGTCTTTCTTGCCTCAGACGAAGCAGCATACATTACTGGTGAAGCCCTCAACGTAACCGGCGGCGAAGAAATGCATTAGGGTAAATGTTATGTCTCATCGCACCTACCGCGGCAAGATAGTCTATCTCACTGACGGTGTCGGCGAGGAAGGCCGGGAGTTCTTTGCGGTGACAGTCCAGCCTGACGGTAGCCGCATCCTCCGTGCTCACTGTGAAATGGATAACGATAAGCTTATACGCGATGTTGTTTATGCACTCGACGGTAATTGGCAGCCCGAGGAATGTTTTGTTCGCCTCACCATCGCCGGAAAATTTCATGGTAGCGCCATATTTCGCTTCACCAATACTCAGGTAACCTGCGATGCGCTGACTGCAGCCGACGGCAGGCTATCGCAAAGCTTTGACGTATCAGAACGGATACCCTCCTTCGGTTCCCATCCGCTATGTTGCGACACCTGGCATAGCAAGAAGGGTGATCTCCTGCGCGGCGACGGCACCACTGGCAAGCTGCGCAACGTCGCTATGAGTTCACCTCTGCCCAACGGCGGCTCTGGGCCCAGTTTATCATTCGTCGGTTTAGATGTGCACTTCGCCGGAATGGAGGAAATCACGACGCCCGCCGGCAAGTTTGAGACCAAGCATATGATCAACCAAAGCTTGCGCGATGGCAGGACCATGCCTCCTGTACAAATCTGGGCCTATTCCGATGATTTTATCCCCATTCGCGGCCGCTGGGAACTGCTACATCAAACCTATGAATTGGTGGAGTTGTCTTTCAGCGACCCAGCCCAAGTAAAGGAGTCAAACGCCGGAAGCTCATGGGACCGGCTATCAGAATTTGTTAAGGCAGGACCTTAGGCCGTATCTTCCAGTCCTCGCGGAATGGGTCGTTTCTTGATCAAGAAATGCTTAGCGAAGCGCAGTAGTGCCTTGCCGCGGGTTAACCACGCTATGGACGCCCCGTGCTTGCTATTCTTAAGCACACCTTCCACAAGCCAGGGTGTGACGGTCTCGACCTCCTCTGCTAGAATGCGGTAGATGAACTGCATACTTTTCCAGCGCTCGGGGGAAACCTCATCCCTTGCGCCCAGCAGCATCTCAGTAGTGACCATACCCGGGCTCATGGAGCCGACTATCACTGGCCCCTTACGGGTTTCTTTCACCAGACTCTTGGTGAAATAACGCAGGCCGAATTTGGTTGCACCATACACACTCATGCCTTCGCTCTTGGCACCATCTGAACCGAAGCCCTCGAAGGTATAGAGCGCGCCATGGCCTTGCTCAGTCATGCCGTTAAGCGCCACCCGGCAGCCGTTCATCATTCCTACCAAGTTGGTTTCGGGAATGTCGCGCATGTCTTCCGGGCGCAGCTCACCAATGGGATGCATGACACTGATGGCGCCGGCGTTATTGATCCATATGTCCACAGACCCAAATCTTGCTTTAGCGGCATCCCATAAACCCTGAACTTGAGCTAGATCAGAAATTTCACATACCTGACCTGCAATTCTTGCACTATCCGCTGCAAAATGAGTGAGGTTCTCTATGGCTGATTCGACTGAAGCCTCGCTGCGTCCTGATACCATTACGGAGTGACCAAGCTTAAGGAACTCTTTTGTAAGGCCTTGCCCTATGCCGCGTGTTGATCCCGTAACAACCACTGTTTTTTGCTCTAGCATGATTGCTTTAGGTTCCTATCAATTTATCCGCCAGTATAAACCGGTCATAAGCCAATAATATATTCTATTTCATTGACAGTCTGTGCATCTATGCACCTAAAGCAGTAATTAGCCAGATTCAGAGTCTTAATTTTAACCACCGGGCGGTCAGATGTGGCTATTACCGAGAGATGAAGTAGAAAGCATGACTAAAGTAGTGAATTCCTGCCAAAGTCAGTGTGGGTGCAACGAGGTACTGGAAAGGCATTAACCACAAAAGTTATTGGACTCATTATTATGACCATTGTTGCAGAACCCACCTATATTCGCATGCTTGGTATTCGTATTGATCTTGCCGAAGGTATTACGACTACTAACGGCTGGACGTTGATGTACGCGTCCTTCGCTACAATTGGGTTCCTAACCTTTGTCAATACAGGGCAAGCCTTTATTTTGAACGCTAACCTCGGCGTTGCTAGGGACGAACAGGGTGTGTTGTCCGGCAACCTAGCTTTCTGGAACGAAATAATTACTATCGCCTTAGCGGCACCCTTTGGGGTTCTAGCTGACAAGGTTGGTCGCCGACCCTTGTTCTGCTTTGGTCTGATAGCCATGGCTTTAGGTTATGCTCTTTACCCGCTTGCCGATAGCATTACAGACCTTACTATCGCTAGAAGTGTTTATGCGGTGGGAACAGCCGCAGCTGCTGGCATGCTGGGTACAGTAGGCGCGGATTATCCCCGTGAACATTCTCGCGGTAAACTGATTGCCTGGACTGGAGTATTCAATTCCCTTGGTGTCATTTTTACTGCCTTTGTTTTTGGTCGTGTTCTCCTGCCGTTGTTCGAAAACCAGTATGGTAGTCAAGAAGCGGGGACCTACACTTTCTGGCTTCTTGCTATTATTCTTGTTCTATCTGCCCTGATTTTGCATTTAGGATTGAAAGGCGGTACGCCGGCGGGCAGGCACGAGCAGCCTCCCCTCATGGACCTCGTCAGAGCTGGTTTCAGAAACGCGAGGAACCCTCGTATTGCCCTCGCTTATAGCTCTGCCTTTGTCGCCCGTGGGGATTTGGTCATTATAGGCGTATTCTTGACCTTATGGGGTACTCAGGCCGGTATTGAGAGGGGTATGGAACCTGGTCAGGCTGCACGGGAAGGGGCAACTATCTTCATCCTGGCCCAAATCTTCGGACTCTTTTGGTCACCCATTATGGGCTTCTTTATCGATCGTGTGAACCGGGTGTCTGCGACTATCTTTGGAAGTGCAATGGCATCCTTTGGTTATATGTCCATGGGCCTCATTGATGACCCGCTCGATCGCTCATGGCTTCCACTTTTTGCTATTTTAGGTATCGGACAGATTAGTGCGTTCTTTGCGTCGCAGGCTTTAGTTGGGCAGGAAGCACCTTATAAGGAACGCGGCGCTGTGGTTGGCATGTTTTCACTCTGCGGCGCGTTAGGTATTTTGGTCTGTACATCGGTCGGCGGCGTACTGTTTGACGACTGGATGAAATCGGGACCTTTTGTTTTTGTTGGCTTCCTGAACCTTTTTGTCCTGCTATTTGCAGTTATTGTTAGAATTAAGTCACCGGGCATTTCGGTAACTTAGATTAAACAAATGAGATCGACTATGTTTACATACCGCAACGACTAGATGTGAAAAAATAATGGCTGTAGCTGTCATCACGGGGTCAACCCGGGGCATAGGATTAGGCCTTGCGCGAGAATTCCTCAAACGTGGACATAATGTTATTGTATCTAGTCGCTCCCAGACATCGATTGATAAGGTTATAGCGTCTTTAAACACTAATACGCATGGGAAAGCCCGCGCGGTTGGACAGCAATGCGATGTGAGCGATTTAGCTCCAGTTCAGGCGCTCTGGGACAAGGCGGTGCAAGAATTTGGTCAGGTCAATTACTGGATCAATAATGCCGGTATAATACATAGCTATCTTAAATTCGCTGAGCTGCCGCCAAAAGATATTGCCTCAGTAGTACGCATTAATCTTACGGGTGTTATGCATGGTACCCAGGTGGCGACCGCTGGAATGAAATTACAGGAATCTGGCGGTTGGATCTATAACATGGAAGGGTTTGGATCTGATGGCATGATTCGCGAAGGCCTTGGGATTTACGGCACAACTAAACGCGCTATGACCTATTTTACCGCCTGTGCCGTTAAGGAACTGAGAGATACACCTGTGAATGTGGGCTATATCCAGCCTGGGATTGTCATGACCGATCTTGGCATCGGTAGCACCAAAGATCTGCCGCACGAAGAACGTCGCCAAAAGAAATTTCTAATGCTGCTAGGTGATACTGTTGAGGACGTTGCCTCATACGTTGTGACGAAGGTGCTTACCAATAAGAAACACGGCATACGGATTGCCTGGCTGACCCTGCCGAAGATTATATGGCGCATGATTACGCAACTATTTGTAAAGCGCGATCCTATGACACCTGCAGGGTATTAGCAGGCCTGAGTCATTAGGTGGCATCAATATTTGAGAAACAAAACCTACTAGGGACACACTAATGCCTGATACCGTCAGCGCCCCCAGAACCAAGTTAAGCATGGAAGAGATTTGTGCTCGTACAGAAGCGCTATTGCCCGGTTTTAGGGCGCGTGCTGCCGAAACCGAGAATGAGCGCAAATTACCCAAAGAGAGTATTGATGAACTTTATGACGCGGGGTTGCTTCAGTTGTTTGCGCCTGCCAGATACGGGGGCTTGGAATTGGACTGGCCCGCCATCGTTCAGACCTCTCGCATTGCAGCACATGGCTGTGCTTCAACAGGTTGGATGATCAGTGTTGTCGGAGGGCATCTAGCGATCGCTGCCCGCTTTGGCAAGGAAATCCAGGATGAAATCTTTAGGAGTGGAGCGCGACAGGTCATTACCACTGCTTCGGCGCTGACTACAGGCACTATTACCAAGGTGGAGGGAGGTTACTGTCTTGACGGAGTATGGCGCTTCGGCTCCGGTATTGACTATGCTACATGGGTGATGGTTACTGGGCCCTGCGGCAACCATCCTAATCCACCTGCGCCTAACGTCTTTCGTGCTACTGTACCCCGTGACGCTGTGCGAGTAGACGACAATTGGCATGTTGCTGGGATGCGTGGCACAGGATCCAAGAACATCAGGTTTGAGAAACATTTCGTTGCAGATGAATGGGTTGTGACATCTAACATGTCCTTTGGTATCAATCCCCCGGGGGCCCAGCTGGCGCCGGACGCTTATCTATTCGACCTTCCATTCATGCCTTACTTTACGAACTGGATGATTGGTCCTGTGCTGGGCTGTGCCGAAGGCGCCTATAATGATTACTTGTCAGCTACCAAGAAACGTATCGGTGCGATGACCGGTGCTGCAGCCGCAGTGCAGCAAACTGTGCAGGTACGCCTAGCTGAGTCAGCAGCTGAATTAGATTGTGCCGGCATGCTATTTGATAAAATTACAAATACTCTGCACACCGCGGGCCTAAAACGCCACGTTCTCACCGACCAAGAAAACGCAGAGATCAACAGAGACAGAGTGTACATGACACGCCTTTGCTACAACTCTGTACAGCGTCTTGTTACTCAAATGGGTGCAACTGCTATCTTCGACACTAATCCCGTTCAGCGTCATTGGCGAGACTTGTCTGTAATGGCCTCGCAAGTAGGCGTCAATTGGGACATAAATATGGCTGCCTATGGGAAATACATGCTTGGCCTTCCTTTCGGCATACCCAAAAAAAAGTCTGATCTCATCAAGAATAGCCCAGCTAATATCCTGATGAATTAGTGATACAGGAGTTGGCAACCGAATAAACCCATTCGTCATAGAGTAGTTTTCTAGGTACTAATCATTTCCATTGTCCTAGTACTGGCGTGTTTGGTGCTGTTGCTTCTATGTGGTACAGAACTAAGCTACTCCAAGTCTTTAATTTAGATCAAATAGAGATGGCAACTCATTGGCACCCAAATAATTTCTTGGAAACGGAGAGTGAACAGGAGATTCTATGCCTGCATTTCTTATAGCCGATATTGATGTCACTGACCAAGAAGCATACGCTGAATATCGAGCCGCTAACCCTGCTATTGTTAGAAAGTACGGCGGCCATTACATAGCTCGTGGCGGTGCGGTAGAAGTACTAGAAGGAGATTGGAAACCGCGGCGTACAGTTATTATTGAGTTCCCTGATATGGCCTCTATCGCCGCCTTCTATGACTCCCCAGAGTATACTGCACTCCGCAATATACGCTGGCAGAGTGCAGACTCACGATTAGTTGCATTCGAAACGTTGCCTGAGCCCCACGATTAGCATTAATTTCCTTGCTGCTGTACTTTATTAGCTGAGCGGCATAATCACAATTTCTGACAGGCCGCGCAGTTCCTGCATTGCCTCCTCTACCGCCTCTTCGGCCAACTGGTCGCGGATTTTCGGCAGCATATCTTCCATGTTTGGAAGCGGCTTTAAGCGTCTGTCATCAATTTTTATTAGATGCCAGCCGAACTCTGTTTTAACCGGTGAGAGGGTTACTTCGCCTCTTTCTAGCGCGAAAGCAGCCTGCGAAAATTCTGGGACCATGACTCCCGCAGTAAACCAGCCAAGATCACCTCCTTGTGGCCCAGAGGGACCGATTGATTTGTCGCGGGCCAGGGCCGCAAACTCGACACCACGGGAAAGCTCGAGCAAAAGGGCCTCTGCCTCGCCTTGGGTCTCAACCAAGATGTGTCGCGCTTTAATCTCGAGCTCCTGAACTGCCGTCTCCATCTGCTTTTTGTAACTGTTTTCTATTGCATTGGGTGTAACGCGGTGTTTGATTTCTTCCCGTAAATAGGCCTGACGCAGCGTTTCGTTTCTCAGCCTTTCCAGCTGGGCTTTTACCTCTGGCTTATTTTCCAGGCCGCGGCTCTCAGCAGCTATGATCGCGAGTTTCTGATCAATATAAAACTTGAGAATTTGTGGCAGGATTTCTTTAGTTTCTATTTCAGCTGCGGAAGGAATGGTGTTTTGGAAAGCCACAATTTCGCTGAATGTAATAGCTGTGCCATTAATAGTGGCAACTATGGTGTCGGCTGTTTGAGAATGCGCCGTTCCGCCCAACAGAAAGAATAGGGCGGCACAAAAACCTGGAAAATGTTTCTTCATCTCTAACCAAACCTATCAGACTTATGATTCTTGCTGAATTTCAATAAGCTCCAGAGAAAACGTTAAGTCCTGCCCTGCAAGTCTATGATTGGCGTCGACCGTGACGTTTTCTTCCTCAATTGCAACAACAGTGATTGGCATGGGGTCACCCTTGTGATTTACCATTTCATACACTTGGCCCACTTCAATTTCAGTGTCTTCTGGGAAGGCACTCGACTCAAAGACTTGCACCAATTCTGCTTGCCTTTCGCCGTATGCTTCTGCCGCTGTTATGGTGAAGGATTTCGAATCACCAGCTTTCATGCCTAATAGGGCATTTTCAAAACCTGGTATCAAATGCCCTTCTCCTAGCTTTGCTCCCATCGGGTCTCGTCCGATAGAGGAGTCAAATGTTGATCCATCCGACAACATGCCGGTGTAGTGGAAAGTCACAGTATCACCTGTTCTTACTGCACTCATGGTGGGCCTTTCATTTTCAAAGACAGAGGTTGAAGGGCCAGCGGAGTGAAACACACTTCGGCCGGACACTCTCATTCGGGATATTGGTCTAACATAAGGAGCGTATTTGAGAGAAACAAGAGATCAAGAACTATGCTATGTGTTGTGCAATAAGTATTGTCGTGAAATAAGAGCTATAGTTTGAGCGCCAGTTCTGGCTAAGCAAGACTTGGCTTTGCTTCAGTAATTATCTAACTTCTACCTTATGCCTTGGTTGTGTTTGACTGCTCATAAAAGAGAGAACTTTCTGATATAATCATGAAGTCAAAATGACTATTAAACTATTCGACCTTGCTGGCGCCGATGGACGGCGCTTTTCCTCTAATTGTTGGCGCACTCAATTTGCCTTGGCACATAAGGGATTGCCATACGAAACGGTGCCCACGAAATTTGTAGATATACCATCAATGTTTGGGGGTGGGTACAAAACTATCCCGATCATAGTTGATGGCGAGGCGCGGGTCTGTGACAGCTGGGATATTGTCTTATATTTAGAGGATAAATATCCTAAACTACCTACAGTATTCGGCGATGGGAAAAAGTCAGACTTAAAGGGCTTTAGTCTCTTTCTTCAGCATTGGGGTCTGCGCAATATTTCTTTTCCCTTATTGCACATTATCATCAAAGATATCCATGATCGTCTTGACCCAGACGATCAACCTTACTTTAGGCAGAGCCGTGAAAAACGATTTGGAATGACTCTAGAGCAGATGGTAGAGGCCCGTGACGAAACGGTTATGAATTTCCGCGGCAATCTAAATCCCTTGCGCGCAGCTTTGGCCGATCAGCCGTATCTTTCTGGTAATGTACCGATGTATCCTGACTATATTGTTACAGCGGCGTTTTTATGGGCACGGATGATGTCGCCAGTACAACTGCTCGCCCAAGACGATTACATCCTTAATGACTGGTTAGGCCGCATGCTTGATCAGTTCAACGGCCTTGCCCGTGGCACGCCAAAAGAGTGGCCGGGCATATGAATTCTCGAAGGTTGTAAGGCTTGCCATTTACGGGCTCTATAGCTCGGAAATAGTCTGTGCTTCTAGGTGACTTTGTCGGTTGTCATTGGTCAGAAGTATAAATCAATAGGTAGTGGCTGACCCATCGGGCATGCACGTTTATCATGAATTCGTACATAGCTAGATAGGATGATCACTGTGCTTGCAATTTGAGTCCATGAATGTCAGTCAAGAGCCCTTGATAAGGGGTGTGGATGAGTACTGAGACCTTAAGGCCAGACATTCTAATTGTAGGAGCTGGCATTACCGGGGCTACAATTGGCGCGGGTCTGCGCAGTCGCGGCTATTCGGTAGTACAAATTGAAGCGTCAAGCCGGCCACTGGATACCGCGCGAGGTGATCACCTTGGTCCCCGCGTTGTAGAGACGCTCAATGAATGGGAACTGCTCGAGGCTTTTTTTGCTGCTGGGGCAGAGAAGCGACTTGGTGCTAAATGGGTCACGACTGATGGTGAAGTTATATTTACATCCCGCATGGATGACCTTCCAGTTCCGTTTCCTTACTACCTTGTTCTAAATCATGACCTGATTGCGACTACATCTCTGGATGTATCGCTGGCTGATACAGATTACGATTACAAGTTAATCCGGCCGGCTAGCGCTAAGAACTTCCAAACCGGACCCGAGGCCTGCGGTGGCATCACCACATTACATCTAAGAACAAGAGATGAAAAAGAGGTTGCCATTAAGCCACATTTGACTATTGGCTGTGATGGGCGAGCGTCACGTGTTCGCGGTGCCTGCGCCTTAAATATTGCTAAGACCTACGACTACGAGCGACCCTTTGTCGTCTTGTTCGGTCCGCGCGGCGAGTTGCAGGATCCGCGCAATGAAATTACCTCTTACATGTCTCCAAATGGTGGCGTCAGCCGTATTCCACGTATGCATGGTCAGTGGAAAATAGGCTTAGCCATCGACAAAGTTGATATTCCTCATTGGAGAAAATCAGATCAATTAGAAAGAAAGCGCTTAATTGCAGACCGTTCTCCAGCGCTTCAGGCCATTGAAACTGAAATTGCTGGTTTTTATCCCGTCATCCGTCGCGAAACTGCTCAGTGGGTCAAAGGAACTACGGTTCTTGTCGGAGATGCCTGCCACACAGTACACCCTGCCCGCGGACAGGGTATGAATTTCGGTATCCGAGCAGCGGCAAAGCTTTTTGACTATTTGCCAGAGCCTAGTGAAATGAAAAACGCAGCGCTGGTTTCTTCTCGGCTCGCGGCGTATGAAGCAGCTGTGAAACCGCCTACAGATTTGCAATTAGACTTCAACCATGAACGTGGGTTAGATATGGACTGTGATGGTCCTGAGCGCATGGAAAAAGAGATTCCTAAGATGCTAGCTATTGCACAGGATCCAGAGGCTCACCTTCGCTATCGCATGACCATGGCGGGCTATGCTGATTTCCTAGATGATAACAGAGATTAAATATTCTAGAAATTCACATCAGACATAATGAAGTCTTTAACATTTGGCAGGAAGGTATTTCGGATTACATCTACATGATTGTCATGCTTCTCATAAGCGTCACGTGCATTCTGGTCCGCAAAGTCTCCAACCAAACACCACTTGTAAGGGCTATGATCGCCGGGGGGGACAATATTCTCTTCCACAATCATCGCCTCTACTGTCGGCAGATTAGCCAGCGTCTTCATAGTGGTGATTACAGACTCTTCGTCAGAGTTATCATTAAGATTGAATAGAACTGTATGACGGTGCATTTGCGTCTCTCCTTATAATTTGTGCGCCCAAAGAGCCTGAACCAAAGCCTACGGATCTAGGCAATTCCATTCAAGATCGAAGCGCGATATGATTGACAAATATAACGCGTTTATTTCAGTAACCAAGTAAGAAGTATATTGGGTCCAGTCTACAAATGAGCCTCTGATCCCCTTGGACTCTCCGTAGTGTCTGATGCACACTGTCATGACTATCTATAACTAAACCTGAGGACCACTATGGAAAAGCTCCGATTCGGGACATTTATTCCTCCTATCCATCCAGTGTACGAAAATCCGACACTCTGCCTCGAGCGTGATCTCGACCTGATCGAACATATGGATAAATTGGGTTTCGATGAAGCATGGTTCGGCGAGCACCATTCTGCTGGAACAGAACTTTACTCTACCCCCGAGTTTATGATCCTAGCTGCCCATTACCGCACCAAGAGAATCCGTCTGGGCACAGGTGTTAGCTCGCTGCCTTATCACCACCCGTTGATTTTGGCGGACCGTTTTATGCAACTCCACCATATGACTCAAGGCCGCGCCATGTTCGGCTGTGGTCCGGGAGCATTAGTGTCCGATGCTAAGATGATGGGTATCGAAACTTCAAAGCAGCGCGACATGATGGAAGAGGCATTAGAAGATATACTAAAGCTTTTCCGTGGCGAGACTGTTACCAACGAAACTAGCTGGTACACTTTGAAAGACGCCCGTCTCCAACTGCGGCCCTACAGTAACGAATCTATTGAGGTGGTTACAGCATCGATGATGTCACCTTCTGGTCCGCGCGCTGCCGGACGTCTTGGTACCGGCCTTTTATCAATGAGTGCATCTGCAGCGCCAGCTTTGAAAGCTGCTGGTACTAACTGGGACATTGCTTGTGACATAGCGTCTCAGTATGGCAATACGATGGACCGTAGCCAATGGCGAATGATCGGACTATTTCATATTGCTGAAACGAAAGAGCAAGCCATAAAGGATGTACAATTTGGAATAGAAGATTGGGTTCAATATTTTGAAGACGTAGCTGTACTTCCAATGGTGCCTCCCGAACGGCGTGGTGACCCTGTCGGCCACCTGATGGATACAGGCCATGCTGCCATCGGAACTCCTGATGATGTTATTCGTCAAATTGAAACTATCTGGGAATCGTCTGATGGCGGCTTTGGTTGCTTTCTTTCAACGGACCACAGCTGGGCTGATACACCAGCTAAGCACAAATCTTATGAAATGATGGCGCGCTATGTTTTTCCTCATTTCAAGAATCATAATATCAAACGCAAAGAATCAAACGAATGGGTAAAAAATAGCCAAGAGGACTTTAAGAAGAGTCACTTCAAAGCTACAGATCAGCAGATTGAGAAATACAACAAGGAACTTCAAAGCAATCAGAAATCAGCTCCGGTGGAATAATACTGAGGGTGTAGTTTTCTCGAAATCAAGATGCATTTGACTCATGCTGGGCTGACTAGGCTCCATTATACAATATATGTTCTGGGATTTGTCACCTGATTAGCACCGATTCATAATCGCATTCGTAAAATAATAGGAGGCCGCAATGCGCCAAGGGTTTACCCGTCCATTTTCACCTCAAGGCCAGGCGTCTACTTTGCCGCCGCTACCATGGCGGTTTGCTGCTGATCAGATGCTCGTACATTTCTGTGCTGATCCTGAAGTGCTAGAGTCTTATCTCCCCCCGCCGATGGTACCTAATCCAGACCGTCGCGGCGAAGCCTTTCTCTGGACGCCTAATCTCAATGTTCATCCTACTGATGAAACAGTTAATGCGACCATAAGAAATCCGCACCGCACCCATTACAATGTTTGCGTCATTGCGGTGCCTGGTCTGTTTAAGGGCGAGCCGCGGCTAATAAGTGCCTACCAATGGTGTGATCGTGATTGGCTAATAATTCTTAGTTGGCTTATCGGAACCTGCGCTAAACAGGCCGAGTTTTGCGATAATGGAGTACATCCTATGTTTGCCAGATTAGACTCTGACCGAACTGGCGGGCTAGGTTCACCAATCTCACGAACTTTATCACGTAACGGCGAACAGCTAATTCATATTGAGAGCACTATGGAAGAACATATTGAAGCTACTGATATGAGTTTCTTTACCAGTACTATGCCACTGTTATCGGAGCGACATATTCCAGACTTCAATATTCCCCCAACTGGCAAGCCGCTGGTCCACGATCTGACACAAATGCTTTTAACAGATTCAACTGGGCAGAATTTCAGGCGCGGTTCTGCTAGTCTCAAGTTTAACGCGACAGCAGATAATGAAGAGCTTGGTAAACTCCAACCAGTCAAATTACTCGGCGCTTACCGTTGGGAAACATCTTGGGTGATGCCAGGTATCAAAGTCGTTCACAATTATCTGACTTAGATTGAAGTTTAACTGGAGTACACCCGCCTATCCACTAGTAAGCACAAAAAATATTTGGCCTTGCAAAATAAGCGTAATGACTCACTCTATTCTCTATTTTCAGGCGATGGTCCTCAAATCTTTATCAATCCTGGATTCCCAAACCCGCCTACCAATCATACCACGTTCTAAACAAGTACCGCAGATCACTATATAAAACTTCACAATATCTCTGGCCTTTGGGCCCAAGCCCCTAAAGCATGTGCATAGAAAACAACAGGGAGATAATACATGAAAATACAATTTTCCAGCGGCTTTGTGGCGGCATTTATCCTTTTTGCAACTCAGGCTTACGCTGATGCGCACCTTTCTGAGAGTGGTAGACCTTTGAACATGACGCCTGAACAGATTCAGGAGAAATATGACTGGGTCGCCGAAATACAAAAACAAGACTTTCAGTTCTGGAGGCGGATGCGCGATCAGCCGGACAATACTGCCTTTCGCCAGCCGCAGGACTGGTATAACCCGATGATACTGGTTGATGGGGGCCAGCGGCCATTCTTTCCTCGTGCCGGTGTAGTTGATGTAAAGACTATCTCTATCGAAGCATTAAAGGCGGCAACAGACTGGGCCATGGAGCGTGAAACCCAAGCCTTCATGATCTATCACCGTGGTGAAATTATTCACGAAGCCTATATGGAAGGATTTCACGAAACTTCCGCTATTAGCTCTCACTCATGGGTAAAAACTCTGCACGGTATTCTAATGGGCTTTGCTGTGGCCGATGGAGATATTGAAAGTCTTGATGATCCAGTAGAGAGGTATCTAACGGAATGGTCTGGTGATCCACGCGGTCAGATCACTGTACGTCAGGTGCTTGAAAATACTACTGGACTTCAAACAACATTCGACAACCCTGGACAGCCCTGGTCCAAGGGTATGCAGCTTGTGGAAGGCTCAGATATCAATGGTACTACATTGTCTTTCCAGTTGGAGAATGAGCCAGGAGTAACTTTCGCTCACAATAATCCTAACACGCAGCTAGCTGGAATGATTATTCACCGCGCTACGGGTAAGAACTTTGCCCAATATCTTGGGGAGAAATTATGGAAGCCTTTAGGTGCCCAGCGCGGGGCATTGCGTCTAGATGGGCTTAAAGGCAATATCATTTCATATTGCTGTTACCTTTCCGCACCCGCTGACTGGATGCGTATCGCGCATTTACTTAAAGAAGATGGAAAGTTGCCAGATGGCAGCCAGCTTCTTCCAGAGGGCTGGGTTGATCAGATGCTGACCGGATCTAAGGTTAATCCTAACTATGGCTTTCAAATATGGATCGACCGTGAATTCCGTCAGTTTCGGCCGTATTATCCGGACATGCCCCTAGAATTTGCTAACACCCATTCTGAGCCATTTGCCGTGGGAGACATTTTTTATCTAGATGGTGGTGGTAAAGTGCGTATTTGGATTAGCCGCTCGCTCGACCTAATTATATTGCGTATGGGCTATCCACCGCCGCGCGGTATGGGCTTTGATGAGTCCTTTCTGCCTAACACTATCATTCGTGGAATCTTATAGAGGTTATCAAGAATCATGCTTCAACTTGAAAACAAGACTGCGCTTATCACAGGTGCTAACCGAGGTATTGGCGCTGGTGTGGCGCGAGCTTTTTCTGCTGAGGGTGCGACTGTCGCTATAAATTATCCATGCACTCAAGCTAGGGATGAGGCCGAAGCCCTCCGTGCTGGGATTGAAGAGGGAGGCGGCACAGCGATCATACTAGAGGCAGATGTCGCTAACGCTCTTGCAGTTAAAGCCATGGTTGGGGAGGCTATCGAGTCTCTGGGTAGTATCGATATTCTGGTAAATAACGCTGGGATTGCCCGTGCTGCGCCTGTTGAAGATATTGACCCAGATATCTGGGACGAGGTTTTTGCAGTGCATATGCGCGGCACCTTTCTCTCCTGTAAATACGTTTTGCCCCACATGTATGAGCGCGGAGCTGGGCGAATTATCAATACTGCATCCCAGCTGGCTTACCTAGGTGCGGCGGGATTTGCGCATTATACTGCGGCCAAGGGTGCTATCGTTACTTTCACACGTACTCTGGCCTTGGAAGCTGCGCCCAAAGGGGTTGGTGTAAACGCTGTGGCACCAGGAGCGACTCGTACCGCTATGCTAGAAGACGTGCCAGGGGAGATCCTAGAAGGCATTCGTCAAAGCATCCCGCTCGGGACCCTTGCGGACATTGATGATATTGTACCCAGTTACGTTTTTCTGGCATCCGATGGCGCCAAGCACTTCGTCGGTCAGGTAATTAGTCCAAACGGCGGTGATATGTTCTTATAGTTTACGCAATCTTTTAGACATTATCACGTGCCTCAATCTCGACACCAAAAGTAACCAAGGCGGCTAAAAAATAACAATTTGTTCTCGGTTGTTAAATTAAAGATATTTTTTTCGAAGACATAGTCACTTTCGATCCTAAGGACTAAAAATGATGACCACACGTCGCCAAGCCCTTGCTGCACTCACTACAGCCGTTCCCGCAATTGCTGCCGATGAATTATTTGCGGCAGGTCATAATTTTGACCTATCAAATCGTGACAATGTAATCACGGCCTACGCACGGATGCGTGGAAATTTAGATGGCACGCCTGGCATGTGGTGGTACCGAGGTAATTTTTTTGCGAAGCGTGCCGATGAGGTGGCAGAGCGAGTGCTTAAGATCGAAGGGTTTAGTTTTAATCGTTTAGCTAGGCGAGAGGATGGGCGCTTCGATCAAACTATGGCCGAAGCAGGGTACTTTATCGATCCGGTCAGTGATGACATTGCGGATGAATGGATTAATCCTTTGAACGGCCGAAGCTGTTCGCCGAGTCACTATAAATCAAACCAGTCTATCGTAGTCGGGCCCAATGGCGTCTCGGGTTCAGAAGAAGCTGAAGTGGAGGTAGAATTTACCGGCAAAGTCGAGGCCCAAGTATTTGATGAGAAAGTGTGGGTGACTGAAAACATGGTTACAACATTTCCAAACCCTCGCAATAAGGCCGATGACCCTCTGGGCTACTCTGGCCCGATAATTACTCTGACTTCTTTAGCGGCTTTCACTGGGCAAATAGTGGACTTGCAAAATAAGAGTCTTACATTCATGCCGGCAACGCTGCACTTTCAGAATCTTGCACCTTGGATGCCTTGGATGAAAATGGGCCAGGAACCGGGACTGACGACATGGCAACTCCTAGGCACCAAAGTCAACTCCTCCGACATTATGCCTGACCGATTGCGTAGGCGGTTAGATGCAGATTATCCTGGCTGGCGTAAAGAGCCAGGAGTGTGATAATGCGCACTCTGCCGGGTTAATTTGAGTTTCTATTGCGGGGAATCTGAAGTGTATCCCGGTCTATTTCTACGCCACCTTTGAAGACTGCAGCAATCTGCTGGGTGTTGCGGATGTCGTCTAAGGGATTTTTTTTCAGTAAAACCATGTCGGCTATTTTGCCACGCTCAATGGTACCTAGCTCCGCTTCCTTGCCTAGATATTTTGCAGCATTGAGGGTGCCCATAGTGATAGCATCCAGTGGGGATATTCCTGCTTCTGTATAGATTTCAAGCTCCCGATGGCTTAGTGGGCCGATGGCTCTGTCTGTGCCTAGGGCAATTGTAACACCAGAATCATGCAGAAGTTTAATATTCTCCATGGAGTAGCTGAGTGTAGTCTTAAACCAGCTATCCCAGCCAAGAGACGCATAGCGGGCGCCCATGTTGGACTTCATATCTTCGATCTGCGCACTAGTATAAACCGCCCGGAAAAGCTCGCTATCTAGAAAATCAGGTGCCTCTACAATCTTAACAATATTGTCGAATACGGCTAGGGTTGAGGCAACGACCACTGCGCTCTTGGCTATCAATGGGATAAAGCTATTAGATATTTTCCCAACAGCAACCGGATGGGCAAAGGTGTCCACGCCGGCGGCTAGAGCGATGCGGGCATGTGCCTCGTCTGAAATATGAATGGTTGTCCGCACACCTTTCAGCTTAGCGTATTGAATTATACTGGTGATGACGTCATCTGGAAACGATGGGACCCAGGCATTAGCTCCTGCGCCAAAATTCTCATAAGTAATCTTCTGCAGGTCCGGATTACGCGCAAAATTACGGTCTAGGGCAACTTTGCCATCTGGCCAACGATCAATAAGTGTTGAGTTAAACCCTGCTCCCCAACTGCCCGGAAAGGTTACCGAGCTACCGCTGGCGAAAATACGCGGGCTTAGTATATTGTCAGATCTTTCATCAGCCCTTAAAGCTAGAATGTAATCTGCATTACTCCCTGCATCGTAAATCGTTGTAATTCCACTGTAGAGGAAACTATGTAGGGTGCTTATGCCAAGGCCTCTATTCTCTGGGCGTAGTATAGCGCCGTCTCGACCGAGTAGTGCGTTGCCTGGGATGTGAACGTGTACATCCATCAGGCCGGGGATAAGATACTTTCCGGCACCATCTATTGTTTTTATATTCTCTGGGATATCGATGATTAAGGGGCTAATGGCAGTGAATCTGCCGTCTTCTACTATTACAGTAACATTCGATCTTGGTTCATCTCCAGTGCCATCAATTAATGTGGTATTACGAATGGCTAAACTCTGGCTATTGAGCGAAGTTACAGCCAATGATGCAGCCGCTATGAGTGCCAGCAGAACTAATTTAAGTCGATCAAACAATTTATGCTCCTCGTGTTGCTAAGACCGGAACGTAACCCTAGCATAGCAAGAGTATCCTCTATCGCTGCATCAGCCTCGAAAGTCTATGATCACTAGTAAATCAAGGTTCATAGTGAGGCAAAACTATGAGAATTTGGCCAATAAATGTTTCGTCACTATTCCATTTTTCTTGTTCTAGCTGCTAGCTTAATTAACTTTAATTCTGCTGGATACGCCAACGAAAAGAGCATAACAGTCGGCACATCTTTGATAGGCCAAAATCGTGGCCACGCATATCAGGCAATTACAATGCCAGCGGTGATGCCGTTGCTAGCGTTCTATGATACGCTAACTACCATAAAAGATGACGGAACAATTGGGCCGGGCCTTGCGGTTGAATGGAAGAGCGATGATGCAGTAACTTGGCGCTTCATTCTGAGGGAAGGCGTTGTGTTTTCAAACGGGGTGCCATTCACCTCTGATGCTATTGTCCGATCTGTCGAGCACATGCGTAATGCTCCTGATGCAGGCACTTGGACAATCAGCACTACTCTCTATCAGATAAAATATGCACGTGCTGTCGATGATTTGACGGTTGAGGTAGTCCTTAACCAGAGGGATGCCTTGTTTCCGCTTCACGCTTCAGTCTGGCGTATTCCTGAACCAGAGGCCTGGGAGACGCAGCCTAGGTCAGAATACCAAAGCAATCCGGTAGGCACTGGGTCCTTTAAGGTTCAGAGATGGACAGAGGGCAGGGTTGAGATGCTTGCTTTCAAGGAATCTTGGAGGCCGCCTAAGATTGATCGGCTTAACTTTATTGCTATACCTGATCAAACAGCACGGCTTCAGGGGATCCTCTCAGGTGTAGTACAGTTTGTCCTCGGGCTCGGCCCTGACGACAAATCTCTTCTGGAAGCTGAGGGCGGTCGTTTGGTGTTGCGTAACATGACGACTGTACAATTTCTCGCGTTTCTTACTGTTAATGGAGGGCCAGTGGTAGACCCTCGTATTCGTTTAGCTATGAATTATGCGGTGAATCGGAAGGCCATCATTGACACGCTTCTTCAAGGGGCCGCTGTTCCTGTATCGCAAATTGCGTACCCCGGTGCTTTTGGCTACAACGCAAAGCTCTTGCCCTATCCTTATGATCCTGAGAAAGCCAGATCTTTCCTGCTGGAGGCTGGCTATCCCGATGGTATTGACGTTACTGCTACTGTAGCTTCGCGTGGGGCTAATGATCTTCTCTATTTTCAGCAGGTCGCACTTGATCTTGCCCGGGTTGGAGTGAGACTTGAGTTGCGCACTAAACCAGCTTTTCAAAACACACAGGACCTCTTTTTTGGTAAGGCTAAGGGAGATCTTATAAGTCTGTATACCCAAGGGCCTGATCCTTTGAATGCATACCGACACCGAGTATGCCAAGGCATTCTAAGCGACCGGAGCCCATATCATTGCGATGTAAAACTATTGCCTTTGTTAGAGCGCGCGCGTGATCAGGTTTCTGCGGAGGCGGCACTACCCTTTTATCATGCAGTTTTAGCCCATGAACGAGCAGATCCCCCCGCAATTATCCTATGGCAAGGCGTAGATTTTGATGGTCTTGCTCCTAATGTGACAGGATATGCTCCCGTACAAGATGTTATGAATTTTAGCGAATTTGATTTGTTGGAGTAGGGAACTTAGCTCACCTCGGCAGGCTCGATTTGGAAGTCTTTCAGATCATGTATTCTGTAGATTGTATCGTATATGAATTGAAGGTTAAGTAATGACTAGGCGTGATCTTTTCTTCTCCTCAACAGCTGCATTATTGGCGGCCAATATTTCCGGAAGTGCTGGCGTTTCCGCCCATCAAAAGACCTATATTCTCGTCCATGGCGCTTGGCATGGCGGCTGGTGTTGGCAGGATGTTCGTGAGCTCCTTGAAAGTGCAGGTCACCGGGTGTTTACGCCCTCCCTTACTGGACTAGGTGATCGGGTGCACTTGAGGCACCCAAGCGTTGATCTAACCACTCATGCCACAGATATAGTGCAACTAATGGTGTTTGAAGACTTGCAAGATATCATACTTGTTGGGCATTCATATGCTGGCCATGTGGTAAGTGTAGTCGCCGATATGGCGAAGGAACGACTTAGTCATATTGTTTACCTGGATGCCGTATTAGCAACCAATGGAAGGTCATTCTTACCTCCTGGCGTTGGCGAAGAACGTGCGCAAACGGCAAAGGATGGTTACTTGATGCCAATCGGAAGCATGAAATTTCTGGGTATACCTGAGGAACATCCGAGATACGACTGGGTCAAAAGCAGATTAGTTGAGCACCCGCTGCCGACATTGATGGAGACTGTTCAATACGAGAATGGCGGGCCTGCGGGTGTCCCAAAGACCTTTATCCGCTGTTTACAAAATGACCGGATGCTCACGGATGGCACTGACCCTGTCGCAGAGATGGTGGCAACTGATGCAGAATGGAACTATCTGACAATAGATACTGGGCATGACCTCATGATCACCGCTCCGGAGGAGACGGCCCGTATTCTGCTGAATATCTCTTGATTTGCTATCTCTAGGCGGAGGCATATTCATCAGCTAGTTTCTCGGAGTCTTTGTTTAGACTTTCATTTTCAATGGCTTCCAGTTCTTGGTGAATGATCCGGAGGATCCGAGAGATATAATCTGCGTGCCACTGCTGACGCTCTTTTGAGGCATCGTCATCGGGTCGATAAGAGTCAATATTGGCCTTAGTAACAGGCACGCCGTCCTCCAACAATCGTTCGACAGTGTCTAACCGTTCCCTAGTGACAGCAAGTTCAGTTGCTACCGCCATGGTTATAGATAGAACTCTCTCAACCGCAGGGTCATCGAAGAAATAGGGGCGCTTTCCTTTGGATTTTGCATTAGCTAGTTTGTTGACATCAATCTCCGTCATAATGCGATCCTTTATTCTCTCTATGTCCAGGCACCGAATAGGTACCAGCGCTCACCTTTATAGGCATTGTGCTCAATGTCACCAGACTCTCTGAGTTCTGGTTTATGACGTGATAGCGTGCTTGACCAGGGTTGAAATTGACCCCGTTCAATATCGGCCTCAGTACCGCCATCAAACAGTTTGCTAGCTTCAAATCCTGCACTCTTCATTAGTTCAAACACGTCCATGACATGCAGTTTCGACCAGAAGGGCTCGTTGTTATACCAGGCATCCCAGTCACGCGTGAATTGGTCGTATAATGGAGTATCTGGCGTAAAATTAGGCTGTTCAACATTAAGAAATAAAGCCCCAGGTGCCATTAGGGTGCGAATTTTTTTCATCATACTTTTTACCGCAGCGGTTGAGGTCTCGTGCCAGAACATTGTTGTTTGCACCCAATCGAAACTACCTGGCTCAAAATCAAGATAGTCACCGTCAGCGTGTACAAATTCAACATTGGTATATGCCATGGCCTGGGCTCTGGCGTGACCCCATCGGACCATTGGTGCGCCGGCATCCACAGCGACGACCTTTGCATCTGGATAGGCTTCTGCTAGCGGCAATGTATTGACGCCTATACCGGCCCCTAGGTCGAGGATTCGCCGGGGACTAAATTCAGGATAACTCTCTTTAACAAAATTCACGATAGACCTACCACCACCATCGCCTTTTGATGACATGGAGCCTGCAGTGGTGATAAATAATCCTGCTTCATAATTGGCGCCAGCGAGAATATCGTCTTGAGTAATCTCGGTGTAGTAACTCCCCGGCATGCAATGGTTGTCGACCTGTGCGAGATATTGGGGCACTCGCAGTCCATTTCTCAACTTCAGTGTTTCTTTTCCATCGTTGAAAGACTTCGCTTTCTGGATGAGGTTGCTCAGCTGACGCAAAACCACATGACGCCCTGATTGTTGCCGCTGTTCCATAGTATTACGACGCAAGGCAGCCCAAAACTGATAGTAGGGGTCTTTGCGCATTGCTTTGCGCAAATCTTGTGGTGTTTGAGGTTCTCGACCTTTCTCCTTTTTAAACGCCGGCTTAACTCGTTTTTCATACGCAGTGCGATTGCCTGGAGAAACGCTCTGACCCAAATGTACGTTAAGGTTGGTGAGAAAGTTGAACCGCGCTAATTCGTCATGATTAACTTCCGGTGTAAGGGCATGTCGGCCAGTACGGTCATAGGTTGGGGGCAGAGTATTCGCCATCGCCTTTTTTCTCTCTATTTAATTGACATCGATATCGATATCAAAAGCGTCTCGGCAAGCCTGTCCATGCCACAGAATTTTTCAGGCATGAGGTAAGCCTATCGTAATGACTAGCTCGCTAATGGTGACAATAAAAGTGCCACCATATCAACCATGATTTTTCTACCTGTTAATAGACCAATATAGAGTACCCAACATGCGAAAGCACCTTCTCATTCAGTTGTGTCCACTATAGTAAGAATGGTAAAGGGGTTGCCTCACGGCGCCCCTTGAGGTACCAGCCGACCCGATCACTTGAATCCCTCACACTGAACGGAGTTTGAGACCCTATGGCGACCATTCATGTAATTAACCGCGCGGGTGATAAGCACGAGATAAAGAGCAAATCTGGTTCAACTCTTATGGAAATCTTACGCGACAACAATATGGACGTGGAAGCAATCTGTGGTGGCTGCTGTTCCTGTGCAACCTGTCACGTCTTTATCGATGACGAATGGACTAGAAAATTACCAGCGATGTCTGACGATGAGAAGGAATTGGTCGAGGAAACGGAAAGCTATAAAGCAGCCAACTCCCGGCTAAGCTGCCAAGTAATTTTGACTGACGAGCTGGATGGCATGAGTTTGATGGTGGCGCCAGAGGAATAAATTCCTGTTAGGTTAGCGTGTCCCATGCCGGGTTTTTAGATCTTGGAGTTGTCCCTATCATTCATTAAGGGACGCTTCATTGACCCTCTTCTCAAAGAGCCGGTCAAGCAGAAGCTTAGCATGGTTGGGACGACCATGTCTCAGCATCGCTGTGTGTTCCCGGATAGGACGTGTGATATTGGCCCATAGCTTCCGGTACGGGCGACTAGAAAAAGTATCTCGCAAAGGCGTGTATGAGCGGAGGCTGGCCTCAATCCGTAAAGCTACACTATGATTGAAGCTTACCTCAATGTGCGTGAAAGCTTTCCTAAAAATTACGGAAATGTGCTGCGTTTCAGGTTGCAGCATTGTTTTAACGGCCTCTAGGCCTGCGCGGTGTCCCGCCCCAAGTAAGCCTTCTATAGAAAAAGTGTGTAGGTGTGCGAGATGATACTGGCGCCGTGGTCCGTGGTATTGCGCTTCGACATTAGGCACCGCGACAGCAAGCAAACCCGAGTCAGGAAGAATGCTTGCAATACGCTTGAGAACAGCAACAGGGTCTATCAAATGCTCAAGGACGTGGTGCAAAGTAATGATATTAAAGGCCTGTTCTCCATTGGCGATGTCTTCCACGCTACCGATCTTGATGGCACATCCATATTCGGCCTGGGAAAACTCGGCATAACCTCTATTAGGTTCGATACCCACCGCCTTGTATCCGAGAGAATGCAGGAGATAGACAAATTCTCCTCCGCCTGAGCCAATATCGAGAAAACGCATGCCCTTATTGCAATATGGCTCTAAATCTGAGACGCGTTCCAAAGCACGAAGCCCAGCCCGGTATACGTGTTTAAGTTTTGGCCTAATGACGCCTTTGTAAGAAGCCCGGTAATGGCCCTGATAAAAGCTATTCATCTCCTCTTCCGTTGGCCGTGGATTAGTGAACACATGTCCACACTGGCGGCATAGGACTGTGCGCAATGTACCACCATTTCGGTCTAATTCGCTGACAACTGAGTACCGATTGTCTTGGCACAATGGACAGGGAATACAAATACCGGTGAAATGTTTCTTTTTCACGATGTAAGCTTGTCTTTAGGCCAGCGGTTATGCATCCAGAGCCATTGGCCAGGGTCTTCTCTCACCCAAGACTCAAGGTGGTTGTTCATTCGTTTTAGTAGGTTGAAGACATTTGATTTCGTTGGCACTGACTCTTCGATAGTCCAGGGCTCTTCGAAGGTCACTCGGAAATGGCACCCCTTAATTCGCTTAACCCGTGCGGGTAGCACGTGACATCGCAGGCGTATAGCAATCCTTGCAACCGCATCACCGGTCATAGCGTTTCGCCCGAATAGGGGAACCGGTAACCCGGTATTGCTTTTCTGATCAATCAGCAAGCCCACTATGCCACCATTCCTAATTTCTCGGATGATACGGCGCGCCCCGCTATGCCCTTTTGGGATGTGTTGGGAAGGCGATAATCCCCGACAAGACTGCAGCAAATTCTCTATATATGGGTTGTTGGGTGCGCGATAGACGACGGCTGGCGGCGTGGCGATTCGGGCTGCAATGATTGGCAGCACCTCCCAGTTAGCGATATGTCCGGAGAAAATAATCACTGGTTTGTTGTCCTGGGCTAAGGCCTGTAGGTGCTCTTTGCCATAAACTTCAATAGGGTAGTCTTCATGATTATCCCTAAGCCGAGAAAGCACTGCATATTCAGCTGTTACGCGGCCAAAATTTTCCCAGGCCTGCGATTGAATGGCGGCTATTTCTCTATTTGTCATCTCCGGAAAAGCGTGTATCAAATTCTTTCTGGCTGTTTTGTGCGGTCGGCTCAGTGGCCCTAAAAGGCGAGCGAGGTAACTGCCACAAGCTGAGGCCCAGGCTACTGGCATTTGACGGAATAATCCAAAGGCTATATAGGCCAATGAAGCCTCCCAGCGGTATCGTAAATCCCTCAAGAAAGGTTGCTTAGACATCAAGGTTCCCTGGCACTCTGTCGAACATTAAAAAATTTGACCCTCACCTTAACTATTACGCCAACCCTTCAATGGGGTACAGTAAGTCGGTCTTATGCGTATTACACATATCATTGCAGGCGGTCGATACGGCGGAGCCGAAACTTTTTTTGTTGATCTAGTTAATGCTTTAGCGTGCCAGGGTGTCAATCAGCACGCAATTACGCGTTCTTATGCGCACCGTCTAGCGCGGCTAGATGCTACTTCATGTACTTATTCCACTGCACGTATGGGCGGGCCACTTGATCTTACCTCTGGCTATAAAATTAGGCGTTTCTTGCGAAGGTGGAAACCAGATATTGTTCTAGCCTGGATGAGCAGGGCTGCCAATCTGCTGCAACACGGGCCATGGATTAACGTGGGTCGTCTCGGTGGCTACTATGATCTGAAGTATTATAGCAATTGCGATGTCCTGATTTGCAATACTCCCATTTTGGTTGAGCACTGTATTAGACAGGGTTGGGACCCTGAGAAAGTTGTTTGCATTACAAACTTCTCCCCGAAGATAGATGTTGCGCCGGTTTCGAAAGCTAGTCTATCGACCCCAGAATCATCCTCTGTTGCTTTGGTCCTGGCTCGTCTAGAAGATTCTAAGGCTATTGATATTGCTTTGCGGGCAGTTGCAGATATTCCTGAGATGGTGCTGTGGATCGCAGGCGAGGGGTCCTTAGAGAGAGAGCTGCAGAAATTAGCCCATTCTCTAGAAATTCAATCTCGCGTGCGTTTCTTGGGCTGGAGACATGATCGTGAAGCACTGCTCAAAGCTGCCGATGTTTGCCTTGTGCCGTCGCGGCATGAACCGTTTGGGAATGTTGTCGTCAATGCATGGGCTAACGGTATTCCTGTCGTTGCAACAAGGTCGGCAGGCCCCTCATCCTTGATAAACCATGAAGAAGACGGACTTCTTGTTAATGTGGACGATTACCAAGACATGACTGCTGCGATTCTTCGGATATTAAAGGACGGCAAATTAGCACGCAAACTCTTGATTTGTGGCGAGTCGAAGGCAGATAAAGACTATTCAGAGCAATCGGTTGCTAGTGCGTATCTGGATTTTTTCCAGCGGCTCAAAGATGCGAATGTTAATTAGCCTGACTTTGAATATACGTGCACCGCACGATTTACGTACTGTGTTGATCCTGACATAGTTGGCTCCATGTCGAAAGGAATTGATGGCCTTGTTAAGGCTGCTGTAGCGGAAGAAGGTGAGGTCAAGGGGCACCTTGGCTTGATCGCAGAGATGACGCGTGAGTTTACAGCAACACGAGACGCTGACATCATGGCTAAGACAGGGCTAGAGCGCATTACTAAGTATGTAGGGGCCCAGGCCTCCTCACTTTTTCTTCTTTCCGATGACGGTAGCGAGCTAGTGTGTTCGGCGTGTTTTGGGCCTGTGGACATTACAGGACTTAAGATTCCAGCTGATGCCGGCATTGTTGGGCGATGCTATCAAGATCGCTCTGGTCAAATGGTCCGTGATGTTTCTCAAGATGCAGATTTTGGCTCGATGGTAGACGAGCAAACTGGATTTACAACCAAGTCTATAATATGTGCGCCCTTGTCGCTTGGCGAAGAATGTCTTGGATGTATTGAAATTATCAACAAGCCCGGTGGAGATGAGTTATTTGAGCAAGAAGACCTAACGCTACTTGAAACACTCGCGGGGGCTGCAGCGCTCGCAATACATAATTTCAGACTTACACAGCAAGTGGTTAGACAGGAGCGTGAACAACATGAGCTTGAATTAGCGGCTCAGATTCAGCGCCAGCTATTACCCCCCAATAAGGACCCAGACTTTCCAGTCCATGGCATTAATATGGCTGCGCTAAGTGTATCCGGCGACTTTTACGATGTTTTGCCTTTGCCGGATGGGCGCATTTGGTTCAACGTTGGCGACGTGTCGGGCAAGGGAATGAATGCTGCATTGCTCATGGCCAAGACATCCAGCCTTTTCCGCTGTCTTGCAAAGGGCACAGAAAATCCGGGTCGCTTATTCGACGCTATCAATAATGAACTCTGTGAGACGGGCACTCATGGACTCTTTGTGACAATGGCAGGCGGACTTTTTGATCCGTCTAGTGGTAATATTACCATGGCTAATGCAGGACATGAGCCACCGTTATTGCTGGACAAAGATAGAAAGTCCTTTCAGTCATTTGAGGCAGAAGCACCGCCTCTCGGTATAGCGCCAGGCATTAACGGACCCGATGGTTACCCTTCGCAGGAAATAAATTTGCGCGGGGGAACATTGTATATATTTACTGACGGTCTTACAGAAGCGACAGCTTTTGGTGGAGGAATGTTGGGTGATGACGGGGCTCGAGCACTAATTTTGGATCATGCTCAAGAAACACTTGATCAACAACTTCACTCTATTACTAGTGCTGTTCGCCTTCCCGGGCAGTCTTTGCGCGATGATTTGACTATGGTCATCATCGACGCTCTTGGAGCGGATTCGGAAGTAAAACCGATGCCTTTTCCTGCACAGACCGACGGCGGATCGTCTGGCCAAATATTGAGTATTCGAGTGCCGGCAAGAGCCGACCGCCTAAAAATGATTCGTGCGGGTGCTGAGAAGGCTGCTGAATATTGCGGCAAAGATGATACCTGGAAATTAGACCTTGTATTGGCCGTGGACGAGGCATGCCAGAATATCATTCGGCATGCCTATAAAGGCTGGGATGAACCGGGTGACATCGCAATTGACTTCATCTTGGAGGCAAATACATTGGTTGTCCATCTGATGGACTATGCGAATGCGGTTGACCAGGAAAAAATAAGGTCACGTGATTTGGATGATGTACGCCCGGGGGGACTGGGCGTTCACCTCATTAAATCTGTTATGGACGAAGCAATCTTTATAGAACCACCTCCAGGTGTAGGTAATTTATTTAAATTGACCAAACGGCTATAGATCAAGGTAAACTCCAGTCTGACAAAAAAGGGGCGGGCATGACGGTAGATATAACCGAAAAGGACGGTGTGAATATTGTTGCGCTATCAGGGGATGTTGATTTGCAGACTTCTCCGAAGGTGCGCCAGGGCTTGCTAGAATGCCTAGAGAGTCATGACAAAGTCTTGGTTGATATGTCGCAAGTCAACTATATCGATTCGTCTGGGGTGGCAAGTTTAGTCGAAGCTTTTCAGGTTTCCCGGACAAAAGGAGCCTTCTTTGCTTTGGTGCATGTTAGCCCGGCAGCGATGAGGGTTCTCAATTTAGCTAGGCTGGACAAGGTATTTTCAATCTTCCAGACTATTGAGGAAGCCCTCTCAGCGGGCGGATGATCTAGTGACTAGTAGCCTCGTACACGCTTTTGAACGCATAGGAAGGGCAACGCTGAATGGTGTGTCTGAAGTGGGCTATGGTGCTGTTCTATTAGTTCAGGCTGTGTTCTGGACTGTAATGGGTTCAAGACGTGCACAGCCTGTTCGTTTGAGCGCAATTTTTCAGCGTTGTATGGAGGTTGGTATTGCAGCAATTCCAATTGTGACAATGATGTCCGTCACTATAGGCATGATGCTAGCTATCCAGGGAATTTACACTCTTTCAACCTTTGGTGCTGAGCAGCAGGTTACCATCGGAGTAGGCATTTCGGTCGTACGAGAATTTGGGCCACTAATTACGGGTATAATTATTGCAGGCCGCACAGGGTCATCCCTAGCAGCACGTATTGGAACGATGCGAATCAATCAGGAAGTCGATGCCCTTGAAGTAATGGGAGTGAATCCAGTCCGTTTTCTTGTTACACCCGCCTTGATCGCTATGGCAGTGATGGTTCCTGTTCTTACATTTTGGGCCGATCTAGTTATGCTGGCAGGTGCGGGATGGTATATCTCTGTTGAGCTTGGCATAAGCATGGCTGCCTACATTGACAGTCTTAGGGAGATCCTCACCGTTGACGATGTCATGCATGGCCTTGGTAAGAGCCTCCTCTTTGGGATCCTAATCACCCTTGTCGGAGTAATGAATGGAGCGCTTGTTGAAGGTGGTGCTGAGGGTGTGGGCCGCATGACGACACGATCTGTAGTTTTGGCAATCAGCGCTATCATTGTCACTGACATGATTTTTGCTTTTATTGCCACTCGATCTTAATGGTGCGTTTATATGTCCGAAGCCGCAGTCCTTAAATCAACAGAAGCGACAGAGCGCGATCGTGAAGTAGTCATAGAGGTGCGCGATCTCGTAACACACTATGGACCACGTGAGATTCTTCATTCAGTAAGTCTGGATGTTTATGAGGGCGAAACACTGGTAATTATGGGTGGTTCAGGATCCGGCAAGACTACTATGCTTAATACCCTTTTGGGTTTAGTTCGCCCGACCTCCGGCTACGTGCGCTTGCTTGGGAAGGATCTATATGCGATTGACGGGGTGGAGCAGACTAAAATACGCCAAAAGATGGGTGTTGCATTCCAAGGTGGAGCTCTGTTCACATCTATGAATGTTCTTGAAAATATTATGCTGCCGCTCCGCGAACATACGGTCCTAGATGAAACAACCATGCAGATCATGGCACGTCTAAAGATGGAAGTGGTTAACCTATCTGGCTTTGACAATCTAATGCCTGCTGAGTTGTCAGGGGGAATGATTAAACGTGCTGCTTTTGCCAGGGCAATAGTGATGGATCCCCGCGTCTTGTTTTGTGATGAACCGTCGGCCGGTTTGGATCCGGTCGTTGCCTCAGCTATTGACGATCTCATCATTAATCTCCGGGATGCCATGGGTATGTCTATAGTTGTTGTGACTCACGAACTGGATAGCGCCTTCAAAATTGCTGATCGCATATGCGTGCTTGATCAGGGTAATATTCTCATGGCTGGCTCAGTTGATGAAGTCAGGGCAAGTTCTAACCAACGTATACAAAATTTGTTGAATCGGCGGACAGAAGAAGAAATTCTAGATCCAGACGAATATCTCCGCAGGTTAACTTCGGTGAAAGACTAAGGGAACAGAAAGAGGAGACAGACGGTGTAGTGCCGTCTTGAAAAATTCATGAAAGACACTCGTATCAATTACGTGGTTGTTGGCGCCTTCACTACCGTGATGGCCGCAGTCTTTGTCGTAGTCATAAGTATGCTTGCGGGCAGCACAGGGTCTACTGATAAATATTATACTGTCTACGATAATGTTGCTGGCCTAAAATTCGGAACGCAAGTGTTATACGAAGGCTACCAAATTGGTCAGGTTGATAGCGTCGAGCCAATGTTTGATAGTGGTCAGGTAGAGTTTCGTGTTAATATTGAAGTGCAGGAAGGATGGATTATTCCAGAAGATAGTATTGCACGAGCGACCGCAGGTGGTCTCTTGTCTGGTTTGACTATCGATATTTCAGCTGGGCAAAGCCTTGCACCGCTTGCTCCAGGGTCAGAAATTGCTGGACTCCCACCAAGTAATTTTTTTGCAGCCCTGTCAGAAATTGGTGCCGAATTTGGAGATTTGAGTAAGAACTCAATCAAGCCGATGCTTGAGAATCTCAGCGGGTACATTACGCAACTCGGTGATGCAGCGGTAGAAAATGCTGGCCCCATGCTCGAAAATCTTATTTCAATTTCGGAAGACTTAAACAAGAAAGTGCCGGAGATCTCAGCAAGCTTAAGTCGCACAACAAGTTTAATTGAAACAGATGTTTTTAGCAGCGAAAACCGTAGGAACTTATCAGAGGTTCTGTCAAATTTTGAAACCGCGTCAGCAGATATGGCTAGTCTTGCGAGCGAGTTGGATGAGACGCGTATTTTAGTCCATGAATCGGTTGAGCAGATTAATGCCGTTGTCGCCGATAACACTTCGGATGTTGGTGATGCCGTAGGAGATCTACGCTATGCATTAGCAACGATTTCCCGCACCATTGATGATATAACAGGCAATCTCGAGGCTTCGAGCCGCAATTTTGCGGAGTTCAGCCGCCTGATTCGCCAGAATCCAGGCCTCCTTCTAGGGGGGTCCCCACAGAAAGATGAAGAGCAGGTGAATAATGTGCGCTGACGGAGAATACATGGAAAATGTGACGCCTTTGCGGCGATTTTTTCGATTTTCTTCAACCGTATTATTAGCTTTAGTTGTTGGGGCGTGTTCTTCACCTCCGGTACCAGTGGATACGTTTTACAATCTCAACACCAGCGGTAATTCCGTGTCTGCGGTGACCGCTAGATTGGGCGGGAACCTAGAGGTCTCGCGGTTTCGTGCCGAAGGAGTCGTTAATGGACGTGCAATTATCTACCGCTCTAGTGCAATAGAACAGCGGCAATACAGCTATCACTATTGGGCTGAGCCACCTGCTGTCATGTTTCAGCGTAGTTTTATCGATGCCCTACGCAATTCTAAGTTGTTTGACTCGGTTGCTGGCCCTGAAATGCGAGCAGGTCGAGATTATGAACTGATAGGAACCCTTCGGCGGCTAGAGCATGTTATCGGAGGAGGCTCTCCTAGGGTATTAGTGGAAGTAGATGTTTCTCTCCGGCGTGTTAGTGGTGGGCAGACCCTTTTGGTTAAGACATATGTTAAGGAACGTCTCGCTGGGTCGTCGGTTGTAGCTGGTGTGGAGTCTATCAGTATTGTCCTTGGACAGATTATTGAAGAAGTAGTTAGGGATGCCGTGGCCGCGGGTTAGTTTATGGGGCCATCTCTCCAATTTGAGACTGCTCACTTAGTATGGGTTGTTAGGTGACAACAGCACCGATATTATCCGCCACTTTCCGACCTATGACGTAGCCGAACTAGGAGTAACCTTTGCGCTATCAGTCCACCCGTGGCCAGGCACCTGAGCTTGGTTTCGATGATGTGCTGTTAACCGGCCTTGCGCGGGATGGCGGCCTATACATGCCTATTGCATGGCCTCAAATTAGCCCTGACGACTGGCGGTCATTCAAGGGGCTAGATTATGCTGCGTTAGCTGCAGCCGTCACAGCTCCATATGTTCAAGGGTCCGTTGTAGAGTCGGACTACGCTCAGGTTATGCACAATGCTTATGCGCCCTTCCGGCATCCAGCCGTGGCGCCAATGACTCAGTTGACTAAGAATACATGGCTAATGGAGCTTTTTCACGGCCCAACACTGTCCTTCAAAGATTATGCCCTTCAGGCTGTGGGACATTTGTTTGAGAGCGTTCTAAAGGCCCGAGGAGAACATCTTACAATTGTGGGTGCAACCTCAGGGGATACGGGCTCTGCAGCTATTGCAGCCTGCGCTGGGCGAGATGCAATAGACATCATTATTCTCCATCCAAAAGACCGGGTCTCGGAAGTACAGAGGCGCCAGATGACAACAGTTGAGGCTGAAAACGTCCATAATGTAGCTGTCGAAGGCTCATTCGACGATTGTCAGGCCCTGGTCAAGGCGATGTTTAACAATCAGCCATTTCGTGACGACCTTAATTTATCAGCAGTTAATTCTATAAACTGGGCCCGTATAATGGCACAGACTGTCTATTACGTTGCCGCATCACTAGCGCTTGGCGGTCCTGACAGGCCGGTAGCATTCGCCGTGCCGACGGGCAACTTTGGTAACGCATTTGCCGGGGCCTGTGCCGCACAAATGGGATTGCCGATCCAAAGGCTTCTGATTGGATCTAACCAGAACGATATATTGACTCGTTATTTTGAAACTGGGGTGATGACCGTGGAGCCTGTTGTCTCAACGATAAGCCCTGCTATGGATATTCAGGTTTCATCAAATTTTGAACGACTTTTGTTTGAGGCGTACTCGCGAGATGGAGCAGCGGTGAAGCGCCTCATGGACGGACTTGAGCAGAATGGTTCGTATACGGTAAGTCCAGAAGCACGCGATAGAATTGCACCACAGTTTGTTGGCTCTCGCTTGGATGATGAAGGTACCAAGGCAATCATCCAGAAGACCTATGACGACACCGGACGGCTTGTCGATCCACATACGGCCATTGGCATTCATGCGGCGAGAGTTTCAGAGATCGACCAAAGTATTCCGCGCGTGGTCTTGGCAACTGCGCATCCAGCAAAATTTCCCACAGCTATTGAAGCTGCCTCCGGGATCCGACCAAAATTACCCGACTTTATGAGTGGGTTGTTTGATAGAAAAGAGCGCATGACACATCTACCCAATGATTTGTTGCGGGTACAGGATTTTGTCCGCGCAAATACAAGGATTTAGAGAGGAAAATGGGTGCCCGCACAAGTTACTACACTTGATACCGGACTGAGAATAGTTACGGACCTAGATGCCACAGTTGAAACAACGGCTTTGGGGGTTTGGGTCGGCGCTGGAACTCGCCATGAGACGCTAGAGTTAAACGGGATCTCGCATCTGTTGGAGCATATGGCTTTTAAAGGCACGGCTAAGCGTAATGCCCGTGACATTGCCGAACAGATGGACAATGTAGGTGGGCAGATTAACGCATATACGAGCCGCGACCACACGGCGTATTACGCCAAGGTTCTGAAAGGAGATTTGTCTCTTGCGCTTGATATTCTGTCAGACATTCTGCTCAACTCGATCATGGACGCAGAGGAATTCTCGCGCGAACAGCAGGTTGTGGTGCAGGAAATTCTTCAGGCTGAGGATACGCCGGACGACATTATTTTTGATCGCTTGCAGTCCACAGCATACCCTAATCAGCCCCTTGGATGGCCAGTACTTGGAACCATTGATTCTGTCAGGGGCCTGACAGCAGAGCATTTGCGCGCCTACATGAGAACAAATTATACTAGCGGCGATATTGTTGTGTCTGCAGCAGGTAGAGTTGATCACGATACTTTCGTTGAGTCTGTTACCCAAGCTTTTAGCGGACTAATCCCCGGGGAAGGGCCAAGCATATCTCGGGCCCAATATACTGGAGGTGACGTGCGCGAATCTCGAGAAATTGAGCAGTTGCATCTCGCTTTAGGGTTCGATGGTGTTAGTTATCATGACCCCGACTATTACCCTCTTGCAGCGTTGTCTGTGCTTTTTGGAGAGGGCATGTCATCACGGCTTTTTCAGGAGGTTCGTGAGAAGCGTGGCCTAGCTTACTCCGTTTTTTCATCAGCGAATGCCTGCGAGGATTCTGGGCTTTTTTCTATCTATGCTGGTACGGGGCCCGATCAGACAGATGACTTAGTTTATGTTTTATGCGATGAGATCAAGAAAATGTCAGATGGTGTATCCGATAACGAAGTAAGTCGGGCTAAAGCGCAGCTCAAAGCAGGCTTGCTTATGGGCATAGAAAGCCCTGGGAGTCGTTGTGCTCAGAGTGCCCGTCAGATTCTAGTCTATGGCAGGCTATTAAAAACGGCAGAGATTATTAGAAAAATTGACTCCATTGATGCTGATTTAATCGCTTCCGTAGCGGAAAAGCTATTCTCTTCCAAGCCTACTGTTGCCGCTGTGGGCCAAGTAGGCCGCCTTGGATCATATGAGACAATCACAGATATGCTTTCTTAACCAGGGTCTGTTGTGTCTAAAATGCGGGTCAGTACCATCAACATAACCATTTTATTATAGCCTTTGTTAGTGTGTCTCATACTAATCCTGGCGCGTGTGGAACAGGGAGAAACCTATGGCAACGTACTTAAAGCGCGGCAGTGCCTCTGCTGAATCTGTTAGTGCTGCTGTCCAGGTGCGCGTTACCGTTGATGAAATTATTTCGCGCATCAGTACCGAAGGGGATGCCGCAGTTCGTCATTATTCGGGAAAATTTGATAATTTCTTTCCAGACAGGTTCCGCTTAAGCGGCGATGAGGTCCAGGCTTGCATCGCGTCTTTGGATGATCAGACTATTAAGGACATTGGGTTTGCCCAAGCCCAGATCCGAAAGTTTGCTGAAGTACAAAAAGTAGCCCTGAGAGATGTTGAAATTGAAACACTACCCGGCGTTCGGCTTGGCCATAAGAATATACCAATCGAAAACGTTGGCTGTTATGTTCCCGGCGGTCGTTACCCAATGGTCGCATCTGCTCACATGAGCATTCTGACAGCCCGGGTGGCTGGCTGCAAACGTGTGATTGCCTGCACACCGCCCACTAATGGGGCAGCTCATCCAGCAACGATTGCGGCGATGCATATGGCCGGTGCTGACGAAATCTATCTTATAGGTGGTGTTCAGGCTGTTGCCGCTATGGCGGTTGGGACGGAAACTATAGCCCCAGTTGATATGCTGGTTGGGCCTGGTAATGCTTACGTAGCTGAGGCAAAACGCCAACTGTACGGGCGTGTTGGTATCGATCTGTTCGCAGGGCCTACGGAAGTTCTAATCGTAGCAGACGATTCAGCTGATGGGGAAATGGTGGCTACTGACTTGCTTGGCCAGGCTGAGCACGGTCCTACCTCCCCAGCAATTCTTCTTACTACCTCACAGCGTTTAGCAGACGAAACCTTGAGGGAGATTGAACGCCAACTAAGTATACTTCCGACTGCTGATATTGCTGGGGCCGCCTGGCGTGATTACGGTGAAATCATTCTATGTGCCAATCTCGATGAGATGCTGGCAGAGGCGGACCGCCTTGCCTTTGAACATGTTGAAGTACTAACCGAAGATCCTGAATGGTGGCTCGATAACATGACTAATTACGGCGCCCTGTTTCTCGGCAAAGAAACAAACGTGGCCTATGGCGATAAGGTTATTGGTACAAATCATACTCTTCCGACAAGCAAGGCTGCTCGCTACACTGGCGGCCTATGGGTCGGTAAATTTATTAAAACCTGTACATACCAATCCTGCACCGAAGAGGCCTCAAAGACTATTGGTGAATATGGATCCCGTCTTTGCGCAATCGAAAATTTTTCTGGCCATCAGGAGCAATGTGATTTGCGTGTGCGTCGTTACGGCAATGCATAAGCTTTCCCTATGAGATCTCCTATAGCAGTTGTTGGTGCGGGTTTGGTTGGTGCCGGGTGGGCCATTGTATTTGCTCGCTCGGGCCATAGTGTTCGAATCTATGATCACGATAAAGAGGTTATGGTATCTGTGTTGCGTGATATTCATTCGAACCTGGCTGACTTACAGTCCTGCGGGCTCATCGATGATGCAGATGTTGTGGCAGGTCGAATGGAGGTGTGTGACAGCCTGGAATTAGCTATTGATGGTGTATCTTATGTGCAGGAATCAGTATATGAGACGGTTTCTACAAAAAAAGAAATACTGCAGCAGCTTGATGAAGTCTGTGGCCTAGATACCGTAATAGGTAGTTCTTCGTCGGGCATCCCCGCTTCTGCATTTACGGAGTCAATTAAGTGTAGGGAACGCTGTCTCATCGCTCATCCTGTCAATCCTCCGTATCTTGTGCCAATAGTAGAGTTAGTGCCAGCACCGTGGACGGATCATGCTGCGATTGAATTTACTTATGCACTCATGGAGTCGGTTGGACAGAGCCCTGTCCGCATTAACAGGGAAGTAGACGGGTTTGTTCTTAACCGGCTGCAAGGTGCTCTTCTTAATGAAGCGTGGGCCTTGTTTGAAGAAGGGTACGCTTCTGTAGAGGACATAGATAAAACGGTTGCGGAGGGTCTAGGTTTGCGTTGGTCTTTTATGGGGCCGTTTCAAACCATTGATTTGAATGCGCCTAAAGGTGTCAAAGACTATGCTGCCCGTTTGAGTTCGCTTTATCATTCAGTAGCGAAATCACGCACTAAACCAGAGCCGTGGAGTGAAGACTTAGTCAATCGCGTTGAGCAGGAACGCCGTCTCCACTTCTCTTTAGAAGAATTGAGTGGCCGAAGGAAGTGGCGGGATAGACGTCTGATGGCATTAGTCGCACATAAGACGAAGGTTAAGGTAAAGATGGGTGATTGATTTGTCCGAGAAGCCGCTCTCTTTCAATCTAACCGGCTTGACGGCTCTCATTACCGGCGCGTCTAAAGGGATCGGTGCAGGCTGTGCGATGGCTTTGGCACAAGCGGGGGCAGACCTGGTCTTGGTAGCGAGAAACAGGCATGAGCTTGACAAAGAGGCGGATGAGATACGCAAGACAGGTCGCAAAGTCACGGTTATTTCAGTTGACGTAACGAACATTCAGGCGATTCAGGAGGCAATCAATGCCGCTCCACCGGTGCATATACTTGTCAATAATGCAGGAACGAATATTCCCGAGCCATTTATTGATGTGACCGAACAACATTATGACACTGTTATGGATATTAACGTGCGGGCGGCTTTTTTTGTAGCTCAGGCGGTTACACGACGCATGTTAGGGCATCAAATCAAAGGTTCGATTATTCATATGTCCTCTCAAATGGGGCATGTCGGAGCTGTAAACAGAACAGTTTACTGTGCATCCAAGCATTCTATTGAGGGGTTGACTAAAGCGATGGCGGTAGATCTTGCACCCCATGGCATACGAGTGAATTCGATCGCGCCTACATTCATTGAGACAGGTATGACAAAAACTTCCTTGGAAGATTCTGAGTTCAAAAAAGATGTTCTGGAACAAATTCCGCTCGGTCATCTCGGTAAGATCGAAGATGTTGCTGGTGCTGTTATCTACCTAGCATCACCTGCATCTTGCATGGTCACGGGGTCTTGCATAAAAGTAGATGGGGGCTGGACAGCACGCTAATCTGATTAATAATTGTTCTGTAACGTTCTTCTCAGGCATGACCAGAATCACCGACGAGCATCGCTGATTCAATGCCGAGTTTGCTTAAGGCGCGGTCCCATTTAGATCCATCATCGTATGACCACAGTAAGTCATTATCTGCAGGCACATTTAGCCACGAGTTACTAATAATTTCATCGTCTAACTGGCCGGCACCCCAGCCCGCATACCCAAGAGTCATTAGGCATTTCTTTGGACCGGCACCAAAAGCGATCGCTTTGAGCACTTCTGTGGTTGCGCTGAGAGAAACAGCTTCATCAATTACCATTGTTCCAGCCATTTGATAGTCGGCTGTGTGTAAAACAAAACCGCGCGCTTTTTCTATAGGCCCACCGCAATGTACTATGATCTGATCGCATGCTGGCGTGGATTTAATGCCTATTTGGTCGAGAATATCCGGAAACTTAAGTTCTTCCAAAGGTTGATTGACGATCAACCCCATTGCCCCGTCCTTTGAATGTGCGCATAGGTAGATTACAGATTTCTCGAAACGCGGATCAGCCATGGTTGGCATGGCGACAAGAAACTGCCCAGAAAAATAACTGGGTTGGGATGACTTGTGAATCATAAAATAAGGATGCCCTGATGTTTCTTGTAAAACAAGACTAACAATGTGCATAAGTTTCTTACACTTTTGTGCTCTAATATTTGCGTCTACAAAAGGTAGGGTTTTTGGCATGTGGTTTACAGGGAATGGGCTTTAATGATCAAGGTTGGTGCCACCTTGCCTGACGTCTTGGTTTGTACTGCTAGTTCTAAGGGGCTAGTGCAGGTAAGAACTTCAGACCTCTTTAGTGGCAAACGTGCTGTACTATTTAGTGTGCCGGGCGCGTTTACGCCTACGTGTTCCGCTAAACACCTTCCGGGGTATATAGAAAAAGGGGAGGCCTTTCGGGGGAGGGGTGTGGAAGTTTTGGCGTGTTTATCCACTAATGATGGTTTTGTTATGAGGGCGTGGGAAGAGCAGTCCGGTGCAGACGGCACTGTAATCATGATAGCTGATGGTAACGGTGATTTGGTTAAGGCTATGGGCTTGGAGGTAGACCAGTCAGGACACGGTATGGGCTGGCGTGCGCAACGTGCTGCGCTTGTATTGGAAGATTGCGTAGTGACCTGCTTGTTTGTGGAGCCTAAGGGGGGGTTTGGTGTTTCTAGCGCCGATAATGTCCTTGCCCATATTGATGATTTCTATATCTAGCGGTTGTATTGAATTCTCTCGGCTTCCTGACGCGCGAGGTCATCTACACGTTCGTTTTCCGGGTGACCCGCATGGCCCTTAACCCAACGCCACGTCACTTCGTGACGCTCCTGTGACTCCTCCAATTCTTTCCATAACAAAGCATTCTTGACCGGTTTCTTTGAGGCCGTTCTCCAACCTCGAGCCTTCCAGGCTTTTATCCACTCGGTAATACCCTTCTGTACGTACTGGCTGTCTGTATACACGATAACCTGGCATGGATTTGACAGGGCTTTTAAACCTTCGATTACAGCCTGCATTTCCATACGATTGTTAGTGGTATCCAATTCTGCTCCCGACAATTCCTTTTCTGTGTCATTGAAGCGAAGCAATGCAGCCCAGCCGCCGGGCCCGGGATTGCCAAGGCAGGCTCCGTCTGTGAACAATTCAACGTTATATGAAATTTTCTCTGTCATGATAGTCCGTAGTGTTTTCCTGGTCCTTACGCGTTTAACCCGCGCGGGAGGTTGAATATGACATTTTCCTCAGCCACTTTCACCTCTTGCACTGTGATTTCAAAAGTTTTATTTGCCATCTCAATAACTTCTTCAACAAGAATATCGGGTGCTGAGGCTCCCGCTGTGAGGCCTAAAGTCATTCCACTCTTAAGCTGGTCCCAAGGAATTTCAGAGGCCTGATTCACCAAGAATGCATTTGAGCATCCTTCTTTTCGGCCCACCTCGACAAGGCGTTTTGAATTAGATGAATTTAGGGATCCTATTACGATGAGCATATCGCTGCTCTTTGAGATGGCTTTTACCGCCTTCTGCCGGTTGGTGGTAGCGTAGCAAATATCCTCCTTTCGAGGTCCAACAATTTCGGGGAAGCGTTCTCTTAGAACTGCAACTATTTCCGCTGTGTCGTCGACCGATAATGTTGTTTGTGTAACAAAGGCTAAATTCTTGGGATCCTTAGGAGTTACACTGCGTGCCTCTTTCGCTGTCTCAATGAGGATCATAGACCCTTTGGGAACTTGGCCCATCGTGCCGATGACCTCTGGGTGATCCGCGTGACCGATCAGAATAGTCTGGCGATTTCTCCGGTGATGTCGCTCGGCTTCAAAGTGTACCTTGGAAACTAGGGGGCAGGTTGCATCAATGTACTGCAGACCGCGGGCTTCTGCTAAAGCAGGCTCTGATTTTGGAACACCATGAGCTGAGAAAATAACAGGTACCCCCTTGGGTACTTGGTCTAGTTCTTCAACAAAAACCGCACCTTTTAACTCTAAAGTGCGGACGACGTGGCGATTATGAACAATCTCATGACGGACATAAACCGGTGCGCCATATGTTTCTATAGCTTTTTCCACAATTAGGATGGCTCGATCAACACCAGCGCAGAATCCACGCGGACCAGCTAGGAGAATTGTTAACAAGGGTTTCGTCATATTAGACCGAGCTATAAATGGCCAGTTGAGGCCGCTTTCAACTTAGTAGATTTAAGCTATGGCGGTTACATTTACTTACGGACTAATAGTTATGGACACGCCAGCCTAATTAAGCCCAATGCCATAGCAGAAATAGCCTTTCCACAAAAGACTCACCTACGTCGGATACCGCTATAATATCTCGGATTTATTAGCAACTACTACCTATTAGGTTCCCTAATGCCGACATTATTAGAGAGGTGCATGCCTACAAGCAGTGTTGCTGCAGGAGAATTACCAATAAGTATATTTAAGCTTGGTTTTCAAGAGTCGTGGTTTTTCGGCCTAATATTTGGCGGAGAAACATGAAATCTCTCGCTTTTGAGGAGACAAGTAATGAGGCGCTGTGCGATGTTAATTGAACTAAGCTTAAAACCCGTCCCTTTTATTTTTCTGTCTTACTCACGTGTGAGGTGTACTCCGTGAAACATTTCACTTTTCTCGCTACTGTTTTGGCCTTGATATCGGTTGTCGCAGGCTGCGCAATTGAACCTGTCCCACCGTGCCCTGAAATTAGGATCGATTCAAATACTGCTGTTTTCACAGTGTTTCGTGACAAGGGCGGTCAAGATATTACTGATATCGCATATGAGGCTGAAATTGTCTCATTTGAGGGTAGTTGTGCTTTCGATGATGATGGCGTGGAAGTGCGAATGGACATGGACATAGTCGTTAGTGGCGGTCCGGCTGTTCAGCCCGGCACTGTTGATTTGTACTACTTTGTGGCGGTTCCTAAATTTCATCCAAATCCCACAGGCAAGAAAATTTTTTCCCGCGTCTATGAATTTCCTAGGAGTAGTATCCGCAGTGAGCGACTCACCGAGTCGAATATTCGCATTTTTTTGCCATTGGAAGACCGTATTACTGCAGCGGCCTACGATATATATCTTGGATTTCAGTTGACGGATGAACAACTTGCGTACAATCGATCACGTAAAAGATAACCGCCGTTGACGAGCCCTACTGACTCAGTCTAAGCAGGACGTCCCGGTACACCCCCGTGGAAGAGTTCGAACACCTCTTGTTTCGAGGTGACTCGGCGCCGAAGGAGCAACCGCCCTCGGAATCTCTCAGGCAACAGGACCGTTGGGGTTGGGGACTCTGGAAAGTAGGTAGAATGCTCTGTAGGGCGTCCTGCCTCACCGACGGGGAAAGCTGGCGTTTCTGTAGGCTGGCCAAACTCTCAGGTTTATCGACAGAGGAGGGTGTCGTTCATGGTGAGAGCCGTGGTCGGCGCGATTCCAACTTGTTGAGACCGTTAGAGAATAGCCTGTGCCAGATATTAACTCTAGTGATGTTCTAAAATTAACGTGCCTTGCTCCTCTTCATAGAGTCCTAGGGGCAAAGATGGTGCCGTTTGCCGGGTACAGTATGCCGGTACAATTCCCGCACGGTGTCCTAAAAGAACATTTACAAACGCGCTCTAGCGCGGGCCTGTTCGACGTATCCCATATGGGTCAAGCAGACTTGATTGGTGACGATGTAGATGTAGCGCTAGAGGAGTTAGTCCCCGGCGAGGTGTGCGGGCTGAAGCCTGGATATATTCGTTACACCCAACTGCTTAATGAGTCGGGCGGTATTGTAGATGACCTGATGGTCACGCGTCCATTGGACGGAAGGGGTAAGCGGCTCCATTTGGTTGTAAATGGCGCCTGTAAGGACAAAGATTACGAATACATACAATATAAACTGTCAGGTCGCGTTGCGCTTGAGCGCAAAGACGGCCACGCTCTGCTAGCGTTGCAGGGCCCAAAAGCTAGAGCGGTTCTGGAGGCCTTGGATCCAGATTGTACTGTCATGCCCTTTATGTCTTGTCGGTCTACCTTATTGAATGGTGTGGAATGTGTTGTTTCTCGTTGTGGCTATACGGGGGAAGATGGGTTTGAGATATCAATTCCCGAAGCTGCGGCCTCGGCCATAGCTGAAGCCCTTATAGATCACCCAGACGTTGAGCCCGTTGGGCTTGGTGCGCGAGATTCGCTCAGATTAGAATCGGGTTTGTGCCTTTATGGCCACGATATAGATGAAACGACATCACCAATTGAAGCTGACTTAGCCTGGTCTATCAGCAAGCGCCGGCGTATTGAGGGCGGTTTCCCTGGAGGCAAACGCATCTTAACCGAACTCCATGCCGGTCCATTGCGTAAACGTGTTGGCCTCAAGACTGTAGGCCGAACGCTAACACGTGAAGGAACCATAATCGAATCGCCGGATGGCGAAGAGGTCGGGCGTGTTACATCTGGCGGTTTTGGGCCGACTGTCGAAGGACCCATCGCCATGGGTTATGTCACCAGTGATTTTGCGGCAGTGGGCACACGACTTCATCTGATTGTGCGGGGAAAAGTGGTCGAAGCCGACGTCGTTACCATGCCTTTCGTACCTCATTCTTATTTTAGGGGAGCTAAATGAATAATATTCGTTACACAAAAGAACATGAATGGATCAGCTATGATGGTGAATCAGCAACGGTCGGAATTACCGACTATGCCCAAAGCCAGCTCGGAGATATTGTTTTTGTGGAATTACCTCAAAGTGGCAGCTCCGTTACCAAGGGTGGCGAAGCAGCGGTTGTTGAATCCGTAAAGGCGGCGAGTGAAGTCTATGCGCCTGCATCAGGAACCGTGACCGAGAGCAATGATGCCTTGATAGAGTCTCCCGACTTTGTGAATACGGACCCGGGAGGCGGCGGTTGGTTCTTTAAAATGACTATATCAGATGCGACGCAAATTGATGGACTCATGGATCAGGTCGCCTATGACGCCTACCTCAAGAACCTTGATGAATAAAAGGACTAACTGATGCGTTATCTCCCACTAACCGATGAAGATCGTGGTGCAATGCTATCTGAAATTGGTGTCGATTCTATAGATGCATTGTTTGCAGAACTTCCCATGGGCAGCCCCGTCTTTGATTTGCCAGACCATCAGGGTGAGCTTGAGATTGAGAGGACGCTCGAGGCATTGTCTAAAGAAAATTTGGCTTGCTGTGATGCACCATCTTTCCTGGGCGCAGGAAACTATCGCCACCATACGCCAGCGTCGCTAGACCATCTCATTCAACGGGGCGAGTTTCTAACCGCCTATACACCGTATCAGCCGGAAATCAGCCAAGGTACGCTGCAGACAATATTTGAGTTTCAAACTCAGGTTGCGTTGATGACGGATATGGAGGTCGCAAATGCCTCGATGTACGACGGCGCAACCGCGTGTGCCGAAGCCGCAGCAATGGCTTGTCGGGTGACGAAGCGGGACAAGATCTTGCTGTCAGGCTCCCTGCATCCGCATTACCGAGATGTAACCCTAACTCAACTCAAGCATATCGGTCTTACCATCGAATGTCTGGCACCCGACTTGTTGGCTAGAGAAGACCTTGCCGGCCATTTAAATGAGGACCTAGCCTGTGTTGTTGTTCAGAGTCCAGGCTTCTTCGGCCATCTTTCTGACCTTACTCCCTTGTCCGCTGAATGCCGCGCTAAAGGCGTGCTGTTGGTTGCTTGCGTTGCAGAGCCAGTTTCTCTAGGTCTTGTTACTGCGCCTGGAACAATGGGTGCTGATATCGTTGTTGGTGAGGGCCAGTCTATGGCTGGACCAGCTTCATTTGGTGGGCCAGGTGTTGGTCTGTTCGCCACACGAGAAAAGTTTATTCGTCAAATGCCCGGCCGGTTATGTGGAGAAACAGTTGATGAAGACGGCCGACGTGGTTTCGTACTTACTTTATCCACACGCGAACAGCATATTAGGAGAGAGAAGGCGACGTCGAATATTTGCACCAATTCGGGGTTGGTCGCATTAGCCTTCTCCATCCATATGACGCTACTTGGCGAAGACGGTCTGACAAGATTAGCAGGGGTCAATCATGCCAAGGCGGTTGATCTAGCAGAGCGGATGGAGGACCTGGCTGGGGTTAAGGTCCTGCCGGAAGCATTTTTCAATGAGTTTGCCGTGTCATTGCCATCATCGGCGACTGATGTAGTGGATGCCCTTGCTTCGAAAGGAATTCTTGCTGGTGTACCGGCTTCGCGTTTTTACCCTCAATATGAAGAACTCAATAACGTTCTTCTTTTGACCGCAACTGAGATGACGACTCCTTCTGACATGGATGCCCTTGTTGCGGGCCTGAATAAGGTCCTATGAAATGACTGCTGAAACCAAAAGTGACCGTCATAGCGATCAAACCGTTTCTGGCCACCGCGGCTTGAATTTTGAGGAACCACTTATTTTTGAAATCGACTCCCCAGGATCTACCGCTGTCGATCTCGAAGAGCCTGCGCATGGCAGGGACCGCCTTGGTGGTTTGCGCCGCAGGTCTGCTACAGGCCTTCCTGGTTTATCCGAGCCAGAGGTAGTGCGCCATTATACCCGTTTGTCACAAAAGAACTATTCTATTGACTCCGGCTTTTATCCGCTAGGTTCGTGTACAATGAAGCACAACCCGCGCTTAAATGAAAAAATGGCGAGGTTACAAGGTTTTGCTGACATCCATCCATTTCAGCCCGCCTCCACTGTCCAGGGCGCTTACCGTCTCATGGATACCCTGGCAATGTGGCTTAAGGAGCTAACAGGTCTACCCGCAGTCGCTCTATCTCCAGCAGCAGGTGCACACGGGGAACTATGTGGTCTGATGTGCGTCCGGGAGGCGCTAGGGGCGGCTGGTGATCCCCGGTCAGTGGTTCTGGTTCCTGAATCAGCCCATGGAACTAACCCTGCGACTGCAGCGATTTGCGGCTATGATGTTGAGTCAATTCCTGGCAACGGCCACGGCAGAGTAGACCTTGCGGCGCTCAAATCGCGTTTAGGCCCAGATGTCGCCGCGGTTATGATCACCAACCCTAACACGTGTGGTTTATTCGAACATGAAGCTAAGGCAATTGCTGAGGCGGTCCATGCGGTTGGCGCATATTTCTATATGGACGGCGCTAACTTTAATGCGATTGTGGGACGCGTTACGCTTGCTGAACTTGGCGTGGATGCGATGCATATCAACCTCCATAAAACGTTCTCAACACCGCATGGGGGCGGTGGTCCTGGCGCAGGTCCCACGGTCCTCAGCGAGGCCCTGGCACCTTTCGCTCCTGTGCCGTTCCTAGTGCACGGACCTGAGGGTTATGCTTTGGTTGAACATGCTGGTACCGGCGAGGCTGAGCAGAGTTTTGGCCGCATGAAGGGATTCCATGGACAGTTTGGTGTTTTTGTAAGGGCCCTGTCTTACATGATGAGCTTAGGTAAAGATGGGCTTCGCCAAATGTCTGGCGATGCTGTTATAAACGCCAACTATCTTCGGGTCCGGTTATCAGAAGAATTGACACTATCTTATGATGGTGTCTGTATGCACGAAGTCTTATTTGATGACCGGTTCCTTAATGGCACTGGTGTTAGCACTCTCGATTTCTCCAAGGCGATGATCGACGAAGGATTCCATCCGCCAACTATGTATTTTCCCCTAGTGGTTCATGGAGCGCTACTAATGGAGCCCACAGAAACTGAGAGTAAGGCAACACTCGATCAGTTCTGCGACTCTATCCTGTCGCTTGCGCGTAAAGTCAAAAGGGGTGGTGTGGCAGAGGAACTAAAGAATGCACCGCTATTGACGCCACGCAGACGTCTTGATGAAATTCGTGCTGCACGTAAGCCAGTTTTGCGTTGGAAAAGGGAGCCCTTAACCCAAGCGGCTGAATAAGGTAGTTGTCTGAGAGCTAGGCCTAATAATTTAGGCGTAATGTATTCTTTAATGCAGGGCATTTGAATTGCATTAGCATTCTTGCAAGCCCCTAATTGAGTTGGTTGGGGAGATTCTTAATCGTTTCATCAACCAAGGCGTCCTGCCGGTTACCGGCGATATTGTTTTTGATTAGTTTTTCAGCTGCTGTGATTGCTAAGTCTATAGCCATGTTACGTATACTTGCCAGGGCCTGAGCCTCAGATTGGGTAATGCGATCAAGTGCCTGGGCTTTTCGCCGTTTTATTGTCTGTTCGAGGTTTTCACTAGCCTCGGTTTTAATGCGCTCAGCTTCTTTCTTTGCTTGAGTGATGACATTCTCAGCCTCAGAGAGTGCGGTGCTCTGTTTGCGCTGATAATCGGCAAGAAGCGCCTGCGCTTCTTCTCGAAGCCTACGGGCTTCCTCAATCTGATCTCTGATTTTGTCAGCCCGAGCATCAAGTGAACCGGACATGCCACGCCAGATTGGCTTGGCTACTAAAGCAACTGTTATGACAAAGGAGAGCCCAACCCAAAATGAAGGATCTCTAAACATTAGTCTGATCCCTCCATAGCCGCATTGACAGCTACATCTGCATCATTCTTGGAGACATCCAATCCGGCAATACGTGCTACCGTCTCTTGTGCTGCTTCTGCGGCGATAGATGCTAGGTTTTTCATAGCGTCATCTCGCGCTTCAGCTATGCGTTGCTCCGCCTCTAGGATCTGGGCATTCATTTCTACACCAAGGGTCCTGTTTAACTCAGCGGCTTCAGTTTTGGATTCTTGTTGCACCTTGAGGGTGAGCATCCGCGCTTGGTTATGGGCCTCTGCCATGGCAGTTTCATAATTCTCTAGGGTATGCTCAGCTTCAGCCCTAAGACTCTCTGCACGATCTAAATCGTCTTGGATACCGCTGGCCCGTTGCTCCAGAATATTGCGGAAGCGAGGTATGGCGAAGTGCGAAACGATCCAATATAGAACACTAAAGCTGATGAACAGCCAGAAGATCTGAGATGCAAAAGTTGACGGATCAAACTGTGGCATGATGTTTGTCCACTTTTCCTTTGATTACCATGCTTGTTCAGGACTGTAAGATTAGGTGAACAAAACGATCAGAGCGATAACCAGGGCAAATAGCGCTGTCGCTTCTGAAAGTGCGAAGCCGAGGAATGCATAAGTCCGAAGCTCGTCTTTAAGGGATGGATTGCGGGACGCAGCGGTCATGTAGTTGCCGAATACGATACCAACTCCGACCCCGCCACCAATCACACCTATAGCGGCAAGCCCAGCGCCAATCATTTTTGCAGCTTCTAATTCCATATTTAAAGTCCTTCCTTTGTATCGAGTCTTAGTTAAACCAGTAATAAGATCTGCAGCTTTAGTGCAGATGAATAGCATCATTAAGGTAAATGGTTGACAGTAAAGCAAACACGTAGGCTTGAATCAGAGCGACCATTATCTCTAACAGTGTAACAGCTGAAACCGCGAGTAAGGGAAAAATGCCAAAAATGCCGAGAGATATAATGAAACCAGCAAGCACCTTGAGCAATACGTGTCCGGCCAGCATATTAGCGAATAGACGAAGGCTCAGACTCACAGGTCGAATGAAGTAGGACATTATTTCAATCGGCACTAAAACAATAGCGACCGGTAATGGTGTGCCTTCCGGACAGAATAGCCGCAGGTAATGCAGTCCATGATGGTAAAAGCCAATGATTGTTACAGCGATAAATATGAAAATAGCTAGTGAAGCGTTAACAATAATATGCGACGTGAAGGTGAAACTGTAGGGAAGCAAGCCCAGTACATTGCCGAATAGAATGAAACAAAACAGAGTGAAGATGAAGGGAAAATACTTCATGCCTTCCTTGCCCACATTTTCTTTTACCATGCTGGCCACAAACTCAAAAAGGAGTTCGCCCATCGACTGAACGCGGCTTGGTACAATGGCGTGACGCCGTGTGGTGGCCCAAAACATTGCAAAAGCACAGGTTACAGCCAAGACCATAAAAGCTGAGGAGTTAGTAAAGGAAATGTCATAACTACCGAGGTTGAGGTCAATTAAAGATTTTATTTCAAATTGCTCCATTGGCCCGTAAGTTTCGCCATTACCAGGTTTTTCGTTTGCCATTTCTTATCTATCTACCTCGTCTTTTTCTCTCATCGCCCGTCCCAAACCAACAGCTTCATCAAGTCCCCGGATAATCCGCAGTACGTTCATAATACCTGCTCCGAATCCAAGGAACAAAAACACAATCATGAACAACGGACGAGTATCTGCCAAACCATCTATGAAATATCCTATTCCAGCGCCAACAACGACAGAAACGACCATTTCTATACCAATGCGGAGACCCTGACCCAATCCGCTTTGCGATCCACCCTTTCGAGGCTCTAGTTCCTTGTCTTCCTTACCCCTTGCCGCTTTCAGACGGTCACCTAGATCGTTCAGATTATTATATGGGTCGGTGGCCATGGGGTCCTCAAAGACCAAGAGGCGTGTTCCGGTCCCAATATTTAGCTAACGATACGGGCTAAAGTCCCATCCTTTGAGACGCTTGAGGTATAGGCCGGAACCGGCCTGTTTCAGCGCGAAAAGCGCGCGCACAATAGGAAGCGACTAGGCAACTGTCAAGGTCGAGATGCGGCTGGAAACCGCGCTTTTTTAGGGCTATTGAGGTTCTCATGCCCAGAAGCATTGTGACGCCGGTTCTCGGCCATAAAATCTGAGTAACCGCTGCATGACCAATCAAATCCTGTGCTGCCTTCAATCTTGGAAAAGGTGTACAACGGAAGTTGTTGGCATGGGCGGGTAACGAGGATTGCAATGCCCTGGAGCTTTGACGGCTTTAAACGCAAAGAGCATCTTGCTAGCGGGCAATAAATTTGAGGGGCATATGACACACACTGCATTGGACGAATTCAAAAGTGGCTGGCAAATTTTAACTGCCTCGAGTGTGGGAATAGCTTCCGGGCTCAGCGGGTTGGCTTTCTATACCTTTGGGGTCTTTATTGTTCCCCTAGAGCAAGCTTTCGGGTGGAGCCGCGGAGACCTGTCTATCGCTTCTAGTTTTCTTATTATAGGAACAGCTATTACGGCCCCTATTATTGGCACGATTATAGATAAATATGGTGCCCGGCGTGTAGGCCTTTGGTCAACATTGGCTCTAAGCCTTGGCTATTTAGGCCTCACACAACTCCAAGAAAATATTATGGCTTTCTATGCTGCTTGGCTCGCTATTGCTCTAATTGGTGGAGGAACTACGCCAGTGGTATGGACACGGGCCATTAACATTTGGTTTGACCGCGGCCGGGGCTTGGCTCTCGGCCTTACACTAGGTGGTTCTGGTTTATCTGGTATTTTTGGACCTATCTTTTGTACCGCTATGATAGCCGCATACGGCTGGCAGGGTGGATACATTGGCTTAGGCTTAATTATCCTTCTAGTTGCGCTTCCTGTTATCTATCTCCTGTTTCAGGATCATGAAACTAACCCACATAAGCCAAGTGGCCAGGCCGAACAGCGTAAACCAGCTTCTAGCCTTGCTGGATTATCACTTCATGAGAGCGTACGCTCTGCTCCTTTCTGGATTATCGCAGGTGGTTTTTTCGTGGTCTCTGGCACTGTAGCCGGATTGATCATTAATATCGTTCCAATGCTGATAGATAGGGGCTTAACAGCTCAAAGAGCAGCCGGAATTGCAGGAACCTTAGGAATCGCTGTCGTAATAGGCCGGGTCGGGATTGGCTACTTACTGGACCGCTTCCGTGCTGCTCTTATTGCACGAATACTTCTCACTATAACAGCGGCAGGATGTTTCTTACTTACTCTCGATGGCAGTGAGGGCGTGCTAATTAGCATAGCTGTTATGTCCTTAGGTTTTGCTGCTGCTGCTGAAGTTGACCTAGTTGCCTACCTGACGAGCCGCTATTTTGGAATGAAGTCTTACGGCAAGATATATGGCTGGCAAACATCAGCATTCTATCTTGGCGCTGCTGCTGGTCCGATCTTGGTGGGCATCGCTTATAATGCTTTTAACAGCTACTCACAGGTGCTCTATACGTCGATCATCCTATTGCTGCTTGGTGCTCTAGTTGTTGGGTCACTGGGGAAACCTCCCCAGTTTGGAGACTCCTAGTCTTAGGCTGTTTCCCGAAGTGCTTCTGCTTCGTTTAAGTTGACCGATACTACCTTCGAGACACCTCTCTCAGCCATTGTGACTCCGAATAGGCGATCTACTCTTGCCATAGTCATGCGGTGATGAGTTACGACAATCACGCGAGTGTCCGTGGCTTCAGTAATCTGCTGAATGAGTTTACAGAATCTATCGACGTTAGCGTCATCTAACGGTGCGTCAACCTCGTCCAGCACACAAATGGGTGCTGGGTTAACCATGAAGACGGCAAAGAGTAAGGCTATTGCCGTTAGGGCCTGTTCTCCGCCAGACAGTAGGTCGAGATTCTGAAGGCGCTTACCAGGCGGGCTAGCAAAGATCTCAAGGCCTGCTTCCAGCGGATCTTCAGCATCCGTGAGTTCTAGATGCGCCCGCCCACCGCCAAAGAGCGTAGTGAAAAGCGTGCGGAAATGGCCATCTACCTCTTTGAATGAGTGCAGCAAACGTTGGCGGCCTTCTCGGTTTAGCGTTGAAATACCATCCCGGAGGCGGGCAATGGCCGAAATAAGATCGTCCCGTTCATTGTTCAATGTATCGAGTTGTTCTCCTAGCTCTGAGCATTCTTGTTCGGCCAGCAAATTGATGGCACCCATGTTGTCGCGTTCGCTCAGAAGGCGCTGCAAACTCTTTTCAGCCTTGATCATCGCTGGCAATTCGTCTTCGGCCTTTAATCGTGTCTGTGCCCGAACTTCTGATGGCGAACAGCCAATACGCTCTTCTATAGCAGAACAGATAGCATCCATCGATTGCTGAACCTGAGACACATTAGCTTCCCGCCTAATACGCTCTTCCCGCGTTCCTGCTGCGTCTTGCTCTGCGTCTCGCAAACGCTTGTTTGCTATATCCAATTGTGTTTCGCTCTGCACCAGAGTGTCTGCCGCCTTATTGCGTTCCGTATTGGCAGCGCTAAGTTCGGTCATAAGAGTCTGGCGTTGCGTGACCAGCACCTCTGGTTTCGTAACCAGGTCCTTGATTTCTGTATCCGCAGATGACTCACGGTCGATCAAAGACTTCATCTGTGTTTCAGCTTCTCTAAACCGGCTCTTCCAAGATAAAATCTCCTCGCTTAACGCTGACAGCCTTGCCCCCCGCTCATGCGAGGCTTGGGTTAATAGATCATATGCGGCCCGCGCTTCCATCAGGTCATTGCGGCGTCCACTGAGTTGCTCTGTTAGGACTGCTTGGCGTTTGCGTTCGGTTTCGCCATCTCCTAAGGAATCAAGGGCTGATTGTGTTATGCTCTCCTGCTTATTCGCATCGTCCCGTTCGCGGCTGAGTGTGGTTCTTGTCTCTTCCAGGCTTGCAATACGGCTTTCTAGGGCGGCTGAGACACGCTGCCGTTCAGACAGGGCTTGTCTAGCAGTTTCCAGGCTCTGTTCTGACAATCTAACAACCGCGCGAAGTTCTTTCTCGGTTTGGGCCGCATTTTCAACCCGTATTCGAGACTCATTTGCGAGGCGATCTGCCTCACCTGATGCAAGACGATGTGACTGAATTTGTTCACGCACTTCTCTCAAACGATTCTTTTGCTTTAGGCGCTGAGCTGCTGCACTTGGTACGCTTGCATCACTGACAAAACCATCCCACCGCCAAAGATCTCCATCCTTAGTAACTAGTCGCTGTCCCTGCTTGAGGTCCCCGAGGTGCGCGCGCCCAAGATCCGTGCTACTGACAACCCCAACTTGAGAAAGTCGGCGACTAAGCAACTCAGGAGCCTGCACAAGCTCAGACAGTGGCTGAGCACCTGCGGGTAGTGGTTCGGGCTCAGCAAAAGGTGGCATGACTGACCAATGCATAGGGGCGGAGTCGTCTGCTGGCGCCGTTAAGGCATCGCCCAACGCAGCCCCTAGAGCAGGCTCATACCCAGGCTGCACGCTTACGGAGTCCAAAATAGGTGTCCATGAAGAGTCCACACCTCGCTCCGATAGCAATCCTTCAAGAGCGACAATTTCAGCCTGAATCTTAGCCTCTTCACCGCGCGTGTTTTGCAAAAGATCCCTGCGGGTCTGGTCATGCTGTTGAGCTTCGGCACGTTTGGCTTCTGCTGTTTCCCAGTCTGCTCTGGCTGTGCTGAGAGCCAGTTCAGCTTTCGCGGCTACGGATTCTTCAGATTGCAGATCTAAAGAAGGCTGGGCTTGTAGTCGCGCATTGTCCAGCTGATCATCAACGTCTTCTAATCGGCGCAATGCCCTGGCCCGCCGTAAACCCGTTTCCTCAATCTTCTGGCGAGCGGCAGCTCTGTCGCTATCCGTCGCTGCAATGCTAACGCCGAGCCGTGTGATCTCACTTTCTAACTCTTCAACAGATTGTGCCGCTGTTTTAAGGGTAATGCGCGCAGCTCCTAAAGCACTCTCTTCGCTAGCCTGTACCTTTTCTAAACTACCCTGTTCAGTATCTAGACGAGACAGGGCATTCTTCGCATCCTTAATTCGCTCTTGCTCCCTTAGAGCATCCACTTTCAGCAATGCAAGCCGGGCCTCGGCGGCTTCCCTTGCTGCGGCTAATCTCGCCTCCTCTTCATCGAGCTGTTCCAGCGCAAGATTCAGCCGTTGGAGTTTAGCGGCTTCACGCGCCTCTAGCTGCCTTATGGGCGGAACGGCTTTTGCAGCTTCTTCCTGAGAGACAGTAGCCTCAGAGACACTACCGGCCTTTTCGCCGACCAAACGCTCAGCCTTAGCCAAAGATTGGGTGGCTTTCTCCAACTCCAATGTTGCTTCAGTATGGCGAATTGTTAGAACCAATGCATCAGCAGCCTTTATAGAGTCGGAGATGGTTCTATATCTGCCAGCCTGCCGTGCTTGTTTCTTTAGGCCCTGCAGCTGAACATCTAGAGCCTCAATTACGTCATCCAAACGGTCTAAGTTAGTCTCTGCTGCTTTTAGCCGGAGTTCTGCTTCATGACGCCGGCTGTGCAGACCAGTGATGTTTGCAGCCTCTTCTAATAGGTGCCGCCGCTGGGACGGCTTTGCATTTATGATGGCACCTATGCGCCCCTGGCTTACTAATGCTGTTGAGCGAGCACCGGAGGATAGGTCTGCGAAAAGGAGTTGTACATCTTTAGCTCGTACATCTCGCCCGTTGACACGGTAGACAGAACCTTTTCCACGCTCAATACGCCGTGAGACTTCAAGCTCATCCGTATCATTGAACTGGGCCGTTGCACGCCGTGTCCTGTTGTCCATTACTAGACTAACTTCGGCGATATTTCGGGCTGGACGCTCGCGTGTGCCACCGAAGATGAGTTCGTCCATTTCGCCGCCGCGCATTTGTTTGGCGGATGTTTCTCCCATAACCCACCTTAATGCTTCGACCAGGTTAGACTTGCCGCAGCCATTGGGCCCGACAACACCAGTCATGCCGGGCTCGATTGCCAAGTCAGTAGAGTCTACGAAGGATTTAAAGCCGGTTAAACGCAGCCGGGTAAATTCAACCAAGGAAGTGGTCTCCGCAAATACGTGCGTTACGGGAAAATACTAAAATCGAATAAGCCTTTAAGAGCCATTCTCTTCCAGCTTTTTGTCAATTATTTGAGCCATAAACTCGTAACCCCGATTACCTTCTACTTTGACATCATTAATGAAAAAGGTGGGAGTAGAGGCAATTTTATAAAGATTACTTGCTGTTTCTTGGACTGTCCGAATAGCCGTCATAATGCCCTCATTTTCAAGGCACGCATTCACATCATTTTCATTCATACCTGCCAGTTTTGCGTATGAAGTAAGAGGTTTAATAGGCTCTTTAGACATCACCCAGGTCGCCTGCTGGCGGAACATGAGATTTAACATTGCCTGACCACGATCACCAGATGCGCAGCGGGCTAACATGGCACCTGCCATGGCTAGACCATCGAGCGGGAAATCCCGAAACACCAATCGAACTTTACCTGTTTCCAAATAATTTTTTTTGATTTCAGGCAAAACTGTGTTGTGAAAAGTTGCACAATGACTGCAAGTCAAAGACGCGTATTCGACAATAGTCACCGGCGCGGCCGGGTCGCCGTAAATCATTTCTCGGTAGACCGGCCCGCTTGTTGCTGCAGCATTGTCTTGTGCAACTTCCTGGGCCATTAACCTCAGAGAATCGTCAGTTCGTGAGGTCTTGGCTGGGGCTGTAACTGCAGGATCTCCATCAGATGCAGCTTTCTCAGCTTGGGATGCATTACCCGTCAGCGTTAAACTCAAGGTAGTTAAACTGAAAATGGCTGCGGCAAAGGGTTTCAAGGATCAATCCTTACAATGTGAGTGTCAATATTTGCGATAATCCGCGAAAGGTTGGGTATTTTAGGCTTACGAATGAGGGTACCGCAAGAGCGGAACCCATTACTCGAGAACGATTTAGGGGTCTATTAGGCTGCCCATGCTTACAGGGCCAATCATTCCAACAGGCAAGAAATCTTATTGTCACGGATGTACAAGCAGTTTGATTAACGATTTAGAACCAAAATAGATCACATTTTGCCCTATGTATATTCGTTTGGGTCAGTTCTTTCTGAGTTGTTAGGCTTCTTATTTCATCTATGGCCCCAGAGAGGGATCCCATAAACCTCCATGCTGACTGCAGGAGGAGATGTGCTGGGACGGTTCCCGAATATTAGGCCAAGAGTGAGATCAATCTAGTGTGCTGGCATCTGCTTCCCGTTTTTCTCGCAGTGTTCGACCGCGCCCTTGTGATAAGAGCCTTTGAAGACCCTCCTCATCCAATTTAGTGATGGATCCGATGGGGCAGCGGTCTGGCAAACCGCCGCCGCTATTCACTATAATGGAGTCGCCACCAAAACCGCACAGACGCCCATCTTTCGAAGTGAAACCAATGGCGTGGGCGAAGCGAAGGTTATGGCAGGCTCGATCGAGTTGAATGTGGTAAGGGTGCTTGCGGCTTGGTGCCCAAACGATCAGATTATGCCGATTGAGTGGTTTCCAATCGTACAATGTCCGGAAAAAAATACACTGATTTGTTGTTTCTGGAAGCCGGTCAGGATATTGCTCCAAAACATAGTTTTCATCATTTGCTGTCTTGGGTTTGCTCGGTGCTGCCTCTTGGCTAAACGCGCCGGAATTTGAGGCTATGGTAAATGCTATCATCAGGGAAAGACATTCAATGCTCGCCCTATTTAATAAAAAACTCAACATCACTTCTGCTCCTTGAGTACGTGAGCTGTCCCTAGCTGCTTCGCAAAGTGATTACAGCAGTAGGGTGTTTTGCATATGTCTAATAAGAGTAGTTAATTGTGCACGTTGACGCAGGAATATGGACATTGTGAGGCAATGAAAGCTCTATCTCTGATTGTATGCGAGGTGTGGCGCTCTAGTCACAGGCTAATTCCTAAAAACTGTATACAGCCCACAGTCCACCCAGGAACTGGTTGGATGACCCAACACCTTGATTTATTGTCGGTGTCTCCTGTATCGCTACAATTGGGCTATTCTTAGCGTCTCCGAGTAATTTGGAATACCCAATGTTACCGACCAGAGCCCATTGTCTTGACATCGCAAAGTTGCCGCCAAAGGCCAGGGAAATATCCTTAAATGTGGAAGTGGCATCAAACGCAGCCATGCCGGATGATGCAGACTGGACTGTCGTGACGCCAAAGTAGGAGTCCATGTAGTTGCCGTCGGCCCACGTAGTGCTAATTGATCCGGTGACGGCTAAGCGCTCAGACCTGTAAATTGCGACCCCTAGATCAGTAGTGATTGTAAGTCCTGAATGGCCACTAGCGATATCTTGCCGACCACGTACGCGTAGCCGAGCTGGACCCATGGAGTAACTAGCAAATAGACCAAGCTCTATGCTAGTTCCCACATCCCCCAGGCCCGCCAGGTCTTGGCTATCACTTTCATCGCGGCCAAAATCGATATTCACCAGTGGGCCTGCCCTAAAGTTTTCTGATCTAAACAAACTATCACTGCCGAAGACATTCACTCTGATTTGATTGTTATCAACTTGCACCAAGTCTCTATAGCGCAAAGAAATAAGTGGGGCAGCTTTGATGTTGTAGTCGTCAGATCCTTCGTAGGCAGGGGCGAAAACTGGGCCAATCCCCACTCGTATATTAGTAATGCCAGGAATTACGACATCGGTTACATCGCTAAGCGTGTCTGTTACATTCGACAGTAACCCATCAATAGACTGTGCCTGCGCTTGAGAGGTTGCTATGCATAAAGCAACACTAGCGATTCTGAATCCAAGGCGCATACACTTCCCTTTTTCTGATAAAATTCAAGATTACAAAAGAATCATACGGGAAAATAGATTCGCCGTACAGCTACATACTCTTTTTGCTAAGATTAGCATCGCGTCTTTATGCGTGCTCCTAACCTAGCAAGGGCTTTTCGCAACGGTGTAGATTCAGGCACGCTGATTTCGCGTTCGGCAGCAGCAATGGACTCTTCGCTTAGTGGAGGCGGTTCTGGCCAAGTTCTGGTAGTTTTAATAGTAGCTAGTGGGCCTTGGCTGACTTTGATTCTCTTTATGGTCCCTGGGCCTAAGAATGTATTAACGCGTTCTATAATGGCCGAGGCTTGCGGTTGAATCAGGGTTGCTGCTGCTCCGCTAGCCACGCGAAGATACAAGGTTCCATTTGAATTATGGCCACGTTCGAAATGTATTTTGTCCGGGACACTCACGGTCGCCAGGTCGCGTCCTACAATCTCATCCCATCTTCCGATGATTTGTCCTGCAGCGAACCCTCTCTTGCCCAGAGCCGGGCGCGCCACACGTTCCATTATTGCCGCTATGCCAAGAAGCCCTCGGGCGACGCGGTTCGATTCAGATTTTCCGGACCTTGCTTTGTTTCTTACACTCGCCATAAGCATGAGTGTATCCTATTTAGAGAATCTTTATAATCTATTTGGGGCTACATAACTGTCATCCACTATGGTTGTTCAAGCTCGGGCACAAGATCTATTGAAATGGTACGACCGTCACAGACGCAGTTTGCCCTGGCGTGTGCTGCCGGGCGAGGTCACGGACCCTTACGCTGTTTGGTTGAGCGAGATTATGCTCCAGCAAACAACTGTTATGGCTGTAAAGCCCTACTTCAGAAGATTCTTGGAGCGGTGGCCAACGGTAGAATCACTCGCAGCAGCAGGGTTGGACGAGATTCTCACGGAATGGGCAGGTCTTGGCTATTATGCCCGCGCCCGCAACCTCCACGCCTGCGCAAAGCTGGTTACCCAAACCTGTGATGGTAGGTTTCCGAGTAACGAAGCAGACTTGAAGAAGCTGCCTGGTATTGGAGAGTATACTGCAGCTGCCGTAACAGCGATCGCTTTTAACCGGTATGCTATTGTTGTTGATGCTAATGTGGAGCGCGTAATGGCCCGCCTTCATGCTGTTATGGTGCCTCTGCCAAAAGCCAAACGCCAATTAAAAGATTTCGCCGCAGTTTTGACTCCAAAAAGACGGCCAGGAGATTATGCACAGGCTGTGATGGACCTTGGAGCAACTGTGTGCACACCAAAATCACCATCATGTAGCTTATGTCCTTGGCAAAAACCTTGTGCTGCACGGCGCCTGGGAATTGCAGCAGAATTGCCGCTTAAAGCACCCAAGACAGAAAGACCAGTTCGCAAGGGTACATGTTTCTGGCTAACGCGTCCTGACGGGGCGATTTTGCTGCGCCGTCGTCCCGAGACGGGTTTGCTTGGTGGAATGATGGAAATACCGTCAACTCCCTGGTTAGAAGCGGGTTTATCTGCGGATGATACTTATGGCCACGCCCCAATTGTTGTAACAGAGTCAAAATGGAGACGGCTACCGGGAATTGTGACTCACGCATTCACCCATTTTCATCTGGAATTATGTATAGAAATGGCCCTTATAACGGCGACCGAGGCCGAAATCGTTAGAAAAAAGAAAGATCTAATGTGGGTCCACCTCGACGCCATGGGTGACCATGCTTTACCTTCGGTTATGCGTAAGGTGGCAAAGCATGCCATTAGAACGGGTTATTGATACCATGAAAAGTTATCAGTGTGAGGAAAGCAATGTCGACTGATCAATCAACTGACAACAAGAATGACCTTAAGCAGGCGGCACTCCGTTATCACAGCAATCCGCAGCCCGGGAAACTTGAAGTTATTGCAACTAAGCCATTGGCTACTCAGCGAGATTTGGCCCTAGCTTACTCTCCTGGCGTGGCAGCGGCATGCGAAGCCATTGTCGAAAACCCCGTTGAAGCAGCGACATATACTAGCCGCGGTAACCTTGTAGCGGTGGTTTCAAATGGCACAGCTGTTCTTGGGCTTGGTGCGATTGGTGCGCTGGCATCTAAGCCTGTTATGGAGGGGAAGGCTGTTCTCTTTAAGAAATTTGCCGGTATCGATGTTTTTGATATTGAGGTTGATGAACGAGACCCCCAAAAGCTAGTCGATGTTGTTGCCGCAATCGCGCCGACTTTCGGTGCAATTAATCTAGAAGATATTAAGGCGCCTGATTGTTTCATTGTTGAAAAAGCGCTGAGAGAGCGCTTGGACATTCCTGTGTTTCATGATGATCAGCATGGCACAGCTATTGTTGTCGCTGCGGCTATCGTCAACGCACTCAGCTTGGTGCGCAAACAGATAGAGGACATAAAATTAGTTTCGGCAGGCGGTGGGGCAGCAGGCATTGCTTGCCTTAACCAGTTGCTTGCACTCGGGCTGAGGCGAGAGAATGTCATTTTGTCTGATCATAAGGGAGTGGTGTTCAGAGGGCGCACCGAGGACATTACAGATGAGAAAGCAGAGTACGCCGCTGACACAAAAGCCCGCACACTTGCCGACGCCATGCAAGGGGCAGACGTATTTCTAGGATTATCTGCACCCGGTATTGTCACTAGTGAAATGGTCAAATCCATGTCCAGGAAGCCTATCATTATGGCTTTAGCTAACCCGGAACCAGAGATTAGGCCTGAAATAGCGAAGACAGCAGTGTCTGATGCTATCATTGCGACTGGCCGGTCCGACTATCCAAATCAGGTTAATAACGTATTATGCTTTCCTTTCATCTTTAGAGCAGCGCTAGATGTTGGTGCTACCGAGATTAATGAAGATATGAAAGTAGCCTGCGTTAAGGCTATTGCAGACCTAGCAAGAAGTGCGACGTCAGATGTGGTCTCGGCTGCCTATGGGGGAGAGATGCTCCGATTTGGCGCTGAGTATCTTATTCCTAAACCTTTTGACCCAAGGTTAATTTCACGCATCTGCCCAGTCGTGGCCAAGGCAGCTATGGACTCTGGAGTTGCGACACGGCCGATAGAAGATCTAGGCGCATACGTAGACACACTTGAACAGTTTGTCTTCCGTACCGGATTAGTGATGAAGCCTATTTTTGACAAAGCGATTTCCAACCCTAAAAGAGTTGTGTTTGCAGAAGGGGAGGATGATCGAGTTCTCTTTGCGGTCAAGGTCTTGTTGGACGAGGGCATTGCTCAGCCCATTCTGGTTGGACGACCACTCGTCATTTCTCACCGCACCAGGAAATTAGGCCTCGGGTTTGTTCCCGGAAAAGACTTTGAGGTTGTTAATCCTGAAGATGATCCGCGGTATTCGGATTACTGGTCGACGTACCATTCTATGATGGAACGCAAGGGTGTGGCGGAGGAGACTGCGCGGACCATAGTGCGAACTAACTCAACTGTAATCGCTAGCCTTATGGTGGCGAAAGGAGATGCGGATGCGATGATTTGTGGTGCCTCTGGCGAATACAAATGGCACCTAGAGTATGTCGAAGATATTCTTGGGTTATGTGATGGTGTGCGTGAGACTTCAGCTTTATCATTACTGGTGTTGGACCGGGGCCCGATCTTTATTGGCGACACTTATGTTTCCCAAGATCCGTCTGCGGAGGAAATCGTTGATTTTACTATACGGGCTGCTGAAAAAGTCTCTGACTTCGGGCTTTTGCCTAAGGTGGCGCTGATTTCGGCATCTAATTTTGGGTCATCCCAGGACCCTAATTCGCGAAAAATGCAGGCGGCCTTACAAATGTTGCAGGCAGACTGCGCGGGTCTAGAGGTTGAGGGGGAAATGCAGCCACATGTAGCCTTGGATGAGGATTTACGTCTTCGCCTCTTTCCTAACTCACGCCTGGAAGGCACTGCAAACCTTCTCATTATGCCCGGCATGGAAACTGCAAATACAGCATTCAGTTTGAGCCGTGCTCTTACCAATGCACTGCATGTAGGCCCCATTCTCATCGGAGTTGATAAGCCAGGTCACATAACAACCCCATCAGTGACGTCACGCGGACTAGTTAATCTTGCGGCTTTGGCGGTAATTGATGCGCAAATGCATAAAAGTGGCTCGTAAATATGATCTTGCGGAAGTTATTTGTAGCTACGGTCAGTGTAGCGCTTCTAATTTCGCCTCTTCTAGCCCAGGACCAGTCTATCTTAAGGCGTGGCAATCTCCAGGATCCATACACTTTAGACCCCCAGCGTATTTCCACTGTTTACGAAAATAATATTATTCTCGATTTGTTTGAGGGTCTGGTGACGGTCAATACTGCTGCTCAGTTAACACCAGGGGTCGCTGAATCTTGGACAGTGTCAGGTGATGGTCTGAAATGGACATTCAAATTACGCCCCAATCTTGTATGGTCCGATGGGATACCACTGACAATTGAAGATGTTATTTTTTCTTTTCAGCGTCTACTAGACCCAACGGCAAGATCCCAATATCCGCACCTATTCTATAGTCTAAAGAATGCTAAAGATGTTCATAGCGGCGATAAATCTCTAGAGATGCTCGGTGTGGAGGCTGGCGGAACTCACAAAGTTATCTTCCATCTAGAAAGCCCGGTTCCCAGCTTACCCGAACTTTTATCTAATGGCTTTTCTGTTATAGTGCCGCGTCACGCCATTGAGAAGTACGGCGATGAGTGGGCGATACCCGGGCGTATGCCATCAAACGGTGCGTTTTCATTAGCTAAGTGGCGTCCTCAGGAAAGCGTTAAGTTAATACGGAATGCCAATTATCGCGGTGTGGACGACGTCTTATTGCGCACAATTATTTATGTTCCAAGTGAGGATCAAGCTGCAGCTGTTGCACAATTTAGATCCGGTATGCTCGACACTAATATGGGTTTCCCCCCTGCCCGCACTGCATGGCTGAAAGACAACTTTCCTGATGAGGTGCGCGTTGCACCTTATCTAATTACGTTCTACCTCACGTTTAACACTACTAAACCTGGTTTGTCTGATTCAAGAGTTCGGCGAGCACTTTCGCTAGCGATTGATCGAACAACTTTGGCCAGGCGCGTACTACGCTCTGGAGAGCAGGCAGCATGGACTTTTGTGCCGCCTTACGCTGCGAATTATGTCTCGCCTGATATTGGTGATTCTAGCCAATCCTTAGACCAGCGGCTTGAAGTGGCTCGCGCACTACTAGCAGAGGCGGGTTACGGCAAAAAGAATCCATTGCGTTTCAGTTACAGCGTGTCATCGGGAGAAGATCGTATGCGTGTTGCGCATGCGGTTGTCGCAATGTGGAGTGCACTGGATGTCCAAGTGACCTTAAATAATACTGAGAGCAAGGTTTTATTTTCCCGCCTGCGCAGTGGTGACTTTGATGTTGGCTATGCTGCCTGGGCAGCTGATGTAAATGATGCTGCTAATTTTCTTGGAATTCTCCATAGTCAGTCGACCAACTCAAATTATTCTCGATTCTACAACTCAACTTACGACGCACTCCTTGACAAGGCTGTGCGTGCGGAAAGTGTTAAATCCCGCAACGCGCTATTATCCGAGGCTGAGGCAATTCTTTTGCAAGATGTCCCAATCGCGCCATTATTTTATGGTGTGAGCAAGTCCCTAGTCAGTCGCCATGTGATGGGGTGGCTCGACAACCCACGCGACCTACACCTCAGCCGCTATCTGAGCTTTTCTATGCAGTCGATAAGCGTGAATTAATGATGTTATGTATATATAAGCAGCAAAATAAACCACTCGTTAGATATTCAGGCTGATCAATCTAATTCGCCAATTGATCGTGTTGATTATACAATGTTTACGCTATACCACACCTTCAGTAACAAGCGGTTGACCCTCAGCGGAAATGAAGTACAAACCGTCATCAATAATTAATGTCAAAATAAAGGGCGTCGTATGTCTGATACTTTCAAAGCGCTGATCGTCGACAATGCAGACGATTCGTATACTGCTTCAATTAGAGATTTATCGATTTCTGACCTTCCAGATGAGCCTGTGCTCATTGAGGTGTCCTATTCCACATTAAATTATAAGGATGGGCTAGCGGTAACCGGAAAGGGTAAGATCGTGCGCAAGTTTCCTATGGTGTGTGGCATTGATCTTGCTGGAACGGTAATTGATTCGGCTGATGGCCAATTCAGCGTAGGCGATAAAGTTCTTGTGAATGGCTGGGGATTGTCAGAAACCCACTGGGGCGGCTACACGCAGAAGCAAAGGGTAAAATCTGAATTTATTACGAAGGTACCTGATCAGTTTTCAATGAGAGATACTATGGCTATTGGGACGGCCGGTTATACGGCAATGCTGTGCGTATTGGCCCTTGAAGATGCTGGAGTTAGCCCAGATCAGGGAGAAATTGTAGTGACCGGGGCTGCCGGCGGTGTAGGCTCTGTAGCTGTTGCTCTATTGGCTAAGCTAGGTTATCGCGTTGTTGCATCGACGGGTCGTCAAGAGGAATCCGAATATCTCATGTCACTTGGTGCATCAGATGTGATCGGCCGCGATGATCTTAGCCGTGAGGCTCGCCCAATGGAAAAAGGGCGTTGGGCCGGCGGGGTTGACTCAGTTGGCTCGAGAACGCTTGCAACTATGCTAGCCGAAACCAAGGAAGAAGGCGCTGTTGCCGCTTGTGGTTTGGCTGGTGGGGCCGACCTACCAACGACTGTGATGCCTTTTATATTACGCGGTGTGAAGCTGCTAGGGGTTAATTCTGTAACCTGTAAATCAGCACGTCGAGACCAAGCCTGGGAACGTTTGGCGAGAGACCTTGACATGGATAGGCTAACAGACATGACAACAGTTGAGCCCCTATCACGAGTGCCCGTGTTAGCAGAAGACATTCTAAGAGGACTAGTTCGAGGGCGGGTTGTCATTGACGTAAATGGTTGACCGATTAGTGGAACTCACATAGCTGTTTGTTAGCTGCAACCCAGTTTTATTGATCGGTTGCGGCCAATTATCAAGAACTCTAAGAATTCTATGACATTAAACTTTCGTGGTTTTCTGCATCCTGAATTTCTACAAGAGCTGGCTGGGGTCTTCCGGGCAGAATACGAGCACTTCGCTATCAAGCTCTAGCTGTTCTGATGGAGAACGTGGACTACCGCTCTGTCTAACCTAATAGGATAGTCACGGCGGCGTTTCAGCCTGTTAGTTGTTCAGACTTCACAGTAAGTAGTCTTGGTAGTTGGATTATTCCAGGTAGCCAGCAAATCACTTCTTGCCCCAAACCCTGGTAGCAGGCGACAATCAGTCTACAAATAATAGAAAACCCAAAGAAAACAGGGAATTCCTATGTCGGATTATGTCCAGTCAGAAGCAGTAACTAAGTCTAACATTGACAACACTAATTCCGTACCTGGATATGATGTAGAGCAGATACCGCCTGGTCGGACGAAGCCTGGGGCCAGCCTTGGTGGCCATAAAGAGCTTATTGATAAGCTGATCCAAATTCTGGGAAGCGAAAATGTCAGATCTGACGATGATTCCCGGGCCTTTTTCGCCGAAGATACTTTTCGCAGTTTTGAAACCCCCATTGCTTCTGTTTCGCCAGAATCGACTGATACTCTCTCCAGAGCAGCAGCGGTCTGTCATGACGCTGGTGTGGCTCTCGTGCCGCGGGGTGGAGGTATGTCTTACACCGACGGATATCTTCATACGCGCAAAGAGTCCGTAACTTTTGATACCCAAAAAATGAACCGTATTCTCGAAATTAACGAAGTCGATATGTATGTCACAGTCGAATGTGGCTGCTCATGGGCCGAGCTGAACGAAGCGCTCAGAGAAAAGGACCTGAGGACTCCATATTGGGGGCCATTGTCAGGTCTGCAATCTCGCGTTGGGGGAGCTCTTTCACAAAACTCTGTGTTTTTCGGTTCAGGTTACTATGGGTCCGCGGTTGAACAAGCAATTGGAATGGACGTAGTGCTGGCGGACGGCACAGTGTTACCCGTGGGGTCACATGCTATTCAGGGCGGAGTCCCGTTCATGAAACACTATGGGCCCGATTTGATGGGGCCATTCTTAGCGGACGCGGGTGCTTTAGGAATCAAAGCTACTGCGACGCTGCGTCTAATCCGCCGGCCCAAACACCGGCTGCATCTAGCGTATGCCTTTGACACATACGCTGGCCTGGTGAGAGCTCTTTCCGAGCTTAGCAGGGAAGGCGTGGCTACCGAGGCCATGGGCTTTGATAAGAATCTTCAATCAGTGCGAGTTGCAGAAGGCGGTTCAAATATTCTGAAAGATGTGGGGATTTTGTTCAAGGTTATGCGCGAGTCCGGTTTAATTGATGGCCTCAAGATTGCATTTGCGGGTCGTCAGTACCTCGCAGACGTCTCCCATGGTTTGCACGTAGCTGTGGAAGATCACACAAAAGGCGGCGTGAAAGATAAACTTGCCCAGGCAAAAGCCTTGGCGAAAAAAGCCGGCGGCCGTCCATTGCCTGCATCTATTACCAAAATCGTTCACGCGGAACCATTTCTACCGCCGGATTCCATTCTCGGCCCACAAGGCGAGCGCTGGGTTCCGGTCCACTGTGTTATCCCACATTCAAGGGGTATAGAGGCATTGGATGCTGTGTCAGCGATATTTAAGAAATATAATGAGGCAAAAGAAAAGCATGGTATCCGTAATGGCTTCCTGTTGGTTAGCGTAGCCAATTATGGATTTATAATTGAGCCCGTTTGGTTTTGGCCCGATGCTCGTCTAAAAATGTATGAAGGTGTAATGCGGACAGAGCACATTTCAAAGTTACCGCTTCACGAAGCGGATGAAGAGGGCCGGGCCATCGTTAAAGCCATGCGCGACGAATTTACTCAGCTATTTGCAGATCTTGGTGCCGTTTCCATGCAGCTCGGAAAGCTCTATCGATATGACCAGAGTAGGAAGCCAGAGTCCTGGGAAATGCTAAAGAAGGTTAAAGGTGTTTTGGACCCATATGGGCTTATGAATCCAGGGGCATTGAAGCTCTAAGAGCCGGGTATGAATATCAAATTAACCTCTAGCTTGTTTGGATTCTTTATCGGAAGCATCCCGGTTGTCTGCGCACAATCAGAAGTACTCCTGCAAAGAAGTTTGTCCGCCTCTTCTTTTGCGCTTATTTCGTCAGACGCAGTACTTGAAGTGCGCGCTGGTCGCGATTTGCCCCTGGAGCGGGAGTTAGTCGATAAAGTGCGTGTGCTTTTGTCTGCGCGTGGATTTAAGGTTGCTGATAAGGGGCAGGTTATCGTCACTGTAGATAGCACTACTCCATTACCTGGGATTACCTCGAATAATGCTTTCACTAATGACGACCGGCTCAGGTCAATGGAATCCCGGCGAAATGACCGTGGTGTTACCATGAGATTTGATGATAACAATCCCGAAGTGGGCGCCGCCGTATTTACTATACGTATGGCAGCCTATGAGCCAGGTAGCCCCAACCTATGGGTCGGACAAGCTTCGATCCCAGATAATGGGAGTGGTCGCCGCTCAACAACGCTACAACTGGCGGAGAAACTAGTTGGAGTATTTGGTTATTCTGAACCACGGCAAAGATAGTGCTATAGTGCTTGCTCTGCTAGTATTGCGCTCTGCCTAGATAGATCGAATTATAGCTCTACTTGATTGGGAGATAAGAATGTATTTACGCATGCCAATATGTGCTGTTGCTCTTGTATTTGCGATGTCCGCTAGTGCTTTAGCAACAGATCGCCAGGTAGGTCAGTATTCGCTATTCCCACATCGAACCACTGAGCTAGGTGAAATAATGCAGATGGTGTTCATGACACTAAATCATTCAAGCCAAGTGTATGAGCACCAAATAAATGATGCATTAGTAAAAATGACGCTTGGCCATATTCAATTTGCGAAAGATAATGATCTGCTACAGGAAGTAGTAGATGAGGAAATTCGTATTCAGAGTCCAATGCTGATACGAGTTGCTAAGATGATCGAAAGAACAGGTAACAAGGAGCTAGCCCTAAAGGCTATTTTCGAACAAACGACGTGCCATTTTCAGTTAGTGCTACAAACAGAAATGCAGCCTGGCATGCGTCGTTTCACCTCACCGTTCGGCCATGTGCTGGAGCAAACCGTTCGTATAGGACAGCATGATCTTACTGAAGAAGAAATCTACAAAGTGTGGCTCAAGCCGCGATACGAGCGTTATGGAGAAGTTCTTGGCGTGCCCCTAGAGGTTGATCCCTGGGACCCCAGTACCAATCTGATTACAGTGCGTATTAAGGATTTCAATACAGTTTCCATGCGTTAGAAGAGAATGATTGGATAGGGACTGACACCTCATTTTGTGACGGTGTGCCCTTTGATACAGAAAATGATTAATTAAGCACCGTGATGTGGTCATTTGCGGAAAGCTAGTTTTATTATCGCATTAACTCAGCCTATCATTGAAGAGTTTTTAGGCGGAGCGTAGTCATGACAAAATCAATATCTTGTGTAGTCGTTTCTGTAGCCCTTGTACTGGGCATGGTTGTTGGTTCAATTGAGATCCCTGTTTGGGCTGACAATCACCGAATGGTCTGGGTGACCGGCGAGTATCCGGAAACTTATGCATTAAGCATGGAAGAGTCCGCAGCAGCTTTTATGCGCAGGGACATGGACGCCACGTACACCCATATGGCTGAGGATTTTGCAACTTATGAGCTGCATGGTGAGGATGCACCTAGGCTTTTGGTAGAAGGGCGCGACGCTACGGTAGCCACTATGAAGCGCTTCTTCGCAGGTAATTTTGGGTCTAGCTGGGATGGTGCTGATGTGGAACGGCTTGGTTCTATCGGCAATACCATGGTTCAAATTGAACACGATCGATACAAGACTAATGATGGCATGCTAACTATATCGACTTTCGTCATCATCCAGTACAAGAATGGTAAACGTTGGCGTGAATGGCGCCTGCGACCTGATCCCGCATCGTGAACCGGGCGAAGTGTTTTGCTTGAGGTGTAGAAAGATTTGGCATGATGAAATTGATATTCTTATTGTCAACTGTGTCAACAATTCTTGTTTTGGTCCAATCGAATGCGTTGTTGGCCAAGGGTGATCCAGAGCGTGGCAAACGTCTAGCGCGAGATTGCTTCGCTTGCCATGGTCCCGATGGGTACAGTCCATCGCCGATTAATCCAAAAATTGGTGGCCAGCATGAGCGCTATATTTATTTGGCCTTGCAGCAGTATTTGGAAGGTAGCCGGACGCACTCATTAATGCGTGGTTCTGTTCTTGGCCGCACTGACCAAGAGCTGGAAGACATTGCTGCGTATTATGCATCGCAGCCGGGTTACCTTACGCGCAATGAAATTCGGAAGCGGGCTAGAGACGGTCTTCCAGCCAAGGAGCAAGTTGGGGTTCAGGAGGGTGGAACACAGGTTGCTCCCCCTAGATTTGATCATAGTGATCAAATTGCCAAATATAACGGCCTGCTTGCGCAGGCCATATACGATGCCGCTCAAATAGAAGAATTAGTTGACGACTTTGGATGTTCGGGGCTGTCAGGCGATTCGATAAATGATACCGATAATGATGGTCTTGCCGACGCGTTTGATGCGGAGCCGGATAATGCTGCTGAGTTCCTAAGAGACGCTGATGGTGATGGCTATTATGAGATTTGTAATATCCAGCAATTGGAAGCTATCGGCAACCTGGGAAGTAAGGATGGCAATTTCTCCCCTCTAGGCCGCAATGAGCGTATGAACCGGAACTATCAGATTACGCGCGATCTTGATGCGTCATCGATTGAGAATTTTGAGCCCATCGGTGATTGCGGTCCGGAGGGCAACTGCATGATCAGCTTTGATCGCTATGGTTTCCAAGGAACTGTAGACGGTCAAGGGCATGTTATAACTGGGCTTCGCATCTCAAACCCAACCGGAGGTGGTGTTGGTTTAATCGGAGTTTTGGGTCAGCGGGGTACGGTTAGAAACCTGATTCTTAAGGATGCTACTGTCGTCGGGCGAGGTGGGGTAGGGCTTATCGTTGGCAGTAATTTCGGCGTAATTTATAAGTGCAGTGTAGAGGGGGTGGTTGCTGGCGAATTGGCTTTGGGGGTTTTGGTCGGTGGTAGTGCTGGGCTCATTGCATATAGTGAGTCATCTGGCACAGTGTCCGGCAACCAGGCTATCGGTGGTTTGGTCGGGGATATGCGCGGAGCGATATATTTTAGCCGTTCTAACGCCGAGGCACTAGGTAGTCGAGGCATAGGGGGTCTTGTAGGCTTGAACACTTTTGGCTTTGTCCTTAGCAGTTACGCGACGGGTTTAGTAGCTGGAAGTAATGACCTCGGGGGGTTGGTCGGAATGAATACGGACGCTAAGGTGCGAAACAGTTATTCTGAAGCTGAGGTGGAAGGGGATGGCTACAACATTGGCGGTCTCATTGGTTTCAATTCATTGAGTGATGTTCGCAATAGCTATGCCACAGGAATGGTGTTCGGAGCAGATAATGTTGGTGGCCTCATAGGCCGTAATAACGGGATAGTACGTAACAGTTATGCATCGGGTAAGGTAACCAGTAATGGGTCGGCTGGTGGTATTGCAGGCATGACGATCGAAGGCGAAGAAAAGAACAGCTACTGGTCTCTAGACGCGCAAGTTAGCCAATCTGTTGATCTGGAGAAGTTGACTGCTAAACAAACTGGATGGATTAGAGGCAAGCCTACAGCAGTTCAATGGATTGACTATTATTGTGACACCAACATAAACGGTTTCATAGAACCAGAGGAAAGAGGCGATGATAATTATGTATGGAGTTTTGGCAACTCCCAGCAACTCCCAAGGATCCGATGCACATCACAGTCTGGCCAATCAAACTAGATACGAGTGATATTAGGAATTAGAGGGTTAAGGATGACTAATCGCACCTCACTTATTGGTCTTCTAGCTACGCTAGCTTTAATTTCTGCGTCTCTGTCTTCTAAAGGGGAGGAGCGGGCCGTCAAATTTGAGCCTTTTAGAAAGGGTGATATCTTTGTGGCTGCAACGATAATGGACCACCCTACAGATGACCATATGGGAACCGGTCGTATACTTCAGTATGACTCTGAGTTGAGTCCAAAAGGGGCATTGTTTACCAAAGGCACGAAACACAAAATTGGTGGTCTTAGTTTTGGGCCTGACGGTGTTCTATGGGCATTTGCTCAGGGAACCCCAGCTGTTGTTGAAATAGATAGAACTGGTATTCAGAAGCCAGTGCGTCATTTTTCAGATAGAACCCTCAGTAGTGTGACCTTTGCGGCAGACGGCAGCTTATATTTTGGAGAGCATCTCCAGGGTAAAGAGGTTCAGATTGCTTCTAACACGACTGTATTCAATCTTCTGGAAGGCCGCGATGTTATCGGTGATGGCAATATCTTCAAGTTTAGCCCCAGTGCTAAACTGCTGGAAGAGTTTAAAACGGATACCCATGGCGGTGTTGCTGGCATTCATGGGGTAACTTCCACAGTTCTGAAAGATAAAGGCACACGAATGGTCTATATCTCAGAGACTGGAAACCGTGTCATGCAATATGATTTGTTGAATAAAAAACAATTGCCTGACCTTAAAGTATTTGATGAAGATGAGGATGTCTTCATGGTTCTGACGCTAGCACCGATGGTAAATGGCACTCTATTGGTTAGCACAGGCAACGGCCTCATTTTGTTAGATGGCGATACAGGCGACATTATCCGGTTCTTCGATATGGATAGTTCAGGATGGGCTGCGTCTAGTCCCACCATTGACGGCAAAGGTATAATTGTCGGCAATTTCTTTACAGGCCAGGTCGTCATTATGAATCTTGAAAATGGTGATGTTGTCAATAGTGCCTACATTGGCCAACAGAATTCGCTGTCTGGTGTCGCTCAGTTTCCTGGCTAGGCCATAAAAAAGGATGTTTTCTATGAATCTCAAACGTATCGGTTTGGCCACATTAGCAGTCGTCGTAGCCCTTGTGATTTGGTCATTCCAGCCAACGCAATACCCACGTTTCCAAACGCAGCCAGGTGTCAAGCCGGAGGGCGGCCATCATGTGCTAATTTTCGGCGCGACCCGCAATACTGGTCTTGAGGTTGCCAGAATTCTTGTTGCGCGCGGCGACCGGGTGACGGCATTTGTTAGACCAAGTTCTAATCGTTCAGATCTTGAGAAACTAGGCGTTGGATTCCTAGAAGGCGACGCTTTGGACATGGAATCCGTGCAGGCAGCATTTGGCGATGAAGGCTACACTGCCGTTTTAACGACCATCGCATGTTTCACTTGTGATCCTAAGCCAGACTACTTAGGCAATCGAAATATCTTTGATGCGGCTGTTGAAGCTAATATAAAAAGAATGCTGTTAGTCACTACAGTTGGGGCTGGAGACAGCTATGATTCAGCACCGCTACCTGCAAGAATATTCCTGAAAGATATGCTGCCATTAAAAACGATGGCGGAAGACCATCTGATGTCATCCGGACTCGCATATACTATTATTCGTCCCGGCGGCCTAAAATCAGAGCCGCGAACTGGAAGTGGGTATTTGAGTGAAAGCCGGGAAACGATAGGTATAATTAATCGTGCTGACCTAGCGGATTTAATTGTCGAAGCTCTCGATGATGAGAGAACAATCGGTAAAGTTCTTGCTGCTGTTGATGCAGAGATGGTGTTTCCTTGGGACATGTTTTGAATACTTGTACCATAACGTTCATCAACACTCTTATCTCTGGTGTAGAGTCTGGGTAAGAGGTAGGCAGAAGGTCACTATTACAGGTTGTCACTACAAAGTCGGCAGGGGGACTTAAAGAATGAGTGAGCACGTTCAAGAAGAAAGACAAAAAGACGGTTATCCTTCAGAGCAGTACGCATGGTACGTGATGGTGGTCTTAGTTATAGCCTATGCTTTTTCTTACATTGACCGCACTATATTAACTCTCCTGGTTGAGCCAATTCGTGAGTCATTACAAATATCTGATACAGAGATTAGCTTACTCCACGGATTTGCCTTTGCCCTATTTTACACCTTACTTGGTATGCCGCTCGGCTGGTTAGCTGATCGGGGCAACCGTATAAAGATTATTTCTATTGCTATTTATGTATGGAGTTTTGCAACAGCTGTTTGTGGATTGGCGAATTCTTTCTTGCAAATGTTTGTCGCGCGCGTGGCTGTCGGTGTTGGCGAAGCGGCTTTGTCGCCATCGGCCTACTCACTTATACCCGACTACTTCAGGCCAGAGAAACTTGCCCGCGCTTTTAGTTTTTATAACGCTGGGCTATTTATTGGTTCTGGACTTGCCTTGGTAATTGGTGGAGCGGTTATTGAGATTACGCCAGCCTTGGATCTGCCAGTTATTGGTTATCTCGAGCCGTGGCAGGTGACGTTCATGTATGTTGGATTGCCTGGTCTTCTTATCGGTTTGTGGGTCATGACCCTACGGGAGCCTAAGCGGCTCGGTTTAACCGCTGAAGAAGATGGCACCATGAGCTTAGGGAGTCATATCGGCCGGGCTTTTGGATACATAAAGGCGAGACCCAGGGCGTACCTGTATCACTTTTCGGGATTCGCGCTATACGCTTTTATATGGACGGGGACGTCAGCATGGATTCCTACCCATTTTATACGCAACTTCAACATGTCACCTGGCGAGGTTGGAGGCACATACGGCTTGATCGTAGTGGTATTTGGTTTGATGGGCGTTACAGCTGGGGGAATACTGGCTGGTCATTTGCGCAAGAAGGGAAAAGCAGACGCTGAAATTCGAACCGGCATTGTAGGCGTAATACTAACCTTACCGTTTGGCATAATGGCCCCTCTATTGCCAAACCTGACAATGTCTTTCATTGCGTTCGCCGGACTGACGTTTTTCACTAGCTTCCCCTGGGGTGCCGCAACAGCTGCCTTGCAGATCATCACTCCCAACCGATTACGGGCAATGGTCTCTGCAATGTTCTTGTTTATCATAAACCTAGCAGGGATTGGGCTCGCGCCGACAATTATCGCGTTGATTACGGATGTAGGCTTTGGTTATGACCAGGCCGTTAAATATTCAATATCTATATCAGTAGGTATTGTTGCACCGTGTTCTGCATTTTTGTTGTATCGCTGCCTGGCTCCTTACCGCCAGGAAGCGGAAGCAATTACCGCTCAGTTACGACGCTGATTTTAGGGCGTCTAGTGCTTTCAAGATCTGGTCCATGTGGTCAACTATGATCGTCGCTCCTGCATTAGACAAATAGCCTGAATGGCTTGGGCGGCAATGACCTCCGCCGACAAAGCCTATCACTTTCATGCCTGCGGCGCGAGCTGACTTGACGCCATTTACACTGTCCTCGATGGCAATGCATTGATCAGGAGCGAAGCCTAGTTGCTTTGCTGCGTATATGAAAAGATCAGGCGCCGGCTTGCCTTTTTTTACTTGTTCAACGGAATATATGTGTGGTTCAAATAAATGATATAGATCTGTCATTAACAATTTCGAATGAAGACGGCTGATTCCCGAAGATGAAGCAACAGCCCGGGGGTATCGGATGGCGTCTAAGACTGCATGAACTCCCGGTAAGGACTCTAACGATGAGTCCATTTCATCCTTAGTGTCTTGCAACAGTTGTTCTGTAAAACCGTCAGGAAGAGGGCTGCCATGACATGTCATATGCTCCTCTGCAAGCGCTGATAAGAAGGCTTCAACAGTGGCCCCCAAATGGCGGTGCACATACTCGTCCTCATCGTATGGGAGCCCAAGCTCCTTAAGTGCATGCAACTCAGCCCGCACAGCAATGACCTCGCTATCCACCAAAACGCCATCGCAATCGAAAATGACCGCTGTCATTGGTTCTATCCTTAAGACTGTGCAACCATTGACCCAAATAGGGGCTTCGCTTATGCCTGAGAGAAATTATAAAGTCATTTGTCTATAAAGGGATGTCAATATGCGCGCTGTCGTCATTACTGCTAACGGACCACCGGATTCATTACAAATTACAGATATTACAAAGCCAGAGCCGGTTGAGGGTCAGGTCAGGCTCCAGGTCGCCTATAGTGCTCTAAACCCTTTAGATACTCATGCACGAGCTGGGAGGATCAAATGGGGTGTGCCGGACATGCCATTTACTCTTGGCTATGAATATTCCGGTCGTGTTGATGCAGTGGGGCCAGATGCTGATGAGGGATTAATTGGGAGGCGGTTTTCAGTTGCTGGTTCGTGGGGGGGCTGTGCTGAGTATGCTATAGCAGCGCCTTCATCCCTTGTGCCAATTCCTGATGAGTTTGATTGGATCTTGGGCACTGTTTATTTTACCTCCACGTTTACCTCATGGCATATGCTGCACACCATGGCACACGTACAAGAAGGGGATGTAGTCGTTATTCATTCAGCTGCGGGCGCAGTTGGTGTGATGACCACACAAATTGCAAGAGACGCTGGATGTATTGTTATTGGGTTAGTAGGGAGTCAGGAAAAAATAAAATGGGCGAAACAATACGGGGCTGATTATTTGATTAATGAACGTGAAGAGGAAGATTGGCCAGCTAAGGTTAAAGAACTAACAGGTGGCGCAGGAGCAGATGTTGTTATTGATGGTAACGTCGGCCCGGATGCGCCCAGGAACCTCAACTGTCTCGCTCCACTTGGGCAAGTGATCTATATCGGTGCAATGGCTGGACACGGTCCAGATGTAAATATTTCTGGGCTTATTGGAGCTTCTGCAGGGGTGCGTGGATTTGTGCAATATCACGCTATGGCGAAGACAAAAGGGTCAGAATTTCCTGAAATCATTTCAAAGCTCGATAAGAAAGACTGGATTTTTCCACTTAATCCCGCGCTAAAACTTGAGCAGATAGCGGAGGCCCATGACGACTTTGAGAGCCGACGGACTACTGGTCGCACACTTTTCGAGTTGGGTGGTGATATCTAACACTAGGTTTGAGGGTCGACATGCTTGCGGCAGTATTCGACTCAATACAGCAGAGGAAAGATAGTCAGATACCCTAAGAAGTATCTGAAATCATAGTATATCATTAACAAAAAATATTTATTTAAAGGCGATCCGTTTTTGTTAAGATTTTTATTATTGCTGGACCAAGGCTGGTTGATCATTTTGTCTTGCGGAACGTTCTTAGTGGCCCCTGATGAAAATTTGTGCTTCTGTAATTATTGATTTATTTCTTTCTCCACTCTTCATTCTACAATCCCTATTTAGTTTACTTATTCTTTAAAGCAGCTTCGTACGCCTACTCTCTGAACTAGTTTATCTCAATATCTTACCAGAGTATTTATTTCTATGTGGTCTCAAGTTCGCGGTTATCCGCTGCAGGCTTTTATTGTTTGTCATTTGGCTTATATGTTCAGCCAAGTTGACCTGGCTCTATTTTCTTATGCACTTCCCTCTATCCGTGAGACATTTAATGTCAGCTTGCAGGCGATGGGTTGGGTAGTTGCTTTATCGTATACTATAGGCGCTATATTCCAGATTTATATTGGTACTCTGACTGACCGTCTTGGTCGGAAGCATATGCTCATAGCCATTACAGTAGCATCATCGTTATTCATTGCTGCACACTCTTTGGTGCCAGAGAGCTCTGCGCAGGTTGTCGTCGGCGGAATTGGATTTTCTCTTGGTATACTAGTAATGACCATATTACGCGCCTTTGCGATTTCTACGGGAGGCGCGTTATATCCAACGACAGGAGCAATTGTAACTGAAGAGGCTCCCGCCCGATACCGCGGTATTTTTGCAGGGCTTTTGCAGACTGCCTATCCGCTTGGTGCATTTGTCGCGGCTCTTTTTGCAGCTCCTATACTCGAATCCTATGGCTGGCGCCCACTCTTTCTTGTTGGTTTGCTGTCTATACCCTTCGCCTGGGTCATCTATAAATTCTTGCGGGAGACAAAGAGATTTGAAGGTCATAAAGCGCGGACGAAACTTACCGCCTATTCCAGCGAAGGAAGTCGTGCGAAAATTTTGGCTCTGTTTGAACCCGAAATGCGCCCTAGAACCATAACACTATTTGTGGCTCAATTTATTTTTGTCATTGCCTATGGTGGGTCGTCTATTTTTCTACCAACCTATTTCGTTGAGTCTCGTGAGCTTACCCTCAGCGATGCCACGTACATTGTCGGATTCGGCAATGCCGTCGCCGTGTTTGGGTATATCCTTGCAGCCTATGTAGGAGAATTTGTGCTTACACGGCGCACTACGGTGACAATATGGACCTTACTTGGGGCGGCTTCATTTATGTATATGGTTTGGTTTACCTCAGGTTACTGGGATACTCTCCTAGTATTCTGCATTACTAGCACATTCTTTTATGGCACTGCGGCAGTTAAATTTGCTTACATCGCCGAGGTATTCCCTACTCATCTCCGCGCTACGGGCTTGGCCGTCTGTTCAAGTCTTGCAGTCAATCTTGGTATTGCCCTCGGTCCATTATTTGTTACCTATGGAGTTGAATGGATGGGTTGGAATATGGCCTTCTCGATCGTTGTTGCTACTCCCTTAATGATTGCGGGAATCCTTTACTTACGACTCAAGCCTATCCCGTCTGGACTGGAAGTAGAGGAAGTGGACCAGCGGTTGCGTGCCGACGCTATGCAAGATAACTGAAATAAGAAATATTGGAGTGATGTGATGAAGGGTTGGCGGGTCGAAGAATTTGGTGGTCCAGAGGTGATGAAATGGGCTGAAATGCCTGATCCCCAACCGGGTAACGAAGAAGTCGTGGTAGATGTCCAAGCTTCTGGAGTCAATTTTGCTGAAACACGTATGCGGTCCGGTACGTATACGGGGCTTGGGCTGCCAGTTATCTTGGGGCTGGAGGGCGCAGGCATTATTTCTGCTATTGGTTCAAACGTAACTAACTGCGCTGTTGGAGATAGAGTCTTTTTCCGAGGCCGTGGGTCCCACGCGACAAAGTGTTTGATAAAGGCGTATCACGCATTTCCAATGCCGGATCACTGGACCTATGAACAAGGCGCCGCCTCAAGCGTTGGCTGGTTGACAGCTTGGCATGCTCTTCACGTAGTTACGCAAGCCAAACCAGGGCAGAATGTGCTTATCGAGGCGATTGCTTCATCTGTGGGCACGGCTGCTCTGCAAATAGCCAAAGCTAAAGGCTGTTGGGTGGTGGGAACAGCAAGTCAGGACAGCAAATTAGCAAAGGCAAAGGAACACGGTGCCGATGCCATTATCAACTATAAGACTGAAGACGTTTACGCCCGCGTTATGGAATTAACTGAGGGGAATGGCCTGGATATTGGGTGCATGACGATTGGTGAGGAAACCGCCCCGGCCTTGATCGATTCCATGGGCCATGAAGGTAAGATTGCGATGTATGGCTCGACAGGTGGCCGTTTGGTAACGTTCAGTCTCAATATTGGTGCGAAGAATATCCAGCTTTTGTCAATGAGCATTGACTCATCGGCGCGCTACGTTCCTGAAACTATCCCCAGCTTCTATAATGAGGTCTTGGCAAAATTCAACGACGGAACATTTAAGCCGGTCATAGATACTATTCTTCCGGTGTCTGAAGTTGCTAAGGCACATAAGATGATTGGTGACCGCAAGCATTTTGGAAAGGTTATTCTCGCGATTTCGCATTGAACGGGGCTAGAATAATGTCGTTTGGGGACTAATAATCTTGATGGCAATTAATACAACAGGCTTTACTAGCTTTACCGAGCTGAATAAATCGGCGGTCTGTCGGCTATCAATGTTGGATACCCGGTAATTCTGGGCCCCTGGTCGCCGCCCAGCCAGATACCATCATGGGTCCGTATCGGCTCACCTTTCTAATGCTAAATCACTGATAAATAGTGGCAGAATAAGGCCGCTAGTGCCTGTCAGTTGGTGCCGGACCTTCGCTATCTTTGGATAGCTCCAGTCCGGCCATGCACTGACGGGCGCACCCTATCATAACAATATGTGGGAATATTTCCCACATATTTTTGTTAACTGGACCTATTTAATTACTGCAACAAAGCGGTCCCGGAGCACTAAGGGTCAATCTCAAACACGATATTTGCTCTTTGAGCGAGGTTTTTCTTGTCCAGATCCGGGCCGTGAGCTTCGTTATTTCTTACATTCTCCGCCAAAAGGTCACGCGTAGTTTCATTCCTTAATACTACCACCAAGTCGGTGTCAGCTTCCAAGGCAAACGGAAACTCATGCCATGTACCTATGTGCATAGTGAAACCAGCGGACCCATCAAACCGAAAGGCTTCCAGATTGTCGAGATCTGGCATGTCACCGTCGGTTGGTGCGCCGAAAACCGCAATGAATGGCTTTCCGCCCAATGGAATGAATGTCTGCGTATGTTTGAAGTGTCTCTCTAAATATTTTAGTTCAAGATCACGTGGCTGAACTGTTGCTAAAGATAAGGCTGTATCCTCGTCGGACACAAAATCAACCGGTTTAGAAGTTGCAACCTTGCCGTCATAGAAGTTGCTCATGTCGGCGGGTGCACTAGTCCCACGGCCGAGCACCATACCATAGGGCGCCAACGCTTCTGGAGTCGCTGGTTTAACCTTTAGCTTTCTGCGTTTGATCGCTGATCCGTGCATCGGGCGTTCCTTTCTGGCTGATTTTATGCATTTTATCGCTAGTTCTGGTTGGAAACTAGTGCACCCCTCTGGTCAGACTACCTCTCTCATGACTAAGCTCTTGTGAACAGTCATTCAGGGGAGCAGTTATGTCCGTTATTATTACCCGTCATATGGCCACTATTCGTGGGGAACGTCAGGTCCATTATCGCAGGGCGGGATCCGGTCCACCAGTCGTGCTATTGCATCAATCACCCAATTCCTCTCAGGAATACATTCCGCTGATTACTGAACTGGCCGAGAACTATACCATTTTTGCTCCAGACACGCCGGCCAATGGTCTCTCTGACTCGCTTTCTATTGATAATCCGGTGATGACAGACTTCGCCCAAAATGTTGCCGATCTGATGGATGTCCTCGGCATTGAAAGATGTCCCGTCTATGGTTTTCATACAGGCGCTGTTTGCACGTTAGAACTTGCATGGAGGCACCCACATAAAGTCACTATTGCCGTAGTGAATGGCTACGTAAATATGGGAGAGGAGCTAACCGAGGAAATTCTTGATAACTATTTTGTTCCGCTGAAGTATGACTGGAGTGGATCTCATCTCACGTGGACTTGGGCGCGTTTCCGCGAGCAAGTTATTTTCTTTCCCTGGTATCGCAAAGATGCAGCTTCGCGAATGGAATACTCAGTTCCACCCGCAGCAGGGCTGCAAGTGGCGGTTATAGAATTTCTCCGCTCTGGACCGGACTATGTCAAACCCTATCGCGCAGCATTTACACAAGATGCTATTAATTCAGTCAAAGAAATGAAGGCTAAATGTATTATTATGAGTCCTTCAACGGATGTGCTCGTAGAAGGGCTTGACCGCATGCCGACGCCGTCGGAATCCGTTACAGTGCACCGACCAGATACCAGTGATGACGCCATAGAAATTCTCAAGCAGGCAATCAAAGACAATCCATCCCCCGACCCTGCACCCGAGTTGATCAAGACGAGTCCTATCCCAGGCAAGCTATGGGGCGAATATATACAAGTGGCGGGTGGCAGCCTTTATTGCCGGCGCAATAATGATGTCGGAGGTAGACCCATCGTTTTTATTCATGCCTCAGCTTCCTCTAGCCTATCTATGGACACCTACATGGAGCCATTGATTGGTAAGCGGCCAGTAATTTCTGTAGATCTCCCAGGCAATGGTGAATCAGAGAATCCAATGGGACTTGATGTTACTGTTGAACAACAGGCCGCCTACTTGGCAGAGGCTTTGCACATTCTAGGTTACGAAGAAGTGGACGTCTTCGGCACTTGGGGCGGCGGCACGGTAGCTGTGGAATTGGCGGTCCAGCATCCTGAAATGGTGCAGCATATCGCTGTACCCAATATCATGATCATGGAGTTGAAGGGGAAAGATTTGCAAGATTTATCGGCTAAATATACGCCGGATATAAAATTAGATGATTACGGTGGTCATTGGATATTCGCCTGGAACATGGTTCGTGACCAGCAACTATTCAATCCCTGGTATCAAAGAAAGGTAGAAAACATTATTAGGTCCGGGGAGCCTGATATTTCCCCCGAAGTTGTCCATCGGCGCACTCTGGATCTGTTCAAGTGCCACGAAATTTACCAGGCAGCATACAAAGCACACTTCGGATACCCAATGTCTGAGCGTCTTTCGCGCATTAAATGCCCCTTACTGTTAGGCGATCCAGATTCGGAGCCCACAAAGAAGGCAGTTGTTGCAGGTCCTACTGATTATACGCTAAAGGAAATGCCGTCAGACCATAGCGGTATGGCAGAAGTGGCATTAGATTTTTTCAATAGCTAGATTGGCAGTTTATGTACTGCAATATTTAGGGAGGGCGAAGAATGGAACCGTATTTGTTGTGGGGTTACGCTCATATCTTACTTTTTGTTTTCTGGCTAGGTGCGGATGTGGGAGTTTTTCTTTCGGTCGTCAGAGCAAAGAATTCTGAACTGAGTTTTGAAACTCGGGCCGCACTCATGAAACTTGGTATGACGGTCGACCTTTTTCCCAGGACGTGTTTTGCCCTTATAATTCCCGTCGGTTTGCACATGACCCGAGACCTCAACTTATATGCTGTCCCAAGTGGAATGCTTGTCGGAGCCTGGATACTTGCAGCAATATGGATCGCGGCATTTGTGACGGGTTTCCGGAACGAGGGCAAGCCGATTGCGATTACATTAGCCAAGGCTCAGCTTATTTTTGAAGGCGTCATGGGTGTAATCATTACGATGATTGGTGTTATGTCCCTCATGAATGGCACACCACTGCCTGATACCTGGTTTGCAATAAAGATCACTCTGTTTGGATTAGCGTTTTTTGCAGCACTTGGCATAGATTTTGCTTTCACGCCTGCCATTAAACCGTTTATGGAGATCGGGGCTGAGGGGTCAACACCGGAACGTGAAGCCCTTTATTCCAAGCATGTCAATCACACCCTTGTTTGGGTATTAACGCTCTACGTGTTGATCGCTTTAATAGCTTTCATGGGCAAGGTGCAGCCGTTATAGGAATTTGCAATGCGAATTGTTTGTCTTCTTAACCTACTTGGGATACTGGCTCTTTCACCGAATAGTGTGCCAGCTCAGCAGACTAATGACAGGTGTAATGAACCAGTCGATATGATGATTTTGTCAATTGTGCAAGATGAGGTGCGTTATAAGGCATATAGATCTTCTTTAGAAGACTTAGGGACCCTAGAAGCTTTTGGGGGGAAAGTTTTGTCTCTTGGAACACGTTTGGTTGCCGAGCCAGAAATGCTTGAGGGAAATTGGCCGAAGAACCGCCATACTTTTGTCATTCGTTGGCCTTGTGTTGAAGCGGCACGTTCATTCTGGGATTCCGAAGCATATCAGAAAACGCATCTGCCGCTTCGAGTGGGGGCCGGCGAATTCAACGTAGCGATATTTCCCGCACTCACTGGATTGGATTGATACGAATAATTGTGGGATACGATAAAGTGTTTATTGTTAATTCACTCCTTCGAAATGGTTGAAGGTAGACGACACCTGGAGAGAAGTGCCAGGAAGCAGTCTTTGGAGTAGCACGTTGACTCCTTACCCTAACCTTCTTTCCCCTGTCCAAATAGGTCCGATCACGCTGCGTCACCGCGCAGTCATGAGCGGCCATGGCATGGCCTTGGGTGATGGTAAGATTGGTATTAGTGAGAGGTTTCACGCCTATTTACTAGCTCGCGCCAAAGGTGGTGCGGCCATGGTTGGAAGTGAATCTGCCCCCGTGCACAATAGCACGGTTAGCCGTAGCCTTGGGATTCGGCTCTATGACGATAAAGTTATTCCTAGTCTGCGACAAACAGCAGAAGATGTGCGAGAAGTTGGTTCACGTATAGCGATCACGCTATGGCACGGCGGCCACAAAGATAGTTTTATTCGTGGTAGTTATGCCTTGGCCCCATCCCCAGTGCCAAATATTGCTGGGGAAGTGCCGAAACAAATTACAGAGGCCGAAATCCGTGAGCTTATTGTCGCCTATGGAGAGGCTGCGGCGCGATGCAGTGAAGCGGGGCTCGATGCAATCGAATTGCAGACATCGACAGACTATTTGCTAGGTTCTTTTTTGTCACCGGTTCTTAACCGAAGGACAGATGCATACGGTGGCTCATTCGAGAATCGCATAAGGTTTATATGGCAGATTCTTGAGAGTATTCGCGAAAAAGTTGGAACATCGCTGGCTGTTGGGGTGCGTACGTCAGCACGTCACGATATTCCGGGCTCACCAATTGATTATGGGCTGGAGGAATCTGTGGCTAGTATGAAAGCCTTTAGTGATGCCGGTCTTGTTGACTACGTGAGTGTAATGACGGGCTCTGGCTGGGCACCAGCTGAGTCCTCGTCCATTCCGCATATGTCTAGCCCCCGTATTCAGTTGGAGGAAGAAGGTAAGGTGTTCAAGCGGGCGCTCTCTGTGCCTGTTATGATTGCTGGACGTATCCGATCTCCTGAGGATGCCGAATACGCAATCGCCAATGGTGTCTGTGACATTGTAGCTATGGCCCGCACCTGGATTGCTGACCCTGAATGGGGCCGCAAGGTAGAAACTAGTGAGCAAGATCGTATTCGTCCGTGCATGTCTTGCAACCAAGCGTGCGTCGGCTTTGTGTTCCGTGGTTTGCCAGGTTCTTGTGTCCTCAACCCGGTGTCCGGACGAGAGTATGAATTGGGCGAAGAGGGCAACTCCGATAATCTAATGAGTATAGCCGTGGTTGGCGGTGGGCCAGCAGGGCTAGAAGCCGCCCGGGTATTGGCCTGTCGAGGTCACAAAGTAACTCTCTATGAGAGAGATTCGGACCTCGGAGGGCAAATGCGTTTGGCAGCTAACGCACCTCATCGAGAGGAAATGCCTATAGCTATAGAGTGGTGGGTAAGAGAGCTTAAACGCTTGCAAGTACGTGTTCATCTCAACACAGTAGTTATATCAGAGAGTGATCTAGATGCTGATAAGGTTATTTGGGCTGTTGGTGCTGACCACGGGCATACAGCAATCTGGCGTCTCCGGCCCTTCCTTTTTGACGGTATACCCGGCACAAAAGAATTACCCTCTGGTCGAGATATCCTCGCCGGTAAAGTTAAGGCATCTGGTAACGTGTTAGTTATAGATGAAGAGGGTGGATGGCCTGCGGTCTCGCTAGTCGAGACGTTGATTGCCGACCCTAATGTTTTCTCAGTCACCGTAACCACACCAGAGCGATCCCTTGGTGAGGCCGCGCTTTCTTTAACATGGGAAATAAAATCTATCCCTGCGCGCATACGTGCCGCAGGCATTAAGGTATTCGCAGAGACCCAGGTGAGAGAAGTTGCAGGTGAAACTGTTGTCTTAATGGATGGTACGACACTAGGGCCGTTTGAGACAATTGTTCTGTTGACCGGAACGCAAACCAATACGACTCCTGAAGGAGCGCTGGCTATTGGCGATTGCGTTGCCCCACGAGGTATTTGGGCGGCAACCTTGGATGCCGCTAAACTGGCTAGGACTATTTAGGTTCAGTCGCAGTTGCGCAACAAAGTGCTTTGGTGACACCTACTAGTGGACAAAATCCGCTAATAATTACTATACAATACAGCCAACGTAATAGACTGCTGTCCCTCTATAGATCTGCGGTTGCTTTCTTCGGCGCTATTCTTTGGTCGGAAAGACTGATCGTTCTGATAGCTTACTAATCGCTGATTCGCAGTTTTCTCTCCATTTACTGTGCGTTTCTGGGTCGCTTAGATTTGGCAACCATCCGGGCAATTCAAGTCCACCATCCTCGAATGGCCCTTGTGTTGTTTCAATGAAGATATACCATGGTGATCGTGGAAAGATTGTATGGTAAATGCCGGTCGGCATGTAATAGCTAAAAGTGCCACCTAATTGCGGTGTTGTCATGTGTATATAATTAGAGACGGCGCCTAATTCATTAAAGAAAAGAGCATCGGCCTGTCCTTCTATAACAGTCATCGTCTCAACTTTATTATTGTGCCGGTGCGGTGGTACCAGGCTATCCTTACTAACAGCGATTAACATTGTATGGTGGTCAGACTCCGGGGATGGATGGGCACACAACCGCGCCCGTCGATTGCTCGCATGCTCTGCTTTTTGCTTTAGAAAATTAACACATTCAATATCGAACTGCGGAATCAAATCATCCGAATAGAAAACGCATGGCGAAATCTCTCTGACATTTTCTGGAGTGAAATTCACGTCTCAATTTCTCGCAAGTAAATAGTTTTCATTAAATTAGCTATGCGTTTATGGCTTCGGGTTCCTGCCCATTTCTCGCCATTTGTTCAAAAACTTTGAGAGTTTCGTATAGGCTTTCTAGCTCTTTCTTAGTGGTGATTGAGAGCTTCTCACGAGAAAAATGGACTTCGTATCCGCTTTCTACTAGCTCGGTAAGAAATTCAAAGTCGAACTTTCCAGAGTAGCAGAACTGGTAGAGCCTTAAGTATATGATGCCATCTACCGGAGGTTTTTCCATCACTTTTGAACGCATCACAGATTGATATTCTAGGGTATCTCGGTCTTCAGCGGTGTAAAATACAATCTTACCGCAATGATCTGTAGCCATCTGCCCATTAATAGTGTGCTGCATCGCCTGGGTAAGAGTGTTAGAGCACCCATTATCGAGAATAGAGTAGAAAGACTTCATTGAGAAAGGTCCGCTTTCTTTTCTTCATCAAGAGCTAGCTTTGATAGCGGCGATAAAGAAACAAGCCTGAAATAGTCTGGCAGCCCTTTTCTGCCATAAGGCGAATAGGTGTTCTTAAATCGCAAATTAAGAGACCACCTTGTTTCATTCTCCGTGTTAACGGGAATGTAATGATAAAGTGCAGCCCAAAAGAAAAGGGCAGAGCCAAAATCCATAGCGAGTGGCGTTCCTTTGGCAGCTGCTAAGGACTTGAACTCTTCATATGCTGGTGGATCTTGGCCAAGCATTGCCGTCCCATTATCTGAAGCTGCTTTATCCAAGATACTCATACCCTTGGTGCCATAACATTTCGTTAAAGGGATCCAAACCACAACTTCATAGAGTGAATTGGGTGGCGCATCTCTATGGGCAGGAGAAACAGATGTATCATTCGGTTGTTGTATGACGATGTTGACGCTCTTTTGGACGACGGCATCCGGACCCACAAGCCCAAGAAGTGTATCTTTAAAGGCCTCAAAAATGGTTTCACAAAGGTCTGGTGTCGAGTTAAAGTCGTTTATCAATTGAACGCGAAAATCATTTAATTGAGTATCATTTAAACCATATTCGTGAAATTTATCAAAGAAGTTATCTGGATCTCTTTCCTCTTTACCAAGTAAAGTCTGTGCCTTCTCAAAAAGAGCTAGCTTTATCTGCTCCATTTTCTCATGTTCTTGAGGTTGAGCGATCAGATAACCATTCTCGAGAAATTTATTTTCATTTATCTGCGACAAAACTTCCTGCCTTAAGCGTAATAATTGACCAGAGTTGAGAGTTAAGCTGTAAAGCGACGATAGAGCCCAAATAATTTACATGTCTTGACCCTACAATGTTTCGCCGTCCGATACTTTACATACTTCCCCCATCAACAGAAAAAACAGCCCCCGCTGCGAATCGGTTTTCTTCAGATGCGAGCATTAAAATGAATGGAATTAGATCAGCAGGTGTCCCTAATCGCCCAATCGCCTGATGTTCCGCTATGAATTCCTCGACAAACTTAGGGTTGTTCTCCTGAGCCTTGCCCCAACTATTCCCTGCCGCTGCGATCGCGCTTGGCATAATACCGTTGCAAAGCACTCCTTTTCCCGCGAGATCTCGGCCAATCATAGTGATATATGCGTTCAAGTATGCCTTTGCGGCTGAATACGCTGGGGCTCCTCCATATTCTACCGCCACTCGCGATGACATGAATACTATACGACCCCAACCCGATCTTATCATTTTAGGAACGATGTCGTTATTAATGTCTATAGCAATACCAACATTGTGGTACCAAACCTTCATCCATTCTAGTTTATCAGCATAAAGATCTCGAACATTAAGGCTTCCGCCAACGTTATGGATTATAATATCAATAGGGCCGGATGCTTTTTCTGCAGCCTCAATAGCTCTTTTTACTTCACCGTCTTTCTCCAAGTCATGCGATAAGACGGAATGCCCATCACCTATTTCACTAAGCCGGCCTGCTACATTTATGATGCGTGTTTCATCGCGTCCTATTACAGTTATGCGAGCACCTTCTCGTGCGAAGGAAAGTGCCGTTTCACGGCCAATGCCACTGCTACCGCCGGTCAGAAATACGTGCTTATCTTTCAATCCCAGATTCATTTTCCGTGCAACTCACTCATTGAGATTAGTCCACAATATCCTGAATATTAGGCCTCGTTACTATAATTACTGTCGTTTTAGATGCGAAACAATCCACATCTAGTGATATGGAGGGAGCAACCTAACCAGGCAAATTAACGTCATTCACATTGTATCCACTAGTATAAAGATATGCAAAATCCCTAACCCTGCGCTTTTAAGTTACCGGCCTTTTGCACCTGATAGATGGCGGCATCACAATTGCATACGAATTTCCTAGTTATGGTTTCTTTTCTGGAATGGAGTAAATGTTATCGACACCTTCCCATACATTAATGTATTTAGTCCAATTTCTCGTATCTTTAGAAGCTAAGCCTGTTAGGTCGATTGACCTGAGATTTGAAAATTTGTGCATTCGCGTAACGACCTGGTTGTATTGACGGATTAGTTGGAGAAATTGCACGTCGTTTCGGATACTGTTTCAATCAGCATCCCTACGCAAAGGTTCATGGAGGTTTTTTTTATGAGTCAGTCGCCCTCCCATCGTCGCAGTACATGCTGTCTTTGCCAATCAACTGATCTTCAGTGCTTAAGCAAGATTACTCATCTTCCATATAAATCACCAAATGTTGGTGCTACAACATCATCTGAATTAGATCTCTCCTTGAACGGCGGTTTGGTTCCTTTAGACTTATATCTATGCGGTAGTTGTTTCCATATGCAGCTCGCTGATATTATTAATCCTGAGGTTCAGTATACTAATTACCTCTACCAGACCTCGGTTTCACTCGGGCTAGCATCACATTTTCAAGAATCTGTGCTGCAGATTCTATCCTGGCTAGATAGGTCTCCAAGAGATCTAAGCATTCTTGAGTTTGGTAGTAATGATGGAACTTTTCTAAGCCATTTTCAGCAACAAGGAAGCCGTGTGCTTGGGATGGAGCCTGCCATTCAAGTTTCTGCTGATGCGAGGGCTCGTGGTATTCCAACAATAACGAATTTTTTCAATGCTCAAACGGCATCCGAGGCATTAGATTTTGGTTACTATGACATCGTAGCCGCGAACTATGTTTTTGCTAACATTGAAGCCTTAGATGACGTAATTGAGGGTGTTAAGGAGGTTCTCAAAGAAGATGGCCTTTTTGTCTTTGAGACCCAGTATGGCGTTGACGTCGTGGAGAGATTTCTTTTGGATACGATTTATCATGAGCACATTTCCTATTTTAATGTGCTACCGCTTACACGTTTCTTTCTACAACATGGAATGAAGGTTGTCGATGTTGAGAGAATACAAACAAAAGGTGGCTCCATTCGGGTTTATGTGCAGTTCGAACATCAAAGCACCAAGCAATCTAAGACTGTTTCAGATCTAATCGAGAAAGAAAAGTTCGCAGGCTTCCAATCAAGCAAGAGATTAGAGCTATTTGCTAAGCAAATTGAAGAAAATAAAGATGCCGTCGCATCCAGGTTGCTCAATGCAAAAAGCGTTGCAGGATATGGTGCATCGGTGGGTACGATGACCCTGCTGCATTTATACTCACTTACGGACACAATAAAATATATCTGTGATGACAATCCCCTACAGGACAGTCTGCGTGGGCCATCCTATGATATCCCAGTCGTCAGTTCGGACCGTCTCTATGAAGAAAGCGCAGATGCAGTGGTGCTTTTTGCGTGGAGATATGCCGACAATATCTTGCCAAAACATAAGAGATATATGGAAGATGCTGGCCGATTTATAGTGCCCTTGCCGTATGTCCGTGAAGTTATAAAGTAGCCTAAGCGCCGCAAACTTTTGGTAGACTGGTAGCTCTGCACTTCTATGATATCGATCATTTCAGACCCTAATTTATATGTTAAGAATATAGTCCAACAGAAAACCGCGATAAGCTAGGCATATTGCAGGAAAAGTATAAGAACTGAGAGACCTTATCTATAGTAGATAGCTCAGCACCAATTAACCTCAGGCAGTAAAGATAATGAGTGCAACAAACCCCCCCAATATTGGTATTATTGGTGCGGGCCGGATATCTCAATTAATTCACATCACATCCTTTATAGCAGTTGGTGGTAGCAATCTTATTGCTATTGCAGACCACCAGACGGAACGTGCTAAACGCGTAGCGAAGAGGTATGCAATTCCGAAAGTTTACGAAAGTCACACTGAGCTTTTGCAAGATAGTGATATTGATGCTGTTATCGTTGCGATCAATCGTCGAGATACAACAGCCGTTGTACGAGATGCGCTGTTGGCTGGCAAGCATGTCCTGTCTGAGAAGCCGATGGCTTATTCAATAGAAGAGGCGGCATCGCTTCAGGGCATCGCCGCAAAAAACGATCTTATATACAATATCGGTTATATGAAGCGACACGACTCAGCTGTTATTAGAGCGAGAGAGATCCTGTTCGGGCAGTCTAGTGACAGTGGGCTAGGCGATTTGTTGATGGCTCGATTCTATAACTTTGGTGGCGATAGTAACAAGGCGTACACGTATTTCCGTTCCGATAGACCTCGCCATAAAGTCCAAAACTCAACACCTGAATTACCAAGCTGGGTGCCCGAAAATCGTGCCAGTGACTACGACCAGTTTATGAATGTCTATAGCCATGACATTAACCTTTATAGATACTTAATGGGTGATGATATCAAGATCTTGTCTGTACGTTCGCAATCAGATAAATTCTTTGTGTCGGCGACTAAGGAAGACCGTGTACAAGTTTACTTAGATTTAAGTTATATGCCGTTTGTAGACTGGCACGAGGGTGCGGATTTTATGTTTGAGAAAGGAAAAATTGCACTAACCTTTCCTTCCCCTGTTGATTACGATGGACGTGTTGTTTTAAATAAGTTCACGCTTGATTCTACCAATACCCTACAGCAAGAATCGTATTATAGTGATCGTTGGGCGTTTAAGGTTCAGGCGGAAAGCTTCATTCATAATATTTTGAGGAAGTCGCCTCAGGTCTGTAGTGGAGAGTCATGCTTGGCTGACTATTCATTGATAGAGAAGATTTGGAAGGCGGCTTCATGACCTCTGTATTTGAGGCGTCATGGTGAAGCGAGGCTATTTTCCTATTCTGGAAGAGAAGTATGGATCTTTTAGGTTTGGTCATAGCCTCTGTAATATGTGCCATTCATAAATGATCGGCGTATAGCGTTTGATTCTCTGTAGTGCTAATTTTCTGGGACCCTAGATGAGCCACCTAAATATAATTTATGACTTAGACGTTGAACCCGTTAACTTTGGCATTCTTTTAGCCCTCGTAGGTGCGGATATCTATAGAGAAGAGTTAGGGTTAGAAAGGTGCCGTCTTTTTATACTCATGTCTCCAACTGATGGTTTCCGGAATAAATCCGCAAGAGATATGCAGATTAATATTGAAGAAAAATACTGGCGGCTCTGGCACATTACAAAGACATCTGCACGTTTATTGCCGACTTGTGATAGCGTTTCTGTATTTGATGACCGGGCCCAATTCCAGTCTCTCTTACCGTCCTTGAGGCCACATGTGGCGCCAAAACGATTCTCCATAGAGCCACGAGTTAGGGTTATGTTACCAAAGCACAAACAAATAATCGGTGCAGGAAATTCTGGGACAAATATTCAAAGGTTGAAGGCGCCGCCGTACTCAATAATGGCGGCGCAGCGATGGAAGTTGGCACATGCCGATGAGAAGCCAACAATTTCTATAACTTTGCGCCAAAGTACTTTCCACGCAGGTCGGAATAGTAATATTGGCCAATGGATAGCATTCGCTGAATATCTTCAAAATAGCGGCTTTACACCTGTTTTTGTGCCAGATAGCGAGACTGCTATCATGGGTGAGACTGAGTTACCGCCACACCTCATCACAAATTTACCGGCAGCCATGGACCTAGAGTTCCGGACAGCATTTTACGAGGTTTGCGACCTTAATTTCTTTGTTGGCAATGGCCCTTGTTTGTTGCCTCAACTTAACAAGCATATTGATTATATTCTGTGTAACTTACTTATTCCTGGTTTTCCTAACTCAACACCTGAGCATTTTGATCGTATAGGGTTGCCGGTCGGTAGCCAAATGCCCGGCCAAGAAAATGGTTATGCTGAAATAGTATGGAAGTCTGACTCGCAGGAAAATCTTATCCAAGCCTTTGAGCAATGGCGGTCATCGCGAGGCTAAGATTTACGCGATAGTATATTGAGGAATGAATAATTACTAAGCCACTATATATACTAGGGCATACAGGTTTTATTGGACGCGCTTTAAAGGGCTGTGTTCAAACTGTAATGCCTTCCTTTGAAGCGTATGGACATTCTTTTGAGCAGGGAGATCTCACACTTCCTAGTGTGCCAGCAAGCCTGGCCTCGGATTTTTCTGCAGATACTACTTTAATCATTCTTGCGGCTATAAAGCGTCAATTGGGTGACGCCGTGGATGCGTTCGAGTTAAACATGAGGATCATCCACAATATTTGCCGTGCCATTAGGCGCCGCCCCATTCAGCGTATTGTTTTTGTGAGTTCTGCCGCGGTCTATGGAGAAGATGTTCAGCATGATGTGATTACAGAAGAAACTCCTTTGTGCCCTCGAACGTATTATGGGCTTGCAAAGTTCAATGCCGAATGGCTTTTGAGGGAAGTTGTTGAAGCAGGTGGTGCCAAAAGTCTATGCATTATTCGCCCTCCAACGATTTATGGTCCTGGTGATACTTCTCTTAGTTATGGCGTACCGCTCTTTATTGATAAAACACTTAAGAACGAAAGTATTGTGTTTTGGGGAGATGGCTCAGAGCTTAGGGAATTTGTTTTTATTGATGATGCTGCCCGGGCAATTGCTTCTATTGCAGCCTCTAATTTTGAAGGTGTCGTAAATCTTGCATCGGGAGTCAGCCATACGTTCCAAGATGGGCTTGATTTCGTGCGAGAGGCAGCTGGCGTAGAACTGTCTGTTGAATCCAGGCCGCGTTCTAAGGAAAAGGTAGACCATCGTTTCGATAATAGCTGTTTCAGAAACATCTTGCCGCACTTTGCTTTTACCCCGTTAAGAGATGGCGTGGAAAAGCTATACGAGTCCGCGCAGATTCAGGGAAGAAACCGGAATGAAGCGGCGGCTAAATGAAAAATAGGTGTCTGATTTGTGATGGATATACGGGAGAGGTATGTCTTTCGTTTGGGCAGCAGGTCGTTACAAAGAATCTTGTCGATCATAAAAAAAGATTACCATTTTTTTCTGACTTGACTGTGACGATTTGTAAGGATTGCGGGACGGTACAACTTAAGGACCCCTGGCCCTATAAAGAGCTTGTGCCTCGGTATGCATGGATGACTTTCAGAGAGCCAGAAGCACATTTGGATGATGTTGTTAGCCAAGTGATTAATCAATTGCGTCTAGACAAAGGCTCTTTGATTGCGGGCATCTCTCCAAAAGATGACTCTACGCTAGCACGTTTTGAGAGAAGAGGTTTTAGCAACATCTACCGCATAGATCCGTTCCTTGATCTCGGCATTTCGGAACCCAATACTTATATTGAGTCGGTTCAATATAACCTAACACCTGAGATAGCTGAGCGTATAGCTTCACAACGGGGGCACGCTGATTGTGTCATCGCTCGACATATTCTAGAGCACGCAGAGCGCCCCCAAGAGTTTCTTACTTCTATCCGAGCCCTGCTTAAGCCAAATGGCTTTGCTATTTTTGAAGTTCCTGACTGTACTGATGCGCTAGATGCCGCCGACTATGCGTTGATATGGGAGGAGCATAGTCTCTATTTTACACCAATGACCTTAGAATATGCGCTGACGATAGCTAACTTTAAAAACCTCTGGGGAAACGTCTATCCTTATCCCTTCGAGAATAGCATTGTTGTTTTGGCTAATAAGTCAGAGGGGCCCCTAAGTGCTGAAGTCAATTCTTTAAACCAGGAAAGAGATCGATTTAGTCTCTACTGTAATTCTTTTCCTGAGTCTAAATCGCGAGTACGAGCATCTATTTCGGACCTGTGCGCTACAGGCCAGCCTATCGTACTTTTTGGTGCAGGCCACTCTGGCTGCTCTTTCGTTAATTACTACGAATTAGGGGGCCAAATCGTTTTTGCTGTTGACGATGCACCAGAAAAACTTGGGCTTAGGTTGCCGGGTTCGGAGCTAGAGATCCGGCCTTCGTCGGATCTGGATGATTTGGGCGTGTGTGTATGTTTACTTGCCGTTACACCAGAGAAGGAAAGCATTGTCCTCGAACGATTGCAATCGCGCCTAAAGTCCGATGTGACATACAAATCTATCGTTAGCACCAGCGCCCACTACATCGGCAAGGAGAGCGAGGCCTAGCTCCTCGACTAATCTTTCATTGGCTGGTAGCAATCCCTCGTTAAATGGGATAGTACTTCGCCAACCCCGTTTTTCCGCAAGTGATTCGTACGCTGTGTCATCAGTTCCTAATCAATTTCTTGATATCGTAACCGGCGGAGCCGGATTTATTGGTAGCCACTTGACAGAGCATCTGCTTGATCATGGCCGAAGTGTGCGGGTAGTCGATAATTTCAGTTCTGGGAACCCAGCTAATTTAGCCCACTTGGAAGGGCGCGGTGAACTCGAAATCCTTAATATAGATATTGCTGACACGCGGGCTTTAAAGGATGTTTTCCACGGCGCTAGCAGAGTTTTCCATTTGGCAGCTCTTGCCGATATTGTGCCATCTATTCAGGACCCTGAGAATTATTTCAGGTCTAATGTCGATGGTACATACTCGGTCGTCGAAGCCGCACGTGCTACTAAGATTGAGAGATTTATCTATACCGCTTCTTCTTCTTGTTATGGCGTGCCAGAGACCTTTCCAACAAGTGAAACAGCAAGAATAGATAACCGTTATCCCTATGCCTTAACCAAATTTCTTGGCGAACAAATTGTTATGCATTGGGCGGATGTATACGATTTACCGGCAGTATCACTGCGATTATTCAATGTATACGGCCCTCGTGCACGGACATCTGGTACTTATGGGGCTGTTTTCGGAGTTTTTTTGTCTCAGATTATTGCTGAAAAACCTGTGACCATTGTAGGGTCAGGCGAGCAAACTCGAGATTTCACTTATGTTTCAGACGTTGTCGAAGCATTTAGGTGTGCGGCAGATTCTAAGCTTTGTGGCAAGATCTTGAATGTTGGATCAGGCAAACCACAATCGATTAATCGTTTGGTTGATCTTCTTGGCGTAAAGAATAAGACACATATCCCAAAACGGCCAGGAGAGCCTGATGCAACCCACGCAGATATAGCACAGATTGCAGAGCTTTTAGGGTGGAGTCCATCTGTTTCGTTTGAAGAAGGGGTTCGTAAAATGCTGGAAAATATTGAATACTGGCAGGACGCCCCAGTTTGGACGCCAGAGTCCATAGGGGAAGCAACCAAGGACTGGTTTCATTATCTTAAAGACTAAGAAATATTCAGGGGCTGACTTTTGGAAGATATATCTAACAAAAAAGTGTCTCCCCGGGATAAAGTAAGGTCCTTAGCGGACCTTTCTGAAATATCCCGCGAGGCAAAGAAGAGCGGCGGGAAAATAGTTTTGTGCCACGGTGTGTTTGACCTTCTACACATTGGTCACCTAAAACATTTCGAAGCGGCGCGCAATTCTGGAACTTTGCTCATAGTCACGATTACAGCTGATAATTATGTTAATAAAGGACCTGGGCGTCCTGTTTTCCCTGAACAAATTCGGGCTGAAGCGCTGGCAAACTTAGTTCAGGTTGACTGGGTTGGTATAGTTAACGGACCGTCAGCCGAAACAGCAATTGCTGCTATTCAGCCAAGTATATATGCCAAGGGTGTTGAGTATCAGGACAAATATAATGATGTGACTGGAAGAATTATAAGTGAAACCGAGATTGTTGAATCACACGGTGGTTCCGTGATTTTTACGGATGAGGTTACTTACAGCTCTTCTTCCCTGATTAATAAGTCTCTCAATATTTATGATCCCCCATTAAAGCAGTATTTAGATACCTTACGTAAAGATAGCGCTCTCGAATATCTCCTTGAAAAGGTGGAGGCTTTATCAGATTTAAGAGTACTTATAATTGGTGATTCAATTATTGATGAATATGTGTATGTGCGGGCACTTGGTAAATCAGCCAAGGAAAATATGATAGCAACTCAGTATTTAGAGCAGGAGAAGTTTGCTGGTGGAGTGCTAGCCGCCGCAAATCATCTAGCAGATTTTTGTAAATCAGTTAACTTAATCACTTCTCTAGGGGCGCAAGATTCGCATGAAGAGTTTGTTCGCGAGAGTCTTAAATCAAATGTAAATATGAGGTCGCTGATGAATGAATCAGCACCTACGACGAAGAAAACTCGCTACATTGATCCAGGTTACTCTATGCGAAAACTTTTTGAAGTTTATGTCATGGATGATTCCCCGGCATCCTCTGGCCTCCAGGGCCAAATAGAGCGAGAAATTCTAGAGCAAATATCAGAAGCCGATGTCGTCATAGTCACGGACTTTGGCCATGGCCTTATCAGCGATAGAACGATTGGCCTTCTTTGCGAGAATGCAAAATTCTTAGCCGTGAATGCCCAGTCTAACAGTGCAAATTTCGGCTTCAATCTTATTTCCCGATATCCGCGTGCGGATTATATTTGCATTGATGAGCCTGAGGCCCGCCTCGCTACACACGACAAAATTTCGCCTCTTCCTGTAGTTATCGAGAAAGGTCTCGCTGCGCAAATTGACTGCGGCCGGACGATTGTCACTCAAGGTAAGAATGGCTGTTTGACTTACGAGAAAGGGGGTTCCATTAGCAGAGTTCCTGCCTTAACGAGTACTATTGTTGATACGGTGGGCGCTGGTGATGCTTTCTTTGTTATTACGGCGCCGTTGGCTTCTCTTGATATCCCCATGCCATATATTGGACTCTTGGGAAATGCTGCAGGTGCGATGAAGGTTGGGGTAGTAGGGCACCGTTCATCAATTGAAAGAGCTTCATATCTGAAGTTTTTAACGGCATTGCTTAAGTAGCGGATAAGATCCATGGTATTGAAAGTACGTACGGTTTGATTTTCTAATGAGTAAAATGCATCGCAATATTCTTGTTACTGGAGGCGCTGGCTACGTTGGCTCCGTTCTAGTCCCTAAACTTTTAGCTGTTGGCCATTCCGTAACTGTATTGGACCTCTATTTATACGGGGAGGATGTATTCGATGATGTGCGACCAAATTCAAGACTTAGAGAAATAAAAGGAGATCTGAGGAATCTTGATACGGTAGGGCAGGCACTCACAGGTTGTGACACAGTCATCCACTTAGCTTGTATTTCAAATGATCCATCTTTTGAGCTAGATCCAGATCTCGGTAAGTCAATAAATTATGATTGCTTTCTGCCTTTGGTAAAAGAATCAAAGAACGCCGGGGTCAACAGGTTTGTCTATGCTTCATCCTCTTCTGTTTACGGAATAAAAGAAGGAATGGAGGTTGTTGAAGAATTATCTCTGGAACCGTTGACTGATTATTCTCGTTTCAAAGCAATGTGCGAAAAAGATCTAGAATATGAGCGGTCACCTGGCTTTACTACTCTCACATTGCGTCCAGCTACAGTCTGTGGTTATTCGCCGCGCCAACGATTAGATGTGATTGTTAACATACTGACCAATCATGCCGTGCATACAAGATCCATTAAGGTCTTTGGCGGAGATCAGTTGCGTCCGAATATTCATATTGATGATATGACAGATCTCTATGTTCAATGTATGGAATACAGAGATGAATTAATTGATGGCCAGGTATTAAATGCTGGTTATGAGAACCAAAGTGTTAGAGATCTTGCACTTACGGTGAAGCAGGTTGTTGGTGACGTACAATTGAATATTTTGCCAACCGATGATCACCGGTCATACCATGTTTCATCAGAAAAGATTAGTCGCATTCTCGGATTTCAGCCGTCCCGTACCATTGAAATGGCAGTGCGGGACCTGGTGGATGCCTTCGCTAGCGGAAAGCTGCCAAATGCGATGGATGATGCTCGTTACTATAATATCAAGACTATGCAATCTGCGAACCTTAAGTAGATGACAAATTTATGAGCACTACCCAAACGAATATACAGCTTGACCACGATTTGCCACCTTTGGGCGACTTCCCCCAGGGAGATCTGCAAAAGATTGCCGCTTTCCTGCGCGGGCGTATTATCCAAATGTCTTACTCGGCAGGCACTCCCCATCTAGGTTCCTGTTTGTCTTGTGTTGATATTCTGGTGGCTGCGTATTGGCGAGTATTGCGTTTAGACCCCACCAGGGCGGATTCGCCAGATAGAGACCGCTTTATATTAAGCAAGGGTCACGCCGCTATGGCGCTATATGCCACACTTGCATACAGGGGTTTCTATGATCCTGATATCCTTCGAACGTACAACAAAGATGGAGGTAAACTTGCAGAGCACCCGGGTCCTTGGTGTGTGCCAGGTGTTGAGGCAGCTACAGGATCATTGGGCCATGGTCTGGGTATTGGTCTTGGTATGGCTTATGCAGGTAAAATACAAAATCGTGACTACCGTGTCTTTGCTTTGCTAAGTGACGGCGAATGTAACGAGGGTTCGGTTTGGGAGGGAGCGCTATTCGCATCAGCAAAGAATCTCGACTCTGTATGTGTCATCATTGATTACAACAAGTGGCAGGCCACGGGGAGAAGTGAGGAAGTCCTGGGTGTCAAACCCTTGGCCGAAAAGTGGAAAGCCTTTGGCTGGTCTGTCACGGATGTCGATGGACATGATATACAGGCGATCCAGAAGGAACTTTCCATGTCAGACTGTACGGGTAAGCCCAAAGCGATCATTGCACACACTATCAAGGGTAAGGGCGTTTCCTTTATGGAAGACGATAACAACTGGCACTACAGGATTCCTAATAAAGAAGAGGTGATAGCTGCTTTTGCGGAGTTGGGTCTACGATGAGAAACGCCTTTGCAGACGAAGTGACAGCGCTCGCCCAGAGTCAGGATAATTTAGTTCTTCTTTCTGGGGATATTGGTAATCGTCTTTTTGATAAGTTTAAAGATGTTGCCGGAGCGCGATTCATAAATTGTGGTGTGGCGGAGGCTAATATGATGAGCGTAGCTAGTGGGCTCGCTATGTCAGGTCTGCGCCCTATCGCTTACACAATTACCCCATTCGTAACGACGCGCTGCTTGGAACAGATAAGGGATGATGTCTGCTATCAGAATGTTCCCGTAATTATTGTCGGCGTAGGGTCAGGCCTTGGATATGCTTCTTTGGGGCCAACCCATCATTCCTGCGAAGACGTTGCTTTCTTGAGGGCATTGCCAAATATGACGGTGACATGTCCTGGTGATGCGTTGGAAGTACGAGCAATTCTGCGACGGGCACTGGAGCATGATGGCCCCATTTATTTAAGGCTCGGTAAGAAAAATGAGCCTGTCATTCATGATAGTATACCAGACATTTCACTTGGAAAAGGATTGCTGCTTCGCAAAGGTAATGATGTAAGCCTCTTTTCAACGGGTACGACATTACCCCTAGCCGTAGAAGTGACTGAGGCATTAGCTAGTCATGGTATAAAGGTGCGACTAGTTAGTTTGCACACGGTAAAGCCTCTTGATACAGCAATGATGGAGCTAGCTTTCAGTGAGACTCGGCTGGTAATTACTCTTGAGGAACATAGTCTTATTGGTGGTCTAGGAGCTGCGTTTGCGGAATGGATTGCTGACCGGGCCCCTCTGCCGGCGCGCCTATATCGTGTTGGTACGCGGGATGAATTCTTTGAGGAAAGTGGTGATCTTGCCTTCGCGCGATTACATTTTGGGATCACCAAAGAGGATATTGTTGCTGGTGTTCTCGCGCGGGTCGGCGTTCCAGCTAACTAGCATTTGGTTGTTGCTACTAGAAAGGAAAATCTACCCATGATGGTGGGGATCGATTTTGATAACACCATAGCCTGCTACGATGCTGTATATCACGCTATAGTATCGGATATGAAGATCGTACCAACGGATACGCTAGCGAATAAAACAGCAATCCGTGATCACTTGCGTCTTGCTGGCAGAGAAGACGATTGGACCGAGCTGCAGGGATATATTTACGGGGATGGAATGAGGAAGGCTGAGCCGTTTCCAGGTGTATCCGAATTCATTAGCACGTGCGCAAGTCTAAATATTGATATTTGCATCATTAGCCATCGGACAAGGGAGCCCTATGTTGGCCCTAAGGTGGACTTGCATGCCAAAGCCCGCGAATGGCTTGAACAGCACGGAATTATTTCGTCACGAGAAAAAGGGCTCACGCATAGTGCTGCTTTCTTCGAGCTAACTAAGTCAGATAAATTACTAAGAATTGCATTACAATCATGTGACTGGTTCGTGGATGATCTACCTGAATTTCTCATGGAGCCAGAATTTCCATCAGCGACAAGAGCAATCTTGTTTGATCCGGGAAATATTCACTCGCAGACGTCTGGATCAAACCAGATGACTATCCGAACGTCATGGGCTGGAGTTCAGAAACTTATTCTAGCTGAGGATGGTCAAGGTGAATGACCCAAAGGGAAAAAGTTATGTTCAAGCATTGGTGAGGCAGGCCGACCACGGGCAAGTCGAGTCCATTCACCGTATATTTGGTGGCCGTAATAACCAAGTTTTTAAGGTAGAAACGTCGACGAACAAAACTTATGCATTGAAATTCTATGTCAGTCATCCTCAAGATACGCGGGACCGCCTAGGAGCAGAGTATGCTTTCTGCCAATATGCATGGACGCAGGGTCTGCAGTGCACCCCAGAACCAGTTGCCGCAGACCCAATAAATCGGCTAGGGCTGTTTTCCTGGGTGGATGGTGCGGTCCCTAAGCATGTTGATCGAGCATCAATCACCCAGGTACTTTCATTCCTGGAAGGGTTGGAGGGCGGGCGTAGTGAAGACGCGACTGTTACTCTGCCAATGGCGTCAGAGGCCTGCTTGACTACAATCGATCATGTTGAGACAGTCGAAAGACGTTTGGCTGTATTGATCAGTGGACTTGATGATGATCCATTAGACCAAGAAGTGGCTGTGTTACTAAATGAGGTAAGCGGCGTATGGAAGGAAGTGCGAGAGAAGGTTCTTATTGCGGCTGAAGAAATAGACGTCAAACATCCTATTCAGCGTTCCAACCAGTGCATTTCGCCTTCTGATTTGGGCTTTCATAATGCTTTGATTAACGAAAATGGCAAACTGACTTTTCTTGATTTTGAATACGCAGGCTGGGATGATCCCGCAAAACTTGTATGCGATTTTTTTCACCAGGAAAGAATACCGATTCCTAAAGCCTATTATGTCGACTTTCGAGATGCGATTATCGGTTCCCATGCATGCCCCGAGCAAGAAGCATATCGCATTGATATGTTGATGCCTGTCTATGCTGTCAAATGGTTGACCATGCGACTCAACGAATTCAGACCTGAAGGGGCGCACCGCCGAGCTTTTGCACATCCCGATCAAGACCCTATGGAAAGGAAGGCTAGCCAACTGGATAAGGCACGGAAGGCATTTCAGGTCTTTCAGTCAGACTTAGGAAATTTATGACAAAATATGTTGTATTAGGCAGCAATTCTTTTTCCGGACAAGATTTCGTTGATCTTTTGTTGGATGAACAAGAGCGAGAAGTGATTGGTGTCAGCCGTTCAGAAGAACGCCCAGACTTTCTTCTTCGATACAAGTCTCGCGCCAAGCTCGACTGCTTTAGGTTCTATAAATTTGATATGAACAATGATATCGAGCCGCTCTTAGCATTCTTAGATTCAGAGCAGCCGAATTACATCGTAAATTTTGCAGCCCAAAGTGAGGTTGGGCCAAGCTGGATATACCCGGAGCACTGGTTTCAAACTAACACTGTGGCCCTTGCTAAGATGGTGAATCATCTCAGGCAGAAGTCCTATTTGGAACGTTACATCCATATTTCGTCGCCGGAAGTCTACGGCAACTGTGTCGGGACTATTCGGGAAGATGCGGCCCTTAATCCAAGCACGCCCTATGCGGCATCAAAGGCAGCAGCGGATATGCTGCTAGATGTTTATCGCAAGGAGTACGGTTTTCCACTTCTCTCTGTACGAGCGACCAATGTCTATGGCGCCCGCCAACAGCTATTTAAAATTATTCTGCGCACAATGATTTATTTGAGAAAAGGTAAAACCATACAACTGCATGGTGGTGGGACTGCTATCAAATCCTACATTCACATAAGAGACGTTTCACGCGGAGAGCTGGCTGTTTTAGACCGAGGTAACATCGGAGAGCTCTATCATTTATCTCCGGATAGTGGCGTTTCAATCCGGGAACTGGTTGCAATGATCTGCGGAATCTTTGGAAAAGAGTTCAAGGATTGTGTCGAATTTGTTGATGAGCGGCCTGGGCAAGACGCGGCTTATGTGATCGACTCTACTAAAGTACGAGATACTCTAGGTTGGTCGCCCGAGATAAGTTTGAAAGAGGGTATTGCCGACGCGGTTGCCTGGGTTGAAGAAAATTGGTCTTCGATTGAAGCTTATCCCATTGACTACATTCATAAGGTATAAATCTGGCAATGGCATACGTAGACTTTGTTTCCCGCGCACATACGAGTACTAAGCGTGATTACATGCAGCGTGTAACGTCCGTTGACAAGGCAAAAGTAGCTGAAATTGCAACTCGATTCGATGCAGCGTATTGGGATGGAGATCGCACAGTTGGCTATGGCGGCTATCACTATGATGGCCGCTGGCGTGCTGTCGCGGATGCAATGGTAGAGCACTATAGCTTGAAAACGGGCGATCGTGTGCTTGATGTGGGATGCGGCAAAGGGTTTCTACTGTACGACTTGGCTCAGGCCGTGCCAGGCATTGAAGTGGTTGGTCTCGATATTTCAGCCTATGCAATAGAGAATGCTAAAGACGAGATTAAACCCTATTTGCACCAAGGCCACGCGCGCCAGCTGCCTTTTGAAGACAACGCATTCGACTACGTTGTCTCAATCAATACGCTCCATAATCTGTATATTGATGATTTATGGTCATCCATCAGCGAAATCGAACGGGTTGGCAGGGGGGCTAAACACATTACCATTGAGTCGTACCGTAACGAGCAGGAGAAGGTTAATCTGTTGTATTGGCAATTGACGTGTCGTGCTTTTTATATGCCGGAAGAATGGGAGTGGATTTTTGGTAAGATTGGATATAGTGGAGATTATGGCTGTATCTTTTTTGAGTAGAATGCTGTTGAAGGCTAGGGCAAATCATGAATCAGTCTTTTATTTCCAAGGATGACGCTGACCTGACAGATGAATTTGTGCGTCAAGGTTATGTAATTCGCGCTGCTGAAGATATTGGCGCGCTTGATATACTCCGAAGACAAACAGCAAGTGCTGCAGCGAACGCTCTAGGAATAGAGCTTCCAGAAGATATCGGGGGCTTTCTCAATGGCATTCAGAATTATATTCAGCCTGATGGCTTGAATGCTATGAGACTCACTATAATTGACTCGTTGATGTCAGAGCCAGATTTTCACGCGAATTATTTTAAGTGTGCAAAGTCACTAGTTGAATCTCTGGCTAGCAATGAGCTGGCGATGCAGAGAAATATCGGTTTGAGCGTTCAACTACCTGGGGATGAAGGCTCGCTGCTACCATTGCACTCAGATGCATGGGGATCAGAATGTTCCCCATTTGAAGTAGTTTTATGGATACCGTTGGTCGACTGTTTTGATACAAAGTCTATGTTCTTACTGCCACCCGAGGCTAATGCAGCTTGGGTAAACCGGTTGCCAGAATTTGAAGATAGAGGCATTGAGGCTTTATACAAAGAAATTGAGCCTCACCTCAGCTGGATTAACATAAAATACGGCGATGTTTTGGTTTTTACGCCATCGGGCATGCATGGAAACCGGGTAAATGGCACAGCGGAAACACGCTGGAGCTTCAATCTACGCTTCAAAGGCCTGTTTACGCCATACTCTGGGAAAAGGTTGGGTGAGTACTTCATGCCAATCTCTTTGCGTCCAGCATCACGTGTTGGATTAGAATTTGAAATGCCTGGCGGTTTTAATGATTAGTTCGCGAGGATATCGTGGGTATATATCTAGCCGGTCGATCCGTGGCCAGGATGTGCCGCATCAATTGCAGAATATGGTCGTTCGGGAGTACTGCAGACGTAACAAAATACAATTTCAGCTAAGTGCGACAGAATATGCAGTCCCGCATTGCTACATCATGCTCACCGAGCTTTTAAATAGCCTTGGGAGTATCCAGGGGATTGTTCTCTATAGCCAATTTCTTTTGCCATATGACCTATTGGTGCGGAGGAAGGTATATGACCGTGTTATAGAAGGCGGATGTGAGCTGCATGCTGCACTCGAGAATACCGCAATCAGGACAGCGGAGGACGTTAATTCTTTTGAGGACTCGATTGCAATCGTTCACGTATTACCCAAGGCTCCTATGGGTGGGCTTTACGATAAATCAAATAAGTCAGAGGAGTTACAGACCTTCAAGAATCTAGTGCTTTAGATATATAGAGAATAACTACACTGGCATTCTTATGTATCCATCCATACTTCCGTTGGGCCCAGAATCTAAATAGAAATCTAACATGAGCGGCTGTTTTGGCTCCATAGCATAAGGTTCCAGGTTAGTTACGCCTTCTTCTTCCAAAACTTCATCGTCCAAAAAGAAATGGCCGCTACAGGTTTTTGAATCGCGCGTTAGAATTGCATGTGCAGAATCAGCGACAATATCAGTGGTCCGGCAATGCTTGACCAAAGATGTCCCCCCCAGCTCGAAGCGGATTGCAGCAGTATCGATCGCTGTCCGGGGCCATAAAGCGTTGGCAGCAATGCCGTGTTTGCGAAAGTCTTCCGAAATACCGATGGTGACAAAGCTCATGCCCATTTTAGCCAAAGTATAGGGTAAAGTACCACGGTACCACTTCGGATCGAGACTGGGGGGTGGAGCAAGTGTCAGTATATGTGGATTTAAACCCTCTTTGAGGAATGGTAGGCACGTTTTTGATGCCAGGACCGTACCGCGCATATTGATCTGATGCATGAGATCAATGCGTTTCATGGACACATCTTCGATGCCTCCCACTGTCACGGCGCTGGCATTGTTAATAAGGATGTCGATCCCACCAAACACGTCAGCAGTTTGTGCAATTGCGGCTCTAACATCATCGTCGCTACGCAGATCCATTTGAATGGCTAATGCTTTTCCTCCCATTCCCTCAATTTCTTCTGCTGCTGTGTAGATTGTGCCCGGCAGCTTGGGGTGTGGTTTGGTTGTCTTAGCAGCTATGGCTACATTCGCGCCGTCTACAGCAGCACGCTTGGCAATAGCAAGTCCAATACCACGGCTCCCGCCGGTCACAAACAATGTCTTCCCTTTGAGGGAGCGGTCTTCAGCTGGCTTATAGGGAGAAGATGACATTGTCAGTACATTTCCTTATTGCTGCCATGCTAGTATGGCTTCAGCCACAAAATCCTCAAATCTGCGCGCAGGGTGGCCTACAGCAGCATCACTGACAGCGACCTCTTCTGGAGTAGCGACGCTACCGGTGGCCTGCATTTTGGCAAAACCAGCTTTTAGTGCGCGCAAGAGCCAGGGAGGCATATAATCCTTTGACGCATTTTCCCAAGCATCAAGATCATCACCCATATACTTAACCTCCTTCCCTAAATGCTCTCCATACAGTGCAGCGATTTCATCGGCCGTCCAGGACCGGGGTCCGTAGAGAGCTATTTCATCACCATCCAGGTCTGATGAATCAAGGGCGTGGACGCAAGCATCAGCGATATCGCGTGCATCAATACGGTTTTGTCCTTTGTTACCGATTGGCATGGTGTATAGGCCCGCTCCAGCGATTGCCCCACCCAGCATGAGGTCATTCTGGAAAAAGAAATCTGGTCGTAAAATGGTATAGGTCATGCCTGATTTGCGGATAGCCTCTTCGATAGCCACTTTGCTTGCGTAATGGGGTACGTTCATCGCTGCATCGGAGAGCTTGACTGAAATAAAGACAACCTTGCTGCAGCCCGCATCCCTCGCGGCCTGGATAGCATTGGTACCGCAGGTGCTCTCGGTTTCACCGTTGGCGGTAATTAGTAATAATTTATCTACACCTTCAAATGCCGGTCCTAATGAACCTGCATCTTCCAGGTTCCCAACGACGCCCGAGATTCCTTCCGTTAGCCCAGCGGCTTTTTCTTTGTCTCGCGTAAGCACACGGACGTCTTTATCTGCCTTTGCGAGTGCTAGAGCCGTAGGTGTCCCGACTCGACCAGTTCCGCCAATAATCAATGTTGTCATGCGAATTGCCTCTCTTAAATACACTATGGCCTCATTAGTTGAGAGCATGACTGTTTATGTGCCAAAATCAATGGCCTATCGTCTGGTAAACATTAATTCTGGACTTTGACCGCATGCGGGAGTCATAAAAGACTAACGTTAAACATTGGATTCCAACATGACTTCCTCTTGGGCCCGGTCAGCAACTAGCTGTGTTACTGCGTTCTGTTTAGCGGTTGCCCTCGTCTTAAGCGTTTTTTCGCAATCTCATACTGCACTTGGTCACCCAGCACATGCGGGCTTGAATGAGCCTTGTAGTGATCATGTGATGGGGCTCGCAGCAGTGGCGGCCGACGAGAGCTGTCTGACTCTTTGTAAGGCAGCGGAGCTGGGCTACACGCTTGGCACTGTGTTCCAGCGTTATGTAGAGCCGTCCAATGTAGTTTCAGTTGTGGTCTATGATACACCAATTATTTCAGCCTCAACAAAACAACTATCGTTTATGCTGAGGGTTGTGCGAGATTTACCAGGGATCTCGCATCACCTCATAACTCAGCGTTTACAGCTCTGAGTTTCTGTGCAGGGTGTGTATAACACCACCTCCCTACCGTTGCAGTAGACGGCTCGGAATCTTGTGCGGAGAAGATCAGTATGGACATTCGTTTTTTTCATCATATCAGTTCGATCTTAGGCATTCTCCTTGGGAGTATGTTGCTGACTGCGTGCGCTGTGCCCAATCCAGAGCTAGCGCTTGAAGAGTTCAATCAGGCAATATCCGGCCGAATTCCAGGCGCGGTCGTGTGGCGGTCAGATGCGGAGGAGGATATAGCCGTTGATGCCAGGGTAGAGGCGCTGGTGGCTGAACCTCTTACGGTGCAGTCATCGGTTCAGGTTGCGCTCTTGAACAACCGTAGTTTGCAAGCGCGCTATGCATCACTTGGGATTGCACAGGCTGAAGCTGTGCAGCTGGGTCTATTAGAAAACCCTCTATTTGAAATAATGGTGCGCCCATCAACGGAACGTGGGTTCAATATTGAGATGGGGCTCATGCAGAACCTGGTCGATTTGTTAATGCGTCCCGCCCGTCGGAAGTTAGCAGACGCTGAGTACGAAGCAGAAAAACTTGAACTCGCTGCTTATCTTGTAGGGTTCGTAGGAGACGTTCAGGGTGCCTACTACAATTACAAAGGAGCCCTTAGTGTATTGCAGTTAGTGGAAGACATTACTTCTACAGCCAGCGATGCAGCTGATCTTGCAAAGGCGTTTTATGACGCTGGTAATATGACAGAACTAGAACTAGCAGCGCAGCAAGCTAAAGCTGGAATGGCAGATATTGATCGTCTCGAAGCGGAGCAGGACGCCAGAGAGAGTCGCCTGGAGCTTTCTGAATTTCTCGGTATGGGTCACGACGGGGAATGGCGGGTTGAATCCAGCCTATCGTCCATACCAGATGCTCATGTGAGGCTGGCGAATCTCGAAGACAAAGCTCTGCGCAATCGTTTTGATCTCGCTGCCCATCGCGCAGAAATTCGCGCCGCTATAGTTGAACTGGGGTTAGAGGAAGATTTTGGGTTGCTGGAAGGAACTGAATTTTCAGTCAGCGCTGAAAAGGAACCGGAAGGAGACTGGCTTATTGGGCCAGCATTGACGGTTCCCCTGCCTCTGTTCGATCAAGGTCAGGCGAGGGTGACGGCTGCGTCTATGGCATTACGCCGCGCCCAGGATGAATTGCTAGCAGAACAGGCCCATATCAGGCTTGAGGTTAAGAAGGCTATAGACGCTCTGGAATTATCTCGCCGTCGAGCGGAACATCTGCGGCAGATAGTGCTACCGCTTAAGGAGCGTATCGTTCGACTTACATTGCTTGATTACAACTTTATGCTGGAGAGTCCCTTTCATCTACTTGAGGCACAACAGCATCAGAATGAGACGGCTTTAGATTATGTCGAGGCATTGACCGATTACTGGATAGCACGTTCTGCCCTACAAGCTGCCACTGGCGGCGGCGCCCTACCTACAGAAACAATTTTACCAGGAGACGCGTCATGAACCACGCCCGTCGTTCCTTGCTATCGTCTATTTTTGCTGGCAGCGGAGCTGCCATGTTAGGCCAAGCGCGAGCAGGGGGGATTTCTGAACCCGTGCTAGAGCAGCCGAGTGCCCCCCTCGGCTACTCTCCGGTTAAAACTCTTAACGGCGTTACACTGCCCTATGAAATGAAAGATGGTGTCAAAGAGTTCCACCTAACTGCCGAGGAAATAGAACATGAGTTTGGACCTGGGACCAGGGCCAAGTGCTGGGGGTATAACGGTCGGACACCTGGACCAACTATCGAAGCGATTGAAGGAGATCGCGTACGTATTCTTGTTACTAATAATCTTCCCGAACACACAACGATTCATTGGCACGGTATTCTCCTGCCAAGCGGAATGGATGGAGTTGGGGGCCTGAGTCAACCGCATATAAAGCCCGGTGAAACCTTCGCCTATGAATTTGAGCTTAACCAGAACGGCACCTACATGTACCATCCGCATGCGGATGAGATGGTACAACTTGCTGTCGGCATGATGGGAATGTTCATAGTACACCCAAGGAATGGTGAACCTAAAGCTATTGATCGCGACTATGCCATCATACTGCACAACTGGGCCATTCATCCAGGGACCTACCGCCCTGATCCCAACGTCATGACCGAGTTTGATCTCTGGACTATCAACAGCAAGGTGTTTCCTGCGATTGAGTATCCCATTGCCCAAAGGGGTGAACGGGTGCGTATACGCATAGGCAATTTATCTATGTGGAATCATCCCATGCATTTGCATGGGCACACCTATCAGGTCACTGGGTCAGACGGCGGTCGCTGGCCTCAATCCCAATGGCGCTCTGAAACCACGGAAATTGTGGGCGTTGGCCAGACTAGGGACATTGAGTTTGAAGCAATTCCTGGGGACTGGGCTTTCCATTGCCACTTCTCGCACCACACTATGAACGCGATGGGTCATGATGTGCCCAATGCTCTAGGTGTGGACCAGCACCAAGTCGCTATGAATATTATGTCTAAGATTCCTGGGTTTATGGCAATGGGTAAGAACGGTATGGCTGAACACCAGGACCATTCCATGTACATGATGGGTCCGGAAAACACGATGCCGATGATGATGGGCAAAGGCCCCTTCGGCAATCTCGAGATGGGGGGCATGTTCACCGTCGTGAAAATCAGGGAAATATTAGATGGGGAAGGCGATCCGGGCTGGTACGAAAATCCACCAGGAACAGTGGCATATAAGGTTTCATAACTCATGTTCTTGAGTTAATGGTTTTGGCATGGCAATACAAAACCTCGATTTGTTAGGCAACTATTCCTGGCTGTATGGTGGTTAGAGGAAGTCATAATGCTTAATACTGCGCTAATCTTAGAAACTATCGCAGACATTTAATTTTGCAATGCAGGTCTATTTAAGATCTGCGGAGATCTCTTGGGGAATAATCATGACACGTTTATTTGCATTTCTTGTTGCAGCGCTTGGTTTGACTGTCGGTCTTACAGCACCCGCCTGGTCCCATGCCGTGCTGCTCGGCTCAAACCCAATGGCTGATACTAGCCTGGATGTTTCTCCCAAGGAGATAGTCTTTAAATTCAACGAGAATGTTGGGCCTATTTTTGTAAAGATTCTCGACCGTAGTGGTGCTGAGGTCGGTGATCTGGGTGAATGGAGGGTTGACGGCAACGACGTCATAACACCAGTAAATGGGCAATTACCTAATGGAACCTACATCGCTACCTATAGGGTTATCTCCGCTGACACGCATCCTGTAGGAGGTAGTGTTGTTTTTGCGGTTGGTGAGGCTGTGGGTGCAATGGATGATGTTAGCGTTGCTGGGGATCAAACCAGTGGCTGGGCGATCCCAGTTGCAATCAATCGTTTTCTTCAATACGGCACCATGATGCTAGCAGCAGGTGCCGCACTTTTTGCCGTCGGCATGTCTATTCCTGGTGCTATTGAGCAAGCACTGTTTAAGATGGGTCGCCGGGCTGCCATGTTTGCTGTAGCCACCTATATCCTGGCACTTGGGTTTGGCGGTGCAGAAATGGTTCTGGGCGGACCATCGGCTTTTTTCTCCCTTAATGCCTGGGCACAAGGTCTTGCATCAACGCTAGGACCAAGTGCCCTCATTGGCATACCCGGTCTATTGATTCTCATTTATGCCTTTGGCAAGGACCCTGAAGGTAAATCAGCACCTGTTCTGCTGCTAGGTAGTGCTGTTTCTATCGCAAGTTTTCTCGTGACGGGTCATGCAGCGACGGCTCCACCGGCGTGGATAATGGCTCCAATTGTGGCAGTACACCTCTTCTGCGCTGCATTCTGGCTGGCAGCCCTTTATCCACTTGCTAAGACAGCGAACGAGGTTGAAGTTGCTCGGGCAGGTGCAGTTATGACACAATTCTCCCAGCGTGCTGTGTGGACGGTTGGTGCGCTATTTATCTCAGGAGCCGTGATAACCTGGACCCAGGTCGAATCGCCTATAAACATGGGATCAACTGATTACGGCCGCCGACTTACTGCTAAGATAGCAATTTTTGTTTTACTGCTAATCCTAGCAGCAATTAACAAGATGGTGCTTACTCCGGCACTTGAAAAAGGTGATAGTTCGGCTAGCGGCAAGCTGCGCATGTCCATCAAGTTTGAATATGCGGCAATGGTCCTTATCATAGCGGCTGCTGTTTCATTAACACTTGTTACACCACCGCGTGCGACGATGGAGATCGGTGATAGTAGAGGTATGGCCATGGGGGCTGGTTTTCAAACCACCGTCACCAAGGGCAAATACACTGCTGATTTCAGCATTGATCCTGGCTCTACCACGTCTTCGAATATGGTGATGGTTACGTTTAGGGATGATGCTGGCAATCTGATAGATATGGTTGACGTAAATATTGTGTGGGCATTGCCATCAGCAGGTCTCGAGGGCATCGAAGGGCGTGGCGAAATGGTTTCGCCAGGAATGTTCCATTTCATGTTTGATCAACTGATTATTCCTGGTGAGTGGCAAGTACGGATTGATGCATTTGTTGATGATTTTGATAAGCAGATGTTCCGCACTGCTGTTCCGGTAAAATAGAGCGCCTCAAATAATGTGGAGTTTAATATGATTCTCACGGTTGCCCGTAAGGAATTTAGAGAAATCTTACGGGATGGGCGGATTCAATGGTCAGCAATCATTCTTGCTATCATGTTAATTGCAGCTTTGGGCACCGCTGGTCAACGTTATGCAGATATTTCCGATGAACGAGCATCCGCCCAAGAAGTTGTTAATATGCAGTTTGCAGCACAAGGGGATAAGAATCCTCATGCTGCAGCGCATTACGGCCTATATGCTTTCAAACCTGTCACGCCTCTTTCATTCTTTGATACTGGTGTTGCCAGTTACACAGGCGTATCTGTTTGGCTTGAAGCCCATAAGCAAAATGATGCGGAGGGAGAGCCAGCTCGTGATGCAACAGCCATTGCTCGCTTCGGTGAGCTCACCGCCGCTTTTACATTGCAGATGCTACTCCCTTTATTAGTAATACTACTTGCTTTTCCCGCATTTGCTGGGGAACGAGAGGCAGGAACTCTTCGGCAGGTTTTGAGTATGCAGGTGTCTCCGGCCCAACTACTTTTTGGCAAAGCCATTGGTGCAGCAGCAGCTCTCAGCGTGTTTATTGGGCCTATATTAGCACTCGGCTTTATCGGTTTGATTTTTTCCCCTGATGGTTTGGCTTATGTCGGGCACGGGATTGTTTTGATCTTCATTTACATAATTTATGCGTGGATATTTCTGTTCCTGACCCTTGCTGTGTCAGCTAACTTGCGATCAGCCCAGGCTACCTTAGTGGCTATGGTTGGTTTCTGGGCTGTTTCAAGTTTTGTTCTGCCAAGGGCAGCGTCTGATGCCTCTCGTTTGTTGTACCCAACACCGACTGCAGTATCATTTCAGACTGGTATTGAAGAGGCTTTAGCCTCAGGTTTGGATGGAGTCAGCCCTGATACAAAGGTGCAGCAGCGCCAGGAGCAAATTTTATCTCTCTATAAAGTTGAAACAGTCGAGGCATTGCCAATCAACTTCCAGGGCATGATATTTGATCTTCAGGAGAAGCTGGGCAACGAGGTTTTCGATAAGTTTTACGGCGACCTCCGAGCAATATTCAATAAGCAGACTAACCTTTATAAAATGTTCAGCGTTGGCTCACCACGAATGGCAGTGCAGTTAGCATCTATGGAATTGTCTGGGACATCGCTGAATCAGCACATTGAGTTTACCCGACAAGCTGAAGCCTATAGGCGGGAGCTGATTGCCGATATGAATAAGGATATCACCAATAATTCACTGGCTGGGCAAACAGACTATCGTGCAGGCCCTGAATTATGGGCATCAATAGACCCCTTTGTCTACAAACCTGAGTCCCTAGGCGCCTTGGTAGCAAGCCTAGGCCCAAGCTTCATGGTCATGTTCTTGTGGCTCGGCTTATCCATAATCGCGGGTGTGCTTGCCGCCCGTAAAGTCAAAGTTACATTGGGTTAGGAGAGACTCTAATGAAAGGGTTTGGGTCTGTCTTTTTCCAGGAATGGTTGATTCTCAAACACAATACTACATGGTGGGCTGTTCTCGGATTGCTGCTCTTGTTGACTATGCTGGCTGGGCTAAATGGCGCCGCGCGGATAAATCAAATGGTAGAGACGGCAGAGGGGCTTAATAGCGGCGAGATGCAAACCCAGAGGGCATTGCAGAATACCGTAGCTAGATGGGAAGAGAATTCAGAGGGTGACCCGCCTTCGGTCTCCAGCCCCGGGGCACTTGGGTTGTCAGTATTAAGTCATTACACTGTATTGCCTCCTTCACCATTAGCTGCTTTGTCTATTGGCCAAACTGATGTTCAGCCTACCTATTACAAGATAACAGCCCATCCCGCGCTAACATTTGTGAATGAAGCGGAGATCCAAAACCCGCTAAATGTGCTTGCCGGCAGTTTTGACGTCGCCTTCGTCATTGTTTTTCTTCTGCCAATTTTCATTGTAGCGCTGACTTTTGACCTTATGTCTAAAGAAAAAGAGCGAGGGGTCTTGGGTCTTGTCTTGGCTCATGGAGTCTCAAAAACGGCATTCATAATTGCTAAGGGTACCGCTCGTGCGTTGCTTATCTTTACCCTGCTTTTGATTGTTGGTTTGGCAGCGGTCTTCCTAACCGAGGTAGACCTGAGCAATGGCTCTATGTGGTACCGTTTCTTTCTGTGGTTCTTAGTAGTTTCTCTGTACGCATTTTTTTGGTTTGCTTTGGCCTTATTTGTTAACTCGTTGAATAAGCCATCTGTTACAAACGGAGTTATTCTAGCTAATATATGGTTGGTTTTCGTCGTTGTCGTGCCGGCCCTAGTCAATGTAATCGCGACTACTTTGTTCCCTGCCCCATCTCGTGTTGAGCTGACTACAGAGATGCGCGAAGCTACTGAAATAGCAGATCAGGAATCAGCTGAATCCCGAGAGGCTTTCTTTTTTGATCATCCTGAGATGGTGGGGAGCGACGCTAATGCAGATCAGTTTTTCTTACAGGTCCTAGCAACTGATTCTGCCGTAGAACGAGCTATTGAGCCATTGATGGAAGAGTTTGATAATCAAGCTAAGAACCGCCAAAAAGTTGTTAAGTTGTTACAGTATGTATCACCCTCAATTGTTGCGCAGAATGCGTTGAACGCAATTTCTGGAACTGGTACCGAGCGATTTAGCGATTTCAATGCGCAGGTACTCTCTTTCCATGAAAACTGGCGTATGTTTTTTACTAGTCGCATTGTCAAGGGTGATCGGATGACAGCCAGTGAGTTCGATCAAATTCCTATTTTTCAATATAAAACTTGGGACATTCCAAATGTCCTCATAGCGACCGGTGGCCCCATAACAGGGTTGCTGGTGTTTGTTCTGGTTCTGAGTATTTGGTCGGCGCGACGCTACGCCCATTATCCAGTAGTCTAAGTTAATGAGTGATTTGAATTGGTGGGCGACTAGAGATTGAATTACGAATTATTGAATATCTGTCCCAGGAGCGTTAGTTTTAATAACTTTGGGCGATCCCGTCTTTGGATTTGTCTCCTCATCCTCTGTCATATCAACGATACGCTGTCGCAAGTCCTCGATCTCTGACATTAGGCCATCAATAGCCTTAGCGATTGGATCAGGTAATTCTTTGCGGGTAACGCCATATGGTGCAAATGCATCTTCATTTTTCTTGTAAAAAGATGTAACTACCTTTGCCGGATTTCCAATGACTGTAGCTCCCTCTAATACATCGCTGGTAACAACTGCGTTAGCACCGACGCGGGCACAATAGTGTATAGTGATTGGGCCAAGCACTTGGGCTCCGGCACCAATGACAACGTGGTCTCTTATGGTCGGGTGGCGTTTGCCTCCAATCCCGTCGTGGGGTGATAGCCCACCTAAAGTTACTCCATGATAGAGAGTCACATCATCGCCGATCTCAGCAGTTTCACCTATTACGACACCCATACCGTGATCAATGAATAGCCTCTGGCCTATACGCGCACCGGGGTGGATTTCGATCCCGCTAAAAAGGCGTCCTATTTCAGATATCAGCCTCGCTAGTAGATGCCACTTATGACGCCATAAAAAATTTGCAACCCGATGGAAACAAACGGCTCGGACTCCAGGGTAAAGCAAAGCTATCTCCACCAGAGACTGTGCCGCTGGGTCTCGCTGCTTGATAGACTTCAGGACTTCGATCAGTTTTGGCATATCAAAGCCTTAGAAGGAGGGGGTGCTGAGCTTGATGACATTTGCGTACTGCAATAACTTCTGTGCCTATATACCGAGGCTAAACGGAATTATATAGAATAATATACTATATACTGAAAAAAATTGTTGATTTGGGGAATATTTTTCTCCTATGAAGACTATCATCGGCATCATGGGAGCCAAGCTATGGACCAAATCGACCTCAAGATTCTGACTCTATTGCAAAACGATGCATCAATGGCGATTGCTGACATTGCGCAGAAAGTTCATCTCTCTCAAACCCCATGTTGGAAACGGATTCAGAAGATGGAGACTGCTGGTGTTATAAAGAGACGAGTGGCTCTGCTTAATCCAATGAAGCTTAATCTTGCCCTAACAGTCTTTGTGCAGTTACGTACCAAGCAGCATGACGATTTGTGGCTTGCCAAGTTTTCAAATGCGGTTAAAGAGCTCCCTGAAGTTGTCGAGGTTTACCGCATGGCTGGAGATATTGATTATCTGCTTAGAGTAGTAGTGCGTGATACTGAAGCATACGATCGTTTCTACAAAACACTTATTAAGAGAGTGCCGCTGCATGACGTATCTTCCTCTTTCGCTATGGAAGAGATTAAGTACACGACAGCCTTGCCAATTGAAGCTGATAGAGCGGCATAAAAAGCTATAGGCTTCTTATACTGTTCTTACCTTATACTCACCGGGGCTGACTGTCCTTCTGGTATGATAGTCTCAAACTTGGCGTGGCCGCGATTTATACGCCACTCAGCTTTGACCCTGTCCATCAGTCTGTGATCGGTATACAGGTCGATAGCTGTCGCAGCCATAGTCTTGGCGGCTGTCATCAAAGCCTTTGTGCCTATGGTAGTGCCTGTTGCCGCTACTACGGGCCAGGAGTGCGTTGGTAAGCTGTAGCCATATGAAGCTACGCCTAGGCCGCCGACTGGCACAAACCAGGAGATATCGCCCACATCGGTGGAAGCGCGCGCTGGCGAGGGTTCATCAGGAAGAGCCTCTATAGTGCTTGAGAGAGCTGGTGTTTCGTCATCGATAGTACGTCCAAAAGGGTCTTGGAATTCCTGTTGCGTCTTTCGGGCAAAGGCTACTTCTGTTTCTTCCCAGCGCGGAGGACCAATAGCAGTAAGGTTCTTATGTACCTGCTGGGACAACGTACGTACCGTAATCATTTCGTGTATTTCTGACTGCACCTCTATCTCTTGCAATTCGGTCCGACTCATAACTGCCGCTGCTTTGCCAATGTCAGTAATCCACTCATAGTAACTCATCACATCGGTAAACTTGTCGGCGCGAATATAATACCAAACCTCTGCTTCTGGCGGAACTACGTTAGGCTGACCGCCACCTTTAGTGATGACGTAATGAATACGTGCATCTGGCTTGATATGTTCGCGCATAAAGTTGACGCCTGTATTCATCAATTCGACAGCGTCTAGAGCCGACCGCCCTGACCACGGCATTGCAGAGGCATGAGCAGCTGAACCACGGAACTTAAATTTTACGTTAGCTATAGCTTTGGTGTTACCGTATGACGCTCTATTGCGGTCACTCGGGTGCCAGTTCAAAATAACATCGTCATCTTTGAAATATCCAGCTCTCAGCATGTAGACTTTGCCTATGCCGGTCTCTTCTGCCGGCGTACCATAGAGCTTGATAGTGCCGTCTATCTCTCCTGCCTCAATCACCTGCTTGATCGCCAGCGCTGCTCCAGTAGAGCCAACTCCAAATATTGAATGTCCACACGCATGACCCGCTTCGGGGTTAGGGCCAATATTGGGGCTAGGTGAGGCTGCCTGGCTAAGACCGGGCAGAGCATCAAACTCAGCTAGAATGCCTATTACTGGTTTTCCGGACCCATAACTCGCAACAAATGCTGTTTTCATGCCTGCAATATTATTGTTAACCGTAAAACCATTGTCAGAGAGAAGATTTTGCAGTTCCTGGGAAGATCTAGTCTCCTCTAAACTGATTTCCGCAAAAGACCAGATATTCTGATTAGCTACTTCGAGTACGTTTGTCTGGCTTTCTAACCATGAAGACGCCATACGCTTCATATGTTCAACATCGGCGGCAAAGGCTGCATAGGGTAGGCAGACTGAGGTCAGCAGCGCTACAAAAGAGTTTTGGAAGGTCATAAGACTAATCCTTATTATCTTAGCCATGAGAGGGAAAGTCTAAAGGGAGAGTCTAATATTAGGTCATTTAAAGAACAAATTTTCCATCTCGCACCCACACGTCACCATTAATAGTGACTGTACAGTCGGTTAATAAGTCGCGCCAGCGGAAGTATTTTCCAGTGACGGCCCCGCCAAGTTCATGGTTATTGCCAATTCCTAGCCGCACGATACCTGCGCCGTAGCCATAGTACCCGATCCAGCTTTTGGTGACCTCTAAAGACAACAGAGGGTTAAAGCCAAGAGCGAATTCGCGGAACCACCTTGCATCGTCGGGGACGGCCTCAATTTCAGCGCGCAAGTGTTCCTCGCCCTCATCTGCTGTGAAGCCGACTATACGCCCATCGTTGTAGCTGATTGTTGCGTTGCGCACGCTAAAGCCATTCCAAGCCGAGTATGGGTAGACCACACTACCTTGCACAGTGCTTTCAATAGGGGCGACTCTCACGGCACCACCAGGAATCTCAACTTCACGGTCAAGGAACGCAGCGCCCGCAAGCATTCTAGCGGCAGAAGCGTCACCATTCTGCTGAATTATATCACGGTTACCGATACTGAACCGAATATCCGTTCCTACCGGACTGGTTACTCGTACGTCACCATTACGCATCGCTGCGATAAATCGGTCTTGATGCTCATCTAAAGCATTCAGGTCTGTATTGAGTACAGCGTTATGATAAACAATATCTATATTTTGCATAGGGGGAGGCGCATGTCCTGGCAATACGTTTATACCAGTGAGTCCAGTCAAATTTCCGGATGGGCTGTATGCATCTGTCCAATGAAAATGAATAGTTCGCCGGCGCCCACCTTTTTCCTGCAACAAGATTTGCAAAGCCTTATAGGCGGGTAGAGCTGGGTTGGCGCCTGGCATCATGACAGCTGCATCAATATCTTTCAGCATTTCTAAATAGGCATCGCGTGCTGCGGCAAAGCCCTCGAGGATAATATTATCATCCCAGTCTGCTGGATAAGGCGGGTCAAGCACGTCAAGCACCCCCATATCTATCGCTCTAGCCTTCATCACTGCGTAACGGAAGTGGGGTACAAAGTCTTCAAACATGCCAGGTTGGACCAGGGCTATTACTTTTTCGCCAGGCTCCAAGTGTAGTTGCTCGACAATACGTTCCGCCAAGGCTTTATAATCCATGGTGTGCTGGGGCAGCTGAGCTTGGGCTGATGGGCAGGACAAACATAGTAAGGTTAGTGCCGAAAATAATATTCTCATGTTCTCATCCCTAGACGCCATTATGTTTCATGCTGATTAGTGGCTGGCATTAACACGCTATTCGAGAGCAAACGCGACAATGGTGTCATCGAGCTTAGTGCCAGCCAAACTATTGCCACCAGCGGCCACGACGAGAAACTGTTTTCCATCAGACTCGTAAGTCATCGGCGTTGCCATGCCTGGGGCTGGTAGAGATTCAGTCCATAAAACTTCGCCTGTGACTATGTCGAAAGCACGTATACGGCTATCCATGGTTCCTGCGATAAAGATAAGGCCGCTGCCGGTTACAATCATTCCGCCTACATTCGGTGACCCCCAAGCATCTGGAGTTTTCAGCAAGCCGCCCGGGCCAAATGAGATGGTTCCCAATGGCACCTGCCAGTTGGTTTTTCCTGAATTGAGATCGATAGAAGTTAATGTACCCCAGGGTGGGGGTGTGCAGGGAATACCCCAAGGCGATAAGAACGGCTGTTCACCATTCATGCTGTAGGGAGAGCCGTTCATCGGCTGGTCGAGAAAATTGTTCATGTTCTCATTCGCAGGAAAAACTTTGTCGGGTTCACTCTTTGGAATTAGCTGCACCCTGGTTGCAATATTCTGGCTCTTGACTATCAATGTAAATGAGCGCGGTTCTATCGCAATGCCACCCCAATTGCCGCCTCCTAGGGCTGATGGATACATCACAGACCCCTCTAAACTGGCCGGCGTAAATAACCCATCGTAACGGGCATTTTTGAAGGCTTCACGGCACTTACGTCTGTCCCAGAAGGTCAACCCCCACATGGAGTCTATGCTAAGTTCTTGTGCAGCAAATGGCGCTGGTAAAACTGGTCGAGGTTGAGTTGGCGAGGTCTTCTCACCTGGGATATCAGACTGGGGAATGGGATGTTCTTCGACGGGGAACAGCGGTTCTCCTGTATCCCGATGTAGCACATAGGTAAAGCCCATCTTGGTGATCTGTACTACTGCTGGAACAACTTCGCCATTGCGGATTACCTCTGTCAGAGTTGGCTGCGCAGGAATATCGAAATCATAGATGTCGTGGTGTACTATTTGGAAATGCCACACCACTTCGCCGGTTTTGCCATCAAGTGCTACGACGGCATTAGCATAGGGAATAGGCTCTGTACGTGCGCCACCATAGAAGTCAGGACTTGGGCTAGAGGTTGGCAGGAAGATGAGACCACGTTCCTCGTCCACGGTCATCGCTGACCACACATTCGCAGCACCAGTGGCGGCGCTCAGATTTTTTGGAATTGGGTTAAATGCCCAAATCTGTTTACCATTATGTACGTCGAATGCCCGAACTATTCCGTCAGCACTTTGTGCAGAGACATTGTCGATAACTGAACCACCAACAATAACTAAGTTATTAAGAATGGCGGATGGCGACATTAGCGCTGGCGCGGGATGCCCATCATTATCTAGCGTGTTAAGATCAACATAACCACCCGTACCGAAATCTTCACACGGTAGTCCCGTATGGCCGTCTATAGCGAACAGTCTGCCAAAAACATCTCCTTTAAAAACGCGGATATTGCAAATGCTTTCCGTTTCCTTACCAGACCATACTGCTAGTCCACGGCAGTTGGCTGGAAAAGCCTTTCCGATCTCATAGTGTTCATGTGGATTGAAGCTCCACACCTCTTCACCGGTGGACGGGTTTAGTGCAATAATGCGGTTAAGAGGGGTACAGTAGTATAGTAAATCGTTGATATGTAATGGTGTCACTTCATATGAGGTCTGACCAGTCGGTGCATTAGCTGCTGTGATCACGTCCCCGCTTTCGTGAGTCCATGCAACTTTTAGCTGGGAAACAGTTTTTCTATTGACTTGTGTAAGAGCAGAATAGCGCCCACCACCCGGCACACCACCATATGACTCCCAAGTAGTGTTTTGGACTGCATCTTCAGCCCGGGCATCAAGAGAAAATATTAATAGCAAGGGTAATAGGATAAGAAATCTGATCATGTAGGTCTTTCACAGGCAGAGATGGAGAGGGCGCTAGCAGCCATTTATCAAAATACCTTAAAACACACTAGCTGAACCAGCAAATGGTGCTTTCTTGATTGCCCTTCCGGTAATTCGAATTCAATATAGCTAGCGAGAGGAAAAACCCCATGAACATTGGAAAAGCTGCCAGCTTGTCGGGACTGTCTGCCAAAACCATCCGTTATTATGAGGAAACCGGACTAATTATGCCTGCTGCACGGTCTGAAAACGGTTATCGTGAGTATACCGAAGGTGACATCCACAAAATGCGTTTTGTGCGCCATGCCCGCGGACTCGGCTTTTCGGTGGAGGTGTGCTCGCAATTACTGTCGTTGTATGAGGACAAGGGCCGTAAGTCAGCGGCTGTCAAAGCTCTTGCGCAAGATCACCTCAATGAGGTGGACAACAAGATAAAAGAATTACAGGAGCTGCGCTCCACGATTTCACATCTTATGAAGAACTGCCAAGGCGATAATAGACCCGACTGCCCCATTCTGGAAGGAATCGCCACGGGTGCCTAGACACACAATGATTTTGTAATAACAACACGTAAGGCATGAAAAATCTTTTTTGATCGCTAAATTTACTAGGTGTATCCAAATCTAATCGGACACATTGGGATAATCCATTCTTGTTTCCTTTCCCCTTGTTCATATCAGGCGTATTATTTATTTCTGTTTTCTTATTATTAAGTAGGGAGGAAAGCCGTGTCGAAAGTGGCCCACTATGAAAATCTTGGTGTTCGCGATCGGGTGACCGAAGAAGAGTGGGCGTTGCGAGTCGAACTTGCAGCTTGTTACCGGTTGTGCGCGCATTATGGCTGGGATGATTATATATTTACTCATATATCCGTTCGCGTGCCCGGAGATGACCGACACTATCTTATTAATCCTTTCGGTTTATTCTTTGATGAAATTACAGCCTCAAGTCTTGTAAAGATTAACCAAGAGGGCGAAATCCTGCTCGATGAAACCGGGCTTGGTTATAACGTCGCGGGATTTGTGATCCATGGAGCTATACACGCTGCAAGGCATGATGCGCATTGCGTTATTCATCTGCACACCAATGAGGGCGTTGCCGTCTCTTGCCAGAATGAAGGGCTTTTGCCTCTAAATCAGAACTCACTTAGTCTCGTGTATGACATTGCCTATCACGAGTATGAGGGTGTGGCGCTGGATCTGGACGAACGTGAGCGACTGATTAAACGCGTCGGCGAGCGTAATAATGTCATTCTAAGGAACCATGGATTACTGACACTTGGAACATCTGTGGCAGTGGCCTTCTCACGCATGTATGCGTTACAAAAGGCCTGCACTATACAAGTTATGGCTCTGGCTGGGGGCACAGACCTGTCATACCCGTCACAAGAGGCGCAAGACAAAGTCCGTGACCAAGTTATTGGCCGCGGCCGCCCCGACGGAGCACAAAGCGCAGCCGGTAATAAGATTCCCTTGCCCGATCTGGCTTGGCAAGGGTTTTTGCGTAAGCTGGAGAGCATTGATGTCGGCTACAAGCTTTAGGTTTTGCATATAACCTGCGCTTTGCGGGTAGCGGGATCCAGTATAAGGCCGCCCTGTGGGTGCTTTTTATCCGCAAGGACTTGATAAGAAACAGCTTCCCAGTGTGCAGAGTCAGACTCCACTGACACGAGCGCCAGTAAAACCCACCCCAATTTTTTGACTAGGGTTTTGTCCACAAGTTGCGCTCGAGGTGCCTTAATTTGAGACTTCATGTCCTAGATTTCGTGGTCAATATCTGGGCGATCGACCAAGGCTAGTGTCCTTGCGGCTAAGTTGATCAGTCATGACGGATGACGAAAAGCCTGGCGTTGGCAAAAATCCCCTAAAACCGCCCCTTTCAAAAGCCCTTTGTGGTTATAAATTCGTTCACAAAAAAGGCTAAATAAAGAACATGCGATGGACCCGTTACTAGCCTATATCTCAGGTAACTGATTGATAACAAAAATGAAATGATTCAATGGAGAGAAAAGCGTGGCTCAACCAGCCTCTCATCCACAGTGTTATCCACAGGTTGGATTAGTTAGTCTTCCCTAGTCGGAATCCGTTTATTGGCCGGTATGTCATCAGATTTCGGTAATGCTGCGGCAGTTGTTTCTATGGAATGACGCAAAGAGGATAGGAAAATATTGCGATCTAAGCCTTTTGCCACCGGGGCCAGAAATTCGAATACGATTGTGCCTGGGATTTTAGTTAGCCGGTTTTTCCCCCAGAAATATCCAGTGTTTAACGCCATCGGCACTAATGGCGCCTGACAATGGTTGTAGAGTGCGATGACGCCTGGTTTGTAGTCCTGACGCGCTCTGGGATGAGTTCGTGTGCCTTCTGGGAAGATTAAGACTGTTTCTCCATTAGCAATAGCTGTGTCGGCTGCCTTTAGTATCCGACGCATAGCGCTGGCGCCTGCACTACGATTAATTGTTATCAGACCACCGCGCTTGATATACCAGCCGACCAATGGGATCCATTGAAGAGATTGCTTGAGAATAAATACTGGTCTTTTGAACAGCAGAAAAAGGACAAATGTCTCAAAGGCAGACTGATGTTGTGCAGCAATTATACTCGGTTCGAGATCCATGTATTGTTTCCCTCTGATCTCGAACCGAATGCCAACTAACCAATGTGCTAAGAATACCATGCCGTGGACCCAAAACCGAATAACCCACAGTGCGCTGGCGCGTGTCACCAAACCCGGTAGGCCTATTAGGGCAACAATCAACGTCCATGCTGAGGAGCAGAGTAAATGGAAAATAGAGCGGATAAGAATCATAATAGTTATCTGCTTACGTTAGGCATAGACGTATAGCTAAGAAGGCGAAAGACTCTAATACGGGCGCCAGAAAATAGGAATTTTGTATATTCGCCAGCGATAAGGCTGGCAGTTCCTGGATGCCGCCACCATTTTTCCTTGACCTGAATTGGGAAAACTGGGTGCGGAATAATTATGATTTCCGGCATGGCGTATTCAAGCTCGCGCAAGCTACGGGGCATATGGTAGGCCGCTGTAACAACGCGAATAGATGAGATTTTCTCGTTAGCAACCCATTGTCTAGTTTCTAAAGCATTGCCGGGGGTATCTTCTGCCATATCGCCTAGGGTGATCTTCGCCGCGATAGCATGAGGTGATTTAAGTTCTTCACCAATCAGATCTAAGGGGCTAACTGGTGCCCCAACTCCGGAAATAAGGAGCTTGTCAGCAAGGCCGTTTGCTAACAAATACACACCTGTTGCGATACGCTCGCTACCTCCGGTTAGCACAACAATTGCATCCGTCCGAACTGAATCATTAGCGATTTCTTTCGGAATAGTTGTTGCGAATTGAACGAGACCAAGTGACCAACTTACGCAACAGATGGCAAGTATTCCGGCTAATATTCTTAATAAGGATAAGCGGGACAAATGCATCATTACATCATATTACGTAAAGTGCCTATGACAGTAAGATATGCTGTAACCATTGCTAGGGTTGCTGCTATTACTCCGGTCATTGGCAGGGTAAGCCAGAATGTGATGTCCAATGCTACCTCTGGCAATAAACCACTTTTAACATTATTTGCTAGCCAGCCGATTGCAAATAATGCGATACCGCCAGTTACGAGTCCCCACAGACTACCTTTAATAGCGGCGAGAAAAGTACGTTTAGCGAATTGGCCAGCAACGTACCCGTCCCGTGCGCCGATAAAATGGAAAACCTCAATGATATCTCTGAATTCGGCAAGACTTGCACGTGTTGCATAGATGACTGTGAGGGATAGTGCTGATGTCACGACAATAGCAACGCAGAGTGCGAGTATTCTGAATCCTTCCGCCAGCGCGACAAGATGCTCAAACCATCGCCGATGATCATCAATAACAGCGCCGGGCAGTACCTCTTCAATCTTGAGCCGCAGATTATCAAGCGTTTGTGGAGCATCTTCGGTTAAAGTTACATCAAGTAATGTCGGCATGGGTATGCCGCTGGAGCTAATCTCTTCTCCGAGCCAGGGTGCAAGGAGTCTGTCTAAGTCAGAGTCTGATAGAACGTTAACCAACTCAACAGATGGTAGAGTACGCAGCGTAGCTAGCACCTTTTCTAACTCTATTCTGGCAACATCGGCGTTCTGATCTGCTATGTTTGGGGGAATTTGAATAGTAAGTGTGCCAGTAACTGATCTTGCCCAGCCCTTCAGGATAGAATCAAAAGCACCAGCTCCGCTTATGGCCAGGATTCCTAGGAAGACCATGATGGCTACCAACCATGGGATGTAAGCAGCAGCGCTGTCTCCTCCGTGTGGGAGATCGGATCTAAGATCAATCATGTGAAAGACCAAAGCGTAGTATTTTCCCGCGCTATTCCGCAAATGAGATGGGCGGCAAACATTAATGGATCTCCTCTAGGCACCCGTCCGCAAGTGACAACCTAGGAAAATCAAACTGCGATACAAGGCGCTCATTATGTGTGGCGATCACAATACATGCCCCTAGTCTATGGAGTTCGATAAAAAGTTGCATCAAACGTAGTCCGATTTTGTCATCTACATTTCCTGTCGGCTCGTCGGCTAGAATCAGACGGGGCCTATTGACTACTGCGCGTGCAATAGCAACTCTCTGCTTCTGTCCTCCAGACAGCGTTGCAGGGTGAGCTTCCATTAAATCTTCCAGTCCGACCCACGAAAGAAGCTCCGCAACATTATCTCTAATTTCAGATTCTGGTGTGCCTGCAATACGAAGAGGTAAGGCTACATTGTCAAAAGCAGTGAGATGATCAAGTAATCTAAAGTCTTGGAACACAACCCCAAGTTTCCTACGTATACCCGGTAAACTTCGGCGTTTAGCCGCAGTCACGTCGATCCCAAATAATTTAACTTTGCCAATGCTGGGGCGCTGTGCGAGGTAGAGAAGACTGAGAAGTGAGGTTTTCCCTGCCCCTGAGGGGCCAGTCAGAAATCTGATGGAGCCAGCCGGCAGGGTCAGGTTCACATTCCTAAGAACAAATGGGCCTTCTTCATACTGAAGACCGACCCCGTCCAGCTGAACTCCAGGGGCAGTTTTGTCATAATTCGCTTTTGGACTTAATAACACTGATAACAAGCCACTTCAGTTTTAAGGGTTTGGTTACTTGAAAGGAGCATAAACGCGACTTACATTCCGCACCGAATTTCTGCCTGGGCCAGCCCAGACAGGAGGACGTGTTTATATGGTATACTATACTATGATCAAACCCAGGGTATTCTATGCGTATCACGTGTCCTAACTGTACTGCCGGATTTGAAATTCCGACGGCTCTTCTTGGGAAAAAGGGGCGTAGCCTAAAATGCGCGACCTGTAGCCATGCCTGGTTTCAGACGGCTGTCGTCGATGAAATTGACCTTGCTGAAGTTCTGGCTCAAGCCCCGGCTGCTGAAGTCGGCGGATCCAAAGGCTGGCCGCGCGGCAAGCAACAAGGACAAGCCCCCGCGAAAGCTGAGACCAGCGGTGCCAAGAGACAGGCAAGTGCAGTCGGCGCGCCACCAGCAACTAAGCCCTTAGGAAGGGTGCCTAACGCTCAAACCGCACAAATGGGTCAGGGACCTAAGCGGGTTCCGAAGCACGATGTTCCACCTAAAGAGCTGCCGCGGGGTGCTAAATCGATTATGAGAAAGCGCGCCCAAGGGGCGGGTAACCTTGCAACGGGTGATCCTGGTGCCAGCCTCAGGGGCCAGCTGGGTCCAAAAGTCCCTGGTGATGAGGCTTTTTCCTGGTCGCGGGTGGAACATGAAAACAAGACCCCTATCGAACAAACTATCCTTACAGGCCCTGCACCGGCTTCGACCCCTAGTTACAAAGTCCGGAGTCTCGATAAAACAGTTACACCAAATGCGAGTGACCTTGGTGCACCGCCGCAGGTTATGGCGGGAAAAATAAAAGCGGGAGCAGCTGGAGGGCGCGGAGTGTCCGGGGGTGCACCGCAGGCACCTCAGCGAGTTGCTCCTGATAGTCCTGGGCCACAAAACTTGTCATCGGGAGCATCTCAAAAAGCTCGGTTGGGTGCGGCTATGTCACAACTTGCGGGTGACAATGCTGGTCCTGGGGAGGGCGCGCAATCGTTATCTGGCGGCGAGTCAGGAGGTCCTGGCGATGGTGCCCCGATGAGTGGTGCAGCAGGCGGCCCTGGGGGTGCGGCTATGTCACAACTTGCGGGTGACAATGCTGGTCCTGGGGAGGGCG
>JBJLGL010000012.1:0-157796 GCA_045564915.1 Rhodospirillaceae bacterium
CCAGCTTCCGCTAGAACCTTCGTGATTGCTGCTGTCAAAGTCGTCTTACCATGGTCAACGTGACCAATCGTACCGATGTTGCAGTGCGGCTTATTGCGTTCAAATTTTTCCTTAGACATGGATTTTCTCACTTCTAATTAGTATTGCTTAATTATAGGCCAAGCATCGTGGCAAAATATAACATACTAACTCTGAATTCTTCGATATTATGGAGCGGGTGGACGGGATCGAACCGACATAACTAGCTTGGAAGGCTAGGGCTCTACCATTGAGCTACACCCGCACGCTATAACACTACAACCACAGACGGTTCCAAGAAAGGACTTGGTGGAGGGGGTAGGATTCGAACCTACGTACGCTACGCGGCCAGATTTACAGTCTGGTGCCTTTAACCACTCGGCCACCCCTCCAAAACCCCAAGGATACCCTTGGTTGAGAGGGCATTCACGTATGCAGATTGACTGACCTTGTCAACTTTAAACCGGAATCTTATCCGATTAACATCTAAATGGATCTATGACTGAAAAAAAATCCCGCAAGAAAAGGTCCAAGAGACAGCCTAGAGAAAGCCAGGGCAAAACCGGCGAGCGGCAAAAAATTGAACCTTCCTCTACTCGCGTAAATAAATTCAGCACACATAAAAAAGCTGAAGGGCTATGGCTTTATGGCAATCACACCGTTCATGCAGCCCTTGCCAATCCTCTCCGCAAGATCAAGCAGGTTCTAGCTACGTCAGAGGCTTTAAGCCGGTTACCTGAAGAGATAAAACATTCAGCTGCAGTCAAGAATGCAGTGAGCGTTGAGCGGGCTGCAATAGATGCCCAGCTAAGCGGGGATGCTGTCCATCAAGGTATCGCCGTGCAGGTCAGCCCTCTACCAACGCTAAATGTTACCGATGTTCTGAACGAACTTAGTGATGAAAAGCCAGCTCTGGTCGTCGCCTTGGATCAGGTAACTGATCCTCATAACGTGGGAGCTGTATTACGTTCGGCAGCTGCCTTTGGTGTCAAGGCACTCATACTCACCCGCCATAACGCGCCTGAAGAAACAGGTGTCTTAGCAAAGGCTGCCAGTGGTGCACTAGAAAATATTCCCATAATCCGGGTAACCAATCTCAAAAGAACCCTTAAAGACTTCTATAGTCTTGGATTTTGGAGTGTTGGACTCGAGGCCACGGCAGACACATCTATAGACAGCATGCAACTGCCACACCGCTGCGTATTCGTACTTGGCGCAGAAGGTAAGGGTATGCGCCAAACAGTGAAGGAGAGCTGTGACTTTGTTGCACGCATGCCAATAGCAGGACCCATCCAAAGTCTAAATGTCTCGAATGCCTCGGCCATTGCTCTTTATGAATGGCGCCGCCAGCGACGGTCCCAATGACCTAGAACGATTTCTTGCTCTTTAATGCTAGCGGCTAACCAGTTTTAAACGTGATCAGTTAGCGGCGGGATACCGCTCGGTATTGCGCCTTCGTGCACATGTACCACCAACCACCCCTCATCAGGAAACCGTCTCAAAACGCATGTGGTTCGGCCATAACCTTCGTGGGGGTTTGGCGGATCATATTTGTGATAGGCCTTAAACCGGCAAATAGCCGCGTCACCCCAGACCGTGGTGACGAAATTAGACATGCGATGTGTGAGTTTGCCTCTGGCCGCAGATTGTGAAAAGTCGCCTTCGACGTAGTCCTGCATGTCGCGGCGTGTCACTAAGCCTGGCTGAAAGACATCCCATACCGTGCAATCGGGATGAAGGAGCGCCAGCATCTTTGCCGGTTCCTGAGCGACAAAGTGGTCCCAGATTTGTTTTACCAAGGTTTCGACCTCGGCTATGTCGGCGGCATTGGACATCTTATATCTCCCAGGCTTTTCCTGAAGCGTCATTCAGTTTTCTTTTTGAGCAGTCTCTTGCGCGGATAAGCGGTAAGGTTTTAGGCCCCAACGCAGAACACCAATAGTCCCGGCGCCGAAGATAAAAAACGAGATGGCCATGGCATAGCGTAGACCCGCTGGGCCGGCGATCTGATCGGCGACAAACCCTACAAGCGGTGGTCCCAAGAACAGCCCCAACAAATTCATAGTCATGAAAAACCAGCCGGCTGCCTGGGCCTTAAGGCCGCTGGGCGTTATAGCAGCGACGGCGTTGGGGCTCACACCGGCGCACATTGCCAAGCCGAAAAACGCGAGCCACATCAGCGCCGCTGCCAGTTCGCCGCTGGGCATGAGCGGATAGAGCGCGAAGCCCGGAAACATTACGATACTGCCGATCAGGCAGGTTAGCAGGGGGCCGTCAGCCCGGTGTCGGGTGAACCTATCTGACAGCCAGCCCCCCAAATTAGCGCCGGGGATTCCACCAAGCAGGATAACTAGGCCTATAACCAGTCCGGTCCGGTCCACATTCCATCCCCATGCGCGTTCAAAAAGGGCCGGACTCCAGAAGCTGGCCGCACTGATCGCTGTAGTACCAGCCATACCGATAAAAACACAGGTGTAGGGTCGCCAGTTCAAACTGAAATGCTGGTACGCTTGAGAAAATGACATTGCATTGACGGCGTTACCAGGAGTCCCCCGCCGGGACGGTTCCGGCGTCAGAAAGATCAATGCTGCGATGATAAAGCCAGGGGTGGAGATGACGATGAAAGCCGTTTGCCACGCCATCAGGTCACCGATCAACGGCAAACTTAAGGGCGGCCAGCTCGCAATAATCTGTACGGCCTGACCACCGAGAATATAGGCAGTACCCGCACCAATAAAGGCGCTGGTCATGTAAAATCCCATTGCCCGTGATCTGCGGTCGCGCGGAAAATAGTCGGACACCAACGAGACTACGCTTGGATTAAGTGCCGCTTCACCTAAACCAACGCCAATGCGGGCCACAAAAAGAGCACCAAAGGACCGGGCTAATCCGCAGGCGGCGGTCATCGCTGACCATAATACGATGCCTGATGCGATGATCGTCGTGCGATTCTTGCGATCCGCGAGCCAGCCCATGGGAACACCAAATACAGCGAAGCAGATGGCAAACGCAGGCCCCAACAACAGCCCAATCTGAAAGTCGGACAAAGCCAGGGCTTGTTTAATGGGCGCGATCAATAGGCTCAAAACAAATCGGTCAATGAATGACATAATCTGGGCACTGGCTAGAAGGCACATCGCGCTCCAGACTAGCCATCGCGAGGGGTAGGGGTGCTGAGGCGAAATCGACGCTCCGGCTGATGAAGTTGGATCCATTTCTGTATAATACACGCAAACTCAACAATTGTTCATGGCAAGGTGACGCTATCTCGGTGATTATTGCTTAAACCGCGCAGACGAACGTTTAGTTCTTTTAGGCCAAGGCGTATGCTTAGGTTCTAACGAAATGTGGAGAAAACACGTGGACCGTTCGTATAGCTTTTTTCATACCCCTGATATGCCGTGGGAGCCCGATCCTGCGATCCCAGGATTCAAACGCCGCCTTCTTCACGTTGACCCCATCACTGGCGGACATATCAAGCAGTGGTATTTGCCACCCGCTTACGGCCCCGCCGTGGGGACATTGCCGCACCGGCACTATCACCGCTCGGTCACCGAGCGCGCCTATCACTTGGCCGGTGATTTTCCACATTGGGAATTCCAATCCGGGGCAGACATGGATGGTGAGTTGATCGTTTTCAAACGCCATGTCTTCATGGACCGTCCGCCGCTGAGCATTCATGGCCGTTTCCCTGATCCGCACTCGCAAACGGGATCTGAAATTCTCTACTGGAACACCGGCGTAGGGACAGGACTTGGAGAGCCAGAGGCTGCGACCGAAACTATTACTGTTGAGTTTGATGAAAGGGGCCGAGCAGACCGCACCAATTTCACGGAAGCCAGCGTGTTCTCAACAGTCGACCGACCCTGGCAGGCGCATCCAAAGATCGCACAATGGAAGATCAAGCCGTTGGCGGGGCGCACCGAGGGTACAGCGCCGACTGTTTTAGTCAATGTGCCCGCTGATGCAAAAGGACAACCTAAAATACAGATTCCCGGCAGCCCAGAACATGATGATCTCCCCTGGTTGTTCGTTATTTCGGGTGACTTAAAGGTTCGTGTGACTGTAGCCGATGTAACGGCTGATCTCGCACTGCGCGAAGGCAGTTATCTCTCTTGGGAACCGGACGCGGCTACCGGTTTCTCTGGCGAACCCATCAGTGACGGTGGCGCGGTCGTCTTATGCATTGGTCATAATCTGTCTGAGCCCGCTGCTGACTAGAAATCTCGTTTTACCACCTTAGTGCTGAGATGAGCGGTCACTTGAAGCGTTTGCTGGTAGGGTAAAGTCAGGCGCCGGCAGCACTCCGAAATTAGCCTTCTTCCCTTGCGCCTGCAACACCCCGGCCACCTTAGCCTGGCAGAATTCCGGGCTGTCGTCGCCGTCAAACGTTGTCTTGAAATGGGCTGCGACCGAGGGGCGTTGGATCGCTTGATCAAACCAAACGGCTAGATTGGGCCGTCCGTCTCGCCAGTTGAAATTTACTGATGCCGGCGATGGCCATGGTAGCACCACCTGGCGTTCGAAGTACGTAATGGCCTGCAATGTTCCGATACAGCCGATATCGAATTTTTTTAAACGTGCGGCATCCTCATCCATGCGGTCGAGGCTTCGCATCAGCTTAGGCCAATGCCAGGCGATGATGTGTTCACCGGGCTCATCAAGCAGACGCTCATGGGTTAGCCGTGTGGTAATATCGAAAAAGATGTCGGCCTGCGCCAGCCGCGTCAGAGCATCCCAGCGGTCTGGACCTGGAGCCGGGTATACATGCACCCCGTTGGCACTGATGGAATCTAGAAACTCGGCGATCACCTGACTACCGAACAGAACAGCGCCGCTATCCAGCGCTAGCGTTGGAACTTTGGCCAACGGATTGATCGCCGCCAGAGAATAGCCATGTTTACGTGGATAAACTGGTACTTCTTCGATGCTAGACCAGACACCAACCTCCTCTGCCACCACCACAGACTTATGAATAAAGTCATGTACCGGCGAGTAGAACAGTTTCATAGGCATGGAATCCGCATGGGCGCTACTTCTGTGCGCCGAAAAACTGAACCCGGCCGATACCGCCACCGGTGGAGGGAAAGCTCTCATCAAACGGGGCGTCGAAGAAGCTGAATTTACCGGAGGCATCACGCCCGGCCCAGGACTCAACAATATTTTTGCGGTCAAACCCTGCATCATTAAGCAGGTCAGTGCGATTCATTGCCGTCCACTGCCGCCAGAATGGCTCGGCGTTATAATAACAATCCCAATTTAGCATAAATTGGTCATGCAGGCTGTAGTCACCGCCGTAGGGAATATCCTGATTCATAACGACACCGCCCTGACGCACGACGCGATGCATTTCTTTAATGATGTTCCGCGAGGCTTTCGATGATGTTTCGTGAAACATACCGCCGCTAACGACGAGGTCAAAATCGCCATCTTCGAAGTTGGTGCATTCGCCGTTCTGTTGCGAGAAATGCACCGAGTAGCCTAGGGATTCGGCACGGGCATGAGCATAACGCAGAATCGCCGCGCCCACATCAATGGCGTGTACCTCAGCATCGGGCCAGGCATCCACCAGCGGTATGGTCGCGCCGCCCGTCGTACAGCCAACGTCGAGAATGCGCTTCGGTTCAAAGTCAGGAAAAAATTTCTTAATCGCTGCTACGGTGCCTTTGCCGCCGCCGTCCCGCAATCGGCCAGCCATGCCCGTAGTATAGTAGTAGGAGCCCCGTTCATACATAGCGCCAGCATGCAGATCATCGTCGCTTAGACTAGTTTGATACCCACCGGGCATACAATGGATATCGACAGCCTCCACATAGCGCGGCATTTTGAAATCAGGATCAAGAGTCAGAGTGCCTTTGGGAGCAGCTCTGTGCTTGCGGGCCTCTGCTGCAATACGCGGCATATCGCGCGCGGCGATTTCGCCTTCGTTTGCCCATAGCATCTCCTGGGCCGTACGAGCTATACCGCTCCACATCTTGGTGAAGTCATCGTCCATCATCAGCGCGTGTACTTCGTCGCAACTCTCCGGCGCCCGGCCGTGCTCTTTCACAAACTTCGGCTTGGCCCGCTGTTCGTACACGAGTTCATCATAGGGGTAGGCATGCACCATCATGTGAAGCTTGAGCCCGACAATAAAATCTTCGCGGGCATGGGCATCGTGGACAGGCAACGGCATCATCGCATGAGCAATCGGTTGGGGAACCAGTCTGGTCATCTAAGCCTCCTTGCGTTGGTGTTGGCTTTGACGTGCATGCACACGTTGGCATGATCATGCCAGACGCGGTGTGCAAGCCGCAGTATACAGGTAATAAGTGGCACCGGATAGGTAGATGTCCCCTATGGCAGACATTTACGCCAAGAGAGGCTCTAAAGTCATCTGATGACGCCTGGCAGTGGCACAGGCCAATTGACAGCGGCTAAATAGCAGTATTTATTCCGCTCGCGCTTAGAACCTTTCTAGCATGGGATTTATGCCTCCATGCCGCGCATGCTGTATGGTGTTTTTTCCCTCCAGCATGCACATTAGGACAAGCCATTAGGTTATGAATAAATGTACTAAGTCTGTAACAACAATGATAAATGCCGGAATAGCTCAGTTGGTAGAGCATCGCATTTGTAATGCGGGGGTCGGGGGTTCGAATCCCTCTTCCGGCACCATTTTCATAACTTCTAAAACACCTACACACTTGGTAAACTGGCCGCTTCCAGCTGTAGTGTCATACGCATGAAGGATGTGCGTATAATCGTATTACTGTGGAAATTATGAGCAAAAACCCTCCTAGCATGCAAAACCACAACAGCTCTGATGCCTTGAATGTGTTGATGAGAAAAGCATTAGCCCACTTGGAAAACGACGATTTCCGAGCAGCAATAGACACACTCGAAAACATTCTACAAACGGAACCAGATTACATATATGCACTTGTAAGTATGAGCAATGCTATGGTTATGACGGGCCAAGTTGATGACGCCCTTCATTTTATCAGTCGGGCACAAGAGCAGGCGCCCAATATTCCAGAGGTCTCTACCGATAGATTAATGCTCTTGCACTATAGCAGAGCCCATAATCTCACTGATATATTTGAACAAACACTGCAGCTACGTGAAATACTAAATAGTAAATCATCACCAGAAGAATATGTGCAACATGACAGAACGACATGCTTAGGCAATAAGGTGCCTCTTCGAATAGGGTATCTGTCTGCTGATTTTAGGAACCATACTATTGGTCATCTTTTTGCACCAGTATTGGCGGCACATAACAAAGATAAGTTTCATACAGTACTGTACTCAAATAGTGATGTGGAAGATGAAATAACACACAAGCTAAGATCACAGGCTAGTGACTGGCGCACTATAACCCGAATGTCGGACCTGGACGTTGTAAAAACAGTTCTGGATGACCAAATTGATATATTGGTCGACCTGTCTGGCTACACAGATGGCGGTCGTCTTGGAGTTTTCAAACACAAACCAGCGCCATTGCAAATGACATGGCTAGGTTATTTTGCAACGACCGGATTAAGCGAGATTGACTACATTATTTCCGATCACCACGTATTGCCGGAAGAAGACGAAAAGTTTTATGTGGAGAGAGCTCTTCGCCTCCCAAATACATATTTCTGTTTTCTCCCACCGCCAGCACAATCCAGCAGAATACGATCAAACCTAAACACCCAAGTTAGCTGTACTTTCGGATGCCTAAACAATATAATTAAGTTAAATGCAAACGTCGTCCGAACATGGTCTGCTATCATAGCGTCAGTTCCAAACTCACGTCTTATTCTAAAGTTCTTTCAACTATCTCATAATTACTCTGCTGATAATGTTAGATCGCTATTCCAAGAGCACGGCATTGGCCCCGATCAACTTATACTCATTGGTGGCACCAATCGCACAGCGCATCTAGACACATACCAAATAATCGATATTGCCCTTGATCCATTTCCTTTTGGCGGTGGCATAACGACGCTTGAAGCACTCTCGATGGACGTACCTGTCATTACAATGAAAGGGGACAGGTGGGTATCCCGAGTCAGTACTTCAGTATTGCAAAATATAGGGCTACAAGATTGCATTGCCCAGTCAGAAGAAGATTATATTCAAAAGGCTGTTAAATTGGCCTGTAATAACGAAAGGCTCTCAATGTTACGTCGAAATTTAGGCACAATCTTGAGATCTTCCCCTATTTGCAATCCCACACACTTTACAAAGGGGCTTGAAGACCTCTATCAGACTGCTTGGCACAATTGGTGTGCCCACTGATTGAAAAGTGATGTCATGAGTCTGCAGTTGAATGATGCTGGCGTATTCCATTCATCGATTTGCCCCGCTTGCGGTTACTCCGCCAGCCAAACCTTGCTAGAAGATACCCAACCCTTAGCCACGTTAGGCTGGTCAAAGTCAGCTAACGAAGCTAGAGCTATGAAACAGCTTCCTCTGAATTATGTCCGCTGTGTAGATTGCGGGCATATCTATAACCTTAGTTTCGATTACGGTGATGTCCCCTATTACGACCATCCGAATCTAATGTTCAACAAAGGAGCTCTATGGTCATCATTTATTCAGGGGATAAGGTCCAAGCTAGCGGCTCTTTTACCGCACAACCCTACTATAGTTGAGATAGGTTATGGAGATGGCAGCTTTCTAAGCGCCCTAACACAGGTTATAGATAATGGAAAATTCATAGGTTTTGACCCGCACGGCGCAAAACTAGAGTCAGACGATATCCAAATTTTTGCTAGGCTTTTTATGCCTATGAGTGATCTGGCATCTCTAAAACCTGACCTTATTGTCTCACGGCACGTACTTGAACATCTCACCAATCCCCTTGAATTTCTGCAATCTCTAACACTAGCATCAACCCTAAGCGAGCACGGCACCATGGCGTATTTTGAGGTTCCCTGCGTCGACCGCTTGATAGAAACGGGCCGTACAGTCGATTTATACTATGAGCATGGATCCCAATTCACCAGCCGCTCATTTTCCCGGATGCTTGACAAAGCAGGTGTCCAAACTAAAGAAACCGGTCATGGGTATGATCGAGAAGTAATTTGGGGAATCGTCAACATCACACCCCAAGTACGCCACCAAGAGACAATTGCAGATAGCACCGTATATCGACATAAAACAGAGCAAGCATTATCAGCCATCAAGATACAATTATCCGATATATTAGGTTCAGGAAAAACTATTGGAATCTGGGGCGGTACTGGCAAGTCTGCAGCGTTTATCAATCGGTATGCACTTGACGCAAAACGCTTCCCAATCGTCGTCGATAGTGACAATGAGAAAGTAGGTTTTCACGTCCCCGGAACAGGTCAAGAAATCTTGTTCCGCGATGCACTGAAGGCAAACCCAGTAGACATTATAATCATTCCCCCGCAATGGCGAGCTAAGGATATAAGCCTGGAGATAACTCGGGAGGGTATTCAGTACGAGAAAATTTTAATCGAGCATGATGGACGGTTAGTTGATTTCAACAATGATGATCACCCCTATATAGCTAAGTCATCAAAGTAGTGGGTTTTCTTTCTTCCACCGCTGCCGCGTTTATTGAAGGCGGTTGGTACATTGCAGGAGTGGTAGTGACCGTTATTTACACCATCATCCTTGTATTAATGATTATTAAAGCTAAGGACGAACAAGACATGGAGAAAGGCCAAGAGAACAGTTCGCGCACACTCTTCTATCTCGGCCAGACCTACCTTGCTTTTATGTGGCCTATCCCATTATTTTTAGCATTAGAATTCTTTGACGTTCTTGGCTAACAACGTTTGTCAAAGTGAGGAAGTTTGTTGTGGCTTTTGCTAGAAAGGCCGCAGCTAAAGATAAGCCACTCTCCAATCCGTATAGCGCAAGTAATTATGCCAGCAGAAGTAGGTGAGTAGGAACAAGAAGGCACCAATTATAAGAGTGGTACATCCATTGCTGACCATGACTAAGTAGCAGGATAATCAGAGGTGCAGGTTAGCTATCTGGAACCTCGGAATTGTATGCTCTATATACGAAAAAACGGTTGCAATACCTTGGCAAAAAATCCTGTCGGTTGAAGAGTTCCTTCCGTAACCACAAGGCACACGCACTCTTCACCAACATCAGCTACAGGCTGATGAACCAGGCCATGCTCTGCAGCCTCGACATCACCACGCTGGTAGTTGCCCGTCATATCTGTATACCCACCAGACAGGACCATTGTATATTCCTGGCCACTGTGACCGTGCATAGGCACTCGGGTCCCTGGCGCAATACGTAGAAGGCCAGCTTTGGGACCTTTTGCGTCCGGCGCAAGTGGTGTGTAATGAACACCAGGGCCAAGCCAACGCCAGGGTAATGATTTAATTGACCCTTCAATATATTCAGATAGAGGCCGCGGAAGGTTGAGCTCATTTTGCTCCATCTTCCGGGCGCTCGAAACATTAATCGGTTCGCCGTCACCTTCATCAAGCCGCGCAAGCACACTCTCAAGAGCGCCCTCTTCTATTGAAACGGGCTCAACATCATTTAATAACTCACCACCGACAGTCTCCGCTCCACTGACATGTTGACGACAAAGCGGGCAAAGCGCCAGATGGGTTGCAATCAATATAGAGGTTGGCTCATCTAATGAGCCTGCGGCATAGGACAACAAAATATCATCAGCGGGATGGTGGTTCGCATTCATTGCTCATCTCCCAACGCTATGCGCACCCTACGCATAGCTAGTCTTAAACGTGACTTGACGGTGCCCAAGGGCAAATTTAGGTCCTCTGCAATCTCAGCATGAGGCTTATCTTCATAAAATGAGAGCTTTACTACTTCTGCCTGGTCGGGGGGTAGCATAGCAACAGCATTTCGAAGCCGGACTTGTGTTTCACCAATTGATACTGCTGTATCCGGGGCAATTTCCGGCTCAGGAACTAGTGCTGGGTCCTCAGGGTCAAAGCTCGGCCGTCTCTCCTTTCGAAGTGCATCAATGCGGAGATTACGAGCAACAGTAAAAATCCAAGTGCCAGCAGACGCTTTTTTTGGATCGAAGCGGTCCGCCTTACGCCATACTGACATCATAGCTTCTTGGCTCAGTTCCTCAGCCGAGGCTGCATCCGCACCTTGCCGCATGAGGTAGGATTTTATTCGCGGAGCATAATGAGAAAAAAGCCTTGAGAAGGCAGCCTTATCCTTTTTTTGCGCTACAGAAACGAGCAGAGCTGACATGGCTGTGGTATCTGAAGATCCAGATGAGGAAAGCTGCTTCCCAGACAATGCAAAAATATTGCGCCGGTTACCCGACACACTCCTCATTGTTACTGCAGGCGAAAATGGCATTTCATATCGTTCTTGGACACCAAACAACCACGTCTCCTATACTTATGGACCTAATAACTTGATACGCCAAGTATAGAATCTTAGATCACTCCTGATGAGTGCCTTTGAATTTTCTGTCTCCTGGCAAGTGAACCGGGCTATCGGTTATGCAATAAGTTTCTAATTCCCCTACAAAAATTAGAGGGTTGCCAATCAGCTTCCAGTCTTCTTGAAAAGAAAGTAAGAGTAAAGTTTTGATGTCCAGATTTATCTGTTTGATGCTAACAGTCCTATTTTTACCCAATAAAAACAAACATTTGGATAATAATTCTGAAAAAGCCACATTAGGGATCGTATATGATGGCTGATGGTAAACGGCTGAAAATAGCAATTATTGGAACAGGGGTATCTGGTTTGTCGGCCGCCTGGCTTCTCAGTCGTGCCCATGAAATAACGGTTTTTGAGAAAGATGGTCGGGTAGGAGGCCATTGCAATACATTAGAAAAGCAGTTTCAGGGGTTAGATGGTGAACAAACCATGGCCGTTGACACAGGATTCATCGTCTATAATGAGCGCACTTACCCCAACCTTACTGCCTTGTTTAAGCATATTGGCGTTACCACTGAGGACAGCACCATGTCTTTCTCAGCATCTCTAAATGGGGGTAATTTTGAGTACTCCGGTTCTGGACTTAAGGGTTTATTTGCGCAGAAGAGGAATTTATTTCGCCCAAGATTTTGGAAAATGGTCCGGGATATCTTCAGATTCTACAGGAAATGTGTTGAAGATGCTAAACAGCCTGCAAACTCCAAGCTATCTTTGGGAGATTACCTTAACCGGGAGGGTTACAGCGATGGTTTTTTGCACGACCACATTTATCCAATGGCTAGTTCGATATGGTCGGCATCAGTCAAAGAGATCCGCGCCTACCCGCTAAAGGCATTTGTTAGTTTCTTCGCTAATCACGGGCTCTTAGAAACTACCCGCCGACTGAGACCAAAATGGAGGACCGTAACGGGAGGCAGTAAAACCTATGTCGAGCGCATCATATCAGAATTTAGAGATCGTATTCGGATTAATACGGTCATCTCGCATATCGAGCGAATCGAATCAGGTATAAGACTAACCACGGAGAATGGGTCAACTGAGGAATTCGATCATGTAATTATAGCGACCCACAGCAACCAGGCTCTTAAAATGCTATCTGATCCAACTGCACAGGAGAAACATTTGCTTAGTTCAATACGTTATACAAAGAACCGAGCTATATTACACATGGATAGTGCGCTAATGCCAAGGCGGGAACGCGCTTGGGCAAGCTGGAATTACATTTCTACAGAACCCGAAAACGACTCTCGTCTTGTCTGCCTGACCTACTGGATGAACAGCTTGCAAAATATTGATAAGAGTTTTCCAATTTTTGTGACGCTTAATCCGCAGCGCGACCCAGACTCCTCAAGGGTTATAGAAACGATTGACTACGAACATCCGATCTTTGACCAAGCAGCGCTTGACGCTCAAGAAAAGCTATGGGAGCTGCAAGGCTGCAATCGAACTTGGTATTGCGGTGCTTATTTCGGTTATGGCTTTCATGAAGATGGCTTGCAGTCTGGGCTAGCCGTGGCCGAAGCTTTAAGCGGCTTACGCAGACCGTGGACAGTTGAGAATGAGTCTGGGCGCATCTGTATCGCAGGTGGGCATCTACCAACATATGATACCGTGGCCTAAGTCAATGAATGTATTCTCTTCAGCACTATACACTGGCGCAGTAATGCACCGTAGGACACGGCCAAAGAAACATCGTCTAAGATACAATGTCTTTGCCTTATTGGTAGACCTTGATGAACTGCCCGCTTTAGATCAAAAGATAAATGGATTTGGGTACAATCGTTTTTCACTAATAAGCTTTTATAATCGTGATCATGGTATGGGGGCTGATGAACCTTTGCGCACATGGGTTGAAAGTGTGATAAGCGATGCAGGCCTTTCAATCGGCGGTGGCCCTATCCGCTTGCTCTGCTACCCGCGTATACTGGGATATACCTTCAACCCATTATGTAATTATTTTTGCTATAAACCAGATGGAAAGTTAGTTGCTGTCATACATGAAGTTTCGAATACATTTGGCCAGCGTCATTGCTATCTGTTTGGGACCAAGAACGATGATGACCTTACTAGACACTCAGTTGATAAGTGTTTCTATGTTTCACCTTTTATTGAAATGAACATGACCTATAACTTTCGTATTCACCCACCAAGTGAACATGTTGGTGTCTCTATTCATGAAACAGATGCTGAAGGCACACTCTTGTTCGCGTCTTTCGCTGGAAACCGGACAAATATTACAAACTGGTCAATGGTTAGAGCTTTTGTTTCCTACCCATTGATGACTGCAAAAGTTGTAAGTGGTATCCATTGGGAGGCACTAAAATTGTGGCGCAAAGGCGTGCCTCGCGTGCCACTACCAGAACCACCAGAAAACATGGTCACCAATGTAATTCTGGGTGAATGAGTAGTGTGAACCGGGATAAAAAGAACATTAAACAGGGATAGGAAACTTAAGATATGGTGGATAAGCATGGCCACACACAGGCCTTGGTAGGCAAGATTGTCAGTGTTTTAGGTAAGATCAGCATAGGATGTATGCATTTAACTCTGCCCGATGGTTCCCAGCACAAGCTTGGACCTGGCGGCTCACCAGAGGCCTCGATGGTGATAAACAGGTGGCGAGCAATCCGTCGCCTCATGACCCAGGGTGACATGGGATTTGTGGAAGCATATTTAGATGGCGACTGGGATAGTCCTGATCCCTCAAGAGTGGTGGAAATTGCTGTGGTTAACCGCCCTACTGCAAAGACTAATGAGTTAGCCAGCTTTTGGTACCAGCTATTTAACCGCATCGCACACAATTGGAGAGCAAATACGAAACGAGGCGCAAAAAAGAATATTTCAGCGCATTACGATCTTGGGAATGACTTTTATAAGCAATGGCTTGATCCAACTATGACCTATTCTTCAGCTGTATTTACCGCGCATGACCAGCCGCTAGATCAAGCACAAAACGAAAAGTACAAGCGGATTGCTGAAATGATGCGCCTAAAATCCGACCACAAAGTTCTCGAGATCGGTTTTGGCTGGGGCGGCTTCGCAGAATACGCCATAAAGGAATATGGTTGCTGTGTAACAGGATTAACACTATCAAAAGAGCAACTCCACTTTGCTGGTGAGCGACTCCAAAAAGCTGGCTTAGCTGATAAAGTCGATCTGAGACTCCAAGATTACCGTGATACCGATGGTCAATATGATCGCATCGCATCCATCGAGATGTTTGAAGCGGTAGGAGAAAAAAACTGGCCCAACTATTTCAATATGGTCCGTGAACGTTTAGTACATGGGGGGGAAGCTGCGCTTCAAATCATAACAATAGATGAGTCTCACTTTTCACGCTATCGACGTGGCGCTGATTTTATTCAGCGTTACATTTTTCCTGGTGGTATGTTGCCATCGGTCTCAGCACTACAACAAGAATTTGTCCAAGCAAGGCTCCATCTAGCTGATGTATATACGTTCGGGGAAAGTTACGCTCAAACCTTGCTTCAATGGCGGCAACGCTTCGTCGAAGCATGGGCGAACATTGAGCCCCTGGGATTCGATGAACGCTTCAGGCGCATGTGGGAAATGTATTTAGCTTATTGCGAAGGCGGTTTCCGAGCCAAGTTAATTGATGTGGGCCAATTTAAACTTGTCCGCACTTAAAATCTTATTTGCGTCTAAAACACGGCGGTGTATATGCCCCTAACAAGCCATGTGCGGCAAAAGTGTCTGACATCAAGATAACTCGTACCCGCCTTGCCGCTTACGGGGCTCCCGCGTTCGCCCTGGCTATGCCAACTATTCCGGCATTTGTTTATCTTCCTGCGCTGTATGCAGAGGGGCTTGGCTTAGCCGCAGCAGGTCTTATCTTGCTCAGCGCACGCATTGTCGACGTAGTTTCTGACCCTCTTATAGGTGTTTTAAGCGATCGATATGAAACCCCTTGGGGCCGACGTAAACCCTGGATATTGATCGGTGCACTCCTTGCGGGATTTGCCCTTATTCGATTGTTTCAGCCACCTGGAGATGTTTCCGCTTCTTACCTCCTAACCTGGGCAGTGGTTCTGTACCTCGGATGGACCCTTGTAGCTGTGCCATATACAGCTTGGGGTGCTGAACTCAGCGGTGATTACCATGAACGCTCAAGAATAACCGGAGTCAGAGAGGGATTAACTATGACCGGTATTCTTGCTGCAGGAGCAGTACCAGCAATAGCAAATGGGATGGGGTTAACTGAAGCAGAGGGACTTTCTGCTGTGTCCTGGATGGCCATTGCCGTGGGTATACCATCTATTGCGGTTCTCCTTCTTAGAGTTCCAGAAAACTCCGCCGCTAGTAGCAAAGAAATCTCCAAAGTAACTTTGCTTTCACTTTCACAGCTTAAGCATGCTGTGGGTGTGCTTCTGGGTAATAAACCCTTTCTGCGCCTTCTGTCCGCATGGTTTATCAATGGTATGGCTAACGGCATCCCAGCAGCCTTATTTCTGCTCTATCTCGAGTTTGGATTGCAAGTGGAGGAAAGTCAGCGAGGGCTCTTAATACTGGTCTATTTCTTGAGCGGGGTACTCTCAATCCCGCTTTGGTTGGCCTTAAGTAATCGCATAGGCAAACACCTTGCTTGGTGTTTGGCCATGGTTTTAACCTGCGGAGCTTTTTTCTGGGTACCATTTCTATCCATCGGTGACATCACCGCTTTTGCTATCATCTGTGTTTTTACCGGCATGGGGCTAGGAGCAGACCTGGCCTTGCCACCCGCTCTGCAAGCCGACGTGGTAGATTTCGATCGGCTTAAGAGCGGCAAGGCCCGTGCAGGGCTTTTCTTCGCTCTTTGGAGCATGTCTACAAAAATGGCTCTCGCCCTGGCAGTCGGGATCACCTTTCCAGTTCTGCAAAGCCTCGGTTTCTCACCATCGGCAGAAAATACGCCGACCGCACTGTGGTCATTAGCAGTGATCTACGCCTGGATCCCTATCGTATTAAAAGTGGGAGCAATTTTGTTGGTATGGAAATTTCCGATTACACAAGCACGGCAAGAGTTGATACGCCGTCGCCTTGAGCAGAGGCGGTAAAATCCATTTTAGGAGGCTTTAATGGGTCGTAACTTCTTGGTCTGTGCGTCAATGCTGCTTGGGCTAGCTGGGTGCACCGGATCGATGGAACCGAAAGATTTTGCAGGTAAAGAGCCAAGATTTGTCCTTGAAGAGTATTTTGAGGGTAAGACAAAAGCTTGGGGCATGTTTCATGATCGTTTTGGATCGTTGAGAAGGGAATTTGTTGTAGACATCACAGGTAAATGGGATGGAACAACGCTAACTTTGGATGAATTGTTCGAATATGCTGATGGCGAAAAGGATCGCCGCATTTGGTCTATCAAGAAAGTTAATGACAATACTTACACTGGAACCGCCCCAGACATTATCGGTACGGCTCAAGGTCAGGCATTCGGCAATGCACTTAATTGGGTTTACGAAATGGACCTGAAGGTAGGTAGTGGTTCTTGGCGAGTGAAATTTGATGATTGGATGTTCTTGCAACCAGGTGGCGTTTTGTTAAACCGTGCTACGGTTACAAAGTACGGCCTCCAATTGGGAATTGTGACGTTATCTTTCAGTCGCGTTGATGATGGGGGGCTAAACGCCACTAATCAGATGCAACGTGCTGCCGAATAAGACGAATAAGTCTGCCAAGCACAGGAATACGATTATAGAACTGGGTTGATGCGTCCCAGAAATCAATATGAGAAATAATTCGCCCGTCTGGTGCAAATAAAAGTTCGCTAACCCCCTGAATGATCCATGGGTCTTTTCCAAGCCACTTTACCGTCGCTGTGCTAGTCCAGCGTAAGAAACAAACACCGCCGTCACAGGCGCGATGATGTATTTCAAAGCGGATATCTGGCACAGCTATTAGCATGGAGGATAGAATCTTTTTATACGCCTCAATGCCACTAACATCGCTAAATGGGTCTTTGAAGCGAACATCTTCATGGACGAATGATCTCAGGTCAGAGACCTTCTCCAGAGACAAAGACTCATAGAATGAAATATAGCCAGATACAACGTCATCATGTCTTTCGTTCATGTCTTCGTGATCTTTTTGACGAGGGTAAAATACAAACTGTATGGCAGTATCTTGAGAAATTTCAAGATCAGCACGAACATCCGCGGAAAGGCTATTTCAAATTTCTTCTTAGCCATACCGCTAAAGATGACCTTTGCGGCCTCTTTCGGTTCCATAAGAAACGGCATGGGGAACTTATTCCGATCCGTCAAAGGTGTCCGTACGAAGCCTGGGTTGATTACAGAAATCATAACTCCATAATCGCCTAGCTGAGTGTAGAGTGATTCACAAAGATTGATCAATGCGGCTTTGGTCGCACCGTACGCCGCTGCGTTTGGTAGACCGCCATAACCGGCTACGGATGAAACAATTGCTATATGCCCTTGCCTGCGGTGTATCAGGGTTGCTAACACTGCATCTAGCCCGTTAACGACACCCATATAATTGACTTCCATTAATACACGAAACGGAATCACCGTGAACTTCTCAGGTGGTGTTTCAATATGAGTCCCAGCATTAAAAATAATGTGATCCAATGGGCCCAGCTCTTCTTCAATAGCATCAAAAACAACCTTAGTTGCATCGTGGTCTGTAACATCTAAAGGAAATTCTAATATACGGCCAGGCAAACCAATAGCTCGAGCCTCTTTGGATACATCTGACAAATCCGCATTAGTCCGCGCACTGATAGCTACAGACCAGCCTTGTGCGGCATACTCAAAAGCGACTGACTTGCCGATACCTTTGCCAGCACCAGTGATCCAGAGATTCTTTGTCATTGCAATTCACCTAATTCACAGCTCAGAGGCCGATGCTTGATCTATAATATTAACAACTCCACATTCCCGGCATACGTACTCGATTGTTTCACCTGACTTAGTGGTAAAAACCATTTTCACCCAGCGGCCTTCCCTATCGTACCAAACATTAGTGTCACGAAGATCCCCCGTGTATTCAAACTTTTCCGCTTCTAGGGATCCAGTCAGAGTTTCGATAGTTTCTATGCCGAGCCGCCGCACTAATACCTTATCCAAGTTTCCGGTCAGCATATTTAGAACTGCGCTCTGATCAACGGATCCTATGTTCCAGTGGGTTGTTGGATAAACCCATGAATCTGCAACGAATTCACCTTTCTTACCCGTCGTAAAGAATTTACCATCGTCATCCCTATAAGCATCAATCTTAATTTTCTTGCCGTTATCATTGACATTACCCTTGATAGAAACCAAAGCTCCACCCTGCCAGATACCAGTTGCTTCAAAAACAAACTTGTATGCTGTTACAAAAAATACCTTTACCTTGAGCTTGAATTCGCTTTCGACAATTAACTGGTCGCCGTCTCTTCCAAAACTAACCTTATGAGACCCCACGCGTGTTCCCTTACGGAATACGTCAAACTTCAAACCGACAGGATAAAGTATAAAGGGGTCGGCGCTTTCATGCGAAGTAACCGGACCAACCTCAAAAAGAGTCTGGGCTGAAGGCGATCCAGGAATAACAAGAGACATCATACCTATGAGGTATAAAAGTGGGATCCAAATATAATTCCGGAGTATTCGATGATTTTTCTTAGTCATGAACATAGTCAGACAAAGTCCTTTATCATTGCAATTGTACTAATGCGCTATGGAAGCAACATCAGATTTTGCATCCACGCATTTATTGTCCGCCCTCTTCAGCGTATAATCTCCAGTTCTTCGTATACTGGAACGCGCGTCCTAACACGATAGTTATGCACATAGTCTGCGACTACAGCTACTTCGGTGACATTAAGTATATAAATAGCCGGCATCCTGCGCTGATATTCCCTAGATAAGTTTCGAAGCATAGATTGCCGGATCTCTTCGTCAAATTCAGTTCCGGTCGCTTTTATAGATAGCATCAAGTCTCTATTGCAAAAAAAAGGCACTGGCTTTGCACAGGAATAGTACTCCATCGGCCGAATAACGTCATAATAAGGCTCACTGTTAAAAGCCAATCCGAACAAGTCTACCTCCCAGGATCCTGTGGTGTACCTTCTGAGCCATTCTGAGAAGACTATGCTGTTTAATTCTACATTTACGCCAATGTTTCGTAACCCCTGCTGCACAAGCTGAAAGATCAAACTTGCTTCTGCATTACCTGCGGTTACAGCATCTATCCGCAAATCAAGGCCTAGAGGATAACCCGCTTCTGCTAATAGTTGACGAGCCCGAACCGGATCATAAGGAATCTGTGGTAAAGCGGGATTATAGCCAAAGGTTAAAGGTGTACCCGGCTGGTTCGCTGGTTGTGCAGTACTATGCAAACCAATTTCTGAGATTGTCTGCCGGTCAACAGCTAAATTCAGCGCAAGACGAACCCTTTCATCCTGCAACGCCTCAACTCTTGTTCCCTCAAGGTTAAAAGCTAAGGCCAAGACCTGCGCAGTCTCAGATAATGATACATAAAATCCGTTACCGTCCATCTCCATAGCTGCATCAGGAGTTAGAGTCGTGGTTAGATCAACTTGACCTGACTGCAATGCCTGCACCAGCGTGGTTTCATCGGGAATTTGATAAAAGTGAATGCCATCAATAGATGGGGCACGCCAAGACCGTCGATAAGCCTTCGCCACGGCCTTACCGCCATCGTTCCAAGAGACAATCTTAAACGGACCAGTGCCTGAAGGGTTACGTGAAAACTCAGACATTCCCAATTCTTTTAGAGCTTGTGGTGGCAACATCTGCACTGCTGTTAGTCGCTTAGGTAAGATAGCATCTGGCTCAGTTGTCAATATATCAAGCGTGTATTTATCAATAATGTTAATTCTGGAAATGCCTTGCACTTCATTAGCTACGATTAGACCACGCGAGTGATCACGCATCAGCCAAGAAAGAACAAATGCTGCTGAGCCTGAATCAAATGGTTCGCCATTAGAGAATTGAACTCCCTCACGTAGGTAAAAACGCCAACGTGTCGGTGTTACTGCGTTCCACGATAGAGCGAGGGCTGGTTCTAGTTCTCCTTGCTCATTCGTACGCACTAGGGGGTCATACAAGGAGAACCATACCAACGCACTCGGTAACCCATTAGCGGCGAACGGGTTTCCCAGTGTTGGAGGTAATGAAATTACAGGCATACGCAGAATTCTCTCCTGCGCAACAGCACCACTGAGAAGAGTAAACAGGAACAAACAGCCCCAGATTAAAGTAGTGCAATAATACTTCATTGATTCATTCAGCTCAAACCGTGTCAGATGTATACAGGCCTGTAGCATGTGCTTTTAAGACTTGCAGAATGTGATTATGCCCAAGAGCTCCGTTGAGCTAGAAAGCTACATTTTATAATGAGCAACATAATTGGTTACCCTGAACCTATAGTATGTGTGGAGAGATCTTCCTGGCCCCAAGCATGCGCGCAGCTAGTCTAAGTCTTCTAGAGGTGTCATTGACAGGTCGACCTTTAAGCCCAACTGTCGAATCATAGCGATGCTATCATTGTTACCCCAACGCTCGACAACTTTGCCATCCTTAAGCCTATAGATATCCGTCGCAGAAGTTTCATAACGACGGCCATTAGGCGGATTGCCCTCCATATTACCTTTCACCCTCGTACCTTTCAACGTTACGCGGGCAATCACCAGATCACCCTTACAGACTATCAAATCATTGATAAGTTGACGGTTAGGTGAATTCTCTTTGGAGTGTATCCAGATGCGTTTCATGTGGTCCGGGGTGCGGACTTCAGTACCTAGGCCACCACCATCCACATTATGACTAATAAATGTCTCAGCGTAGAATTCTCTGGCCCGTTCATGATCACGTTCGTTAAACAATATGCGCGTCATATTTAAATAGGTCTTTAGGTTCTCTTCAGAGCCATCACAAACAATCTCTGCAGACACAACTGGCCCGACCATGGCTATGACCATGATTGACAGGAAATACGATGTCAAAATTCGCATTCTACAAATCTCACAATTAGTAAATTGACACTGGTAGAATAATATTCCGGTCTAGCACGATAGCTAGAAAAAGTGCAGCAAGGTAACTCATAGAGAAAAGGAAGATTCTTCGAGCCCATAATCTTGAAGGATCTCTAAGTAGTTCCAAATTGAGCCACACAAAGCAAACACCGAGTAGGCTGCTGATAATTAGATAAATCATTCCTAAGGAACCAAAAATGACTGGTAAAGCTGCAGAGAAAACAAGTAACAGCGTGTTGCCCATCATATATCGGGCGCATGTATCATCTCCAGCTATGACCGGCAACATAGGCACCCCCGCTTCAGCATAATCATCCTTGATGAGCATTGCCAAAGCCCAGAAGTGAGATGGCGTCCATAGAAACAGCGTGATGGCCATTAGCATTGGCAGTGTGAACGCTGATGGGTCAGCGGCGGCGGCCCCTGCTAGGACCGGAAAGCTACCAGCAGCACCTCCGATCACAATATTGATCCAATGGCGTCTTTTAAGCCAAACCGTATATACGATCATATAGGTAAAAGCACCTAGAGCGAGGTGCATTGCAACGATCCAGTTCAAAGCTACTGCGGCCAAAACACATCCTGCGACAAGAAGACCACCCGCCAACCACAGGGCATTGGTTGGATCTTGCATGGCGCCCGATGCCAAAGGCCGGTTACGCGTCCGAGTCATCTTTTTATCAATGTCCCGGTCATAGAAGTGATTGAATACTGATGACCCAGACGAACACAGCATCAGAGATATGACCATAATCGCTAATGGTCCCCATTGGACAGTTTCAGCTACAGCGAAGTAACCCGTCATAGCCGTGATGGCTAGCAGGACACCGATGCGAAGCTTGAGAAGCTCAATATAACGGGCAAAGGTCATAGACGTCATTATTACAATTAAAATGATCCACGTAGATCGTTAAACATGATTGGCGGATGATTTACCAGACCCATCATCAGAATTGGGTATATCTGTAGCAAAACCTAACAGGAGATATCGGGCCGCCAAAACGACAAATATTACCCCCCCAACAATGGCAATCAATCCGCCTACACCCATCAGCATCATAGAAAATAGTTTATTCGCGCTGTCCAGTCCCTGCTGACTTCCAGCCACTTTACGAGCAACACCATCAAGCCCAGCAACGAACAGACCGATGGAATGGAATAATTGTCCAGTCCCTAATAAGGTGTAGGACACAAGTCGCGAGCGTCGAGAAGGTACGGGCAAGCCCAGGAGTGGCAAGAACAAGGCAAAATAAAGACACATGAAAACTAAGGTTACACCAATCAGTTCAGCGTGATAGTGCGCCGGCGTCCGTGTATCAACGGAACTCTCAAAGAACCCGATGATGCCACCTAAACCAAACAGAACAAGAGCAAGCCAAAGGCCCAGAACCTCTGGCGTTTGCTCTCGAAAACGCCATGCCCTTGTCAGAAAAAGCCAGGTAGTTCCGAGTAAAACAAGCCCGGTCGGCCACGGCAGTACATACCAATAGAGTCCTGTAAAAGCCGTAACTTGCGCCGGATCATCAGCTGGAAAACTGAGATAAAGCATAGGGCCAATGGCAGCACCAGCAACAAATAGGCATGCACAGACCTTAAAAATACGATCAGATACAGGAGTTTCGCCTAATGACATACGACAGAGCAAGAAGAAGCCGGATAGCAATAAAAGGGTATGGTCGAATTGCATAATATGCCCCATCCCCCAGAAAATACGCTCTGCCACATCGGTCGCGGGCATCCCCTCGGGCATAGTCATCCACGCTGCCGCTAGACAACTGAGAGCTATTAGAAAAATCACCCCCGATGCTGCAACACCAAAAACAACAGGCTCACAGGTACGTTGAGTCGCAACCTCAATACACAGACGCAAGACCACTAACACGAGGCTAAAGGCCAATAAAGCTAAGCCGGCGAAGAATAGGGGGTGAATGAGAACGGGAATATAATTGTTGGCGGACGCTTCACCAAGGTTGGCTAGTACCGGTGCGAGAATAAGAGTAAAACTCACCCAACTGGCAAAAACACTCACCTTACCAATATACACAGAAACCATAAGTACTGGTCCGGCGCGTCCCGTCGCCATCACTGTCAATGCACCCTGCACACCCAAGTACCAAATTACAAAAGCAAAGGTTACGTGAGCAATAAGACCCTTTTCGAAAAAACTCTGCCCCAACCAAGGGAGTATTATCTCCGCTCCTGGCACCCGCATTAAGGCTACCAGGATCGCCATCAATCCAGCGACCCCCAAGGCTACCACCGGCAATATCACCCAGCACCGCAGCTCCCATTTTAGCGCAGGTGACATTCCCGTAGCGAACTGACCATCAATAGCCACCTCAGGCTTATTAAGGAAAGTGTCAGGCAGCTGACGTTGATAACCCATAGCACTCATACTTCAATCTAATTGAATACATCAGACGGGGGCGGGGTAAACGTGATACAAAATTGCGTAGACGGCAACTCCAGAAATCGTCACGAAAATCCATACCGGCCATGTATATCTAGCAATACCTTTATGAAGCTCGAATTGCCCTTTTAAGGCGCGCCAAGCTGTAACAACAACCATTGGAGCTACAACAGTTGCCAAGACGACATGCGCTATTAATAAGGTGAAATAGGCCGGAACCGCCCACCCCGTGCCAGGAAACTCAAAGATGGGCGCTGTGAAGTGGTAGGTCAAATAAGACACTAGAAATACTGCTGATACGCATATTGCTGCGATCATGGCCTTCCGGTGTGCGTCTTTATTTCCAGTTTTAATAAGGATAAACCCTATGATCAATAGTACTGTGGAAATGGCGTTTAACACCGCATTTACATGTGGAAGAACAGTCGCAGTCGACATAATTAGCACTCCAGAGCAATTGTTATTATTAATTTATGGCCCTTTCAGGGCTACCTTGGCGATAAAACTGAAGTACATGAAAAGGGATATGGCGCCAACACAGAACCCGAAAATAGCTAGGCGTTTTCCATTATTTGGTGTCCCTTTCATGTTTTTCGTTCCTATTACTGAATTGCAACCGGTGTGATATGAAGGTCGTTGCCAAGGGGTTTAGGCTTGGGATTAGGGTGTACCACAGAGCCTACTGCAGAGTCATTTCTTAGTAGTTAGGTTTTGGTATACCCCAATAATCAAAGGGTCTTAGCCAGTCTGGTTCTGAAGTTTAGGCGATGCTAGAAACTGGATTATAGAAATACCCTCAAGCTTTACCTGAACCTCTGCATAATCTACTGTCGTCCATGGCAATTTAAGGCTTGTTAGGATAAAACGTGGCACCCCTGAAGAAGGGTGCTGAAGCAAAGCGTCAACCACCAACAGAAATCTATTGAAACCAATGCCATCGACCCTTAAACGATGGTCCATAAGCAAGCGAAGGGAGATATAGAGTGACCCGGATATTCGCGTTCTTTACAGGATGGGTTTTGTCGTTCCCGGCCTCTGCCCAGCAGACCTCCGACGGAATGCCTACGCCCTCATTTCCGGTGCCTTGGCAATTAAATCTGCAAACACCTGTCACCCCGGTCGCTGAGCAACTGTATTGGTTTCACAACTATCTGCTGGTAATAACCGCAGCGATTACTGCAGTAGTGCTGCTGTTATTGTTTTGGATCATAGTGAAGTTCAACCATAAAGCTAACCCTGTTCCATCAAAGAATACGCATAATACGATTTTGGAGATTGTCTGGACGGTCATTCCAGTCTTGATACTTTTAGCTATTGCTATCCCGTCATATCGGATCCTTTACTATATGGACCGCATTGAAGATGCTGAATTAACAATTAAGGTGACTGGTAACCAATGGTTTTGGAACTATGAATTTCCCGACTATGAAATAGAGTTTGATTCCTTACCGCTAGCCGATGATGAAATTAATTACGCTGCCGGGCAGCACCGCTTGCTTGAGGTCGATACTCCGCTTGTCCTACCGGTAGATACCAATATCCGCATTCTATTCACCGCAAATGATGTGCTCCATGCATGGAGTCTCCCAGCATTCGGAGTCAAACTTGATAATGTTCCTGGACGAATAAACGAAACCTGGACCCGCATCCAAACACCAGGAAAGTATTACGGTCAGTGTTCTGAATTGTGTGGTATCGACCACTCCAACATGCCCATTGTGGTCCACGCAGTTAGCAAGGAAGAGTTCGAAGTATGGCGAGCCGACCAACTCGCCTCTAATGGCACTACGCCAGAAGATCTGAATCGCATCGCCGCTATATACCAGGAGTGATCAGTATGTCCACAACGGCGACTCACCCACAAGACGACCATCACGACCATGCCCCATATGGAATGAAGCGTTGGCTTTATTCCACAAACCACAAAGACATTGGCACTATGTATCTGGTTTTTTCGATCATAGCTGCCCTAATCGGTGGGGGCTTATCTTTGTTAATTCGAATGGAACTAGGAGAGCCTGGCATCCAGGTTTTTAGCGTGCTTAGCGACGATCCAAAGCATGCTTATAATGTTTCTGTAACAGCACACGCTTTATTAATGGTTTTTTTCGTTGTCATGCCAGCCTTGATTGGAGGTTTCGGTAACTGGATGGTGCCAATGATGATAGGCGCTCCAGATATGGCTTTTCCTCGAATGAACAACATCTCTTTCTGGCTTCTACCCCCTGCATTAATCTTATTGATAATGTCTGGCACAGTAGGTAGCGGTGTCGGCTCCGGCTGGACTATGTATCCACCACTATCAGGATTAGCCGGGTCGCCAGATATGTCGGTTGATTTAGCAATTCTTTCCCTTCACCTTGCCGGCGCGTCATCTATTCTGGGTGCAACAAACTTTATTACAACCATCTTAAATATGCGTGCCCCCGGCATGACAATGCATAAGGCCCCGCTTTTCGTTTGGGCTATTTTGATTACCGCTATATTGCTCTTGCTGGCAATACCGGTTCTTGCAGGTGCATTGACGATGCTATTAACCGACCGCAATTTTGGAACTGCCTTCTTTGATCCGCGCGGTGGGGGTGATCCAGTATTATGGCAACACCTTTTTTGGTTCTTCGGTCACCCCGAAGTATACATAATGATTCTACCTGCCTTTGGAATTGTCAGCCATATCGTTTCCACCTTCTCAAAAAAGCCTGTCTTCGGCTACTTAGGTATGGCTTATGCTATGGCTTCAATTGGTTTAGTAGGCTTCGTCGTCTGGGCACACCATATGTATACGGTGGGTATGGGGGTTAACTATCGCGCTTATTTTGTTGCCGTAACCATGGCGATTGCGGTCCCAACCGGCATTAAGATCTTTAGTTGGATTGCTACCATGTGGGGTGGCTCAATTGAGTTCAAGACGCCGATGCTTTGGGCAATCGGGTTTATCTTCCTATTTACAGTGGGGGGTGTAACAGGAGTTGTTCTAGCCAACGCAGGCATGGATATTGCTATGCACGATACCTACTACGTGGTGGCTCATTTTCACTATGTGTTGTCGCTTGGTGCCATCTTTGGCATTTTCGCAGCGTTCTATTACTGGTTTGACAAAATGACTGGCAAAACTTTCCCTGAATGGGCCGGGCAATTGCATTTCTGGACGACTTTTATAGGCGTGAATGTACTGTTCTTCCCTCAACACTTCTTGGGTTTGGCCGGTATGCCGCGGAGATATATTGACTACCCTGATATCTACGCGGAGTGGAATTTAGTTTCTACCTATGGTGCCTACCTCTCCTCTGCGAGTACCGTATTCTTTTTGATAACTGCATTTTACATTTTGGTGGCAGGGAAAAAATCGGTGGCAAATCCCTGGGGCGAAGGAGCAACAACATTGGAGTGGACGGTCCCATCACCAGCCCCGTTCCACACCTTTGAAGACCAGCCGGATTTCACTTCCGGAAATCCAGTTACGCAGCCAGCTGAATAAGTAGGCGGATTAAGTATGGCAATAAATTCTGAGCTTGGACGTAACAATCGCCGTACAGCATTAGCCGCATTTACTGTTGTCGCATGCATGATCGGGATTTCGTTTGCTTTTGTCCCGCTTTACACGCTGATTTGTCAGGTCACTGGGCTGGGAGGCACACCTCAAGTAACGGAGCATGCAAGTCAGATTGTTTCTAACACAGACATTGACATCCGTTTTGATGCCAACGTCGACCGCAGTTTGCCATGGACGTTTGAACCTAAGAAACGGAAGATTACCTTGAAACTGGGCGAAACTGGAGTTGTTTCTTACCTAGCAACCAATAACAGTGACGACCCAGTGTCAGGTATTTCTACCTTTAATGTAACACCCCTAAAGGTAGCCCAGTACTTTACAAAAATTGAGTGCTTCTGTTTCATAGAACAAACATTGAAACCTGGTCAGACGGCCGACATGCCAGTCACTTTTTATGTCGATCCAGCCTTAGCAAAGGATGACCTGGCCCAGGAAGTCAAGACTATCACGCTCTCATACACTTTTTATCGTTCATTGGAAGATATTGAAGAGAGAGAAAGAGAGGGTGAGAATGAAAATATTTCAAGCCGAGACAATCAGGTATTTGCCTCTTTCTCTGCAGCTACTTTAAGAGCGTATTGACAAACTGTCGCAAAACACGAGGACGCCGACTATGAGCGCACAAGCAAAACACCCCTTCCACATGGTTGAACCAAGCCCGTGGCCGGCTCTTGGTGCCTTTGCCGCCTTAACCCTTGCCATCGGGGCAATATTCTATTTCCATGATGAACCTTTCCTCGGGCTGGACGGCGTCTTCAAACTCATTCCTGGATTCGCCCTAGTCATCCTAACCATGATCTTTTGGTGGCGTGATGTGGTCAACGAATCTGTTGAACAAAAGGTGCATTCCGAAGAAACCAGCCATGGCCTACGAATGGGTATGGTGCTGTTCATTGCCTCAGAAGTAATGTTCTTCTTCGCCTTCTTTTGGGCGTTCTTTCATCATGCCCTCGGCGGTTCCGCGACGACCTTGCAATGGCCACCAGAAGGAATTGAAATCCTAGATGCTTGGCATCTACCATTTTACAATACCATCATCCTTTTAACCTCTGGAATCACAGTCACCCGAGCGCACCTATACATCGAGGCTGGTATGAATGCCAAGGGCGCTAAATGGATTTGGATCACCGCTATCTTAGGGGCCCTCTTCCTAGGTCTGCAGGCTTTCGAATATGGCCATGCTGCTTTTGGTTTGAGTGATGGCATCTATCCATCGACATTTTACCTGGCTACAGGTTTCCACGGGTTCCATGTTTTTGTTGGCACCACCTTTCTGATCGTATGCGCGGCACGGGCAAACAAAGACCACTACACGCCGGCTAAACATATTGGTTTTCAATCTGCAGCCTGGTATTGGCACTTCGTTGATGTCGTATGGCTGTTCTTATTTGTTTGGGTTTACTGGCTATTGGGCGAACCTGTAAGGTTTTTTTAAACGTCCTCAACTATGAGCGCTGAATTTTCTAGTAAGAATCAAGAAACACATCCTATTCAGTTAGCTTTGCACGGTAGATGTCCACGTTGTGGTATCGGGTCATTGTTCTCTGGCTATCTGAAGGTAGCTAATGCCTGTTCGGTTTGCGGCCTCGGTCTAGAGGGCCATGACACCGGTGACGGGCCTGCATTTTTCATTATTCTACCTTTATGCATTATTGTCGCTACTCTAGCCCTTCTAGTTGAGTCAATAATCAAACCACCAATATGGATACACACCATTGTTTGGCCAATATTGGTTCTTGGTGTCTCGGGGCTGACTCTACGTCCTGTAAAAGCTCTAATGATCGCCTTACAGTATCGCTACCGTGACGTGGAGCGTGAAGATGAAGTCAGAAAACAATGAAGCAGGTTAGAATCCAATAGAGTTACGTGATTAGGAACATCTTACAGCGATAAATAGAATTGGGGGCTGACACTAAAATAGTCTGTCGTCGGCAACAAACAAACCAAGCTGATACTAAACAGCTGGATACTGACACATACTCTCAACATCAAACCTGCTCAAGGCCACGGCCTCTATTATTACTATGACACGACTGACCATCACTGCTAACACTCGGCTAAGCACTCTCAATCCAAACCTAATAGATTGGAAAGACCGCTCTTGCAAAGCAACGCAGATTAAGAATTACTGCCTTGAAACACGCGTGAAACAGGAGCTCAGAAAAAATATTTATCGAGGCTGGACACCTTCTTCCGGATTAGCCGAAATCTGATGGATGGATAGATCCGCGCCTTGAAACTCTTCTTCTTCAGTCAGTCGAATACCGATAGTGACTTTTAGAGTTCCGTAAACGATGAATCCACCTCCCAGAGCAAAGGCGACCCCCAGCAAGGATCCTACGAGTTGCGACAAGAAGGTCACACCACCCATTCCACCGAGGGCTTCCAAGCCAAATACGCCACATAGTATGCCGCCAATAAGGCCACACATCCCGTGTAAAGGCCAGACGCCAAGCACATCATCAATCTTCCACTTATTCTGACATTGATTGAAACCCCAGACAAATACCCCTCCAGCTATAGCCCCAGTCACCGCAGCACCTACGGGGTGCATCACGTTCGAACCAGCACATATTGCTACTAGACCAGCTAAAGCACCGTTATGAACAAAACCAGGGTCGTTCTTGCTAACCACCAATGCCGCTAATATACCGCCAACCATAGCCATCAGAGAGTTAACGGCAACTAATCCTGTAACGCCTTCAACCCCTTGAGCGCTCATTACGTTGAAGCCGAACCAACCAACGGACAGGATCCAAGCCCCCAGAGCTAGCCAGGGTATCGATGATGGTGGCATGGCCTGCAGACTCCCATCAGAGCGATATCGTCCACTGCGAGCCCCTAGCATAAGGACCGCAGCTAAGGCGATCCATCCACCCATAGCATGGACCACAATTGAACCAGCAAAGTCATTGAAGGGCGCTCCAAAGGAGTCATTCATGAAGTCCTGAAAACCAAAATTTCCGTTCCAAACAAGTCCTTCAAAGAAGGGATATACAAGGGCCACCAGAATAATGCTGGCCGCAAGTTGAGGGTAAAAACGTGCCCGTTCCGCGATGCCGCCGGAAATAATCGCTGGAATGGCAGCTGCAAAAGTTAAAAGAAAGAAAAATTTGACCAGGTCGTACCCTTGCGGCGCATAGCCCTCGCCGACCTCGCCGCTAATAATCGGCGCGCCGACCAGAAAGCCCATACCGTAGGCTACAGCATACCCAATGAAAAAATAGGCTATGGTAGAACCAGCAAAATCGGACATAATTTTTACCAGGGCGTTAACCTGATTCTTCTTGCGCACAGTGCCAACTTCAAGAAATGCAAAACCCGCATGCATTGCCAAAACCATAATTGCGCCCATAAGAACGAAAAAAACGTCATTTCCAGCCATTGATCGATAGTCCTCTATAGAGCCGCCCGATAAAAAGGCATTTACCAAATGGTAAGCCCGTTTATATGCACTTTTTAAGACGGGCCCCCTACTAACCTTTCAAAATCCGTGCCAATTTAACCATTTTGAAAAAATCTTTTATTCCCAGTAGTTTATAGTGTTTATACCCATTCGTACGCACTCAAAGTGATTAATAATTAATCAACAATATAGAGTAGCTTTGAAAATTAGATTATTTTTTAGGCATCCGGTTTTGTAGTGGCTTAATCAGAAGTATTTTTCCGCTAACAAAGTGGTTAGATCCAATTTATTGTGAGGCAACAAAACCAAGAACATTGGTCATTCAGTATTTAGAGATAGAGGTGAAAGACTTAAAGACGCACCAATCCGCTAATAGCCACCCTGGCTAGGCACAAGAAAATAGCTCGCAATCCGGTACTTAATGAAATGTGATCGATTGCTGCATTGCAGGACAAACCAATCTTTGCGACGACACGAAAAGGACAAGAAAGTCTTATGACTGACCTCCCATACTCCCAAGTCTACTACGTATCACCCAATCAAATTAATTCGTGGTTTAATGAAGGTCGTACCATAATAGTCGATGTACGAGAACAGAATGAATGGGATGAGGGCCACATTCCCGGCGCAACCCTATTACCCCTCTCAGTCTTTGAGCCGTCTGCAGTACCAGACCCCGGCGACAAACATCTGGTGTTTCATTGTCGCTCGGGTCGCCGGTGCGGTATTGCGGCAGCTAAGATGGTAGATGCCCGCTACAAAGGCGTTATTAAACGAATGGAAGGTGGCTTCCTCGCCTGGGATGCAGCCGGTTTTGACAAAGAGTGAGAGATGCCGCGCAAGGTTAATACTGATAGTCTGGAACAAGAAGAGATTGTCGGCCATGAGAATGACCGATTATTTCTGGTCGTAGTCGACAACTCAGAAGAATTAGGAGGTACTATTAAATATACCTGTAACCGGGCCCGTCATACAGGTGGTAAGATGGCCCTCCTTTACGTAATCGATATGGAACATGATAAGGAATTCCAGCATTGGCAGTTTGTCAGCAATCTGATGGAAGAAGAGGCCATGCAATTGGCTCAAGATGTGCTTGATCACCACGCCCGGCAAATCTTAAAAGATTCTGGTTCGGAACCCATGCAGTTTATCCGCCTCGGTAATACCCGCGAAGAGCTTTTTGCACTGGTAAGAAAGCATCCAGAAATCTCTATACTTGTTCTAGGTTCAGCACCTGGCGAGAAGCCAGGCCCGTTGGTAGAGGCTGTTACCGGGAAGTATGCCGGGCAACTTGGTATCCCAGTTACCATTGTGCCAGGAGAACTAAGTTCGGAAGAAATCAATCGTTTGACCTGAGCTTGATTACAGCTAAATTCTAATTTCATTCATATTTTAAGAGGTTTCTTCCGCACTAGTGCGGAAAAAGAAAATTTTTATGTCTCTATCCGGTCCGTCAGAAAACGACGGTGTAAATACCTCGCCACATATAGCTGACGAGGTCAAAACCACCACCTGCTATATGTGTGCCTGTCGATGTGGGATCAAAGTTTACTTAAAAAGTGGTGAGGTTCGATATATCGAGGGTAATCGAGATCATCCGATAAATGAGGGTGTGCTTTGTGGCAAGGGAGCTGCAGGTATTATGAATCACCTTTCTCCTGCGCGGCTGCGCAAGCCCCTAAAGCGTATAGGTCCACGTGGCAGTGGTGAATTCATCGAAATTGAGTGGAGCGAAGCGCTCGAAACGGCAACGGATTGGCTTGGTGCAATCCGTAAGGATGATCCAAAGAAATTAGCCTTCTTTACAGGACGCGATCAAAGTCAATCATTAACTGGGTGGTGGGCAAAACAGTTTGGGACACCCAACTTTGCCGCACATGGAGGCTTTTGCTCGGTTAACATGGCATCGGCAGGCATGTATTCCATTGGAGGATCCTTCTGGGAGTTTGGAGAACCTGATTGGGATCATGCCAAACTTTTTCTCATGTTTGGAGTCGCAGAAGACCATGCGTCTAATCCTATTAAGATTGGCCTAAGTAAACTTAAAGAGAGAAACGCGAAGTTTATAGCAATCAATCCAGTTCGGACTGGATACGGTGCCATTGCAGATGAATGGGTGGGTATCCGCCCGGGTACAGATGGCTTATTTGTGCTGTCCCTAGTTTACACACTGCTACGCGCTGGCAAAATCGATGTAGAGTATTTAGCACGATTCACCAATGCGGGCTGGTTAGTTAGACAAGCTCCGGGCACCTCAAGAGACGGATTATTTATCCGTGATAATGAGGGGACACCCCTGGTGTGGGATAGAGACGGCAAAACTGAAGTTGCTTTCAATGAACCAGCTGCCAAACCAGCACTAAGCGGTAATTATACGGTTGCAGGAGAATCAGCAGTACCAGTTTTTCACTTGATCGCTGACCGTTACACAGATGGAATCTATGCTCCGGATAAGGTTGCAAAGCGATGCGGCATTGCTGCCGCGACTATTGAACGCATTGCTGCCGAGATTGCTGATATAGCATTCAATCAGGCCATAGAACTTCCCCTGGCATGGACTGATAGCTACGGCGTCCAACATAAGACAATGGTTGGACGACCCATTGCCTTTCATGCAATGAGAGGCATATCGGCGCACTCAAATGGGTTCCAAACCTGCCGCTCCTTGCACCTACTACAAATGCTGATTGGTGCAGTCGATACACCTGGAAGCTTCCGCTTTAAACCACCATACCCTAAGCCAGCGCCACCGGGTCCAAGACCATCAAAAGAAACCTACATACCGGAAACGCCACTTAAAGGAATGCCACTAGGTTTTCCCTCAGGGCCAGAGGACCTACTTATTGATGATAACGGCACGGCTATACGTATTGACAAGGCGTTTTCTTGGGAAAGCCCTCTGTCTATCCATGGCGCTATGCACCGGGTAATCGCTGGTTCTGTGGCCGGTGACCCTTATCCAATCGATACACTCTTCCTGTATATGTCAAATATAGCCTGGAATTCATCCATGGATACCAAAGGCACGTTAGCGGCATTGACCGCAAAAGACCCCGAGACCGGTGAATACAAAATACCCAGAATCATTTATTCCGATGCCTACGCGTCAGAGACCATTGCATACGCAGATCTCATTCTGCCGGATACTACTTATCTGGAGCGCTGGGACTGCATCTCTCTGCTTGATCGTCCCATAGGAGATGCAGACGCAGCTGCCGATGCCATCCGTCAGCCTATCGTCGACCCTAATCGTGAGCCAAGTCGTGATGTACGACCTTTTCAAACAGTATTATTGGACATAGGTGCACGTCTTCACCTGCCTGGTTTTGTAGATGATAAAGGATCGCCTAAGTATCCTGGCGGCTACGCAGACTATATTGTAAATCACGAGCGTATGCCTGGTATCGGACCTTTAGCGGGGTTTCGTGGAACAAGTGGAGAGTTGTCTGGCAAAGGTAGCATCAATCCCTCTCAACTTGAGCGCTATATTGAGAATGGATGTTTCTGGGAGGGTAAAATACCGCCCGAGGCGCGCTACTATAAAATGTCCAATAAAGCTTACTTAAACTGGGCGGTAGCCATGGGCTTTCTCGGTAAAGCCGAGCCTATTGTTATGCAGCTCTATTCTGAACCCTTACAAAAGTTTCGCAACGCTGCCAAGGGGCACGGAGATATCCAACCACCAAACCACTTGCGTTCTCGTATAGAGAAAACGTTTGACCCTTTACCCTTCTGGTCAGAGACATTGGAAGACATCGCCAATACAGAAGAAGCCTTCCCACTACACGCCTTGACCCAGAGACCAATGCATCATTACCACTCATGGGGTTCTCAGAATGCTTGGCTGCGCCAGATCACTTCGCAAAACCATTTATTTGTGCATCGTGATACAGCGACCAGATATGGTATTACAGATGATGACTGGGTTTGGGTAGAATCCCGCCACGGTCGCGTAAAAGGTCAGGTGAAATTGGTCGACGGGGTAAATCCAGATACGGTGTGGACCTGGAATGCTATTGGTAAACGTTCAGGCACCTGGGGCCTGCAAAAGAATGTACCAGAAGTGAATAAGGGCTTCTTACTTAACCATATAATTCCGGAAAAATTAGCTGGCGTAGGCCAAAACCTTTCTTTATCCGATCCCATTACAGGTCAAGCAGCTTGGTTTGATCTAAGAGTACGTATTTTCCCCGCAGACAAAACTGAACAGGGCAATACTTCACCCATCTACGACTCATTACCAGACCTTCCAGGTAAGAAACCTCGTCAATCGGTTCTTCAGTTTGGTCGTAGTTTTAATAGCGCTCTTGAATCGCTAAAGTCTAAATAATGACCTGTCTACCAACCCAAACAAAAAAAAAGATGGGGCTAGTTATAGATCTAGATACCTGTGTTGGATGTCAAGCCTGTGTCACAAACTGTAAGGAGTGGAATACCGGCGGTCACATGGCACCACTTACGGATACAAAACCTTACGAGGCAGAAGCAGACGGTGTGTGGTTTAATCGAGTTCATACCTATGAAGTATCAAAGAGTAATGGCGAGAGTTCTACCCTTCACTTTCCACGCTCCTGTCTGCATTGTGAGGATGCTGCATGTGTCACCGTTTGTCCTACTGGGGCTTCATATAAACGTGAGGCTGACGGAATTGTATTGGTAAATGAAGACAAATGCATCGGATGCAAGCTATGCTCTTGGGCCTGCCCCTACGGCGCTCGCGAGTATGACATATACGAAGGGGTAATGAAAAAATGTACGCTCTGCATTGATCGCATTTATAACAAGAACCTTGACGTCGAAGACCGTGTGCCGGCTTGCGTGTTATGCTGCCCAACCAACGCCCGTCACTACGGTGATCTTAATGATCCACTTTCGAACATTTCCAAATTAGTAACTAGTAGAAATGGCCAAGATCTGATGCCGGACATGGGCTATCGTCCGACCAATAAGTATCTGCCCCAACGAGAGAAGGTATCGGCTACAAAACAGAAGTCACTAGGCAAAAATAAAGTCTTACAGCCTATTGAAGACACTTCCGGTGCCGGCAACCTCCTAAAATGGGTTGACTCTATGCTTGAAAAAATAGGCTGAACAAAGTGCATCCAGCTACTTCTGTAATTCTTTTCACAACGACCTCAGGTATCGGCTATGGAATTCTTGCATTTCTGCCAGTATTTTCTATTTACGGTCTTCTACCTGTGGACCGATGGCTTGGTGCCGCCTTGATTCTTCCCGCTCTGGGTCTGGTTACGTTCGGCTTGCTATCTTCTCTATTTCACTTAGGACACCCTGAAAGGGCTTGGCTAGCCCTTAGTCAATGGAAATCATCTTGGCTATCACGTGAGGGTATTATGGCAATTATAACATACGTACCAGCGCTTCTATTCGCCTATTCTTGGATCGGTCTTGAAACCTTGTCGGGGCCATGGTTCTGGGTAGCATGCCTGACCTCGATTACTGCACTGATTACCCTTTTTACCACCAGTATGATCTACCGCTCACTCAAACCTGTTCCGGCCTGGGCGACGAACTGGACAGTAGCCGGATATTTGGCTGTTGGACTTCTTTCTGGTCTCTCCGTAATTATTGCAGTCGCAGCTTCATTCAGCTTTCACCCAGCTCGCTTTCAGAGCTCGGCTTTATTATTCACACTAGCAGCAGCTATTATCAAGAACGCCTATTGGGCCAGACAGCCTAAGGCGTGGGCTTCAATTGATAAGGGAGAAGCGATTGGAGTTCCGAGCGCTGAAGTCAAGTCGATTGAGTGGCCGCATACGGAAGAAAACTATATACTCAAAGAGATGGGCTACCGGATCGCACGTAAACACAGTGAAAAGTTGCGCAGTCTGACCCGGCTACTACTGTTCGGTTGTCCTCTGTTCGCCCTTGTAATTCTGCCGAGCATAGTATCCATGCCAAACCTAACCTTTTGCATAGGCCTCGGAGCTTTGCTTACACTGGCTGGCGTTGTCATAGAACGCTGGCTATTCTTCGCAGAGGCTAAACATGTTGTAACTCTGTATTATAGATAATTTTAGCACTATTGAGGGCATTAACCGATAGCCCGTACCTTGTGCATCTTTATCGATGAATCATACCGTTCAACAAAACCTAAGCGGCTTCTCTTGCCTTGATATCAGTAACGGTAGTGAATGCTGATCGCTCCAGACAGGATGTAATCCAGCCTTTGACGTTGGGCCAGTCGGAGAGATCAAAATCGGTACGTACAAAATACTCTACGACACATGCCACGTTTAAATCCGCCACCGTGAAAGATCCACCAAGGAGATATTTACGATCTCGCAATGCCAAGTCCAATGCATCCAGGGGTCCCTTAGACTTTACGGCTGCTTCATCAAGAATAAGCTGGCTACGTTCTACCTCACTCTTAAAAACAAACTCAACCAGGCGCCGCGCAGCAGGCGGCTCGAGTTCGGTCGCGGCAAACAGCGTCCACTGCTGGCAAGCGGCCTGCCCGGCAGCATCTGTGGGCCAAAGCTTTCCCTGCCCATACGTTTGAGTAATGTATAGATTGATAGCCAAGCTCTCAAACATAGCTACGTCACCATCAGTCAAGGCCGGAATCTTGGCATTTGGATTGATCGCCAAGAAGGCATCTGTCTTCGCTTCACCCTTAGTGTAATCTAGTAGATTGTGTTCATATTCTACACCCACTTCTTCCAACGCCCATATGCAACGTGCAGCTCGAGATATAGCCTTACCATGTAACACAATCATAATTGGAACCTCATTTCGTATTTCTAAGCCCGTTGGTTAGCCTATTCTCACAAGAGATTCGAATATGCCAAGGATTTATTACACATATCTAGCCATCAATCCCAGAGGGTAAAAGGAGTTACGGAGACTGGGTTAGCCATGAACATGGATATCAAGGAACATTTTTCGGATTGCCTCGGCAATATCGGTGGCTGGGTGAAGCGGCAGATGAGTCCAGCTATCAAGACTTTGACCGAGCGGCCGAGCACAGCCAAGATCGAACAGTTGCTGATGAAAACGTTCATGCTTTTTACTGACAGAACCCGGTGGCGCAAAGATATATACCGGCTTGCTGGTAGCACAAGCTTCGGCACACATGGAAATAGAATCACCGGTGACAACGATAATATCTGCCAGACCTAGTATACCAAGGTACGGATTGTCAGAACCTGGACTCCAAGTATGGATAGAGTTAGGCGTTGGCACCACCTGTATGAGTGTATCAGCGATATCACTGCTAGTCCGGGGCGACGTGGTAACAAGGGGACTGCCTCCATAAGATTTGGCCAAGGAACCGATAAGTTCTCCCAGATCATGCGCCTGATTTCTTGAAAATGGATGTTTGCGCGTAGCACCACCAACGAGCATAGCAATGTAAGGCCTCGGCAGGGGCTCATATCTACGGCGCCAATGTTCGGCTTCCCGCGCCAATAATTCTGACGTGATTCTGGTCGGCGCGCCGGTTACATAGCAGACATTTTTCCAGTTCTTTGCTTTAGATAAGTCATCGTGTCTTGGGATGACAATAAGATCAAAGTCTTTCGCTCCCGCCTTGCCAGCAAACATGATCTGGACAATACGCGTTTTGCCAGCGGATTGGCGCTTAATCCAACGCGAGACAGGTGCTAATCGGCGGCCAGCAGCAATTACCAAGTCAGGCCACGGCGCGACTAAACTGGCCCGACTCGCTGAGTCCACACCCAGTAAGCTTGCACCCCTTAGACTGTTTGGTATTCGCTCGAGACCTGTGAAGCGAATCGCTTTTTCTTGGACGCCTTTTCCAAGCTGGTCGCACACACCCAGTACCTGCGTCGTGTTACCGGGACGATCGTCCGTCAAAGCCCACAGTGATTGCAAGTAGGGTAGGCTAGACGATTCGATCATGAGACGACCAACATTGATAGTACACCTGTAAATATTGAGCAGCAGTCAAGAAGTCAGTAATACTCAGTATCCAAGTAGATTATCCTTTCGTAAAGCCAACTGAGAGATATTAGGCACAATGACATCTAATTCATCACTATCGCGTACTCAGAGACAGCAGACAGCAGCCCGCACTATCGCCAATATTCTGCTGGAGACCAAAGCAGTCAATTTTCGCCCTGAAGAGCCGTACACCTTGACGGCTGGATGGGTGAGCCCAGTATATATCGATTGTCGATGGCTGATTTCCTTTCCTAGTGCGCGTCAGACTATCACACGCCTTGCGCGGGAAGAGATTGAGCACACCATTGGGCTGGATAACCTAGATACGGTCGCAGGAGGCGAGACAGCTGGTATCCCATACGCAGCATGGATTTCAGATGCTCTCATGCTACCGATGCAATATGTCCGGAAGAAACCCAAGGGATTCGGTCGCATGGCACAAATAGAGGGTAGTTTGGATGAAGGCGCTAGAGTCCTACTGGTCGAGGACTTAGCCACCGACGGTGGTAGCAAGCTAGCTTTTGTCAAGGCAATCCGTGATGCGGGAGCTTGTTGCAATCATACCTTCGTGGTGTTCTTCTACGGAGCCTTTCCAGGTGCACTCGATAACCTAGCACAAGAGGATGTGACTTTACTCTATCTCTGTACCTGGGCAGACGTGCTCGCCGCTGCTGAAGGAGGCGAATACTTTGATGATGATAAAATTGCTGGTGTTAGGGATTTCCTCACCGATCCCATTGGATGGTCCATCGCCCATGGAGGACGTGGTGCTGACAAATAGGGGCTAGGCAAGGTTCATTCCCTATTATGGGAATCAAAAGAAGAAATTCAGAGATATCATTGTTACGGCAGAAAAGTTGCCTTAGATAGGTACTCACAAAACGGCAAACTTCACAAAAAACACGACCAGTGGCTACCCAGAAGTTCTGGGGAGTTTTGTCTTTTAGGCCCCGGAGGCAATTTCGGATATGAACCCCGCGACCGTACTAGTCGGGCGCAGGGTTCGAATCCAGGATCGTCTATTCGACGACCAAATTTTCGGCAGAAGACTTGCCGTTTTGGCCTTGTACCAGTTCAAACTGAACTTTCTGGCCTTCATTTAAAGTTGATAGTCCCGCACGTTCGACAGCAGAAATGTGAACGAAGGCATCCTTTGAGCCGTCAGAGGGTTCGATGAACCCGTAGCCCTTGGTCGGATTGAACCACTTAACGGTTCCGGTCGGCATGGTCGTTTCTCCAGTAGTACATGTACGTGTTGGCCTTATCCTTGCGGACAAAGCCCGGTTCACGATCACAATGTCCGGGATATTTTAAGCAAGCCAAAAAGCGACGGCCGCGAAAAATGTAAGAAACAAAGCGAAGCGCAGAAAGTGTGGTATAGCGCTAAGAGACACAAGTCAACCTGACCACCCAGCGACTCCTTGGGCAAGAGCGGCTTCCAAGGCCCTAGAGCACCATCTCTTTAAGGACAAAAATCAATACAAAAAAGTAATAGAATACGTTTGTTTTCCACAGGAAATAGCCTTCCTAATGGGCACCTATATCTCAGAATTCTGTTATATTACAAACACTTACAGCCCTACTAAATATCTTTGTCTACCAAACTCTCACGAATATTTTTAGGACTTGGAATCAAAGGCTTACAGATGTTCAGCTCCAGGTCCTGAGCACGTTCACGAAAAAAATGTAGGATTCTCAAATAACAGGTTCCGTGGAACTGGTTTCCGTAATTTCAGACATGGGGAAGGACGAGTCATAGTATCCAGGATAACACGGCATATCAGCAAGGATTGTTCAGTATTTGGAACTGGTAGCAGTATCATGCCAAAGCAGACAAAGTGAGAAATAGCCCTTCCTCAGGAAGCTCATTTCACTATTGCGATAACAGGCCAGGTAGGCCCAAAAGACGTAAAAACGGCGGCTAGGTGCAGTTTAGCCAAAGGGCCTGTTTGCCTCATAAGAAAAAAGGACCGGAATCTAGGCTAATGAAGCTTAGCTAAAATAATGATCACTAATCTTCCGAATACGCTATTGCTGCCAGATAAACACTAGTTCTCAGATATATTGGCAAGATTAGCTATTGCTTTTACCTATCTTGGTGAGCCAAATACCTGAGAAACTCTCGACGGTTCTTTGGACCGAATGTCAGATAACTTGGGTCTTTATTCTCAGCGTATTCCTTTTTGGCTTTTTCTACTGGATCAACCCTGGTGTGCTTACGTACCTCCTTAGGTGATAAGCCATACGCTTCCGCGCTGTTTAAACCAAAGACTTTGGCACGAATTTCCGGCGTAATCTTTGGATAGCCATATTTTTCCTGAAACTCATCGGATATCTGAAAGGCACGGAAAGCCATAATCTGATCCTGGGGTGAACCATACCAGATCGAATCTGTACCCCACTGCACACGGTCTGCACCAACATATTTCAGTAATTTTCCCATGACATGCGCGGCTTGATCAGAATCGCGCATGAGGTAACGCCAAGTACTCCCAATTTCTGCATAGACATTAGACGGTTGATCCGCAGAGAAACCATTATCCATAAGGGAGTTGATTAGGTCATCAACCCCGGAGCCAGAGTCTCGTGAATAGGGCCCTTCCGTCACGCGCATATCATAACCAGCATGATAGATCATAAAAGTGATATCGGGATTCTGCCGCGCCGCTGGACCCACATCGCGGGAACTGGAATACTTTAGATTCTTCTTGTATTGCAGAAAGGGTAGTCCTTTGTGCACAGCTATACGTTTATTACCGGTCGCCCGCACCTTAGATATAAATAACTGGCCGAGATCATCATCAAGAAAAAACCCTGTGTCTTTTGGACCATGCTGGGTATAGGTCTTCCAGGCTGCAATAGGCCAGTTGGCAGAGGTTTCTTCAATGGTCTCGAGATCTCCGGGATAGGTCGGCATGCAGCGCCCATGAACCATCAGGCGTTGCGTAGTGCCGAGAGCCTCGACGATACGAACCGTCTCAGCTCCCTCAGAATACTTGGGCAGCATTTGATTGTCAGGAGCTGGACCAAAAGATAAGACTGCAATGTCAGTATCACTGTCCATAAAAACTTCTTTGACGTAGGCCTCACCGGTTAAACAATGTATGTGCCCGTTCTCAGGATCATCTCCCCCATAGTCACAGCCCACTTGCGGAGCGAAGAATTTGTAATTGTGACGTGCCGGATAGAGCGGTTCCCCTTCAACCCAGGATTCAATATTGCCCACGTGGTGACCTTGAATATCAAAAATAAATTCATCACCGTCCAGAGCCTCTTCTGCAGCGGCTTCGTCGAAACGCGCCTCCCAAGGTAATACGTAAGAACTACCCCGCTTACCCGTAGCTGCATTCGCTTCATTTATTGCCAATAGCGTTGTTGCAGCACCGGCTGTCGATACCAGAAAATTACGACGGTGTTGACCGGTCCTACGGGCATTGCTATCGCAATTCTCCAAAGCCATCTTATTAGCCTTGATGTTGGTGGCCGACAGCGGGCGCGGCATAAATTCGCCGTTAGAAGTCGTATCGATTTTTATCGGTAACCGCGTACCGTCCGGGTCGTTCATGTAAATTCTTGATTTTTTAGTCACAGCCAGATTCCTCGCTCCTGAATTATTGTGCCATGCTAACGCTCAGGTGCATGCTAGAGCCAGTCAAAATATCCTACTCAGCCTGCATTTTCTCGTAAGATAGCCCTCTATCCGACATCGTGATGTTGGATATGCCGGGGCGCGCCACAGCCGTGTTTGCGTGGCTAATCAAGAAAATAGATGGTGCAAGATCATGCATATCAGCCATCAGTTTTTGTAAAGCAAGGTCACGCTTTCCCGTGTCAAATATACTACCGGTGGCTTCGATAGCCGGTACCATCTCTGGCACACAAAAGAAAGGATTAGGTTTTAAACAAGAATATTGTTCTAGCGCTCGAATGGTATCTCGGTAAGCTCCGGCATCCCACACGACTGATAGGATCTCCACATCACCCCAATCTCCTGAAAAGTACTTTTGCAGCCATTGTGATGCAACAACAGCGCGAACGTTCAAAGTGATTCCAACCCGCGCAAGGTCTTGCGACACTTTTTCGTAAATTACCTGAGCTTGTCCAATTTCGACTTCTGCATCCAATTCAAAACCATTCTCATAGCCAGATTCGGATAGCAGAGCGCGTGCTCGGATCGGATCGTAGGGGTAAGGATCAATGTTGGGATTGTACCCTATCGTTCCGGGAATAGCTCCCTGTCCGACCGGATCAACCGAGTCATAGTAAAAAGTTCGCGCTATACCTTCTTTATCGACAGCATAATTTATAGCTTGACGCACACGAACATCCTTTAGCGCTGGCACATCTTCGCGCGTATTTGGTAGAGCTAATGCCCGGATCTGCGGAACTTGCAGAACCTGTGTCGTATAGCCCAACGCCTCTAGGTATTTAAAATCATCGAATGCCAATTGCACGGTGATGTCGATCTCACCGGACTCCAGTGCATGCCGGCGGACAATCGAATCTCGCAAGGGATAAATCATTTCCAACCGATCAAAGTGAACGGGCGCCCGCCAAGATTCCTTAAAAGCCGTTAAGACACTGCGACCAGATCCTTCTCCCCAATCCTCAAGCTTGTAAGAGCCAGTTCCTACCGGCATAAGTGCAAAACCACGCGGGCCAAGCTCAGCCCAAGCTCTGGGTGCTACCATCATTATGAGACTGAGGCGCTTAGGAAGAATCGCGTCAGGAGTTGCGGTTGTTATCTCAACGGTTAGATCATCGAGGGAGCGAATACCCGAAACAGCCTTGAGCTCACTCGCCATCATACTGGTTTTACCTTCAGAACCTATTAGCCAATTGATAATAGATACGACAGCATCCGAATCGAATCGTTCACCGTTAGAGAAGGTAACTTCGGGACGAAGCTTGAAGATCCACTTTGTATCAGATGTCACCTGCCAGGATAGCGCAAGCTCAGGGATTACTGCACCCGATACATCAATACGGGTGAGAGCATCAAAAATGGTTGATGGCGTTTGAGTAACTGCTGACACACGCGACATATATGGATTTCCAAGAGTAGCTGCCTTAGCAGGAATACCCACTCGCAAAGTTTCGGCCGCCAACAAGCTAGTTGAATAAAGCGTCCACAGGATGAAAACAAATAATGTACGACTTATCTTGTCTTGTGCCATTTACACATCCCCGTCACCATGTCCGCCTTGGGTAGTGTAGAACTTTCATGAAGGAGACGCCAAGCCATGGTACCGATATTCACGGTGGCCGCTGTACAAACTAATGTCTGGCCCGTTTATCCATCGCGAGGTGGTCCCGCAGTTATGGAGAATAAAGACAAGAATCTAGATCGCGCCATGGAACTAATTCTAAGGCTAGCCGAATGGAATCCAGCAAAAATATACGTTCTTCCAGAGTTTTTCATGACAGGAGCTGGTGGTGTAGGTCGAGCTACAAAGGATCGCGAAAAAATATGTGTACGGTTTCCCGGCCCTGAAATGCAGAGAATCGGTGAAACTGCTAAGCAGGCAGATGCCTACATCGCCGGAATGGTCTGGGAAGTCATGGACGATTGGCCGGGACGTTATTGGAATACTGCATTTATCATGGCGCCATCAGGAGAATGTGTGCTGAAATATCATAAGCACTATGATCCTACCGGCAAGACCAAGCCTGGTGACGTTCTAGATGAATATGTAGATCGCTACGGCGAGGACAAATTATTTCCCGTCATCAATACGCCTTATGGTAAACTGGGATGTCTAGTGTGCTACGATATCAATTTTCCAGAGATGGCGCGGTGCTTAGCGATGAATGGTGCTGAGATTCTATTGCATCCTACATCCGAAGGCCGAGCACCTTTCATGCTGGAAGATGTTGGTGGCTGGGAAATTGGCAAACGTAGCCGAGCATACGAAAACCTTTGTTATCTGATCTCTGCTAATCAGGGTCAGTTCTTGGGATCGGACTTTCCAACTGACCGGATGCGGGGACGCTCACAGATCATCGATTTTACAGGGCGAGTAATCAACATTGCAGAGACCACTGGCGAGGTTATCGTTCAAGTAGATATAGAACTGGAACGCCTGCGGCAGAAACGTAGTCAGATGCAGATGAACTTTCTTGCGCAATTACAAACGGAACTGCATGCCCGTGAATATGCGCGTAAGACTATGTGGCCATCTCGCATGTGGTCCGACACACCCCCACCTGGTGACCTTGGTAATATCAAGAAAGGACGAGAGATTATTCAACGCCTGATAGAAGATGGGACGCTTACTCCGCCCAATTCCTCCATGGACAAAGATAGTTATGTCTAAGTGTTTGCAACCAGCAGTATACTTACAAATAGAAGCTGCAAGACTATCTCTTGTTTCTCAACTATCATTCGTAACAGAGGCTCGCCCATGATTCCGCGTTATTTTGCCCTTGCCTGCCAGACAATTGTGAACCCAATCCGCGCCGACGTAGCAGGACCAGAAGAAGGCCGGTCTATAATCAAAGAAAACTTGGATGCAGCGCTAGATCTTATGAAAAAAGGACTAGGTAACAGCCTTGGAGCCGTCAAGCTTGTAACCCTCCCTGAAATGTTTTTGACTCTAGCCCCTGCCGCTTGGCAGGGGCGCAAGTCAAGTGACTGGCTTGATGTTGGTTGCATTGAGGTGCCGGGGCCAGAACTGGAACCCCTATTCCAAGCGGCACGCGATTTTAATATTTACATTGGAGCCAATGCCTATGAATACGATCCAAAATGGACCAATCGTTATTTTAATTGCTCCTTTCTAGTGAGTCCCGAGGGTGAAGTCATTCTTAAGTATCGGCGCTTGCATTCACTTAGCACTCCCTCTCCTCATGATTTTCTGGATGAATATGTAAATGTAGAGGGCTGGGATGCCCTTTGGCCTGTAGCGGATACAGAGATAGGCCGCATCGCTATGTTCCCATGCATGGAAATCACCAAGCCAGAGGTGGCCCGGATGCTAGCTATGAAAGGTGCTGAGGTACTGATCAATCCGACCTCGGATTCACCTGACTTTCCAGGATGGAGTGCATGTAAACAAGCGCGGGCGCTAGAAAATAATTGTTATCTTATATCTACCAATACGGGCGGTTGGGTGAGTAGGCGTGGTTTCTTAGAGTCTACCAACGCTGGTGGAACCAAGATCATTGACTACTATGGCAATATTATTAATGAGTGTGTGCCCTCAGGGGAAAGTATGAAAACCCGTGCACTTATCGATATTGAACAGCTTCGTGCCCATCGTCACTCCAATAATAGCTTTAATGTGATCGCCCAGCTGCGGACTGAACTTTACACCGAATATAAAAAGACCATTACACCGCCTAACCGTTTCCAAAATGGAATGGAAGACCAGTCCCAGCTTCGTGGTCTTTATAGAGAAGTTATGGATCGCATGACTGCTGAAGGCCTATTTCCACCCCCACTACATGAAGGAGTGAGTGAAAAAGCAGAAAAGGACTAATAAATAATGTATTTGATGTTGTCGTATAGACTTATATTGCTAGAATCATAGTTTGAACGCTACCACGCTACTAATTAGGCAAGCCCTGTTTAGGGCGCGGTATTACTGGAGATAATGCGACGCTCTTGTTTACACTTCGAAAATCAACTGCCGAGTAGTTTACGGCTAAGTTTTTCTACATCTCAATAATTGGCTCTCTAAGAATCAGGAGAATGTAATGGCCCGTGATCATGTTGAATACCTAGTTGTCCAGGACATGCAACTTGCACCACTGATGAATGGTGACGCTGCTACTGGTTTTCGTGTTGCAAAGTTGAGCCAAGACTACGCTACAGGTGCAGTTTCTTATTTTGGATCCCTTGCTCCCCAATGGATTCGTCGGGAAAGCGGGTACTACGAAAGTGATGTCGAATTTATGGTAATGAGTGGCGACTTGAGTATCGGCGATACGAGTTTATCCGCAGGTCATTATTGTTATTTACCAGCAGGCTGTCTCTTGGGTGCCGCCTCAACTAACGCTGGCTGTGAATTATTTATGATGTTCGATGGACCAGCTATTTTTACTGAAGCCAATTCAGATAGTGCCAACGCTCGGAAAGATTTACGTATAGACTGTCTGGATGCTAAAGGCATGCCATGGGGTGAGCCTCCGTCACATCCTGGTCGACCAGCTGAGGAGGCGCCTAAAGGCTTAAGTGTGAAGTACCTCCGGGTTCATCCAGAAACAAATGCCTATACACTAATGGTGAGACAATCCGAAGGATGGTTCGATCCAAAACTGGAGCGTCACTCCATATGGGAGGAACTCATTCTGCTTGATGGGGATTACCTCATGGGCAAAATGGGCAAGGTAAATGCCGGAACATATATTTTCCGGGACGGCGTCATTCCCCATGGGCCGCAGGTCAGTAGACACGGTAGCGTATGGCTTGGGCGCGGACCAGGGCCAATTGATTTTGACTATATGGATGAACCCTGGGCTATGGGGATGGTTGAACAGTATCTGAGTGCCGAACATATTTTCACCGGCACCCATGAAACTGGTCCATGGGGAAGTTGGATGTAGGCGAGTAGCTAAGATTCCAAAGGCAAGCTAACCCTTACACGCAAACCTCCTCCATCCAGATCAAGTAGCTCAATGTCTCCACCCATGGATCTTACAGCATTGCGAGCGCTGGTCATGCCGAGGCCAGTACCACCAGTGTCACGTGATCTAGAGGATTCAAGCCGAAAGAATGGCGCAAATACTTTTTCTTTCGCACCGTCTGGAATTCCTGGGCCATTATCATCAATAATAAGGGTTATTTGACTTTCACTAACCCGCAAGGAAACCTGGGCATAGTCACCGTATTTAACGGCATTCTCGACAAGATTGTTAAACGCCCGCTTTAGCCCCATAGGCCTGACAGATCGCTCCAACGAGTCAGGTCCTTCATATGTTACTTTCATGCCTGTTGCTATCTGGTCCTCTACAATATCTCTAACCGTTGCCGCAATATCGGTTCGTGTGGCAGGTTCCTTAGCAGCATCATCGCGAGCAAATGTGAGTGTCGAACTGATCATGGATTCCATCTCATCAAGGTCGGCCAGCATTCTTTCCCTATGTTCATCTCCTTCGACAAATTCTGCCCTCAATCGCATACGCGTAATTGGTGTGCGTAGATCGTGAGAGATTGCAGCTAACATTTCTGTACGATCTTGAATAAAGCGCTTTAGACGCGCCTGCATGGTGTTGAAGGCTCGCGCGGCGCGGCGCACCTCGCCGGTACCTGATTCGGGAAGCGATTCAGCGTCAAGGCCAATCCCTAGGCGCTCCGCTGCAGTCGCAAACAAAGAGACAGGCATCGTCGCCCGTCTTACTGCCCAAATTGCAAGACCAGTTATCAAAAGCGTTATTACTGCCGTAAGTAAGAAAAAGGATTGTGTGCGCTGATTGACTTCGGATAAATCAAGATCCATCCGGGCATTAAGCCAATAATTATCACCAACTTTTATGGACGCTCGGACAAAGGGTTGGAAGCCTCTTATTTCCTGCAGTGCACGGTCTATAGTTCGAAAACTTCGTTGTTCGCGTTCATCGCGCTGACGCTGGAGTTGATGGAGTGGTGGTGGCGGCGGTGGTGGAAAGCGCTCCGCGCTTGTTGATTCCACTATACGGCTGTCTGTGCGAATATCCGTTCCTAACGGAAACTCCCGTTCCAGACGTCTAAAAACTATGCGGGAGGTATACTCGTCATCCGATTCCCTTACAAAGGGACTACTAGTAATCACCATGCGCAAACCAGGTGAATTTAGGTTCCTAATAAGCGCTCGGCGGCTTTGGGGTTCAGCCTGTTCAATAACCCGCTTGAGTACGATTAGTTGATCAGCAGCTTGGCTGGAGGCAACAGCGGCTGCCTGTCCATCACGGAATATCAAACTAACTATCAATAATGATCCGTAAATAAGGATCACGGCGGTAGCAACTACCGTAAAGACCCAGCTACCAAGGCTGTCTGGAAAGACTCGTTTCATAAAATCTGCTCTAACTCTTCGTAACTTCCGCGGTTAGCATGTAGCCACCACCACGTACTGTTTTAATAAGTGTCGGCTCTTTGTAGTTAGACTCTATTTTTTTCCGCAAACGGCCGACCTGTACGTCAATTGAGCGATCAAAGGGAATGGCTGCACGGCCCTTCGCCATATCGAGTAATTGATCCCGGTTGAGGACGCGTTGTGGGTGCTGAACAAAGGCGATAAGGAGATCATATTCACCAGCTGTAAGATCGATTTCCTCGTTAGCTTTGTGAAAGGAGCGTGTAGCGGGATCAATATTAAAGTCAGCAAAGGAGTAACTACGGCCTATTTCTCCATCCGGGTTGGTTATAATCGCCCCACTCTCGAACCGACGAAGAACAGCTTTTATGCGTGCCGATAACTCTCGGGGATTAAACGGCTTTGCCATGTAATCGTCTGCACCTACCTCTAATCCGATTATCCGGTCTACTTGCTCACCCATAGCAGTCAGCATAATAACTGGAATATTAGAGTCCGCACGGACCTTACGGCACAACGCCAGACCATCCTCTCCTGGCATCATCAGGTCGAGAACAATGAGGTCAATGCACCAGTCGCTTAGGGCCTTTTTCATGTCCCTACCGTCACGTGCTGTCGTGACTCTGTAGTCATGCTTAGTCAGGAATCGCGACAATAGAGACCGGATCTCTTTGTCATCATCCACTATGAGGATGTGCGGTTTTGCATTTTCAGTCTGGATTGTCATGTCAAAGAGCATAATAGCCAGACCGTCAGAAGGCCAAGCTTTCTAGCAACAAAACGTAACGGAAGTATCCGCTGTTACCCCCAGTTACATGGAAAGGAGGTTCTGACATGTTCTGGTTACATGGACTTGTAATGATAGAATTATCAGATAAGCCAGACCAAGGAGATTAATATGCACAAGAACTTCATAAGCGAGACCATGGTCAAGTTGACAATCACCATTATTACACTCTTCACATGCTGGACAAGTGTGAGCACGACCTTCGCAGGCGAAGTCAACCAAGGCGAGGAACATAAAAGAGCTCGTGTCATAGAGCAGTTGGCTGAAATAAAGAGTCCTTTCAATAAAGGCCTTACGAAAGAACAGATCCACGATGTCGTTCAAGACCGTTTGGCTATAATGGGCAGTACTAATCTGAGAGTTGGCAGAGTTACACAGGTCGATAAAGAGATAGTTGCCGTTGACATAGTTACCCAAGACGACTCAATGGTAAAGACCGTGAAGATCTCGACCCTCACAGGCCGTCCACACCATAAAGGTCTTGCGAAAGAACAGGCCCAGGATATCGTGGAAGGTCGTTTAGCCATGATGAGCAATACGGGTCTGGCTAAAAAGCGTTTTTTACGAAACCTTGCTACAAAGCGTTTATCACGAATGAGTTCCGGCGAATTTGGCAACCGCACTAGCCGGTTGAACCGTAATCGCCACGGCCATAGGCTTGGCCTACTCTCACTAGCTATGATATCGCAGAATCGAGAATTGGATCTTACAGTCGAGCAGGTGCGTACACTGGTAGAGGGTCGGTTAATCCTATTGGGCAATAATCGTCTCAAAATGGGATCTGTTGAAATCATCAATGAAAAAACTATTACAGCTGAGATCGTCACCGTAGATAATTCACTAGTCGTCCGTAGCGAAATTGACCGCAAAACTGGTCGTATAAACTACGGCATCTGAAGAAATCAGAACTTCCCCAAGAATTAAGACCTAAAAAACAATACCTTCCGGTCCAAATGCAGCAAGATTCTGATTAGTCGTCCAAAAACCTTCATACTTATCTTAAGGAGTGCACGCCCTCCTACTTAGGATATTCTCTGCTAAGGCATAGTCAGCGGCAGAATAAAAAGGCAGGATAGGTTAGAAATAAGAGGGTAATTATGCTGACACGGCGGATGATGATAGGTGGCACCGCTGTGACTACAGCGCCAGTTTCCCCATACCTTGCAAGTACTACAGCTGCCCGCGTATCCAAAAAACCCGAGGGAGTGGAACATATGGAGATTAATCGCGCGTTTGTACGAATTGAAGAGGGACTAATCCATTATCGACATTCCGGTAATTCAAAACAGGGTGGCCCACTGCCCCTCTACATGATGCATGCGGGACCTGGGTCTTCCCGCGGTTTGGAAAGCCTTGTCTCGATTCTCGGCGACAGCCGCCAAGCTATTGCCGCTGATACTTTGGGCTTTGGAGACTCCGTCCCACCAGCAACTGATAAACCAGACCTACTATATTATGCTGATAGTGTGATTCGCATTTGGGATGCCCTCGGCCTGGATAAGGTAGATGTATATGGCAGCCATACCGGTGCCAACATTGGAATGGAGATCGCCATTACCCACCCAGACCGCGTGAACAAACTAGTGTTCGATGGCGTTGCCCTATTTGATCCAGATTTAGCTGCAGATATGCTGGAGAACTATGCGCCAGAAATGGAACCAATGGATAATGGCGAACACTTCATCTGGGCGTGGAACTTTATTAAAGATATGGGACTCTATTTCCCTCACTATAAGCGAGACGCAAAGCACTACCTGGGCAAGGAGCCATGGTCCCCAGCAGTCCTGCATAATCTAGTTCTTGATGTGATGAAGGCGCTACCACACTATCACAAGGGCTACAACGCGGTATTCCGACATAAGACACACGACCGTCTACCACTAGTGATGGTTCCAACTTTCTGTATGGCCCACGAAGCTGACCCGCTACATGTATCCGTAGAAGAAGCCGCAGCGCTCGTACCTAACTCGCAACACCTCGTGCTTCCCTTCTCGGCTCGTGAAGAAGAACGGGCAGAAGCTATAATAAAATTCTTGGATACATAAGTTTTTATGAAACGCAAAGTGCTTGACTAGCATAGAAAGCGTACGCGTGGGTTGGCAGGAGAAGTATTCATTGTCCCGATAGCGCTAGAACTTTAGGGTAGCAACCCACACCCGCACCTGCTCATCAAGAACGCTGAGCGGTAGTGCGCCATTATTTAGTACGACATCATGATATTCGCGAATATCAAACTTATCACCCAGCTCAGATCGAGCCCATTCACGCAATTCTAATATTTTCAACATGCCAATCTTATAAGCTGTCGCTTGACCGGGCATAACAATGTACCGCTCAACCGACTTGGTAATTTCAGCATCTGGTGCTGGAGTAGTCTTTTTAAGATAGGTAATGGCTTCCTCACGAGTCCACTTTCTATCGTGTATGCCAGTGTCTACGACCAAACGGCAAGCACGCCATAATTCCATCGATAGCCGCCCAAAGTCGGCGTATGGGTTTTCGTAAAGGCCCATCTCTTTCGGTAGTAATTCAGCATAAAGACCCCACCCCTCAATATAAGCTGTAAACCCACCATACTTTCTGAACTTAGGCATTTTCTCGAGTTCCTGGGCAATCGCTATCTGCATATGATGGCCTGGAATAGCTTCGTGATAGGCCAATGCATCTAGTTCATACGTTGGCATTACCGTCATGTCGTACAGATTTACGTAATAGCGCCCTGGCCGATCCCCCGTAGGCGAAGGAGATTGATAAAATGCTTTTCCAGTAGAGCGCTCACGAAATGACTCTACCCGTTTGACATTTAGATCGGCTTTAGGCCTGTTCTTAAAAACAGATTCGAGGCGTTCCTGTATGTCATCGATTAGGGCAGTAGTTCTGGTAAGGTAATGAGTTCGGCCCTCTTCAGTATTGGGCAGATAGAATTGACTATCATTACGCATAAAAGAAAAGAAGGCTTGTAAGTCACCTTCAAAATTCACACTCTCCATAATACTTCGCATTTCATTTTGAATGCGCTCGACTTCTGATAGGCCAAGATTATGAATGTCTTCAGCTGTCAGATCCGTTGTCGTAATATATTTCAGTTGATGTTGGTAGTAGGCAGTGCCGTTGGGGTGCTTCCAAACACCATCATCTGTATTGGCTATTGCCTTTTGTTCTTTACTAAAAGCTATAAGGCCTCTGTAAGCAGGGTCAACCGCCTCAAGCAAAGCCTCAGTAGCGCGTAGGACAAGATCCGCTTCAGATTCTGCATCGAGACCTAGTGCCTTTACCTTTTTGCGGAAATCAGCCAGCAGCGTTGAGTCCAAATCACTTTCATCAAATGGTTTTCCTGTCAGAACGTTAGTGGAATCCCTCAAAACCGAATCAAAAACAAACTTTGGTGGCAAAATACCGGCATCTTGCCCTGCACGCATACGAGCAATCAGTTGGGTAAATAAAATGCGCACACCGTACAAGCGCGAAATGTAGGCCTCAGCATCAGACCGGTTAGCTACCTGATGAATATTTATCAAGAACGCTGGAACCTCAGACTGTACGCCGAACATTTGATTGACAGGATATCGGTGAAATCTAAAGGCGTAACTTTCAATTTTCTGTCGCACTTCCATTTCAAATAACCGATAACTGATTCGCGCCTGATCATCCAGAGCACCGAAATCAAACAATTTCATTAACCGCATGTCTTCTTCAGCAACGGCAAGGTCATTGATATCGTCTCCGGGTGAGATATCATCCCACCTACCATAATCAGCTTTTATCCCTAGATGAGACTGCCATTCTGGATCACGAGCCACCCAAACATCAAAGCGCTCATCAACAAAAGCTCTAAACCGCTCAGACTCTGTTCTAGAATCTATCTGTTCTTGTGGTTGGTTATTGTCGCAGCCCAAGAGTACTAGTAGCAAAACTATTTGCACCAAGGGGGCTAGCTTCATGTCATTGCGCCTTAGTCTCTTTAAGAGACATGAAACGGGTGCGGTGAATATTACCGATATTATCTTCGAACCCCAAAATACGCAGGGAAACTAGATTCCGGTGAGTACTAAAACCAATAGGGACGATTGGATGATCATCAAGCATCAACTGTTCTGCCTTTGACATGAGATCTGCACGTTCTTTTGGCTCTATAGTCAAAGAGGCTCTTTGGACTAGTGCGTCATATTCTTTGTTACAGTATCTTGCCCAGTTCATTGGTCCTGCATCACAAAGCAACAAATACAAGAAATTATAAGGATCGTTGTAGTCTGCCACCCATCCCGCATCGCCCATAGTGTAGTCTCCAGTTTCCATCCTATTGTAGGCAATCCGAGTTTCAAAACCTATAATATCAGCTATCACACCACCCTGCCTTAACATCGCGGCAACACCCGCCATTACTCGCTGATTGTCGTATGAACTGCGAAATATAATTTCAAAACTAAGCGGGTTGTCCTCCGTATATCCTGCCGCCTCTAACAAAAGTTTAGCCTCAACGGTACGCTCAGCCATAGACATGTTTGCAAAGTCTAGCTGCGCTATTCCATTATGATTTGATGTTTCAGGCGGAACAAAAGCATAGGCATTTCTATTTCCAACAGGAAGAATGCGGTCATTTATAATACTCCGGTTAATAAGCATAGATACCGCTTTCCGAACACGCTTATCGTCAAAAGGTGGCTTCGTGTTATTCATCGGGAAGTATCCATTTCCAAGGTACGGGAAGACGCGTGCCTCTCCAGGCAGTTCTCTAAGCACCTCTTTCATTTGGGTCGCTGGGAAAGCACCGGTACCAATATTCATATCAATCTCACCGGTCTTAAACATTCTTAGTGCAGTGCGACTATCCTCAATGGGATAGTAATAGACCTCGTCAATCGAGACGTTATCAGCATCATAAAATAGCGGGTTCTTAGTTACCTTAATTTGTGAGTTTGAAATCCAGTCCTCCAAAACATATGGCCCATTAGAGACCATATTGCCTGGCTTAACCCAATTAGCCCCGTGTACAGCATAGGCATGCCGGGGAATCGGGTAGGTAGTGTAGTGGCTTAGCAACTGAGGGAGAAAGGGTGCTGGGCTCTCGAGGCTTATCTCGACCGTCTCTGCATCTACAGACCTAACACCCATTTGGTCCGAATTCATCTTCCCGGTGTTGATGGCATAAGCATTCTTGATTGGGAACAACAAACCGGCGTAACGTGCCGCTGTCATAGGGTCAATAATGCGTCTAAGACCGAAGACAAAGTCGTCAGCAGTAACTGGAATACCGTCAGACCAAACCAAGCCCTCACGCAGTACAAAAGTATATACTAAGCCATCTTCGCTGACCGTCCAACGCTCCGCAGAACCAGGGATAATATCACCATTCGCTGCCTCTGTTGTAAGGCCGAGAAATAGGTCGCCGATAATATTATTCTCCCAGGTGCCGCCGGCGCGGTGCGGGTCCAGAGTATCTGGCTCCGTGCCATTCCCGCGATGCAGAGTCGTTTCAGCAGAAGCCATATTTAGTAGGCTAAGTGATGCCACAAAAGAGATTCGCAGCAGGAAAGACATTAAAGACTCCTCAACGATTTCATATTGATAGCTAAGAAGCTAAGCTCTCTATCTAGCACCTGTATCAACGCAAAATTCAGTACAAATACCTGCTAATATTTAAGTTCGACAAGTGATTTATCTTTATTTAGAAGACCCGTAGCAAGATTCCAACATTAATTATTACTGCTGCCATGTACGTAGTTCACGTTTGTTTTTCAGCTAACAGTTGACAGCAGGGCTGAATGTCACTCAACCTTTCCAGCTGAAGGTAGACGGTACGAGGAATTATTAATGCCCCATAGCCACACCAAAAACAATCTACCCGAGTTCGGTGCCAAGCAGAGCCGTGATTATAAGGCTTACCAAGAATTCATACGGTGCTCCTATGTAAACGTCTACAGCAAAGTAACGGAACAGGCTTATCTAGAGTATTTCAAGGTGCGTGATGAGAACCAAACAGGTGTAGCGGAGACCCTAGAGAGCGCTGCTCAGATTATAGATAACCTGCCCGCCTACCAGCTGAAGGCTTGGAGTATCCGTAATCTACGGCGATTGAAATACAGCCAACCTGATGTCGGTATCGACCGTATGATACATGACCAAAGTAAAACCCTGGATGTGGAACTCAATAACCTAATCGCCGATGCTGGTAGTTCCCTACGACTTAATCCAGAGCTGGAAATGCCTGATTACTTCCGCTGGGTTGACTTTCATCAACAACCAGGCGGTGTTTGGCGCGATAGTGTGGACGGGCTAATATATGACTATGGAAGACGCACTACCAATCCCAATGAAGATAATCCCAACCGAGTCTATCAATTACTATGGGATCTACTGCCAAGAAACCGCGAGTACAAGAACGTTCTCGATTGGGGTACTGGACATGGCGGCGGCTTAATACATTGGCTACAGAATAATCCTAATAGCTGCGGCTACGGTGTCGATCTAGCAGCGCCTTGCTTAAAGCTGGCATACGTCCGCGCTAAAGAAGGTGGTGTAAGTGCTAACTTCTCTCAGCAAGACTTGGCAAATATGGATTTTCCTGAGAACACCTTTGATATGGTATTTCACATGTTCATGTTACACGAATTTCCCCAGCAGGTAACTCCGAACTTATTCAAAGAGGTCGTACGTGTGCTAAAACCAGGCGGTATCTTTATTGGAATGGAGATAGCTTTAGTGCCCAACCAACCGGTACAGCATATTATGCAATTTACAGACGGCTGGTTAAATAATGAACCCTATATGCCTGCTGCTGTTCAGGCTGATTATACAATAATGGCTAAAGCGGCAGGCTTCTCTAAGGCGGAAGCCCTTGCGTCGGACCGTAGCGATGAGGCATTTGGCAAAACACGCACGCACAACACACCACCTAAGTCGATTTGGAACCACTATATTTTTGAGAAGTAGTTATGAAAGACAAATCTAGTTTCAAAACAGTCCAAATCAGTCCAGTAACAGATACGGAGCCAAAGTTACTTCACGATCTTCCGCAAGACCGTATCGTCTCTGCCCTGGTGGCCCTAGCTGGAGAGTTATATATGGTGCGTGATCGCGTTCATGTCTTGGAAGCAGAGTTGGAGAAACACAATATCTTGCCACCTGAGGCAGTTGAGAATCATGAAGACACAACCGAACAAGCCACAGCACGCGCTAAAGATGCCCAAGCTTTTGCTGATCGTTTTTGGCTGCAACTTACTCTTTCGGATGACCCTATCTCTAAGATCGACCCAGCTATTAAGAAATATCTGGGTGACTAATCAATAGCCATAGTTAGGAGAAAACCAATGAAAGAATTCATTACCCTCCTCAGCAGGGTAGTAGCTGTTTTTTTAGTATTCTTAGCCGTACCAACGTTTGCTGAATCGACTAATATTTCGCGCAACCCGACAGGTGGCTATACCCAGCGTAGTGTGGAAATTCCTGCAGGTTCCCGCATTTTGTATATCAGCGGACAAACAGCAACAGATGCAGACGGCTACACACCCGAAGATGCGGAAACGCAGGCTGACATTGTCTATGCTAAAGTAGGGCAAACTCTGCGTGATGCAGGCATGGACTGGAAAGATCTAGTAAAGACCAATGTCTACATGATCAATCCGTCTGATATCATGGCAATCGTCAAGGCTGGCGCCAAACACAATCCCAATGGAGTACAAGCCGGAACATTAGTGTACGTCAAAGCATTAGCGTTGCCTGAAGTGCTGTTGGAGTTGGAAGCCGTGGCGGCACGTAAAGACTAAATGTCTAACCCCTTATTCGCCTACTGGAGGATACACAGTTTTAGCCTTTCAGATACACAATAATTACATGAAAGTAAGATTTAGCAACACTGTCTGCGACTAGCGGTAATGCGGATGCAAAAAACATGTTAGCTAGAGGAAACCATAGAAGATGATATTCACGACGATTTATACCGACGACCATGGTCATTCATACTTTGGTGAAGTTGATCTACCACAAACTGGCAATGAACGCAGAGTGTCGGCCAAGGCGCAGGATGTTGATTACTGGCGCGTATCAAGAACACTGCCGGGGCATTACGTAGATTTTAAAACCGTTGAAAGTGCACAGATGGTTTCGGTTCTGTCGGGCCGGATAGAATTAACAGTGAGCAATGGAGAGAAGCGTTACCTTTCACGTGGCGACATGATCATCCTAAAGGATACTCTTGGCCAAGGGCACTGCACGCGGGTTTTAGGTTTCGAGCCATGCGAGTCGTTGATCATCGGTATGCCAGAAGACGGTGAGTTTAGGTCATGAAACTAAACCCCCTTATCACGGCATTTTCAATTGTAGCCATTCTGGCCACTACCCCAATATTGGCTCAAGAAACCAATTTGATCCATATTCCTGCTAGCCAAGCTCCTGAAATTCCTATGGCAGAATGGGAAGTACCTATGCGCGACGCGAGTAGTCCGCAGCGGCCTCGTATCGGATCTGCCGAAGGTACCGAGGCTGTGGCACGTGCGCCGGATTACGCCACTCGCTACATGGCCAAAGAGTACAATTTCCCAATGGGCTCACTAAGGGTTCTTTATTTTAAGGAAGCCGCTGGGCCGGTGGTACACCAAATAACCTTTGAAACTCAGCTGATGATGCTTGAGGGATCAGCTACCGTAGGCTCAGCCGGTAAAACTATTAGTATTAAGAAGGGTGATGCCGTATTCCTTCCGAGTGGTGTGTTACGCAACGATAAGCCGGTGGGAGATACGGTGGTTGCCACGTGGATTGTATCAAGCACATCAGAAAACCCTAAAAGCATGGCAGTAAATGGCGATGATCTCGAAGTTAGGTCTATCGCCCAATGGATGGAAGGGGATGAAGCAAAGGGAGCATTTACGCAGACGGACATAGCTAATGCACCAGACTATGCAAGCAGGTTTGATTTTAGGCGCTATGCCTTTGACGGCAATTCTATCCGACATGCTATACTGCAAAAGGGTGGTCAAACTACTCCTGCCACAAACAGCCGCACAGATATTCTAATTTACATATTGAAAGGTCGGATGCTACGCACGGAAGATGGTGTTGAGTATAATGTAGCTGCCGGAGATGCTATCCGAGAGGAATATCAGAAGAGTGGATGGTGGGACCTACTTGAGGAATCAGAGTTTCTGGCAACTGATATGCCCTTCGATCCCTCGAAACCACGCTTCAATGTTCAACGTAGTCAGGATGCCCAAGTAGGCGGTGGTTATCCCCAGTAACGTAGATAGAGGAAGATAGATTATGAAACTTTCAGCAATGGGGATGGATGCAAACGATCGTTCAATCTTGACCGATATTGAAATACCCATGAAAAAAGTCAGTGAGACGGAATTAATTTCGGAAAAACAGGATGCTTTGTATTGGGGTATTGCGCTTAGCCAGCCTCAGGAACCATTCCCCGGTGGCCCGCATGAACAGCATCTTACAAATGGAGCTCGGATTGTCTGGGTAATGCAAGGACATGCAGAAATTACCCAACAAGATGGCGTCTCTTGTCGCCTCGCCTCTGGTGAAGGAATCTATGTGGACGGGCGGGCACTCCATCACTCTTCCTTTGCTAACAGCAGAGTCCCAGTAATTACGCTCAATGTAACCTTTGACGAAACTGAGAACTACGACTTTAAGTAAATGACCATAAACCTGGATACCTACTCCCGGGAGAGATTAAGGAGTAAGCCCTGCTCTATTCTAATCTAAGATCAACCAATAAACTGGGCTTACCTCATGTCTAGGGACAAAAACCTGCAGTGAAAATTTAAGAAATACCCTCAGGTTCCAATCATAAATGTTATCTATTACAATCGTGCACGAGGAGACTAAGTGGTGTACATGCAAACATATTTAGCGCCGATTATCGTTCTCTTTGGTCTTCTTATTTCAGTTCAAGCTTTAGCGGAGGATGGAGTGCTTTACACCAAGGGATACGTCGACGGACCGTATGGTCAAATTCATTACCACATGGCCCATCCCGATTCCGGCCAAAGTAATAAGACGCCAGTAACTTTCTTTCACCAGAATCCAAAATCGGCTGAGGAGTACCGCCCCCTGTTAGAGGTGGTTGGCCGTGACCGGATCGCCCTCGCCTTCGATACCCCTGGATATGGCGAATCTGATAGGCCGAACGCACCACCCGATATGGTCGGCCTTGCCAAGGCCATGGCTAAAGCCCTTGAAGGGCTGGGTTATGGTATGAACGGGAAAGGTAAAGTAGATGTATTTGGATTTCATACAGGTGTCTTCATTGCATCAGAGCTTGCCCTGCAAAGGCCAGAAATTGTTCGTCGCGTAGTCCTATCTGGGATCGCCTATTATCCACAAGAAGATCGCGACAAGAGACTAGCGAATTTACCCGTCGGTAAAGCCTTACCTGAAGATGGCAGCCACATTATGAACCGTTGGGAATTGGTGGTGGGTAAGAGAGCCCCGGGCGTTTCACTAGAAAGGGCAGCAAAAATATTTCTCGAAGATATTCGTTCGCTCGATAAATCGTGGTTCGCGTATGATGCTGTCTGGAGATATGCACCTGAGGACCGCCTCCCAAGAATTAAACAGCCCGTTCTCGTACTTCAGCCACACGAATTACTGACAGAGTTAACAATCAAGGCGCATAGAGAATTATTGCCGGCCGCGGACCTGATAGAACTGCCCAATATCACCGATAATGTATTTGATACAGGCGCTGAAGAAATCGGCAAAGCAATGACTACTTGGCTAGATTTGCCTAAGTGACTAGCCGGCACACGTTTATTCTCCTTATTTTTCTGCTTCTTATACGGAGTGGGAATAGTGCTGCGGAGGAGATCAACATCGGTGGATTTGTAATCCCCGGATCCATTGCTTCAAGTCTATTCTACGATTATGAGAAAAGCCTGATAGAACAGTCAGGTGGTATTTTAAAGCCTAACTTGCTGATCCATGGCGAAGGTGGGCCCGAAGAGCAAATTCTTGCTGGCATACGGCGCGGCCGTATTCATGTGGCATCTTTATCAACTCTTGTTCTGTCTAATATTGTCCCCGAGTTAGGCTATCTCGGCACTCCCTTTCTGTTCGAGAGCAAGGAACAGTTCGACTATGTAGTTGACACCCTCTTTACAAGAATATTTTCGCCTTTGTTAGCAGAGCGGGGGTTAACGATCCTACGTTGGCTCGATCTCGGTGGCCAGAATATCTACGCTAACCGGCCAATCTTATGGCCGCAGGATGCTATTAATGTTCGTCTGAGATCTACCCAGGATATAGCAGCCCGAATATTTCTAGAATCTGTTGGAGCTGACGTAATTTATTTAACAAGCCCGGAAACAGTACCTGGCTTGCAATCCGGTTTGATAGATGGGGGCCTTACACCAACCGTAGCATACGTTGGAACCGGGCTTGTGGCTGACGCGCCCCACTATGTCTTAACAAATCATTTTTATTTAGGTGGGTTCTTAGTTGCAAATACATCCTGGCTCATGAAACTACCAGAAGGTCAACGCCGTATTGTCACTGATAACTTTGCTAGCAATGCTAACATTCGATCCGTGATGAAAGAAATGATTACCACAGCATTAGGAATGGCCGATGAACAGAACTTCACCGTCCATACACTTACGCCTGATCAGCGCGCAGCTTGGCGTTCTACATCCATTGGGGCTCGCGCAACGATCATAAGTCAGCTTGGTGGTAAGACCCAAGAAATAGCCGACTCCATCGCCTTTGGAAGCGCATCCTATTTGATTGTTAAACCTTAATCGTTTTGCGGCGCATGTTTGTCGCATCCCCAAATCTAGATTATTCCGGACAAATTCACCGCATTGTCTAGGGCCACTCGTTAGCATCTCAAAAAGACTAATCAGCGAAGACAGCCTCGAGGGATGGTTGTCCAGAACTCTTCTTATTCCGCCCTTGATTTTTCGAAACAAATTTGTCTGTGATAGAACTGTCACAGATTAGATAAAAGTTGTTTATAAGCATCCAAAGAGTAATCACGCGCGTAAGAATTAGTGTACTAGCGACAGAATAAGCATGTCTCAGTACACCCACGGGTAATAAGGTTAAATCGGAGGAGAAAATCTAGTGCTTCGTCCCAGAGTTAAGAGAATAAGGGCACTCTCAGTGTCCGCGGTGTTGATGGCCTCAACATTTGCAACCCCATCTTTAGCGCAGCAGGTCGCTATCGAAGAAATCATTGTCACCGCTCGTCAACGCGCTGAATCACTGCAGGACGTGCCTGCAAGCATTACAGCGTTTACTAGCGAACAACTCGAACGTGCAGGTGTGCAACGGGCGGAAGACTTTATAGCTCTCACGCCAGGCGTGACCATTGTTGACGCCGCAGAAGTTGGTGACACTCAGGTCAACATTCGCGGCATCAACGGTGCCCGCGATGCTGAAAACAGTTTTGCCCTCATCATTGATGGGATCCTTCACACCAACCCGGCAGCCTTAAACCGCGAGTACGCCAACCTGCAGCAAATTGAAATTCTGAAGGGGCCTCAAGGCGCTATTTACGGACGTAATGCTGCTGCCGGTGCTATTATTGTCACCACGAAAAAGCCAGGGGACACATTTGAAGGAGAGTTCAAATTCTCCGGAGCCAATGACGATAGTTATTATGCCTCAGCTTATATGGGTGGTCCTGTTGGCGATAACGTTGCTGGTAGCCTTCAAGTGGATTGGCGCGATACTGATGGCTTTTATGTCAATGAGACTGTAAATCAGAAAAATGTAGATGACTTTGAGAACTTCAATGTTTCTGGACGTATGGTTCTAGACACATCTGAAACATCTTCTCTTGATATTAAGGCACGTTATGGCGAAGTAGATGCAGCTTCAATTTCTTTTAACGCTGCATTCGCCGCTAGTTTTCTAGCCGACCTATTTGGGAATCCGCTGCTTTTTGAAGACGTCAACACTCACAACTTTCAGTTCGTAAACAATCTTGATCCGTACAACGATCAAAAGAGTATTGAAGTGTCCGCAAAGTACGATGCCGAGTACGATTGGGGTTCTTTGACAGCTTGGGCCTTATACTCGGATATTGAAAACAGCTTTGCCGCTGACGGAACATCTGGTGCGTTCGGCTTCTTCTTTCAGGAACCAAGCTGTATTGGGAGTATAAATTCCCTAAATGCAGCCGGTGTCACATTGCCCGGTCCACAATTCCTAGGACCAACTGCCGCCTCATCCATTCTTGGTCCGTACACCGCGACTAACTGTGACGGTACACAATACCAAGAACGCTTTCAGGACGACATCAGCTTCGAGATCCGTCTGGCATCACCGGCAGACCAAGAGGTCCGATGGCTTTTGGGTGCATACTTCCTAGATCTCAATCGGCGTGTCGGCGTAAATACTGGGGTCGAAGATGTAACAACGATTATTCCCAGGTTATTTATCCCTGCGGGACAGCCAAACGCTACGGATCAGTTGGTCCACGATGCATTTGATTCCAAGGTTTATGCTCTGTTTGGCAACATCGCTTATGATGTTAACGATGATGTCGAGTTGTCTGTCGCCCTCCGCTATGACAGAGAAGAACGGCAAACCAGGAGCCTAGTGCCAACGGATGCCCGCTCTACTTATATCGACTTTAATCCAGCTGATGGCTTCCAGGGCGGTGATCCGATCAATCCAGGCCTAAACCCCGCGATTAATCCAGCTGGTGTGATTGCCGATCAAAAGCGGACATTCGAAGAACTCCAACCAAAAATCAGTTTGTCTTGGGACGTTGGAGCGGAAACTACCCTGTTCGCAAATTGGGGTATCGGCTTTAAATCGGGTGGATTTAACAACGCAGGGTCCAAGGCTACCATTGACCTATTCATTAACAACTTCCTTGGCACCAGCGTAGGTATTGAAGACGCTTTCCGTGAAGAGACCTCGAGCGCGTTTGAAGTTGGCTTTAAAGGAAGCTACCTGGATGACCGTTTGACCGTTGAAGGTGCAGCATACAACGTCAGCGTAGACGACATGCAATTCTTTGAGTTCTTTGTTGGGGCCTTTGGTCTTCTACGGATTGTGAATAATATTGACGATGTCACGATCCAAGGTCTCGAATTTGCAGCTAATGCGCTTGTTTCCGAAAACTTCAGTATCTACGGTGGCTTCAACGTCATTGATAGCGAGATCAAAACCAACAGAGTTCGCCCGGATACCGTGGGAAATAAAGCACCTTACACCGCCGACTATACCATTAACGCCGGTATACAGGGCGATTTCCCGATCACAGATGACATTGAAATCGTTGGCCGGTTTGACTATAGCCGAGTTGGTCCAACCTGGTTTCATACTGTTCAAAACCAAGATCAGACTTCACTGTTCGGACCAGCCAACTACGGTAAAACCCAGCGTAACGCCTATGATACAGTTGATCTCCGGATCGGTATTGAATCGGCTAATTGGGCAATAACTGGATTTGCCAAGAACCTACTTGATGAGAAATACCTTGAAGAGGTTATTCCAGCACCGCAGTTCGGTGGATCATTTATCCATCCAGGCGCCAAAGCCCGTTACGGTCTGGAAGTGTTGTATCGCTTCTAAGAAAAGGTAAACGTAAGAAACAAAACGGCGGTCCAGTTTGGGCCGCCGTTTTTTTTCTCATAACACTTATGCTATTTATGCGCGCTTATAACCAATAACGTTACGGGTAGTATCCGTGCGCCCAGCTGGGCCATTCTCATCGACCTCAAAACCGGCATCGCGCATAGCCTGTGCCATATCCAGGTCATAGTATTCCATCCACCACACTTCGTGATTCCACCGGTAGTTACGCCAGGCATTATACTTTGCAAGAGCGTTATTGCGTGGTTGATTGCCAGTATAGCTGTCGAGCGGGTAGAATACGCCTCCAGGCCGGAGAACCCGATAGGCCTCTTTGGCGAGTTCACGAACCTTGTCGGCAGGCATTTCATGCACGAGCAAATTATTAGTGACTAGGTCAAAGTAGTTATCCGGGAACTGAGTCTGTTCTGAGAGACCTTGGACATAATTTATATTCATATGATGCTCGACAGAACGCATATGCGCAAAACGCAGCATCGGTGCAGCTATGTCGTCGCCCCAGACTTCAGCGTTTGGGAACATACGCTTTAGCACCATAGTAAACTGGCCGCCACTGCAGCCCTGATCGAGCACACGATTAACTTTACCATCAGCCGGCTGCGGCATAGCGCGTGACCAGGAGACCTGCAGATTATCCTGGTAGTTGCCATTGGGAAAAACTACGTTCTGGCCGTGGTAGTAGATATAACCTGCAAATCGATCACCTACATATCCACCTGGTTGAATGTGTATTTCATACTTTGCATAGTCCGGTATGAAGATATCTGGCTTGATCTCAAGGCTACCAGGTCCCTGCTTCTCGGCAGACGTTAGCTCCTCTAGATAAAATTCAGCATTCTTGTCGTAGACAGCTTTGATTTCGCGCCACATAATTTCCTGGGTACGCTCCCAATTGTGCAGATCAAGCGCAATTAGTGGGTCTGAGGCAAAGAGCGCCACGGCTTCATCAAGCGGTAGATCATCAGACGGCTTGAGCCCATTTTCCCGAAGCAACTTAAACGCCTGTTTCATTGCTGAGCGATGCAGCGACTTATACATCCAAACTCGATATCCAGTATGAAAATCAAGGCCACTCTCAACATTAAGGCTGGGCAACCGTTCAAATAATCCGACAGAACCGCGTGGTTCAATGTCTAGATCTAGACCATCAGCTTTTATAGCATCCCAAGCCATAGCTTTCGCTAGCGGTGTTCCCGACAGAGCTGTAGCTGCGGTAGATGCAAAAAGGGTTCTGCGATTCATCATAGCTTATTTCTCCTCTTCTTACTCGAAGTAGGTAAAACAGATTAGAAACTAATACTTCAACTTGGCGTCCACAGGAATATCCCCATGCCGTGCCAACACATCATAAATTCTTGCAATAAATTCATCCCGCTCCTGTTCCCAGGCTGCTGCGACCTCAGGGGTTGGAATATATTTTTCAATCATTTCTGTCGTTACAGCACCGTTTGCCGTAAGAAGTTGCTCAATCGTCATGAGGCGGCGCCGTGTAGTCCACATTTCCGCCCCCATATTGATAATTGCTGTAACGATATTATCAGTCATTAAGTCCTTGAGAAGGATGGACCGATCTGTATCGGACTTAAAGAAATCCGTGGCGTAACCGTTTTCTCTTTTCAAATCAGACATAGCCATTTCCCGTATTTACCACAGGAAATTCTACACCTCTCACAGAAATTGGCAAAGATGAGCTGACACAATTTCGTCAGGTGCACAAATAAAAACCGGGTGATCCAATGGACCACCCGGTTAATGTCCAATCCAAAAGGATTATCTAGTTGAAGCGGAACTTAAGACTAAGACCCCAACGCATGGGATCATTGATGAAACGCGCATCGAGGAAATCAGTTGTTATATAACGTTCATCCAAGCAATTCTTACAGGTGAGCTGAACTCCCCAATCTCCATCCTCATGATCCCAAGTTAGTGTAGCATTGACAGTCTCAAAACCGGGGTTGAACGAGTCTCCTGGGTTTTGTCCAGACATCCAGTAATCATCTGTACTCTGAATATCAGCAGCAAGAGTAACATCGCCTCTTAGCTCATCGACATACTGGGTGTAATCAAACCCAGCTTGTATGGTGCTCTCAGGCGCTCTTTGCGGAACCGTCACGCCCAAGATAAATCCGCTGGCAGCTGCGCCAGGGGTAATTTTGGTATACTTGGCATCCTGCAAGCCAATATTGGCGTATATATTAAAACCCTCAGCTACTTGTGCTGCTAGCTCAATCTCCGCACCTTGGACATTAAGGGCACCGGCATTATTAGTAACGAATGTCGGTGCTTCGCCAGGGGCAGGCTGGAACGCCAACGCAGGCAACTGGAGATCGCTATATGTGACATCGAACAGCGTAACATTCGTCCGAAAACGATTGTCCAACCATTCAGCTCGGGTACCAGCTTCATATGACCAGACGGTTTCTTCGTTAAACCGAGTCATTAGGCGTGCTTGCCCGGCACGACCATTCCACCCACCAGATTTAAATCCACGCGTAGCTGATGCAAAAAGCATCACGTCGTCGGTGGCCTGATAACTTGCAGCAAAGCGTGGCGTCCATTGAATCGCGGTGACTTGATCTGGGATTGATGCAGCCCGGATATCGTCTAGATCGAACGCCGCGCCAAAAGCATTATCGTGGCGATAGGCGGGAATAGTCTTCCTTTCGTCCGTCCATCTCACACCAGCGGTCAGGGTAAGATTGTCAACAACTTCATAGTCACTCTGAACATACCAAGCAAAGCTCTCAGTATCATTTTCCATGAAATTGTCGTTAAGCACGAGAGGGTCACCAAATGGTGCGAACAAGAAAGAGGTTTCAAAACGGCTCGTATTGTCCTCTTTCATATAGAAAATACCACTTACGTAGCTTAGACGCCCGTCCAATGCATCACCAGTAATTTTGAACTCCTGGCTGAACATGTTGTGATCGCCTGCATTGGACAGCGGAAGGTCGGGAGCACGCGCAAACAAAGGACTGACAAAATTGTGATCAAGTTGGCGGTACCCTGTGATTACACCGAGGCTGAAACTATCCAGGTCGATGACAAGATTTGAGTACACGTCAACGCCTTTGGTTTCGTTGGCCGTACAATTATTACGCAACCACTGAAGTGGTCCATCACCAGTCTTACAATTGTCAAGGAAAACAGCGTTGAACCTGCCGCTACCATATAGCCATGGACCATCGGAACCGGCAGAATTATTGGTGTTCGAGGCCACCGGGTCGACAGCAGATTGAAGGTTCTGGTGGTCTTGTGTGCTCCAGTTGACCGACATATCCCATGTTACGTTATCAGATGGTAGCGCCCTGATCGCGGCACGTAGTCCGAGAGCTTCTGAGAAATTATACTTCTCACCATCTACAATACTTTCTTGCCACCCATCGTCCTCTTTGAAAAAAGCAGAAAACTTAGTAAGCAACTTGTCATTCACCGGAATGTTAATACTACCCTTCATACGAATTTCGTTGAAACGGCCATATCCCAATTCAGCGCGAGCCTCAAACTCATCCCCTGGCTTCTTGGTTACTATATTAACCGCACCACCTGTGGTGTTGCGGCCGAACAAAGTACCTTGTGGTCCGCGCAACACTTCCATGCGCTCGATCTCAACCAATTCAAGGTTATTAGCATTTTGGCGGGGATTTGCTATTTCATCCACGTAAGTCAAAACGGGGGGGTCGAATGTGGCGAGTGATTCCGTAGATCCAATTCCACGAAGCCAATAAGCAAGAGAGGCCCCTAACGTGACGTTATTGTAGGCAATTAACAAGGGTACTTGCCGACCAAGGTCCATAGTTTCCGTGATAGCGCGGCGTTCCATCTGAAGCGCGGAAAGGGCCGTTACAGCTACAGGTGTCGTCTGCAGGTTCTGTTCACGCCGTTCAGCAGTAACAATTATTTCCTCGAGAGTTACCTCCTGCGCTCCGGCGCTGTTCAAGCTTGCTGCGGAAGCAAGCACCGCCACCGTCAGAGAAAGTTTCTTCTTGAATGTCATCGCAACCCCCAATTTGTAGAAGCTATTAACTGTAATACTGCATGACCCTGCTATTTAGGGCTGGCTGAAAGACTTAAACTAAAACCAGCTACCTCTGTAACATCTACCACCCACCGTTGGTATGGATCACTTTCTCATGCAGCGTCGATTTAAGTCTAGTGTTGCAAAATAATCACTAAAACATATTACCTAAGTCATTGATATAATTAATATTTAGTTTTCCAGGATAGCGCTTACCGCAATATTCGCTCTCCGTGGCTACCTAGCACTGACGGTCGCACCCCATAATTAGTGATTAGCGCAAGCAAGGCTAACACTTAACCCCATGAAAATTATATTTGGGGACCTATTAAAAAAAGCGTCTCCAGTATGAGAAACTATTAGTGATCTAGCGTTTTAGTCCCTTTTATCTGTCAAACCATTGTGGACAGCAGAAAATATACGATAGGATTGCTAGATTGTTCTCTACACCTGGAGAAAAACCATGCGTTCTTTTATAATTTGCGTTTCCGCAGCATTGGTTTTTTTGTTAACCGGACCGGGGCCTGCGCATACCCAAATGTTTTCGGTCGGTAACAGCCTAGTAAATGAAGCCGCCCACGCCCTGGATCGGGGAAGGTGGGACAAAGGTGTAAGTCTAGCGCGTCAGGCTTTGAAATCAGGTGAACTAACTGTGGTCAATGTGCCAGCTGCACTGAACAATCTTTGTATTGGTTTGACAGGACAGGGCCATTATGACGAGGCCCTTGATACTTGTAATCAAGCCATCGACAAGAGACCACGCGAATGGAGTTTTTACAACAACCGCGCTAATGTTTGGTTTCACCAAGCTCAGTATAATCAAGCACTTATAGACTACTACAAGGCACTTACCTTTAGTCCCGGTGACGATGTGTTAATCACTAACATCAGTCTGACTTTAAGGAAGCGCAAAGAGTTGTCTGAGGCCATTGGGAGTCAGCGCGGGGTCGAACGGGAAAGCTAAGTTCGAATTTCTTATGAGCTAAAAGCAGCCGACCACAAGTTCAGCAAACCCCTGAGGTTACAAACCAGATGTGCGCCCGCTATGAAATCAAAGCGTCCAAACAGAAAATAATAGAGCGGTTTGGACCAATCACTAATCCACTTTCTTTAGGAGATTTCCAAACCAAAAATGAAGTAAGTCCAACAGACAAAGTGCCTATTATTGGCTTTGGTGGAACGTCCACATTACTACAATGGGGCATCTCCGTGGACTGGCAAGTACAACCGATCATTAATGCTAGAATCGAAACCTTAACAGAAAAACCAACGTTTCGGCCATTACTGGAACAGCGAATACTTATTCCGGCAACGGCTTATTTTGAATGGCGTAAAGAGGGAAAGTTGAAGATCAAGACTCGGATCGCATTAAAGGATAGTGATCTGTTCGCTATAGCGGGTATTCGACAAAGAGAACATTGCGTCATTCTCACCTGCGCTTCTTGCAGCTCTGTTCAGCATATCCATAACCGGATGCCAGTTCTATTATCCTCATCCTTGGAATCTGAATGGTTAAACACGGATAGGCCTTTCCATGCACTCGCACACAAGCTAAAGCCTTACTCGGGCCCCTTGGAGTATACAGAAACAGGCACGGAACAAAATTTACACAGAGATTTATTCCACCAAACTTAACGCACGGCAGATTCAATGGCACATGAGAACGGGCAGAATCGCATGTTCCATTACATAGCCTGTAACACTTCCCAACATTAGCTGACGCAGCTTAGACCGGGTGTAAGCGCCCATCACTAGCATATCTGCTCCTGAGTCCCGGGCAGCGAACAATAGAGAGCGCCCCGTCCGCACTTCTCTAGGCAGAACCTTGGAAATTACAGTCTTGATACCATGTCGCGTAAGATGAATATCGAGGTCTTCAGTCCCAGCGTACCATTCTTCTTCTTCGACCCTGAGCACGGTTACTTCCTTTGCTGAGGCCAGAAGTGGGACTGCGGCCTGAACAGCACGGGTAGCCTCAGTACTACCATTCCAGAAGACTGCCATCTTCTCGATTGGACCTGACGAGGGAGCTGTTTCTTTCTGCACAGGCGGTGCCGCAATGACAGCCCTACCACTCTGCATTAAGGCTGCATTGAGAGTCATTAGAGATGCAGTTTCATTGTCTGAAGTCGGCCGGTTGACAACAATCAAATCTGCTCGACAACCGCGCAAAGCAACCACTTGCTCTTCAGCACCGGCTTCCTCCATCCAGGCAACGCCAAATCCATCGGGTGCAATCCCATTGACATTTTCTTCTGCTAAGACCCGATCAAACATTTGGCGTGTGACACTAGCTCTTTGTCCTGCCTCACGCTCGGCAACGCTCATCATTTCATCAACCATCGCCCCAGACATCGCCTCACCAACCAGTGGCAATGCTGCAGTTGGGTCTGCCAACACATGCATCGCATCAACATGGCATCCCAACTGCCGCCCGATACGTATTGCCACCTGCAAACAAGCTGCACCCGACGACGGGTCTCCAACCACAGCGAGTATACCCTTAACAGTTGACATAATCCGTTTTTCTCCCTCTTCGGATAACAGCAAGAAAGTGATGGTAACAGTCAATTAGCAAAAGACCACAAGCTTTGCTGATAACATTAGGACAAAAAATCTCAGGATAGCGTGGACCCTACTGGCGAATGATTCTCCTCCAGACCATCGGGATCCTGGTGTATGATAATGTCCGCACCCGGATAATTAGCCATCAATGCCATTTCTACTTGGTCAGAAATGCTGTGCGCCTCTGCTAGTTGTAGACTGGGATCAAGCACAATATGAAATTGAATGAATTTCTGTAGCCCAGTAGACCTTGTGCGTAAGTCATGCACTCCAAGGACCTTTGGATGTTCTAAGGCAATCCTTTTTATTGCACTTCGTTCAACATCTGGCAGCTCTCTGTCCATTAAGACCTCAATAGACTGACGCGCAATACGAGAAGCGTTCCAGAGCAAGAATAAAGCGATGCCTATTGCGAAGGCTGGATCAGCCCAAGTTACCTCGACATAAGTGGACAAAACTAAAGCAAGAATAACACTAATATTAAGGAGTAGATCACCTGTGTAGTGCAGTGAGTCTGCCATTATGGCAACTGACCCTGTTCGATTCACCACATACTTTTGAAACAACACAAGACCGAGAGTTGCAATGATAGAGAAGACCATCACGCCAATACCAATTTCACCGGAGGAAATCTGCTCCCTATTAGAAAAGCGTGAAACGGCCTCTACAATTAGCAAAACCGCTGACCCAGCAACAAAGGCCGATTGCGCAAGTCCAGATAATGGTTCTGCTTTACCATGACCGAAGCGATGCTCGGAATCCGCCGGCGTCAGTGCATGTCGAACCGCCCACAAATTTACAATTGAGGCTAGAAAATCTAATACAGAGTCAACCAGACTAGTCAAAATGGCAACTGAATTAGTCACTATGAAGGCTAGAAACTTCGCCAAAATCAATACTAAAGCGATCAATACAGAAGCATAAGTCGCTGCTCGCACCAATCTAGATGGCCGCTCATTCTGGGAGACTGCTATGGTTACTTCATCAGGCATACCTATGGATACAGCCTTCGACTAGTCCAGCCTGTGTCATCGCGTGTAAAACATAAACGATCATGCATGCGATGAGGTAGATCTAGCCAGAACTCGATCATACAGGGTGAGAGACAAAACCCGGACCAATAGCTGGGGCGACCAATAGCTCGTCCACGAAATTTCTCCTCGTTCTCACGATAAAGATTTTCAAACTCTTGGCGGTTAGACATAGGCCTAGACTGAGCCGCCGCCCAAGCGGCAAGACAGCTTTCGCGAGATCGGGTAGCAAAGTACTGATCTGCTAGATCAGCACCAACCTCTGATAGATTACCCTCTATTCTGATTTGACGACGGAGTGTTTTCCAATGGAAACATAAGGCAGCTCTCGGGTTCTTTGAAATCTGCTCGCCCTTCCGGCTTTCCTTGTTAGTATAAAAGACAAATCCCTCAGGCCCCAAACCTTTTAGTAAAACCATTCTCACGGATGGGAACCCTTCAGGTGTCGCAGTGGCCAGGCTCATAGCATCAAAATCATTGGGCTCAGTTTTCTTAGCGGCATTTATCCAGTCCTCAAACAAAGCCATGGGATCTTCAACGTCGGATATTAGCTCTGCTTGACTGATCATAATTAATTCTAGCCCATTAATATTTTTCGTCAGGGTTTGAGGCGGGGATACTCTAATGTCAACAAAGTCAGCTGTGCCAGCGCCCTTATTTTGACATCTTTGCCCTGTTCTATATTCTCGGATTCATCCAATAATCTCAAATCTGCGCCAGGTAAGTACTCAGATCCAGCATAATAAAAGAGGATATCATGCATAAACAATTTTACGGGCCAAAACAGAAGCAGGCTAGTGGATTAATTATCAGAAAGAGAATGAAATTTGTCATATCCCATTTCTTGTTGGCTAGTACTTTAACGTTGGGTGGATGCACTACCACAGGAACGGAGAATGAAACGTTTGGGACTTTGCTTGGTGCTGCCGCTGGAGCTTGGGCCGGCTCATCGATAGGAAGTGGTGATGGACGTGTTGTTGCAACGGCAGTAGGCACCATGCTGGGTGCTTCAATCGGCAATAGAATCGGGCGTAGTATGGATGAATTAGACCTTATTAAAGCACATGAGGCCCAGGAATATGCCTATGCTGCACCTCTTGGTGAGCGTGTTATTTGGAACAATCCAGAAAGCGGTAACTATGGTAATGTCACGTCAGTACGCGACGGTTACACAGATTCCGGAAGGTATTGCCGAGAGTATCAGATAGAAGTTACCGTCGGTGGGCAGAAGGAACAAGGTTACGGTACCGCGTGCCGAGAAGAGAATGGTAGTTGGCAAATAGTTAGTGAATAGAGAATCCTAGCTCTCTGTAATTTCAAAAGATCATCCTTTTAAGGATGGATTTATTGCGGAAAGGCTTAATAGGGTAATCGCCGATGGCACAAATTACCTTTGCAGTGTTTTCCATGGTAAATCTGGCATTTTAGCCCTAAAATTTTTGGGTCTATGGCTATGTGGAACTTAAAAGCACGACCGAACAAGTCAAAAAGCCCAATATGGTGCAGAAGAGAGTGTGGTCTGAGGCTTTCATTGGAAGGGAAATGGGCCCAAGACTAACGTGACATAGGACCAAGAGATGCATATGAGACTGTGATGCCCGGAAAGTTTGATAAATATCCCTATTCTTTCGCGTTCTCTTTAATCTATCACGGTCCAGTCTTGCCCTCATTGTTCAGTGGTGTAGGATGCCATGAGTTTGCTGAAGCAGACTTTATTCTAATACGTTTTTTAGCTTCGGGACACAGGGCGTACGATGAGTAGTCATCCCGGATTGCTTTCTGGCCGACGCGGACTTGTTATGGGTGTGGCGAATGAGCGTTCAATCGCTTGGGCCATTGCACGACACGCCGCAGAACAAGGCGCAGAATTAGCATTCACTTTTCAAGGTGAGGCGCTCAAGAAGCGGGTAAAACCTCTGGCAGAGAGTGTAAACGCAGCGTTTGTTGCGAGCTGTGATGTAACAGACTCCGCGTCCATGGATGCTTTGTTTGCCCAAATAGCCAATACCTGGAGTAGACTGGACTTCGTAATTCACGCAGTGGCGTTTTCTGACAAGTCGGAACTGCAGGGCCAGTATGTGAACACGACACGTACAAATTTCCTACAAACAATGGATATTTCATGTTTCTCATTTACCGATGTTTGCTGCCGCGCTGCCCCACTAATGACTGAAGGAGGCTCTCTACTCACCTTGTCCTATTACGGTGCAGAACGTGTAATACCCCACTACAATGTCATGGGTGTTGCCAAAGCTGCATTAGAAGCAAGTGTACGCTACTTGGCAGCAGACTTAGGGCAAAGCAATGTGCGTGTAAATGCAATGTCTGCAGGACCTATGAAAACACTAGCGGCCTCAGGAATTGGCGACTTTAGATACATTTTAAAGTGGAATGAGCTAAATGCACCCATGCGCCGCAATGTCACTTTGGACGATGTAGGCCGATCCGGTTTATACCTCATTAGTGATTTGTCGAGTGGTGTAACAGGCGAAGTCCATCACGTTGACTGCGGGTACCATGTCGTTGGTATGATGGAACCGGGATCCTCGCAAGAGATCGCGAACCTCCTCGACGGCGCAAAACTTACAGATTAAAATAAGCCATGTCTGCAAATACCTTTGGAACCATTTTTCGCTTCACTACTTTCGGTGAAAGTCATGGGCCAGCAATAGGCTGTGTAGTGGATGGTGTACCACCGCGTATACCGCTAAGTGAAGACGACATCCAAATCTGTTTAGACAAACGAAAACCTGGCCAGTCGAAGTACACAACCCAACGTCAGGAGCCAGATGAGATTAGTATTCTATCAGGCGTTTTCAATGGGCTAACCACAGGAACCGCAATCGGCTTAATCATTAGAAACGTCGATTCTAAATCAAAAGATTACAGTGATATTGCAGAGAAGTTTCGTCCAGGGCACGCAGATTACACCTATTGGAAAAAATACGGCATTCGCGATTATCGTGGGGGTGGTAGATCTTCAGCCCGCGAGACTGCAATGCGCGTCGCTGCTGGCGCTATTGCGCGTAAAGTTCTCTCTACCACCATTGGGGATAGTGTGAGCATTCGCGGGGCCATGATTCAAATGGGCCCACACAAAATAAATAGGGACAATTGGGATTGGGACCAAACTGACAATAACCCATTCTTCTGTCCTGATTCTAAGGCTGCCTCCACTTGGGCTGATTACCTAGACGAGATTCGCAAGAATGGTTCGTCTGTGGGTGCCGTCATTGAAGTCGTAGCAGACGGTATTCCGGCCGGCTTAGGCGCCCCTATCTATGGTAAGTTAGACGCTGATCTTGCTGCTGCTCTCATGAGCATCAATGCTGCTAAGGGTGTTGAAATAGGTGCAGGTTTTGCATCAGCTTCCCTATCTGGAGAAGAAAATGCTGATGAAATGAGAAGTGGTAGTGATGGTAACTTGGTTTTCCTGAGCAACAACGCTGGAGGTATTCTTGGTGGTATATCTTCTGGCCAACCCATTGGCGCTCGGATTGCTATCAAGCCAACTAGCTCTATCCTTATTCCTCGTAAGACTGTTGATATTAATGGCATGGAAGTCGATATACAAACTAAGGGACGGCACGACCCTTGCGTTGGAATAAGAGGAGTACCCGTAGCTGAGGCTATGATGGCCTGTGTCCTAGCTGACCATTGGCAGCGTCATAAGGCTCAATGCGGGTAGCAACACAATAGAATTGAGAATAATAGAGGACTGAATTCCTTTATTATGCCCACACGGTTAGTTCCATAATGAGTTCATAATGCGGATTATTGCAAAACTCTTGGTCGGATTCTTGGCCAGCTTAGGTTTCATCATTATTTTCGTATTTGGCGTAGTGTTCTACATAGGCGCAAACTCTGACGGCATACGCAACCAGGTAGTGAAAGCGCCAGAGAGAATAATACTGAATATCAATCTGGATGACGGTTTCTCAGAGGGTACAGCAAGGCCAGATTTCTTTTCTTTAGGCCTGCGCGGCCGCACCTCATTACAGGATGCCATAATAGCCTTGCGCCGAGCCCGCAATGACGAACGCGTAAAAGCTGTTGTAGCAAATATCAGTAAACAAAGCCTAGGTTTAGCGCAAATCCAAGAACTCAGGGATGTGATAGAGACCTACAGTGATAGCGGTAAGCCAACATACGTGTATTCGGAAACTCTTGGAGAAATTGGTAGCGCTACACCAGCCTATTATCTCGCAAGCGCATTCAAAGAGATTTGGCTACAGCCTTCTGGTAGCGTTGGTCTGACCGGCCTAGCCTTGGAACAACCCTTCTTCAAAGACTTTCTCGACCGGATTGGCGTGAGAGCAAATGTTATCCAGCGCTATGAATATAAGTCTGCTGCGGAGAGCCTTACAAATGCTGAGATGTCCGCGCCAAACCGTGAGGCGTTAGATAGCCTTTTTATTGGTATTTTCAACCAAATTGTTAGTGGCATCGCCTTCGCACGAAACATAACCGAAGACGATGTCAAACGGCTCATGCGAGAAGGGCCATTGATGGCAGAGGAAGCCCTAAATGGTGGGCTGGTAGACCAACTGGCATACCGAGATCAATTTGACGACCAGATAAATCTAACTATCAAGAATGCTGAAGAAGTTTCATTGAATCGATACCTTAACTTTGCCTCTAGTGACATAGGAGATCCAGCAGAGCACAGTGTTGCAATCATACACGCGGTTGGGCCTATTCAAAGGGGAACTGAGGCTGATGGACTATTTGGAAATGAAGCCTTTATTGGTTCAGAGACTTTAGCTGCCGCAATTCGCTCTGCTGCAGAAGATGAAAATATCGACGCTATTTTGATGCGTGTTGATAGCCCAGGCGGCTCATACGTTGCTTCGGATACGGTCTGGCGCGAAGTTATGAACGCAAAAAAAGCTAATAAACCTTTCGTCGTCTCCATGGGAAATACAGCTGCTTCAGGGGGTTATTATATAGCGATGGCAGCTGATAAGATTTTTGCTCAGCCCTGCACGGTAACGGGATCAATAGGTGTCGTCGTTAACAAAATTGTACTCGAAGAGGCTTTTTCCAAGCTTGGCATCAACTGGACCACGCTTTCCTATGGTGAAAACGGAGCAATGTTCACGCCAACTCGGGACTTCAACGACTCTGAATTAGCACGTATCAACTCATCTCTGGACTCAATCTATAATGACTTTACCAAAAAAGCTGCACTCGGTAGAGATATGGCGCTAGACGATATGAGTCTCATTGCTCGGGGCCGTGTCTGGAATGGCGAAGATGCAAAACGTATAGGACTTATCGACGAACTTGGTGGCCTAAGTGATGCCATCGATTACACAAAATCTGCTATTGGTTTGCAAGAAGATGACCTAGTGCAACTCATCGCTTATCCTCCGCCGAGAGACCCTTTAGATTCCTTAATTGAAGCATTGGAAAATGGTGCGCTACCTTTTGGGATTAACAATGCCATACAATTATTAATATCGATCTCAGGGGCATGGAATACGTGGATAACGCCATACACCGTTGGGCCTGGTGCTGGTGTTTTGTTTGCCGCCCCCATAGTCATCAGATAACTATCTAGGCTTTGGACTTTATCGCTGCGACGAGAAATTCTTTATTGCCCTCTGGGCCGGTAACGGGGCTCTCAGAAATACCCAAAACAAACCATCCATTGAGAGAATTAACCCAATCACAAACCATGGTGCAGACTTCGGTGTGCAACGCTGGATCGCGAACAACACCCTTCTTACCGACCCTAGCTCTGCCAACTTCAAATTGAGGTTTGATAAGGGCGATGAGAGTTGCTTCAGGTTTGGTTAACTTTAAGGCTGCGGGTAACACCGTTCGCAAACCAATAAAACTAGCATCACATACAACTAAGTCCACTAGTTCGGGTATTTCTTCAGATGTTAAATAGCGAGCATTAGTACGCTCACAGACAACAACGCGATTATCTTCCCGGACTTTAGGGTCAAGCTGACCGTAGCCTACATCTACAGTATAGACTTTAGCTGCACCCTGACTAAGTAAGACGTCCGTAAATCCACCCGTCGAAGCACCAATATCAATAGCAATTCTTCCTAAAGGATTTATAGAAAAATGCTCTAAGCCATGGGCTAATTTGACACCACCTCTGGAAACCCAGGAATGACCTTTTCCACGCTGTTCTATCTCAAGGTCTACGGATATCTGATATCCAGGCTTATCAAGCCTCTTCTCACCATTAAAAATAACACCAGACATAATGAGCGCTTGCGCCCGGGTCCGCGACTCTGCAAGTCCGCGGTCTACCAGTAATTGGTCAAGACGTATTTTCTTGTTCGGTTTGAAAGCCATTCTAGATTGGCCGCCCCTATAACGCAGTAGATTCTCAGATGATCTAGGCGCGTGCGGGGCGCCTTGACACATCCTGTCCTAGCGCAGCCAATACAATATCAACGATACCCGATGCGCTTAGTCCTGCAGCAACTACTTGATCCTCAGGCTTAGAATGATCAAGAAAGAGGTCAGGCATGGTGATTGTCCGTACCTTCAAACCGTGATCGAGCGCACCTCTATCAGCGAGGGTTTCGAGCACATAGGCACCAAATCCACCGCGAGACCCTTCTTCGATCGTAACAAGCACTTCATGGTCCTCAGCTAGATTGAGTACTAATTCGACATCAAGCGGTTTAGCAAACCGAGCATCGGCAACAGTAGTAGGAAGTCCTTTGGTTAAAAGCTCATCGGCAGCTCTTAGACAATCAGCCAAACGTGTCCCGAGACTAAGAAGGGCAACTTTAGTACCCTCCCTAATGATCCTTCCCCGGCCAATAGAGAGTATTTCTCCTTGTGCTGGCAACGCGATACCAGCGCCTTCACCACGTGGATAGCGGAAAGCGATGGGGCCAGAATCATGAGCTGCAGCCGTCGTTACCATATGTACAAGCTCAGCTTCATTCGCTGCGGCCATCACTATAAAATTAGGCAAACAAGTTAAATATGCAATATCAAAGGCACCTTGATGCGTAGACCCATCGGCGCCGACATAACCAGCACGGTCTAGTGCGAATCTAACTGGCAAATTTTGCACTGCTATGTCATGGACGACCTGATCATAAGCTCGCTGAAGGAATGTCGAATATATAGCTGCGAAAGGCTTATAACCTTCTGTTGCCATACCCCCAGCAAACGTCACCGCGTGCTGTTCAGCAATCCCGACATCAAACATCCGTTCGGGAAACTTAGAACCGAATGCATCCAGACCCGTTCCTCCAGGCATGGCAGCGGTAATCGCGACGACTTTGTCATCGCGTTCCGCTTCACGGATGAGTGCATTAGCAAATACGGAGGTATAAGTTGGCGCTTTCGGTTGAGACTTTGATTGATCGCCTGACACTACATCAAACTTGGCAACACCATGGTATTTGTCCGCCGATTCCTCTGCAGGCGCATACCCTTTACCTTTTTGTGTTACAGCATGAATAAGAAAGGGCCCACTCGCATTAGAATCCCGCACATTCTTTAGGACAGGTACTAGGTGCTCAACCTGATGGCCATCAATAGGGCCAACATAATAAAAACCAAGCTCTTCGAATAAAGTACCGCCGGTAACCATGCCACGTGTATATTCTTCTGCTTTACGAGCCGCTTGTTCCAGAGACCTTGGAAAATGGGATGCTATTTGCTTCATCGCTTCACGAATGGTGAGATAAGACTTCGACGAAAGCAAACGTGATAGGTAGGCACTCATAGCGCCTACGGGTGGTGCAATAGACATGTCATTGTCATTTAGAATAACGATAAGACGCCGGTCCATGCTGCCTGCGTTGTTCATAGCCTCATAGGCCATGCCGGCGCTCATAGCACCATCGCCTATAACGGCAATTACCTGACTATTGGTATCTGAAAGATCCCGGGCGACTGCCATGCCTAGACCAGCAGAAATAGACGTTGAACTATGGCCGGCGCCAAAAGGATCGTATGGACTTTCTGAGCGGGATGTAAAACCAGAAAGACCGTCTTTCTGTCGGATCGTCGACATTCGATCCCTACGGCCAGTCAAAATCTTATGTGGATAACATTGATGACCTACGTCCCAGATCAACCGATCGCTGGGAGTATCAAATACGTGATGCAACGCGACTGTTAACTCCACCACTCCGAGTCCTGCGCCCAAGTGTCCACCCGTTCGGGAAACTGAATCAATAAGGTCAGCCCTAACTTCATCTGAAAGAGTCTTCAATTCTTCAATTGAGAACGCTTTCAGGTCGCTAGGACTAGAAATACTATCTAACAATGGTCTGTCTTGCACCGCACTCACCAGGTCATCTCCGTTGTCATTTTACCTAGTCTTCTTTGACCTTCTCAATGGTTTATAGATTGTTTGAACCATTGAGCTAGTGCTTAACTTATCCGCATCTATTGATAGCGAAAAATGCGGCTAAGCGGAGTTTATTAGCTTTCGGTCCAAAGGACTCAAGAACTGCAACCGCTTGGTCCACCAAACATTTCGCCTGATTTCTAGCACGATCAGCGCCGTACAGGGAGATAAATGTAGCTTTCCCTCTAGCTGCATCCTTACCCGTCAGTTTCCCAGCCTCTTGATATGATGACTCGATATCAAGCAAGTCATCAGCAATCTGAAAAGCCGCACCCAGTATAAGGCCATACTGCCTTAAACTGACCCTTTCTATTTCACTAGCTTGGCCGAGAATTGAACCGAATTCAGCAGCGACACTAAAAAGACAACCAGTCTTTAGCGATTGTAACCTTTCTATCTCATCTTCATCTAAACGTTCTGATTGCGCCAATAAATCGAGCATTTGACCACCAACCATGCCTTCTGAACCCGCTGCCTTTGAGAGTGAATAGCATAGATCTGATCGCACATCCGCACTGTGATGGGTTCCAGGATTAGACAGAATACCAAAGGCCCGGGTAAGAAGACCATCACCAGCTAGGACAGCGGTCGCCTCATCATAAGCTTTGTGAACTGTTGGACGTCCGCGACGGAGTCCATCGTCATCCATAGCAGGTAAATCGTCATGAACTAGAGAATAGCAGTGGACCATTTCAAGGGCTGCGGCAGCCTGCAAGGCATAATTGTGTTCCACGCCATACATTGACGCTCCTTCGATCACTAGAAACGGACGCAGCCTCTTCCCTCCATCAAGAGCTGCATAACGCATAGCCTCCACAACCCGACGCTCGCCGCCAACAGGAAGTGCTAGTAGGTTATCAAGCGTTACATTTACAGATTCTGCTGTATCTTTTAGGTGCTGCTTGAATGAGGCCATTTGACCTGTGCTGTAGTCCACAGCTAAGGCGTTCATTCGGCCTCCACATCTTCCAAATGCATGGCATCACCAAGGCCAGTAATTTTTTCGACCTTCATACGAGCGTCAGCCAACTTAGCCTCACAGTGACGTTTCAATAGGGCTCCACGTTCGTAGTGTTTGACTGCTTCCTCAAGTTTAACTTGCCCACTTTCTAGATCACGCACAATATCCTCGAGCTGGCTCAGGGCCTCTTCAAAATTCAAGTCAGCAATGTCTTTGGGAATTTTACGTTCTGCCATGTGATTACTCTTTACTGCTATGTCTCTTCATGCGCCCTGAAGTGCTTTGACATGGGCCGCGGCGCTTTGCCCCAGTGCACGTAGATTATACCCCCCCTCAAGCGTTGAGACCACACGACCATCAGCGTGACGCGCAGCCACTTGCATTATCATACGAGTCGCCCATGCAAAATCATGTTCTTCCAATCCCATATGAGATAGGGGATCGTCCTTATGGGCATCGAACCCCGCAGATATCAAGATAAATTCGGGTTCAAACGAATCAAGTGAAGGCAAAATATCTAGTTCAAAGGCCTTACGGAATTCCTTACCTTCCGTTCCAGGAGGCAGCGGTACGTTAACAATATTATTATGCGCCCCAGTATCTTCCGCTGCCCCGGTGCCTGGATAATGCGGATACTGGTGGGTAGACGCAAAAAACAAATCGGGGTCATCCCAAAAAATATCTTGTGTGCCATTACCGTGATGAACATCAAAGTCAACAACGGCTACTTTGTGTATACTTCCCGCATTACGGGCATGATATGCGCCGACTGCTACATTATTAACAAAACAGAATCCCATAGCATGGTTACGCTTAGCGTGATGTCCAGGTGGGCGTACGGCGCAGAAAGCAGACTGAGCGCGCCCGTCCATTACTTCATCGACAGCGAGAACAAGAGCACCAGCGCCACGTCGAATTGCCTCATCTGTACCTGGTGACATCACAGTATCAGGGTCTATATGGCGGTATCCCGAATCTGGTGACGCATCCATAACTGCTAGAATAAATTCTTTTGTATGGGGTGCTGCCATTTGTGCGATCGAAGCCCTTGGCGCAGCCCGACGTTCAAGGCTGGAAAAAGATTCATCAGCGAGAGCATCATTAACGCTATGTAACCGATCAATACTCTCAGGATGGCCAGGCCCGGTGTCATGAGCCAGAAAACTCTCGTCGGTGACAAATAATACGCTCATTTGGCCTACTCCGGTAATTGAATTGCTCTAATATTGATTTGAATTGGTAGAGTGCTGCCTAACAGCATATGTGATAATCGTAAGAGAGCACTAACAATCTTCAGCTAGCTTAAGAGCATAAAATGGAGGTAGCTAACGTACCAATGGTATATCGTATTGGCATAGATCTAGGTGGCACGAAGATCGAACTGATTGCACTTGATAGCTTGGGCTTAATAATGGACCGTAGGCGTGTGCCAACACCGCAAGGCAAATACGAGGAAACCATAAGGGTCATTAGAGATCTAGTCTATGCTTCTGAGGCTTCACTTGACTTAACGTCGGTTTCTGATCTGCCAAGCGTGGGTGTGGGTATTCCTGGTGCTATTTCACCCGCAACTGGATTGGTTAAGAATGCTAATTCCACATGCCTAATTGGCAGACCACTAGAGAAAGACCTGATAGGCTGTCTTGGCCGTCCAGTTAGGATCGCAAATGATGCAGATTGTTTTACGTTATCTGAAGCTGTTGATGGTACGGCTTGCAACGCTAGAATCGTGTTCGGAGTTATACTCGGAACGGGTGTAGGGGGAGGGCTTGCTATCAATAAATCTATCGTCAGAGGGCCTAATGCCATAACAGGCGAGTGGGGTCATAACCCCCTGCCCTGGCCTGATCATGATGAGAGCCCTGGACCACTTTGCTATTGCGATCGGTATGGCTGTATCGAGACATTCCTGTCTGGTCCTGCATTATGCCGCGACGCTACAAATAAGGGTGGTGCTTGGAAAGACGCGGAGGAGGTTGCAGAAGCTGCTTTAGATGGTTGTATTAGAGCGCAAGAATGCTTGGAGCGATATACGGGCCGCCTGGCGAAGGCATTAGCATCAGTAGTCAATATCGTTGATCCAGATGCTATTGTCCTTGGAGGTGGCCTCTCTAATATAAAATCCCTATATACAGGTGTCCGTTCTATATGGGGAGACTACGTGTTCACCGACTCCGTGGCTACACAACTTTATGCACCTATGTATGGCGATTCTAGTGGCGTACGCGGAGCTGCACGGCTTTGGCCAAAAGTGTAGTCTGATCATTTTAATTAAGAGCTTAACCGCTTACGTAATGAATATGATTGGGTATCCGCAAACAGTAGGTTTCGTAGTATTTATTAATAGAAAATTTCTTCCACTCGTTCATGAATTCTTCAATACGAGGCAAGACTTCGTGCTAGCCTATTCTTTTGTATGATCTAATCTATTGATGTGCAATGTCAGAAAACATAGCCTCCTTAGTAATAGGAACTTATTTAATCCATAGGTGAATAGAGAATATGGCTGGAGTAATTAGACCACATGAGCGTGGACCGCACACATGAACAAAGGCCTGTTTGTATTCTTACTGTCAGTATCAATCACCGCTATAGTAGTAGCGGTTGGTATAGGACTGAATTGGGTAGGATTTCCTGCTAAAACAGCCTCAGTATCCAGCCAAACTACTTTCACTGCCGCCGAAGTTCGCAAAATTATAGATGATTGGCCCATAGCGATGCTTGAAGTTGATCGGGCTCTTACAGAATACAGAGCTATTGGCACTAGTAGTTCAGGTGAGACTGTGGTCCGTATTGGCGCACAAACCAGGGCTTTTAGACGTCTGGGTTGGCCTGAGGGTCGTGCTGAGTACCTGATTAGTTATCTTTATATGCTAAGAAATGCTCTCCTCAAAAATACGGATCAGCATCGAGCTTTAGTGTATTTTACGGAACATTATAAGCGCAACCAGGCTGTCAGCGAAGAAATTAAGGCGTCACAGATTGAGCAGATCTCAATCTTCCTTAAACAAATTAATGAAGCTCCAGAGATCGGTGAATTTCCCCCAGGTGATGTCGAGCTTATGACACGCTATTTTCAAAGCTTTCATGACATGCTAGTCGGTTATGGCAACCAGCCACCCATGATGCAACGCTAATAAGATATTGGCCCTATTAGGTAGTGCAATATTTAGTGGCTATCTATGCATCCTTTTTTGGCCGTTTCGGAAGGTTAACCTTGATATGAAGGTCTTTGAGCTGATCTTCACTAGCTTCATTTGGAGCTTGCATCATCAAATCTTCTGCTTGGTTGTTCATGGGGAACAAGGTTACCTCGCGAATATTCGGAGTATCTGCCAGCAGCATAACAATACGGTCTATTCCCGGAGCTGCGCCACCATGAGGCGGAGCACCGTACTGAAACGCGTTAAACATACCACCAAACCGGCTTTCAATAACTTCCTGGTCATACCCTGCAATTTCAAAGGCCTTAAGCATAATATCTGGGCTATGATTTCGTATTGCACCAGAGCACAACTCCACACCATTACAGACAATGTCATATTGGTACGCATATACATCAAGGGGGTCCTTGGTTTCTAGCGCTTCCAGACCCCCTTGTGGCATAGAGAAAGGATTATGACTAAATTCAATCTCACCGGTCACTTCGTCTTTTTCAAAAAGTGGGTAGTCTACAATCCAACATAGATCAAAACGGTCCTTCACCAACAGATCAAGCTCACAGCAAATCTTAGTACGCACTAATCCTGCAAACTTCTCTGCTATGGACGGTTTGTCACAGACAAAGAAAACACTATCTCCAGGTCCAATCCCCGTCGTATCGCGAACGATATTTACTCTATCTTCGTCAAGATTCTTAGCGATAGGACCCTTGGGGCCATCCTTGTCATAGACGATGTATCCAAGGCCCCCAGCCCCTTCACTGCGGGCCCATTCATTGAGTTTATCAAAATAACTGCGCGGTTGTCCTGCAGAACCAGGAGCAGGGATTGCTCTGACAATCGCTCCCCTCTCAATATTCTTAGCAAACAAACCAAAGCTAGATCCCTTGAAGCAATCAGTTACATCGCTAATCAAGAGGGGATTACGTAAATCAGGTTTATCTGACCCATACTTCAACATGGCGTCCGCGTATGGAATACGGGGCCAACGTCCTTGGGTAACCGTGTGACCGTTTGCGAATTCATTAAAGACACCAGAAATAACCGGTTCGATGGCTTCAAATACATCATCCTGAGTCACAAACGCCATTTCTAAATCAAGCTGATAAAATTCACCGGGTGATCGGTCAGCCCTCCCGTCTTCATCGCGAAAACACGGTGCAATTTGAAAGTATCGGTCAAAGCCAGACACCATAACTAGTTGTTTGAATATCTGCGGGGCCTGGGGCAACGCGTAGAACTTTCCTGGATGTAACCTGGATGGGACAAGAAAGTCACGTGCACCTTCTGGAGAAGACGCCGTAAGTATAGGAGTTTGGAATTCTATAAATCCCGACTCAATCATCCGGCGGCGAATGCTAGAAATTACATTTGACCGCATTAGAATATTATTACGCATTTCTTCGCGACGGAGGTCTAAGTAACGGTATTTAAGACGGAGCTCTTCTGGATAATCATTATCCCCATAAACCTGTATTGGCAGCATGCTAGTCTTTGATAACACCTCAACGGATTGTATTTGTAGTTCTATACTTCCGGTGCTCAATCGATTGTTAACTGTATCTGCAGTACGTTCAACGACTGTACCGGTCAGACACAGAACGGTCTCAGAACGGGCTCCATCCAAAACGTCAAAAACAGGACTGGATGTGTCAACAACACACTGGGTAAGGCCAAATTGGTCACGTAAGTCCAAGAATAAGAGGTTACCATGGTCTCTCTTGCGATGGACCCAACCTGACAAACGAGCCTCTTTGCCTGTATCTTCAAGCCTCAAATCGCCGCAAGTATGTGTTCTATATCGGTGCATAGTTATTCCCTAGGACGGCATTTATCTCGGCCGAGGGATATCCTCCACCGAAGGGCGAGAAACCACACCGAACAGGCCCGTTTGTCAAGGCGCTGCTTATCCAATCGGCTATAGCTTGCGGCCTCGCGGCCAAGACGATATGAAGCGATCATGGATTTGATCAACAAGACCTCAGACTTAGTCGCACTGTGTAAACGCCTTTCAGCCAGTGACTTTGTTACTGTGGATACCGAATTTCACCGAGAAACGACCTATTGGCCATTACTTTGCCTCATACAGATTGCTGGGCCGGATGAAGCTCACTGCATAGATGCACTCTCACAAGATATTGATTTATCACCACTTTATGAACTCTTCCAGAATACGGGCGTGGTCAAGGTTTTCCACGCAGCCCGCCAGGACTTGGAAATATTTTATCATCGCTCTGGGATCATTCCAGCACCTATGTTCGATAGCCAAGTCGCTGCTATGGTTTGCGGGTTTGGCGAATCAGCTGCTTATTCCACCCTTGTAAATAAACTAACAAAGATAAAGGTCGATAAGAGCCAACGCTTCACCGATTGGTCTCGCCGCCCTCTCATGGAAAAACAGCTTGATTATGCTTTAGCAGACGTAACACACCTGCGTGACATTTATACCAAGCTTAGCTCTGAACTAGCAGAATCTGGCCGTTCTGAGTGGGTCGAGGAGGAAATGGAGATTCTCCAGAACCCTGCAACGTACTCACTTTTGCCTAATGAAGCATGGAAAAGAATAAAGTCAAAGGATAAGAAACCGCGTTTCTTGGCTGTATTGAAGGAACTCGCAGCATGGCGAGAGCGTACGGCTCAAGCTCAGGATATGCCACGGCGCCGGATTGCTAAAGACGACGTGCTTATAGAATTAGCTACTCACAAGCCAATAAACGAAAAGACAATATCACAGACCCGGCTAGCAAAACACTATGCCAAGAGTAAACATGCCCCGGGGATACTTGCAGCAATATCTCAAGGGCTAGAGACCCCCGACAAAGACTGCCCTATAGTTCCCCGACCTCTAAACAAACCAGCAAATCTTGGACCAGTTGTGGATCTCTTAAAAGTACTACTCAAAGCACGTTGTGATGCGAATGGTGTAGCACAGAAACTTATCGCTAGCATTGATGATTTAGAGCAAATTGCGACAAACGATGATGCAAAAGTCCGGGCACTTTATGGGTGGCGGCGCTCCCTTTTTGGCGACGATGCATTAAGACTAAAGCATGGTTGCCTCGCCTTAACTCTATCCGATGACAAGAAAACAGTAGCGGTAATAGAAAGAAAGTAATTCTGCGCAAGAAGCCTTTAGCAAACTATTGGCGAACGATTCTACAAGATAGCTCCAGATGATTTGCTAACCGAGCAAGGCGTTTTGGGAATGACCCGGCTGAGAACATCGGTTCATTAGCGGGCACCGAAAGCAATAGTTCTTTCTCTGACCTTTCTAGCCTCGTCTTATCAAGCATATCCGCCATCCCAGCTGTCAGGGAAAATGATAACCGGAGGCATAGGCCGATAGTGTGGACACGCTTAACGCGATTTGTATCAAGTAAAGTATGAGCTTGGTCAATTGTAGGGGTCGTACCATCGGTGCGGTAACGGTAAAATAAAGCTAGAGCAAGTCCGGCACGGTCTTCATGCTCAAGACCCATGAATGGTAGCCGCAAAACTCTTAGGAAAGCTTGTTCGGCACGATAGTCCGGATGTTCAGACCAACAAACATCTCGTAATAAGCAAGCCGCCAATCTCAATCTAGTATTTGACTCTTTCTCATTTGGAAATAGTGCTGACATCCACTCAAATGCCTCGTACCCGGTCTGGGGGTTACGCCCAGAAGACCGGCACCACTCCTCAGCAGCACTGATAAGGGGGTCTATCTTTTTGTATTGGCTAGGTAAGCTCTTAAAAAATTGCCCTTCCCGCATACCATAAATTGAAAAAACAAGTGTATTAGGCTCACCTATTTCGACTAATCTTTCCAACATCATTGCAGCGAGAGGAAGTGTTGCAAGTCGCGTTTTTTCGACTCCCCGGATTCTTTTCAGTGTCTGTGGCCCAAGGTGTGCAATCAATCCAAACAAAGACACGGCCTGCTGCCTAGTAAGAGTGAAATTATCCAGCACATGTAAGGGATAATTCATATGGGCAATACATACCCGGGCCAATGTCCTCCAAGCCCCTCCGACTGCATAGACTGTTCTACCCCTTACCCCCGTTATCCATTTATGTTTAGCAAGATGCTCATTGACTGAGAGCAGCCCACTTTTTGCTTCTTTAGAAATGGTCTCTGCAAGCCGTAAAGTCCCTAGTGGTAAAGTAGCATATTCCCCAAATTTTCCATTACAGACATCTACGAGTTCCAAACTGCCACCACCGAGGTCGGCAACCATTCCATCTGCAGTTGGAATACCACAAAGAACTCCAAGAGCGCTGCGTCTAGCCTCTTGTTTCCCTGATATTACTTTAATGATTAAACCCGTCTCTTCTTGGACCTTACAAACAAAATCAGGTCCATCAGAAGCGTCACGAATTGCCGCCGTCCCCAGTATATCAAGACGGGCCAACTCCATGCCGTCTGTCAATGTCTTAAAACGCCTCAAAGTATCTATCGCCTTAGTGATACCCTCAGGGTTAAGTTTCCCAGTCGATTCGAGTTCCCGGCCAAGCGCGCAAATAGTTTTCTCATTATATATTGGGATAGGTGCACGCGTCACACCGCTATAGATAACCAATCGGACTGAATTTGATCCGATATCGATAACTCCCACAGGCTTAGGACGCTGGGCCAAATTCGCATTATCTTGGGACAAGTTATTTCTCAACACTAAATGCTAGGGAATGCTGTTAGCAAGTTTATTTCACGCTTGGAATTAGTTTAGGAACCCGCATATTGGACTGATCCAAGGCACTACCCTGACCTGATAGACTTGGGTTATGCATAAAGTATTCATGGGCACTAAAAGGGTCAATCCTGGCGTTTTCACGTGTAAAGGCGCCGTCAGCTCCCAGCTTCCAGCTCTGTAAATTGTCATTAATATTTGCCACCATAATCTGGTCAAGTACTTGTTGATGGACAGTTTGATTTTCAATTGGGACAAATGTCTCAACACGGCTCACCAGATTCCTAGGCATCCAATCGGCAGACGACATGAATATCTTGGCTTGCCTTGATGGCAGGGTATATCCATTGCCGAAAACAAAGATCCGAGAATGTTCCAGAAAACGGCCTATTATACTTTTTACGTGAATATTTTCAGAAAGACCGGGGACCTCCGGACGCAAACAGCAAACACCTCGGATAATAAGTTCAATATTAACTCCAGCTTGCGAAGCTTTGTAGAGCTTATCAATTATTATTGGATCGACTAGAGAATTCATCTTTGCCCAAATAGATGCCGGCCTCCCAGCTATAGCGTGACCAGACTCCTCCTCAATCAGGTCACTAATTCTTTCCATTAACCCAATAGGAGCCAGTGATAACTTCTCCATTGAGTCTGGCTGAGCATAGCCAGTCATATAATTGAATGTGCGATTAGCATCACGGCACAGAGCAGGGTCACAAGTAAAGAATGAAAGATCAGTGTAGAGTTTAGCAGTTACAGGATGATAGTTACCTGTTCCAAAGTGCACATATGAATTTAGGGATTTGCCTTCGCGGCGTGTAACCAGAGAAATCTTGGCATGCGTTTTCAGATCAACAAAGCCATAGACTACATTAGCTCCGGCTCGCTCCAAATCTCTAGCCCATCGGATATTGGCCTCTTCATCAAATCGTGCCTTTAGCTCTACCATAGCTGTAACAGACTTCCCAGCCTCTGCAGCTTCAATAAGGGCGTGAATGATAGGTGATTCTTTGCTAGTACGGTATAAAGTCTGCTTTATGGAAACTACGTTGGGATCTAGAGCCGCCTGTCGCACGAATTGTACAACGGCATCGAATGACTCGTAAGGATGATGAACGATGATATCTTTCTTACGAATGGCAGCAAAACTATCACCCCCGAAATCTCTTATCCGCTCTGGAAAACGCTCGTTATAGGGGGTAAACTGGAGATCGGGCCGCTCGCCGTTTATCAGCTGACTAACATCAGCTAACCCGATCATACCATCAATTGCGAATGTATCTTTTGGTAGGACTTCCAACTCATCACAAATGAATTTTATTTGGTCTTCTGGCATTCGGGCACTAACCTTAAGACGGATGCAGATACCGCGACGACGGCGTTTGAGCGCAGTCTCAAAGCTCTGAACTAAGTCCTGTGCCTCTTCATCAATTTCCATTTCACTATCACGAATAACTCGGAAAACTCCCGACTGCACAACTTTGAATCCAGGGAATAAGCGATCAAGAAAGAGCTTGATGGCATCCTCAAGAACAATGTAGCGAATTTTTTTCCCGTGCAATCGAATGAAACGCTCGATCTGGGATGGAATTGGAACCAATGCCCGCATAGCCTCGCCGTTTTCTATACGAACTAGTTGTAAAATTAGTGAGAGGCCGAGGTTAGGAATAAACGGAAAGGGGTGACCTGGATCAATAGCCAGCGGTGTGAGTACAGGAAAAATATGATCCATGAACAGGCTTTCAAGCCAGTCTTTATCAGCCCTAGACAACTCTTGAGATGGCACAACGTCAATGCCCTCACTTGACAACTCTTCTTGTAGTGTATCCCAGCATAAGTCCTGTTTCTTAAACAATTCACGAACAGCTTTATTTATTTGGTCCAATTGCTCGGACGGTGTGAGACCATCAGCACTACGCTGATTTACCCCAGCCCGGACCTGTCCTTTAAGACCGGCAACGCGAACCATATAAAATTCATCCAGGTTGGAAGCTGAGATAGATAAAAACCTAACACGCTCCAGAATTGGGTGTCGTGCATTCTTTGATTCTTCAAGTACACGGGTGTTAAACGATAGCCAGGACAACTCGCGATTAATAAATCGATTATTACTAATTATTTCAATAGATTCGGAGGTTGTGCCTTCGATATCTTGTTTAGTGGCTTCCGAAGTCAATGCATTCTTCCTTCACTCCAAAGGACTGTTCTAGCAGTGATTAGAAAGTCCTATCTGACTGCAGGTCAAAGCTTTCTAAAACTGAGGTTCATAAAGTACCACAAATAAGCCAGAGCCTACGGTAACATGACGAGTACAAATCTGTCGAATACAGACCCAGATTATAATACTCTACCAACTCTTTCGATATTTGAAGCAGGGAAGAAAGTTATTAGAGGACTATAAAGGAGCATATGGGCGCCTATCACGCATCTTCCAGATAACTGAGCTTGAAAACTACTAACTTTAAATAATCTCTTCAGCAAAATTGGACGAATTGAGAACTTCCCTTATTAATGGCACGGTGACTCTTCTCCCCTGGGCTAAGGATTCCCTGTCAACTAGATCAACAAGTGTCGCTGAAGCAGAAAATGTGCGTGGCATTCGGACGATAGCATATTCAAGAACATCAACTGCAATTAAGATTTGTCTATCCTTAAACAATTTTGCAAGAACAGTTATTAAAGTTGCATCATCTGGTGCAGAAATTTTTATGGCGGTTATGCTTTTTAGACGCGAGCGTAAATCTGGTAATTCGACAAGCCATCGCGCAGGAGCCTCCCGACTTGAAATCAAGAAGTGACCTTGAGCTTCTCGGATAGCATTGAAGAGATGAAACAAGTTCTGCTCGTGAATTGGACCATCTGTGCGGTCTAAAATGATCGCCGAATATCTATGAGCTAATGCGACAGGGTCAATTGAAATCATGTCGGCATCACACAATAATAACGCATTAGCGCGGGACGCAAAGACATGCGCTAAGTGTGTTTTCCCACACCCTTCAGGTCCATGTACTGCAAGTGCGTGGCCCTTCCAATTTGGCCATTGGTCTACCCAGGAAATAGCATCCTGGTTTCCCGCTGTGACGAAGAGATTAGACCGATCAAGCGCGGGACGGTGACCCAAGTCCAATAGTAATTGCTTGATAGACACTAGCAGAATCCTAAACAGTCAACGCACAGCCCGAGGATTAATCTGATCCACTCCAAATAGACCTGAGGGGCTGGGATAAACTCCGATTAACTTCAGAAACAGCTCTATCGGGCTGTTTGACAAAAGACAAGTTTTCTTGGCGCTGATTCTCTATAATCCAGGTTTCTTGTTGTTTAAAGAGTGTAAGATTAAGCTGTGCCATAGCCAACTTCAGTTGAGATTCATCTCCCAAATAATAGACCGTAACCTGAGCCCGGTCTTTAGTAATCGCTTGCAATTCAAAGCGATCGATAAGAGGCGCTTGCTCTAGTTTTCGCTTCACAATAAGCCAGTCTTCTAGCTTTCCGAGCGGGACTACAGCTGTTATTTGTCCAGAAATCCCAAATTGAAGCATGCTTTCACGCTTCCATTCATCTTCGACTAGCGCCCAGGATTGGATTGCAGCTGCAACAAAAAGATCAGACCAGGTCTGACCAGTTATTGCAGAAGTCTCAACCCGATATTCCTGACCTGACCTTGTAAAGTAGAGGGTTACATACACAGACTCAGAACCGATTCCACCAACTAAAGATGCTAATACTACTACGGCATCATCGGCATTATACCTGCTAGCCAACTGCCTCAGAAGCACCTGATCGCGGGCTACAGCATCGCTAGACTGTAGGGTGGTTAAATCTGTTAGATCGCCGTAGGGTAATTGCCGAGGGACCAGCCCATTAGCAACAGGAATTTCGAACCAAGCATCACGCCAGGGGTTGGGATTCTGCCACAGTGTCGGTTCAGCAACTACTGATGCTTGGTAAAGCGGAATGACAACAACGGGCTTACTCTGTGTCTCAGAAAACGGGACATTTGCAAACCTAAGGGCTGAGCGAACCGAATCTGGCCAGAATCTGACAGTTAGGTCTGCTAGGTATCGTGTAGAGGAAGACCGCTCATTAGCAATAGAAAAATCTCTTACTAAGTCGATAGAATCCTGTGCAGACAAGTTTGGGAGCTGATTATAATAATCCTTTGGTACTAAGCGTCGAAATAGTTGGTCTAACGCGTCAATTTGCCCTACTTGCAGGCCTCTGGACCGTGCTTCTGAAGTTGAGCGAGCGCGAGAATCGACGGCGACAGCTGAAATTGAAAAGACATCAGATGGGTCGTTTGCTGCTAGAGGCGATAATAAGATCCAGAACGGTACCAATGCGCTAACAACAAACACTGACCAAGCCGTTGCAACACGCTCATCTTTGGCTATTGTACGAATGATTATTGCCGCACAGTGTGAGGCTGACATTTCTAGATCCTCTCAGGCCGATGGCCGCCGTTCTAACGGTTTAACTTATAAAGAAGCCGGGGTCGATATTGATGCCGGCAACGCTCTAGTTGAAGCCATCAAGCCGTTGGCGAAATCTACTGCTCGCACGGGGGCAAACTCCGCTCTTGGAGGCTTCGGTGGACTATTTGACCTTAATTCCTGCGGATTCCAAGATCCAGTTCTGGTTGCTTGTAACGATGGGGTTGGGACCAAAGTTCTACTTGCCATAGAAACTGGTCACCATTCTAGTATTGGAATTGACCTAGTGGCTATGTGTATCAATGATCTAGTGGTGCAAGGGGCAGAACCACTGTTTTTTCTCGATTATTATGCCACGGGAAAACTGAGTGTTGCTGACGCGATAGATGTATTGACCGGAATAGCGCATGGGTGCCAGGAAGCGGGCTGTGCTTTGATTGGGGGCGAAACTGCAGAAATGCCAGGCCTCTATGGCGAAAATGAGTACGATCTGGCTGGATTCGCGGTTGGCGCAGTTGAGCGAGGCAGTATCCTACCCAAGAATGTAGCAATAGGTGATGCAGTCATTGGACTACCCTCAGCTGGGTTTCATTCCAATGGATATTCGTTGGTGCGTAGGGTTATTGAGCTCAGTGGCCTTTCCTATGAAGACCCAGCACCATTTGAGTCAGCTTCAAAGCTCTCCGATGTTTTACTTAAACCAACTCGCATTTATGCACAGTCTTGCCTCGCCCTTGTTAGAGCAGACTTAGTACATGGCTTTGCCCATATCACGGGTGGTGGGCTTATTGAAAACCTTCCTAGGGTATTGCCAGACAGCTTAGCCATATCATTGAATGCAAATGCTATACCGCTGCCAGCTATGATGGAATGGACAGCCTCAGTCGGTAACTTATCTGCTAAAGAGATGGTCCGCACATTTAATTGCGGCATCGGAATGGCAGTAGTAGTGGATTCCACCGTGGTGGATGAGGCCATGACCGTGCTCAAAGAAAACGGAGAAGAACCGCGGGTCATAGGAGAGGTTTGCAATAGAGGCGATTCTCCTCCTGTTTTAATCAAGAACCTAGAACAAGCCTGGTCTTTAGCTTAGGCAATCGCTTTACAAGAGTGAATCAAGATCAATTTTGCCTGAAACAATGCGTGCTAAAGTTTCTGGAAAAAAACGATGCTCCACTTTAAGCACCCTGGCTGCCAATGTCTCTGCTGTGTCGCCAGCATAAACTGTTACGCGAGCCTGATCGACTATTGGCCCAGTGTCGTATTCACTATCAACAAGGTGCACCGTTACACCAGATTCTGCATCTCCAGCTGCGATGACCGCTTCGTGCACATAGTGGCCATACATACCCTGCCCACCGTGCCTTGGCAGTAAAGCAGGATGGATATTGAGGATACGGTTTGCGTAGGTTCGTAAGACCAATGGGCCGATTTTTCGCATATAGCCGGCCAGCACAATGAGGTCGACCTGGGCTTCCCGAAGTACCTCTAGATGTGCAGCATCTAGGGCTTGCTCTGAACCTTCACTCTTAGAACTCAGGTGAACATGTCGAAGTTTAGCGTCTTTTGCCCACTCCAGGGCCTTACTAGCTTTATTGTTGCTAATAAGGATTGCAGGTTCAGCGCGCACGCTACCATCAACACAAGCATCTACGATTGCACGCATATTGCTGCCACGATGCGAAACAAAAAAACCAATTCGCGGCTGGGCAGGCAAAGGAAGCATAAAAATACCGGTTTCCTTAGACTAATCAGCCAATGATTTCGTCTTCAGAAAAGAAATAGGCAATCTCAATGGCCGCATTTTCGACAGAATCTGATCCATGCGCTGAATTAGCCTCAATACTCTCTGCATAGGTTTTTCGAATCGTACCTACAGCCGCCTCAGCTGGATTAGTTGCGCCCATTATTTCGCGATTAAGCGCAATAGCATTTTCTGCCTCAAGCACTTGAACAACGACAGGCCCTGAAGTCATGAATGAGCATAGACCGTCAAAAAATGGGCGTTCTTTATGAACAGCATAAAAGTCTTCCGCTTTTGCACGATCAAGCTGAATACGCTTCTGAGCGATAATGCGTAATCCACCATCCTCAAGCAGCGAATTTATTTTACCTGTAAGATTTCTCCGCGTCGCATCCGGTTTAATTATTGATAGCGTACGTTCAATAGCCATGGTTATTGCATCCATTCAAGAGAGGTTACCGGCCAAGAGAGACCTTCGGGCCTGGTTGCGCGGTTTATAGACAACCGCAATGAGTAGTGCAACATAGCCTTTGTGAAGCATCAAACTATGTTTGAGCTTTTTCCTCCCATACGCCACGATCAGTCTGCTGCCAGTAGTGCATCTCGTGACCTTGGGCTCTGGCCGCTGTCCAGCGATCACGAGCTGCTCCAACCGATTCTTTATTAGTGCCATCAAACAAATCAAGGCATCGTTGATAATCCTCCAGATCATCTACAATCATACCATCAGTGACCACTAGAATCGTTGCCTCATTTGGATTCTCGGGATGATCAGTTAGCCAAATAGGCTGCGAATCCGCGTAACCGTCTTTGACTGTTCCATGAGGCAACCAGGAGTTAGGGTCAAAGGTCCACAAGGCTCCGCTAAGGCTCTCTAAGCGATCTTGCGAGCCGGCGACCACAACGACCCTATGTCCCGCCTGCCTAACCTTTTTGAGCAATTGCGGTAGGGCTCGCTCTAAAGGCCATTTGTGCAGATGATAGAAGTCTACACGCATGTTGTGCGAAAAGCCTCGTACCTTGTGATCAGCTTTCGCTGATTCGCACTGGGACAAGCCTAAAATTATCCCCGTTTTGAACCCTCAGTAGGACAACCGTACGATTCTTACTTTTTGCGGCGGCGATCACCTCTTCTGCTTCCTCAGCTGTTTCTACCGGCGTCTGTTGCACCTCAGCGATAATGTCGCCACGCCGCAACCCTTTCGCGGCAGCATCACTTTCTTCGTCTACATCGACGATAATCAAACCCATAATATCTTCAGGCAGTTCGTACTGTCTTCGCACAGAATCTGACAACTCTGCGACTATGACACCTAGTTCATCAATTTCTTTCCGCTCAGGCCGATTGCTGCGTCTAGGCGTATCTCCACGTGAAGCAAGAACCACACTTTCTTCCTCAAGTTCACCAATGACAACTATGAGGTCTTTTTCTTTGCCATCACGCAGCACCGTCATCTTGATTTTGCTATCAAGCTCTACTGCAGCGACCATCAGTGGGAATTTCTCGCCATCAACGGGCTTACTATCAAAAGTCAAGATGACATCATTTGCTAACACTCCTGCTTTTGCAGCAGGACTGTCCTCTAGAACTTCGGCAACCAAAGCCCCCTGAGCTTCTTCTAAACCGAAGCTTTCTGCAATTTCGGCAGATACAGCCTGGAATCTGACGCCCAGCCAGCCACGGCGCGGGCGGCCGAACTCCTTAAGGTCAGCAATAATATTGCTCGCCATATTTGATGGCGAAGCGAAACCAATACCAACGCTTGCACCAGTAGGTGAAAATATTGCCGTATTAATGCCGATGACCTCGCCAACCATATTGATCAACGGGCCGCCAGAATTACCACGGTTTATAGCTGCATCCGTTTGAAGGTAATCGTCGTAAGGGCTGCCATTACTGAGACGCCGCGAGCGGGCGGAAACGATACCAGCCGTTACTGTCACACCTATACCAAAAGGATTACCAATGGCTACAGACCAGTCACCAACGCGCATTTTATCAGAATCACCCCACTTCAAGGTGGGTAGTGGTTTCTCTGACTCGACCTTGATGAGCGCTAAGTCACCTTGTGGGTCGCGGCCAATGACTTGGGCTTCAAGAATTGTGTCATCCGCTAGTAGAACTCGAATCTCATCCGCATCCTCAATCACGTGATTGTTAGTTACGATCAAACCGTCAGGTTCAATGATAAACCCAGAACCCAGTGAGCGGGCGCGGCGGAGTGGCCGGTCGCCACCATCGTCCTCACCTTGTGGTAATTGGTCACCAAACTGCTCCAGGAAGTCCTTGAACATATCTTCCCAAGGACCGCCTCTCGGTAATTGGGGCATAGAACGCTGTCCGCGCTTACGGCCTTCAACCAATTGAACAGTTGAAATATTCACTACGGCTGGCATCACATCTTCGACAACATCAGCAAAAGTATCTGGTGTACGGGCTAAAGTTGGCTGAGCCACAATCGCAAGCGCCAGAGTTACAGAAGCGCCAAGTGCTGAGATCCAAGAAAGACGACTGCTATTAACTCTTAGCTCCGAGGAACTATAACTATTGATCATACGGATCATTTGGATTCCTTTTCTTTAACGCGATGTGCTCTACAATTATTTGGTCATTGTCTGTGGAAATGAGGTCAAGAAAAACCAAAATCAACAGGATATGACCACTATCTGTCAGCTTCGTAATGTAGGACAAAAACAATCTAGTCTTATCGCCACGATAGCGTGTGCTAGACCGCTCTCAATGATCTAAACAAAAAGGACTCAGCGAGACCCAGGTAAATCGCTAAAAAAGCGGAAAAACTCTGAATCTGGGCTCAAAACCATGGTCGTACTATCTCCAAGCGACTCACGGTAGGCTTCCATGGAACGCAAGAATGCGTAAAACTCTGGGTCTTGGCCATGGGCGCTATTCAATATTGATCTGCTTTCCGCCTCCCCCTCACCGATAGAGATCTGAGCTTGCCGCTCTGCTTCTGCGATTATGACAGTGCGTTCTCTATCTGCTTCCGCTTCCATACGAGATTTTGCCTCCTGGCCCTGACCTCTTAAGAGAGCAGCCTGCGCAATCCGTTCTGACCGCATACGATTATAAACCGATTGACTGGTTTCTATTGGCAAATCGGTTCTGCCAATACGCACATCCACGACCTCGACTCCAAACTCAGGCGCACGCCGACTTATCCCACGAGAAATTTCCTGCATCACCTCAACACGCTTGACAGTGAGCAGGTCAGCCAATTGAGCTTGGCCAAGAGCGTCTCGAACGCTACCATTCAGGATCGTACCAAAGCGATCGCGGAAACCGATTTCAGTACGCACTGTTTGATAAAACTTGAGAGGGTCAACGATTCGGTATCGTGCAAAGGCATCCACAATGATTCGTAATTGGTTCACCAACGGCATTTCCTGAGCAGGCGGATCAATATCCAAAACTCTATTATCGTAAAACAGTACGTTCTGTATGAAGGGCATTTTGAACTGTAGGCCCGGATCCTCTATCACCCGTTTTGGCTCACCCAATTGCAGAACAATAGCCTGTTGGGTCTGATGCACAGTGAAAAGAGTGCTCATTAAAGTCAAAGCTGCCAAAAAGATAATGGCGCCTAGCATCAATAATTTACCAGTACTCATTGGTTGCCTCCTCTAGCTGAGCCACGCTGTAGTTCATTCAAGGGTAGATAGGGGACCACGCCCTGCCCTTCCCCACCTTCATCAAGGATAAATTTCTCCGATTTGCCGAAAATTTCCTGCATTGCTTCAAGATACAGGCGTCGAGAGGTAACGTTCTTATTCCCTTTATAGGTTTCGTAGAAATCATTAAAGCGCTGAGCTTGGCCTTGTGATTCCCTAATTTGTCTTTCTTTTTGCGCCATAGCGTTTTCCGTCATACGAGCTGCTTCACCAGCTGCGCGAGGTACAATATCGTTACGATAAGCAAGTGCCTCGTTTCGAAGACGCTCCTGGTCCTGATTAGCGCGTTGAACGTCATTGAATGCATCAATCACTTCTGGAGGAGGATTAGCACCCTGCACGCGGATTTCCAAAATACTGATACCCGATTCATAGGTATCAAGAATGTCTTGTAGAACTGTCTGAGCTCTTTGCCCAACGATTTCCCGACCATCTGTTGTAACAAAGTCTAAAGTATTCTGGCCTACGACCTCGCGCATTGCACTTTCCGCAGCAAGCTTAACTGTCTGCTCGGGAGAACGAATATTAAATAGAAATTCTCCGGCTTCACGTATGCGCCACTGAACTACAAAATCGACATCAACTATATTTTCATCGCCGGTCAGCATCAGGCTTTCAGCAGGCACATCACGCACATTTGTAGTGTTTGGTACCCCCCTAAAACCAATTGTGATTTGATTGGTCAGCGTTACTTTTGGGGTTTGCACCTCGCCGATTGGTGCCGGGAACCAGTAATTCAGCCCAGGTTCTGTAGTTTTTGCATAGCGCCCGAATAGTAGCTCAACACCCTGCTCATCGGGCTGGACACGGTAAAAGCCACTAATACCCCAGAAAAACAAAACTATTGCGATTACAAATGCAAAACCGCGGCCCCCACCGCCACCAGGCAAGAAGCGCCTCACGCTATCCTGGCTTCGACGCAAGAGCTCTTCAAGATCAGGAGGAGGACCACCGCTGCCACCGCCAGAGGGACCACCCCAAGGGTTTCTGCCGCCACCGCCGCCATTTTTACCACCATTGCCGCCCCAAGGCCCTCCTGAGCTTCCGCCCCAAGGGCCACCACCTTGTTGTTTCCAGAACACTGGAGTATCCCTTCCTGCAGATTTAAGCCATCGAAAAAAGTCTACTACAAACTATGCTTCCTGGCCTTATATGCCATGTATAGAGCTCGTGCAACGCGGCCCCCAGGCTAGGTTAAGAGACCGACTGTTATTTCCTATATATCGGTAACAAATGAGGAGTTTTCAAGAATGCCTAATGTGACCAAGGACCAGGTTCTTCTTGCGCTTAAGACCGTCGATTCAGGTATTAACGGGATGGATATCCTTGCGCATCAATGGATTAAAGACATCGTTGTTAAGGAAGGACATGTGTCCTTTGCTCTAGAGGTGCCAGCAAAACTCGGGCCGGAATTAGAACCTGTAAGAGCTGCTGCAGAAAAAGCCGTCTATAAACTACCTGGCGTACTATCAGTTACGGCCGGACTGACGGCAGAAAAGGAAGCTAAGCCGCAAGGCGGAAGCGGCCGCGACCGGCTAGAATTAAGTGGTATCAAGGCCATATTTGCCGTTGCTTCTGGCAAAGGCGGAGTCGGCAAATCAACAACTGCAGCAAACATTGCCCTTGCGCTGGCCAAAACCGGTAAAAGTGTCGCTCTATTTGATGCGGACATATTCGGCCCCTCAATGCCCCGCATGCTTGGCTTAGCCGGCAAAAAGCCCCATTCGGACGGAACAAAAGTTTATCCATTAGAGAATCATGGGGTTAAGGTAATGTCGATTGGCTTTATGATTGGCGAGGACGACCCAGTCATTTGGCGCGGCCCAATGGTCATGGGAGCGCTAGAACAGATGCTCAAAGACGTTGAGTGGGGCGTTATTGACATCATGGTAGTCGATATGCCTCCGGGTACAGGCGACACCCAGCTCACTATGTCGCAGAGAGTTCCATTGGCAGGAGCTGTGATTGTATCGACGCCTCAAGACATCGCACTCATTGATGCGCGCAAAGGCCTTAACATGTTTCGCCGAGTGGAAGTGCCTATCTTAGGTATGATTGAGAATATGAGTCATTACATCTGTCCTGCCTGCGGTAATCGAGACGAAATTTTTGGATCGGGGGGTGCAAGAAAAACATCTACAGAATTGGACGTAGATTTTCTCGGAGAGATTCCGTTAGACCTCAAGATCCGTGAAACTTCTGATAGCGGGGCCCCGATCGTGATAAAAGACCCGGATGGCCCTCACTCTATGGCTTACATAGCGATTGCGCAAAAGATCGCAGCAAAGTTAGACTTAGGAACTGTCAAGGCAGCACCTAACATTTCGATGGAAGATTGAGACGGTTTACTGGCGATCGAAGACGACAAAACTAAAAGAAGGGCCGCTTTCATCATCAGGAGGCAAGCGTTCGCGTGAAACTTCCTTCCAATTATTCTTATCTGGAGCCATGAACCATGCATCGCCATCGTACCGGCGGTGTACTTCGGTAAGATAGATACGATCTGCATCATTTATCAGACGAGCATAGATTTCTGCTCCTCCGATCACCATGATTTCTTCGACACCATCCTTTTGCGCCTGAGCATTTGCCTTTTCAACAGCATCGGCAAGATCATGGCACACCAATATTCCAGCAACCTTCCAACACTTATCTCGAGTAGCTACGATATTTGTGCGGCCTTTTAAGGGCTTACCTATACTGTCATAGGTCTTTCTGCCCATGATTATGGGCTTTCCCATAGTAAGATTCTTGAAATGCTTAAGATCAGAAGATATTCGCCAAGGCAAGGCATTGTTGGCACCGATTGTGCCATTGTCTGACCGTGCCATGATTAAGCAAAGAGCTGGTTTCTGGCTAATCATTCTGCCGAATTAAACCGCAACTGGAGCAGAAATATGGGGGTACGGATCATACTCTCGCAAAGAAAAATCATCGTAATCAAATGAGAATAAGTCTTGCACTTTGCTATTTAGAATCATGTACGGAAGTGGCCGGGGTTCCCGCTCCAATTGTTTACGCGCCTGCAGTATATGATTGGAGTATAGGTGCACATCACCAAAAGTGTGCACAAAATCACCAAGTTTGAGACCGGTGACTTGCGCAATCATAATAGTCAGTAAAGCGTAGGACGCGATGTTAAAAGGAACACCAAGAAATAAATCTGCGCTCCGCTGATATAGCTGACAAGACAGGCGCCTATCAACAACATAGAACTGAAACAGGCAATGACAGGGAGGTAGTGCCATTGAGTCCACATCTGCAGGATTCCAAGCGCTTACGATATGCCGGCGTGAATCTGGATTATTCTTAAGACTATCAAGAATACGCTGTATCTGATCAATTGATTCACCTTTAGGACAAGGCCAAGATCGCCATTGGTAACCATACACCGGGCCAAGATTGCCATTCTTGTCCGCCCATTCGTCCCAAATGGAAACATTGTGATCACGTAGGTACTGGATATTTGTTTCCCCTCTCAGGAACCACAAAAGCTCATAAATGATGGATCTAAGATGGAGTTTCTTGGTGGTAATGGCTGGAAAGCCCTCAGAGAGATCAAACCGCATTTGATGACCGAAGACAGATAACGTTCCGGTACCAGTGCGGTCTCCTTTTTGCACCCCGTTTTCAAGAACGTTTGCCATTAGATCAAGATATTGTCGCATACCCTATTTATAGACGCGCTATCGCAGGGAACAAGAGGTGGAAAAATATTAAACTGTCATTTCAATTTATTTCCAATGACTTTATATTGGTTAAGTCGCTTCGGCGACTATGGCGCTAAACCTGCTGTGGAATAAGCGTTGTGGACCCGGGGGCAGTACCCGGCGCCTCCACCAAATTGAGCTGTTTATCCCTAAGTTCTAGATGCTTATGGGGGCGAAATAGGATCGACACGCGTGGTAAAGATAGTAGCTGTTCTCGGTATGGTACCACCGATATCGGGCCACTTTGAAAAGTGCCAACGACAACGTTGAGTACGCCGCTGCCGCTTAATTGCCGGTAAGCGCGGTTCGGGAGGCACCGGGCAACAGAAGCCTCCCACTTTAACTAAAATTGCCTCCGACTCGGTTGAGACATGATATAAAACCCAAAAATCGACCGTCAGCCATTGAACACTGGCTGAGTGCCAGCCAAAATAGGGGACAGAGTTAGGCCAATTAAAAAGTTAAGATTGTGAACAAAGAGAATGTAACATCGCTAAGCTACGAACGCATGGTCGAAGATGCCTTGCGTGGTGTATTGCGACGAGCCCTTGAAATAACAGAAGAGCGCGGCCTGCCCGGTAAACACCATTTTTATGTCACCTTCGAAACTACACATGCTGGCGTGCGCATAGCTGAATCTTTGCGGGTCATGCATCCCAGCGAGATGACCATTGTTTTGCAACATCAATTTCGGGACTTATGTGTTGAGAAAGATTCCTTTGATATTACTCTAACCTTTAGCGGTGTTAGCCAGCGGCTCCATATCCCCTTTGCCGCCGTAACCGCCTTTGCTGATCCACACGCCAAGTTCGGACTTCAATTCCACGTCGAGTTTGAAGATGCGGATGTTGAAGAGTACTATGAGAGTGAATTTGAAAATGAAGATGATTACGAAATGCCAGCCGTTGACAACGTTGTAGTAACGCAGCGGCTTAATACCGAGCGGTTGGCACGGAATGAGACGAGTGAAGAAACCGATCTGGATCCAGAAAATGACGCAGGAAAAGTTGTCACTCTGGATAAGTTCAGAAAGAAATAAGGTGCCTTGACCTGATCAAGGCGCCGTGCCTTTTTAAAGAGGACGCTGGGCCATGCTTGACGCTGCCTTCTCCGACATGTTTCCGCTAGGTAAAGATTCTACACCTTACCGTAAGCTAAGTAGTGATGGCGTTGCAGTGGATACTTTCCGTGGAGAAAAAATTTTAGTCATTGAACAAAGCGCCTTGACCGCATTGACCGCCGAGGCGTTTAAAGATGTATCACACCTGCTACGTCCCGGGCATCTGTCACAGCTACGTGCAATAATCGATGACTCGGAAGCATCACATAATGACCGTTTTGTAGCTTTTGAACTTCTTAAGAATGCTAATATTGCATCTGGAATGATTTTGCCCATGTGCCAAGACACTGGTACAGCAATCATAATGGGGAAAAAAGGTCAGAGCGTTTGGACTGGTGGTGGAGATGAAGCTGCTATTTCTGCAGGCGTTGCTAAAGCCTACACGAAACTGAATTTACGGTATTCTCAACTCTCACCTATTTCTTTGTTCGATGAAAAGAATACAGGGAATAATCTACCTGCACAGATTGATCTCTATGCGACACACGGGAACCTCTATAAATTTCTTTTTATGGCTAAAGGTGGAGGATCAGCTAACAAAACTTTCCTTTACCAAAAAAGCAAAGCAATACTTAATCCAGATGGCCTGCGGGATTTCTTCAGGACCGAAATAAAGACCCTAGGCACCTCTGCCTGCCCCCCCTATCACCTTGCCATTGTTATCGGTGGAACATCAGCTGAGGCTAATCTAAAAACGGTCAAGCTGGCATCAGCACACTATCTTGATGACTTACCGACCTACGGAGGTGAGCATGGTCAGGCATTTCGGGATATAGAAATAGAAGCCCAGGTCCTTGAGATTACACGTAAAATAGGGATTGGGGCCCAATTTGGCGGTAAATATTTTTGTCATGACGTGCGCGTCATCCGCTTGCCAAGGCATGGCGCATCATGCCCTGTTGGCATCGGTGTTTCCTGTTCCGCTGACCGGCAAATCATAGGTAAGATCACGGCAGAAGGCATCTTCCTTGAAAAGATGGAAAAGAATCCCGCTAAATACATGCCTGATGTGAAGGAAGATAAACTACCAGGGAATGCGATCAATATTGACCTCACACAACCCATGGACAAAATCTGTTCGGAACTTTCAAAACATCCGATCAAGACCCGTATTTCGTTGACTGGTCCAATGATAGTGGCCCGTGATATTGCCCACGCGAAAATGAAGGAGCGGTTAGATTCAGGACAGGGTCTACCCGATTACATGAAAAATCACCCTGTATATTACGCAGGACCAGCCAAAACACCCGACGGTATGGCATCTGGATCTTTCGGTCCCACAACGGCAGGACGTATGGATTCGTATGTGGACATGATGCAAGCTGCCGGTGGATCTTTGGTAATGCTGGCCAAAGGCAACCGTTCCAAACAAGTAACGGAAGCCTGTAAAACCCACGGCGGATTCTACTTGGGGTCCATTGGTGGCGCAGCCGCAAGATTAGCAGAAAATTCAATAAAAAAGGTCGAGGTACTAGAATACCCTGAACTTGGCATGGAGGCCATTTGGCGCATTGAAGTAGAAAATTTCCCAGCCTTCATCATCATAGATGATAAAGGTAATGACTTCTTCGCTAGAATTTAGTTTGTGTCACTGCCTTATTTACTAATTGATAGCCCGAAATCTTATACCCTTACAGTCGCGCTTGCACATGGCGCAGGCGCACCGATGGATTCTGAATTCATGGCCTTTTTCGCTACAGGATTGGCGACACGCGGATACCGTACTGTGCGGTTTGAATTTCCTTATATGGCGGAACGGCGAGTAAACGGAAAAAAACGTCCGCCGGACCGACAGCCCAAACTTATGAAATCATGGCAGACTATCATTAATGAAATCGGACCCGACTCTTTGGTCATTGGCGGTAAGTCGATGGGAGGTCGTATAGCCACGCTTATAGCAGACTCCTGCAATGTCATGGGTGTTATAGCATTGGGCTATCCTTTTCTTAGTGCAGGAAAGAGAGATAAGAGCCGTCTTGAACATCTCAAGGATATCCTAACACCGACACTCATATGCCAGGGTACGCGTGACCCGATGGGGTCATTTGATGCTATTTCAAGAATAACCTTATCACATCGCATCCAGTATCATTGGTCAGAAAATGGAGACCATTCTCTAAAGCCTGGTAAGAAGTCGGGCCGTACAACAGAGCAAAATTGGATGGCAGCTTTGAATGCCTGCGATAATTTTCTGCATCGCTTGAGCTAGTTATTCACTAGTTTTATCGCCTACCATGTAGATATTTCGCAAACCATAGGAACTATCGGAGTAAGCCTGTATGTGTTTGTCTACGTCACAGCATTGTCCACCCAGATCAGCGGCAATAAGGTAGCGAAGCACCTCAATAGTGTTACCTAAATAAATGTCAGAACAGGAAGCCTTGCAATTGCTACATTCATCTCAAGATACTGTTGGCCTTCACAATATTTCATCATATATGCCAAGTCAGTACGGCTAATAGTTATGGGGTCCATTGTAAAAAGGTCTGTGTCTATCAATGGTCATCTCACTAGTGTTTCCATGGAGCAGGAATTCTGGGATGCTCTAAAGGGCCTTGCAAGACATAAGGGTCTATCTTTACAAGCCTTGATAGCAGAAATTGACCAATCACGCTCTGGAGGCCTATCGAGCGCTCTCCGCGTCTACGTTCTGCAATCTATAGAAGCAAGATTAAAGCGAGAGAGTATCGTGGTTTCGTAACGCCATTGACCAATATCATACAAGAGGTCTGGCTAATTAGTCTAACCTAACGAATACCAATTACTTACGAGGGCGCCGATAGCTCTAATAGTTGTTTAGGTGCAGTGCCGCTGCTGGTGTCTATAGTAATGCTGGGCAGATCTAACGGGCCACGGATGATTACGGGAACCAGAGACGGCATTTTAAATCGCTCTCCTGCTAGTTGTGCTAGCGTATTCGCCTCAAGGCTCACTTTCCCCTCTATATTGAGCCACCAACGCAAAAGGTCCACTGTGCCTGAAAAAGAACCGGCGTAGAAATGAGAATCCAATGCAGCGTTAGACAATGTAAAGATGCCTTCTTGAACAGAAAAATCAGTATCTATTGTGACAAGCCCCTGGGATGACCCACCAGTGAACAGACCCCCAATTAAATTAAGAGCACGGACAGGTGCCAACAGCGTTTTAAACGCCAAACCCTGACCCTCTGAGTTTAAGCCCATATCTAAGCCGCTAAACCGGCCTTGGCCGGCGAGAGATGCTATAAGATCGCGCTGACTGATACCCGATGACGAGAATTGGCCATTGAAGGAGACTTTCCCAGACGCCTTAGACGGTTTTGAGAGATCACCTCCAAAGCGGCCAACATCCGCATCTGACACAGAAAGATCTAATTGCATGTCAATGAAAGGTTTTGCTCTAAGCATAAAGTCGCCAACAGCGTCCCCCCCGTAAAATCTTCCCTGCCAATCCTCTGCGGTGATGACACCATCATCCAATGAAAGCTGTGCCTCGAACTGATCCACATCTAACCCGCGGATTCTCAGATGGTCTGCTGTTACCTCAAGCGTCGCATCAAAACTTGATAATCCTAAGAGGTCAATCGGTTCTCTTACCCAACGAGCTGAAACTGCATCATCATCACGATGACTTCTGCTACGGCTATTTCGTGCAAGCTGTTGTGTCGCGTCAGGTGGAAATAACTGATCAAAATCAAAGTTGGCTAGTGCAATAGCTCCAGCCAGTCTTGGTCTACTACTAGCTCTATTGTAAGATATTGAGGTGATAATCCTGTTTGCACCAATTTCGGCAACCAGGTCACGGATTCTAATATTTGCTTTCTTGCCAGAAACTACTCCTGCTAGGTCCACCGGACCAACTATTTGGGCACCGGGGGGTTGGCCTAAGTCAATAGAACGCATGAACTCGATGTATTCCGGATGCCTCAAACTGACTTCTAGATTGAAATCAGGCATAGAAATCACATTCTGAATAGACCCGACAGTTCTCACTTTCAGGTCTCCCGCACTAGCAAAAACTTCTATGTCTATATCCTCTAAGGCCCCAGACATGTTTGCATCTAAAGTGATCTGACCGTCAAAAATAGGCAGCCTAGGCATACCTAATCCCAATGTACGGTTTATCCGGGACAGTTCATTAGTTGATATGCGAAAAGAAATATCATCTAGCAAAGTATTAGTTCCCAGGTCACTAATAGTTCCTGAGGCGCTTACCATTGTACCGGCAAAATCTTCTATTCTAGCATTACGAATCAGCAGCGAACCACCTTCCAAAGACAGGTCTGTAGAAATACCACGAAAAATATTTCCCCCGGCTATTAATGCGTCAACCTCAAGTTCAATATCAGCATCAACATACGTATAAACGTCGCTATCGCCCCATTCTAATAGACTATTATTCTCATCTTGAACTTTCGTTCCCTGCAAATTCATAAAGGATGCAAGCCTCTCCCCTATGTTGGGCAAGTAGGAGTCAATATCTAAACTAGAGACCTTAAGAACGAGCGCTGAATTAACAGCTGGCACCAAATTGATAGTTGCTGACCCAGACAGCTGGGTCGTGTCGAGTGCTACATCTAGTTCATCAAAAATTAGTCGATCAAAGGATCCGACAAGATGTGTTGAAGCTGAGAGCGAATTAAGTCGGCTTGGCGAGATCAAGCCTAGCGGTAATTCAGTCCCAATCCACGCAAGCAATGTTCTAACATCACGAGACAAAATCTGCCCATGCATATCAAATAAAGGTGCATTAGCATCCGGCTTAATAAAACCAGAGAATGCTATATTTGTATTGCCAGGCAAGTCTAGACTGGCTTCTGCAACAGTAAATTCAGAATCGTTTAAGGCAGCACTAAATTGGGCATTACGCATAACCTGCCCGCGCCACTCTATGAGATTAATACCAAAGTCTATTTTGCCGCTTACACTCGCGGGCAATAAAAATGGACGCGTTGATCGAGAGGAAGTTGTTTGCAACTCACCCTTATTAGATGGCTGAACAATAGAATTCTGAAGCGGGATTTGACTAAAATTCCAAGCCTCCAGATTAAGTTGGGCTATTGCTAAATTAAGGACGAATCTTGCTTCCTCGTTCCATGAATAGCTTCCAAAACCTCTTGATGATATATCGCCAACACGCATTTCCAGCTTCTGTGCTTCGATCGAAGAGTCGTGAAAATTAATCATTGCTCCCACGCGGAAATTATCCTGAAGCACCAAAGGAAGCATTTGGCCTGCTTCAATAACATCCAGAATGCGCAATACATTTGACAAACTTTCACCCGAGCCAGAAAAGCGACCACTGATCTCAGGGTTGCCTCTGCCAAGAGAGAGAGCACCCGAAAAATCTATTGATAGTTCTGTACCTGTGTTCGAAAGCGACACAACAAGAGCGCTAGGTCTGTCGCCACGAATTTCACCGACCGACAAGTCAACTTGCCAAGGAAGGCTAAAAACATAAACCTCACCAGCGACATCATAGGGGCCAAAAGCATGCTCAGCCTCTAGTTCTAAAGTTATTCCAGAAAAAGTTTGCTCAATACCCGATCGCACATCGAAATAGCGAACAGAACCATTGGACACGCGCAGCTTATCAATGCCGAGATCAAAAGCCTCATCTCCAACGCCCGTGTTGCCAGAAGCTGTTCTAGATGAAGCAGGTAATGGAACAAAATTCCATGTTACCGAGCCATCCGCTAAGACTTCTGCGTTAATATTAGGTGCGATAACGTCGATTGAAGTAAACTGGAGTCTACCACTAAGGAGTGGCGCAAACGCCAGGTTAACAGCTACTCGCTGCGCGCTCACAAAATCTGCATTAACCGCTCCTGGAGAATTAGATATTCTCACCGCGTCCACCTGGAACGCAGGACGAGGCAATAATGACAGGACAACATCACCTTGTATTGTAACTGCACGGCCAGTAGCAGCCGCTAGGCGCTCTTCAAAAGCATTACGATAGTTAGTCCAGTCAATAAATGATGGGGCAATCAGTAGAATTGCCAAAAGGGACAGGACAACCGCTAACAGTTTAATAGCGATTTTATTCAAGAGACCTGCTCCCCTTAGTTGTTGTAGGTTCTTTATTCAAACAATCAGCCTAGAATGCCTGCTCTGACACGGACATCATTGAATTCGTACCCGACTTGATAATGGCTTCGAGAGAAATAGTTTGCGGCAAAACTCGCTTCATAAAGTATTGGGCAACTTGCAATTTCGTCCCGTAGAAAGCATCATCGTCATTCTTGTGGGCCATAGCCTTTGCCGCCATCTTAACCCACATCCATGCAAATGCCGTGAGTGCAAACAAACGAAGATAGTCGTTAGCTGCCCCACCAAGCGCATTAGGGTCTTGGCTAGCTTGTTGTCTAAGCCAGGTCGTTGTTGTGTTAAGTCGCTCAAGGGCCTCTTTGAATGGCAAAATAAATTCTGCCAAGCCACTTTGCTGCTCTAATTGCGCCACAGAGTCCACAATCTCATCGATGAATCCCTTATATAAACGGCCTTCGTGCAGTGCGAGTTTACGCCCAACGAGATCCAGGGCCTGAATACCATTAGTACCTTCATAGATCTGGGTAATTCTTACATCACGTACCAGTTGCTCCATACCCCATTCTCTAATGTAACCATGCCCCCCCAAAACCTGCAGACAAGCATTAGTAATTTCAGTCCCAAAGTCTGTACACGCAGACTTTATAACCGGCGTCATCAAGGCTTCCATATCTTCAGCATGTTCCCTTACCGCGGGATCTGTGTGAGTCTTTGCTATATCCACCTTTAATTGTGTCCAAACGGCTAGGGCTCGTTCAGCTTCAATAATAGACCGTGCGAACAAAAGCTTATTGCGAATATCAGGATGCACCAGGATTGGGTCTGCATCCTTTTCTGGGTATTGTTCTCCGCTTGCTGATCTACCTTGGAGGCGTTCCTTCGCATACACCTTCGCATTCTGATAAGCTGTTTCCGCCTGAGAGATTCCTTGGGTCCCCACAAACAATCGCTCTTTATTCATCATCGTAAACATACCGGCTAAACCTTTATGTTCTTCGCCGACAAGCCAGCCTCTCGCACCATCAAAATTCATAACACAAGTAACTGAAGCCTTCATTCCCATCTTATGCTCAACAGATCCAGCGGTGACGCTATTGCGCCCTCCTATAGATCCGTCCTCATTAACGAGGAACTTGGGTACAATGAACATGGAAATACCGCGACTACCCTTAGGGGCATTTGGCAATCGCGCCAGAACAAGGTGAATAATGTTCTCTGCCATATCGTGCTCACCCGCAGAGATAAAAATTTTTGTCCCTGTTATTGAATAAGATCCATCTACACTTGGTGCTGCCTTTGTCCTCAAAAGACCAAGGTCTGAACCAGCATGAGATTCGGTGAGACACATCGTGCCTTGCCACTCTCCACTAACTAGCTTTGGAATAAATGTAGATTTCTGACTATCAGTCCCATGAGTCGATAAGCACATGATCGTGCCTTGGGTTAACCCAGGGTACAATCCGAAGGATAAGTTTGCAGAACTAACCATTTCGTCAACCAAATACTGCAAAGTTTCAGGCAAACCCTGTCCGCCAAAATCAGGGCTGGCCGTCAACCCGCACCAGCCACCCTCTGCAAATTTTTGGTAAGCCTCCTTAAATCCTGTTGGTGTAGTTACTTTGCCATCAGCAAAGGTACAACCCTCCTCATCTCCCGATTGATTCAGTGGAGCTAAAACACCCTCACAGAGCTTACCGCATTCCTCTAGGACCGCATCAATTAGATCCTGAGAGGCTTCTTGGTATCCAGGCAATGAGGTCAATGTGGTCGCCGCGTCAAACAAATCATGGATGACAAAGCGCATATCACGTAAAGGCGCGTTGTATATGGTCATTGGTCGTCCCTAGCGAAACTATGTACCTGATCCAGGAAACCTAGATTACAGATGCATAAAATTAATGTATTTCCAATTCAAGATAAGCGTTTCAGACGCTTGGTCAACAGACCTCCTCCCCTGCGCTGTACCTTTAAAACCCTATAAAAAACCTAAGAAATCCAAAACTCTAGAAACTGACGTATAAAGCTTTACAAATCAGACTATTTTGGTCTTATATATACACGACTAAAATAGTCGTCTTTCAATTGTAAAATGAAAAACGAATTGAGATTAAAGATTATGTCTAGTCGCAAAAATGTCCCTTCCAGAGAATTTCCTAGTAAGGACGTACTCAGTACCAAACAGGCGCAGCTGTTTCCTGTGCTCACTGAATCAGAGGAAAGGAACCTTGTTCGGAGGTGGAAAATTGGGGGAGATCGAGAAGCTATGGATCGGCTTATAGAAAGCCACCTACGTTTAGTTCCAAGGATAGCTAGGAAATACGCAGGATATGGAATCGCTGTCAATGATCTCATTAGCGAGGGTCATGTAGGCTTAATGCAGTCGATTGAAAAATTCAAACCTGAAAAAGGATTTCGATTTTCCACTTATGCAAGATGGTGGATTAAAGCCGCAATTCTAAATTTTGTTCTGCAGACCTGGTCACTGATTAAGGTAGGGAATAGTGCGGGGAAAAAGAAACTCTTCTTTAATCTTAAGCGTGCGAAACGCGAAATGCAGCTAGAAGAACAACGCTTCCTGAACGATGTGGATGTTAGTCGGATAGCTAGGCGGTTTCAGGTATCTGAGAATGATGTAATCGCGATGGACTTGCGGTTGTCTGCTGTAGACCCTTCCCTTGAACAGCCGGTATCAGAAGAAGATGGCAACAGCCTGACATTACTCGATACGATAGCCGTAGATGAGCCCAGTCCAGAAGACGTCTTCGCCGATCAACAAATGGAGACACTGAGAAAAGAAGCGCTTAAAAACGGACTTTCACAACTCAATGAGCGAGAACGCGACATAGTCACAAAACGGTATTTGACTGAACGGCCGTTGACTCTAGCATCTCTCGCTAATGTATACGGCGTAACTGCCGAGAGAATACGACAGATTGAAGTCAGTGCTATATCAAAATTAAGACAGGCGCTCTCACCCGATGCTGCCTTGCTAGCCGGTGGAGTCCCATAGCCAATAGTCTGAGCATGTGAAGGTATCTTAAAGCACTATAATGCCTTATAACACTCGCTTCTTACACTTTTGAAACGTCTCCAGTATGAGTCGACGAGATGGTTGGATAGCTGTTTTAGCAGCTATTCTTTGGGGCTTTAACCTCACGGTAGGCAAGATTGGTGTCGGAATTGTTCCGCCTTTAATATTTTGTGCGCTGCGCTTTCTTATTGCAGCCGCACTTATAGTGCCCTTCTATCGTATCGAAAGACACTATTGGAGAGATATCTTCATTTTGTCGGTATGCTTAGGCACCGGACATTTCGGGTTACTGTTCATCGGTTTGGAGGGTGTCGATTCCGCTACTGCTGCAATCATTCTACAGTTAGGTGTTCCACTCTCCATCATCTTATCTTGGTTAGTATATAAAGAGACGTTTGGGTGGCGGCGCAGTTGCGGGATGTGCTTAGCCCTAATGGGAATAATATATTTAGCAGGAGAACCGCATCATGTTTCTTTTACGTATTTCATTGCTTTGATTGGCTGTACATTCTTTTGGGCATGGTCAAATATAATTATAAAGCGGTTGAGCAATGTTAACCCATTTGCAATTGCCGGTTGGCTGTCATTTCTTGCGACACCGCAATTATTATTGCTTTCACTTACTTTCGAGAGTGGGCAAGTTGATGCGATTATGAATGGTGGCTGGCCTCTATTGGTTACCCTCTTATATACGGCTATCGCTGCTTCAATTATTGCTCACGGCACATGGTATGGTTTGATACAAAGATATCCAGTCAACGTTGTAGTACCGTTCGGAATGCTCATACCGATTATCGGAGTATCGGCAGGGTTACTCATTCTTAGTGAACCTTTGACGTTACAAAAGATTATTGGTGGCACCCTTACATTGGTAGGAGTTGGCATAATACAGTGGCGGCTCGCTTCCCAAGCCACAGCAAAAAGGTCTTATAATGGCACCTGATCGTGCCTCCCCTAATTTCAGCCCTAGGCAAAGAAACTGCCCTGAACAAGATATCAGCCTATTGGTGATACACTATACAGGAATGGAAAGCTGCTCTGCTGCACTGGATCGATTGTGTGATCCTGCTGAGGAGGTCAGCGCCCACTACGTGATCGATGAAGATGGATACCTGTATCAACTTGTGGCTGAGGACCAGAAAGCATGGCATGCCGGCCGCTCCTATTGGCGAGGTATTTCCGACGTTAATGATGTATCAATTGGGATTGAACTCGTTAACCCTGGCCATGAATGGGGTTACCGGCCTTTCACAGAGAAGCAAATCTCTAGACTAATTCAAATCTGCAATAAAATGTCAGAGACCTATCAGATACCTCCCTGGGGTATTGTAGGGCACTCGGACATTGCACCAGGGCGCAAAAATGACCCGGGTGAACTCTTTCCCTGGTCTAAGCTTGCCTTTTCAGGACTAGGCATCTGGCCCAACGAAATAGATTACACCGCTTCTTTAGATCCTTGGGCAGACTTGGCTCTAATTGGATATGCCTGTCCTAATGATCCAAAACAGGGCAGTAAGATCCTAGTCCCCCAAACCGCTGAAAAAGATGTGATTACAGCTTTTCAACGTCGCTTCCTACCTAATTGTATGTCAGGAGTATTAGATCAAAGAACACTGCAGCGCATTCACTGCATCGCCGCAAATTTCTGCTAAGAGTTTGTATTTAAAACGATTCTCGACTATAAAAGTAGTGTCAGATGGTCGGGCGGTTGCTGCCAGCTAGTTCTGGGAGAGGAAAGTCCGGGCTCCACGGAAACAGGGTGCCGGGTAACGCCCGGCGGGGGTAACCCCAGGGAAAGTGCCACAGAAAGTAGACCGCCTCAGCCGTGTAAACGGCCTTGGGTAAGGGTGAAAGGGTGCGGTAAGAGCGCACCGCGCGACCGGTAACGGCCGCGGCAAGGTAAACCCCATCCGGAGCAAGACCAAATAGGGGCGACATACTGTTTCGGCAGTGATGGAGAGTTTCTGTCCAGTTGCCCGGGTAGGTTGCATGAGTCATCTGGCAACGGATGACCTAGATGAATGACCGCCCCCCAGGGTATAATCCTGGGGACAGAACCCGGCTTATAGACCATCTGACGTTTTCTAAGAAGTTCCGCCATAATCTCAATATCCTACTTATTGTTAAAGAAAATAAAAGAACATAACAAGAACATTTAGAGCATTGAACCATATAGTCCCATTGACGCCCATAATTTCCCATGGCATACCACATAGGTTACGCTTATAGGCACGATCTACGCGCCTTTTGCCTAACGTTCTTTTGGTGGGATTGAGGGGTGGTCCAGCGATGAAAGCTTTCATCGGGACCTTTATAAACAAGATTGATGCAAAGGGCCGTATTTCGGTTCCAGCACCCTTTCGTGCGGCCCTCCAAGCAAAAAACCTCAACGGTGTAACTGTTTATCCCGCCCTCACAGGCCATTGTATTGAAGGCTGTGGCCTCGACCGGATTGAAGCGATGGTTGAGACCATGCCTAATCAGCCCATTCCCAGTGTAGATGAAGATGCCATCGCACACCTCATTTTTGCATCTGCCCGAGAACTTCCTTTTGACGGTGGGGGACGGATCGTCCTGCCGACAGAATTTCTTGGAGATGCGGGGCTAACCGAACAAGGTGCTTTTGTAGGCAAAGGCAGAACCTTCCAAATATGGAACCCAACAACCTTACGTTCGGTTCAGTCTGAAATGTTCGACCTAGCAATGGCGGAACGAGAAACACTACTCAAAGCCAGGCGCGAGGGCGAATAATGGCTTCTGCAGCAACCTCTCCCACAGCCACAATAACTGACCCTGATCATGTCCCCGTCCTATTGAATGAAGTTGTCAACGGCCTAGCACTGGAAGATGGAGGTCTTTATGTAGACGGTACGTTTGGTGCAGGTGGCTATTCCATAGCTATGCTTAATGCAGCTAATTGCACGGTTTGGGCTATTGACCGCGATCCGGAAGCTCTTGAACGCGGCAAGAAACTAGCTGAATCTTTTCCTGGCAGACTTCACTTCCTACATGGGCGTTTTGGTGATCTTGCAAATCTGTTGTTGAAACAAGGGATCAAAACTGTAAACGGCGTCGCGTTAGATCTAGGCATCAGTTCAATGCAAGTAGACGATAGGTCCCGTGGATTTTCATTCCTACGTGATGGCCCACTCGATATGCGTATGGAAAAAATAGGGATAAGCGCAGCGGATGCCGTAAACACTATGTCTGAAACTGAGCTGAGAAACATCATCAAAAGCTATGGTGAAGAACGGCATGCGCATCAGGTTGCACAAGCGATTATTCGTGCACGAAAAATCCGTCCCTTTTCAAGAACTATTCATCTTGCTGATACAATTCGCGCTGAAGTACGGAGGTCAAAGGATGGTATAGATCCAGCAACCCGTACCTTCCAAGCACTACGGATTTTCGTAAACGATGAGTTAGGCGAACTGGAACGTGGCCTCGCCGGTGCAGAACGCCTACTAGCTGAAAATGGTCGTTTAGCTGTCGTTAGTTTTCACTCTCTTGAAGATAGAATTGTCAAAACATTCATTCGCGATCGTAGTGGACGTGCACCCAATCCATCGCGGCATTACCCATTCGCAAAAGAGGGCCATAAAACAGCAACTTTTCAGAGAGTGAATACGCGCGCAACGACACCAACTCGGCGCGAAGCACGCGAAAATCCACGTGCTCGTTCTGCCAGGCTGCGCCTCGCAGTTCGGACATCCGCACCTCCGATGACATTGGTTGAAGGTGGCGCAGCATGAGAATCATGAATATTATGTGGTTTAGCCTTGTGTTATGTGTAGCTGTTGCAATTTTCGTATTAAAGTACGAAGTCCAAAATCTAGAAGATGAACTAATCTCAAAACAGCAGGAAGTAGAAGAGCATAAACAGACGATACATGTCCTGAAGGCAGAGTGGACATTTCTTAATGATCCAACTCGGCTCCAAAGACTCGGAGCAAAGCATCTAAGTCTAGCACCCGCCAACCCAACCCACATTATATCCATCGATGACTTGCCAAAAAGATGGGAAAAAGACTCTCAGACACAGTCAAAAGATGATGGGCCAGGGGCACTAAGATGAAGGTGTGGCCAAGGAAAAAAGATGGCGCCCAGTTTGCTTACCCAGGCGCTGATCTTAATACCTCTCCAAGAAAATATTTTAAACTCGATGGGCAGGATCAACAGTCCATAAATATTGGCAGAGCTCGTCTAATGATGACAGCGGGCATATTTAGTTTTGCTTTTTTGTCGATATCACTGCGTCTTATTGATCTGATGGTACTTAATGGTGCTCTAGAAATTGGACCCACTTATGTATCGCCACAGGTTGAAACTCTATCTAAATATAGAGCAGATATTGTTGATAGGAATGGGCGTATTATTGCAACTACCTTACCTACAGCAAACTTATACGCAGATGCCACAGAAGTTATTTATCCAGAAGAAGCTGCAACCACATTACTGACAATTTTTCCTAACCTAGATTCAAACGACCTAAAACGTCGCCTAACGTCAGGACAGCGCTTTATTTATTTACGTCGCCATCTTTCACCAAAAGAGCAAATGACAGTTAATTCTTTCGGACTTCCTGGGTTGTACTTTGAAGAAGCACAACGCCGAATCTATCCCTACGGCTCACTTTTTGCTCACGTTCTAGGTTCGACTGACACAGATAACAAGGGTAGTGCTGGGGTTGAACTCGCTTTCGAGAAACTGTTGTCAAGAAACACAGAGACGCTTGCTTTGTCTTTAGATACTGGTGTGCAAAGTGCTGTTCGCAGCACTTTGATGCATTCTCTCCAGAGATTTAAAGCATTTGCTGCGGCCGCTGTAGTTCTGAATATCCACACTGGTGAAATTCTCTCCCTTGTTTCGCTACCTGACTACGATCCTAAACAATCTAGCCACTTCAACAAAGAAGCCCAATTCAATAAAGCTACGCTAGGACTTTATGAAATGGGATCTACATTTAAATTATTTACTGTAGCCATGGCTTTGGACCTAGGCGTAATTAGTTTAGACAGTGTATATGATACCAGAACACCACTTACTGTTGGCCGGTACACAATCGATGACTATCATGGTGAGAAACGTAAACTTACCGTGCCTGAAATTCTCATTCACTCATCAAACATTGGTGCGGCGAAAATCGCCCTTGATGCTGGCACGACTGCACAGCAGGAATTTCTGCAAAGATTAGGCCTACTATCGACACTTCAACTTGAACTTCCAGAGATTGGTACACCTATCTACCCCAATGTTTGGCGAGGAATTAACACTGTTACAATTTCTTATGGCCACGGCATTGCGGTAACGCCCGTTCACGTCGCGTCAGCTATTGGTGCAATGGTGAATGGCGGCTACATGATTTATCCAACTCTTGTAAGACGAGACTCTGCCTACCCAGTAGATCGCAGCCGCATTATCTCAGAGGCAACGTCCGAACAGATGCGTTTGTTGATGCGACTCATTGTAAAACAAGGATCTGGCAAGCAAGCAGATGTCCCAGGATACATCGTTGGTGGTAAGACCGGCTCGGCAGAAATAGCAAGCGCTGGTGGCTACAGCCAGGACCAGTTAAGAACATCTTTTGTTGCTTCATTTCCTTCCCACGAGCCACGCTTCGTTGTCATGGTTCTCTTAGAAGAACCGCAAGGCCTCAAGGAAACCTATAACCTATCGACGGCTGGTTGGAATGCTGCTCCAACAGTTGGCCATATTATTGCCGAAATTGCTCCCATGCTTGGGATCTATCCTAATGTAGACAAGCCCTTGGAACCGGCGCTTGGAAAAATAATTGAGGCCAGCGCTCGAATTTCAAACATGGCTCTTGCTCCTGCCGACTCCGGCCATGGGGGAAACCATGCAACTGAGTGAATTGCTTAAGGACTGCAAGAAGCCTATGCAAAGCCTTATAGACCTTGAGATCACAGGACTAACAGCAGATTCCCGCGTTGTTAAACCAGGGTTTTTGTTCGCTGCACTGCCCGGCTCGCTTACCGACGGCCGGACCTACATCGGCGAAGCCATCGATCGTGGTGCGGTTGCTGTGCTTGCTCCTATAGGCACCTCAATCCTTAACCCAAATGTTAAATTAATAACCGACTTAAACCCACGCCAAAGATTTGCAAAACTCGCAGCTTGTTATTTTGATGCTCAGCCCGAAACTGCCGTCGCTGTAACTGGAACGAATGGCAAAACCTCGGTAGCAACATTCCTTCAGCAAATATGGTCATTTGCAGGTTACAAGGCTGCGGCACTTGGTACCCTGGGTATTACCTCAGACGTACTCGATAGCAAAATCAACCTGACAACACCTGATCCAGAGTCACTTCATAAAATATTATCCGATTTGCATAGAAGGGATGTCAATTACGTTGCACTAGAGGCCTCAAGTCATGGCCTAGATCAATGCCGACTTGATGGAGTGAAGGTTAGGGCTGCGGCCTATACAAATTTGAGCCGTGATCATTTGGATTATCACGGTAGTATGGCAGCCTATCTGGCTGCGAAAGTGCGCCTTTTTGACGAAATTCTTGAACGGAATGGTACAGCTGTAATTAACGCGGATGCACCGGAATATGAGATTATCGCTGATGCGGCGAAGAAAAACAGTGCTGATATTCTGACTTATGGTGTTGCAGGTAAGACTCTTCATCTCAAATCAATTGAAATAACACCTGAATGCCAGACCTTAAGTCTGGATATTTGTAGCGTTCCTCAAACGATAAACTTACCATTAGTCGGAAAATTCCAGGCTATGAATGTCTTATGTGCCGCGGGTCTAGCGTTAGCAACCGGTGTTAAGTCAGAACAACTTGTTGAGGCCTTAAGAGAACTGAAAAGTATCCCTGGCCGACTAGAGTATGTGGGAAAGAGTGCAAGCGGTGGATCTATTTTTGTCGACTACGCACATACACCGCATGCCTTAGCCACAGCACTAGAAGCACTTCGCCATCATACTACTGGTCGATTAATTGTTGTCTTTGGAGCTGGTGGAAATCGTGACACAGGGAAGCGTCCGTTAATGGGCCAATCGGCTCAGGCAGCAGACATTATATACGTAACAGATGATAACCCTCGCACGGAGGACTCAAACTCCATACGTCAAGCTATATTGCGAGGCTGCCCTACTGCAAACGAAATTGGTGACAGAGAAACAGCTATATCAGTGGCGATTCAAGCCCTCGCTCCCGGCGATACATTGCTCATTGCTGGCAAGGGTCATGAGTCTGGGCAGACCATTGGGACGGTCTCACATACCTTTGATGATCGCACCGTGGCCCGCGCGGCCATAAAAAATTCTATGAGCGCATCATGAAAGCGCTCTGGACCAGTGAAGAAATTGCCAGCGCTTGTCATGGAGCTATTTCCGGCACTTGGGATGTCGATGGCATCTGTATTGATAGCCGCACAGTCGCACTAGGAGATCTTTTTATCGCACTAAAAGGACCGACTTATGATGGTCATGATTTTTTTGTCGAGGCTCTAGAGCGCGGAGCCTCTGCGGCAATGGTGACACGTATACCTAAGAGTGCTGAACAATTAGTTAATAGTGAGCGGCTCGTCATTGTCGAAGATACTTATAGAGAGCTAGCCACACTAGCAAATGCTAGTCGTGCTCGGACCGAAGCACAGGTATGTGCTGTTACTGGTAGCGTTGGTAAGACCACAACTAAAGAAGCTTTAGCGCTCACTTTAGGGCGCCAAGGGTTAGTACACTCAACAATAGGCAATCTGAACAATCATGTGGGCGCTCCATTAAGTGTCGCACGTATGCCCAAGAACACTGACTTCGGCGTTTTTGAACTTGGCATGAGTCATGCCGGTGAACTTACTCCTTTGTCCCGCCTTGTGCGGCCTCATGTGGCTGTAATTACAGCTATTGAGGCTGTTCATATGGAGTTCTTTGAATCCATTGCAGATATCGCTAATGCCAAAGCAGAAATCTTCGCAGGTCTTCAATCAAACGGTACAGCTATCTTACCTGCTGATAGTCCTCATTATGAAAGACTTTCAGAAGTAGCCAAGGCTAGTGGGGCAAAAACTGTGGTGGGTTTCGGTTCACATAAGAGAGCAGCCTACCGGCTGACTGACTGGTCTATTACAGAGACAGGTACTTACGTCTCAGCCGATATAGATGGACGCCACATTGCTTATGAAATTGGTCTACGCGGGGAACACATGGCTCTAAATAGCCTTGCTGTACTTGCAGCTGTCACAGCGCTCGGTGGCAATGCGGATAAGGCTGCAAATGATCTTTCCCATATGACACCGCTAAAGGGCCGTGGCTGTATTAACCTGGTTAACTTACCTACAGGCTCCTTTGTATTGATTGACGAAAGCTACAACGCTAGCCCCATATCCATAACTGCGCTCGTCAGTACGCTCTCAGCAACCCCTCGAACCGGCCGCTTGATACTAGCGCTAGGAGATATGCTTGAGCTTGGGCAAGACACCAATACTTTGCATAGTGACTTAGCAATACCCATCGAGTCAGGAGGGATAGACCTTGTTTTAACAACTGGTTCAAACATGGCGCACCTCAATCGTGTCTTATCTACAAATGTGGAAAAATATCACACTGCTAATTCAGAAGCCCTCGCTGATCTGATTATTAGTGTTGTGCGCGCTGGAGACATCGTTGCCGTTAAGGGCTCTCTAGGAAGCTGCATGAATGTAGTTGTTAACGCGTTAAATGGACTCGCTACAGCTAACAATAATAACGTTCCAGATAACGGTTTAGAAATGGAGAGAACAGCTCAATGATGCACTGGCTATCCAGCTTCTCAGGCGATTTCGCTGTACTAAACCTTTTTCGTTATCTCACATTTCGGACTGGCGGCGCCGTGATAACGTCTATAATTATAGCGTTTGTTTTTGGGCCTGCTATCATCCGGTGGCTCAAGGTTCGCCAATCTAATGGGCAGCCTATCCGTAAAGATGGGCCTGAAAGTCACATCATCAGTAAACAAGGCACGCCAACTATGGGCGGTATGATGATGCTGCTTAGTATCGCAGTTTCTACTTTGATTTGGGCTGATCTTTCCAATGGATATGTATGGGCAGTCTTGGCGGTGACTCTTGGATTCGGAAGTATTGGCTTCATTGATGACTACCTGAAAGTTACTAAATCACACTCTGGCGGCCTATCAGGAAAAGTAAAACTTAGCGCTGAGGCATTCATAGCTATCGCAGTATCGATTTGGATCGTAAACCTAACTTCAGGAATCAATCCGACGGCTTTAGCTCTGCCCTTCTTCAAGAATCTACTTATTAATCTCGGTTGGCTGTATATCCCTTTTGCAGCATTTGTAATCATTGGAACCTCCAATGCTGTCAACCTGACGGACGGACTAGATGGCCTGGCTATCGTACCGGTTATGATTTGTGCCGGTGTATTCCTGATAATCTCATATTTGATTGGGAATGCTGTTTTTGCAGATTACCTACAGGTCCATTTTATACGTGGCACTGGAGAACTAACGGTTTTTTGTGGAGCTATTATTGGCGCTGGCCTCGGTTTCCTTTGGTTCAATGCCCCACCAGCAATGGTCTTTATGGGTGACACAGGTTCATTGGCTATGGGAGGCGCTTTAGGTGCAATAGCTGTTGTTACTAAACACGAAATTGTACTGGCAATTACAGGTGGATTGTTTGTCTTAGAAACAGTGTCAGTGATTGTTCAGGTTGCGTCATATAAGTTAACCGGCCGCCGTGTTTTTCGTATGGCACCATTACATCATCATTATGAACAGAAAGGTTGGGCAGAACCCACCATTGTTATCCGTTTTTGGATCATTGCCTGCATCCTCGCTATCGTAGGCCTAAGCACCTTGAAGTTAAGGTGACGGGAAAATGATCTCTCTAGACTCATTTCGCGGTGACTCATTTCTAGTTGTTGGCTTCGGTAGGTCGGGATGCTCCGCTGCTATGGCTCTAAGAGCGGGTGGCGCCTGTGTTTCAGTATGGGATGATAATCCGGACAAACGTAGTAAGGCTGAATCATTAGGGCTGTCAATTATTAGCATCGAAACTGCAGACCTCCATTCGATAGATAACATAATTTGGAGTCCAGGAGTTCCACATACACAGCCACAGCCTCACCATTTAGCAGATAAAGCTAAGGCTGCAGGACACATATTACGATGTGATATTGACCTTCTCGCAACGGCCCAGCCAAGCGCAAAATTCATTGGCATCACAGGAACAAACGGAAAATCTACCACCACAGCTCTTACTGGGCATGTGCTTAAGGCAGCGGGTAGAAATATTTCTATTGGCGGTAATTTGGGCATGCCCGTACTCGACCTAGATCCGCTAGGCGCTGAAGGCATTTATGTGTTGGAACTATCGTCATACCAGACTGAACTCACCCCTCACCTTTCCTGCTCAACGGCTACTTTACTCAATATAGCATCTGACCATTTGGATCGTCACGGTGGCCTTGAGGGTTACATTGCTGCAAAAACTCTCTTATTTAAGAACCAGGATCGGGGAGCTACAGCAATCGTCGGTCTTGATGATCCTATATCACGAGATATATTTTCTGCACTTAAAAAAAGGCAGGACATAACCGTCATTGGTGTTTCTAGAAGCCCAGAGACTGACGCAAGGGTAAGCGTAAGAGAAGGTATCTTAGTTGATAAATTAGATAACGACTGTATTGAAATAACAAATCTAAATGATATTGCGTCGCTACCCGGTGAACACAATTGGCAAAACGCAGCTTCTAGTTACGCCATAGCTCGTACTCATGGTGTTTCTCCAAGCGATATTGTTTCTGCCTTCAAAACTTTCCCGGGCTTACCCCACCGCCAAGAAATTGTAGGTACCGTTACCGGGGTAACATTCGTAAACGATAGCAAAGCTACAAATGCAGATGCTGCTGCAAATGCTTTAGCCTGCTATAGCTATATCTACTGGATTGCAGGCGGCCAGGAGAAAGAAGGCGGCATTTCTTCCCTAAGTTCAGTGCTTACCAGAATCCGCCATGCTTTTCTTATAGGCGATGCCGCAACAAGTTTCTCACTTGTATTACAAGCAGCTGGTGTAGCCGTTTCACGACATGAAAGCCTAGAAGATGCAGTTAAACAGGCTGGTAAACAGGCATTTGAAGATGCTGTATCTCCCGCCACAGTACTTTTGTCTCCAGCCTGCGCTTCTTTTGATATGTTTGAAAATTTTGAAAAACGTGGGGAAGTCTTTAGAAATACAGTGCATACATTATGGCCTACAACGACTAATGGTGTGGACGGAGGGCATGTATGAGTACAGCCTTTACCCGCACAGATACCAGCGTTGTTGGCAGGTGGTGGTGGACAGTGGATCGTTGGCTTCTTGTCGCAACTACGGTCCTATTTTGTATAGGTATGATACTAACACTTGCAGCAGGACCGCCAGCAGCAGAGCGGATTGGCGCCGATACATTTCATTTTGTTCGCAAGCAATCTGTATTCTTACCTTTAGCTATTGCTGTAATGCTCAGTATATCTCTCATGCCACCTATCTTTATCCGTCGTTTTGCCGTGCTTGGATTTTGTGCCAGCCTTGGGCTAATGCTTGGTACGCTAATTATAGGTTTAGAGGTGAATGGCGCCCAGAGGTGGCTGCGTGTGGGACCATTTTCCATTCAACCGTCTGAATTCATCAAGCCCTTCTTCGTCGTTGTCGCCGCCTGGATGTTTGCATCACAAAACGATAGCGATCGTATTCCTGGTAATTTGATTTCAATCGCATGCCTTCTAATTATATGCAGTATATTGATAGCTCAGCCCGACGTTGGGATGACGATGGTCGTGGTCACAGTATGGAGCGCTCAGTTCTTTATGGCTGGGCTTCCCATTTTCTGGGCTGTACTTATTATCTTTGCTGGGCTCGGCTCTTTAGTTATCGCCTATCTCTTCTTTCCTCACGTCGCTAGTAGGGTTGATCGATTTCTCGACCCATCATCCGGTGACACCTATCAGATCAGTCAAGCAATGTTGGCGTTCAAGAATGGTGGACTATTTGGTCGTGGTCCTGGCGAAGGCCGTGTCAAAGAAATGCTGCCAGATGCCCACACAGATTTTATTTTTGCTGTAGCTGGAGAAGAATTTGGCGTCCTACTTTGCTTGCTGATCGTTACGCTATTTGGATTTCTTGTATTGAGAGTGATGATTAAAACACTCCAGGAAAATAATTTATTCATTCTTCTTGCTGTGGGAGGACTTATATTCCAATTTGGCCTTCAGGCCATCATTAATATGGCCTCAAGCCTGCATATGATGCCAACAAAAGGAATGACGCTTCCTTTCATTTCCTACGGCGGCTCATCACTAATAGCCTTGGCAATTGGAATGGGAATGATCCTAGGTCTCACGCGCAGGCGTCGAGATTCGGAGGGTCTACAATCATGATTAAGTCATCGACCCTCGTTGCTATTGCAGCTGGAGGAACAGGAGGACATATATTCCCGGCCGAATGTTTGGCTAAGGAATTAGCGGACCGGGGACATAGACTATCTTGGATAACTGACGAACGAGGTGCCAAACAATCTAGCTTCTTGACTGGTATCGACACCCACATTATTAGCGCTCGTGGGCTGAGAGGATCTGGCGCCTTAAGGCGACTGACCGGTGCACTAAGCCTTGGCGTCGGAGTATTTCAGGCCCGGCGGATACTCAAGAGTATGCGGCCTCATGCTGTTGTGGGGTTCGGTGGTTATGCCGCTGCACCGACAATGATGGCTGCCACAAATTTGAAACTGGCCACAGTTATTCATGAACAAAACGCTGTTATTGGGCGAGCCAACCGTGTAATTGCACGCCGTGTACACCGCGTCTGTACTACTTTTTCTACCACACGCCTAATTCCTTCAGATATCTCGCATGTCCAGACTGGCTTACCCGTGCGTGAAGCGTTTACAGCGGTTCGAGAGCTTCCATACGCCGCTCCTGAGTTAGATGGTGAAATAAGAATCTTTGTACTTGGCGGCAGCCAAGGCGCAGCTATATTTAGCCACTTGGTACCAGCTGCCCTGAAACGGCTTCCAGAGGATCTACGAGAACGGATAGTAGTCAATCAACAATGTCGTAGAGAGATGGTTGATCAAACGCGGCTAGCGTTCGCTGATTGTAATATTAAAGCGACGCTTAAACCTTTCTTCGACAACATTCCCGAACTTATTGAAAGAACCCACCTAGTAATCTCTCGTGCAGGTGCATCGACAGTTTGCGAAATAGCTATGGCTGGTCGGCCAGCATTGCTAGTCCCATATCCGCATGCAGCGGACGACCATCAAACCGACAATGCAAAAGCCATACAGGGTATGGGCGGCGCGTGGTGCGAATTACAGCATGATCTAACACCTACTATTCTAGCTGAACGCCTCAAAACAATATTGACTTCACCAAATACGCTAGTAGCCACTGCACGCAAGGCAAAGGCCATCTCTATTCCAGACTCTGCGATCCGCCTCGCTGACATCGTAGAAGATCTGAATCACAGTGAGAGCAGCTATTCTGTTACAACACGAGGAGCTGCTTGATGCGCACCATGCCCTTAGACATCGGAATTATACACTTCGTTGGAATCGGCGGTATCGGGATGAGCGGTATTGCTGAGATCATGAAGAATCTAGGTTACCAAGTTCAAGGGAGCGATATTGCAGAGAATGCAAATGTGGATCGGCTGCGCACACTGGGAATTCGGATTGAAGTAGGACACCACGAAAAAAACATTGGTGACGCGCGTGTTATTGTTATTTCCTCTGCAGTAAAGCCAGATAATCCAGAAGTTGCTGCTGCCCGTAAAGCCATGATGCCAGTAGTTCGTAGAGCTGAGATGCTGGCCGAACTTATGCGCCTCAAATGGGGAATTGCCGTAGGGGGTACACACGGCAAGACTACGACGACGTCTCTAATCTCCTCTGTTCTTGACGCTGCACAACTCGACCCGACCGTCATTAATGGCGGAATAATTAATGCCTATGGCACAAATGCTAGGCTGGGTGAAGGCGACTGGATGGTCGTTGAAGCTGATGAGTCGGATGGAACGTTCATCCGTCTTCCGGCAACTATTGCAGTTGTAACAAATATTGACCCTGAACACCTAGATTTTTACGGTGATTTTGACGCATTAAAAGCGGCTTTCCGTACTTTTGTAGATTCTATTCCCTTCTATGGATTTGCTACGCTTTGTATTGATCACCCAGAAGTCCAAGCACTCATACCGCATCTCTCAGATCGTAGGATTGTTACCTATGGGCTTGGTCCCTTGGCCAATGTACGAGGTAATAATGTCCTACTTGATATTGATGGAGCCCGCTTTGACGTTGATATTGCAGGCCGGGTGACCGGCGGAGAGCGGCGGATCGAGAACATACATATTCCTATGTTTGGATATCACAATGTTCTTAATGCCTTGGCAGCAATCGCCGTGGGTGCTGAACTAGGTGTCGACGATACTATTATCCGCAGTGGTCTGGCCTCTTTTACTGGCGTAAAACGCCGCTTCACCAAGACTGGAGAAGTCGATGGCATCACCATAATCGATGATTATGGTCATCACCCTGTTGAAATATCAGCGGTCTTAAAAGCGGCACGTAGCGCATCTACCGGACGCGTAATTGCAGTTGTACAACCGCATAGATATTCAAGGTTGGCCTCCCTTTTCGAGGAGTTCTGCACCTGCTTTAACGATGCTAATCATGTGGTTGTTGCTGACGTTTATCCAGCCGGTGAAAGCCCAATAAAAGGGATGGATAGGGATGGCCTCATAGATGGCCTTCATGCTCATGGGCATACTCAGGTGACAGCCTTGCTTGCCCCCAGGCACCTAGCAGCTTTGATCGACGATATTGCCCAGCCCGGAGATTTAGTTATCTGCCTTGGTGCTGGGAACATCACGGCATGGGCCCACGCCTTGCCAGAGCAATTGAGCAAATTACGCCGCTCACAAAGGGACCTAGTGTCATGATAGCGTCGCGCCATAAATCAGCATGTCACATTGACCGCCTCCCAAAGGTCCGTGGTTCATACACACCGCTTGCTGCCTTGGCACCAACAACTTGGTTCCGCGTCGGTGGTCCAGCCGAGATGCTATACGTTCCGGCTGACGCTGAGGACCTTTCAGCATTCTTGTTAGAAAAACCCAAAGACCTGCCTATTACCGTGATAGGTCTAGCATCCAATCTTCTTATCCGTGATGGCGGAATACCAGGTATAACCATCAAGCTAGGCCGCGCCTTCAACACTATTGAAGCAGATAAACAGATAATACGGTGCGGTGGAAGCGCGGTGGATGCTGCTGTTTCTATAGCGGCGCGGGATTGTGCTATTGCTGGCCTTGAATTTCTAACGGGTATTCCAGGGACGATTGGTGGTGCGATCCGGATGAACGCGGGAGCATACGGACGCGAACTACGAGATGTATTTGAGGTAGCAGTAGCTCTTGATCAAACAGGCTCTTTGCACAAACTATCTATTCAAGATATGGGATTTGACTACAGACACTGCATCATCCCAAATAACTGGATTTTCATTAGTGCACAGCTTAGGGGCATACCGGGTGACCGCGACTCTATAACCAAACGCATTCGCAAGATCCGCGCCGAACGTGAAGAGGTGCAACCCGTTCATAGCCGTACCGGCGGTTCAACCTTTGCTAACCCATCAGAAACTAAAGCATGGAAACTTATTGATGAAGTAGGTTGCAGGGGATTAACACGAGGTGGCGCAAAGATTTCTGAAAAGCACTGCAATTTCTTAGTCAATACAGGAACAGCCAAGGCCTCCGATCTAGAAGATCTTGGTGATGAGGTCCGTCGGCGTGTACGCGATGCCACCGGTATCGCCCTCTCTTGGGAAGTGCGCCGGGTTGGGGTCGCGGATACCAACGAAAATGCACCACTGCACCGCTTGAAGGCACATAGATGACTAGTAGAAACATGCATACGCGCGTAGCCGTATTGATGGGTGGCTTTTCTTCAGAGAGAGAAGTATCTCTCGTTTCTGGCCAAGATGCTGCAGCTGCGTTAAAGCGCGTAGGTTACTCCGTCACTACTATCGATGTACCACATAATATGTGCGCTCTAACATCAGAACTTGTTAAGGCAAAACCAGATATCGTCTTCAATGCTCTGCACGGACGATATGGTGAAGATGGATGTATCCAGGGCCTACTTGATATGATGGCCCTACCCTACACAAATTCTGGGAGATTAGCGTCTACTCTTGCAATGGATAAGAACGTAGCTAAGAAGCTATTTGCAGCTGCAGGATTACCAATTGCTCACAATATTATTGTAACCCCTGACGAATTGAAAGCAGGTGATCCACTACCCCGCCCATACGTAATCAAACCGGTTAATGAGGGTTCAGCTATTGGCGTATATATCATCAAAGAGGGAGATGACCTGCCCTCCCAACATGAACTTGCCTTCTATAAGGGCAGACCAATAATGGTTGAGACTTTCATTCCGGGTAGGGAAATTACAGTTGCAAATCTAGGTGAGCGTGCCCTGGCAGTTACAGAAATAACAACTCAGCAAAGTTTTTATGACTATGAAGCTAAGTATGCAGAAGGTGGGTCTGTTCATATTTTACCGGCGTTATTGCCGGAATCAGTCTATGGCCAAATCCTGGATATTTCCTTGGCAGCGCACCAAACTTTGGGATGTAGAGGGGTAACACGCACAGATCTGCGCTTAGATAACGATGAGATATATCTCTTAGAGATCAATACTCAACCGGGATTAACACCGACCTCATTAGTCCCTGAACAGGCGGCGCACATCGGTATGACCTTTGAAGACCTTGTGAATTGGATGGTGGAGAATGCGCAATGCGATCCATAAAAAGCTATATCACTAGCATGATCTCCTTTGCACTACTTGTAGCCTGCCTTCTCTTAGCAGCGCCAAGGCTATTATCCTACTTGGAACTTTCTAGTATGCCCGACAAGGCTATTGAATCATTGTCCACGGCAAGCCTCAATATCGAAAAAGTCACGGTTGAAGGACGATTAAACACTTCTCCTGCTGATATACTGGAAGGATTAGGTGCTGTTCGTGGCAAACCTATTCTCGATATTAGCGTACCCAAAGCTCAGCAAAGATTAGCAGCACTACCATGGGTTCAGTCGGTAGAGATTATTCGGCAACTTCCTAATAGCTTACATATCAGACTAGAAGAGTATATCCCGTTCGCACTTTGGCAACACGAAGGACGCTACAAACTAATTGCAAGAGATGGGACTCCAATTAAGGACGTTGACTATGCTCAACCAAGCTTGACTATTATCGTTGGTGAGGATGCGCCCTCGCACGCTGCCGCTCTCTTTGAAGAGTTGTCGAGTAATCCTCAACTTTCGAAACGCGTAAAAGCTGCCGTTCGTCTTGGTAAACGTCGTTGGAATGTCATCTTGGATTCAGTCGACCAAGGTATACTCATAAAACTCCCAGAATATAATGTATCTTCGGCCTGGAATACTCTTGCCATAATTGATGCTAAGCATGGCTTCCTTAGCCGCGCGATTTCTGAGGTAGACCTGCGTATCTCCGGTCGTCTGACTGTCAAATTGTTAGATGGTTTCGAAAACATCAATCCCAAAAGTACTGAAAAATTCCCAGCCCAAGATGCCAAATGGAATGCATGGATGTTTCAACATAAGGAGTTGGCAGACAGTGTCTAATGTCATTGTTCGAAATGGAGTGATAGCTGCCCTCGATGTGGGCACTACTAAGGTTTGCTGCTTTGCCGCACAAACTGATGAGGACGGCCAGCTTCAAATCTCGGGAGTAGGTCATCACCGGGCAAGCGGTATGCGTAATGGCCAGGTAGTCAATATGGATGCAGTAGAGGCCTCTGTGCGTGCTGCTGTTGATGCGGCCGAACAGATGGCCAATGAGCGTATCGATAAAGTTGTTGTCAATATGACCTGCGGTAACCCGCGTTCATCACAGGTGGAAGTGGAACTGGCAGTATCAGGCCATCAAATAAAGGATACAGACGTCCGCCGTGTTATCGAACATGCTGGTGGTTATATTAATACAGATGATCAAGAATTGATTCATTGCATCCCAACAGGATATTCGATCGATGGCTCCAACGGAATTATTGATCCTCGCGGGATGTATGGAGATCGCTTAGGTGTCAATATCCATCTCGTTACTGCAGCGCTTGGCCAAAGTCGTAACTTATCTACCGTAATTGAACGTTGCCATTTAGAGGTCGAAGATCGCGTCGTCTCCGGCTACGCCTCCGGTCTTGCCTGCCTTGTTGAAGATGAAAAAGAGCTTGGTGTTACCGTTATCGACATGGGGGGAGGCACCACGTCTGTTTCAGTTTTTCAAGAAGGTCATATCGCCTTTGTAGAGTCCGTGCCTATTGGTGGAAACCATGTCACGAGTGACATTGCCAAAGGTTTGTCAACGCCAGTTCTCAACGCAGAACGACTTAAAACCGTATATGGCAGCGTTGTACAAACACCTTCAGACAACCGCGAATTGCTAAAAGTCCCACTAGTTGGTGAAGAAGACGAAAACAGCGCTAACGAAATACCAAAATCTATGCTGGTCCAAATTATACAGCCGCGCCTTGAAGAAACCTTCGAGCTCACTCGTGGACTTTTAGAGGCCAGTGGTTATAGCAAGCTTGTTGGCAGAAGAGTGGTCATTACTGGTGGTGCTAGCCAACTAGAAGGTGTGCGAGATCTCGCAGAGCTAGTGCTCGATAAACAGGTCCGGCTTGGTCGCCCAAAAATGATCAAGGGCCTGCCGGAATCGGTTTGTGGCCCTGCTTTCTCAACGGCAGCAGGTCTGCTGCGCTACGCCATAAATGAGCACGTAATGCAACCCAATTTAGCAGCCCTTGATTCTCAGGCTGAACGCAGCAGCTTTGGCCGTTTTGGTCAATGGCTGAAAGAGAATTTCTAATGTGGAGAGGACGCAAAAACCGGATCAAAAAGTCGACACACGAGATGTCGAACATGTCCGGAACAAGATCGGACCAACCGATGACTATCGTCCTATCGAGCTGGAGAACATTAACCTGGAGGAAGGTATGACCTTAAATATTAGTATCCCACAATCAGGAACTGAAGCGCTCCTGAGACCAAAGATAACTGTAGTAGGCGTCGGTGGAGCCGGCGGCAATGCAGTAAATAACATGATCGAGAGTGCTCTCGATGGTGTTGAATTTGTCGTCGCAAATACTGACGCACAATCTTTATCATTGTCGCGGACTGATCGGCGGATTCAACTGGGAGCAGACACCACGTCGGGTCTTGGAGCTGGTGCGCGACCTGACATTGGCCGCCATGCAGCAGAAGAATGTATTGAACACATAGGCCAACAGTTAGAAGGCTCAAACATGGCTTTCGTGACTGCTGGAATGGGTGGCGGGACAGGTACAGGGGCAGCGCCTGTAGTTGCAAGGGCCGCACGCGAGCTAGGCATTCTGACTGTCGGCGTTGTGACCAAACCATTTCAGTTCGAAGGTGCTCACCGCATGCGTATAGCGGAAGCGGGTATTGAAGAATTAGCACAGACAGTTGATACCCTGATAATTATTCCGAACCAGAATCTTTTCAGGGTCGCCAATGAAAAAACGACTTTTGCTGATGCGTTTAAAATGGCAGATGACGTTTTGTATTCAGGTGTTCGTAGCGTTACAGACCTAATGATGATGCCAGGTCTAATTAACCTAGATTTTGCGGATGTTCGTACCGTTATGAAAGAGATGGGACGATCAATGATGGGTACTGGCGAGGCCGAGGGCGAAAAGCGGGCTATCGAGGCAGCTGAGGCAGCAATAGCTAACCCGTTGTTGGAGGATACATCTATGCGAGGGGCTAATGGTGTTATCATCAACATAACCGGCGGATCCGACATAACTTTATTTGAAGTCGACGAAGCTGCAAACCGGGTTCGAGACGAAGTAGAAACTGAAGCCCATATAATCATTGGTTCCTGCTTCGATGAAAACCTGGCAGGTAAGATGCGTGTTTCTGTTGTTGCTACTGGTATCGAATCCATGGCTGGGCAGCAGCCTCGTCCTATTTTAGTACGGGATGAGACAAATGCATTCGCAGAAAAGGTGGCTGAGGAAAATATTGAACAAGCTGAGTTACGCCCTACTACAATTGCGCAGAAAGTATTGGGTGATGGTCCAGATGGACGACAAAGTACCGCTTCATCTATGAGAATCCCTGGAAACAGTCATGGTGCAACGCTTGCCCCGGCAACCGCGACTACCCAACCACCCCCAGGGGAACTCAACCTTGCCGAACGCGTTGCAATATCAACTCGTCAAAGTGCAGCACCTAGTGCTCCAGTAGCACAAACAGATAAAATCGCGGAGGCTATGGCAAAAGCACCGGCGATTACCCCTAAACCACAGGACCCACCGGCCACTTATACGCCACGAACCCCCTCCGACACTTTCATACCCAAGGAGCCGGTTATACCAAAGGCTATACCAGTGGCCGAAATAGCCCAGCAACCGATAATCCAGCCTGCTACATCAATTACTAAAGGAATGATTTCGTCTGATGAAGAGACTCACTTGAGTGAACAAGAAGAGCCTCCCCAAAAGGTAGAAAGCGGGAAATTAAGCCTGTTTAGTCGTTACAGAAGTATGGCAAGAGGTAAGGAAGAAGTTGAGCCTTCCAATACCGAAAGCCCCCAGGCGCAGGATTTGCCTACCACGGGAGAGCCAGAAACAGGGCCCATAGCGAGCCCATCCCCAGCACCTGCACCAAAATCGAATGTCGCTGTAGCCATCAACCCTGCTGATCGTCCCATTATATCGCATGATGAAGATGAGCTTGAAATACCTGCTTTCCTGAGACGGCAGGCTAATTAGATATGTAACCCTTACCTTGGTGACGATCCTATGAAGGGGATAGATCGCCTCACCGAGGTATTGAAAAGGCCCGCCAGCAGGCGGGCCTTTTCTTATACCTTGAATAGTAATTATTACTCTCTAGATCCCAAAATACAGCCAAATTGAGGCTATTCGGTCAAAAATAGCCTTCCTTGTCAGTACTACTGCGCGGCATATAGGGTGCTAAGACCCTCGGTTCTTTTTTTGTCACCTTTAGAGTGTGGATAACTGACATAAAACCATTTATAGGGTATCAAATTAGTATAGAAAAAAGGCTGGACAAAATCTAAATTTTATAGGCTAAAAAGTCAGAAACTTTTTACTTGTCAAAGCGTTACAATCTGCAACAATGATTGTGTTGCACGGTTCTTACGGGGTTGCTAGCCACGTACCCTAACTGTCCGGGTGCAGACGTGTGCCTAAGAAAATTGTTTGTTACAAGAAATAACGGTGACCTATGGCCCTTGACGTCAGCAACCCTAGCATCGGGATAGATGTGAATTCTAATAAGCCAGTTACCCCTCTTAATGCACGGTCTAATAATCAACGGACTCTTAAGTCATCTATTGGTTGTAGCGGTATTGGCCTCCATTCTGGGGTTCGGGTATCAATGAAACTGCACCCCGCACCGGCAAATACAGGAATTATTTTCAAACGTGTCGACCTTGTTGGTGGAGGATCAGAAATTCCCGCCCGATGGGATCAAATCGCTGATAGCCGCATGTGTACCGTACTAGCTTGCAATAATGGTATCAGTGTCGCCACGGTAGAGCACCTTATGGCAGCTTGTTATGGCATGGGGATTGATAATGCCCTAATCGAAATAAATGGGCCCGAAGTTCCCGCTATGGACGGCAGTGCCGCACCATTTGTATTCCTTGTGGAATGCGCAGGGGTCAAGGAACAAGATAGCCCCCGTCAGGCCATCCGTATACTTCGGCCGGTACTTTATCGGAATGGGTCCAAGGAAGTTGGACTGGCGCCGTCAGAAAACCAATTAAGCGTTGACTTCGAGATTCATTTTACAGCACCAGCGGTTGGCCGCCAATCCTGCCAATTCACTATAGGCCGCGATATTTTTAAGTCAGAAATTAGTAAATCGAGAACATTCGGCTTTCTGTCAGACGTCACCGCCTTGCGGGAAGCGGGGTTGGCACGTGGCGGTAGCTTGGAAAATGCGATCGTTGTCGACGGTGACCGCATTCTAAATGAAGATGGTCTGCGTCATTCGAATGAATTCGTACGGCATAAAGCTTTGGATGCGGTAGGAGATCTTTACCTTACAGGACATCGCCTGATTGGACATTTCCATGGCCTATGCTCTAGCCATGCAGATACTGCTAATCTTCTGCGTATGGTCTTTGCTGATAAATCCAACTGGGAATTGATTGATGCTCCATATGAAGACGGGATTTCTGGCGATGAAGACCTAGTACAGCCATTACAAAAAGCTGCCTTAGGATAGACGCCTACCTACTGACACCCTAGTCTTCAGTGGTATACTACGAAACCTTATACAACATAGTCTGACAAGCCATGGCACATCGTCATCGCCCGCCCTTTATTCGATCCGCTTTCGCTATTCTAGCTCTCGTCGCAGTTAGTAGCTGTTCTTCAGATGATGAGCCTGAATATCGAGAACTCACCGTATACGAGATATACAATCAGGCCACAGAATACCTGGAGGAAGGTCGCTACCGCGATGCCTCATACTTTTTTGATGAGGTGGAACGCCAACACCCTTATTCGGTTTGGGCGACCAAGTCCAAATTAATGGCGGCCTATTCCCATTATATGAACAATAAATATGATGATGCCATGGCGTCACTCGATCGTTTTATTCAGGTCCATCCAGGCAATATTGACGTAGTCTACGCCTATTACTTGAAGGCGTTGTGTTTCTATGAACAAATCTCAGATGTTGAACGCGATCAGGATATGACTCGCCAGGCACTCGAAGCCTTACAAGATGTGATTAACCGATTCCCAGAAACTCCTTATGCACGCGATGCCCGGCTCAAAATTGATCTTACTCGGGATCACCTCGCTGGTAAGGAGATGACAGTTGGTCGTTTCTACCTAAGAAGACAGCAGTATTTAGCGGCTATCAATCGCTTCAAAAGCGTCATAGATAACTACGGTGATACTACACACACCCCAGAATCACTATTTCGTCTGGTTGAAGCATATACAGCCCTTGGTCTGAGAGATGAAGCGAAACGTACCGCCGCTGTGCTCGGATACAATTATCCAGGTAGTGATTGGTATGAAGATGCCTACGTCTTTGCTGGTATAAGTAAGGCAGAACGAGACCGCCAGAAAGCTGAGGTCCAGGCGATACAGGACTCAAGCGACAAACCCTGGTGGAGCATCTGGTAGGTTCACCTGACCATGCTTGCCTCGCTATCTATTCGCGATGTCGTTTTGATCGATAAGCTTGATCTCGAATTCAGCTGTGGTCTTAGTGTCTTGACAGGAGAGACCGGCGCGGGAAAATCCATACTTCTAGACTCTCTCGGCCTTGCCCTCGGAGAACGGGGCAATAGTTCATTAGTTAGACCGGGTGCAAGCAAATTATCAGTTACAGCTGTGTTTGACGTCCCTGCAGCCCACCCAGCTAGAACCCTACTTGCAGATCAAGACATCTCCATAATCGACGACATTATCGTTGTGCGCCGTGCCTTAGGTAAAGACGGCCGTAGTCGTGCTTTCATTAATGATCAAGCAATTAGTGTCACTTTGCTGCGCAATATCACATCAACTTTAGTGGAGATTCATGGCCAATTCGACACCCATGGTTTAATGGATCCAAATACGCACATCACCGTGCTTGACCGTTTTCGGCACGTCACTTCAGGATCAGAAGTGGATAAGGTCTGCCAAGCGGCTTGGACAGCCTGGAAAGAGAGCCGTAAGAACTTCAAAACTGCTGAAAAACTCTTACGCGAGACTAATGCGGAAGAGGACCAGTTACGTTCCGATGCATCTACACTTGAACGCCTTGCCCCGGTGCGTGGCGAGGAATCTGAGCTTACGGCTAAACGGGCATTACTCAGACACGGAGAGCAAATATTATCAGCACTCGAAACCGCTCGGCGGATATTAGTAGAACCGTCTGACGTTGACAGCGCTTTACGTACTGCACGCAGCGAACTAGATCGTGTAGCCCCAAAGGCTGAAGGTCGACTTGACGCCATCTCTGAGGCACTAGAGCGAGCAGCTATTGAGGTATCAGAAGCATTTAGTTGTTTTGATGAAGCTGTTGCAGCCTTCGACATTGACCCTGCAGAGCTCGAGGCTGCTGAGGAAAGATTATTCGCTTTAAAGGCCCAAGCTCAAAAACATAAGGTTGCTGTTGATCTCTTAGCCGATACACTAGATAAAATAATGTACCGATTGGAAACAATCGAGAGGGGTGAGGATAACCTGATGTGCTTGGCTAAGACTGAGCAAGCTGCGAGGGCAACATTCATCCAGGCTGCAAGAGCGCTAACACAAGCTCGGCATAAGGCGGGTGATATTCTTGTTGGTGCGATCTTAGACGAACTCCCAGAGCTACATCTGCATAATTCTGAATTTGCCATAGCAATCAATAACTTACCTGAGAATGAGTGGTCTGCAACTGGCTGCGACCGGATAGTGTTTGAGACTAGAACTAACGAGGGTATGCCGCTAGGCCCTCTTAACAAGATTGCCTCAGGGGGTGAACTTGCGCGCTTTCTGTTAGCACTTAAGGTAGTCGTCTCTAGAAGCCAGCTACCCGCTGTGATGATCTTCGACGAAGTAGACTCTGGTATCGGCGGCGCAACCGCATCAGCTGTGGGCGAACGCCTTGCCCGTTTAGCTAATACTGTACAAGTTCTGGTGGTTACTCATTCACCACAAGTTGCTGCACGAGCAGACAGCCATTGGCGCGTCACTAAAGTAAACAAGGGCCCCCTCACAGCAACCCGTGTTTTGCACCTCACTGCCGATGCGCGTCGGGAAGAAATAGCACGGATGCTTTCTGGAGCCGATATCACGGATGAAGCACGAGGTGCCGCAGACGCACTGATGGCGGGAAGTTCACAGAATGGTTAATGACCCTTCTTCCCTGCCCATTGAAGACCTATCCAGCACTCAAGCGGGAAGAGAACTTGAGTATCTAGCTGTAGAGATAAGTGCACATGATAAGCGCTATTTCCAAGATGATGCACCGTCTATTACAGATGCTGAATACGATGCCCTAAAAGCCAGATATGTAGCGATCGAAGCTCGGTTTCCTGAACTAACTCGGAGCGATAGTCTTAGTAATAGGGTCGGTGCCTTACCTTCCGCCCGGTTCAGAAAAGTACAACATTCTGTGCCTATGCTTTCTCTGAGTAACGTATTTTCTGATCAAGACGTCTCAGACTTCTGTACTCGTATACGCCGTTTTCTTGGTCTGGATGAGAACGAAACGGTTGCACTCGTTGCTGAACCTAAAATTGACGGTGTATCTTTCTCAGCACGCTATGAGAACGGCGAGCTAAGCATCGCCGCAACACGTGGCGATGGTCTGGAGGGCGAGGATATAACCGCTAATCTCGAAACTATCCGTGACTTACCAATCAGATTGAGGGGCGAGGTACCGAAGGTTATTGAAGTCCGAGGTGAAGTGTTCATGGCCAAGGATGATTTTCAGTCTCTTAATTCCTTACAGGAATACAAAGGTCTAAAAGTGTTTGCTAACCCTCGCAATGCTGCCGCTGGATCTCTGCGCCAACTTGATAATGAGGTGACGAGATCGCGGCCCTTAGCACTTTTCGCGTATGCTTGGGGTGAAGCGGATCCAATTGACTGGAAAAGTCAGGAGGAATTTCTTGCCCGCCTGAAAGGCTGGGGTTTCCCGACGAACCCCCTAACCGATGTCTGCACATCAGTCGAAGAAGTCTTGACAGCCTATTCCAGGATTGCAGAGCAGCGTGCGACCCTGCCTTATGATATAGATGGCGTTGTCTACAAGATTAATCGGCTTGACTGGCAGCAGCGACTCGGTTTTGTCAGCCGCGCTCCGCGCTGGGCGGTAGCACATAAGTTTCCAGCGCAGCAGGCAGAAACATTACTTGAAAAAATTGATATCCAAGTTGGGAGGACTGGATCACTAACACCAGTAGCCCGCCTTAAACCTGTAAATGTAGGCGGTGTAGTAGTAGCCAACGCGACTTTACACAATGAAGATGAGATTGCGCGTAAGGATGTAAGAGAAGGAGATTGGGTCCTCATCCAGCGCGCTGGCGACGTAATACCACAGATTGTTAAAGTCCTCGGTGATAAACGTCCACACAGTAGTGAGGCCTATGTTTATCCTGAGATATGCCCAATCTGTGGTAGTCGCGCCGTCCGCGAACAGGACGAAGCAGTTCGACGCTGCACCGGCGGCCTAGTTTGCAAGGCGCAAGCAGTAGAGCGGCTTAAGCATTTCGTATCACGCAATGCCCTGGATATCGAAGGTCTCGGGGCAAAGAATATCGAGACCTTCTACGCTGATGGCCTAATTAATAATCCGGTCGATATTTTTACTTTAGGTAAACGCGAAGCTGATCCAAATAATCCAACACCATTGAGGACTAAAGAAGGTTGGGGTGTAACATCAGCTACCAATTTGCTACAGGCTATCGAAGAAAAACGTAGTGTGGGTCTCGATCGCCTCTTATATGGCCTGGGAATACGTCAAATTGGACAAGCTACTGCGCGTCTGCTGGCCGGTGCATACGGATCTATCGGTGCTTTGCGTGATGCGATAGAGAAAGCACAGGATGAGAATTCTGATGCTTACGCTAACCTACTCAATATTGAGAGCGTTGGCACATCTGTGTCTAAGGATCTATTAGCATTCTTTTCTGAACCAAGGAACCAAGACGTTCTTAACGGACTCGAGCAGGAGCTAACGATAGAAACGTATGAGGTCCTAGAACAGGATAACTCACTGATTGCGGGTAAAATATTTGTCTTTACTGGCACTCTTGAGACCATGTCACGCAGCGAAGCTAAATCTAGGGCACTCTCGCTAGGGGCAAAGGTCTCGGGTTCGGTTTCAACCAATACAGATCTAGTAGTCGCAGGGCCTGGAGCGGGAGCTAAACTTAAACAAGCCAAAACCCATGGAATAAATGTCATCAATGAGAGGGAATTCATAGACCTCATCAGTGGGACCCAACTTCATGGTGGATGACACAATTGGCACTTAGATTAAGTACTTCATATAACCTAATAAGGTTACAAGACTAGAAGTGCATCGTCCATAGTGCCGAGGGGCTCAAACCCACCATGGGTAATGAGAATTAAATCTTCTAAATGTGTGGCGCCCCAGCCAATCTCAACTTGGGGCAAATCGATCGTCAAGGTCATATTCTCTTGAAAAGTTAGATCGTCGCTAACGACAAATGGTAGCCCATCCCGATAGGCTTGATCGGTATGTTGTAAACCAACAGAATGAGGTCCAACCCCCATAGCCCAACCATTCTTACTCTCCTTCCTAACGGTCCCCGTAACCTTCTCACGTAATTGAGAATAAAGTAGGCCCGGTCGCACCGTTTCATGAGCTACTTGACGAGCAATTTCGGTCAACCGCATGCGTTCTTGGAGTTCCTGAGGCGGCTCACCCACACACCAAGTGCGGCCAAAGTCTCCATGGTAGTAGTTAAACTGGCTAACGGCATCAACCATCATAGCCTGGCCCTCAACCACGCTGCCATGTCGAAATCCACCAATTGTGCCACAAGCAATCCACATGGCCTTAGCGCCAAGCTTGGCAGCCTCAATCATAAATATGTTATCAATATCCGCCTTAGTCATGCCAACTTCAACCTGGGACAACATGGACAAGCATGCGTCCTGATTAACCTTAGCTGCATGTCGCATATGCTTAATCTCTACGTCAGACTTAATCATGCGGATTTTACGGAAGGTATTGTCGCCAGGGACACAGGTCACCTTATCCTGACCAAGTGTGTTGAGAATATCAGCGATACGCATGTCATCGACCGCAATCTTACCATTAATCAGGCCAGCTTCCCTAAGGGCATGAACAAGCCCCCATTCAGGGGTTGCAGCCTTGCCAGTTTCCCAACGCTTTTCTAGCTCGTACCATCCCTTTTCAATGTCGGTGAGGGCTTCAGTCGTTTCTGGAATACGTGCAAAATTACTGGATGTCGGCTCTTGGCTCCATAGATCAGGATTAGAATAATTCTCCCAACCGCCTGGCACACCATAAGGAATTATTTCTGGATGTTCACGTTCTCCATTGGCAATAAACCAAAGATCAGATGCTGCTACGACAAGGAATGATGGGTGATTGGGGTCCCGTGGCATAACTGCAAAACTTGGAATAGCTCTTAACTTCTGTAGTTCGTAACTAAAGTAATTGCCTAGGTAAAAAACGTTGACTGGATTCAGGGCGACGATACCGTCAACTCCTTCTCGTTCCATTACCTCATAGGCATGCGGTTTATTAACTAGTCTACTCCCGTCAAACTCTTTCCCTGGCACTGGGCCCGGAGCAATTAAACCCCAGTTTGCATGAGCCTCCCGCCCACCAAGCATGCTAGATCCCAGAATAGAGGCCGTACCAGCTGCTACACCGGCAAAGAAATCGCGGCGGTCCAGTATTGGCTCAGCATTGCCTGGATGGAATGGGTTTTTCATGGGAAGACCCTTCTTTCATAGACAGGTTATCAAAAGAGTACAACTGGCACGCTACTTGTATAAACACGATCGCACTCATACATAGTCTCACGAAGAAACTTAGCGGCTATGACAAGGTATTAATTTTCTTTCTGTTTAAGAATACCGGCCTGCACAAGATTAACCAATACGCCGTCTGGATCGCGGAACATCATTTCTACCGGCTGCACTGAATACTCCTCACGAATAATTAGTGGAACAGGTGGAGATACTATAGGATAGCCTGCGGCCTCGATCTCTGCAGTTAGGCGGTAAATATCATTGGTCGGAAACACTAACGCGAAATCACCAGTCCGGGTGTCCGTGGTCTGCTGCGACGCCGCGGGTAGGTGTTCATCATTATAAAGTTGATAGATGCCAAGATTACCTTGCACGGATTCCCCAGCCATAAGTACCGTAGCACGGAGTTCTAGGCCGTCCGTCCCCATTATGGCGTTGATACCACTACCTTTCCAATAATTATCAAACATGGGCTTTAGCCCAATGATATCGCGGTAAAGCTTAAGAGATTCTTCGATGTCACGGACGAAAATAGTTGCCCTTGCAAGGGGTGCTACATTCATTTCTTTCTGGAAAACAGTAGGACCAGAGTCCGGACGATTCATTGGAAGTAGCGGTGTAACAACTGTATTATCTTGTGCCACAACCGTAACCTGGGCGGCGAGCAACCCGCCGCCCAAAATTACACCTACAGCCCATAGGGGCCTCATTGAAAGATCAATAGCGAACATTCAACGTTAGACCAAAAGTCTGCCGCTCCCCAAAGTATGCGTTGTACGCAACATTAGGCTGCTGGACTAGTACATTCGAAATATAACTTTTGTCGAAAAGATTCCGCACCCAGAATGTGAGATCGTATCCACTACCGACAATACCAGCGCTAGCGTTAACGAGTGTACGACTAGGCACAATGGAGAGATTCACAGCTTCACCATACATCTTAGATTGGTGTCCCAAGTCAGCACGAATAAAATAGTCAATATCCATGTTACCTGGTAATTCGTCGGTCCATTCACCACCCAGGGTAGCCTGGAATTCTGACTGTCTTTCCATCTGATTGCCGCCGATATCACCATTAATGTTACACACCACGTCATCACAGACAGAAGGCACGCGGCCCCAACGACCATCAATAGTACCATCCGCGTAATTGGCATCGCCATAATACACTGTACCGTAAAAACCAAGGTTTTCAGTCGCGGCAATAGCTCCATCTATTTCGAAGCCTTTGGACGTTACATCACCCACATTACGCACGATACTCCGGGAGAGCGGCGCTGGGTTGCCCTCATCAGCAGCCAGAATTTGCACATTATTCCAATCTACAAGGAATAATGTAGCGTTAAGCTGGGCTTGCCCATCACTGAAGGTATTCTTTACACCCAGTTCATAGGTCCAGTTGCTATCATCATCGAACGGTATATTTTTTGATAGTGTTGCCGCTCCGTTAAACCCACCGGATTTCACACCCTTAGCAGCGGACACAAAAAGCAAGTTGTCTGAAGTCAGATCATACTCGTAGGTAATACGTGGCGTGAAGTTATTGAACGTGCCTTCCAGAATATTACCAGAAAAGGTGTTTAGCCCCCCAGTACCGCCGCCTGATGCCAAGTTAAATTCCTTCTTCTTGTCGCTAGTATAACGGGCCTCAAGACTTACTCGCGAACGGTCTTCCATAAATGAGAAGTTGATTTCTCCAAATGGAGACCAAGCCTTTGTCTGGGTAGCAATATTCAAGAGATCAACCTTAAAAATAAACCCACTATTATCTAACACATCAAGCGGGCCAGTCGGAACAGATGTTAAAACTGGCGCAGCGCCAAAGTTAGCCGTTCTAAAGTCAGTACTATCAAAATAGGAAATCCCAAAAGCAGCATTAACGTTGCCACCCTGATCAAACACGAAACGAGCTTCATGTGAGTCTGTTGAGAAATTTCCTAGAGCCCCACTTTCGAACACACACCAAGGGACAAAGAAAGTGCAAGCAATTGTGGAGTCTTTGTACCCAAAGTGGAAATTGTCCGCTTCAATACGGCCATAAGTGTATTCAAAATTCAAATCATCACTGATTTCCCAATTTATAGATGCACGGAAGAACTCGCTATCAAGTTGCTGCGCGTAACCACGTGGATCAATGGGGATACCCCGAACAGGCAATTCTCCACAGAATAATCGGAACCACTGCCCACCGCCACCGAGGCCGGAACCTGCAGGACGCACATCCGGATTAAACTGGCCACAATTCATGAGATTTGATTCCGCATTGAGCTCACCGAACCAATTCTGCGCGCTATGCTCACGGTTAAAATCATAGTTAGAGTAGGACAGTTCAATCTGCAGATTCTCCGTGGGAATGATCTCCACAGCGCCGCTAAAAATTGTCTTTTCATAGCCACCAAGTCTGGTGTTAGTCCCAGGACTAAAATCTATGTCTGCAAAAGGATGGCTGTTTTTCCAGCTACCATCATATTCAGAGTATTCAATTGAAGCTCTAATACGCAATACTTCAGGAACAACGGCACCTGATACCGCAGCTGAGACATCGTAACGGTCATAATTACCAGCCGTCAGACTACCTTCAACCATCCATTCTTCGGTCGGCTTCTTTGGGATATAGTTAACAGCGCCCATGAAAGCATTCCGGCCATAGCGGGCACTCTGCGGTCCTTTGACTACCTCGATACGTTCTACATTCGCAAAACCGAGATCAGTGACATAGTTACGCGGTAGATAGACACCATCATAGAAAAAAGAGACATTCTGCTCAAAACCACCGGCCACTTGCGTGGCGCCGCGGATAACAGGTGCCGTAGCACCGGAATTACCGAAGTTTTCAAAATTGAAGCCAGGCGTACTCAAGGCGATATCGGTCATGGACTGCAAGCCACGTTTCTCGATATCTGCAGCCGTAAAAGCAGTAATAGAGATGGGAATGTCCTGAATGGATTCATCACGCTTACGCGCTGTAACAACAATTTCTTCCAGAGCAACTTGCTGCGAAAACGCCGGTGTAGTCTCTGCACACCAAGCCACAAGCGCCAAGATAGCAGTCGCTTCGATAGTCTTTGTATAGCGTTTGGTCATTTATTCACCCCCCCCGAGGCGAGAAGAAAACTAGGAGAAAGTCAGGCTCCTGAGATAGTAGTTGTATCAGATTCCTGCACAACCGGTTAGTGAATGAAATACATCTAAGAACACGATTAGTCTATATGAATCGGTTAATTGGTGAGTATACACAATCCTACCACCCCAATTTGGTTTAGCTTTCTACTAATATACTTCTTTTTTATAGGGTTTTAGTCCGGTTTACCCGCATAGCTCCCTTTTCATACCCAAGTCCAAATCAATCGCCCGCTTGTTATCGAAGCTTTACAGAGCCCGTGTGGCCTGAGCGAGCCAAGGTAGAGTTTCCGGCGCTACCAAAGGTGAAAGTGTTTCGCATACACGGACATGGTATGCATTTAGCCAAGACTTTTCATCAGTAGTTAGAAGGCTTTCGTCTACCAACCTAAGGTCAATAGGTGCGAGAGTAATAGTATCAAACTCCAGAAAACGTTTTTCCGCATGAGATAGTTTGTCAGCCTTTTGCACCACTATTAGATTCTCAATTCTGATACCAAACTCACCAGTCTTGTAGTAGCCAGGCTCATTAGATACCACCATACCCGACTTCAATGCTGGACCAGAACCAGCTTTCCCAATACGCTGCGGTCCCTCATGTACGCATAGATAAGCACCTACGCCATGGCCAGTGCCATGATCATAGTCTAGACCATCAGACCACAGCGCAGCCCTACCAAATCCATCAAGTTGTCCTCCTGAAGTGCCCTCTGGAAAACTGGCGGTAGCTATCGAAATGTGACCTTTTAGCACTTGGGTAAAGCGCCGTTTCTGTTCAGAAGTCGGGGTACCAATCGCGATTGTACGTGTAACGTCTGTCGTGCCATCAGGATACTGTCCCCCTGAATCTACTAGATAAAGCATGTCTCCAACTATAGGCGTATCAGTTTGTTCCGTGGCGTGATAATGAATGATCGCTCCGTTCGCACCGGCACCGGATATAGTGTTAAAGCTTGGGCCCCTAAATAAATCACTCTCACGACGAAATTGCTCTAGCTTTTCTGCGGCCGTTACTTCCGTCAGCTTACCATTTGGCGCTTCATGATCTAACCAGGCTAGGAAGTTCGTCAGCGCAGCTCCGTCGCGGACATGGGCAGCACGGATACCAGCAACTTCAATTTCATTCTTACATGCCTTAGAAAGTGCACACGGGTCTTCAATTTGAGTTACTTCAACACCAGCTGATTCAAGCTGGTCGAGCACCCAATGTGATACAGTAGCAGTATCAACAGCAACAGAACGAACTACCCCATCAAATTCACCAATAATTACACCTAACTCATCAACAGCGGCTAGCCTAATATCAGAACCAAGGTGTTGGCATAAGTCATCTGATACCTTTGCGGGGTCTATGAATAGGATCAGTTTTCCATCAGAAAATAAAAGTGCCGATGCTAAAACCAAAGGCGTATTGTCCACATCAGTCCCCCGGATATTTAGCAACCAGCACAACGAGTCTGGAGCGGTCAATAGGAAGGCATCGTAGCCATCCTTGCTTAGGGTCCTGCCAATTTCTGTCCTTTTCTCCTCATGAGACTGGCCCGCAATTTCTAATGGGTGAATTATCGCCAGGGCTTGCGGCTTTGACGGCCGATCTTGCCAAACCGCATCAATGGGATTCTCCGACAAAGCTATTAGTTTAGCTCCTATCTTATCACACTCCTTGCGAAACGATTTTATCTGAGCTGGTGTATGCAGATGTGGATCAAACCCGAGCCTTTGATAATTGGACAAGGACTCACTCAACCAAACGCCAACAGGTTCATTTGTCACATGACGAATAGTGTAAAGCGTCTCATCAACCTCAGTCTCCGCCTGCAACGTATAACGCCCATCAACAAACAGTGCAGCCTTATCAAGCAGGATAATTGAAAGACCAGCGGATCCAGTAAAATTCGTCAGCCAAGCTAAACGCTCAGCGTAAGGGGCAATAAATTCGCTCTGATATTCATCACCATGCGGCACGATATAGCCATCGACGTTGACGCTTTCGAGATAAGCCCGCAGCGCACCCAGACGATTCTTATGGCAATCAATTCTTGGATTTTGAACGATATCGGTCATAGGAGAGGAGGCTAAGGGCCAAAAGGCAAAGTTTCAACGTTTGAAGACTAAGGTTGACCATTCACCGATAGATATTTTCCTCTCGAGCGATAGACCACATAGTTGATAGGCACTGCGGACCATGGGAATCTGCCTCAACAGTATCCCCGAAAGGATGAGGCGTCCGCGCGGAGCTAGTGCTATGCTCAGGTCACGAGCCATAGCACAAAGTGGGCGAGCGAGAATATTTGCTGTAATCAATGCATAGGGTGCTCTAGCTGTTATCTGACGGTGCGCGAAGCCATTTGCCCGGACGATAAAAACCCTTGCTGCCAAGCCGTTTATAATAACCATCATCCGGGCGACACCAACAGCCTCTGTGTCAATATCAGTGGCTAAGACGTTGACCGGCCAACAGCGGGCAGCTGCCATGGCTAGAATAGCTGTACCACAACCAATATCAAGAATAGGTGTTCCTCCCGTTTGCCCAATTAGCCGCCTAAACCGACTCCTCTTCGCTAAACTATCCAGGGCGAGTAGACATCCTTTAGTCGTGGGGTGTTCACCTGTGCCAAATGCTATGGTCGCATCAACTATCAATGGGAGACTATTAAGCGGAGCACTACCCCTGTGATGGCTACCATGTACATAGAAACGCCCAATTCTTATCGGCTTAAATGAGGAAAGTGTCTCAGAGACCCAATCCCTCTTTGGTGTCGGTATGATCGTTATAGTTGGGTGCTCATGCCCATATTGCGCGGCAACGGTTGCAAGCCGAGCAGCCAAGTCAGCAGGATCTGGTTCCTGCTCAAACAAAACGTCGATTTGCCATGAAGATATCGGCCCCTCTGGATCTTGAAAAAAAGAAACCGCTAACGCTCTATCATATAGAGCTTCACCGTATGGGTCGGGCCTCTCATCAAAGACAACTTTATAGGAAACTGTCCATGTCATACTAAGAAAAGATTATATAAGAGTATGAGTTGAAGGGGATTTTCATATAGGCACTTATTATTTATGACAAAAATAAGATCCACATAGAGGCCTAACCAAGTTAAGCACCTATGTATTAATAGCAGAAACGTAGAACCCTACGTAGGGCTACTATGACTACGGTATATATCCAGATCCTAACACTATTGATTTGCTCTAGACGACTAGACTGGATGACACACAGGCTAAACTTACTTACATCGTCACTCTGATCCAAAGCTCACTCAGAGACGTAAATAGTGTGTATCAGTTAAAGGCGTTACTAGGTTTTGTGATCGATTAAAACTAATTGCCCTAGCGAATATGGTTTCTTTAGTGAAATGGTTTTGGTTCGGGCAGTTGGCGGTGGAAAGGCTCTAAACCCCCAGAGCTCCCCTTCTGAAGAGCACTTCCACCGCTGTATTTTTTTCATTATTAAGGAACGCCTTAAGTAAGCTCTACAAAGCTATCTAATACTTTTTTCTGGCCTGCTTTATCGAAAGATATTGTAAGGCGGCAATTATCAATTTCTTTGATAATACCGTAGCCAAATTTCTGGTGAAAAATACGCATACCAACTTCATACGTAACGCTGCTAGCAGACTTTTGCACTTGCCAATCTTCACTGTCAATCAGCTGTGTGGGTCGTGGGCTATAGTTCCGCATATCTGTGTTCAGATTTTCAGAGAAGCTGTCATTCGACAAGCCCATCAGGCCTCCAGGAGAAATATAATCAACATGATCCTCCGGCAGTTCAGAGACAAACCGTGAAGGTAAGCTAGTTTGCCACTGGTTGTAGATTCGGCGATTGGCCGCAAACGAGACAAGCACCTTCTGGCGCGCGCGGGTGAGCCCAACGTAGGCTAGTCTGCGCTCCTCCTCCAAGGCTGCACTACCACCCTCATCTAACGCTCGACGGTGGGGGAAAATCTCTTCTTCCCAGCCAGGTAGAAAGACGGTGTCGAACTCTAGTCCCTTCGCAGCATGTAGAGTCATAATAGTCACGGCTTCATCGCTAGACCGATTTTCATTATCCATCACCAAACTTACGTGATCGAGAAACCCAGCTATGGTGTCCCATTCTTCTAGCCCGCCAACAAATTCCTTAAGATTGTCTAGACGTCCAGGGCCCTCTGGTGACGTGTCACGTTGCCACATCTCAGTATAGCCAGACTCATCCAACACCTGCGCAGCGAGTTCAGCTGGGGACATGGTTCCACTCAAAGATCGCCACATATTAATGTTCCTTATTAGGCTACCTAGCGATTTGCGTGTCTGAGCGCGCAGTTCATCACTTTCACAAAGTTGAGCTGCAGCTTCAGCGAGGCTCAATCCAGCAGAGCGGCCAAATAAATGAATTTTCTGAACTGAGGTTTCTCCGATTCCACGTTTGGGTTTGTTAATTATACGTTCAAAAGCTAAGTCATCATTAGGAGAATGAACACAACGGAGATAAGCAATAGCATCGCGAATCTCCCTGCGTTCGTAAAACCGTGGGCCACCAATAACAATGTAGGGCACCCCAGTAGTTATAAGGCGTTCCTCAAATTCCAACATCTGAAAACCAGCGCGCACTAATATGGCCATAGTAGCCAGTTTTCCGCCCTTTGATTGCGACGCTTCTATTTCCTCTACCACCCAACGCGCCTCGTCTGGGCCATCCCAAGCCCCGCGAACGGTAACAGGATCGATGAGTTCAGTATTCGTTTTCCCTGCTGATACAAGCGTCTTACCAAGACGGTCCTTGTTGTGGCTAATAAGGTGGGAAGCAGCAGCTAAAATAGAGGGCGTAGAGCGATAATTCCGTTCCAGACGGATGATCTTGGGGTCACTAAAATCTTTTTCAAAGCGCAGAATATTACCAACCTCAGCACCGCGCCAGGAATAGATGGATTGATCATCATCCCCAACACAACATAGGTTGCATTTCTTTTGACACAAAAGCCTTAACCACAAATATTGTGCAACGTTCGTATCTTGATACTCATCAACTAGAATATATTTGAATCGGTCCTGGTATTCTTCAAGAATCTCGGGATGATCTTGGAATACGGTAAGGCAATGTAGCAAAAGATCACCAAAGTCGGCAGCGTTGAGCGTAGTCAAACGGTCCTGATATTGCCGATATAAATGTACCGCGCGGCCAGCGGCTAAATCCCCTGCCATAGCTGGCGTTACTCTGTCATGAGTCAGGCCTTTATCCTTCCATCGCTGTATAACGCCAAGCAAAACCTGAGCTGGCCATTTCTTATAATCAATATTCTCAGCCTCCATCACTTGCTTGAGGAGACGAATCTGATCATCCGTATCGAGAATGGTAAAATTAGGTCTCAACCCTATCAATTCACCATGCTTGCGTAAAATTTTAACACCAAGAGCATGAAAGGTTCCCAGCCATAAGGACTCGGCCATGGGCCCCACAAGCTCGCCCACTCGCTCACGCATCTCACGCGCCGCTCGGTTCGTAAATGTTACAGCAAGGATCTGCCAAGGTTGGGCCAAACCTTTACCTAGAATATATGCTAGGCGGGTAGTCAGCACCCTAGTTTTCCCTGTTCCCGCCCCAGAAAGCACTAACACCGGCCCCTCCGTCACCTCAACGGCTTCTCGCTGCTCAGGATTCAGCGCTGACAGCCAGACTGGTTCAGGTGCGGCGCCTATAGCCGTTTTTTTATTCTTTGGCACCTCGTCTAACGAGAACGGATCAGAATTTTCTTGTGGCATGCCTGCATCCTACTGATGCATCATGCCCTTACGCCACCTTTTTCACAGATAGCACCCAGGACACATTGTTATGCCTTTTTTTAATAAGAATGACCTTGAGCTTATTGAAGCCGTACCAGGTTTCTTTGGTCAATTTTTCAATTCAAAGAACATGACCTTTGGGCACTATAGCGTTTCTGCCGGCGAATCGCTGCATGAACACTGCCATGAAGGAGAGGAAGTCCTGATGATGATAAAGGGAAAAATGGAAATTACCCTAAATGGGAAAACCAAAGTAATAGGCCCACACGATGTCGTCGTTATACCCTCTAATGCTCCTCACTCCTTGAGAATGGTCACAGATACAAACTTTATAGCTGTCGATCATCCGGTACGTGATTCCATAAACGGAAAAATACCAAGTTCCTAACAGGTTTAAGCATAAGGTTCGGTGAGCCCAGAGTATTTCTTCCCAATTACATGCCATAAGGCCTTAGTGGGCCTGCAGTTCCCCAGAACAGAATGCCGCGATCATGAAATCAACCCGATGGATAGCGACACTGAGGATAGACATAATTCTATACAGTATTAAGCATGGTTTGATAAACCAGTAGGGAAATCTGCTAATTGTAATAACATCTTCAAACTACGTAAATTAAATGGTCATTTATAATCCATGGCCTTAGGTCAATATTTTAGCCCGTCTTCTTAAACTTAGCGATCTTCACCACGACCCAAGCAAACGGAAGCCTCCAAAATGAAAATCAGATTGCAGAGTTCGCCTCTCACCACCCGTAGACAGTTCTTAGCCCAGAGCACGGTAGCTGCCACAGCCGGCTACGGTATATTTGGACTTTCTGAGGCTCTCTCAACTATGCATTTTGATCCAACAGACCCAGCAAGTGTATTGAGAACTCTTCATAAAATGCGGGGCGATGAAGATGGACGTATCACTATGGGTTGGCTTAAAGGACGACGTTATGGAGTCGTCGATGGCGAAATTATGCCGCTAATCGGAATGGTAACCGGTACTTTTGCCCGTCACAAAGTATTAGACGATGGTTCCATTAACCTCACTAGCTTTGAGCTAGCGTTCTACACTGACTTTGAAACAGGCGAACTGCTTGACCGTTTCACGATGCCTTATACGGGCATATCAGTAGAGGTTCCAAGACTACTTCTAGGGCCAAGCAATTCAATCATAAAACCATCTTTTCATGCTGTAACAGAGATTAATGCTGAGACGCCTGAAATTGACGATACTTCAGAGTCAGCTATGCGCCCTATCGGCTCAACAAAATTTGAGCGCTGGCTCGGCCCGGTCACTATTAAAGACGGTAATGTGTGGATTACAGAAGCATCAAGCGCAACCCTGATCCCAGCTAACCCAGAAGATCGTAAGGTTGTGTATAGCGAATCAGTAACCTACAAGGGTAAGGAAGATGATGTTGTGAATCCTAACCTATCAAGTATAAAATCAACCCTGAGCTATACCGGTATCACTAGTTGGCGGCCATGGATGCAGATGGGAGACCACCCTGGTCACACAACATCTCATGCTCTTGGGAGTAAGACCTACAATGTAAATGGTTTGCCAAGTGATTACAGGGAGATGGCCGAGCGCTATTACCCGGAAGCTCTAGCAGATCCTGGCGCAATTCTGGATCACCTCGGATGATGTAATGATTAGGGTTCGCTTACCCAATCTCTAATTCATACTTTTGCCTAGATCAGATCAGCTCGGTCTTGGTCGGATCCCGAGAGCGTGGCAAATAGCGTAACTCAAATCGGCACGGTTGAGGGTATAGAAATGAAATTCTGAAACGCCATCAGCTACCAGGCGTTTAACCTGTTCCACAGCAAGACTTGCAGCAACTAATCCCCGTGTTTGAGGATCATCATCTAGACCATCAAATAATTCTAGTAACCATTTTGGTACCGACGTTCCTGTCTTCTTAGCAAATTTCAGATTCTGAGCGACGTGGGTAATGGGTAAAATGCCGGGAACTATTGGTACCGTGATACCTGCTGCTGTAGCACGGTCTCGAAAACGACTATAAATGTCAGGATCAAAAAATAGCTGTGTAATAGCCCTAGTAGCGCCAGCCCCGACCTTGCGTTTCAGGTTATCAAGATCAGCCTCAGCGCTGTTCGCTTCCTGATGAACCTCTGGATACGCAGCAACACTAATTTCAAAATCGGCAACCTTTCGCAGGCCATTAACCAAATCTGACGCATAGGGGTAGCCATCTGGGTGAGGTTGGAAAGAATCTGAGCCTTGGGGCGGGTCTCCACGCAAAGCAACAATATGCTTAATACCAGAGTCCCAATAATGCCTAGCAACATCATCCACCTCATCTCTAGATGATCCGACGCAGGTTAAATGGGCTGCAGCTACCAACTCAGTTTCTTTTTGAATACGCACGACCGTGTCATGTGTCCGTTCCCGGGTTGAGCCCCCTGCGCCATAGGTAACAGAGACAAAGCGGGGGTTTAGGGGTGCTAATCTAGTAATCGCAGACCACAGCCTTTCGTGCATTTTCTCGGTCTTAGGCGGAAAAAATTCAAATGAAACCTGAACATCGCTTGGAATTTTCTCGATGAGAGGCGAGCCGTCGCTAAGGATGGTTGGTTTCTCGGACACACAAACCTCTGATTACTGTGTTTCTAGTGCAACAATCTGTAGGCTTTTCTATCAGCACCAGCACATTTTTGAAAACAAAGACTAAAAATAATTAAACTATCGCTCGTTATTAGAAGGCCTTCGAGTTAAGGTATATGGCTAATAATAACACTTTGTGGTAACAACTATTCTCTAATATGGCTCGTTTTCTGCGGATCACAGCTGGTGTTCACTGCATGTGTTTTTGGACTTTTTAGTGGCTAGCACTTCTCTATTTCGGATTTCTCTCGTGCGTGTTTTTCTTTCAATAATTGCCTTTCTTACATTGTGTGCCTGTGCGAAGGAACCACCCACCTCTGATGTAGAAGCCGTTAGAGCATTCAAAGAAATCAATGATCCGTTAGAGCCCTGGAATAGGGCTATGATGCAGGTGGATCAGGGTTTAGACACAGTCATCTTCAATCCCTCTATTGCCGTATACAAAACCATCATACCTGAGCCAGGCAGGCTGGGTGTGACAAATATCTTGCGCAATTTCCGAACGCCAGTGACATTGGTAAACGATGTGCTGCAAGGACAAGGGAAACGAGCCTCGATTACCCTTGGACGTTTTATAATTAATTCAACTATAGGCCTTCTAGGTTTTTTTGACGTAGCTCAGCATATGAATATGCCCTACCACTTTGAAGATTTTGGTCAAACCTTGGCCGTTTGGGGCGCTAGCGAAGGGCCTTATCTTTATGTGCCCATACTTGGTCCCTCAGGTTTTCGGGACGCAACAGGGTATGCAGTTGATACATTGGCGTTAGACCCAATAGCCTACGCTGGACGCGGGGATAACCCATTTTGGTGGCAGATCGGCTATTTTTACGGATTCGCAGTGGATGTAAAAACCAACGCTGGGCCAGTGCTAGATGAACTAAAAGCCTCATCTATCGATTATTACGCCGCAGTGCGCTCAGCTTATCGCCAAAATCGGGATCAAGCTATTCGGAATGGACTTCCGGCGCCTGAACCATTAGTGGACGAGTTTGACGAGTTTGACGAGTTTGACGAATTCGATAACTATAGGGCGATAGATTTAGGTACAAAACCAGTCAAACCTATTACGGAGGCTACAGCTCAGTGATCCGTTCATTGATGATTACTATAGTAATCGCTTGGTGTCATACCGCGAATGCAGAGGATTCCTGGAGTACGGACCCGACAGATTTTATTAATCATTTTACTGCAGTAGCTATCGAAGATATTCTCACCGCAGATATAAGTGATGTGGAGAAGAGAAAACGTTTTCGTAAATTATTTAGAGATGGTTTTGATATTCCAGCTATCGGGCGTTTTGTCCTAGCACGCAACTGGCGTCGCGCAGATGATTCAGAGAAACAAAGTTTTGTAGCCCTTTTTGAGGATGTCATTGTTTACACGTGGTCCCGCCGATTCAGCGAGTATGATGGACAGGAGGTAAACATATTAGGTACAGCGCCTGACGGTAAAACTGGTACCCTCGTTCTAAGCGAAATAGTTGATGATATGGGTCAAAGCGCTTCCGTACAGTGGCGACTGCGCCAGCGCCAGGGCGGCCTTCGTATTGTTGATATAATTGTTGAAGGCGTCAGTATGGCAATCACCTATCGCCAGGATTATGCATCCGTTATGCGACAGTTTGGTGGTTTAGACGGATTAATAAGCCAGCTAAGAGCTCAAATAAGCAGCTTGGAGAAATCTTAATACCTTCATTGTGAACGGCATTTCTTGGTGATTAGAACGTACCCCTAAGAAAAATATTATAAATCCTACCCCACTTAGCTTTCTGTTTGCGTGTTGCAGTAACCTGCCGCATACCGCCAGAGCCACTATCAAAAAACATACGGTCGCGTGTTTCTTTGGCATTGAGTACATTATTTGATGCCAGATTAATCCGGAAACGGTTATTGAGTTTGTGCTCAATAGTGACTGTCAGTGAGCCTTCGGTAAATAAACGGTCGCGCTTATCAATATCATTGATAAAGCGATCACCAGTCTGTTTATAATCAAAGCTAATGAAACCATCGATAAGGGTTTTGATTTCCTGCCTATACTGAACGCTCGCATCCCAGTTTGGGGTGTAACCGAAACGCCGGCTAATACTCTCAAAAGGATCAACCACTGATGTGTGGCGCCTAAGATAGTTTGCAGTTAACACTCCATCCCACAAGCCAAGACGACTGAAATCTAAGCTTACTTCACTATCCAAGCCGTATTCTATTCCGGCACCGATATTGCTGATTTGAGAAACAAGGCCATCAAAGGTGACCCGGCCACGAACGTCTTGAACATCGCGATAGAAAAGAGTTCCCGTTATCACACCCGCCCCATCGGCAAGGCTGTGCTCCAGACCAAGTTCGTAATCCCAGGATCGCACCGGATTAAGGTCTGGGTTTCCCGCTTCAAGCTCTTGTTCCGTCTGGCCTATATTGGCTACAAAAAAGCTAAAATCAAGCTGCGCAACATCTCGCTGAAACTTAAATAGCAACTTGTTTCTGCGCGTTATATCCCAAAACATACTGAAAGTAGGCTTAGCAAAAACCAAGTATCGTGCATTATCAATATCGGCACTTTTCTGTGTAATTTGGGAAACTTCGATTGCCATACCAAATTCCGTCTCAATATTGGTAGCAGGCCGCCAGCGTAAAGCCGAGAATCCCTCGCCCCGGTACTCGGTTACCTTACCGTCGCTATTGAAAATCGGTGATTGCTGCAAGATGCCATCCAAACGCTGGAGCAGGCTAAATTCGGTTTTCTGGGTATTGATGGTCCCCTCAAGTCCCAATTGGAAGCCAAGGGACTGAGTAAATTCTTTATCAAATGTACCGCGGAGTATGCTTTCTGTGTTTGTATCAAAACGATCCTCTGCTGTAAGTATAAGTTCATCTAGAGGTTCAATGTCAAAGAGGCTGCGCTGCTTATTTTCTTCCTGCCAGTTATAAACACCAAGAATCGTAAATGTGGCAGCAGCTCCAAGAAGACGGCTGTAGTCGACACTCAATTCCATTGTATAGCGATCACGCTCATCAACCTCGAGGACGTCAGAGAGTTTGTTTAAGTCCAGTGGCAACATTGGTTGACGCAGTACTTCGCGACGTTCCAGGTCATTATTATTCCACTGCAGAAGGCCATTTAGTTGCAGCCGTGACCCTGCTGGGAATAATTGCTCGTAGCGACCAGTGAGATTCGCGGAGTAGTTATCGGCTTGCTCAGTCTCAATGCTATTTAGAATAGGTAGTCCAGATAGATCAAATGTCTCTTTAATACGTTCCCAGGGCCGATACTTCGGCAAGGCCTGAAAGGCAATAGAGTAATTACGTCTTACGTCGCTAACACCATAGGTCAGACTCATACCTGGCCGCGCAGATCCATCGCCCGTATAATTTGGTAGAGCAAAGGTAAAGGTAAAAGTATCCCCGCTACCTTCTAGCAAGATTATATTAATTATACGTTTTGTGGTCGATTGAACCTCACTTGATGACCCGCGAATTATTTCAATTCGGTCCACCTGGCTTGCTGCAATGCGCTGTAGCGCAGAGGCTCCACCGCTATCCTTACCCGTAACCTGCTGTCCATTAATCAGGATAGCGTCTTCATTTCCACGCAAGCCACGGCGTTCTTCTTCAGCAACAGACTGACTAATTGCCACACCAGGAATGCGCTGCAGCATATCGTTCAAACTAAATGGATTGTAAGGCGTGAAATATCTAGCTGGATAAATAGTCGTAGTCCCATCTTTCGAGCGGGTAATTGCACTACTACTGGCTGAAACCTCTTGTTCCTGTGCAAACGCGTCAACAGTCAGGACACTACTGAAGAAAAGAAGAAAAATCGCAAAACCATGAGTAAAACGAAGCATAGCCGTGACACAATACAGTTGGAAAATAGATCGAGGGACGAGGCTATTACATATTGCGGGCAATAGCTGGATTAGTAAGGGCTGATAATAAAAAAAGCGGCCGGGAAATACCCGGCCGCCATATTAGGATATTTGTCCGTAGGCTTAGAAGTTATATGAAGCCCGCATACCGAATGTCCGAGGAATTGGTGCGCCAACACGCACTTCATTCCGATTTGGACCCCTAATGAACGTAAACAAGTCAACCCCAAGCGTGCCTTGGAGGAACTCGTCGTTACCAGTTGCATTGAGCACGAAGGCCTCTAGAGAGATGCGTTCATTACGCATTCCGAGGCGGACGTTAATATTGTCATAGGGAGAAGTCCACGCAACATTTGAGTAATCAACCATTCTGTTACCCTGGTGAGCATAGTCAATGCGGCTATACCAATCATAATCACCGATGAAATCATCTTCATAAGCAGCCGACAAATTCCAGGTGTACTTAGGAGCGGATGGCAATCGATTTCCTACAACACCGTCAAACGTGCCATATACTAGATTACAGTCACCACAAACAAAGGCTTTAACCTCGGTGTCGTTGTAGCCGAAAGTGCCGGACAAGGTGAAATTCTCAGTAGCCTGTAACTGGGCTTCGAACTCTATACCCTTAAGCTCAGCAGTGCCATTATTGATGGTCAAGCCAACGAGGTTGGCAACACCATCAGCCACGATGGGAATACTATTCCTTACCTGACCGTTGAGCCACTCATCGTAGTAGAGGGCAAGTGTTGTCCGAGCGCGGCCGTCAAGCCATGTAGACTTGATCCCGATTTCATAGTTGTCGAGCTTTTCTTCATCAAAGTTTACGCCTGCTGTAGGCACAACTTGGCGAAGGGCATCGAGCACAGCCTGGCTTGCAGTAGTTAGAACAGTATTGAAGCCACCAGGACGGAAACCACGGGAGAACAAGGCGTAGACCGTTGAGTTTTCGGAATAGTTGTAATCAAGAGAAACGCGTGGAGCAAAACTCTTGAAGGTATTTGAGACTTCGGCCGCGTTTGCCGGCAAGCCTTGGGTATTGATAATCGGCAGGTTGCTGATCTTATCCCACTGATAGCGTGCTTCTGCACTGAGGGTCAGTTTATCAGTCAGGTCGAAGTATGCCGCTCCAAATACAGAAGGGGTCCGAACATCACGCTGGGTAATAGCAGCGGTAAAGAATGGACCAATGATCAGGTTACCATATACAGACCCACCAGGTGAGTGAGCATAAAGATAATTAAAGCCTGCGGTCCAGCGCATACGGCCGTCCTGTGGCGAAACGATCCGCAGCTCTTGACTCCAGTCCTT
>JBJLGL010000013.1:0-348024 GCA_045564915.1 Rhodospirillaceae bacterium
AGTCCCGAGAATACTACTACGAGCCAGCATACAAAACCTCCTGCTACACCTGTTTGGTACCAAATATATTCCGGTTACTATACCAGGCTGGTGTCCCCTCTTTATTCACATCAAAGCCGGCCCGTTCCATATCACCGGCGAAATCCATCTGCTTGTATTCCATGCGCCAGACTTCATTATTCCAGCGGTGGTCTTTCCATTCCTGATATTGTGCGAATGGCCCAGATATACCCCTGGTACCGCCAGTGAAAAAATCGATCGGGAAATAAAGACCACCTGGCCGAAGTACGCGATGAGCTTCGGCAAATACTGCGCGGGAAGTCTCTGCTGGAATCTCATGATGTAATATGTAACTAGCAACAATATCGAAATGGTCATCAGGGAAGTCAGTGTTCTCTGCCAAACCTTGAACAAAATTAACGGCGACACCTTGGTCAACAGCGCGCATATGTCCGTAACGGACCATTGGGCCACCTACTTCTACACCCCAGACTTCCGCATTTGGGAACCGCTCTTTCAGGGCGACAGCGAACTGGCCAAGTCCGCATCCCATATCAAGAATACGCATGACTTTGCCGTCGGCCGGCAATGGAACCTGTTCAGCCAACCGTGCATGATGCTGATCTTGATAGTTATCAGTCGACCGAGCTGAATAAAACGCATTAGTTCCATAGTGATAGAGATGACCAGCAAAGGCATTACCCACATAGCCACCTGGTTGCATATGAATCTCATGCTTGGCGTAGTCGGGAATATTCAATGCAGGATTTAACTTAAGCGTTCCAGGACCAATATTATCGTATGCTTCCATTTCACCGATAAAAGTTTCCGTGTCATCAGCAAATGCATTAAAGAAATTCTTATGGGCAAAGCGTTGGCTATAAATTCGTAACAAGGCTTCTGTCCCAATAATGTGATCACCTTCGAACAGGTCTAGCACCTGCTCAAGAGGAAGCTCTTTCTTCGGATCGAGCCCGTTAGCTTCAACAATACTATCTGTACGCTTTTTTGCAGCTTGGAGGACCGCTGATCCTCGCCAATTCCTGAAGCCAGTTAGAAAATCATTCCGGTTCTCAGCGTCCAGAGTTGGTAGGCGCTCGAGCCTACCACGGGCCCCTCTTTTCTCAACATCTGGTGCTCCGATGGTGTTAGTGCCCGCCTTAGCTTTTCTCTGGCTAAAAAATGAACTTACTGCGCTTCCAGCGCCTGCAAAGGCGCCAAAAAGAGTGCGACGATCAAGCATTTGACTCTCTCCATTTTACGATCTGGGGCCACTATAGCTTAAACAACGGTTTTCCGCGACCCATTGACTGCTATCAGCGTGCGTACCGTGACCATATTTTTATTGCCCACATGATGCCTCTCATCAATAGTAGTGCTAAGTTGCACCGCATAATAGTTAAGGAGCCCAGAATGACTGAACCAACTGGCGATTCAGCCTTCAGCAAGAGACAGTTTCTAAAAGCCTCTGCCACAACCCTGGCGATGGCTAGTCTACCCCATAAAGCCCGCCAAGCCCTAGCTGAGGATGGTTGGGATGTTATCGTTATTGGTGCAGGTTCTGCCGGGCTTCCTGCCGCTATATTCGCCGCAGAGCGGGGTGCTAAGGTCCTGATAATAGAAGGTTCCCACAGAATTGGAGGGACCTTGGACCGTTCGTCCGGCCAGATGAGTGCCGCTGGCACCTCACTCCAGAGAGCCAAGGGGATCAAAGACACTCCTCAAGATCACTTTGATGATGTGATGCGAATTTCTCGTAACACCGCTAATCCAGAGATGGTCCGCCTGGCTGTTGATAATGCTGCCGAAACCATCGAATGGCTCATTAGCATTGGTTGGAGCGCACTACCAGAACACCCAGTAAAGGGCTTGGGTCATGAAGATTATCTCATAGCGCGCTATCAATGGGGTCCGGAAGGCGCCATGACTGTTTATCGGGCCCTTGAACCCATTGTTTTGGACCTAGTCAGAGATAAAAGAGTCACCATTCTCACCCAAACCCAAGGCGTGGAGCTCTTGACTGATAACAATAATGCAGTCACTGGAGTTGTTGCAGAAGGGCCAGATGGCCAGCGCCTCACCTACGCTAGCCGCAACGTGCTTATCACAACTGGCGGGGCCGGCGGCGACTCCGCCATGTTTGAAGAACTAAATGGGGTACCCCTTTATATCCGATGGGCCTATCCATATAACCGTGGTGGTGGGGTCAAACTAGCGCAGTCCGTAGGAGGCTACACACGCGGACAGGAACACTATCTCTGTAATGATGGAGGTGTGCTGACTGATACGAACTACCCGTCACCCCAACTAGCAAGCGCAGTAACCAGCTCAGAAGAGCGTAAACCTTGGGAAATCTTCGTCAACGAGCTTGGCGAACGCTATACAAAAGAAGGGGACCCCAGTGTAGATAACCGAGAACATGCTTTAAGAAGGCAGCCCAACCAGCGTTACTGGGCAATCTTTGACGATGCAATTCTTGATCAAGCACCTCCATTCCTTCGCGGATGGACAAATGAGGAGATACGCAGGGGTTTTGGCAAACACCACATGTTCTATACTGCAAACACCTTGGCTGAGCTAGCGAAGTGGTCCGGCGTTAATGAAATAGGGCTCACGAAAACTGTAGAAAGATACAATGAGGGACAAGCCATCGGCCGTGACGCTGACTTTGGTCGCGAACACATGCCTTTGCCTATATCCAAACCACCCTACTACGCCATCCAACTGCAGGGATATTCGATCCTAGTGTTTGGAGGTATCGCCGTTGACACCAACTTCCGGGTTATTCGCGAAGATGGATCTCCAATCGAAAACCTTTATGCCGCCGGTGAAGTACTCGGTAAGGCAGCCTATACTGGTAGTGCTTATGTAGGCGGTATGTCACTTACGCCCGCTCTAACAGCGGGAAGACTGTTGGGACAAAAGATCCTGAAACTTGAGGCCTAACTACGAATGGTGAGGATTACTGGTTAGGGGATAATACTTGTTAATCCATATCTCGCTATATGTATGAAAGTTCGTAGGGAAACAGGTTTCATAATCAAGGAGGCAACCTCGATTGTCGATAATCGAGTTATATAGAGGTCAAACAATAACTATATATCAGAGAGTTACACTCTCTTTTTTAGTTTCCACTAAAGGTGAATAGAACTTACATTTACCCCATAAAATAGGTGGAATGAGGCACCAGTCAGCAACCTTATCAAAACTGGCTTGTGACCCACAAGGAGGAGCTTTGTGTCTGCATTCGTGGTCGCTGTGTCCGTCAACCCCGAACACACCTTGTCAAAAGCAAACCAGAATTCCATTAGGCTTGTTAGAGGAGTAGGAATCACTGGCGATGCGCACGCTGGCAAGAATGATCAACACCGCTCCCACTCCAAACGCGATCCCAAACGCCCTAATTTACGTCAGGTACATCTTATCCATTCCGAGTTCTATGAAGAATTAGATGCGGCCGGATTTAGCGTGTTACCAGGACAATTAGGGGAAAATATTACAACAAAGGGGCTTGAACTGCTTAAACTCCCTTCTGCTGCTAAGCTTTTCATCGGACGCCAAACTGCTCTTCAAGTCACAGGATTGCGTGATCCGTGCAAGCAGCTCAACAGTATTCAGGCTGGGCTAATGGAGGCAACTATTGAACGCAAGTCTGACGGAGGACTTATTCGTAAGACAGGAATAATGTCAGTCGTCATAAAGGGTGGCGAAATCAAACCCGGTGACCCTATTCGGGTGGAAATGCCGCCCGAACCCCACAAACCTATGGGGCCTGTTTAGGCCTTACATGAGTGTCTGCGGCCTACCTATTCATCTTTCCGTATCCACAAGTTAACATGGAAAAAGGCTATTATTTCTGGCTACAGGGATTGGAGAAAAGCTCATGAGCTCAAAGACTCAAATAGGACGACGTTCGGTACTCAAATCAAGTGCAGGCGCGGCGGCCGCTTCAGCGGGTACGATCCCGCAAATCGCGCAAGCCAATGGCGCAGAGACAGTTGCTACTGACATATTTGAGACTGCAAAAGGCGAAGTATTCGCGCCCATCCCGGAGGCAAACCCCTTGGAGGCGAAGATTACAGCTTTCACAACTGTCTCTCCCGATGTCGAAGCCAGTATCGTATTTTATCGCGACGTGATTGGCATGACCGTAATAAAAGATGAGCTTCTACCGACGGGGTTAACCTCCGCGCCCGGAATTGGGAATAAGCGCCGCCGGCACGTCCTACTCGATATGCCAGACTCGATCCGTAGTTCTGCTGTTCGTATTCTAGAAGCCCCGGAGGGTGCAGAGGCAATTCGACCACGGCCTGGGTCCGGTCCTAATGATCCTGGTCTTTTAGTGATGGAGGGCGGCACCCGAGATCCTGCTGAGTCATATCATGCACTCGCTAGTGCAGGCACACCAATGATATCGCCCCCACGTTACTATTTCTTCCGAAATACTATGTGGGGCCGTGACGTCGACGTCATGAGCTATGCTCCATTTGGGCCTGGGGGTGAACAAATGTTTATAACCGCTAATATCAGGTCGGATCGGGCGCCACCGCGCAGTCCTTACGTTCATAGTGGCTTTTCTAATGCTGCAATTACGAGTTTAGATCAGCGGCCTGTAAATGCCTTTTTTGAGAAGGCTCTGGGCCTCAAGCGCACTTCACAAATGGAGTGTTTCCAGAAAAATACCAACGAACTAATTGGTGCTCCAGAAGATAGCTACTTTCTGTGGGGAAATGTAGGGGAAGGCGTAAGTATAGAAGTTTGGGAGGTTAAAGCAAAGAGTGGTACTGTCTATCCGTGCCATCTCGATAAGACCGGACTGGCAATGCTTACAATTAGAGTAAATGATCTAAGTAGATGTAGGTCTATGTGTGCTAATTCTGGAATCGATCCAGTAGGTGAAGGTGCTCTTCCCAATCTTCAACATGACCGGCCAGATGGGTTCACTTTACGGGGTGCTGTTGGGGAATTGATAGAAGTGGTACAGGCGTAAATTGCCGGAGAACCTTACCCCTTACCTAGGCTTTATGATCTTTGTTGTGGTTTCAATTATAACGCCTGGACCGAATAACATAATGACTCTCCATTCTGGCGCTCGATATGGGATCTCTAGGACGATTCCACTAATACTTGGGATTCAATGCGGATTTGCACTAATGATGGCAATCATAGCATACGGATCAGCCTCTATACTTAGCCAGATTGAGAATTCAGAGAATATTCTGCGCTTCATCTGCTGCATTTTCTTGCTCTACCTGGCCTGGCGTATTGCAACAGATAGCCCACCTACTTTTACTGAGTCCTCCACCCCAGGTGAGCGACCTATCCGCATGCTTGAGGCCGCTCTATTCCAATGGTTAAATCCTAAGGCCTGGGCAGTTGCCCTCGCTGCAACAGGTACCTACAGTTATATTTTCACGGGAAAGCTTATGTCTGTAGTCGGGTTTTCTGGGACTTTTTTGCTGATAGGGATACCGAGCAGTTTTATGTGGGCTGGCTGTGGCACCATCATCGCACGATTACTTGGCTCACCAACTCAATATCGAATTTTCAACGTCACCGCAGCCATCCTAATGGTGTCAGCTGTTTTGCCAGCGCTATTCTCTTTTTAGGTGGTTCTAAGACTACGGGCTCCAGCCCTTCACTGAAACTAGCCTATTCAAAAGTTGCTTGCAGGAACAAGTCACTTCTGCACATTCTAAGTCATCTTCTATTTAGTGAGAGTGATGTCATGCCTCTTCGCATACTCTTAGTTATTGTTTTCACAATGATCTCAATCCTTTCCCGCCCTTTATGGGCAAAGACATTCTCAGTAGTCGAAGCAACTATTCCCCAGATGCAAGCTGCAATGGAAGCAGGAAACATCACATCACGGGAGATCGTTACTCAATATCTTGTGCGGATGGCTTTATATGAGAACACGATTAATGCTGCTTTATCTGTAAACCCTAAAGTCTTAGCTATTGCCGATGCCCTAGATAGAGAACGAGCGGCGGGAAAACTTCGTGGGCCCCTTCACGGTATCCCTATTGCAATCAAAGACAATATTCACACTGACGATATGCCAACCACTGCAGGAACACTGGCACTGGAAGGCTTTATAGCACCATATGAAGCAACGTTAGTCGCGCGATTGCGGGAAGCAGGAGCGATTATCATAGCTAAGACTGTTCTAACAGAAATGGCAAATTGGATGGTGTTAGGCATGCCTAACAACTACTCCGCTATAGGGGGTTTCGCTTTCAATCCCTACGATCCGCGTCGTGATATGCGACCGGGACGCAATGATGGGCGTGGTGTACTCCCCACGGGGAGTTCCTCTTCCGGTGCGGGCACTGCGGCAAACTTCTGGGCTGCTAATATTGGCACAGAAACCGTAAATTCAGTTATCGGACCATCATCCGCTAATATGCTGGCGGCTATAAAACCAACGATTGGGCGTATCAGCCGATGGGGAATAATACCAGTCTCCTATGACCAGGACTCTGCAGGCCCAATGACTAAGAACATAACTGATGCTGCTATTCTACTCGGCGCTATGGAAGGCGTAGATCCCAATGATCCAATGACTACACGATGTAAGCCGCCGGTGAACAACGACTACACAGCTTTTCTTAAGGCAAACGCACTCAACGGAGCCCGTATAGGTGTACCACGCGCTTGGTTTATGAAACCGCACCTATTACCAGATAGGGATATACCAGCAGGGGGTCTACCGCATGACCAGATAGATATGATGGAAGAAGCTATAGCTATCATGCGCTCTGCCAATGCTACTCTGATTGATCCCGCTGACGTTCCAAGTACTATTGAAAAAGAATGGAATAATAATCCTCTAGTGCATGGGACCTGTTCTGCCGGACCTAGTTTCAGAGACAATGACGATAGCTGTTCTATAGTTCTGAAATACAGTTTTAAGCGAGATATCAACACTTGGTTTGATACATTGAATGGTACTGCGCGAGTCAGCTCTCTAACAGAACTACGGCAATGGAATGTTATGAATGCAGCTCTTGGTACACTTAAATACGCCCAACACACTCTTGATGTTTCTGATGAAATGGATCCCAGCCTCGAGGAGGACCAGCGGCGATACAAAGCCGACAGGGCTCGAGATATTTCTCTATCAGGAGAGAACGGGATAGATGCCGTCCTTAAACAACACAATCTGGACGCTCTAATATTTGCTGGCAGCCGAGCTAGCGGATTACTCGCTAAAGCAGGTTATCCCTCAGTAACGGTTCCATTCGGCATGGTTACTAACACTTCTGGAGACCATGAGGCCTTCCCAGAATCGTTTAAACCTAATCTAGCCCCACTAGGTGTTACCTTTAGTGGAACAGAATGCAGCGAACCTAAGCTGATTGCGCTCGCCTATGCGTTTGAGCAGATCACAAAACGACGGATGGAACCGAAAGGTTTTTGAATTAACATTATCCATTGCTGTTAATACCGAGACATTAACTAATCTGAGGGACTCTGCATTCTCTTCAACCATTATTGTGGTCCAGCTTGAGTCTGGCTACGACTAGCGATTTTGTGAGGGATTTATGGCGCAGTACACCGACATATTGGTATAGGCACTGAGTTGAAGATTGTCGATTCCTTGAGCAGCAAGAGCAGTATAAGTGTTTACTTCTGTCCTGTAAGGCTCGAAAAGAATATTTACGTGGTACTGATTGGCCAACGGTACAAAATCAATGAGAGATTCAAGTAAGGACAATTCACTAGCAAAAGTTTCGTTAGCCAACATATTAAAATTGATCGAACCTAAATACATTCCGTCTCGCGCATCAAAGATATTTGCAAGATAAGTAATAGGAAAATTAGCGTAATTATGTAAGAAGACTATGCCGGGATAACTAGGAATGCGCGAAGTATGTACGTTGATTAACGCTCGATTCAGTATCGAGTAATCCATATCAGGTATATAATTACAAATACTTGCGTTCTCGAAAAAGCCAGTGAGGCTGTTCCATATTACGTGTTGAAAGCCTACACCATTTCCGCCTTGGGGGCTCGACATATAGACCGATATTGAATCGTCACCAAACGCTAACCCAGTACTACCGATAGCATCAAGAATATCATTTATTGAGAACTGAGGTGACGCGAATGGAGCAACTGTTGTGACTGCAGTACCGTAGTTTTCAGCCGACGGAGACCCAACAACACTTGCGTAGAAAGTAGCATTTGCATCCGTTCCATTTGGAAACCGAATATAAGAATAATTATTGTCCTCACCCAGAAATATTGGAGTGAGAACGGTGAACTGAGTGCCATCAACTGCCAAGGCTCTCTCAGTCCTGCGGTCGTCTGAGGGTAGAAACCGTTCAATACTCGCTAGCCCCGGTGGGTCTTTGGTGGATGGTTGGTCCCAGGGCGCAAGTTCAACATATGACTGGGCCCTGACAAATCAACGAGAGTGAAGGGTTGAGTGCTAATCCAACTACGAACGATAAAATAGATGCTAACTTTAAGAAATTAGCCATCTTAGCTATCACGCACTAAAATTAAGCATTCTTTGCCCAAGTAAGCGGCCGAACGTCACCGCTGGAGTAACAAGGCTTCCATTCGTGTACGCGTTACCGGAAGTGGCGCCAGCACCAAGAACTTCTCCCGCAGCATAAAGATTTGGTACTGGTGTTCCGTCTTGTTTGATAACTCTTAGTCCACCATCAACGGCAAGTCCTGCAAACGATAACAATGAATAGGACGTAATACGTACTGCATAAAAAGGACCTTTTCCAAGAATCACAGGACGATGCTCACGTCCGAATGGATCATTAGTACCTTCTTGCACATTGCGATTGTAGATATCCGTCGATATTGACAAGCCACTCGAATTAATACCCGCTTTGACTGCCAATGCATCAAGGCTTTCAGCCTTAGTAAACATTGGATGTGAGTCAAAGGCCTCCATTTGCTCTTCTTTGCTCCACCGACTCATAAAGGGTGTCGCTTTATCAATCATTGCCTGATCAGCAATAACCCACATCCGCTGACCCGGCTGCCTAGTTAGTGCATGTTCGCGGTAATCAATACTCGGGTGATCCTCACGCATAAAACGCTGCCCATTAGCATTGACCCAAACTTCCCATGGTGGCCGCCGTTCCGGTCGATGTATAAGATTACCTTCAACGTTTGCAGGATAACTATCATCCGAGAGTAAGGCCCCGAAGGACCCAAGGTATTTCTCGCCACCACGAATATAACCTCCGGCGCCTTGACCGAGAATCAGACCCGCCCCTTGACTATATGGATAGGCGACCTGCGCTGTGAGCTCCGCGTTATGTAAATCTGCAAACATTCTAGGATTAGCGGCACATCCACCACAGGCTAGAAGAACATTTTTACCCATATAATCAGCTAGTTTTCTATTGTCATCTTCCGTCGTTACTCCAACAACGAATCCTTTGCTATCCTGAATTAAATCGACTACTCCAGTACTCAATAAAGTCGTTATCTTTCCTTCCCGTTCAGCTGACCTATACAGCGGCTCCATGACTGCTTGGATAGATCTGGCGCGTTCGGGACCCCATTGATAACGCCGCGTGGTGAAAAACTCGTGCCCGTCACCAAACACTGGATGGTTTTCGTCTACTTCAAATCCGTTCTCTGCCAGCCAATTAATACTTCTCCCTGCATTGTCCACAAACAAACGCGTAAGCACTGGGTCCACGGTATTACTGCTAATACGCATATTGTCAGCATAGTGGGCATCAGGATGATCAATGATACCAGCACGTTTCTGGAACACCGTACCAGCGCCAGAAATTTGCCCACCTGACCTATCCATGGTCCCGCCCAGAACAGGAGCTTTTTCAACAACCAGAACATTTGCGCCGCGGTCAGCGGCGAATATAGCCGCAGGCATTCCAGCCGTTCCACCACCGACAACTATTAAATCATATTTGGTTGCCGCTTCAGCACGCCGCCACGTAGCGAGTACACCTATGCTAGCAGCAGCTGTTCCTCTTAAAAAACTACGCTTACTAAAAGATCCTTGGCTAGTTGCTTTCCTCGTATTTACAGGCATTGGTTCGAGACCTCATTATCAGTTTTCTGGGCACTTAACCTGAGAAAATAAAAAAGTAGAAACTATCAATCTAAACCAGTTTATTATTATGAATGGGGCGGCCTAAACACTAGCCCAGCCGCCCCGAATCACTTTACACGAATGCTATCTAGGCTGGTTTCACACCTATAATATTACTAAAGCCACCATTCATACTCACTTGTGATGAAACTTCAGTTTTAGGACCACCCTCTATCAAATTAAGACCAGCACGTTCCATTTCACCGAAGAAATCCGCTTGCTTATATTCATACCACCAGCGCTCATGGTTCCAACGATAAGTCATCCAGTCTCTAATATGCCGCATAGCGGTTCCATCAATACGATTGTTGTATCCAGGATTAGTGTAGACATCCACTGGGAAGTAGATGCCACCCGGCCGAAGGATCCTCTCAGTCTCACGAATGATCTTATACGTTGCATCTTCAGTGACTTCATGGTGCAGAAGATATGAAGTTACAATATCAAAATAACCATCCGGGAAACCGGTTTCTTCAGCCAGTGCATGCCGGAAATTTACATTTACACCTAGGTCTGAGGCCCGCATATGTGAATACCGGACCATTGGAGCACCTATGTCCACCCCCCAGACCTCAGCATCTGGAAATCTCTTCTTAAGAGCTACTACCTGCTGTCCACAGCTAGATCCTGCATCCAGAATTCGAAGAACTTTGCCGTCCTTGGGCACAGGAATAGCATTTGCAAGGCTCACATGTCGCTCATCCTGATAGTTCTGTCCATTATAGAAGTTATTAGTACCATAATGATATAAATGCCCGGCAAACGCATCACCGGTATAACCCCCTGGCTGCATATGAATCTCATGCTTCGTATATTCAGGCTCTATACCAGGATTAAGTTCGAGAACACCCGGACCAGCATTATCCGTCGCTTCCATTTCCGACAAGTAAGCATCTTCATTACTCTTGAACTCACGATGTAGCTCGGTCCACATATGCATTTGGAGCCGCTGCCAACTATGATTCCGGAATGATATAACCGGATCACTCGCTAACAAATCAGTAGCTGTCTCAAAGTCTACTTTCTCTCTAGGATTGATTCCCTTCTCTCTCAAGATTTGAACCGCTCTGCGCTCTGCGGCCCGGTTAAGTTTGGTGTTAATCCACACTCGAGTACTGGTGCTAAACTCATCGTAACTTTCCAGATCAAGGCTTGGTAAACGTTCTAGAATACCATCAGTACCTCTTGGCTCGAAATCTACATCCGCCAGTTTTGCAGCCTTAGCGGGATGAGCCCCAAAGAATGTATAAGCCAGCCCTGCGGCACCACCAGTAAGACCCATAGCTGAACGGCGATTAAATAATGCACTCATGATGTAACAGCCCTCCCTCTATTTGTTTTTGAAATCAGAAGAAAATTCGTATTCATCAACACGAGCGAAATGAGCATAAAGTCTTTCCACAAGCACTTCGCGCTCCTTGGCCCAAGCCGCCTTCTCCTCTTCCGAAGCCCGATGGTTCTCCACCATCTCTGCGGTAACCCCTTTGTCCTTCAAAAGACTTTCGAGCACATGGATCCGCTTTCTGTTGGTCCATAGCTCGTTACCTATTGCCAGCAGTGTCGTAGCAATATTGTCGATTTGTGGATTACCCATGAACGATACATTATCAATGTCAGTCTTATAAAAATTGGTTGTGTATGTTTCCCGCTTCGCGTTGCTCTCAGCCATTGCTAGAGACCCCCTCTATGAATTCATCCGTACTTTCTAGAACACACTAGCCAGAAGGTTGCTCCTAATGAGGGCCGTAAACAATGGAAAAGAGAAAACGATGTGCTTAAAAAATGAAAAGTTGTAGTTATGAATTCTAAATACTACTAATGCGCGATTATCGCCCTATCTTTCAATCCAATTTTTCCATTAACCCCAATAGGTTGTCAGCCGACCCCGCAAACCATATTTCATGTTGGCCGTCTGGAGTTTTCCCAACCATTACTCAGTATAAAACAGGACAATGACCGAGCAGCTCCTTTATTCCATAATTTTGAACATTTCACGGCACGAGTCGCTCGATGTCTTGCTCTGCTCTTGCTAATTCTGACAGGCGGCTTAACGTCCCTTTGACTCCTTTCATTCGTTCAGACAAATCAGACCAGCTCTTCATAACTATAATCTTGTGGTCCGGCCTTACTTTGACTGTGCCTCCTTGTTGTGAAATGTACTCCACCAATCCCGCAGGGTTAGGAAACATGCTTTCATAAAGTGTTAGCACCGCACCTTTGGGTCCAGCATCAACCTTTTCGATATGCGCACTCCGGCAAAGGGCTTTCATCGATACAACTTCTAGAAGATTCTCAACCTCAGCTGGCAAATTACCGAACCGGTCTTCCAGCTCAGCACTAAAATCGTCTATTGCGACCTGATCATTCAACTCTGCAGCGCGCCGATATAGGGCTAATCGTGTGCCCAGATCTTTAACGTAATTATCGGGAATAAGAACCGGTATTCCGAGCGTAATTTGTGGTGAAAAAGAAGTTTTGTCGCTTAGTACGTCTTCGAAATGCCCATCTCTTGCACTGCTTACTGCTTCTTCAAGCAATTGCTGATATAATTCGACTCCAACTTCTTTGATATGACCTGACTGCTCCTCACCCAACAGGTTACCTGCACCCCGTATATCCATATCATAACTAGCTAAGGAAAAGCCTGCTCCCAAACTATCGAGAGTTTGCATAACGCTCAGTCTTTTTTCGGCGGTCACAGTTAGCTTCTTATCTGATGGAATAGTCAGATATGCATAGGCACGATTCTTTGATCGCCCTACTCTTCCACGTAGCTGATAAAGCTGTGACAGCCCGAACATGTCAGATCGATGGACAATTATCGTATTTACGTTTGGCAGATCCAAGCCAGATTCAATTATATTTGTTGCTATCAATATATCAAAACTACCATTAGAGAACTCCGTCATCACATTTTCTAATTCTGTCGACGGCATTTTTCCATGCGCTATTGCGAAGGTTACTTCGGGAACGAGTCTCCGAAGTTCATATGCCACACGATCAAGGTCTGCTACTCGAGGACAGACATAAAACGACTGCCCACCCCTATAACGTTCCCGAAGAATCGCTTCCCTGACTACAATTGGGTCATATGGCAAGAGAAACGTCCGCACTGCTAGCCGGTCAACGGGCGGCGTCGCAATAAGGCTTAAGTCCCTTACACCCGTGAGTGCCATCTGTAATGTACGCGGAATAGGTGTTGCGGTTAGGGTCAGAACATGAACGTCCGATTTCAGTTGCTTAAGTCGTTCTTTGTGCGTGACACCAAAGTGCTGTTCTTCATCAATTATAAGCACGCCCAGATTTGCAAATTCAACAGACTTAGAGAGCACTGCGTGAGTACCAATAACAATATCTATTCCTCCATCCTTCAATCCTTCCCTTACGACAGAAGCTTCTCGTGCCGAAACTAATCGAGAAAGTTGGCCAATTTTGATTGGAAAACCCTTAAAACGGCTAACGAAGGAAGTGAAATGCTGCCGAGCTAGCAGTGTAGTTGGGACTAATACCGCAACCTGAACACCCGTCAATGAAGCAATGAATGCAGCCCGCAACGCCACCTCGGTTTTTCCAAATCCAACATCCCCACAAATAAGACGATCCATCGGCCGGCCTTTCGCGAAATCATCGAGGACATCCGAAATCGCAATTACCTGATCATCAGTTTCTTCAAATGGAAAACGAGCACAGAATTCATCATAAGCTCCCTCAGGCGGGGCAAATACCTCAGCAGGTTTCAGTTCACGTTCAGCTGCAATCCGGATAAGCTCATCAGCCATCTCACGAATTCTCTCTTTGAGCTTGGCCTTTCGTGCTTGCCAAGCGACCCCACCCAGCTTGTCAAGAATTCTGCCGCCCTCGTCGGATCCATAGCGGGATAAAACTTCTATGTTTTCTACAGGTACATAAAGCCGGTCTTCACCTTGGTAGAGAACCTTTAGACAATCATGCGGCGCCCCTCCAACATCGAGGGTTTCAAGTCCATCATAACGACCAATGCCATGGTCGAGATGAACCACCAAATCGCCATCTCCTAGTTGTGATGCGTCTGCTAGAAATGCTTCAGCCTGGCGCCGCCGGACTCGCCGAGACTGGCGCTCACCTAAAAGATCTTGCTCGGTAATCAGAGCCAGATCCTCTGTTAAAAACCCCCGCCCTAGCCCAAGAACGATTAGAGAGATAGTTGTTGTGTGCTCCGCTCTAACACTTTTGAAAGAATCAACTGTCTTGGCCGATACTAGACCCTGGTCTTGAAGGATTCCGAGCAAGCGTTTGCGTGACGCTACCGACTGGGCTGCTAATACGACTTTGCGCCCCTGCTGGCGATGCTCACTGGCATAATCCCGAAAGGCATCAATGACGTTAAGATTAGGCTGAGCGCGAATATCCGAGAAGTCTTTCCCGGGCCTACCGCCAAAATCTTGTGAAGATTGACCAAGATCAACTGCTTCATATGGTATTAGTCTTTCTACTGAGAGGCTGTTTACCAATCTTCCCCAATCAGTCTCGTTCAAGAAAAGTCGTTCAGGAGGTATAGGATGGTAAACAGCTCCGCCCTCGCCTAAACCCAGTTTACTCCCACCACTAACAGGGTCCGCCAGACGCCTGTTTTCATAGTAGTCGCTGATTAACTCCAGACGCGCTTTGACCGACTCATCTAGTTGATGATCAAATGTAACTGTTGCTTCAGGGACATATGCGACTAGCGTATCTAAACCCGGATGAAATAGGGGAAGCCAATGTTCCATGCCCGGGTACTTCCTGCCTTCTGAAATGGCTTCGTAAAGTGGATCTTGACCAGAAATGGAGCCAAATAGCTCTCTATACCCCGTCCTAAATCGCTCGATGGCATCACGTGAGAGACTCAATTCACTCATTGGCTTGAGGCGCAGACTTTTAAGAGTCCCGGTTGTACGCTGACTAAAAGGATCAAACACCCTGAGCGTCTCAACTTCATCACCAAATAGATCAATTCTTACGGGATCGTCATAACCAGGAGGGAAAAGATCAAATAAACCGCCCCGAATCGCGAATTCACCAGGCTCCATAACTTGGCCTGCTCGCTGATAACCAGACAGTGTTAGTTCTGAAGCTAGGCCCTCTAATTGCAGATTTGACCCAGCTTTTATCTCGCGTACGACACCTCTAAAGGACGAAATCGGCGGCACACGCTGAAGAATTGCGCTAACAGTGGTCAAAACCACTGTAGAACCTACCTCCGCCTCCTTACCAACAGCTGCTAATCGAAGGAGCGTATCCATCCGTCTCGCTACTACGTCAGCATGAGGCGAGACCCTGTCATAAGGCAGACAATCCCACGCTGGGAAGGTTAGTACGCTAACATCAGGTGCAAAGAAGGCTAAACATTCATTTAGTGTCTTTAGACGTATATCATCGCTTGCTATGTGAAGATGGCGCCCTTTTGAAGCCCTGGCTCTTTCTGCCAAGAGCATAGCGTCCACACCTTCCAGTGCACCTCCGATTATCTTATCTCTATCCTCCCTTTTATCCATGATTTCAATCCGGTATAGGGCCTTTCTTACTCTTTTTCATAAGTTCTAGAAGTTCTCTGAAATCTGAATCCGGCATGGGCTGAAGGCCCAGTAGCCAGTCCATCAAGTCAGGATCGGATTGATCTAACAGCAGCTCTAGAGTCTCTAGCTCCTGAACATTTAGCCGATCAATCTGCACGGTAACAAAACCGCCAATAATGGTATCGGCCTCTTTAGTTCCACGGTGAGTTGCCCTGTAACGCAATCGTTTTCGCAGAATATTTGTGTCGTCATTACTCAAAATAAGGTCCAAGCAAATCTTTCTTCGGATACCTAGTCCCGGTGCATGGCCGCAGGGCATTTTTACCATGGCCCCAGATACGTTGGGACGGTATAGCTGGCCCTTGCGAAGTGTGCAATTCGCTAACCCATTAATCTCTTCGGATCTATCCGCACTATTTAGTCATGGCCCTTAGACCACCAAACCTTAATCCGCTATTTACCGAAAACCTTAGATTAACGGGTATCGGACCACGGATTGCTAAGCTGATAGAGAGGGTAGCAGGCCCACGTATAATCGACCTTATCTGGCATTTACCAAGCGGACTAATAGACCGTCGTTTTGCTCCTAATATAGCTGATGCACCACCAGGCCGAGTTTGCACCCTCACCGTTACAGTACTAGCGCACAGTCCCCCACCAAAACGCAATTCCCGCCTTCCCTACAAAGTGATCTGCGAAGATATTACGGGGAAAATTACTTTAACTTTTTTCCACACACAAAAAGACTATCTAGAGCAAATCCTACCCATCAGTGAAACCAGAGTAATTAGCGGAAAAATCGATGTCTACGATGGGCAAAGGCAGATGGCACATCCTGATCACATAGTCGTAGAAAGTGACAAGGATCTCATTCAGCGGGTTGAACCGATTTATGCACTTACTAGTGGACTAGCACCAAAAACTTTATCAAAAGCTATGGCCGGCGCATTGGAAGCCATTCCAGACCTGCCGGAATGGCTCGACCCAGAACAATGCAAACGGGATGGTTGGCCCAAATGGTCTGAAGCCCTTCTCAGAGTGCATAATCCAGAATCAGAGAATGATCTCGCCATAGAAGGTCCGATTAGAATGCGTCTCGCATACGATGAGCTCCTCTCGAATCAGCTAGCATTAGGATTGGTAAGAGCTAAAACACGGCGACTTTCTGGCCGCGCAATTGTCGGGACCGGTACTAAACGGAAGGAGATGTTGGCTGCGTGGCATTATGAACTTACGTCTGCGCAGCGTCGCACCGTACAAGAAATTGACGCTGACATGAAAAGCCAAGATAGAATGTTACGGCTATTGCAAGGTGATGTTGGTAGTGGGAAAACGATCGTCGCCCTTCTCGCAATTCTAAATGCGATTGAGGCTGGTGGTCAGGCAACACTAATGGCTCCAACCGAGGTGCTTGCTCAGCAACATTTTTCAACGCTTAAACCGCTTTGCCAGAGCTGTGGTGTTTCCATCTCTCTCCTAACTAGCAGAGTAAAAGGTAAAGCCCGCTCCGAGATTCTAGAAGCATTGGATTCTGGTGATACCGATATCATTATTGGTACTCACGCGTTGTTCCAGAAAGACGTTTCCTTCTGCGACTTGATGCTTGCAGTAGTGGACGAACAGCATCGCTTTGGAGTCCATCAACGTCTCGAATTAGCTCATAAAGGCAGAAATATTGATATGCTAGTCATGACTGCAACTCCAATTCCTAGAACCCTGACCCTAACTGCTTTCGGTGACATGGATGTATCGCGCCTTGATGAAAAACCACTAGGCCGCAAATCTATAGATACTCGTTTAGTTAACCTCGAGAGACTAGGTGAGACCATCAGTGCCATCCAGCGCGCTATTAGTACGGGAGCTAAGGTTTATTGGGTATGTCCATTGGTCGAAGGATCAGAAGTATCCGACTTAGCTGCAGCGGAAGATCGTTATCAAGGACTTCGGCAAATACTTGGTGATACTGTTGCCTTAGTGCATGGACGCATGAAGGCAGCTGAAAAAGATGCAGCAATGGCCTCCTTCACAGAGGCTCATACATCAGGCCCAAACGTACTCGTAGCAACTACTGTTATCGAAGTAGGAGTTGATGTGCCTGAAGCAACAGTTATGGTAATTGAGCACGCAGAACGTTTTGGTCTTGCTCAACTCCACCAACTACGAGGGCGAGTTGGGCGTAGTGATAAACAGTCAACATGCCTGCTTCTTTATCAAGCACCATTATCAGAAACTGCAAAAGCACGGCTAAATATCTTGCGTGAAACAGAGGACGGCTTCCTTATTGCAGAAGAAGACCTAAAACTTCGGGGTGGGGGAGAGGTCCTCGGTACTCGACAGAGCGGAGCACCTGAATTCAAACTTGCCGATCTTGGAACCCATAGTAAGCTACTTTTTATGGCCCAGCAGGATAGCAAGCTCATTCTACAGCGTGATGCTAACCTCCAGACTGAACGCGGAGAGGCCCTCCGTACATTGCTTTATTTGTTTGAGCAGGATGCTGCCATTCGAACTTTACGTTCCGGTTGAATTATATATCCCATGGAAAATAGCCATTTCCCAGTTATCGGTGTCGGTGTAGTTGTCCTCAATAATCGAAATGAAATTCTACTAATAAAACGCGGAACTGAGCCTAATATTGGCATTTGGACAATTCCCGGTGGTCGCCAAGAGGCAGGAGAGAGCCTAGCTACGACAGCCCATCGAGAAATTAAAGAAGAAACAGGCGTTATCATTGGCACACCCAAACTCATTGATGTTGTTGATCATATCGAACACAACCCGGATGGGACTCTACTTAGACATTACTCGCTGATTGACTATGCAGCGAGGTACCTTAATGGTAAACCACGTGCAGGTGGCGATGCTGCGTGCGCTGCCTGGGTTTCTCTGGCCGAGATCGATAAGTATATTACATGGTCGGAAACTCTCAGAATTATCAAAAAAGCTGTAATGATTTTGAATGCAGATAGTTGAATTGCGATTAACATCCTAATAAGTAAGCCTCATGTTTGAAGTTGATTTCATTCCGTCTGAAAAACCAGTGGTAAATGTGCGAATCTGCACTAACAAACGTTTGAATTCGGATAATGTGCCATCCTGTGGTGGTCGGGGAAGTCGTGAACTTGCGGATACTTTAGAAACAATACTTCTTCAGAATAGTATACCCGCAAGAATATTACGCGGCCCATGCATGAATAATTGCGATATAGGACCTAATTTAAAGATCCAAGGAGCCGAACTATTTAACGGTGTAAATGAGGAGAGCCTAGGAACCGTATTGAAGGCAATTAAGGCTGCGGTGCAACGCACCCTATTATCGTCTAGAAAAGATAAAGCTGGATAGCATTCAAAATAAAACGCGATAATCTCGGCACAAAAAAGTTATTATAGGCTAGCTAAACGCCATCCTCTTCTGGTTCCCGCACCATATCAGCCATACGTTTCTTAATACCTGCTACTTCATACCCAGGTAATTGATAGACCCAGCCACTCGCCTTATTATTTAACTCAGAAATGATACTAGACCAGTCTTTTGATTCATCCTCTTGGCTATGTATTTCCCCGCGGAAACGTAGCCAGTTAACATCGTCATCTTCAATCAGCTCAACTATGATACTGAAGTCGTTAAAACCACGGAATGTAGCTGTTATCATCTGCTCAGTGGGAAATTCAACTAACGACGCATTTTTAACATCGTCTAAAAGTAGATTTGATAATACCCGCCCTCCATCGTTAGCAATTGTATCCCGCCTCAATTCCATTCCATCTGGAATACCTTCAACGGTATAGTTGCTATCCTCTGGATTCTCCTTCGAAATCGTTAGCATCTCTCCGTCTGGGTGCTGAATTGAGACGCTACGAATATCATTATCTTTGATGTCTGAAATTTCTCTGACAAGCCAATCCCTCGCCCGAGCACCAGGATTCAATTCTCCCGTCACTAGCCAGGCCTGCGAATCTGTTGGAAACAAAACATATGTTCCCCCCTCAGAAGATCCTAATGTGAATTTGCGTTTACCGACCAATAAGCTAGCAATAGACTCTCCACCGACGTTGAAGAGTTCAATTACTTTAGCCCGCGTATCTCCTTTTTCTTCCACATGTAATAAATCTAACCGATCATAGCGCTCTGAAAGCTTGGTTTTTGGCTCCACTTTTTCCATTCTAGTTAACTTAACAAGAAGCTCACCAATCTTGTCATCTTGAACTGGATAATTATCACGTTCCCTGAAAACCCAACCGTTTTCGCTTAATTCGAGATTAAATTCACCATCTTTATGACTGATTCTAATCTTTTTGACATCATTGAGTGTATCAACCAAGCCAGGAAAGGCTAATGTGCCATCGAAGTCAGATGCTTCGATAGTGGGACGACTGCCAACGACCCAAGCAGCGATTGCGACGGTAAAAACTGTTATCAAACATAGGCTAAGCAAGTTTCTTGTCGACATAAGTGGCTCCTCAGTACAGCATAGAAGTACGGCGTCGGCGTAACAGGGTTAGCATGAGCATCAAGACACCAAAAATTATAGGGACCCCAGCGATGTTAATAAATTTTGTGAAGCCTTCTAGTTGGTCAATATCCTCTCGAAGTGCCCGTTGCACCTCTCGCAGCTCTTTGCGTGTAGATAGGATCTCTCCACGATAATTTGTTATCGCTCTCTGATCCTCATCGCTTATTAATCTATCTCCCGCATCGGCCGGCTGCACTTCGATAGCATTTATATCATTCTGCAATGCTTCAAGCCGGGTGAGGAGTTCGGTTTCTTTTTCACGAAAATTTTGTTCAGCCGCAAGGCGAAGATCTTCAACTACTGTAAAGGGTCGACTCACTTGCCCGCGCCCCCGCAATGAAGATAAAGCAGGAGTTCCTGTCAAGTTTTCCAGTGAATTTATTAGGAATGCGGCATTATCTGCTGTGGGCACCACCATGCTCTGACCAAAGAAATTACTTACCTGCACCCAGAACCGATCAGCAAGCATATCCGAGTCAGAAACCACCACTACTTGAATTGGCTCTGCCGATTCTGACAAATGGGGAACGCCTCCCTGCCCAAGATTAGGCTCTCCCACAGCATTTGTCTCTCTGGCTTCTGGCCTACCTTCTGGAAAAGCCGTCTTCGCTATTCCCGTAACTCGCGCAGCTAACAACAATCTTTGTCCAGATGGTTTAAAATCTCGAAACATCCCGACAACATCAGGAAGACCTATAACATTCTCTATTGCTATCCTTTGTGAGTCCTTACTTGTTTGAATCAAAGGCCTAACTTCAAAGCCACTTTCACCAATCTCAGTAAAAATACCGGCGGTAGCAAGAGTAACATTATTGAGATCACCCGTAATAGCATCATTACTATTCAATGCATTAGCTTGTAGATTCATCCATGCCGGATAGTCTGAAATTACAGGTCGCCCCCCCTGAGCTGTATTAACTCGAACAGCTGCTTGAAGATCACCTGCTACCACATTTTCTTCGAGGTTTAAGCCCCAGGCTGCCACTAGTTTCTTGGCATTAGCAAGATCACCTGCCCCACCCGGCATCCCGCCTGTTGGATTATTTCCCGATTCTAGATTCGGGTCTACAAAAGCAATAACCTGCCCTCCAGATAGAACCCATTGGTCTATGGCATAAGCCGCAAGATCACTCAAACCCTCTGGCTGAGCTAAGACTAGAACATCGATATCCTCATCAACCTCTTCGATTTCCATGTCCAATCTTTCGACTTCAAAGAAATCACGCATTTGAGCCATAATTTGCCACGGTGGTGTTGGTGTCCCCTGCATACCACCCATTCCTGGTGTCATTCCTCCATCTACGGGTAATGATGTAATGAGACCAACCTTGAGCTGATCTGGATTTGACAGGGTATAGACGAGCTTTGTCAGGTCGTACTCAATGAAAGCTTCGCGTTCGAGATTAAAGAATGAGATAACTTCTTGATCATCAGTCGAATTTGTCGCTGCAAGACCAAAGTAACCAACTTCGTTTAGATTACCCAATGGCACGGCCTGTAAACCGAAACCTACAGCACGGTCCTCAACATCAGAGAAAGGCTCTGGATCAAAGTACTGAACTTGCAGCATACCCCCCGACAATGATGAATACTGACTGAGCAAGTCTTGAATGCGCTGGAAATAGACTGAGTGGCGGGGGCTAGCCTCTGAAAGAGCTTGAGAGAAATATACGCGCACTATGATAGGTTCTCGGATATCACGAAAAACTGGAAGCGTCTCTTCAGATAATGTGTAGACCTGTCCTTCCGTAACATCTAGCCGTATGGATGCAAATAATGTTTGGGAAATGATGTTCACCGCCAAGAATAGAATTGCACCTACAGCAACACCAATTATGGCCAACCTCTGTTTATCTATGTTTATCATTTTCCGAGTCACCTTACGCAGCTTTCTTAGTATCAACGGCGACCACATTAGCAAAAAGCCAGAATGCCATCATTGATACAAAGAAAATAATGTCACGCAGTTCTAGAACCCCTCTAGTAACTGATTCAAAGCGAACAAGAAAACTTGACGCAGCAATAGCCTCAACTAAGAAGCCGGGAGCCCAGGCTCGGAAGAAATTTAGAACCAAATCTAGTCCACTCATGGTAAACAAGAAGCAAACAGCTGCAGCAGATATGAATGCAATAATCTGATTGCGTGTTAGAGCCGACATACACGATCCAATAGCAAGAAAGGAACCTGCCATTAAGAAGCTACCTATATAACTCACCGCAATAACGCCGTTATCTGGATCACCAAGGTAAGCTACTGTAATCCAGATGGGGAATGTCAAAGCCAAAGCACTCCCACAAAAAATCCAAGCCGCTAGAAATTTTCCGAGTACTGCATCAGCAGTAGTGATCGGCAATGTTAATAATTGTTCAATGGTTCCACTCTTTCTTTCTTCTGCCCATAATCGCATCGCAACAGCTGGGACCAATAAAAGGTAAAGCCAGGGATGAAAGCTAAAGAATGCTTCTAAGGTAGCTTGCCCCCTATCAAAGAATCGCCCGATGTAGAACGTAAACGCCCCAGTCAAGGCAACAAATATAGCTATAAAGACAAACGCCATCGGCGTAGCGAAATAGCCGTACAACTCGCGCTTTGCAATAATCCACAAACTACGCATGATCTTACGCCCCTTCCGCTTCAGTGATTTGCCGAAAAACGGAATCAAGATTACCGCGATCTTGGTATAACTCTCTAATAGATAAGCCACTTGACAAAATAGCAGTACTCACCGCGCCAAGTATGTCTGCGCCTTTGGCTGGATAGCAGCGCAACCTGACATAACCATCTATGTTACTACTTTGTTGATCTATTTCTTGGACACCATTAACGCTCCTCAAAACGTTACGCAAAGATTCGACATTATTTGTAGATGCTACAATGCAGACCGCATTGTGATTCGGTAACCGGCTAAGTAAGTCGTCTGAGGTGCCATCAGCTAGTAATGTGCCAGCACCAATAATAACTGCGCGAGTACAGACCGCTTCAACCTCTTCAAGAATATGAGTGGAAATAATGATAGCTTTATCTGAAGACATTTCCTGAATGAGACTACGCACTTGATGTTTCTGGTTAGGATCAAGTCCATCCGTTGGCTCATCGAGAATCAAAACTGGAGGATCGTGCATAATAGCCTGCGCTAGACCAACACGGCGCTTATAACCTTTCGAGAGCACCTCTATCGGGCGATCTACCACTGACTCTAAGGCAATCTTACTGATAACCTCCTGAATACGTTCTTCACGAGCTCTTTCAGGTATGCCTCTAACCTCAGAAATAAAGTTCAAGAACGAATTAACCGTCATATCCTCATAGGAAGGTGATCCTTCTGCCATGTAACCAATGGCCGATTTAACTGACACTGGATCCGCAACTACATCATTTCCGCATACACGGACCTTCCCTAATGTCGGTGTTAGAAACCCAGCTATCATGCGCATTGTAGTTGACTTTCCAGCACCATTCGGCCCTAAAAATCCCAGGACCTCTCCTTTTGTAACTGAAAGACTTACATCGTTAACAGCCACAAAGTGGCCAAAATGCTTGGATAAATTCTCGAGCTCGACCATCGCTTCCACAGCAACTACCTCCCTGCAGTCATGCCAGCCAAAGACTTGCTACTTTCAGCTAACGCGGGGAATTTGGCTTTTGTTGCTACCAATATCAAGAGGTTTGTAGAGTTAAAAATCATATATATTTAGGCACAAACAGGCAGGAGGTAATCTATAACCTTACTTTCCGGCTATTTAACTCAGGTCAATGCGTTTTGTAACTCCCCACGCATAGCCTTGCGCTACCGCCTAGACGCTGAAACTTAATGACTTCCTGTAGTCTCGATTGTTGCTTACGCCAGTTTGATACCGTGGTATGCCCTTCGCCGGTAGGCGTCTTTCCTCAGGGTTAGGTCAACATCCAAACCAGCGTTGCGCATGACTCCTGGGAAGTTGGACTCCCGGTAGCCTGGAATCCAGGGCTCGATATTGTGACGATGGTCCACCCAAAGCCACGCCCGATCATAGATGGTCTGCGGTACGGGAATGTTGGGGTTACCCTCGGTGACACTATCATCGTGATTGAATATGCCGCCGGGCCTAAGAATCCGGTGGATCTCATTGACGATGTTCTGCGCTGCACTGGTAGTGACTTCATGGAAGACTAGATAGTCGGAGACGATATCGAAGTAACCGTCCGGGAATTTGGTATCTTCTGCCAAACGCTGAGCGAAGTTGACGTCGAGCCCACGTTGCACCGCCTGCCAGTGGCCATAACGCACCATGGGACCACCTACGTCTATGCCCCAAACCTCGGCGTTAGGGAAGCGCTCTTTATAGGCCATGGTGCCTAAACCTGAACCGCAGCCGATATCCAGAATGCGCTTGACTTCTCCGTCAGCGGGCTTGGGACAGTCCTGAGCGGTACCCAGGAACACCTCGTCGAACTGGTTGCGCCCCTGGTAAAAAGCCTGCGTCAGTGCCCAGTGGTAGACCCAACCGGCGAACGGATCGCCCACGTAGCCGCCGGGCTGAGCGTGAATTTCATGGACGGTGTAGTCAGGCAATGGCATGTCCGGATTGAGTTCCAGCGAACCCGGCCCCGACTTGTCCGTTGCTTCCATTAGTGCCAGATATTTCTCGGGCTGACTGTGAAAGGCCCGCATCGCCCGGTCCCACATTAGTGCCTGGGCACTACGGTTAAAGCGAATCGCCGCCTCGAAGTGGGGATCCTCTAGAAGGATCTGGTAGCACTCTTCATAGGGAATATCGACCTTGCCTGTGGGAAGCCCCTTGGCCCTGATAAACCGGTTGTAGTGCCGCCGGGCGTCACGCCCACCCATGTCTCTCTGGTTCCAATATTTGAACCCTTCAGCGAAACTCATAAAACTTTCTTGGTCAAGTTTAGTAAAACGAGCAGAGTGAGCTGCCTTCTGCGCTGGGGTTTGATTAAACGGATCAATTGCAATGTCGGCCGTACCAGCTATTGCATGCCGCCCTCCGATTGCAAAAGCAGCGGCAGCAGATGTTGTAAGAATATTACGGCGGCTAAGCATGAATGAATCTCCTACTCTCTGTATTCTGCGACAATGGTGTTCTTATTTTTGTGGCTCACGTGCTGGAACTTTCTTAGTGGGTACTCCTCCAGCTATGTCAGTCGTTTCCCGGGTCAAGACGCTAAAAGTACGTTCAATAAAGTCATCACGTTCTGCTTCCCAAGCGATCTTCTCTTCCGGGGTAGGATCATATGATTCGACAAGAGCTGGATCTATAATCTTACCCTCAGCCATGAATTTCTCAAGCACCATAACGCGGCGTCGCAAGGCCCAGTGCTCCGCGCCGAGCCCAAGAAACGCGGTCATTAGATTGTCAGAATGAACATTGTCCAGATAGACCGCTTTTTCGAAATCACCTTTGATATAATCGGCCGTATACGTAGGCCGGTCCGCATTATTATCCGCCATAACGAGCCTCTCGATACAAATCAGGTCTGCCAGTACTAACTGCAGCTATGAGATGCTGATCGTGCGCCTGAACTAGAAAGAGCACAATAGAAAAAGGTCCAGCGCTTATACGGAACGTTTTCTAGGTGAACAAAAGCCCGTATTGGTTTACGAAACTACATTCTGTTCCATGCATCAAGAGAAGCAATTTTGTAGGCTTCCGCCAATGTGGGATAATTAAAGGTACTTTCCACAAAATAATCGACGGTGCCTCCAAAATGCATCACCGCCTGACCAATATGTATGAGTTCTGTTGATCCTTCACCGATGATATGAACACCGAGCAGCTTACGATCTTGTAAGGAGAAAATCATCTTCATCATCCCATTACGTAATCCCATAATCTGACCACGAGATGTTTCACGGAACCGGGCTACCCCACATTCGTAAGGCTCCTTTCTGTCTCTCACCTCTTCTTCGGTCTCACCTACGGTAGACATCTCGGGAATTGAATAGATACCATACGGAAAGAATTTTGGAGGATCGGTTACGTGTTCTCCAAAGGCATGGCAAGCTGCGAGGCGACCCTGCTCCATAGATGTAGAAGCTAGAGCTGGAAAGCCAATCACATCGCCAACCGCAAAAATGTAATCAACAGCGCTTTGGAAGGTATTAGAGTTTACCTGAATCCTTCCACGTTTGTCGGTCTCAATCCCACAGGAGTCCAAGCCCATCGTGTCCGTAGCACCCACCCGCCCAGCAGCATAAAGTACCATGTCTGTCTTGACTGTGCGGCCATTATCAAGATTTACAATACACCGATCTAATGAGTCTTTTTCAACAGATTCTACGCTCGCTCCTATGTGGAAGGTTACTCCCCTATCTTTCAGCTGGTGCACCAGTTCAGATGTTAAATCTTTATCGAGAAATTCAAGTATGGGATCGCGCGGATCAATTACGGTTACTGGGATATCAAGAGTACTAAAGATCGTTGCGTATTCGACCCCGATGACGCCGGCACCCACAACCGTCAAGGTGCGAGGTAAGCGCTTAATTTTCAAAATGTCGTCACTATCTATAATTTGGTTGCCATCAAACGCGATCTCTGGTGGTCGAAAAGGTTTCGTGCCTACTGCTAAGACAAACTTTTCACCGGTGTATTTGTGTACTGCTCCTGTCTCATCAGTCACCTCAAGACTATGTGTATCCGTGAACTTTGCCGACCCCTGCACAGTGGTTACCGAATTGCGGCTGAATTGATTCTCGAGGACCTCAACCTCATGGTCCAGAGTCATTTGGAGACGCGTTTTTAGATCGTCGAATGTGATATCTTTTTTTACCCGGTAATTCCTGCCGTAAAAGCCACGTTCTTTCCAACCCGTAAGATTCATAACGGTCTCCCGCAATGTCTTACTAGGAATGGTTCCCGTATGGACCGAGACTCCGCCAATACTAAAATTTTTCTCAATAACAAGTACTCTATTACCGAATTTTGCAGCTTGTATCGCTGCTCTTTTACCAGCTGGACCGCTCCCGATAACAATGAGATCGTATAAATTTGACATGATACTTGTTGTCTCCTCAAATATTTGCGGCCATATACCAGAACAGTCAAAAAGATTGAATAGACGCTATTTCACGGACAAAAGCGTTCAGAAAAACTTTTTTCGCAGAAGTTTATCCTTAACAGATTCTAAGCCCGTGTTCGCACTATTTAATCCTGACATTCTGTCAAGCATCTAATCCAACTCTATTCTTAGTAGTCAAACTTCATACTTCAGCGGGTAATTCGCCGCAGAAACTAATTGAAATATCAATTTCAGATAAGCATAGGTTGAAAGTTTCTTCTAATCTTCAGATTACGCACATCAATCATGTGGATAGGAATAGACAAGGATACCATAGCGGTAACAAAGATTGAGTTAACGCCATGCTGTCAAAGCCACAGTAGTTTGAGAAGATTTAATTAGATACATAACCCTACCCCCGCCCATTAAGAGCGGGGGTTTTGAGTTGTTATTTCAGAAAACTGCTAGACTTCCGAACAAAATCTAACCTTTTAACCCTTATCCATTTTCCGCGCCGTACCAAATTTACGATGACCACTGGTGTCACGAGCAAGAACAGAATACACGCGATGAACAAGAGCATCCTGCTCGGCTTGCCAAGCCGCTTTTTCCTCTTCAGTCGGAATATATTGCTCAATAGCCTCTTTCGTGACCGGCTTCTTTGCCTCGAGAAGACTTTCGACGATACGATTACGTTGGCGATCCGTCCATATTTCAGAACCAAGGGAGTAAACAATTTGCATCAAGTTATCAACATGCGCATCAGTTAGATAAACACCTGACGGTGCATCGGTCTGGATATAATCTGACGTGTAGGCAGGCTGGTCGAAACGCTTTGGTGACCTCATTTTTTCAGCCATGACGATTCTCCTTTGTATCGGCCTATACGAAACACTTCGAAAGATTCTTTATATGCCTCGTATGGCGTATGACATTTTTCCTAAACTGGCTTTACGCCAACAATATAGTTTTGGCTGCCAGCATATTTAGGTCCCTTTGTGGAACTAACGTTAAGTCCCGCTGCCTTAAAAGCATTACTAAAATCATACTCAGCATAAGGAATATAATGAACTTCCGTATTCCACTGATCGGTCCACCAAACACGCCACCGTGCATATGCTGTATTACGCGGCTTCCGGACCAAGAATGAACCATCGATCGCCAAAAATTTACCGCCGGGCCGTAATACTCGATGAACCTCACGAATGATTTCGTTAGCCGCTTCAATTGTCACTTCGTGGAATAAGATGAAGGCAGTAACCATATCAAAATGATTATCAGGAAATTTCGTATCCTCTGCCAAGCGCTGAGCGAAATTGACATCGATGCCTAAGTCCACTGCACGCATGTGAGCATACCGCACCATCGGTGCCCCAACATCAATTCCCCAGACTTCTGCTTCTGGGAATCTTTCTTTAAGCCCCATGGCACTTTGGCCAACGCTACAGCCAAGATCGAGACAACGTGACACACGCCCATCATCTGGCACCGGAGCAGAATTCGCTATATCGGCATGCATGCCATCTTGGTCATTGTTGTGAATCCAAAGGTTATTAGTACCGTAGTGGTACATATGTCCTGCAAATGGATCACCAACGTAGCCACCCGGCTGATTGTGAATTTCCCAGGCGGTATAAGGTGGAATATACATATCCGGGTTCAATTCCAACGACCCAGGACCAGCTTTATCAGCCGCTGCCATTTCTGATAAATAGCGATCAGCATCACCATGAAAAGCGTCTTGTAGATCCCGCCACATAGCCAATTGATTCGTTATCCAAGCATGAGTCTGATTCATAATAATCGGATCGGATTCCAGCATTGAAATCGCCTCTTCCATCGAGACTTCATCACGCGGGTTCAGGCCAGCTTCCTCAAAAATCTGCCTCGCGCGGCGGGTAGCTGCCCGTTGGAAATCCGTATTAATGAAATCCCGTAATGAGGTACGGAAATCTTCGAGACTCTCCAAGTCACGTGTTGGTAAGCGCTCAAGCCGATCGATCTGGCCTCGGAGTTGAACATCTCCGGCAAACTTGGCATGAGCCTTCATACTTGTAAGTAACATTGAACCTGCTGCGGCAGTTGCGCCGAGCAGTTTACGACGATCTATTGTAGGCATAACAAGCCTCCCTTTGTGCAATCGGTTAATGAAGTACTGCAACAAACTGGAACGAGCACCGCGACTAACGGCTAGTGATATAATCAGCTATAAAAATGGGCTTGACGTCACGTATCGTAACCCGCAAAGCCATGCACAACAATAAGGAATGGCAATAATTGCTAGTCTTTGTGATAAATAAATACGTCTAATGCTAGCTAAGATGGCGTACCCTAGCCTATCATTATTCTAGAAGGCGCCAATTTCATCAAAGCCTTAAGCTTGAGATTTAGCTACTTTAAGGGTTTGCTGGCTAGGTTTCCTAAAATCTATATGCAAAGAGGGCTTGTGGAGCGAACTCGTCTGTCATGCGATCACCAAGTTTATTGATCCAAATCGAGAGCTCAAGACCGATAAATACCCTCCCCGGGGTTCCGTTTAGCGCTTTACCTATATCCCAGCGGATCTGTTCCTGATTGAGGACATGCGAAGCAACCTGATTACCCAGGGTGTCACGTCTCTTATGAATGTATTCCAGATGACCGTTTACCGCAAAGTCAAGTTTGCCTATAGAAAACGGATAGCCCCAATTGAAATCAACCATAACGCTATCTCCTTGCTTAGGCGCACCACCTTTTGCCAAGCCCGCGTTATCATCGATGTAAGCGGTGATATCAAGATTAGCAAAGTCAAATCCGGGAAGAGATAAGCCAAAGCGGATACCTGGCAAATATTTGACGACCTTCGCATCTAAATCCCAATTGATCCCTGCAATCACTCCTATATCGGCAAGGATACCTTTAGAAAATTTTCTTTTTTTAATTTTACTGAAGCTGAAATTAGCATAATATTCTGCATAAATATCCCACTTGTTATAAAACTGCGTAGTACTCTTCGCGAGATCAATAAAAAAGTAATTATCGCCATAAGCCCAGCCATCAGAATGCTCGATAGTAAAAACAACTGTGGAATTATCTCCACCGCCAGCAAAAGTAGGTGTATCAATCACACCAAAGTTCGATTGAAACTCGGTAACTGCCCAATCAAACCCCATCGCAGGATAGGAGTTGCATGCAAGAATAAATGTGCCCACAAGAAGCTTGGTTAATATGCTGTATTTCTTTTCCATACTCTTAGAGTTTGGCGCGATTAGAGTGGCATAGGAAGAAATTATTAGAATTATTCTTAGATGAGGTTTATCGGGCCGTATTGGGAACGCTAAGCATCCTTAACAAAGGTACAAGACACTATTGCGAAACCTACATCGATATAAACAGTTGGGAAGATTGAAAAAAGCTGTGAAAATTAAACGCGTCTGGTCAAAGGCGGAAGTTTTTTCATTATTCCTGCTACTATGACTAGATAGGATTTTTTCTTGGTAATAGGAGACAGGGATGGCGACTAAGCTCTTACCACTTATGGCATATGCTGCGGCAATTCTATTGCTCAGTCCGTTTCAAGGCACCCAAGCTCAAAGCAGATCAGGTGTTGAACAGCAGAATCTTGCTAAAGGATATATCTTGATTGAGCATGAGGTGCCTACTCGTGCCATAATAGATGTCTTAAAACCCTACAGCTTAGTTACACGGCCCCTTCTCGAGCTCTACGGAGGCAAGTTCATTGTCAGTGGAGGCAAAAATCGCGAGACGCTTGAAGGGGAATGGTTGCCACCCTTCATGGTCATTCTAGAGTTTCCATCTTACGAGAAAGCCCGCGCATTTTATTATTCAGAGGAATATCAGGCCGTGCTCTCTATCAGGCTTGAAGCACTCAAAGGATCCCGAGCAATATTAGTCGAGGGCCGGATGGGCTGACTGGCTACGCAAGGCGTGAACTAGTTTGTTGATTATCCGACTAACGATGAAGCTGTTTTTGTTTGGGATTGAGTGTATTTTAGCATTCCACAGTGAATATAGTGTCTGCTCTACCAAGTCAGGCTTGTGCGTTTAAATCGGGATCGAGCAGAGATTGATTAGAATGTGTCGCATAGATTCCCTGTTGGCCTTGGCATTGATGGTGGCCATGACAGCCGCGCAGCCCGCTTTATCCCAAGACTCTTCCGACGAGGGTACAGGCGTCATCGAGGACGGCGCACGAACCATTTATGGGGAAGCCTATTTCAAGCCTTTCAATGCCGTCATCGTTGAGGATGTCCTAAGACGAATCCCTGGCATTCAGGATGTCGTGTCGGATGCGCAGAGTGTATCTACACAACGGGGATTCGGATCTTCCGGCGCTCAAATCCTTTTCAATGGCCGTAGACTGTCTGGCAAGAGCATGACCGTTGGCTCGGCGTTGCAACGCATCCAAGTGAGCCAGCTTTTGCAGGTAGAGGTCATACGCGGCACCGTGGCCGGCCTTGATGTGCGCAGTGAAGGCACTCTGGTGAATATCGTCCTGAAGGAAGAGTTGACCTCTGGTTCGGGCACATTGGAAGGGAGCTGGACAAACTTCACGGGCGTGAGAGCACGGCCCGGCGGCATCATTTCCTACAGTGGTGACTTTGGCCCGTTGAACTATGCGTTGAGCCTCGAAGCCGAACCGTCTTTCTTTGGCCGTGACAGGTTCGGCCTTTTTTATCGGACCGATGTACGTGGTAGCGGCATCCCCAATACGCAACCCTTCCAAATCCTGTATGAGAATCCCCGCAACGTGGGTACGGACATTATCGCAGCGGGCAGCCTCACCTATGTTTTCGATGGTGGTAACATCCTCAATCTCAATGGCCGCTACGCTGATCAAGGGCGGACCGATACATTTACAACCGAACGGTTCGATATTCTCTCAGGAATTGAGATTTCTAACGGATCGCTGTTCAACATCCGGACCCGCAGCATCAAGAACTGGGAGCTGGGCGGTGACTATGAGCACATATTCTCTGGTGGAGATACCTTGAAGGTACTCGCGATCTACACCAACAGTTCCGAGAAAGACGCACGCGATTTTTTCAGCACACCGGTTGGCGGAGCCGAGGTGCTCACCCGTAAACAGCAGCAGCTCCCGGACCGGGTCGAAAAGATCCTGCGTGGAACATACAGGACCCAGCTTTCTCAAGGGCATTCCTTGGAAGCGGGTGCAGAAGTGGCATTGAATTCAGTCAACTCATTCATTGAGCTTTTCAATGTGAACAACAGCGTCGAAACCAACGTGCCGCTCTTTAACCCCGACGGCTCCGTCAAGGAAACGCGTTTTGAATCGTTTCTCACATATTCATGGCAGGCCACTCCATCGTTTCTCATTGAGGGAGCGACGGACACGGAATACTCGCGCCTGACCCAATCGGGGAGTGAAATAAACACGCAGCGGTCCTTCTTTTTTGTCAAACCGCGGGTTGATGCGCGATTAGATTACGGAGCCAGAGCACAGGTCAGGGCTCGGGTGCAGCGCAGTATTAGCCAACTCAACTTTGCGGACTTCATTTCGGGATTCAACACAGATTTCTTGAGGCTCGAGGTGCTGCGGGCGGGCAATCCTGATCTCGTCCCCGAAAAGGAGTGGCTGTACGAACTGACCCATGAATATAGGCTGCCAGATGATCAGGGGGTCATAACTCTGCGGGGGTTTTACAAAGATATTTCCTCTCACATTGAGCAAATTCCCATAGGCCAAGGAGTCGTATCTGCCACTGGCAACAACGGCAGTGCGCGCCACTACGGCAGCGAACTCAGCACGGCCCTCAGGCTAGGGTGGATTGGCCTGCCCACGGCAAGACTCGACGCCAATTTTATCGTGCAAGACTCGCGGGTTACGGACCCCTTTACTGGAGAGAAGAGAAATCTATCTGGTATTCCAGTCACAAAATGGTCAGTCGATTATCGGTACGATACCTCGTGGAATAATTTTTCATACGGCCTGACCATCGATAACCGAGGTGAGTCCGTCTTGGCGTATCCAACCAATATCTTGGACTATAATCCCAAGGTAAATATGGACGGTTTCTTCGAATTGCAGATTTTCGGTGGTGTTACGCTGCGGTTCGACGCCGAACGGGTCCTCAAGCAAGGAGCGCGCGGAGAGCGCTATATTGCCGATGGGCGCCGTGGTGTCTCCCCCATCACCGCACTTCGACTGGTGAAGTCAGTCTTTCCACGCAAATATAAGGTAAGTTTGCGCGGGACGTTTTAGGTAAGGCCGACGAACAATGGCTAAATCAGAGTGTTGCCCTCCCAGGACTGCCAGTCGGAGAGGAACTTAGGTTCCCTCTCCCGGATGGCAGCCAAGGTGTCATCGGGCATCTCGTCAAAACCCGCTACCTTTTGGCCGGTACCGCGACCCGGCATAAGGCCGTCGTGGTCGCCCATCTCTTGCCAGGCGCGCCAATCAATATAATCCTGGATAGCGTATGAACTCGGCACGTTGTGAAGATCCGGCTCGGCTAGATGGCGATAACTACAATGGTATTGAACGTAATCGTAGAACACCAAGAGTTTGCCTCCAGCACCGGGGAACCTAGCGGACAAATCGTGATTGATGAACACGTCATCGCCAACTACCCGAGCCGGACCGACCTTGTGCTTGATAGGTAACTCTTGGTCATTCTGCAACATGGAGTGCACAGTATGCACCGTTGTCACCGGACCGGACTTGAGGTGCTCTACGTCGTTGAGGGCCCCTGTATAGGGGTTCTTGAGTTTATCGATCACTTTACCTGTTTCCATGTCACAGTGAAACGCTACTTCTCTACGGGACATAGTGTAGGAGCCTTCGCCATTGTTAGAGTGCTCCACGATAAGGGCACCTTTGGACGTATGTAGTGGTGTAATCTCTTTGCCGACGATGCCGTAGCGGTAGATCTCGTGCCACGCCATGACTACTTCATTGCCGGTGCTCCCTGCAGCACGAATGAAGGCATGGAAGAGACCTTCCTCTGTTTTCAGATCCAACTCGAACGTTGAACCATGCGCTGCTGAAATAATCCCGCTGCTATTTAAGGGTGACTTAGCCGCCATTAGCCCGGTTGCATATCCGCCGAGCCCAGCTATACCGATAGTCGTAGCTCTACGGGAAACTTTCGTAGTCATACTAACAGCCTTTGTATTCTTTCTTCTCGGTTTTTCACCGTTTTGCATCTACAGGTAGTCTCAGCAGTTGGTGCAATAGACGTTTATCCCTGGTCGCTAATTATCTAGCCGTCGTTCCAATCTTCATCTGTTCCGGCTTCCTTGAAACCCATATCCGCTTTCGCTTCACCGGTGTCTTTTACAGCCTGCGCTGCTGCTGGCTGGTCCGGTATGAAAGGCCCCGGTGACCCCATTTCCGCTTTTTCTCCTGGGTTGTGTGCGTCTTTATCTGCCGATATTACAATGGAATCACCTGGTGACGACATGTCAGGCCCGTCGACGCCGCCAAGGCTAAGGAGCGAATCTGGTTCCATTGACGCATGGTCTGCTTCAAGGGGCCTTCCCGCGCCACCTGCGACTTTATCCAAGTCACTCATAGTCAACTCGTCTTTATCTTTCTTGTCGTCTGGTGTCATGTTGATACTCCCCTTTAGCCGCTAACAGCCTTTGTATTCTTTCTTCAAACACTCACGGGCTTGGTCATGGGGTCCACCGCGCCCATGACCATATCGGGTAGCGTAAACCCTTAGGCTTGTCGGAGACAATCGCCTTTTCGGTAGACGAAACAAGCGCCAAGAGGGCTAAAGGCGGGACAAAAATGACCGTAAGTCCTTGTTTTTATTGTATAAAAAATGGTTTGGTGAGCCCAGCAGGGCTCGAACCTGCGACCCTCTGATTAAAAGTCAGATGCTCTACCACCTGAGCTATGGGCTCTCGATACCCGCTTTGGGGCGGTCAATGTGCGGCGCACCATAGGGATGGCCCGGTGATGGGTCAAGACACCGCCAGCGGCCATTTCGATTAAATCATTCCTCTATTCAACGTCCGCCATGACCTGCATCTGGATGATTCGGTCTGGATAGGTCACCGTACCATTTCGGGCCGGGTTTCCCTTGCGAATTTGATCAACAAACTCCATACCCTCGACTACATGCCCAAAATAAGTGTATTGGCCATCTAGGTGTGGAGAATCATCCAACACTAAATAGAACTGGCTATTTGCCGAATTGGGCGAGGCTGCCCGTGCCATAGACAGCGCTCCGCGCGTATGGTTTGCCGAATTAAACTCGGCCTCAAGATCAGGCAAATCAGATCCGCCAGTACCGTCACCGACCGGGTCACCTGTCTGGGCCATGAAGCCATCAATAACCCGGTGCCACGTTAGACCATCATAAAATCCAATGCGGGTTAATTCTTTAAAACGTTCGACGTGCTTAGGTGCCAAGTCGGGCCGTAGCTTGATTGTAATTCGGCCATACTCAAGATCCATGTAAATGGTATCCTCAGGATCAAGGTCCGCTGTTTGGCCATTCGCCATGGTTGTCATCAAAATCAGGGCCCCCATCACCCATACTATTAAATTTTTCATGCTAAAGGCTCCGAAGTATTGAAAAGTCCTGCTTTGCTATCGGTTTAAACTTTCGCGTTAGATCGCTCAAGCCTGTATTCGCCCTATCACAATTTTTTGTATGCCGTTTCGATCTGCTTTGCGATTTCCTGCGGTACAAAATGCGTGACATCCCCACCGAAGCGAGCAATTTCCTTCACAAACCGTGAGGAAATAAATTGATTATGCTCCGAGGCCATCAAAAACAGTGTCTCGACTGATTCATTTAAACGCGTATTCATACCAGCCATTTGGAACTCATATTCGAAATCAGACACTGCTCTCAATCCACGAAGTATTACGCGGGCACCCATATCGTCAACAAAATCCATCAACAGCTTATCAAAGGGTACAACATCAATTTTTATTTTGAATACCGCGCTACTCTGTAACGTTTCTATTTGCTCATTACACATCTGTACACGTTGCTCAATAGTAAACAGTGGTTCCTTTCCAATATTTACAGCTACACCGACAACTAGCCTATCTACGACCTTAATAGATCTACTAATAATATCCAGATGGCCATTGGTGATTGGATCAAATGTCCCAGGGTAGACACCAATCAAAGTTTGATTTTCTGGCTTACCCATCACTGGCCTCTGTCTCAGCAACCTCTTCCCGCGAGTCTAGACCAGCTTCACTAGCTTCTTTAGTAGCTAAATCTGACACGATTTCATCTCTAGCGCTTTCTATTTCTTCTTCATCCTCCTGTGGAAGATGAGCTACCGATGTAATTTGTTCATCATCTGCTGTCTGAAAAAGTGTTACTCCCTGAGTCGCACGTCCAGCAATCCGAATATCATGCACCGGAATACGGATCACTTTACCAGCGTCCGTAATCATCATCACCTGATCCTCCTCCTCAACTGGGAAGGCCCCAACGACGCTGCCATTACGTGTGTTCGTCGCGATCGATGTAATACCCTGCCCACCCCTTTTAGCCACTCTGTATTCATACGCAGAGCTCCTTTTTCCATAACCCTTAAGCGTTACGGTCAGAATAAACTCTTCCTGATCGGCCATTCGATGAAAAATATCCTTAGGCAGGCTACAAACACTTTCCTCTGAAGCCACATCAGCTGCAACATCATCATCGGGAGCGCGTAAACGCCGAGATTCCTTAATATAATTATCTCGCGTTTCAGTATCAAACTCGACGTGACGAAGAATGGTCATGGAAATCACTTGATCATCTTTGGCAAGCTTAATTCCACGAACCCCGACTGAAGCACGTCCAGCAAAAACGCGAACGTCAGACACCGGAAAACGGACGGCCTTACCGAAACCCGTTGAAAGTAGAACATCATTTGATTCATCACAAACTGAAACACCGATGAGTTGATCACCTTCAGCCAATTTCATGGCAATCTTGCCATTCCTCATCACATTGGTGAAGTCTGATAAATTATTTCTTCGGACATTCCCGGAAGTAGTCGCAAACATGACGTTTAGATCACCCCAAGCCGCTTCTTCTTCTGGTAAGGGCATCACTGTTGAAATAGTCTCACCCGCCTGCAAAGGCAGAAGATTGACCATAGATTTCCCCTTTGACTGAGGTGTGGCTAGGGGTAGCTTGTATACTTTTAATGTGTATACCATGCCTTTTGTTGAGAAAAACAATAGCGGTGTGTGAGTATTAACCACGTACAGCGAAGTTACAAAATCCTCCTCTTTTGTAGACATACCTGCGCGGCCCTTACCCCCACGCCGCTGCGCCCTATACGTTGAAAGAGGAACCCGTTTGATGTACCCAGCATTAGTAACTGTGCAAACCATGTCTTCCCGCTGGATTAGATCTTCAATATCTGTGTCTAATTCTTCCTCCGAAATTTCAGTACGCCGCGGTGTTGCATACTCTTCTTTGATTTCGACTAATTCATCTCGCATAATGCCGTATAGTCGTTCCCTTGAGCGCAGAATATCCAGGTAATCAATAATCTGCCGGCCAATTTCTTTAAGCTCGCTATGTATTTTATCACGCTCCAAACCCGTCAACCGATGCAATCGGAGATCCAGGATTGCCTTGGATTGCACCTCTGATAATTGATAGGTGCCGTCTATAACCTTCCGATCTGGCTCATCTATTAATTCAATCAGTGGTTCTACATCTTGAGCTGGCCACGCCCTTTCCATCAAGGCTGCACGTGCCGTTTGAGGATCTGGTGCTGCACGAATAAGTTTTATCGCTTCATCTAAGTTAGCCACAGCAATAGCCAAGCCAACCAATGTATGAGCTCTATCTCGGGCCTGACCAAGCTCATAGACCGTCCGCCTACGAATCACTTCCTCACGAAAGGAAATAAAAGCGGAAATAATCTGTCTAAGATTTAAGAGTTCTGGTCTACCACCGTTAATGGCCAGCATATTCACACCAAAACTCGTCTGCAGCATGGTGAAACGGTACAGTTGGTTTAATACTACGTCTGCCTGTGCATCTCTCTTAACTTCGATGACTACACGAACGCCAGAACGGTCGGATTCATCGCGAAGATCTGAGATACCTTCTATCTTCTTATCCCGCACCAACTCTGCCATCTTTTCAATCATTGATGCTTTGTTAACTTGGTAAGGAATTTCTGTAACGATAATCGCTTCTCGGTCCTTACCCATATCCTCAATATCGACACGTGCCCGCATAACAACTGAACCGCGACCTGTCGCATAAGCTGAGCGACACCCGGTCTGCCCAAGAATTATTCCACCGGTTGGAAAATCTGGTCCTGGCACTAGCTCAACTAACTCAGCTTCCGACACCTCGGGGTTGTCGATCAATGCACAGCAAGCATCAATCACCTCGCCTAGGTTATGAGGAGGAATATTGGTAGCCATCCCAACGGCTATTCCACTACCACCATTTACAAGAATATTTGGATAACGCGCTGGCAAGACCTTCGGTTCAAAAACAGTTTCATCATAGTTAGGCTGAAAATCGACTGTTTCTTTATCAATATCGTTAAGCAAACTGTGAGCAGACTTTGCTAATCGCGCTTCGGTATAACGCATCGCTGCTGGTGGATCTCCGTCCATTGAACCGAAATTACCCTGGCCATCTATCAGTGGGAGACGCATAGAGAAATGCTGCGCCATACGCACCATTGCGTCATAAATAGCTTGATCACCATGCGGATGATACTTACCCATGACATCACCAGTAATACGGGCGGATTTACGGTACGGCTTGTTATACTCAAAGCCATTCTCTTTCATTGAAAAGAGAATACGGCGATGTACAGGTTTAAGGCCGTCACGGACATCAGGAAGGGCCCGACTTACAATTACGCTCATCGCGTAATCCAGATACGAACGCTTCATTTCTTCTTCAATTGTGACGGACGAAATATCGTGCGCCGGAGGCTCTTGGATTGTTTGACTCAATAGTTTTCTCGGGCTCTTCTAGGACACCCTACCGACGATATTTTGCTGCACTGCAAAAGCATTGCGAGGTATCAAAACGGTGGATGACGGTATTTAGCTTCTATGGTGTTACATCATGTTTTCTGTAACTAAATCTAGCAGACAAGACGACAAACACCAACCGCGCAGAGCGACAATTAATCCAACTTGTAAAGCCCATTTGCAGTGGCGCGATACAACAAAAAACACCCAGATTTCAGTTATTTAGCTGGTCTTCAGCAAGCTGCATGCCATAAGTGAGAACCTTGGCCAAACATAAGCGAGCTAATGGTTACTGTCTTGGCTGCGAATACCGCAGAATCGGCGAATCCAAGCTGCCAATCCTTTACTGAAAATGGCCCTATTCTAGAAAGGGATTTCGTCGTCCATGTCACCAGGAGGGCTAGAGTCCCAACCAGCTCCAGCCGACGGTGTTGAGACAGAATTTTCGCTAGTGTCGCCCCGACCATCAAGCATGGTTAATTCGCCGCCAAATCCTTGTAGGACTACTTCGGTAGTATATTTATCCTGACCAGCCTGATCCTGCCATTTCCTAGTTTGGAGTTGACCAGAGACGTATACCTTAGACCCCTTCTTCAGGTATCGCTCAGCAATATCAGCTAGGTTGCCAAAAATCACTACCCGATGCCATTCGGTCTTCTCCCGCCGCTCTCCTGTATTCTTATCTTTCCAGCTATCAGATGTCGCTAGACTAATGTTAGCCACTTTCGTGCCAGTCTGAGTGGTTCTTACCTCTGGATCTCGGCCGAGATTCCCAACGAGAATAACTTTATTAACACTGCCAGCCATATGGGGCTCCTAAGATTTTACTAGCCACCAAAATACCCGCCAATACGCACATGGCAAGGAGTAACAGCATAGACCGTTAGAGAAGACGGATCTTTTCTGCTAGAGCAGGGTTAATTAGAGCGAATTCAACTTAATATTTGGGCCCCAAGGTTGCCTAGTACGCCTCTACCCTGCTCTGGTTTTAGTATTGGCTTAGACAGCTGTTTATGGGAATGATCGACAGAGCAATCCAAAAGGACTGTTTTACCATTGACTTGCTCTGCAATCGGCACACGCTTACCACTACCGGGATCATATGTAGCACCCTGCGGGTATCGCTCTTCTGCAACAACATTTCCAGTAACCTTAAACCAGCGCCCCACAAACTCTAGGTACTGATCCGGAAACATATACACTGAAATTAGAGGATTTGGCTTAACTAATTGATCAAATGACCTGATCGGAACGCCACCAAAGAAACACGGCATATTAAGAAAAACATTACGTGAGATCATTAAACGACCGCCATCCCTTATCAGCGATTTGATAATTCTGAAGGCCCTGGTTAGATCCTTGAAAAGGTAATCTACACCGAAACAAAAAACGCTATCAATTTGCCGTCCTAATATTTCGGTATCCAACTGCTCTATATCGGTATTGTGAACATCTATGTCATGATATGTATCTTGCAAAAGCTTGGCGATCGCCTCTACAGGCTCGACAGCAGAAATAGAATTTTGATTAATACTATAATCCTGCGCCAAATAATGGATCAAAACACCCACCCCTGCTCCAACATCAAGATATTTGTCTGTTACGTTGAGTGGTGCCTGGCTTTGAAACCATTGAATAGTTTTCTTAATGCGCGGGCCGTGTGCATCTATACTTCTCTGACGATCTGTTCCCCATGATTGAACTGTATAAGTGGTCTCGGTTAAGTCAACATGGGATTCTTGACTAAGGTCTTTGAACACAACCCCACAGATAGAGCAAAAATAATACGGAGACGCTGAGGTTTCTATCTCAATTTTTTCAGTATCGCTTGAACAATAAGGACAATTCGCAGGCATACTTAAAACACTCAGGCAAAAGAAAGTTGAACGGCGATAATTAGCATGGTCCTGTGTCAGTAATATATTCTGGTATTGAATAGCAAATTTAATAACGAGATGAGTACACAGTATTTGTTTCGAATCTTGAAGACATTAAAAAAGGGCGCTACTCGAGCGCCCTTTTTACTGGTGACTCTGTAGACCTAGAAGTTATAGCTCGCCCGCACACCAATTTGCCGTTTATTTGGCAACTTAGCCTGAAGCGCATTCTCAAGAATAAATGTGAATGGTGGTGGGAAAAATGCGATGTTAATAGTATCAAAGTCCGTAGTATTGAAGGCCGCCTTGATTGTATCGTCATTAAAGAGATTATCTGCAAAAGCAATAATATCCCAATTATCTGCTCTTAACCCAAGTCTTAGATCCGCCATCCAATACCCTGGCAGGGTAAGAATATTATCTGCAGTATCAAAACGGTTACCATTGTACTGAATGTCAGTTTCAATCAGCCAATCGATGTCACTGGTAATGGGTGCTGAATACGAAGCTCCCAAAATAAGTGAGTGTTTAGCCGTATCTTCCAAACGATTGCCAGAACGGTCAAGAGCGCAGGTATTCACTGTGCCAACTTGCGTTTTGGTACAGGTGCCGACAGCAGCGATGACAGCTACTCCACTGCCATTTGTAATGTATCTCCCATATGTTGCGTCTGCATATGCATAACCCGCAGAGAGATTAAGGCCCTCAGTCGGCGCCCAGGCTACATCAAACTCTAACCCTTTTACTTCAGCAGATGATGCATTAACGATCAATGTACCAGTTAAGCCATTACTGCGTAGAATTTGCGATGTGGTTTGCTTCCCAGAAAAATCTTCATAGTAACCAGTTAGGTTGGCAACAACGCTACCATCCAGCCAAGATGTCTTCGCACCCACTTCGTAGACCCACATTGTTTCTCGCTCAAACGCAAAGAGCTCGGGATCAAAACCCCCTGATCCTGCTCCAACAGTGCTGACCCCACTTGGCTTAGCGCCCTTAGAAAGAGACGCATACAAAAGGATATCTTCACTCGCAGTATATTCAAGTGAGAGACGCGGCGTGAAATAGCTGTCGTCATCCGTCCCATTTAAACCGGGTGTTGCTGGTGGAAATGAGTTTGCAGGCCCACCAAGCCCAAATGTATCAATAATACGCGGACCAGAAGGACCAGTAACGAAGAGTTCCTCATCGGTGAACCGTCCTTCTACGTGAACAGTAAACTCATCGGATATATCAACTTCAATCATACCAAAAGCTGACATATGCTCTGTATCCCGAACCCAGATATTTGGCGCAAATCCACGGTCAAAGTTAGCCTTAACTAATGGGCCACAGGGAATAAATGGGGCAAATGGAAAAAGTTGATTATTAAGGCATGCGACATTGAATGACTGCTGGTCGACCTTCTCTTCCCAATACAGGCCACCAACCATCCAACGCACACTTTCTTCCTGATCAGACTGCAGACGCAATTCTTGACTAAAAAGTGATGTATCTGTCACCGGTCTAAAAATTGTGCCCGTCGTTTGGTTTGCCCAGCTTCCCTTACGAGGGTTATTCTCGACAGCCTGCGATACGTCTCCATCCGCAAAATGCGTGACTGATGTTGCCGTTCCCCAATCAAGGTCCCAATCAAAAGTAGCAGCTACTCTAAAAATCTTGCGATCCGTTCCCCGGAATTCCTGCCCAGTGAGGGGATCTTCAGTAATCGTCACAGGCGGAAGACCTTTAACATCAGGAACCTTACCGGTATAAACACCTACCGACCTGACTGCTGGGCTAACAACACCATCCCTTGAAAACGGAGGAAAAGCTGGCGGGTAAGCCCCCTGTGGTATTGGTAGACGTGTATTCTGGCCTCCATAGACAAAAGCCGGTTGTCCAATGTGATCGTCCGTATATTCAAGACGTCCATTAAAAGTTAGTTCTTCTGAAAAATTTACGACCGAGGATAATGCAAAACCGATACCGTCATTATCTTCCAAATCGGCACCCGTCACAGAATTATCATAGAAGCCATCATGGTTCCAAACACTGGCGTTCAAACCAATATAAACCTTGTCCTCAGATAAAGGCCCATAAATTCCAACCTTACCCTCCATTTGATTGCGTTGCCCGGCTTCTAATGCAACGGTTGATTCCCATTCATTAGTTGGCTTCTTAGTGACATAATTGATTGCACCCGCAAAAGCAGAGCGACCATACAATGCGCTCTGTGGACCTTTGACAATTTCTACGCGCTCCATATCAAACAAACGCGGGTTAATCAGCATCGATCCACCGCCTGACTGAACAGACTCACTCGTTACATCAACACCATCCAACAACAATGCTACATTCGACCTACCACGTGTCGGAGAAAGGCCACGAATGACGATACGCATATCCTGGGGAAATGTACCCTGGTCAAAACTAACACCAGGCGTAAGGCGTGCGATGCTGTCAAGGCTATCAAGCCCCTTTCGCGCCAAGTCATCTGCGGAAAATGCTGTGATCACCAGAGGAATATCTTGAAGAGCCTCTTCCCGTTTACGGGTAGTCACAATAATTTCTTCAATTGCCACCTGCCCAAAGACAGGAGCCGAATCAGATATCACTAGACTGGCAGCCAAAACAAGCGAAACACCACCACATTTTAATGCTTTGTAATTCACCACTAATTCCCCCATTTTCACCACTAATTCCCCCATTTATAGCCAAAATCATACGATTCTGACCCACCCCTCTAAAACGTAACTACCCAGTAGTATTGCATAGATTTTTTATGGGTATGTGTAGTTATTATTCAAATGACCCAAAAGATTACAGATAAAGGTTGCAATATTACCACATAATAAGGGCTTTAATGGCCAAATGGCTCAACTCAATCTGGCTAATCGCCTGTATTTTGCCTGATTATGCACCTCGAACGATCTTTTTGCGTATAACTATAGCGACTTGTGATTATATCAAATCACGCCAAAATAATTTGGTACAAATAGTGAACAGTAATCTTGAAGAAACCCTCCAAAAAGATGAAGAGACCCCAGCGAGCCCTTAAACAAAGCACCTCGTCAACAATGCCGACGGACCTTGTTGAACACCAGTCTTCTATCAGCGTACGGGGCGCTCGTGAGCATAACCTTCAAAACATTACGGTGAACTTACCGCGCAATAAGCTAGTAGTAATTACCGGACTTTCGGGCTCTGGCAAATCTTCTCTGGCATTCGATACTATTTATGCAGAGGGCCAACGCCGATATGTAGAAAGTCTATCTGCATACGCCCGTCAGTTTCTGGAGCTCATGCAAAAACCAGAAGTAGAATCTATTGATGGCTTATCACCCGCCATCTCTATTGAGCAAAAAACAACAAGTAAGAACCCACGCTCAACCGTAGGCACTGTCACAGAGATCCATGACTACATGCGTCTACTATGGGCTCGTATTGGGGTCCCATACTCACCAGCTACTGGCCTACCAATCACAGCCCAGACCGTTACTCAAATGGTGGATCGCATCATGGCGATGGGTGATGGAATAAGGCTCTACATTCTAGCGCCAATTGTTAGAGGGCGAAAAGGTGAATACCGCAAAGATCTCTCGGATTTGCAAAAGGCCGGTTTTCAACGTGTCAAAGTTGACGGAACTCACTATGAAATTGATGGCGTACCAACACTAAATAAGAAACTTAAACACAATATTGAAGTGGTGGTCGACCGCGTGATCATTCGAGATGGTCTCCAAAGTCGTCTAGCTGACAGCCTAGAAACAGCACTCAGCTTTACAGATGGAATTGCTTTTACTGAAAATGCTGATACTGAAGAACGGATAGTGTTATCGTCCAAGTTCGCCTGCCCTGTCTCTGGTTTTACTATTGACGAAATAGAACCAAGGCTCTTTTCCTTCAATAACCCCTTTGGTGCCTGCCCCAGTTGCGATGGCCTTGGCGTGCGAATGCATTTTGACCCTGATCTAGTCATACCTAACAAAACTTTATCGCTCTCTGGCGGTGCAATTGTTCCTTGGTCGAATACTTCACCGCCCTCGCATTATTACCTCCAGGCTCTCCGTGGAATTGTGCAATTTTGCCAGTCGTCACATCCTAGCGCAACGCTGGATACACCATGGAAGAAACTTCCCAAGAAGGTGCGAGATGCCATCCTCTACGGTACAGGTAATGAGTCTATTCTGATTAAATTTAGTGATGGCAAACGCAAATTTGAGACTGAAAAACCCTTCGAAGGCGTAATGAATAACCTCGCGCGCCGCTGGCGTGATACCGATTCTACGTGGATCAGAGACGAACTCTCCAAGTATCAAACTAGCCAAGTTTGCGACGTCTGTAATGGACAGCGGCTTAGGGCCGAATCTCTGGCTGTGAAAATAAACGACAAAAATGTGAGCGAGGTATCTGAGTTATCAATTGCAGCCGCTCATGACTGGTTCTCTAAATTAAAGGAAAGGCTCTCGCGAAAAGAAGTTGAGATAGCTAAACGTATTCTTCGCGAGATTGATGAGAGATTAGGATTTCTTAATAATGTCGGGTTAGAATACCTTACTTTAGCTAGAAATGCTGGAACTCTGTCTGGCGGTGAAAGCCAGCGTATCCGTCTAGCCTCCCAGATTGGCTCCGGTCTCACCGGAGTACTCTATGTATTAGATGAGCCCTCTATTGGATTGCATCAGCGCGACAATGCGCGTCTGCTAGAAACCCTCCGGCATCTGCGTGATATCGGCAACACTGTTATCGTTGTCGAGCACGATGAAGAGGCTATTCGCGCTGCCGACCATTTACTTGATATGGGGCCGGGCGCTGGGATACACGGTGGCAAGATAGTCGCGGAAGGTGATCTAGAAGAAATCATGCGTTCGGATGTGTCACTCACAGCTGCATACCTTACTGGTAAACTCAAGATTCCAGTACCAAGCAAACGGCGGAAAGGAAATGGCAAATCCATCATTGTCAAGGGAGCTGAGGTTAATAATCTTAAGAGCCTAGACGCGACTTTTCCACTGGGTGTTTTTACCTGCGTAACTGGTGTGTCAGGAGGTGGTAAGTCCTCTCTTGTCCTAGAAACCCTATATAAAGCACTAGCCAAGACCCTTCATGGCGCTCGAGCAATACCAGGCCAGTATAAAAAAATAGACGGCCTTCACCATATTGATAAGATTGTGGATATTGATCAAAGCCCCATTGGCCGGACACCCCGCTCAAATCCAGCCACGTACACGGGTGCTTTTACTCCCATACGTGATTGGTTTTCAGAACTACCTGAAGCTAAGAGTCGGGGTTATAAACCTGGCCGTTTCTCTTTTAATGTAAAGGGTGGTCGCTGCGAAGCGTGCAGGGGTGATGGCTTAATCAAAATAGAGATGCACTTTCTTCCTGATATTTACGTTACCTGTGATGTTTGTAGTGGCAGGCGTTATAATAGGGAAACACTCGATATTAAGTTCAAGGGCAAATCAATAGCTGATGTACTTGATATGACGGTGGAAGAAGGCGTCATATTTTTCAAGGCAGTGCCTGCAATCCGTGATAAAATGCGTCTGCTTCAACAAGTTGGACTTGACTACATACATTTAGGGCAACAGGCAACAACTCTCTCTGGTGGAGAAGCTCAAAGAGTCAAGTTAGCTAAAGAACTCTCGAAAAGAGCTACCGGCCGTACTCTATATATTCTTGATGAACCGACAACTGGATTGCATTTCGAGGATGTACGAAAGCTTCTCGAAGTCCTCCACCACCTTGTTGAAGCAGGTAACACAATCATTGTTATAGAACACAATCTAGAGGTTATAAAAACTGCAGACTACATTATCGATATCGGGCCAGAGGGTGGTGACGGTGGCGGGGAGATTATTGCTAGTGGTAACCCCGAAACAGTTTCGAGGATTAAGGATAGTTATACTGGTCAATATTTGAAGGCCGTCTTGGCTGTCGAGAGAAAGGAATAACCACCAAAAAAAATAATAAATTCGCGAGCCACTCTACCCATTGCGCAGAGCCTTAATATGACCCAATATCGCATTACAGAGCTTAAGGCTACATAACTGGGAGAGACTAAATGAAACATAAAATCATAATTGCTCTCTGCTATCTCCTATTCACCTTTGCCATGCCTCCCTTCAATCTAGCGGAGGCGCAGAATGGACCCATGGTGCCAGAGATTGCGCCCCGCCCGCAGTCTGGACCTATGTCATTTTTTGTCGCTAGCGTGGGCCTAGGGGACGGTGCCAATCTAGGCGGTTTAGTAGGAGCTGACGCACACTGCCAGAAACTTGCAGAGAACTCAGGCATGCCTGGAGCGAAAGACCGTGTATGGCGGGCCTTTCTGTCTACTCAGGCAACTATCGATGAACCTGCTATTAACGCGCGAGATCGAATTGGGAATGGTCCTTGGTATAATGCTAAAGGTGTACGTATTGCGACTAATCTAGGCCATTTACTCGGCGATACGCTCGCCGCAGCTCGAAAGGGAAATTACATAAATATTAGGACCGCCTTAACTGAGACTGGCGAGATAGTGCCAGGTGAAATCAAGATTGTCGGAATGGAGGACAGGCGCAATCAACATGATATTCTTACCGGCAGTCAGGTGGACGGTACAGCGTTTACCGATAACTTTGACCGAACCTGTAGCAACTGGACGAGCAATCGAGATGACGGTAGTGCTAATATAGGTCACCACGATCGTATAACCAGTTTTTCTAGTCAATCATGGATCGACGCTCATCCATCGAGAGGATGCAGTCAGGCCAATTTAATTTCAACCGGTGGTGCGGGTCAGTTTTATTGCTTTGCAGCTAACTAACAATAAATATTAGCATTTAGAAAATTAAGCTTGTTAGGGCCGATTTGCAAACTGCCTGTAGTGGGTCCGGCAAGCACAATTCTAGAGATGATAGTTCTATAGCGTTTCACTGCCATAGGGATAGTTTGGAAATTAGAGGACGAGTTCTTCATGAACGTACGAACTAGTTCAGGCATAGCATAGGCCTATCCCGATAAACGAATTCTAGTGGCTCTTAGGCCATATGAATGCCTCAAGAGCTATACTTGTTCTTTAGTAATGCTCTCAACCAGAGAACTTTCTACCCAAGCGTCGTTTCAAGATTTCCAGGCTGTCTAATCTTCTTCGAAATCAATATCGCACGGACGTCCAAGCGCGTAGTTAAGATCATCTGAACCCAGTGATATCTCTTCATCGAGATCAAGGTTGTCTAACTCAGCATCGACGTCAACATATGTACGGTCTAGTCCACCCTCGGAAAATGAATACGGACCAATCATAACCTTACTCCTCTGAAATAGTATTACGACACATCACAGAGCCTCGCCCGCGAAGGTAAACAGCTTATTAATAAGCAGGATAATTTAATTTCAATTTTTGGAAAAATAGCGCGATAGTAGAGTAATGGCACTAGAACTATCTTAATACATTTCCTTAAATCACTCAGAGCTATACTATATGCTTAGAAAAAACGCTCTTAGATAGAGTTCAAAACATCTAGAAGTGATAACACAAACTATAAGAATGTCACTCAGCGATCAAATCGCTCTGGTGGTTGATCTAGTCTCGCAATAAAATCCTTGGCGATATCCGGGTGGTATTCTCTTACCAAATTGCGTAATCGTGGATGCATATCGTCTACCTTGAAACATTTTGCACCACTGATCCGAGTGATTAAAGTGCCTTCTTGATCCTTCATATTCATCCAGGGATGCCAACTTTGAATTATATGCGTTGTCATCGTAGCTGGTGCACTGGGCAGTTCTGGATTTAGTATATCTCGTACACTTCCATGGTACGTAGAAAGATCATTCGCCCTAAAGGAGTCCTGCCCTTCTCGTTCAACTTGTACATTCACATCGCTCAAGAGCCATACATTATCACCAGCAATTTCAGCAGGGCCAAGGGTTCCTGATCTTCTAATATCTGCACCTGGCAAGGCTGTTTGACTTAAAGGTCCCGTGTTATCAAATCTACGAGTTAAAGGCCCCATAATCAAAGGAACCTCTTCATAATTTTCCCCATTGTAGGGATTACGCCACGAATTTAGATAAGCGTCAGTTTCGACATCTGTTTTATAAACAATCTCCATTGACGTTACGTCCATAGTATCATCATCACCATGTACTACTTTCTTGAATAATATAACATTCAGGGTCCATAGCGGCGTAATATTGCCATTTATAGATCCATACTTATTTCCTCTCAGCCACCAAATAAGAGGGCGATCATCAGCTGCGTAAATAAGTTTTCTCTGCAATAGACCAAGTGTATCTCTACCCTTTGGATCGAGGTCACGAGATTTAATTTCCGCTAAACTTTCTTTACTTGAGACGAAGGGAGCGCCAACTCCTAGTCCCGCAAGACCACCTAAAACTAGCCTTCGCTTCATGATAGTATCCGCCATATTCAAAAATAATCCTAATCCATCACTTCGATCGCGTGGTAGGGAATAAAGTCATAATAAGCTCCATAATTCTCTGCAGAAATGACTGATGACCCTAATGCATCAACCATAATCCCGGGCCACAAAAAAACACCAGGTGGGTTCTCATATTCTCGTCTAGTCACATTCTGCATTAATCTATCGACTTCCTCTATACTAACTGCGCCCTGCGCTTGCCGTACAAAATTAATGGTTACTTCATCACAAAAATAGGGCGGATAGTTTCCTGTCTGGCCTAAACACGATCTATAGCGATAATCGCCAAGGGGATCTAAACCACGCCCAAAATTTCCAAACATTTCCGCTTTGAAATCACCGCTAAACATCATCGATGTCATCTGCCCAACTCCTGCACTAAGGAGCGACAAGTTTACACCTATCTTACGTAGATCTTCTGCCGCCTGTTGATACACCAACATATCATCAGCACCGGAGAGAGAAATACGAATTGAAAGATCCAAGCCAGCTCCATATCCAGCCTCTCCAAGCAACGCTTTAGCTTTCTCAGGGTCATACACATAAGGTGGAAGGCTTTCCACATGACCTGGTGCGCCGGGTAGAACTAGTTGACCGAGCAACTTGCCTCGACCATCTAACAGAAGATCCGATATACGCTGGCGATTAATTCCAAAATTAAGTGCTAAGCGCACGCGTGAGTCATTGATCGGACTGTCTTCCGAGACATGCTCTTTGGCAAAAGTCATATACATAACACGTGTTGTTACGCGTTCTACCATTCGCCCTCCGATAGATTCAATCAGAGCTCGATCTCCTGTTCCCATTTGCAACGCAATATCAATAGCGCTTGCACTAAGGGCCTGTAGGCGTGCTGTTTGATCAGGAACATGGATTAATTCCAGACGCCTGACTGCTGGAGGATTCCAAGCATAGGTATTTGCCTCATATACTGACCTCACCTCACCTCTTTCCACTACAGAAAACGGTCCTGTATTTGCAGCCGAAGGCTGAGAGGGGTTTCCCTTTCTAATTTGCCAGGTCTCTGGTTCTGGCAAGCGCCAAATTGCCATACGCCAGGGAAACATAGGATCCGGTTGTTTCAGGATTATGCTTACAGTATCGGCACTCAGAGCTACTGCCCGCTCAATATTGGCCAGACTACTACCAACTGTCCAAGACCTACCTTTTGGTGTCTGCATATCAGCTACAGACGCAGTAATTGCCTCAGCAGTAAAGGGGACACCATTAGAAAATATGACACCTTTTCTTATGGTTAATTGCCATACCTTTGACCCTGTTGTCTCCCATGCAGTAAGCAACCAGGGCAAAACTTTACCTTCACGTCCAATCACGACAAGCGGGTCATATGTCACCTGCGAACTCACTGATGACGGCAGAGACAGTGCTCGGTATGGATTATCTGGCTCCGGTGCTACTAGAGGGGTTGCAATACGTAGCGCAACCTCCGCTTGCACTACACCTCCAAATAGAAAAATATTTCCCATGGCCAACAGAAAGAAGCAAAGATTATTCAACATTAAATCCCTCATAGGCTTTTAAACACAGAAGAAGATTTAACTCATTCATGCCATCGCCTAATACTTTCTTGAAGATTATCATTCTATCTTCATATTTATTACTCGGATTAATGATTGCATTCTGCGTATGAACTACATTGAATTCATAGAGTAGCATCAGTTAGTCTTCCATTTCTCCTATTCTAAGGGATTAGATCCACCTAAAAATACTCCCATATGAGTAAGTCATATCCTAAACCGCATCCCTAATTCTCTAGTTTTCATCATGATTCAGTTGGGAAATCTACTTAATATAAAATAGAAAAGCTCTATTACTCAAATCGGAATAATAACTCGTGAGTTCTAAGGTTGCTTTCTTGATATTTAGTTGGATACTTTTTCATCTAATAACGAAGTACCCTCCCAACGCTCACGAATATCATATCTAACTAGTGCTTCATCAACCGACTTCGATGTAATTCCGCGCCAAAATCCAAGGGCTTCCCACTTCTCAAATGGTCCATACATTTCTAGTTCCTTGCCAGACGCAAGTGAGGTAAAGCTGGTATCAGAATATTCACCACCAAAAACCCAGTAAATCTTAGCGTTAATGTCTTCCGCAGACGTAAGCACATACCGAATCATAGCATTGTCAATTGTCTTGCCAGTTATACTTCGCCAGAAGTCCCTAGCCTCACGCTCTGAAAAAGGCCCATAGACCTCCTTCTCTTTGCCATCCACGAGTTGCTCGAAAGACGTATCGGCGTATTCTCCTCCGATAACAAAGAAATTCTGTTCAACCATAATATCCTCTTACTTTATCTAGCATCATACTATAAGCACTTCGGTATAGTCATGAAGTGGCTCTATTCACTATGTGTGAGCTATGACACTATAATTTGTATTCTAATTCGGCTTTGTCACATATATGAAAAAAACACTAAACCCTATTCACATTATCGGTGGAGGACTGGCTGGTTGTGAGGCTGCTTGGCAAATCGCCCGTCAAGGTGCCCCTGTAATTATTCATGAAATGCGTCCTGACCGAAAGACAGAAGCCCATGAAACTAGTACGCTAGCCGAATTGGTCTGCTCTAATTCTTTCAGGTCCGACGACGCTGCATATAATGCTGTCGGCCTATTACATCAAGAGATGCGGGCTCTCAGCTCTCTAATTCTCTCAACAGGTGACACTCATAAAGTACCTGCCGGCGGGGCGCTAGCTGTCGATAGAAAAGGGTTCGCAGACGCTGTGCAACATGCAATTATTTCTGAACCCCTAATTTCAGTAAATCGAGGTGAAATAAACGGTCTTCCCCCAGAGGAGTGGGATAACGTCATAATAGCCACTGGACCTTTAACATCCCCTCCATTAGGAGAAGCTATCTGCAGGCTAACTGGTCATGAATCACTTTACTTCTTTGACGCTATCGCACCTATTGTTACCAAAGATAGTATTAACTTTGATAAAGCCTGGTTTCAGTCCCGCTATGATAAGGGAGAGGGCTCTGACTACATCAATTGCCCTATGGATGAACAGCAGTATGATCGATTTCATGAAGCGCTATTGACTGCCGAGAAAATTGAATTCAAGGAATGGGAGAAGAACACGCCTTATTTTGAAGGGTGCTTACCTATTGAAGTCATGGCAGAACGAGGACGTGATACGTTAAGGTTTGGTCCCATGAAACCTGTGGGCCTAACTAACCCTCATTTGCCCGGAAAACAGAAGTGTGCTGTCGTACAACTTCGTCAGGATAATTCTTTAGGGACGTTATATAATATTGTCGGGTTCCAAACAAAACTCAAGTATGCCGCACAGAAAGAAGTATTCCGACTTATTCCAGGCCTTGAGAATGCAGAGTTTGTTCGTTTAGGTGGCATACACCGAAACACATTTATCAATTCACCAAAACTTTTAGACAAAACTTTATGTTTAACCACCGCACCCAGATTGCGCTTTGCTGGACAAATCACAGGTTGTGAAGGTTATGTAGAGAGTGCAGGAATAGGCCTGTTAGCAGGGCGTTTTGCCGCCGCTAAGAAGCTAGGATATTCATTCTTAGCACCTCCCAAGACAACAGCGCTTGGTGCTCTATTAAGTCATATAACAAGCGATGCTCATTCCCATAGCTATCAACCCATGAATGTCAATTTCGGCCTATTTCCTGATTTGTTAGGCGATGACGGGAAGCAGGATAACGGTAGACGCCTTAAAGGCCGCGATCGGAAGCGGGGATATACTCAACGAGCTGCCCGTGATTTCCAGATATGGTTAGAAGAAATAAAGGAGGATACAATTACTCCATATGCTGGTGTCTAAATTGATTTACATAAACCGCTAACTAGTACTTTTTTCTCCAGGCCTGAAATAGCAAGTTAAATATTCCAGGACGTAGCCGTTCCATTGCAGCATTATATGGATTGTAGTCCATGCGCTTAATTGAACGAAGATATTGCGTAGCCAAAACTGCAGGTAATAGAATGGGTAATCCCCTCAAATCTACTTGGCCCGACACAAGCCGCGCCTTCTCAAGAGCCTTTTCAGCCTCAGATCCGATAACTCGAATGACTTCCTTAACCTGCCCCGCAGAGGTGGGCGAATCTAGATCATGAATTGTTAACCCGAATTTGGTCAACAGTTGCAAAGGTAATACATTCCTTCCCACTTGGACATGATGGAGTAATGCCCTGATTGTACCAGTAAGGGCCCAGCCCAGGCCAACTCCTTCAGAGGCAAGCATAGTGACTTCGTCTTTGACATCAAGACACTGTAAGCCGAGTAATGATAGATTCGAGGATGTCTGACGGCAGTACGCAATCAAATCGTCTAATGTTTTTAGTGATTCATCAGACATATCTTGCTCGCGCGCGTCCAAAACTGCCAGCAATAAGGGTATTGATAACGACGAGTGGATAATAACCTCACCTAATGATTCCGCAATTGGAAGTCCCTTAGGCGGGGATTGACCTCTTTCCAGGTTTAAAAGGAGGTCACGCCACCACTGCAAACGCAGTAATCCTGCCATAGGATCTCTGACGTCCTCACGAATACGTGCGATTTCAGCATTAAAAGCGTATAGGGTAAGTAGCCGCGAACGTAATTTCGCTGGCGCAAAAAGCGCTGTTAAGAAGCGATCACGATCATTTCGTCTTACAAGTTCACTAATGTAAGATGGTGTGGGTAAAAATGACATCACGATCTTCGCTATTTTGATTGTAGTACCTAAACTGTAGTATCAACTTCTTATACAATGGCCTCAATCATTTCTTTGTTAGAACAAACCGTTATTCGCAGTTACCTCAATTACTCCTGTGCAATTGGTGACCCAAAAGATGCTGATAAATAGGAGCAAGACTTTTGACGAGCTTAGGTCAAAGGATAGAAACCAGGAGGATTTTCCTATTGGTAGCTTCTTTATACCTAGATCTATACGCCAAAGTGTACATACCTATTACAGATATGCGCGAATTGCAGATGATATCGCTGATAACAGTAATCTTTCAGCAATCCAAAAAATCAACATTCTCAATCAATTAGAATCAGTCATTCAAGGGGATGCATCTAGAATCGAGCTCCTTGATAAAGAAGCTTTTGAAGCAGCCAATTCAATTGGAAACCACCTTCGTAGCCAAAAGCTAGATCTAAGCTTAGCTACAGATCTTCTTATAGCTTTCAGGCTTGATTCAGAGAACACACAATATAATACCTGGGCTGACTTGGTCGATTACTGCCGTTTTTCAGCCTGTCCTGTAGGTAGATTTATGCTCGCCTTGCACGGTGAGACAGATGCAAGTGCCGAATCTGATGCATTATGTATTTCACTACAAATTCTTAATCACATCAAAGACCTTAGGTATGATTACATAAACCTACAAAGGATTTATATTCCCCAGGACTGGCTCAATCATGACCAATGCTCATCAGATGATTTTTCTGAAATGAAGACGACAGCAAAACTTAAAATAACTCTAATGCGCATGCTCAATCAAACAGACTACCTCCTCGCCTCTGCTGACAACCTACCTAAAACAATTAAGAGTCCTCGCCTAGCAGCAGAGGCTAAGCTTTGTCTAAGTCTGGCTAAAAAATTATCCCATCGGCTAAAGAATGAAGACCCTCTCACACACACTGTAAAATTATCTCGATATGATTGGATCAGCTCTGGACTTCGCAGCTTTATTTATCTTGTCCGGCAATGAATAATTTAGACCCGCACGCGATCATTGCTTCTCGAGTGCGCGCCACTCAGACCTCCTTTTATTGGCCAATGCGGCTACAAAGGTCAAGATTTCGTCGCGCATTATTTGCAATATACATATATTGCCGCGAACTAGACGATCTTGCAGATAATAACTCTGCAGAGACTGACAAAATACGAGCACTTAACGCATGGAAGGATAAAATTGAGATTCTCTTTTCTAGTCATTCTTCAGAGCTAGACTTAGGAAACCCATTACTAGCTACTCTAGCTGATACTATTTCTGAATTTAATTTAGAAAAGGAACCCTTTCTTGACTTGATAGACGGCGTGGAGATTGATGTGAATGGCCCAGTGATAGCCCCAAATTGGGAAGCTTTATCGATTTATTGCCAGAAAGTGGCTGCTTCTGTGGGAACCCTCTGCCTTTCAGTTTGGGGTTGGAGGGGCACGCAGGCAGAGCGATTTACACAACTGTCTGGAGAGGCACTCCAACTCACCAACATACTAAGGGATATCAAAGAAGACTCAATCGCGGGTAGGCTCTACTTACCCATAGAAGCCTTAGTCGATGCCAAGATTAATACGCGCATTCCATCTGAGGTGCTCAAACACCCAGCACTTGAAAATGCCTGTGCGCCCCTCATCAACCGAACGAGGACTCGGTTCGAACAGGCCCGTGAATGCTGGAAAGAGTCGTCGATAGCGCAAGCGAGACCCGCCTGGGTTATGTTAGAGCTATACCGAGCACTTTTCCTTGAAGTGATAAGAACAGGATTTAACCCTGATGGGCCAAAGACAAAGCTGACTAGGAGACGTAAGCTCTTTCACCTCACCCGAGCCTACATTACTGCTTAATGACAGGTAGAGTTCATATTGTTGGTGGAGGATTGGCGGGACTATCATGCGCTATAGCCGCCGCAAAAAAAAATATACCGGTAACAATTTACGAAGCTACGCGTCGCGCCGGTGGTCGCTGCCGATCATTTCACGATCAAGATCTCGATAGAGTTCTTGATAACGGAAGCCATGTGGTACTCGCAGGAAATCCTTCAGTTTTTGAATATCTATCACTTGTTGGTGCCAGCAATGAATTAGTACCTTCGGGTACAAATAAAGAAGTTTCTTTTGTAGACCTAAAATCAAATCAAAAATGGAATTTAAAGCCAAGTCAGGGACGGTTACCGTTTTTTCTACTAAGTTCCCAACGCCGGCCACCACAGACTCACCTATGGCAATATGCCACCGCTCTAGGTCTTATAGCAAAAGCAGATAAAGCAACCGTTAGCGATATTCTAGGCAAGACAGGAATAGCTTGGAATTCCTTCTGGGAGCCACTTTCAGTAGCAATTATGAATACTAATCCTGACGAAGCATCAGCATTTCTTTTAGGCTCTGCACTTAAACGAACTCTGCTATCAAGAAATGGTGGAATTCAATCTTTTGTCCCCAGAGAATCTCTTTCAAAAACATTTGTAGAGCCTGCCCTTAACAAGATAAAGGAGTTAGGCGGCTCAATAAGGTTCGATTGTCCACTAACGCATTTAGAAGTTAAATCCAAGGCGAAGGCTCTAATATTCCGGGATCAGACCATCGAGTTAGCACCTATGGATATAGTCGTTTTGGCGATACCCCATGGGCTCCCGCGATCCAACCATATCTTCCCAGAAACTTTTCTCCAACACCGTCACCAATTATTAATTGTCATTTTCAGCTTTGCGAGAAAGTTATACATCCTTCTCAGAGCATAACGGCGCTCATTGGTGGACGGGCACAGTGGCTTTTTAAACAACCTGGCCTTATCAGTGCGACAGTAAGTGCGGACCAAGAGTTACCCAAATGGGATAAAGAAGATATTGCCAAAGTATTGTGGAAAGATATTCAGGCCTGTTTCAATTGGCACACACAGCCACAGCCACTCCACCGAATTATCATAGAGAAGCGTGCAACCCCGATACAGGATATAGGCTTTGCAGAAACCCGGCCAACAGCCATAACATATCTAGATAATGTCCTCTTGGCTGGTGACTGGACCGCTACCAAGCTACCCTGCAGCATCGAAAGTGCTATTCTGAGCGGTTTTAGGACGGCACGGTTAGCTCTCACTAGAATCTAGACTGGCACCTTTCAATGTCAAACCGCGTTGCGAACAAGTCGAAAATGAGTAAGATGATGATAGCACTTATGAGCGAAGCTGTTATTCGCTTGAGTGCTGAGCAATTAGTATAGGTCATTATAGGGGAGATAGATGGCTGTAATTCTTCAATCGCTTTCTAGAACTGTCATTGCCGGATTGGTGCTGACAGTTCTGGTATTTCTATTCATCGGAAACACCACCATGGATATGGTGTTTTGGAATTTCTTGTTTAAATTACTTCACGTTATAAGTGGGATCATGTGGATCGGTTTGCTTTGGTATTTCAACTTCGTACAAATCCCAAATATGCCCAATATTCCAGATGATCAAAAACCGGCAATTAGCAAGGTCATTGCGCCTGCAGCTCTTTTCTGGTTCCGCTGGGGTGCGATGGCAACCATTATTACAGGTCTAATAGTGGCAATGCTATCCGGATACTTGATTGATGCCATTACACTTAGTGGTAATGGAAAGATCATTGGTATAGGCATGTGGCTCGGTGCCATTATGTGGTTCAACGTTTGGTTTGTAATCTGGCCCAACCAAAAGAAAGCATTGGGTATAGTTGAAGTTGACGCCGATGCAAAAGCTAGTGCTGCAAGGACAGCAATGCTGTTCTCTCGCACCAATACTCTACTTTCTATCCCTATGCTATTCTGCATGGTTGCTCAGCAGAACTTTGTATAATTTAAAGCAGAGGTATATTCTAGAGGGGCCGATCTACTCGGCCCCTCTCATTTTTTTGGCCTAATCTTGAGGCGGAAACAAAGCCCCAACGACAGATCGGTTTTCAGCAAGTAAGACGTTAAAGGTCCTGCACGCAGCGCCAGTATCCATTATCTCAAAGCCAATACTTTGTTCTCGAAATGCAGCCCTTACAGGGCCAAGAGCAGTCTGCATTGCCTTCCCAGAACCAAATAAACAGAGATCAATATCAGAGGACCGAAGCAATACTGGCGCAAAAATTTTTGGTTCTATACATTCCAGACTAATAACATCCCACAATATCACTTCACTAGGAAAAACTAGAATGGGCCCATCAAAGTTGACATCTGACACAGTAAAACCTGCCGGACTGTACTTCTGAATATACTGGCGAGACTTTGGTCTGATGCGGGTTAGTTCCATAGGGGCAAAAGTCCCTAAGCACGCTCGGCTTCAGGCACATGCGGCTGACTCGAATTACCTCCTGCAAGGTCTTCGTGTCGTAGATTGAAATATATTAATACAGGCATAGCTACATATATAGATGAATAAGTACCGATGAGGACTCCCCAAATTAAGGCAATACTAAAACCTCTTAGTACCTCTCCACCAAAGAAATAAAGTGACAGAACCGCTAGCAACGTTGTGAAGCTAGTCAGCAAAGTCCTAGAAAGAACCCTATTAAGGGCTAGGTTAACCAAGTCAGGCAACGGAAGCTTCTTATACTTCCGCAATTGCTCCCTCACCCGATCATAAGCTACGACGGTATCATTAATAGAGTAGCCAGCTATTGTCAGAATTGCTGCTACCGTAGTCAGATTAAAATCAAATTGGAAAATCGAGAATAGTCCAAGGGTCGCAAAAACATCATGGCTTAGAGCCAAAGTCGCTCCGACAGCAAATTGCCATTCAAAGCGGAACCAAATGTATATACAGATAGCTAACAGAGCGAGGCTAACTGCTAAAGCCCCATCTGTAACAAGTTCTGATCCTACCTTCGGACCAACTAATTCTGTTCGGCGATTATCATAACTATTGCCGAGAGTTTCCTGAACCAAATTAAGGGCAGCAACTTGAGCGGCATCGCCCCCCTCTTGGCGCTGAATGCGAATAGATAGATCCCTACCCGTATCTCCAAAGGTGGTAATAGAAATGTCACCTAAGCCCAGGGCACCGATCTCTGAGCGTATAGCAGAGACATCAACTTGCTGATCTGCTCGCACTTCAAGAAGAATACCACCAGCAAAGTCGATACCAAAATTGAGCTTTTGAACAGCAAGGGATGCCAGAGATCCAATAATTACGATTGCAGAAAGTATACCTGCAATCTTTCTCTTACCAATAAAATCAAAATTAAATTCTTGGGGAAACCAGGTGATGAGCGGTCGAAAATTATTTTTCCGGACCGCAGAGGCGATTATCGGTAAAGTGCTTGGCTTGACCTGCCTAACCCAAGTCACAACCATCAATCGTGATACCATCGTAGCAGTAAATAGTGTGGAAACGATACCAAAGCCAAGTGTTACAGCAAATCCTTTGACTGGACCGCTACCAAACCAGAAGAGAAATATTGCTGCAATAAGGGTAGTGAGATTGGAGTCAATTATAGTCTTGAATGCCTGTTGAAAACCAGAATCTAGGGCATTAAAGAGTGTACGGCCCCGGCCCATCTCTTCTCTCATCCGTTCGTAGATAAGAACATTAGCATCTACTGCCATACCAACAGTCAGCACAATGCCAGCTATACCGGGCAGGGTTAGTGTAGCTCCAATTCCACTTAGAGCTCCAAGTAGAAGAAGAAGGTTTACACCTAGAGCTACAACAGAGAATACGCCAAAAAGGCCGTAAGCGATTACCATGAATATTGCAACCAGGGTTAGTCCCAATACACTAGCAAATGCGCCAGCAGCAATAGAATCTGCACCTAAGCCCGGACCAACAGTACGCTCTTCGAGAACAGTAAGAGGAGCAGGTAGTGCACCTGCCCTTAAGAGCAAAGATAGATCTTGCGCACCCTCAACCGTAAAACCTCCTTCAATAATTCCACTGCCACCAACAATAGGCCCCCGAATACGGGGTGCGCTAATAACTGCACCATCCAGCACAATTGCTAAAAACTCCCCTACGTTTTGTGAAGTGATTGCAGAAAAACGACGGCCTCCTTGAGTATTAAATCGGAACGATACAACAGGCATGCCATCTTGGAAGGTAGGTTGTGAATCTACAAGCTGTTCGCCAGGGACCGAGATACGCCGTTGAACAACATACACTTGCCCTGAACCTGTAGAGTCAGGCACCAACATAGAGCCAGCAGGAATATCCTGCGTATTGCTAACACCAGATGTATAGCCTGGCGCTAAGAGGTGAAAATTTAGCTTCGCGGTGCGCCCAATCAGAGCCTTCAACCGCGCTGGGTCATCAATACCGGGGAGTTCAATAATAATGCGGTCATCGCCCTGTCGCTGAATACTAGACTCTGATGTGCCTGATTCATCGACACGCCGCCGAATAATCTCAATGGACTGCGTAACTGCGGCGATCCTGCTATCTCGAATCACCGTTTCTGGTAGTGTGATACGAAGCCTTCCACCTCCAAGATCCTCAAATTCCACATTCTGTGATGACTCAAAAATAGCAATTCGCGCTTCCGCCATTCTTGTTACGTCTGGTATTGTCAACGTGACAGACTCGCCTCGCACAGCAAGATTACGATAACCGATGCGATTATCTCTCAGAGTCTGCCTAACAGTCTCCTGGAGATCTGAGAATTGTTCCTGTGCAACAGTATCTGTATCCACCTCCATCAGCAGATAAGAACCGCCCTGCAGGTCTAAACCGAGATTAACCGGCTGCCACCAACTAGGTAAGTCACCGCTACCATCACGATCAAATAAGTTAGGTGCAGCGAACGTCGCACCTATGATCACTATAAGCAGAATCAGAACTGCTTTGCCGCGGCTAAAATCTAACATGACCATACATCAGGGACTGTAGAATGCTTAAACACACCGTCCCTGTCCTTAATATTTTACGAGAATTTAGTCTTTACTATCGTTTGCTGACACGGGCTCTGTTTTACTCACAACGGTCGAGATCATGTCTTGCTTAACCTTCACCCTAACGTTCTCAGCAATTTCAACCTGTAATTCACGCTCTTCCGTGAGAACTTTAATAACAGTACCAACTATACCACCATTAGTTACTACCTTGTCTCCGCGCCTTACCGCGTTGAGCATAGCCTGATGGTCTTTCATGCGCTTCTGTTGGGGCCTAATTAGCAAGAAATAAAATACAACGAAAATTAAGATAATTGGGATAAAAGCAGAAAACGCGCTTCCAGCCCCTGTAGCTGATTGAGCATATGCTGGTAAAATTAACAAATTAGCCTCCCATAGCCCCGATTCTAGTGTGGACGGACTATACTCAGACCTCTGCCGGATTGAAAGAATCAGTTAGCCCTAAAGATCCCTTGCAGCTTATAGCTCATTTGGTAGCGTTAGCCTGTTTTTTCAAGATATTAAGGTTATTTCCATGTATCCAGAGCTTTCAGAGTTACTCACACGTATTGCTGAAATATTAGAGCGACTTGCCCCAAAGCCCGCCAGGAGAAATTACGTTCCTCGAGCAGAGGCGTGTGTTTGGATTCCCGCTGTAGAGCAACTCAAATCTATAGAAAAAGTCAACCGTATCCCATTAACCCTACTTCAAGGAATCTCATCGCAGTCAGAGATATTATTGTCCAACACACAAAATCATGCTGATGGCTTACCTGCTAATAATGCCTTGCTATGGGGTGCACGGGGTACTGGCAAGAGTTCTTTGATTAAGGCTGTTCACGCTGAGATTAATAAGAAGAGAAAACAAAAAGATCTTCTCGTTCTTGTTGAGATCCACAGAGAAGATATTTCTTCTCTACCACACTTGCTGGATACCCTAAGACCTGAATCTCAGCAATTTGTTATCTTCTGTGATGACCTCACTTTTGAAGCAACTGATGATAGCTATAAATCTCTTAAGGCTGTGCTAGAGGGAGGTCTCGAAGGACGACCCAGTAATATCGTTTTTTACGCTACCTCTAATCGACGCCATATGATGGCAAGAAATGTGATCGAGAATGAAAAAGCCGACGCTATTTATCGCACTGAAGCCGTTGAAGAACAAATTTCACTTTCGGACCGTTTCGGACTTTGGATCGGTTTCCACCATATTGATCAAGATACTTATTTTAACATTGTCGAGACCTATGCAGCCTTCGTCGGACTAAATTGTAAAGGTGACTCACTAAAAGAGAAGGCTATTCAGTGGAGCGCAACAAGAGGTTCCCGCTCAGGCCGTGTCGCCTGGCAATTTATCCAGCATTTAGCGGGTCTGGAAGGCATCAATATCAGAATAGACTAGTATCACTATTATTAACTGGAATCCTCTCTTGACTGAGGATCAAGCGGGTGTTTTTGGTTCCTCTGACATTACCAAGTGAATCACAAGCAAGCTTAACTCTGTCGGCTAGTCATGTGTTCCAATGGGTTAACCGCCTTTGTTCCACGCCGGAGCTCAAAATGTAGCTGTGGACTACGAACACTACCCGAATCACCAGACCGAGTAATAATCTGACCCTTCTGAACCTTGTCACCACGAGCTACCAACAATTCTTTGTTATGGGCGTATGCACTCATCCAACCATCCGCATGCTTAATGAGAAGAAGGTTCCCAAAACCCTGTAGCTCATTCCCAGAATACGCTACAATACCATTTTCAGCGGCGCGGACTGCTGTTCCTACTGAAACGGCTATGTTTATTCCGTCATTGTGTAGCCCTTTTCCCGCTGGCCCAAATTCGGAAATAAGGCGGCCCTTAACAGGCCATTCAAAACGACCACCTGCGCGCAGAGGTGGTGCCGGTCTAGAAGGTATAGATTGTACACCAGAAGATTGTGAGCGAGATCGCGATGACCTAGGCGGTAGTGCCGCTTTGGCTGTTACCTGTGAACCTTGCATAGCTAGTGTAGACGAGGTGTAGGAGGCCGCTATCGACAATTTTTGACCTGGATAAATAGTATAGGGCGATTTAATTGTATTAGCCTGCGCAATCGCTCTCATATCAACACCGTATCGCCGCGATATGGCGTAAAGACTGTCACCACTCACAACAGTATGTATAGTTGGGCGCACTAGCCGAAGGATCTGACCCGGGTAGAGGACGTAAGGTGGGCTCAAACGATTTACTTCGATTATAGCCCTCATTGGAACATTGAAACGCCGAGCAATGAGATAAACACTGTCACCATCATTCACTACCACCCTTTCTGGAGGCGGCGAACCGACAAGAAAACCACCACGGTACCCTGGTGGCGGATCCCACCTAGGCGCACAGGCAAATAAAAGGGGGCATAGCGTTAAAAGGAAAAAGAAGCTCTTGAGCATTGGGCACGGCATATCTTTAATAGATGCAAGTTTCATTATGTAAAGCGATACGAACCAAATAGGTATTCTGCCAGACCGAGTATAGCTGAGTATGAAAATATATGTCTAAACATCATTCCTCTCATCACAGATTCTATCCCTCTGCCGGAATACCTTCAACGAGTGGCACAAACCGAACGGGAAAAAGCTGTTCCGACTCGAGGCGCCCTCCACTTTTCTTTACTTTAACAATCATTTGATCCAACGCAGCCGCATCACCCACAGGCAAGATCATAATGCCGCCTTCGTCCGATAATTGGGCCACCAGGTCTTGCGGCACAACTGGAGCCGCTGCAGTTACTAGTATTCTGTCAAATGGTGCTTGACGAGACCAGCCTTTCCAGCCATCTCCAGCACTTGCCGTAATGTTATGCAAGGACAAGTCAGCAAACCGTCCCTCCGCAACACTAAGCAGATCTTTGTGACGTTCGATAGTATAAACACGGCGACATAAACGCGATAGAATAGCCGCCTGATATCCTGAGCCAGTCCCAATTTCTAGTACCTTGTGGCGATCTGTTAGCTCTAAGGCCTGTGTCATAAGCCCAACGACTAGTGGCTGGCTGATGGTTTGTCCACATGAGATGGGTAAGGCACGGTTAGCCCATGCCTGATCGAGAAATGATTCTTCCACAAATTTTTCACGGGGTATTCGTTCCATTGCCGACAAAACCGCCGTCTCAGTCACCCCCGAATTACGAAGGTCCATAATAAAACGTATCCGGCGAGGCTCTTGATTCACCCTAGTGCCTTAGACAAGGACTCAAGCATCTCAACGTCTGTTAAGTCCACATTCAAAGGCGTAACAGATATATAACCATCCGCAACTACCCGTAAATCAGAATCCTGAGACTGGATATCTCGCGCCCTCTGGGCACCTATCCACATATATGGCCGCCCTCTTGGGTCTTCTCGTAAAACCAAGTCATCTCCGACCTTATGTTTTCCCTGCCTCGTAACTTTTACACCCTTTACTTTAGAAACCCCACAATCGGGAAAATTGATATTTATTAGTGTGTCTTGATTCCAAGACGCCTTACAAATCGAACGTACCAAACCCGGAGCAAAATAGTCTACAGTCTCCCATGCTATATTCTCTTTCATAGTTTGACTTAGGGCGATAGCCGGAACTCCTTGAAGTGTAGCCTCGAGTGCAGCCGCTATCGTACCAGAATAATGAACATCTTCACCCAGATTCTCCCCCATATTGATTCCTGATAGTACTAAATCTGGAGGATGGTCTTTCATGATGTGTTGAATAGCAATCAGAACACAATCCGTGGGCGTCCCATCAATCATGTACTTTTTCTCTTTAAGTTGAGTAGGCCTAAGTGGGTTCCGAAGGGTTAAAGAATGCCCGACTCCGCTCTGCTCCTCGCTGGGTGCAACAATCCACACATCATCGGTTAAGTCTCGGGCAATTCTCTCCAACACAGCCAGACCTGGTGCATTAATACCATCATCATTAGACAGCAGAATACGAGAGCTAGAAAGATCATTAATAGAGGTATACATATAATTGCCTTCTATACTTAACGTGGTGCAATCATTTCGATACCGTCCATGTAGGGCTGCAAAACCTCTGGTATCACAACGCTACCATCTTCCTTCTGATAATTTTCTAATACAGCTACAAGCGTTCTTCCCACAGCCAAGCCTGAGCCGTTTAAGGTATGGACAGGCCGTGTACCCTTAGAGCCATCATCGGATTTAAAACGCGTACCCATCCGTAGTGCCTGAAAATCTTGGCAGTTTGAACAACTTGATATCTCTCGATAGCAATTCTGGGCCGGCAACCAAACTTCCAGGTCAAAAGTTCTAGCTGCTCCAAAACCTATGTCACCAGTTGATAACTCCATAACTCGGTATGGCAGTTTCAGTCGCTTAAGAATATTCTCAGCACAGCCAACCATTCGACTCAATTCATCTTCTGAATCTTCTGGTGCAACAATCGAAACCATCTCAACTTTTTCAAACTGATGCTGCCGAATCATACCACGGGTATCTTTTCCCGCTGCCCCTGCTTCCCTCCGAAAGCATGGCGTAAACGCCGTATATCTCAACGGCAACTCTTTTAAACTTAGAATCTTATTAGCGACCAAATTTGACAAGGGTACTTCCGCCGTAGGAATTAACCAGAGCTCATCCTGTGTACGGTATTGATCCTCGCCAAATTTAGGTAATTGTCCTGTACCGATTAAGGCCTTATCATTAACCAATAACGGAACAGCAACTTCAGTATATCCGCTTTCAGTCACATGGCTATTCAACATAAACTGAGCCAGCGCTCGCTCGAGACGTGCTAACAGCCCATACAAAACCACGAATCGTGACCCTGACATGCCTGCCGCAGTTTCAAAGTCCATATCACCCAGTGTTTCTCCTAAAGCAACATGGTCTTTGGGAGTAAAGCTAAACTGACGTGGCTTACCGTGTCGACGAATTTCAACATTATCATCCTCACCTAAGCCATATGGCACAGACTCATCAGGAATATTAGGGATGCGAAGTAGAACATTCTCAATCTCATTAGCTAGGCTAACCTGTTCAGATTCGAGTTGGGTCATCTCTTCTTTCTTTGTCGAAACCTGGGCTATTAAGTCTGAAGCATCTCCACCCTTTTTCTTAACCTCGCCAACTTGCTTGGAAAGCTCGTTGCGTTCCGTTCTCAGCTCCTGGAGCCTTGTTACCGCCTCGCGGTGCCTGACATCCATAGATACAAGCATTTCCGCCTGTGGCTCTAACCCTCTTCGCTCAAGTCCAGCATCAAAGACTTCTGGATTATCACGTATCCATTTGAGATCATGCATGAGATTGCCGCCAACCCCTCTTTTTTAGACCTACGCGGGTTATACGAAACAGAACGTACAGCGTCTAGAAGGCGATTATAAATTTGAATGGATAGAGACGAAATCAGGCCTCGTTAAAATCCGTATCTTCAAAGCCGTCATCATCAGCGTCCGCCGCCCAGGCCTCTTCCCGCTTCCGCTCAACGATACGGCACGCATAAATGCTGACCTCGTACAAAAGCATCATTGGAATAGCTAGACCAATCTGGCTGATTACATCCGGGGGTGTAACAATTGCCGCAAACACAAAGACTGCTACAATTGCATATTTACGGCGCTCGGCAAGTCCATCTGCAGAAACCATACCTACACGTGCAAGCAAGACAAGAACCACTGGCAATTGAAAGCTTACACCAAATGCAAAGATTAGCTTCATGACTAGACTCAGATATTCGCCTACCCGCGCCTCCAATTCTATTGGCAATACACTTTCGTCAGCCCCGGTCTGAAAGCCAAGTAAAAAGCGCCACGCCAATGGCATGATAAAATAATAAACAAAAGCAGCACCACTTAGGAAAAGGACTGGACTAGCAACTAAAAATGGTGCCAAAGCTCCCTTCTCATGCTTGTAAAGTCCTGGCGCAATAAAAAGCCAGACCTGACTAGCAATCAGTGGGAATGTAAAAAAAGCTGCAGCGAAAAAACCAACCTTTATTTGAGTAAAGAAGGCCTCAGTCAGAGCCGTATAAATCATACGGTTCGTGCCACCTACTTCCTTCATTACATTGGCAAAAGGCACGACCAAGAAGTCATAAATTGGCTGTGCAAAATAGAAGCAAAAAAAGAACACGCAAAGAAAGCCAAAGACCGACCAGATCAATCGAGTACGCAGCTCCATCAAATGATCTAGCAGCGGCATTGTATGTGAATCAGGGTTCTCTGCCATGAAAATTATACGTTACTTGAGACACTTTTTGCGGGAGACAGCGGCTCTACGCCTGGGTCTACAGGACCAGATATTGGCTCTGCGTTCGATGAGGTTTCATTAGATGAAGGTGAATCTGTTAAAGCAGGATTTTCCTGGCCAGGAACCGGGTCAGATGAAGTGGGCTTTGTATCCGATGGAGAGACACCGGCTTGAGATTTAATATCACCCATTTCCCGTTTGGCATCGGCGATCGTGCCATCAATCTCTTTCTTTAATTCACCGCTGGGATCGACAGCATCGGTGATCAAAGTGTTAACATTTTGGTTTTGAATGGAACGAACGGTTTTCTTTACGTCATCGAGGTCAGCCTCACGAATGAGGTCATCCATATGACCTTGAAACTCTGATGCGAGTCTTCTTGCCTTGCGCATAAAACGCGCGATTGACCTCATGGCATGGGGTAATTCTTTTGGCCCCAGCACAAGAATCATGATCACACCTACAATAGCAAACTCCCACCAGCCCAGATCGAACATGGGGTTTCAGCCTCACGCTACGTATTGTCCGGGGACCGGACGATTAATAATCGTAAACAATCTCGCCTTAAGCGCGAGACGTTTCGTCCTTTTCGTTTGCCATAGTGGTCTCGCCACTATCTTCCTCATCAATGGCCTTAGCTTCAGTAGTGTCCGTTTCATCGTCTTTTAAGCCAGACTTAAAGGCCTTAACGCCTTTTGCAACGTCACCCATCAACGCCGGAATCTTGCCCTTACCGAAAAGCAGTAAGACCACGACCAAGACAACGACCCAGTGCCAGATACTAAGCGATCCCATCTCATTGATTCTCCATCGTTTTTGGCAAAATACAGTTCGTAATCATCGCAGAAATTAAGCCTGCCCGCAATGATAACCAAATGCGCCACATTTGATTGGACTTACTTAAGGCCCAAAATGTCATGTCGCAAGTAAATCTCCATTTATTAGCGCCTCAAGACAACAAATTTGGCTGTTTTGTATGCCCTCAACCCAAACACACATAATAGCTTAAATAGCCTAATGCCTCCATTTTCCTTGAATTATTCCTCAGAAGCATGATTTTCTCCGGCTAGAATAGCTGACTCAGCGTTCGACAGGCCAGAATCAGCAGCATTAGCAGATGGCAAATTAGAAGCCTCCTCTTCTAATAAAGGCTCGGGCACTTCATCTGATTCTTCTGTATCAAAAAGTAGCGTATCCCCTTCCCCAGCAAGGGCCGTATACGAAGTCATACCTTGGCGAGAATCCAGCAGACCAGCAGCCTTGAGTTCTTCTATTCCCGGAAGATCGTTAAGAGACTCCAACCCAAAGTGATCTAGAAAGGATTCCGATGTGCCCCAAGTAGTCGGTCGTCCTGGGGTACGCCTCTTACCCTTTGGCTTAATCCATCCCTCTTCAAGCAAAATATCGATAGTTCCCCTACTAATTGTCACGCCACGAATCTCTTCAATCTCAGCACGCGTTACCGGCTGATGATAGGCGACAATTGCAAGTGTCTCGATGCCAGCTCTCGACAACTTACGAGGTACTATTTTTTCGAGCTTCATCCGATCAGCAAGATCGGGGGCTGTTCTAAAGAACCACCGGTTGCCAGCCCGCGCGAGCTCTATACCACGTCCTTTGTAGAGAGCTTTGAGTCGTTCTAACAACGCAGCTATGTCAGCATCTTTACCTAGACGCTCTTTAATAACCCGTTCAGTGACTGCTGACGATGAAGCAAATAACAATGCTTCAAGAAGACGAAGGTCCTCACCGATAGTTTCAGATTTGGGTTTTTCTGTATTAGAATCCCTATCAATTACAATCGAATTAGCCATGGTTTCAGACATACTCATGAGGACTCCACAGACTCAGGGCGATTCGCCGTTTTCAAGAATATGGGTGAATAAAGGCCACTATCTTGTCGAATATCAGCCCTTCCAAGGCGCACCAGCTCTAGTGCCGCAAGTAATGTAGTACTAATCGCAGATCTCCTCTTGAAAGGAGACATGTTTTCATCAGGTAGAAAAGATAATAGTTTTGCCCAATCAGGAACATTTGGAAGGTACTCTCTTAGCCGTTCGATTGCATCATCAATTGAGTATAAATCTATCGGTTCAATATCCAAGGCCGCTGGTGGGCCTTCTTGTCGGGCTCGCGCATAACCTCGTAATAAATCATATAGGCTCACATCGTATACCGACCTGTAAGAAACTGGCAGCCCTTCAGGGTCCCCACGGGAGAAGAAAGCTTGACCTTTCCGTGGTAGCGCCATGATCTTACTACCAGCCTCTTGCATAGCTTGTAGACGGATTAGTTGATAACGCAACGCATCTTCCATCTCTTGAGCAGAAGGCTCCTGTTCATTTTCACGCGGTAGTAATAACTTGGATTTCAAGAACGCCAGCCAAGCCGCCATCACTAAATAATCAGCAGCTAATTCTAGATGGTATTTGTGCGCTTCCTCAACAAAAGCCAAGTATTGTTCAGCCAGCTCTAAAATCGGAATATGAATTAGATCTACTTTCTGCTCACGCGCAAGCGTTAGTAGAACATCTATCGGCCCTTCGTACCCACTCAAGTTGAGTACTAAACTTGAAATACCCTGATCACTGGGCTCAGATACTCGAGGCTCGTCCTCTTCAAAATGGAGATCATTCTTACTCACAAACTTTCTCCTACAACAAGCCCGCCAAATTGGCGATAGCAGAACTCATACTGTTAACAACAGGCAGTATTAGCCAACCAAAGGGGTTAATTGGTACCCCGATTAAAGAACCTAACCAAGGAAGTCCAATTATCGCGAATAGAATTAGAATCATGCCGTATTTTTCAAGGCGCGCCAAGCTTCTCGCGAGATTCATTGGCAAAAGACCTACTGCAATTCTCCCACCGTCTAATGGTGGAATCGGTAACAAGTTGAAGACGCAGAGTATTATATTAAGAAAAAGGCTATTTCTTAGTGTGTCAAAGGCCCATCCGCCAGCTAGATCTGGCAACATAGGAATAATATACATAAGTCTAGCTGAAACTAATGCTAAGAAGAGATTGGTTGCAGGCCCAGCTGCCGCTACCCACACCATATCCTGCTTAGGACGCCTTAAACGGCTAAAATTTACTGGTACGGGTTTTGCCCATCCAAAAACAAAAGGTGATGTGATCGCAAGTAATAACGGTAGGAGTATAGTACCGAATAGATCAATATGACGCACCGGATTAAGGGAAATACGCCCCCGCTCCTTTGCAGTCTCATCACCAAGGTAGTTAGCTACATAACCGTGAGCAGATTCATGAAGGGTAATAGCCAAGAGCACTGGAATAACCCAGGTTGAAATATTATAGAGCACTCCGGTTATCCTTACGCTATTGGTTTAAGAAGCGATGCGACTCGTAACGCAACCTCTTCCTTATCGACAGATAAGGTTGGTTTTCCTCGATAGCTATCCAGACGTTCAAAAGCGGCCACGGCTCTATTTGAGAGAATATTAGCACCTGCTACAACCTGTTCCATTTCCAGAAGATTAGCGCTGCAATGTAAAACGATATCGCATCCGGCCTTTAGAGACTGGATTGCTCTATTTGTAAAAGAACCAGTCAATGATTTCATGCCCAGATCATCACTCAGTAGCAGGCCGGAAAAGCCAATACGTTTTCGGATGATACTTTTGATAATTTTAGAAGAAAGTGTTGCTGGGTTTTCTGGGTCTAGAGATGTATAGACTACATGCGCTGTCATACCAGCAACCGGCATTTTGGCCACCTTTTGGAAGGGCTGGCAATCTCTATCGGTAATATCTCTCTCTGTAGCAGCTACAACAGGAAGCTCTTCGTGGCTATCGACGGTCGCCCGCCCATGCCCAGGTAGATGTTTTATGACTGGTATAATACCCAAGTCTATAAGCCCCTGGCATGCTGCCTCCGCCATTTGGCTTACGACCCATGTCTCAGGGCCAATTGCTCTATTCCCAATCACATTATGAGCTCCCATAACCGGAATATCTAATACGGGTGCACAATTAATATCTATGCCAAGCTCAAACAATTCTGTGCCAATTGCTTGCATATTCATTCGTATCGCTTGGAGAGCCTGTTCGGGGTCAACCAAGAAAAGTTGACCAAACTTATCCATTGCCGGGGCTAAACGCCAATGTGGATGAACTAGGCGCTGTACCCTGCCACCTTCTTGGTCGATAAGAACAGGTGCTCTCCAACCCACACAGCTACGCAATTGTTCTATTAACTCTCTAACTTGCTTAGGGTTTTTTATGTTACGGGAGAATAGAATAAAGCCAAATGGCTTAGATGCTTCAAAAAAATCGATCTCAGATGAGGTCAGTTTTAAACCAGAGCAACCAAAAACAGCTGCGAGAGAGTTTCTCCACACACTATTCGTTACTGACAATGAGACACCCTAATTTTTCTGCCGCTAGTGCGGAACACAATTGCTCTGCATCACTCCGACTTCCTAGTGGACCGGCCCGTAAGCGATAATATATTCCCCGTTCTCCTAGATCGGCTTTCACAATAACAGGGCGATATGCCCCAAGCAGTCGTGAATGCTTCCGACTCATGCGATCCCACTCCTCTAGAGCTGCTTCTTTAGATCGCAACGCTGCCATTTGAATAAGGTAATCACCCGAAAGAGCTACTACAAGATTCTCAAGAGATTGCCCTTGGTCGATAGGAACTTCCGGAGATGCCTGCTCGGTCTGCTCCAGATTAGGGCGTACAGATTGAGGCTCGGGTATCATGAGGGCCTCCGGAGTAGCAGACCCATCTGTAGCGTTAGTTACCAGACGTGGTTCCTCTGGGGTAGCAGTAGCAACTTTAATATCCGGTTCAGGGGGCGCAATTGTAGAAGTATTAGTAATTAGTTCCTCAGGCGCCAAACTCTCAACAGCAATACTATCCGGCTGTGCAATAATAGGCGCTTTGGGGGCCTCCGGAGGTGGTAGAATGCTCTCAACAGTGGGCTTAGGGGCACTATCGCTAAGACGTTCGTAAACTAGTTTATCTTGATTCTCGACTTTTAGGCCACCGGGATCGTCTGGACGTACTTTAAAAGGCTCCGGTGCAGCCGCAATCAGCGGTGTCTGACCTCGCTCAGCTGCACCCCCTGGCCCGAAGACAAACCATGTAGCTGTTCCTGCAATGACGGCACCCACCAGCACCCCAAGGATTAGTCCTATAGTTCGGGTCTTCCCACCTGCTTGATCACGCCCGTAATATTCATCATCAAATACCGGCTTAATGAATGAGGCTCCACCTTCGTTTTTACCTTCACTCTGACGAACTGGTATTCTCAGGAAACGCTCAACACCTTTCATCAACGCATCTCCTCTACAGGTTGCACACCAAATACTTCTAATCCTGACGCTATCACTAGGGCAACTGAGCGAACAAGCGCCAAACGCGCATATGATAAGTCTGGATCACTTGGTATAAGAAAGCGAAACTCAGCGTTTTCATTGCCACGATTCCACAAGGCATGGAGTTCTGAGGCTAAGTCGTAGAGATAAAAAGCAATACGATGTGGTTCATGAGCTTGCGCAGCCGACTCTACAGTTCTAGGCCATGCACTTACTAATCGCATAATTGCTAGTTCTTTAGGCTGTATACATAAAGCCAAATTTGCTTTGGCAAGGCTAGAATCCGATAAATCTATTTCTCGGAAAATCTCTCGTGCATGCCGTAATACAGACTTAATACGAGCATGTGCATATTGAACGTAGAAAACTGGATTATCCCTAGATTTCTCAGTAACTTTCGCATAGTCAAAATCAAGCGGTGCATCGTTCTTACGACTCAACATAATAAAACGAACAACATCCTTTCCAACTGCATCAATAAGATCACGTAAGGTTATAAATTTCCCGGCCCGCTTTGACATTTTTACTGGCTCGCCATCATCAAGAATCTTGACCATCTGGCATAGTTTAACATCTAACACAGCATCACCCTTAGACAAGGCCTGAACAGCAGCCTGCATGCGTTTGACATAGCCTCCATGATCTGCCCCCCAAACATTAATCATCTTGGCAAACCCACGTTCAAATTTATCTCGATGATAGGCAACATCAGAAGCAAAATACGTCCAGCTCCCATCTGATTTTTTGAATGGTCGGTCTACATCATCACCAAATCCCGTTGACTTAAACAAAAGTTGGGGACGCTGCTCCCAATTGTCCGACCTCATACCTTTTGGTGGCTCAAGTACACCGGTGTAGACTAGTCCATTCTCCTCAAGATTACTGATAGCACGTTCAATGCATCCGTTATCCACTAGATCACGCTCGGACGTCCACACTGTTTGTTCTACGCCTAACGCTGCCAAATCACTTCGAATTAACTCCAGCATGGATTCTATGGCAAATGTCCTTGTTGGTACTAACCATCTTTCTTCACCTAAACCTGCCCACTTATCGCCATCGTTTCTTGCCAGGCTCGCAGCAGCATCCTTAAGATAATCACCTGCATACTCTATCGTTCCATCCTCAACGGCGGCCTGAATTTCTCCTTCACCTTTCTGACCAAGTGCCTCGAGATAGCGGAAATGAAAAGCACGGGCTAGTGAGTCCACCTGCGCCCCCGCGTCATTGATATAATACTCTTTTGTAACTGCGTAACCCACTTTGCCCAGAAGTGCCGCGAGAGCGTCCCCAAAAACAGCGCCACGCGCGTGCCCTACATGCAAGGGGCCAGTCGGATTTGCCGACACGTATTCTATATTGACTGGTTGTTGTTGACCTATCTGGCTATCACCAAAAGTAGTGCCAGATTCCAAAACAACTCGGGTCACTCTATACCATAAGGAATCACTCAGCTTTAGATTAATAAAGCCAGGCCCAGCTACATCTGCTCCCATGACATCATCAAGACGCAAAAGATGACCAACTAGGATGTCTGCAAATTCTCGTGGCTTCATGCCCGCTTTTCTTGAGAGCACCAAAGCTGCATTGGTGGCAACATCACCGTGAGTCGTATCCCGGGGTGATTCTACCGTTACTGAATCAAGCTCAAGATCAGAAGGAAGTAGCCCTTCGTCTACCAGATTCTGGATTGCTACTAGAAGCTCGTCCCTCATTGTATCAAAAATATTCATATCACCAGTGGCCCAAAAAAGCGGGTATGTTCCTTGAGGGCAAATCTATAGGTCATCCCCGCAATATAGTCTGCAACACGTCTTGCGGTCCTTAAGCCACGCGGCCCATCCATATTCACCTGCCAGTCTTCCGGAAGGTGGGAGGGATCGTTGTGAAGTAGGCCAAAAAGATCGCGTACAACGCGCTTAGCTTCGTCTGTCATTCGCAATACACGGTCGTGCCGGTACATATTAGCAAAGAGAAAGTCCTTCAAGGCTTTATCATTATTTTTCATTTCCTTAGAGAAACACACCACGGGCTCCCCGAGGACATGCACGTCTTGCTGAGAATTTGGTACTAAGCGTTGGTAATTATTAGCAGACCTGATAATAACATCATTGACCATATGGCCAATGAGTCGCCGTACAATCTCATGTGTCTGACGACCTTCATTTAGATCAGGAAATTCTTCCTCAACTGAAACAACAATTGGTCCGATCAACGGAACCGCCTTGAGGCTGTGAAGAGAAAATAGGTTTGCAGTGAGGCCATCATCAATATCATGAGCATTGTAGGCAATATCATCCGCAACAGCTGCTACTTGGGCCTCTGCAGATGCATGCTTATCCAATTCAAGGTCGTGCTCCACAACATACTCTTGAATCGCAAGTGGAATTTTCGGTGTCAAGTTGGCGTCGAGTAGAGGGCCATTATGTTTCACCAAACCCTCGAGCATTTCCCAGGTGAGATTAAGTCCATCGAAAGTGGGATAACGCCGCTCAAGCTTTGTTACTATCCTTAAGGCCTGCGCATTATGATCAAAACCGTTATAATTCTTCATACAGGCCTTTAGTGCATCTTCCCCAGCATGCCCAAAACAAGTATGCCCAAGATCATGAGCCAGCGCCAAGGCCTCTGCCAAATCTTCATTGAGTCCGAGAAAGCGACTTATTGATCGCGCGATCTGCGAAACTTCGAGGCTGTGTGATAAACGGGTCCTATAGTTATCCCCCTCGTGGTAAACAAATACCTGGGTCTTATATTTCAGCCGGCGGAAAGCACTCGAGTGCACGATCCTATCTCGGTCTCTTTGATATGCACTTCGGGTGCCAGCTTCCGTTTCTAAGTAAAGGCGTCCGCGGGAAATGCTCGATTCGACAGCGATGCCCTTTAAGCAATTCTGGCAGGCAGAAAGGTCAATTATCATGTATCGAACCCTACAGGAGTGACTATTTTCAGGCAATTCTAGCTTTTTGTGTGGAGCAGCCGCTTGAAGACACCTCTCGGTGACTATACATTACCCCTAAGCCGAAAGGTTGCTAAATGAACGAACTAAGTCCAGCCCCTACTGTGGCCCTGTCCAAGCGGGCTGCCACAAAAGTACAGAGTCTCATCGCCGAAGAAGGTGATGCTAGTCTTATGCTACGCCTGAGTATCTCCGGAGGTGGATGTTCCGGCTTTTCCTATGGTTTCAGTTTAGATGCTGACTCTACCGGGGATGATAAGGTTTTCGAGTTTCATGGAGTAAAGTTGGTGATCGACGATATGTCACTAGAAATGCTTAGTGGATCTGAGATTGATTACGTGGAAGATATGCTAGCTTCTTCATTTAGGATAAATAATCCAAATGCGAGCTCCACATGTGGATGTGGTACATCTTTTTCAGTCTAAACTCAGAACTCTTCGGTACTCATCCAATTTTCACATAGATTTTGTAAAGCGCCATAATTAGCATCAGTGTCTATAATGGAATTGCGTCGTCGCTGTTCCGTTATAAAAGCCTGTATTGTAGGTTCGATGCGTCTATGCAGCTCCTGAATAGCGCGATCTACTCCAAGGTCTGATAAGACTACAAAAGTAGGTGGCATTATACTGAGTTGCTCTTCCAGGCTTAATCTAATACGAGCACCATAATTCTTGATAACGTCATTATTGATAGCTACATGCTCATTTTCATGATCAAGAATTGTACGGTATTCACAAGATCCTTTTTTGTATTCCTGCGCGATGTAGACCTCAAATTTATCAAAGCCAAAAGTTGCTTTAACCTCATCAAGATAGATGCAGTATCCGCCTCCTTGGAGAGGGAGTGAGCGAGTTGAAGCAGCAAACGACATTCCTATCTCAGCATACGTAATACCGATCGCATTTGAGTGAGATCTGTTTAACTGCTCTTTGCCCTGTCTGTAGAGCTGGCGGATTTCATCGATAGTGAGTAAGTGATTATAGGAAACAGGGACAAAAATAGTATCAAAAGCTAACCGAATAGTTCTACTGTAGGGTGGACACAGCTCTGACTGAGCCCACGCTGGATTGCTGTGAAGCCCTATAACAAGAAGTAGCATCAAATAGCGCATCTCTAATAGTAAGCAATTGTGTACGCTCATAAAAGAGAACTGAACTCTTCGGAAATCACCCCGAAAAGAAAGAGGCCCAGAACTCAATAGTTCTGGGCCTCTCTGGGGACCTCCTCCCCTATATCGGGATCCTAGAAGCCAATTCTAGTTCTTAAACCAAATTGCCGTTTTTGCTGTGGATTGACCGAAATTCCTATGAAACGGGTGAAATTAAAGTTACCCGCATCGTAGAAAAAATCGATGGTCTGCTGTGTACCAAGCCAAGTGCTCGTATCAAACAAGTTACGCACATAAAACTCAATACGGAAATCTTCTTTCTCAAAGCCTGCTCGAGCATGAGTAAGCATATAAGCCTCACCGCGCATAATATTGGCTAAGTCTGCCCAATAACCGCCATTATAAATGACGTCAGCGCGGGCAAACCAATCCCAATCACCGGTAAGCTCATCTTGATAAGTCGATGATAGATTACCCATCCATTTCGGATAACGCGTGGCCGACAAACCATCCATATTTACCAGGCCAGTAGCCTGGATTGATGAGCGGTTATCAAATCTGGTCCATTCATTTGTCTGGTAACTCACATTGAGATTAGCATCCCAGTTTTCTGTGATCGCCATTCCAGATTCAACTTCCAAACCATAGAGTTCTTGGCTACCTGACACTGAGATAGTCAGACTATTTGCAAACGAGTTAGGAAGGCCATCACGTAAAAGTGGGTTTTCATCGTCACGCACCCAACTAACAGACAGACCAAAGGGTAAGTTATTCCACTTATAGTAATAAGCAGCTGCATTGAAGCGGAAACGGCCATCACCCAGAACTTGCTTCCATCCCAACTCATACGAATTTAATGTTTGCGCTGGTGTGGAACCTAAAGCCTGACCACCAGGTAATTGCGAGGCGATTTGATCACACTCTGATGCCGTAGACTGCTGACCTGTAATTGGTGATGTGTAAGGCACCGTAAAGGCGCCCGGAGCACAGGTTGCGACAAGTCCGTTAGTTGCCCCTGGCAGAATTCCCTTAGAAAACTGAGCATAGAGATTGGTGTCATCCGTAGGCTGGTAGCTCAAAATCACACGTGGTGTGATTTCTTTGTACTTGTCTGTAAAAGAGAAACCAGACTGGGCGACCGTACGCTTATCGATAGAATACCTGGCCTCGATATCAAGTGTAAGTTCGTCAGTGATGTCATAAGACAAGGAAGCATACCCTGCGTAAACCAAAGCAACATTGCCGCTTGTGGGCGGCAAAGTAAACTGACCCGGCCCAGCAGTTTCACATGCACCCGAGCGCAAGGGTCCTGTACACGCTGCAATCAGGAGGCCACCAGCACCACTGGTAGTATATTCTTGGTCATAATAAGTCGCGCCGACGAGATAGCGTAACCGTTGATCCTCGGGTGAGGATAGCCGAGCTTCGACGCTATAGTCTTCCCCGAACTTTGGATCGACCGAATACCAGCCTGGGGTATCGTCGTTATCGTAGTCACGCAAGAAGTTCACTCCGGACCTATTATAGCCGGCCAGTACTGTCACAGTATGGCCGTTAAGCACTTCAGCATCTCCGGTAAACGCTACCCGCTTTTGATAACGTTCCATCCCGAAACTATCAAGCGTGGGAACACCTGGAATGAATACTTGATCAAGCAGACGTTCTTTAATGATATTAGGCTGTGGTCCAATTAAAAGTGAGAAGGGACTTGCGACAAACCCTACACGGCCTGTCTTAGCCATGATCTGCGGGCGCAACGTTGTTTCACTAGAGAAGCTTGGGCCAAACGGACTACGAATATTTGGCACCTTGCCACAATAGTAAGCAGAAAGGCCGTTTTGAGCTGGTGTAATTGTGCCCCCGCCACGCTGGTAGGTCTTGCCAGCACAACTGTTCGCATCTTCTAGTTTTTGCGTTCCAATAAAGGGGGCCACAGCAGGGCCATCATCATCTTTTTGATAGTTCACACGCAGCTTAAAGGACGATGTCTCAGTCGGCTCACCATAAAGAACAGCACTGATAGTCCGCGTTGATTCTTCGCCTAACTCACCGCCATCATTTGCGGTCCACTCCGCACCCCTGTTGTATGAGCGTACATTGATTGAATAGCCTAACTTGCCTTCGATCAGCGGACCATTAAAAGATGCGTTTATATCAAAGTTTTCGTAAGTACCCGCAGTCGCGGTAATAGAGTTTTCAGCCTCTTCGAGGTTAGGATTCTTGGTGATGTAGTTGATTGCACCAGCAAATGTATTGCGGCCAAAGAATGCTGACTGCGGACCCTTAATAACCTCAACTCGTTCCAAATCTCCTAGACCTATGACATTGGAATTACCGAGCATGAAAATACCGTCGACAAACAATGATGTTGGGGCCAAGTGGTCATTGGTTGAACCCGCTCCGGTTGCACCACGAAGACGAATTAGGGAATCAATACGACCTGCGCGAGTACTTCCCATGCGGGTTTCAAACGACAGACCAGCAGTCTGTTGTGCTAAATCTCCAAAATCTTGGAAACCAGCTGCATTAATGTCATCTGCCGTAAAGGCAGTAATCGTCAGAGGAATTTCCTGCAAACTTTCTGAGCGCTTACGTGCTGTAACAACGATTTCATCAAGCGTTACTTGCTGAGCGGCAGCTGGTAATGAAATCGTGTTACCTCCCAGCATGACTGTTGCCGCAACCGAAGCACACAACGCAACCCTGCTTATTCTTAGGCCCATAACATTAATACCCCTACCTTACCTAAATACCCCAAACGTAAAGAAACAGCCTTACACCCTCTTCAGGGTGTAAGGCTAAATATCTCAATAATTTATTTTTTTAGAAGCCAATCCTAGTTCTTAAACCAAATTGACGTTTTTGCTGTGGATTAATCGCGATACCTGAAAAACCAGAGAAGTTAAAGTTGCCAGCGTCATAGAAAAAGTCGATTGTTTGTGACACTCCCAACCAGGTTTCGGTATCAAACAGGTTCTTGACATAGAACTCTACGCGGAAATCGTCCTTTGTAAAACCAGCCCTAGCATGGGTCAGCATGTATTCAGGACCACGAAGTATATTTGCAGTGTCTGCCCAATAACTCCCATGATAAATCACGTCAGCGCGCACAAACCAATCCCAATCAGCATTAATTTGATCTGTATAGGTACTTGTTAGATTACCCATCCATTTCGGATAACGCGTGGCCGACAAACCATCAGCATTTGTAAATCCAACCTGCTGGACAGCGCTAGTGGTATCAAGCCTTGACCACTCGTTCTTTTGGTAGCTTACGTTAAATTGCGCATCCCAGTTTTCTGTAATTGCCATTCCAGATTCAACTTCCATACCCCAAATCTTTTGGCTGCCAGACACCTGAACACTAAGACTATTTGCAAACGAGTTAGGAAGACCATCACGTAAAAGTGGGTTTTCATCGTCACGCACCCAGCTCACCCTTAGGGGAAACGGCAAATTCTTCCACTTATACAAATAAGCAGCAGTATTGAAGCGGAAGCGGCCATCACCTAGGACTTGCTTCCATCCCGCTTCATACGAATTCAAAGACTGTGATGGTGTTGCGCCCGGCGCTACACCCCCAGGCAGCTGCGAGGATAATTGATCACACTCAGAAGCCGTAGACTGCTGACCTGTAATTGGTGATGTATAAGCCACACTAAACGCGTTCGGACTACAGGTTGATATGAGTCCGTTGGTTGCCCCTGGCAGTATTCCCTTAGAATACTGACCATAAAGATTGGTCTCATCCGTAGGCTGGTAGCTCAAAATTACACGTGGAGTGAGATCTTTGTATTTTACCGTAAAGAATTGACCAGCTTCGCCTGTCGTCCGTTCATCGATGGAGTACCTGGCTTCGACATCAAGTGTAAGTTCATCAGTGATGTCATAAGACAAGGAAGCATAACCGGCCATCACTTCTGCAGTATTACCGCTCGTAGCAGGCAAAGTGAACTGACCCGGCCCACTAGTCTCGCATGCACCCGATTGTAAGGGTGCTGTACACGCCGCAATCAAGAGACCACCGGACCCGCTAGTGAGAAATGTTTGGTCATAGTAGGTCAAGCCGGCGAGATAGCGGAAACGTTGATCCTCAGGTGAGGAGATACGCACTTCGGCACTATAATCCTCACCGTATTTAGGATCTACCGAATACCAGCCTGGAGTATCGTCGCGGTCATAGTCACGCAAGAAGTTTAAGCCAGTTTCGTTGTAACCTGCCAACACTGTAAGGGTATGACCATTAAGGATTTCGGCGTCTCCGGTAAACGCTACTCGCTGCTGATAACGTTCCATCCCGAAACTATCAAGCGTGGGAGTGCCGGGAATGAATTGTTGATCAAGTAGACGTTCTTTAATGATATTAGGCTGTGGTCCAATTAAGAGTTCGAACGGACTTGCGACAAACCCTACACGGCCTGTCTTAGCCATAATTTGAGGACGCAGAGTCGTTTCACTAGAAAAAGTAGGGCCAAACGGACTACGAATATTTGGCGCCATGCCACACCAGTAAGCAGCCAAGCCGTTTTGAGCTGGCGTGCTTGTGCCTCCACCACGCTGGTAGCTCTTGCCAGCACAGGTATTTGCATCAATTAAACTTTGCGTCCCAACAAATGGTGCGATCGGAGGACCATCATCATCTTTTTGGTAGTTAACACGAAGTTTAAAGGAGGATGTCTCAGTCGGCTCACCATAAAGAACAGCGCTGATATTCCGCGTTGATTCTTCGCCCAACTGACCGCCATCATTTGCGGTCCACTCCGCACCCTTATTGTATGAGCGCACATTGATTGAATAGCCCAACTTGCCTTCGATCAGCGGACCATTAAAAGATGCATTTACATCAAAGTTCTTGTAGGTACCAGCAAGGGCTGTAATAGAGTTTTCAGCCTCTTCGAGATTAGGATTCTTGGTAACGTAATTTATTGCACCAGCAAATGTATTGCGGCCAAAGAATGCTGACTGCGGACCCTTAATAACCTCAACCCGTTCAAGGTCTCCAAAACCGATAACATTGGAATTACCGAGCATGAAGATACCGTCGACAAACAATGATGTTGGGGCCAAGTGGTCACTAACTGAAGAAGTCGTGCCCGTTACACCACGGAGGCGTATTAGAGAATCAATACGACCGGCGCGAATCCCAGCCATACGGGTCTCGAATGATAGACCAGCTGTCTGTGCCGCCAAGTCACCAAAGTCCTGAAAACCAGCTGCATCAATATCATCTGCCGAGAAAGCTGTGATCGTAAGAGGAATTTCCTGCAAACTTTCTGAACGCTTACGTGCAGTAACAACAATTTCGTCAAGCACTATTTGTTGCGCAACTGCAGGCAATGAAACAGTAGTACCGCCGATCATACCAACCGCAAGGGCTGACACTAAACAAAGACTTCTTGTTGAAAGATCAGATCGCATCTAACACTTCCCCCCAATTAAACTAAGGCCACAATTGCAATGAGCAGCCGGAAACTCGCTGTAGTAAAATCTGGAGGTATTCTTTATGTTTTTGTCACATAATGAAAGTCCTCTAGCCATTCTCCACCTATTAAAAAGGACTTTATGTGGATTTGTTGCACATTTACAACTAGGTACTTTTTGTTATTGTTCACAGCGACTTAGCAAAAGATGCCTTGGAGCTCGCTATAATCGTTAATTAGGCACTAAGTCTTTATTGTCTCACTTCAAAACATATAAGACTGAGTATTACTGACAATAACAGCTACTTTAACCATATTGTGGAACTCCACTATCCAAAACGAATAACCCTATTTACATGATTAAAATAGCCACTTGGAACGTCAATTCAATTAGGGCCCGTATGCCTAACGCATTGGCATGGCTTAAGAAATTTGAACCAGACGTCGCCCTACTCCAAGAGATTAAGACTATCGATAAAGCCTTTCCCAGAGAGGCGTTTGAGGACCTTGGCTACAATGTGAAAACACACGGGCAAAAAACCTATAATGGTGTGGCAATCCTCGCAAAGTCCCAGATCGAAGACACAGAATGCGGTCTACCAGGCGACGAAAACGACGAGCAGGCGCGCTACATTGAGGGTACAGTTTTTGGAAATCTGCGTGTCGCCTCAATTTATCTGCCAAATGGCAATCCCATCGATACTGAAAAGTTCCCTTATAAACTGAGATGGCTGGATCGGCTTTTCAACCATGTAAAAACATGCTTGGAACTAGAGGAAGCCTATGTTTTTGCAGGCGACTATAACGTCATTCTGGCCGATGATGACGTTTATGATCATAAAGCCTTTGCCAACGATGCTCTTACACAACCAGAGTCCCGCTCTCGTTTCAGAGCCCTCAAACACCTTGGGCTAACTGATGCACTACGAACTTTTAATCATGAACCTCACCAATACTCTTATTGGGATTATCAGCGTGGTGCATGGCAGAAAGATAATGGTTTATTGATTGATCATATTTTACTAACCCCTCTGGCCGCCGACAGGCTCATATCGGCTGGAATTGACAAAACGCCGCGGGGAAAAGAAAAGGCTTCAGATCACACGCCTGTTTGGTGCGTGCTTGAAGACTCCTGAGTAAAGAAATGCGGAGACACCCTGGTTTTATATAAAGCAGCCAGCGTAAAACCAAGAAGTTCCCTGAAGTACCCTATCAATTTATATATTTAAACAATTGTTTTATATATATAAAACGGTTTCAGATTATTCGTTAGGCGCCAACTTACATAAATAAGCTGAAGGCCGTTACGACCGGTATCTTCCGTGCTTCCGTCTTACAACGTTTAGAATATATAAAGCTATATTCATAGTCTACTATCTAATAAATATAGCTTTGATAATCAATGAGATGACGCAGCTACAAAGGTTACTCAACCCGCAAAAGACTCAAGAGAGACTGCTAATTAATATTCCCCCACCCAATTGCTCCCAGGTGTTAAGCTGGCTTAAGTGACTGCTATAAAGAAAGCTTCTAGGACATAAATGCAGGCATACCCACTTTGCATGCAAGATTTAAACTAATTGATAATTCGACTGGAGCGACCAATGGCTCGGCTTCCACCCACTACATCATGGTCTAATGCTCTAACCCGCAGGGGTTTTGCAGTCGGAACTGCTGCGTCAGCTGCAGTATCCGCAACAGCGGGCAAAGCAAGTACGGCATCAGACAGAGAATTTAATATGCTAACACGGTCTATTCCCTCCAGCGGGGAAGAGCTTCCTGTTATTGGTCTGGGTACCGCAAGTTCATTCATTGTAACGCGTTCTGATAGAGCTGCTCTAGAACGCCGCAAAGCCGTCATTCAAGTACTACTTGAGAATGGGGGAAAAATTATAGATACCGCTCCATCTTATAGGGGCTCAGAGAGCGTGGTTGGTGATTTGTGCCGCGAGCTTGGAGTGACAGATAGTTCTTTTCTGGCAACAAAGGTACGTAAAGAGAGAGAAGAAGCTGGGCTTGATGAAATGAATGCCTCGTTTAACTTGCTCCATACGGAGAGCATCGACCTTATACAAGTGCATAATCTAGTGGATACGGATCGCAAGCTGGGCACGATGAAAGAATGGAAACAGGAGGGTCGTTACCGCTACGTTGGTGTTACACACTGGCGAGCAGGAATCCAAGATGCTTTAGTACCTGTGCTAAAGAGCCAGAACTTAGATTTTGTGCAGTTTCAATACAACATCGAAGAACGGGGCGCAGAAGAAACAATTCTTCCTGCTGCGGCAGAAAATGGTGCAGCGACCATGATCAATGTGCCCTTTGGCCGAGGACGCCTCTTCAAATTGACTAATGGTATGGAGGTTCCCGAATTTGCAAGAGATTTCTGTTCGAGCTGGGCACAGTTTTATCTAAAATTCATTTTATCTCACCCAGCAGTAACTTGCGTAATCCCCGCTACATCAAAACCCGAAAACATGGCTGATAATGCAGGAGCTGGCTATGGTCGCTTGCCTGATAGCAAGGAACGTCAACGCATGATACAATTCGTGGAAAATCTATGATGCGCGGTTCAGGTACTTAAACGCATTGCATGGATTGAAAGCCTAGAACCTAAGGCCATCAATTCAGATTTCCTCGACTAAGCTAGTATTAGGAAGATGCATCGACGGCTAGCAGCTTATGTAAGAGAGGCCTTCCCCAAAGGCCTATATTAAAAATAACTAAGAATCTAAGAAGTCACGCACGATATCAGCCGTTTCATTCGCATGGCTATGCAGAAACCCATGGTTCCAACCGGGAAGGTCATGGATATGACCATCCCGTATAAATGGTGCGGCCCGGGGCGTGACTTCCCATACATCATCCTCTGGATTCAGAATTAAGAGTGGATGGACCGTTTTCTTAAGTGCTTCGGGAAAGTCGAAGGCAAAGGCAGCACGGAAGCCCCAGTTTGAAATAGGTGCCTGCGCATGACTGGAGAAGAATACCCTCCAGCGAGTTTCGTCTCTAGGAATATCGGGCCAGAATTCTTCAAAAAAAGCGTAACGTTCAGATAAGTTACTTGCTTGTTCTGCTAGGGGTATTGCAGCGCCTTTCTCAATAAAATCCGCAATTTCAGAAAACTCCTCACGACTGTGCATAAGAGCAGAGACAATGACTAACCGGTTAATACGACTAGGCTGCTGCTGCGCGAGTTCCAACGCAGTGGCTGAGCCTGTGTGGTAGCCCATGATATCTGCAGTGGTAATATCAAGTGCGTCAAGCAGGTCCACCACTACGCCAGCAAAATCTGGGATTCCAACAGGTTGCTCGGGCGGGTCTGACTGACCATAACCCGGCGTGTCTGGAGCGAAGACTATCCTGTCTATAGCCATAGCCTCAATAAAACGTTCGAAGACAACCCCACTCATAGGACTGGGGTGAAGACAAATAAGTGGCGTCCTCCAACTACGTCTATCGCCCGCCACTGGCTTTGCCGCACGATAGTGAATCTGCCCATAGCGCCCGGCTGCATAGCCACGATAAGTCTCAATCTCTTCGCTCGATGCCATTCTGTTATTTCCTTAGTCTAGATTGCAATCTCTGGTGAATGAATTATTGCTAATATCGATATGTGAAACTCTATGAGAAGCGTGCTAAGCACCAGATTTTTTCCGTACATCAAACATAAGTCATTGAAAGGGAAAGTAGAATATATTGGAGCGTTAGGCATATATATATTATGGGATTAGAGATATGAGTCGAAGAATAAAACTATGGAAATTGGACTCAATTAAATCAGATGCCCGCAGCTTATTAAGACCTACTAGTCTGCTCCATTGAACGTCATGAGATCATAGGCTGGAACAGTGTGGCGCCAATGTATATTCTTGATTCTAGGGCCACTGACTGCAGTAATTATGGTTTCAAACATAAAGATTGCAGGAGCAAGCTGATGGATACGAGCCTGAGCTTCCTGTAGCATGGATAGACGCTTTTTCTCATCTAGCTCTACTTGAATCCGCTCAATCAACGGAACGATACTATCCTCGCAGAAAAAAGGGTTAGACCTCAGACAAGAGGTATATCGTAGTGGCCTTGCAGCATCGTTTATTGGTGCGCTATTCCACGTCAAATTAAAAAGATCAGTTTCAAAAGATGACGCATTATATTTCTGAAGCCATTGCTGCCCATTGGTTTGTATTAGGGTTAATTTAATCCCTACCACTGCAACATCTTGTGCTACCTGTTGCGCTAACAAAGCTTGAGTTTGATCAGTGGTGTTGACAGTAAGGCTGAGGTCTAAGCCGTCAGCATAGCCAGCATCCGCGAGTAAAGACCGCGCTCGCTCAACATCATAGGGATAAGATTTAATCTTCGGGTTATGGCCGTTGACGAAAGATGGCGCTCCTTGACCTGCTAATGGCGAGGAACTGCCAACTAGGATGGCCATATTTTCTTTATTAATGGCATAGTTCAAGGCTTGGCGTACGCGTACATCATTAACCGGTGATTCAGAGTTTTCTACCGTCCTAAACATAAACGATGACACCATCGCACTTTTTATGCGGTGTAAGCTTAAACCAACAGATTCTGCATCTGCTACTAATTCAGCAGAAATGTTGGCAACAAGGTCTGCCTGTCCTGTCGCGACGGCCTGTAGACGGGACATCGCATTAGGAGCCGTTATGAGAATTAGAGTGCGAAAAGAAGGTTTACGCCAAGACTCTGGAGCCCTTCTCATTAGCGTCTGACCCTTGCTATCACGCCAATTCTCCAGAATAAAAGGTCCCGTGCCAATGGGTTCCCGCGCAAAAGTGTCAGTAGCATCGGTATCGAGGAAAGTTGATGGATGCGTGATGAACACACCCGATAATTTGTTAGGAATTAGCGGATCAGGGCGTGATGTATAAATTATTAAGGTCTTATCTGACTCAGCCTCAGTGCGCTTAATGCTATTAAGCTCACGTCCCCATAGTGTTGACTGACCTCTAGGCGAGTTTGCCAACCAATTTAGGGTTGTGCTCACAGATTCTGCATTGAGTGTATCTCCGTTGGAAAACCTAACCCCTGGACGTATCACGAATGCCCAGGTAAGCGGATCTCGCTGTTCCCAAGAAGATGATAGCGCTGGACTAAGCTGATCTTCGACACCCCACTCAGTTAGAGTGTTAAATAATGCATGCCAATAAAGTGTACTCGGCGTTCCATTAGCACTAAATGGTAATCCAAGACTCTGAGGTAGAAACTCCGTCATTATACGGAGGCTATTTGTATGTGTAGCTGAATTCGAACTAGATGGGCAGCTAACGATTATCGATATTGTTAGTGCGGCTTGCTTAATAAAAGGGAGAAAATTCCAGTTACATTTCATAGTAGTAGAGACTCAGCAACTTCGCCAATGGTTCTCTCCCAGTCACCTTGTGAGCGGTAAAGGGAAACATTGGGATACCAAAGTGCAACATCTCCCTTATCGAACCAATACCACGGCCTACCATAAGTATGAGGCAGTAAAGCCTTAGTAGATATGCCGAGTCCGCCCGCTACATGTACCGCCGTATTAGATACGCTAATAACCTGATCCATAGCCGCAACGAGCGATGCGAACCCATCAACATCACGCTCAAAATCAATCTCTGGAATCGTAGCAATATCGACGGCAAGAGCTTCCCTCACGTATTTCAGCTCTTCAGTTATCGCCCCATATTGTAGCGCAACGAATCTCATTCCCGATTGTTTGAGAACTTGGGCCCAGTCGCTGCATAGGGATGTACTTTTTTGCTTGCCAGCCAGTGGATTTGAACTGCGCCAAGATATACCTATCAGAGGCCTTTGCTCATCTTTAGTTAGTCGACGCCTCAGTTCGATAGAACGTTCTTTATCAGACTTTAAGAAAGCTTTCGGTTGAGAGAAACTTTTATAATTTGGCCGAAGGGTGGCACCTAGCTCACTAATCGTAGCTTGCACCTGAATCGGAGCTAGATTTTTCTTAGCATTACGAAGAATAGCCAATGAGACAACTGTCAACTCTGGCCATGACCTTTGAAACAAAGAAATAAGTCTTGGATCACAGGCTAAAGTAATTTTCCTAGCACGAGGAACCAGCTCACCAAGTAAAGACACTGCCAATATCTGATCACCAAGCCCTTGATCAGTCCAAACAAGTAGGTGCTTATCGCTGAGATCTTCCCCAGACCAATAGGGTATGTTTAGAGCAAACTGCCAACTTTGATAGTCTCCACTCTGAAGACGTCTAGCATAATCTAACCAGCCCTCTCTAAAGCGACCCATAGTAAGCAGTACCTGACCACGCCGGTAAATATTAGCGTGACTGGGCTCAATTTGAATGAGACTACCTAGCATATCGAGGGTCAATCTCAGATCACCTTCCCGTTCATACGCTAACGCAAGATTTGAGATGGCTGGGATATTCATAGGATCCTTTGTTAGAACCCGGTTAAAATATTTTATTGCATCAGGCAATTTATCCTGCGCCAAACATAGTTCTCCAAGTAGAGTAAGAAATGACGGATTATTTGGATCAAGGCTCAAACCCCTGTAGAGGCTCTGCTCAGCTTCTTCGTAGCGGCCGCAATTAGACCAATAGATACCTTGCAATTTATAAAGTTCTGCCAGACCCGGTTGTAGGTTAATAGCCTTACCTAATGCCAAAGCGGCAGCATCCCACAACTTCTTTACGGCATAGGACTCTGCAAGACTTCGTAGAATTATTATCTCCTGAGGAAGGCTCTCATGTGCCTTTGATAACCACTTAATAGCAAGGTCATATTGATCCTTAGCAAGTGCAGCCCTGCCGATAGCAGCCTCCTCCCAAACACCCAGGTGGGGCCGATGACTAAGCACCTTCGCAATCCTAAAAGCGGACTCAGCATCACCAGAAGATAGGGCCGAATCAATTGACGCACGTAACTCTTGTACCGGTATAGGTTCTGTATCAGTTGAAGAAGATTTATTTGACATGAAGGCTGATCTTGCTGATCCAATATCGTAGATACAATTGCCAAGTGTAGCCTTAGCTCGCTTGAATACGACCTAAGGCGGCCTCCACTTGGCTTCGCGCCTCTTCAGCAGCTTTCATCTTTTCACGATTTTCGTCAACTACTTCTGCAGGCGCTTTGGTAATGAAATTATTGTTCGATAGCTTCTTCTCAAAAACAGAAACTTCTTTATTTAACCTATCAATCTCTTTTGCGAGCCGAGCTCTCTCCTGCTCCAGATCAATGACACCGGACAAAGGTACCACTAATGTCACATTACCAGCGACAGCCTGAACACATCCTTTAAAGCTAATCTCTTCATCGGCTAGTGTGATTGAATCGAGCCTAGCATTAGCCTCGATTAGAGAATGATGTGCATCAAGCATCTGCCTTATCGCATCGTTAGCGTCTTTGACTTTGACTTCAAGTTTTACTTTCGGGGCCACATTCATTTCCGAACGCACAGAGCGTATGGCTGAGACAATATCAACGACCCAATCAATTTCTGACTCGGCCTCAGGCGCTGCTAATCCATCACAATTAGGCCATTCGCTTTTGATAAGACTGGAGCCCCGGCCGTCATAGACATGACGCCAAAGCTCTTCTGTTACAAAGGGCATTATTGGATGGGCAAAAGCTAAGACTTGATCCAAAGTCCAGGCAGCCGTAGCGCGGGTTTCTGCCTTTCCAGAGTCTTCGCTCCCGTTAAGAACTGGCTTGGCAAATTCAAGAAACCAATCACAGTAAGTATGCCAGACAAAATGATATAGAGCTTCAGCAGCTTCATTGAATCTATAATTCTCAATAGAGGTACTAATGACATTACCCGCTTCCGCAGCTTTCGCAACAACCCAACGATTTAAAGTTAAGGTTACATTTGTGGGATCAAATGTCGGGGAGACCCGGCATTCATTCATTTCGCAGAAGCGCGCCGCATTCCAGATCTTAGTGATGAAGTTGCGGTAACCAGCAATGCGCTGCTCAGACAACTTAATGTCACGCCCCTGAGCCGCCATCGCTGCTAAGGTGAAACGAACAGCATCAGTTCCATAGCGATCGCATAACTCCAAAGGGTCCATCACATTGCCCTTTGACTTGGACATCTTTTGGCCCTTCTCGTCGCGAACTAGAGCATGAATATAAACCTCTTTGAATGGGACATTACCGGTAAAGTGAAGTCCCATCATCATCATCCTCGCCACCCAGAAGAAGATAATATCAAAGCCAGTGACAAGAACATCACCAGGATAATAGCGTTCTAATTCCGCCGTTTTATCAGGCCACCCTAGTGTTGAAAATGGCCACAACCCAGACGAGAACCAAGTATCGAGCACATCTGGATCACGTGTAAGTGTTGTGACCTTTCCGTAATGCGCGCTAGCGGCGTCTAGGGCCTCGGCCTCTGTTTCCTCAACAAAAACTCGGCCGTCCGGTCCGTACCAAGCAGGAATCTGGTGCCCCCACCATAGCTGACGGGATATGCACCAAGGCTGAATGTTGCGCATCCACTCATAGAAAGTATTCTCCCATTGCTTAGGGACAAACTTAGTTTGCCCCGTTTCAACAGCCTCAATCGCAGGCTTAGCAAGAGTATGTGCATCAGCAAACCATTGATCCGTCAGCCAAGGTTCAAGCACAACACCTGAGCGATCGCCATAAGGAACAACCATTAAGTTCTCTTCAATTCTTTCAAGTAATCCAGATTCTTTCATTGCTAATGTGATGAGCTTTCTCGCCTCAAAACGGTCTACACCTCTGTATGGTTTAGGTACATTCTCATTTAGCGCAGCATTTTCATCAAACACATTTATGCGCTCTAGGTCGTTACGTACCCCAACCGCAAAGTCGTTAAAATCATGAGCTGGTGTAATCTTAACAGCACCGGATCCTTTTTCTGGGTCAGCGTATTCGTCAGCAACGATCGGTATTCGGCGGTTTGCGATGGGCAGCATACAATACTGTCCAATCAGATCAGTATAACGCTCATCCTCTGGGTGCACGGCTACGCCAGTGTCACCTAGCATGGTTTCCGGCCGCGTAGTCCCAACGGTAATGAAAGTATTCTCTTTTCCATCTACCGGATATTTAAAGTACCACATCTTGCCTGTGGTCTCGCGCTGTTCAACTTCTAGATCAGAGATCGCGGTATGGAGTTTAGGATCCCAGTTGACTAGACGCTTATCGCGATAAACTAACCCATCTTTATATAACTGGACGAATACTTTCCCCACCGCCTTTGATAAACCCTCATCTAAGGTAAACCTTTCCCTCTCCCAGTCTGGAGATGCCCCAAGACGACGTAGCTGGCGGATAATCGTACCTCCCGATTCCGCTTTCCAGTCCCAAACCTTTCCTAAGAACTTTTCTCTTCCTAACTCACGGCGGTTCAAGCCCTGTTCTGCTAGCTGACGTTCAACTACCATCTGGGTAGCGATACCAGCATGATCAGTACCTGGCTGCCACAAGCAATCCCGCTTTCTCATCCGGTAGTAGCGAACCAGAATATCCTGCAGTGTGAAGGTAAGTGCGTGCCCTATATGTAAGCTGCCAGTTACATTAGGTGGCGGCATCATAATCGTATATGGCAATTTACTTGAGTTAAGATCCGCTGCAAATGCACCGGCTCGCTCCCACTCGTTGTAGAGAGATTCTTCTACTTTGGTAGGTTCGTATTTTTTTTCTAATTTTTGCTTTAGCATTGGGCTCGACTTTATAAAACGCCTATTTTAGATCGGTTTAGTGTTGCAAACGGTTAAGCACAACGGGTTCTAAGAGATTCACAAGGATAAAGTAAGATTTGTCATTAGAAGTAATCTCTACATTACCTTTCGGCGCCTATATCTGCACTTTTGCAACACGCATTATCAGAGTACCAGTGATCTCAATCAAAGGCGACACTGGGCTGACTTTATACAATCTAACCCGCTTACGAATATTTTATTTAGTTAGATTTGGGCCATAGCCACAGAGATAAAAAAGCTTCTTCCTTGGCCAGAACCATGAAATTGCTGATAGAAGTGTACCAATCTAAGAATCCAATAATTGTCGCCACACCCCTATTCGCTGCTCAGAATTACAGGCATTATTCTATAATACATAATGATATAATTGAAAAATCATGATTATGATAAAATAAGAGAAACCTAGCTAACTTTATTATTTGTAATTGAAGTGGCCACCTAGACACTGCAGAATCTGATTAACAATTTTTAGTCTATTTACGAGGTCAACATGTTCCGAATCCTGTGTTTAACACTTACCCTAACCCTAATAGCAAATACTGAAGGTACCGTAGCCAATGCAAGCGTTTTAGTATTTGGTGGTACAGGCCAATTAGGTTCTGAGATCGTTCAGGATTTATTAGAGGATGGGACGGTAGTCACTGTGTTCGTCCGTCCGACTTCAAAGAAGCAACGTCTGGAAGGGCTGGACGTTGCATATGTCACAGGAGACGTTCTTAATGAGGACGACGTAGAAACCGCCCTCAAGTCCGGGCCATACAGTGTTGTCATTGATGCCCTAGCTAGAGATTCTGGCGTAGATCCGACTTTCTACGTGGATAGTATGAAATATATTTCAAAATGGGCAGTAGCGACGAAGGTAAAGCAAGTGATTTTGCATGGCTCCGTGGGCGCTGGTCTAAGCCGCCCAGTTTATCCTGAGGAACGCTGGGGTGACATGGCAGGAACTATAACCGCTAAAGATCATGGCGAACGGCACCTTATAGAAAGCGGCGCACCGTACACCATTATTCGTAATCTTGTCCTACTCCCGCACGAAGTCAAAGAATCTGGGGCTGCAGAGTTAACGACAGATCAATCTGCCCGCGGCGTTGTGACACGCGATGGCGTAGCACGCCTTACCCTAGAATGCATGGATAATTCCGATTGCATCAACGAAATTTTCCATGCGATTGATCCTGATGTAAAACGCCCAGGACGCTGGGGTGAAGGCATAGATTAACTATCTTGTATCGGCCATGCGCTGAAGAGCTGCTGTCTGGCACTATCAAAAGTGCTTACCTAAAGCCTTTTGGACAAGTTTTGCTAATCACTAAAGCCTAGATGAGGAATGGGGTGTTATGCAGTAAATAAAACCCATGCACGCCTAGAAAAGATCATCAGAGATAGACTCCATTGCGTTTATTTCATGGTTCTCAGTTGCTAAGCCCAGAGCCCATGCGCCAAATGGTGCAGCATTAAAATCCCAATTCTGACTAATGTGTGCCACCATGCCCATTAAGTTCATATAATAATGTTGAACTGGATTGTCTGTACTTAAGCCACTCGCACCCATCTGTTTGATTAAACGTTCAACAGCCGAGAGACACAGTCTTCCCACGAAGGCTCCATCAGCCCGCATCTTAACCCATTCATCTTTGCTAAGAGAGCGATGCGCAGCTCCCGCCGTATCGAGAAGATCCATAATCCGGTCGAAAATTCCTTGGGCAGCCCGAACTTCCGCTGCAGATTCAGCCAAACGTATTTGTACCGGTATTTGGTCTCTCACCGCCTCGTCTCGCATATTACCAAAGCGCTGCCGCGTAATACGCGCATAAGCCCTTACGGCTCCCTTTGCCGTGCCAAGGATAGGCCCTAGAGTGACACTTCCAAAATATTGAGAGAACATCACATGATTTATATACCCAGCATATTCTTTGCTACCTTCAGTAGCCCCACCACGCATCTCATTTCGCCACACTGTACGATGCTTTGGCACAAAAACGTCTGAAGTTACAACATCGTGTGAACCGGTTCCACGAAGGCCAGTTGTGTGCCATGTGTCCACAATCTCAAATTCGCCTCTTGGAACCGCCAATTCCAACAAATTGTGTTCTCTCTTGGCCTCCTCATCGTCAGGCATAGCACCAAGGATAACCCAATCAGCATGGTCAATACCGCTCGCAAAGCGCCAACGACCACTGAGGTGATAACCACTCTCTACTTTCACTAGTTGACTACCAAGGCCCCCTGCCACCGCAGTTGCAATTAGGACATCTGCCTTATCATTCCATATATCGGCCTGCCCTTGCGCCGGTAAGCGGGCTGCTATCCAAGCGTGCAAGCCAACAACGCATTGAATCCATGCAGTTGATCCGCAACCTTGCGCAAGAATTTCTCCGATACGCAGATGCGTGCTCCAATCACCTTCAAAGCCCCCAAATTTTCGAGGCTGGAATACCTTCAACAAACCAAGACGATGCAGGTCAGCCATAGTCTCTTGGGAGAGCCTACGATCGACTTCCGTTTTTGGAACACGGTCAGGTAAATCCTCAACTAGCACACGCGCTCGTGCTAGGAGGTCTTTCTCACTTATCTTCTCATCGGTCTTTGTAGATGATGATTGATACTCGGACATAAGCGCCTCACAAGGAACAGCAGCAACGTTATTATCCAGAATTAATCGTGTACGATCAATCAGGGGGCGCGCAACGTCGCCCTAGCTCTCAATTGAAGTGAGAGCGATTTCTTTAGATTAGCAAAAAAGAAGGCCGGTCAAAAGACCGGCCTTCCTAGCAGTATTTGTTAAGAGTGCTCTAGAATTCTGCAGTAAGACGCACACCAATCTCCCGCCGCGATGGCGGCTCACTATATGCTTTCCGGTCTAAGGAAATGAAACCGGTGGTTCCACCACTTAGCGTAAGCGTAGAGTTGTTGGTTAGGTTCTTGCCGAAGAGTTCCATCCGCGCGCCTTCGTAGAGATCAAAGCCTAGGCGAGCGTTCAGACCAAACCTATCCGGTGCATGAAGGTAACGGGAGTAGTCAGCCCATGACCTGCTCTCATATGCGATGTCTGCACGAATATACCATTGGCGATCCCCTACAACTCCAGAGATTGTCGGAGTTAGAGTTCCTGTGAACGCTGGGATATTACGAGGCTTATTACCATCAGCAACGACTGAAAGGGAACCTGAGCCTAAGACCCGTTGCTCACTCGAGCCGCGTGACGAGAATGAACTCAGCACTGCGTCGGTATAGCCGATATTACCAGCAAGACTGAACACATCGTTCGGCGCCCAAGTGAAATCAAGATCAAAACCCTTGTACTTGGAGTCACCCGGACCGCGGTAAGAAGTAGTTCCACCAGTCGGCAACACAATGACGGATGCAAATGGCTGGTTTTTCCAGTCAATATGGAACAATGCCAAGGTCCAGTTAAGAGTTTCAGTCTGTTGCTTCCAACCAAGCTCAAATTGAGTGTTCTTTTGTGTGCCCGTGTAAATGCCGAGTGCATCTACTTGGTCTGGCGGAATAACAGACGGTGCAACCGCACTAATAGAGCCGGCTTGGGTTGCAACACCCAACAGAGAACTAGCCGAGTAGCTACCGTACAGGGTAGCACCATCAATTGGTGTGTAGCTCAGAATTGCGCGAGGTATAAAGTCATCGTACTCGTTGACTGAGTTACATGCTGTCGTGACTGGGCAGTTTGTATCACCACTACCCGTCCAACCTTGAAACAGTCTACCCTGAATAATGGTTTCAGACTCTTCATCTGTATACCGAAGTTCGAGAGAGGCCGTCAGATCATCAGTCACGTCATAATCCACGGAACCAAAGATACCCAACGTTGTGTTGTCTTGGAAATCAATGGAACTCGTAGTAACACGGTACCTTTGCGTGTAGTCACTAACGCCTACCATATACCGGAGCTTTTGATCCTGCGGGGAAGCAATTCGCGCTTCGTAATAAGTATCACGAAGAGCAATATCTGCACCGACAATGATAGTTGTACCAAGAGCACCACCGAATGGCGGTGATCCGAAGAAGAAGTCACGACGGTCATTAGTACCAGTATTAGAGCGTGATACCTGGACTGTTGCAACGTGATCACCAAGATCATATTCGCCCTTAAACTGCAGACGATAACTTTGACCTAAGCCTTGATATTCTCCCACAGTTGGCTTGCGGAGAATGCCATACCTATCCATGAGAGGGTAAAGTTGGCCTTGAGCATCTAGACGCGCCTGCCCACCAAAAGTATTAGCTCCCGTAGGATGTGTAGTGAATGGTGCAACCCAGTTCTTACCATTAGGGAAATCACCACAGAAATTCCAACCACCAAAATTAGCGATAGGAGTTACAAGTGGATTTCTCTCCCCTGTCACTGGATTGAGGGTCTGACCATTGAAGACCTTGCCACACGCGCCAGGAGGAACACCATCTGGCCCATTCGCGTTAACGGAACCCGATGTGCCGTTGTCAGTGGCTCGAGTGTAGTAGCCAGTGAATTCGAGACGGAGATCTTCTGACGGATCCATCGTGAACGTACCTTGTACCGATGTATCCTTGAAGACGGCATAAGCTTCATCATCCGCCTGAGTTCTATAGTCACCGCCATCGCGGGAGTACCCAACCCAAACACGGACACCAGCTTTTTCTCCGAGAGGACCACCAATCGCACCCTCTATCTTATATTCATCACTTTGTGAGGGAGACCACTCCAGATCAATATCCCCTTCCCACTCATCGGTAGGCTTCTTGGGAATAAGGTTTACCGCACCGGAGAACGTGTTACGGCCGAAGAAAGCAGTCTGCGGACCCTTAATAACCTCCACACGTTCCAAATCACCAAAGGGGAGAAATGCACCGCCGCCGCCAATGTAGGATCCATCCCAGAACAAAGCGCCAATCTGAGTGGACGGCGTAATGATCTGCTGGTTCATGCCACGGAAACGTATCGAGGGATTATTACGTCCACCCGTCGCCGTAGACCCTTGGAAATCAAGACCAGCAACTTGGGTTGACAAATCCTCAGCGTTATAAATCCCCGCCCGGTCAATTTGGTCCTGCGACAAGGCAGTAACCGATACAGGAATCTCAAAAATATTTTCGTCACGCTTACGAGCGGTAACTACAATTTCCTCCAAGGCTATGTTCTGAGCTAGTGCCCCATGCCCTGCTGGTAAAGCCACCGACGCCATAAGTGACGCTGCGATCCAGTTCCGTGTTTTCATAATTCTCCCCATAAACAGTCTGATTGCTCAATGCTCAGAGCAATAACCACACCCTGTATCTGGCCTGAGACGTATTGTTACAAGCCAAATATCGGACCTAGACCCCAAAATATTGCGACCGATGCAGGAATGCACCACTCCAAACTCATAATGCTCACTCAGTGAGCAAATAATCCCGATTCTACCCTCCAGGGTGAAAAAGGATTTTTTAGGTCTCACGCCTTGCCTAGACCCATCTTTCCAGGCTTAGCCAAATCAAATATAGCTATCTAATGACTAGCCCGAAAAGAATAAGGTCACTAGAGCGTGGACTAAAAGTTGTGCAGGCTCTCAGCCAGTCGGTTGCTTTGACTGTATCCCAAGCCGCTAGATACACGGGACTCCCACGCCAAACCGTCTCTAGAATTCTCTTCTCGCTGGAAGACCTAGGCTACGTGGAACGTTTGACGTCTGGCAAACGATACTCACTTAGTGAAAAGGTACTGCCTATTGGAGATAGCGTTCGTAAACGGAGTTGGATAACAAGGATCGCAAAACCAGAAATGGATTCCCTATGTCGCAGAGTCCTGTGGCCGGTATCATTAGTCATACCCAGGAACTTGGAACTTGAAGTGGTTTACGATACGGAATCTATAAGCCCATTAGTAATGCACCCTATTCCGGCTGGTCTGCATATCCCAATGATCACCTCTATTTCTGGAAGGGTATTCCTAGCTTATTGCGAAGAGAATGTGCGTAATACGGTTTTGAATGCAGTTTTAAAGGCGCAACCAAGAGCACTCGATGAGGTTGATATAAGCCTACCCCTTTTGCAAGAGCAGTTAGAAGGTATAAAGGCTAAAGGCTTTTATTGCGACAGAATGCCGCATAAGGGGCACTCAAATTTAGCGGCACCAATCTTTCATAACGGCAACATCAAGGCTGTGCTTGACATCAGATTTCCACAAAATGTGCTGCCTATTTCTGAAGCAGCGTCAGACTTTGCTATACCCGTTATCGGCTGCGCACAGGATATAACTAACAGTCTCAATATTATTCAATAGCCTGCTATCTCAACAACATTTACGGCCGTTACATTCGCTCCGAACGGCTCACAATTCGCTCGATTTCCTGTCTCACGATGCGCTCAACCATGTATGGAAGGTTGTGATCCAACCATTGCTTCAGCACCGGCGTACAAATCTCTCGGACCAGCTGCTCAATAGTGACACCCTGGTTGCCCATACTAAGTGCGCGTTCTTGCGCAACCGCTTGAGCTAATTGCGCAATATGCGTACCGGAAGCCTGTTCCACCTGGTCAGCTACCAGCCCTACTTGAACAAAAGGCTGATCCGACATTTCTGATGCTAACGTCTCAGTTGACACGGGTTCCTGCTGCACAGCTTCCTCTCTCCCTTCCTCTACCATCATGGAATTAGTAAGTTCCAGTTCGTCTGGTTCACTGCCGACCCCAGTCTCGTCTCCTAAAGTAAGGTCCCCGTCATCAGCCAAAAGCGCCGCCAAATCGGGTTCATCATTCTCTTCAACCACTGGTCCTAACTCCGCTTCTGTTTCTGGCTCGGGTTCTGGTTCTGGCTCTGGCTCGGGTTCTGGCTCGGGTTCTGGCTCTGGCTCGGGTTCAGATAAAACATTCTCGGCAGAGCCCGCTTCTGCTGGCTCTTCTCGCTCTTCAGCCTCTTTTCCGTCCTCATCTTCTGATAGAATCTTTCGAATAGAGGCGAGAATATCCTCCATCGAGGGTTCTTCTTGGCCTTCTTCACTCATAGCGATTGGTCCGTTTGTCCAAATTTAATTGTGATTACGGTACCGCAAATGGTTAAAGAATTCTATAACACCATAAAAGTATGCGTGTTACTTAAATTTAGCTCTCAGCGTCTGGCAGCATCATCTTCTGCAGCGCGTGAACTGCCAATAAAGGCAGAATTGACCGCTTTATAGTGATCCTCAGCGTCATAGAATACCACGTCTAAGCCAATATCTTCCGCAGTTAAGCTCCCAACTGCACTCAGTAGGCTTAGACTAGCTACCAGCTGATCCCTCTGCGCGGTTACAAGATTTACTCTAGCATCAAGCAACTCTTGCTCCGCATCTAGAACATCAAGCACGGTGCGTGCGCCCACTTCTGCCTCTCTCTGGACCCCTTCGAGGGCTATCTGCGAAGCTATAATCTGACTTTCAATTGAGGCTATGCTTGCGCGTGCTGATTGATAGCTTTCCCAAGCAGAAGTTGCGGCTTCCCTTGCGTCGAGCCGCGCCTGGTCCTCCTCAAGACGACGCTGTCCAGATTGATGCTTGGCTTGCCTCAAACGGGAGTAACTTGCCCCGCCCTGGTAGAGTGGTACGGAAAGAGTCAAACGCCCAGACAACCTTTCTGCGGTCGACTGATCGGAAACTGTATCCCACCCTTTAGCTGCTTGACCTTCAAGACTGAGAGAGGGCAGTAGCTCACCTCGCACCGTTTTAATATTCTCTTGAGCAGCCTCGGCTGTAAAGCTGGCAGCTACTAAGTTCGGATTTTTCTCTGAAGCCCGAATAACTGCGGCGTCAATTGATACAGGAAGTACCCCAATGGGCTCTGGTTGAACGAGATTCTCAGGCTGCTTTCCAACCGTATTCACATAGGAAGCACGAGAGCGCTGCAAATTACCTTCAGCCAATATACGAGCAGAGACAGAAGCTGCCAAACGGGCCTCCGCTTGAGCTACATCCGTACGAGTGATTTCACCAACTCTGAATCTGTCCTGTGTTGCTTCTAACTGGCGAGTAAGAACCTGTACATTGTTAGATCTAAGGTCAACAACGGCAGTATCACGCAAGACATCAAAATAAGCCGTCGCTGCATCTGAAAGGACTAGCTGCTCCGACGACTGCAATCGAGCCCGCTGCGCCTTAACACTAGCTTTGGCACCAGCCGTCTGGGCCAGCGTTCGGAACCCTTGAAACAATGGCTGTGAGATACTGAGAGAAGCCCCCTGAGAGGTCCTAAGTGTCGTGCCGCCAGCGAATAGCGCCCCACTTCCTATTTGGCTTTGAATAACTGTGTCATTACGTGTTCGCGTGACGTCTCCAGAAACCGTAACCCGCGGCCGCCAGCCTGACAGCGCTTGCGGTACCGATTCATTTGTTGCCCTCAACTGCGCCCGCGCTGCTTGCAGACTGGGGTTATTCATATAGGCTAGGCCAAGAGCTTCCTTGAGGGTCTCCGCTGATACATTAGGCGCCCCCATTATTGGAGTGGTAAGTGCCATTCCCACCATCAGATATTTCAAAGCTTTCATTATCACAAACCTCTAATTCAACTCTTTGGGCGATTCTGTGGCCCGACTAACTAGCTGAAGGTACCAATTATTACCACCGCAAAAGGTGTAACGAAGGGTAACTAAGACCGAACCCGGAAAGTAGGAAGGAGCTGACATAACAATTCCCTAAGGTGTTATACGTCAACTAATTAAATCCGGTTCTCTCAATGGTCCTAAAACACGAATTTAGGCTTAGTGATAAACTCAGCAATAGCGGGAATGCTCGCGTCAAATTCCTCTCGTTGCCCAAATCTATCATTGGATCGCTCCACCAGCGTCGCTCTACCAATCGGGCCGTGTTGAACAACTGCAACACAACGCCCACCATCCGCCAATTGATCAACTATATCCTCTGGAATCTCTGCGACGGAACCATCAAACACAATAACGTCAAACGGAGCCTGTGAAGGACAACCTCTAGTAACTTCCCCAGGTACCAAGGCAACGGTATCTGCACCCAACTGTCCTAGAGTTCTCGTCGCTGCCTCGCGGATAGATGGGTTCTCTTCGACAGCAACAACTGAGCTAGCCATGTGGGATAGAACTGCAGCCAGATACCCCGATCCCCCCGGCAGAACCAAAACGTGATCGGACAACTGGATACTTGCAAGCTGCATTAGGCGCGCAGCTACCATAGGCTCCATTAACCATCGGCCCTCGGCAAAAAAAACATCCTCATCCACATAAGCCTGTGCCTGGCGGGCCGCAGGTAGGAACTGTTCGCGTGGCACCTGTGCCATTGCGTCAATGACGAGAGGGTCTGTGACCTCATTCGTTCGGATCTGGCTGGCCACCATATTACGGCGGGCTAGATTAAAATCCATAGCCAGCTCCCTAACCCCCTAATCTTCGAAAACACTAAATACAGTATTGTATTTTATCTAGCGCTTATAACTAAATTGGTTAATCAACTCAATCACATGTAGGACAGTACATGTGTAATAGCCTGCAGCGACCGCTTTCATGAACGTTTAGAAGCAGGGTGCTTGACCGTATTAGATAGCGCTTCTATAACACGCCGCTTCCTGGCCATTTCGGCCACAATTGAGGCAGAATTGATGTTAGTATCGGGCCGAGTGGCAGAGTGGTGATGCAGCGGACTGCAAATCCGTGTACGTCGGTTCGATTCCGGCCTCGGCCTCCAAGTACTGGTCCGGCGTAGCTCAACGGCAGAGCATTCGGCTGTTAACCGAAGGGTTGTAGGTTCGAATCCTACCGCCGGAGCCATATTTAATAACCCATTGGAATTATCATGCACCAAAAGAGGCCTGATCAAAGAGATTGGCTAAGCACCATATAAAACTATCTAATAATTCTTGTTATGTGTCTTCACCACCTTTTACTTCATCGAACAGAACTACTAGCCTTTCCAACCCATCCGTCAATTTTAGGCCCCGAGATGCAAAGATGATCATCCTATTTAATAAATTCGCTGCCATAGCAGTCCAAAGAATTTAGCTCATCTCGCCTTTAGAAATAAAAAGGTATAAGAATCGAGAATGGCTGATAATTCTAACGCATCGGCATCTTTTTTGGGTAGCTCAAAAAGAGCATGGCTCAAGCCTTTTATTGAGCCACTATTACCTCTATTTAAAGAAGTCGTCGCAGTCTCTTTATTCGTCAACTTACTCGCGTTAGCAGTGCCTATTTTTGTTCTACAGGTATATGACCGAGTGGTGTTTTACGCTGGAATGACAACCTTGCAAGGCTTAGTCATTGGCATGCTCGTTGTTCTTGCGTTCGATTTCATTCTTCGGCAAAACCGATCAAAGATCCTACAAAGCGTTGCTTTACGCCTTGACGTGTCAATAAGCCGCTCACTCTTCGAAAAAATTATGGCGGCACCACTTCAAAGACTTGAAAGTCATCCCGCCGCTTATTGGCAACTTCTATTTCGTGATGTTGAGGTAATCCGCAATACGTTATCTGGTGCATCCGCTGTCTTAATCACTGATCTTCCATTTGCACTAGTGTTCTTGGCCCTTTTCTTTGTTATCGCCTGGCCCGTAGCTTGGGTATTGGTCGTTATATTTTTAATTTTCTTGGGCCTGGCTTGGTACTCAGGAAAGATTGTTGCCGCGGCAGCGGAAGAAGAAAAAGCTAAGATCGTAAGCCGTGATGGTCTCATTGCTGAAATAATTATGGGACGCAACACTATTAAGTCCCTATCGATGGAAGACAATTTAAAGACAGCTTGGGAAGATAGCCAGGCCGCCGCTATAAAGCAGGCTCTAGTGCGAGGTAATAAAACAGACTCATTTATTAATGCTGGCCAAGGCCTGACAATGTTGACAACAGTGATGATAACTACGGTTGGTGCCATAGCTATAATGAATCAGGACCTCACGATTGGCGGATTAATTGCAGCTAATATTCTAAGTGGGCGGCTACTAAGCCCACTCAACCAATTAGTAGGTACTTGGCGTAATTTTGTATCCTTTGGTCGTTCAGCAGAGAGGCTTAGCGATATTTTTGCATCACAAAATAGTCTACAAAGAAGTGCTGTTGAGCTAAAGCGGCCAAGGGGAGAGATTACTTTCGAGGAGACAACCTTTCGTTACAATGACAATGGCCCAGCTATTGTTGACAATATAAAGCTCGAGATTGCTCCATTTGGAGTAACAGCAATCATGGGTGCAAATGGATGTGGTAAAACAACCTTAATCAAGCTTCTCCTCGGACTCTACAGTCCCGCAAGCGGGCGTGTTCTGCTAGATGGCGCAGATATTAAACAGTTTCAGAGGCGCGAGCTCGCGCGTTGGATCGGGTATGCCCCCCAGGAATGTGTTTTGTTTAATGGAACGGTTAGAGACAATATTACTCATACTAAACCGAATGCGTCTGATGATGAAATTGTACGCGCGACCACATTAGCATTAGCACATGAAATGCTACTCGATTTACCTGATGGATATGGAACACAGGTCGGCGAAGGGGGCGCTTTGTTATCTGGTGGTTTAAGACAAAGGATAAGTATTGCGAGGGCACTACTTGGTGATCCTCCAGTGATCGTCCTGGATGAGCCTTCAGGTAGTTTAGACAAGAATGCTGAGTCGAATCTACAAAAATCACTAACAGAAATTGGTAAAGAACGTACAGTCATTATAGTTACGCATAGCCCAACTCTCCTGCAAGCCTGCAATAACGTCATCATAATGGATCATGGCAGGATAAAAGCCTCTGGACCCGCTAGCGAGGTCATGGATAATCTGGCACACCAACAAAATATAACTGGAACTAAAAAGAAACCTTTTACTCTGACAGTAAAAAAGGTTGATAACCCGACAAATAATACGTCTACCAAGTAGGCCTAATAACTTAAGAGACAAGACCTTGAGTCAACTTGATCAACTTATTAATAAGCATAACGGTCGGAATATGCGAGTAGTAAACTACTGCATTATTTCTTTCCTAGGCTTATTCCTAATCTGGGCCACCTTTGCTGATTTAGATGAAGTCGCAATTGCAACTGGCGAAGTCGTCCCGCAAGGCCGGGTAAAAACAGTCCAACACCTGGAGGGGGGTATCATTGATGCGATACTTGTTGTCGAGGGTGACAATGTACGCGAGGGTAGTCCAATTATTCAGCTTGATTTGGCCGGTACAGTTGCCAATATTGAGGAACTTCAGGTTCGCCTTGATGGACTACTAATTAGAAAGGCACGTCTACAAGCTGAAGCCGATGGAACTAAACTAGTATTTCCAGAAAATGCGCCTCCAGGCGTTGCCGATATCTTAGAAGCAGAGAACCTTGCTTATGATGCCCGAAAACGGGAGCAAAAGAGTACACGTTCCTTACTCGAAGGTCAGGTGATTCAGAGAATACAAGATGAGCGTGAAATAGAAGCACGGCTCAAAGCAATTAGAACCAATTTGGGTTTGGCACGGGAACGCATGCGAATGTCAGCCGACCTACTCACTGATAAGCTTCAATCACCGATGGAACATCTTCAAATAGTAAGCGAGGTAGAGAGTTTAGAAGGCGAAATTGCCACGCTTACGGAAACACTGCCCCGTGCTCGCGCGGCATTAGAAGAAGCCCAGGAACGGATTCTAGAATTAGGTCTGCGTTTTAAACGTGAAGCACGAGAACAATTAGGGGAGATGGAGATTGTTATAGCACGTACCCGTGAATTGTTGTCCACGGCTACCGATCAACAAACCCGAACACTCATACGCAGTCCCATCAATGGCATAGTAAAAAATATGCGATACTCTACCATCGGCGGTGTAGTCAGACCTGGGGAACCTATTCTAGATATAGTCCCATCAGAAGACAGGTTAGTTGTGGAAGCGCGCCTAAATCCAATGGATCGTGGCTTCGTTAAAGCTGGTCAACCGGCAACAGTCAAGATTGATACCTATGACTTCGTTCGCTATGGCGGTATTGTGGGAGAAGTAATTTCAGTTGCGCCTGATTCCACAGTCCCAGATAACGCACCCCCGTATTTTAAGGTTGTCGTACGTACAGCTCAGCCATGGCTTGGTGAAAAACAAGATGGAAATCTTATATCACCGGGTATGGGAGCGACTGTAGACATTCATACAGGCACTAAATCAGTAATAAACTTTCTTATAAAACCAGTTTTAAAGCTAAAACATGAGGCATTCAGGGAACGCTAAGACGGCTAGCTGATTATTATTATTTGTTATTGCCCCGGTGTAAGAGTCAACTGTTCCTTTGCCACCAATGCACCATCCCACATTTCATGGGCCTTGGATTCCACTCCGCGCATAAAATCATCATCGTGGTCAGGGTCGTGGTGAAAGATAGCGAGTTGCTTCGCTCCTGCCATCCTACACAAACGGATACCCTCTTCCCAAGTTGAATGTCCCCATCCGATTTTAGCAGGAAATTCTTCGTCACTGTACGTTGAATCGTAAATAACCAGGTCTGCACCTTCTATGAGTTCTAGAACGTTCTCATCCGGTTTGCCAATAATGTGTTCCGTATCTGTAACAAAACATAGAGAATTTCCTTCATATTCGATGCGGTATCCAGTGGCACCATTCGGATGATTGAGAGGTTTTGTAAGCACCTTTACACCCTTATGAAGCTCCCATTCCTCGCCCGCATAAAAATCGACAAAATCAAGTTTCGCCTGAAGTGCCTCAAGGGGAACAGGAAATGTCGGATTTGCCATGTGATTTGTAAAAACATTCTCTACTCCGCCAAGATCTGCCAAGTGCCCAGCGTGAATGGAGAAATGGCAATCCGGCATGAAAGCCGGGCCAAAAAACGGGAAGCCGGCAATGTGATCCCAATGAGTATGAGTTAACAGAATATGACCGTCTTTAATCCCATCACGACTAAATTCTGAACCTAGCTGCCTAATACCCGTGCCAGAATCGAGAATAATACGGTGATCACCAGCAAAGATTTCAAGGCAACTTGTATTGCCGCCATACACCACATGCTGTGGTGATGGACAGGCAATACTGCCCCTAACCCCCCAAAACTTAACCGCAAGCGTCATTATTATCTTACCACCTTAGATGCGCTTATCAGGCCGGACCCTCATATGCAAACCTTTCCGAACTTGTACCACGTTCGGAGTAAGATTCTATATTCTTAAGAATAATTCTCAACTATAGGCACATTTCTATATCTTACGCAGTGTATTCTTTGCCCGAAATAGATACCCGAGTGCACTTAGAAATTTGCTTGAATTCATTCTATGAATAGAGACTACTGAAGCCTCAGGCTTGCAGAAACTCAGTAAGCGAGACTGAAAAGTCAATGGAATCAAACAGATTGCCCACAAACTAGATGCCCTGTTCGTGTTCCAACATAAGTTTGAAAATAAAGTTTAGGGTAAGGCCCCTAGCATTTACCCCGTCAAATATTTGTAAACGTATCAGGCAGCGTTATCACTTCGATTTTTATTAGACCCCACATATGCAGCTGCGCAATGATCCAGACAATATGGCTTACCCTGAAAGATAGGTTTCCCACAGAAATGAAAATCTTCTTCTTTTGGATCACCTATCGGCCAACGACAGGTTTGGCTGTTGAGGTCAGCTAAGGTGTATACACGCTCCTCTTCCTTAGCTACTGGTTTACTCCCAGCACGACGAATAGGAGAAGGACGGCCTTTAAGACCTAAACGATGGGCCTTGCCCACGACAGCATTCTTGGAAACGTCAAGACGTCTTCCTATTTCGCCAGTTGTCAAACCTTCAGCCCAGAGCTTCTTTAGTTTACCAATCCGATCGTCGGTCCAAACGACAGCCATAAAACACCTCAATTGTGGGAAATCCGACGGAAACATTATAATGAGATAAAGATGAACATAACTAGCGAAGCTCAACCTGTCCAGGAGGGAGATATTTGCTGTGTCTGATAAAGCCTGCTTGCAGTATTTTAAGAAAAAGACTGTCCGCAAAATTATTATGGTGGTCACGCTGAGCATAGTTGTGACCTTAGTCATTTTTCCATTGCCCAGCGCATTTTCTAAAGGACAAATCTTGGTTCTTACAGCGGCAAGTGCCGGCCCGGCTATGACTGAGATCGCATCAGTTTATAGCCAAAGTACCGGGATCGATGTCCGCATCGCTACAAGCAGTTCCGGCACTCTTGCCCGCCAGATACAAAAAGGTGCACCAGCAGATATATACCTTTCCGCTGCTAAGGATTGGGTAAACCAATTAGTAAATAAAGGGTACTTGGATAATCACTTCACGCGTCCATTACTTCGTAACCATTTAGTAGTAATCAGCCCGATTACGGAACCAAACCAATCACGTCTAGATTTATCTACACCGATTGACCTTCAAGAACGACTTGGGTCTGGACGCCTAGCAATCGGTGATCCTAACCATGTGCCAGCAGGGCAATATGCTAAACAGTCTATCGAAGCTCTGGGCCTTTGGCCTGTCGTGCGTGAGCGTCTCGCCACACAAACCAATGTTCGCGCTGTTCTCGCTCTGGTTGAACGAGGAGAGGCGCCACTTGGCATCGTTTATGCAACAGATGTAGCGCTCAGCAAACACGTTAATATAGCGGCACTTCTACCCACAGATTCGCACCAACCTATTATTTATAGCTTATCTATTTTAAGTAATCGAACACGTCCAGAGGTCATCAGTTTCTTCAACAAGCTAAGCAGTGAAAGCGCTGCAAAGACTTTTGATAGATTTGGTTTTGGCCTTATAGAAAAGGTTTCAGAAAATCAGCTTTCTAAGATTTTACCGTCTAGCCAATAGGCACTCTTTGGGTCTTCGACTTCGACTACCCAAAGATCCGCATCATACTGCTTTTGTCGAGCGATATAGGCTTCGGCAACATCTTCCGATACCGCATCTTTTCCTGTGCCCGAGAACCAGGCCGGATCGCCGTTTTCATCGCGGACCTGAGTGTAAACGCTACAGCCATTGCACAAACGATTTACTTTAATAAGAACCGCTCCAGCATCTGCATCCCCTCGCCTCACAAGAGTTGCAGAAAAGCCATCCGCCTCAGTACGGCGCAGGTAAGACTGTACCCAAATCTTGGTCTTAAGCCTTTGCTCCAAAACATCCATCCCCGACTTTGATACATTTGACCCTTTGATAAGCTAATGAGTTCGTGTAGGTCTATAGCTCTAGAGTTATTATTTTTAAACCTTTCCGTAAGTCCAATAGCGAAAGGAATTAGACAAATACTATGAGAGATTGTGACGAAAACAGAACAAATAATTGAGACCTTTAAAGCAGAAGGCCTTACAAAAATCTATCAAACTGGAGAGCTTCGCGTTGAAGCGCTACGTGGTGTGGATTTAGTCCTGTATGAAGGCGAGATGGTTGTCCTGTTAGGCCCGTCAGGAAGTGGAAAATCAACACTACTCAACATTCTTGGTGGCCTCGATCAACCTACATCTGGTTGTCTATTTTTTGAAGGCCTTGAATTAACTGCCTGTAGCGAAGATGAGTTGACATCATATAGGCGAAAGAATGTCGGTTTCGTATTCCAGTTTTACAACCTTATACCCAGTCTTACTGCCCGAGAGAACGTCAGCTTAGTTACGGAAATAGCTGATAACCCTATCGAGCCTGTAGAGGCTCTGGAAATGGTTGGCCTTGAACACCGTATTGACCATTTTCCGTCACAACTATCCGGTGGCGAGCAGCAACGGGTTGCCATAGCGCGCGCAATCGCTAAGCGCCCACATGTTTTGTTGTGTGACGAACCAACAGGAGCGCTGGACAGCGAAACAGGGATTGTTGTTTTACAAGCACTTGAACGTGCTAATCGCGAACTCGGCACGACAACGGCTTTGATTACCCATAATGCCGGTATCAAAGATATGGCTGAGCGCGTGTTCCGCTTTGCCAACGGCCAGATTATTAGCATCGATAAGAATGTAGAGAAAAAGATACCAGCAGACTTATCATGGTGAGTCACTTTAGTTCTTTAGATCGAAAACTATTGCGGGACCTCAGCCGAATTAAAGGGCAAGGACTAGCTATTTCTGCTGTCATAGCCTGCGGCGTTACCTTGCTGATTGCTACCTATGACACGGTCGCAACCTTAGAAAATAGCATGGATGCATTTTACGATCGCACTCGCTTTGCCGATGTGTTTGCTGTCCTGAAACGAGGGCCCGACGAGCTCCTGTATGATATTCAACGTATCCCAGGTGTTTCTAGAGCTGAAACTCGTATAACAGCCGCTGTTAATTTGGATATTCCCTATATGAATGAACCAGCAACTGGACAGCTCATCTCCTTGCCGGAGCGCGGTACTAACTTATTAAATGCCGTGGAACTAACAACAGGAAGATATCCATCGAATCAGCGTCCAAATGAAGTTGCAGTTACCGATAACTTCGCGAAAGCTCATAGCCTCACACTAGGCAATACCTTCCAGGCTATTGTGAATGGCAATAAGCGTAAACTGGAGATTGTTGGCCTAGCAATGACCCCTGAATACATCTATGCACTGGGTCCTGGATCCCTAATGCCGGATGATAGGCGGTTCGGTGTCATATGGATGGGACGTAAGGCCCTTGCCGCGGCCTTTGACCTGGATGGTGCATTTAACGACGTAACTTTGTCGCTCCAGCGTGGGGCGAATCAGGAAGAAGTAATCCGTCGCCTCGACGTTATACTTAAGCCCTTTGGTGGTATAGGTTCCTACGCACGGGAAGATCAGAAATCACATTTCTTTCTTACAAATGAATTAGCTCAATTGCGTTCCAGTGGAGCTATTTTTCCCCCAGTGTTTCTCCTTGTAGCGGCATTTCTCCTTAACGTTGTAGTTTCGCGCATTGTGGCTACAGAAAGGGAACAAATTGGACTACTAAAAGCTTTTGGTTACTCAAATTTGGAGGTGGGAGCAGTTTATCTAAAGCTGGTCCTAATCCTTGTGACTGCAGGCCTTCTTCTTGGTATGCTCGGAGGTTACTGGATGGGTAACGTCCTAGTTAATATGTACCAGACCTATTACAAGTTCCCACTACTGCCATCTAGTGTTGATCCAACAGTATTAATAACAGCGGCTTTGGTTAGCCTCGGAGCCGGTCTAGCCGGTGGCCTTGGTGCCGCAAGGCAAGCAGTTAAACTGCCACCTGCTGTCGCAATGGCACCACCGATTCCAACATCTTACCGAAATAGTGGCCTCACAAAACTTTTTACTAGCATCAAGATCAGTCAACCAACACGCATGATATTTCGTCATTTTACACGCTTTCCAATCCGCTCAGGTCTCACGATTATGGGTATTTCCTTCTCAGTGGCTCTTATGATTACTTCACTATTCTTTCTAGATTCAGTTGAGAAAGTTATTCAGGTGTATTTCTTCCAGGCTGAACGTCAGACTTTAACTATATCATTTGTCGAACCTCGGCCTGGAAGTGTAGAGCAGGAGATCCAAAATCTTCCCGGTGTAATCACCACCCAGCCCGTACGCACTGTAGCAGCGCGCCTAAGAAATGGTCATTTGAGTGACCGAAAGTCTATTCTAGGCATCGTGTCTGGTGCAGACCTAAATCGAATGCTCGATAATGAAGAGAAAGTCATTGAACCACCACCAGGAGGCATAGCACTCTCCAAACATATCGCAGAGGATTTAAACCTCAATATTGGCGATTTAATTACAGTCGAGGTATTGCAAGAACGTCAGCCTGTCGTTCAAGTGCCAGTAGTTCGTTTGGTTGAAGAATACTTAGGGTTTCAAGCCTATATGCATCTTGATGCTCTGAATAGGCTAATGAAAGAAGGCCCTACGGTGTCGTACATTCATGTGCTTGTAGATAGCCAGCATGCAGACGAGTTATATGCAAGCCTCAAAGATCTGCCAGCCGTCGCTGGTATTGCTCAACAGACCGCTACGCTCAATAGTTTTCGTGAGACCCTCGACAACACTATGAATATCATGATCGGTTTTTATGTAGCTTTGGCAACCCTAATAGGATTCGGTGTAGCTTATAATGCTGCCCGCATAGCTTTATCGGAACGTTCAAGAGCGCTTGCTAGTCTGCAGGTTCTAGGCTTTACTCGTTTTGAAGTAACATACATACTTCTCGGCGAATTAGGTATTCTTACACTGCTCTCTCTGCCGGTTGGATGCATGCTCGGCTACCTCATGGCGATTGGAATGTCGCCAATGCTTAAAACCGATCTATATAATTTTCCCTTTGTGATCAATACCTCTACATATGGCTGGTCAATTATTGTTGTCAGCGCTTCCGCAATTGTATGTGGCTTCATGACGCGGCAAAGGATCTATAATCTAGATCTTCTTACGGCATTAAAGACTAGAGAGTAGTTGGAATCTGGCATGAGATTATTTTCACGACGCACTATCGTTATTACTAGCATTGTTGTTGTTTTAATCGCGTTAATTACAATTATATTGCAAACACCTCCAGCAGGAGTTGACTTGGCTCCTGTGACTAAAGGTGATTTACTTGTAACGATCGATGATGAAGGCCAAACAAGGCTCAAAGATGTATACGCTGTCTCTGCTCCTGTAGCCGGACGTGTCAGGCGAATCGATATTGAAGCTGGTGATAAAGTAATCGCAGGCGAAACCGTTCTAGCCCTTTTTGAACCCTCTAATCCAGCAATGCTTGACGTGCGTAGTCGTACTGAAGCAGAGGCTATAGTCAAAGCCGCGGAAGCTGCAGTCGGTCTAGCTCAAGCAGAGCAGTCGCGTGCCCAAGCCCAATTGGATTTCGCTAATGCTGAGCTACGCCGTGCTATACCACTTGCGGAACGTGGCACCATTTCCCAGGCCACACTTGATCAGAGACAGTTGTCTGTCCGCACGGCGCAAGCGCAATTGGCCGAAGGTGCCGCTGGTGCGAGAAAGGTAAGTGCCGATCTAGAAACCGCCCGCGCGACTTTAATTACGGCACAAGATGGTAAGAATGGACCCACTGAGTCTGACCTCATTCCTGTCAGAGCACCTATCAGCGGACGCGTACTCCGAGTATTGCAGGAAAGTGAGTCCGTCCTTCTGAGTGGTACTGTTCTTATGGAACTTGGTGATCCAAAAGAATTGGAAATCGAAGTAGATTTGCTTTCTACTGATGCCGTAAAAGTCAAACCAGGTAATCGGGTAATAATTGAGGATTGGGGCGGAGATTCTCCTTTAGAAGGTCGGGTACGCTTGGTTGAACCTTTCGGATTCACCAAGATTTCTGCGCTCGGTATTGAGGAACAACGCGTTAATGTGATTATTGACTTTGTCTCGAAGCAATCAGCCTGGAACAGTCTTGGGCATGGTTACAGAGTAATAACTCGCGTAGTGGTTCAAGATAGGAATGATATTCTCAAGATACCGGTAGGGGCTTTATTCCGGTCTGGTAATAATTGGGCAGTATTTGTTGAAGATCGTGGTATCGCATCACTGAGAGAGATTATACTCGGTCAGCGCAATTCGTTGGAGGCCGAGGTGATAGAGGGGCTCACAGCCACAGACGCTGTAGTTTTGCATCCCTCAGATTCCATAGCAGATGGTGTGGCAATAAAGGTGCGTACAGAACCTTAGTTTAAGTTACTTGCCAGCGAGCAACGGTATATCTCTTAATGCTGGAGGTTGAGGTATCGATACCAAGTAGGCATGAATGGCCGCCATGTCTATATCATTCAATACCTGTGGTGAGTAAGCTGGCATAACTCCATAGGGACTTCGCACAATATCAGCAAACTCTTCAAAGGGGAGCGTTTCTGGGGCGAGCCGCAACCCAGCAGCACCGCCCTGCCCAACACCGCCGTGACATTGGTCACAGCCGAACTTAATGAATACGAACTCATTTGACTGCGCGTAAACCGGCATAGACAAGAGAAATAGAATTAGCACGGTCATTGGGCTATGAATATTTATTAACTTATCCATCACCTTGGTTGCGCCACAACATCAATTAACGCTGGCTCACCCTGCGCGATTACTTCCATAGCCTTTGATAATGCTGGACGAAGATCATTCGGATTATCAATAGGTCCACTAGCCCACATCCCGAAACTCTTTGCCATGGCTGCAAAATCTACTGGTGGGTCATCAAATACATTGCCAATACGTGCGGTCCCTGTAAGACCGCGCTGTCTCCGAGCAGCCACGCGCTGCACATGCATAATTTCCTGATGATAAGCGCGGTTATTATGCATCACAGTTAAAAGCGGTACTTGCAAATGCGCGGCAGTCCAAAGTGCTCCCGGTGCATAGAGCATATCACCATCACTTTGCAGATTAATAGCAATACGACCTTGTTCTTGATGGGCCAAGGCAGCGCCCACTGCTGCCGGAATACCATAACCCAATCCCCCAGCGCCGGATGTTCCGATATATTGATGGGTTTTGTCGATCGCCCACAGCCGCCTTGGCCAATTGCTCCAGAATCCTACACCGGATACCAAGCCCCAGTCTTTATTCTTTATCTTATCCCATACCTCCATGCAGATTCTGGCTGTAGAAATTGGACTAGCATTCCAACCATACCGCGCAGCGTCTAGATCGCGTTCGCGACTAGTCTCGTAAGCTTTACGATGGGTCTCTTCTTTCCGAGCAATGTAAGAACGCTGCGAACGAGAAAGCGATTCGAGTACTGCTTCAATTAATGCAGGAAGCGTCGCCTCAACATCACCAGTTATGGGAAGGTCAGTCTCATAGTATCTTCCGAAATCCTGGTAATTTGACTTTGTAAATATGCTATTAATCCCCAGAGTAACAGTCTTAACATTTTGGTTAATGCGAGTTTGACTTTCTCGATGCGGTAGATCGAGAATCCGATTTACGCTACCCCAGACATCGCCTAATTCAAGCCCCACAATCAGATCTGCATTGCCAACCGCAGCCCCCGCTCTCGCGCTGTGATTAAGATAATGTGTAGTGGGGAAATTCATCCGGCCCCCCTTATCTACTACTGGAGCCTGCAATATTTCTGCAAGTCTAATGAGATTAGATAAACCTTCTTGAGTGTGGATAGCCCGATCGGCTATGAGTACGGGTGTTCCAGCTGACGTGAGTAATTTTGCAGCAGCTTCAACACCGCCTGCTTCCCCCTGTGGCGGAAGGATATTTGGAACCTTTGGCAGAGAAGGTAGTTGTTCTCCACTAGTACTCCTTTCTTGTAGCTCTGCATCAAGAACCAAGGCAACCGGTCCCATCGGCGGAGTCATAGCAATTCTATATGCCCGTGCGAAGGATTCCGAAAAGTGGCTCAAAGATGCTGGTGTGTCATCCCATTTTATGAAATCGCGGATAGGTCTTGCTGGATCCTGAGCTGAATGCAGCCACTCTACTGGTGTGCGTCGGGTTTCGGCATCTTTATGGTCTCCAGCAATAATGATCAGCGGTACCTTGTCGACCCAAGCATTATATACTGCCATGGCAGCATGCTGAATACCAACGGTGCCATGACACGCCATTGCAAGTGGCTTACCGGAAACTTTGAAATATCCATGCGCTAGCGCTACAGCTTGTTCTTCATGTAGGCAGGTCAGAATTTTGGGTTTCTGATTCATTGCATAGTTGAGAACGGACTCATGCAAACCTCGGAAGCTAGAAGCTGCATTAATAGCAAGGTAATCAATATCCAGAGCCTGAATAACATCGACCATAAAATCCGATGCTGGCTGGCTTACGAAATATCGCTCTAATAGTTCTTCAGGATAGTCATCTAGAGGATCAAATTCGCGAGCTAGTTGCTCTTCATTAGGCGGCGATTGGTGGAGCTCCTTGGGAGAGGCAGCAACTCCAGAGGTGCTTACCGCCCCAGCTGCTGAAGCACTCTTCAGAAAGACCCTTCTCCCAACCGCAGGCTGTTCTGTATCCTTAACCATCGTGAGCTCCCACTTCCTCGATACTACATTAGTTGGCTTTGCAATACCAAGGTCAACCAATGCTATCACATTTGTGCATTGGATTCTTTCAGCAATAGCACTAAAACAGACGCATATTTAGGCTGAGAATCAAGTGATTATTATATTGGAGAGGATTAATGAGAAGTGGTTATGTGAATTGTGATATGGGTCAACTGCACTATTGGACAGCAGGTAAAGGCCCCAATCTGGTGCTACTGCACCAATCCACTCAATCTTCGGAAGAATATCTAGGTCTAATTCCCTACCTTGAAGAGAATTATACCATGTGGGCTATCGAATGGCTTGGCCACGGCAACTCCTGTGACCCAGCTCACGAACCTGAGATGGACGATTATACCCGTACGGTTAGCCAAGCTCTAGATGCCTTAGACATAAAAAAGGCTGCATTTCTCGGTCACCACGGCGGTGGTTCTATTTGTATTGATATTGCAGCTTCCCAGCCAGATCGGGCTACCCACGTTATTGCCTCTGGGACCGGTCAACGCTCTAAAGAAGAAACTGAGAAACTTCTCAAACACCGTAAAGAGGTACCTGAGCCAATTAACGAAAAAGGCGATTTTCTCAATAAAATGTGGTCCATTTACGCTAAACTTGGCGGACCAGAGACTTCCTTAGAAATCATGCATCGGGTATTTCTAGTTAACATGAAAGAGCGCTTGCGGCGGTATGATGCTCATGACCCTATCCTTAAATGGAATAAGGCGGAAGCCTGCTCTAAACTCCGCTGTCCAGTGCTACTCATGCAAGGTGACCTTGACAATTTTGTTACTGGGCAGGAAGACTTGCTAAAAACCCTCGATAGTGGCCAGCGTAAAGTTATAAAGGACGTAGGAGCGTTCTTATTTTATGAAAAGCCGGAAGAAATTTCAAAGGCAGTTCATGACTTTATTAGTAATAGTTGAGTTACCAGTCAGCAATGTCTTCTTACCCACAATTCTAGAAATTGACTTTAGAAAATCTGTCATCCGATATGTATCGGTCTCAAGAACTCGGCAAGATCGTTCCAGACTTCCTGTTTAACGATCAGGCTATCTTCGAAAACAAATCGGTCTATGTAACGCACATCTCTGATAGTAGAGCCGTCTAAAGCAATTCCATTGAGCCTACCCATACTATACACTATGACCGAGTCGCCATCCTGAATTTCGTCAAATTCTTCGAATGTCTTGGAAACCTGAGTATAACGTTCCTTAGACCATTCAATGAGTTCCTCAAGCGAGTTCATATTAATGCCACCAGGAAACGTCATTTCAAATTCAGGGGCCAGAAAAGTCTTTGCACGCTCGAGGTCACGCGCCTCGAGCAAATGTAAAAACTCTTTAGCCTTCTCGATACTCATTAGCCTAACGCCTTCATACTGACCTAAGTGAATTGTCTTAGCTTATACATTGTAGCTTTATTGCGCTTGTTACAAATGACCCTGTAAAGCCACCCAGGAGAGCACGAGTGGATGGAAAATTATAGAACGTGAAAGCATAGTGTCTTCTAAATTCAACCAATCACACCATCTCTGGTCAGTCTCTCCAAAACTTCCTGTTGGCGCCTGATAAAGAAAGAGCGATCAGGCACCACAACCTCTCCATTCTCTAGCATTGCATTAGGCTCAACAAAGGTGTGGCGCGCATATTCACCGGCGTAAATATCAAACGGCTGGCGCGACAATAGATTAGTCATACCAGAATGCTTGCGCACCTTCCGTAGGCTATCCATATCTAATATGGCACTCGCGCAAAAAGTTTCTCCTGTATAAGCCTCAGCAATTACTAGGCCCTTATAATCTACAATCTTTGACATGCCCCCAGTAGATTCCGAAGGAATAGGCGTACCCTTAATACTCGATGTATTAGATGAAACTACGTAACACATGTTTTCTACGGCCCTAGCACGGCGGCAAATTTCTTTTGGGGTGAGCTGTGGTGAACCGATCTCTGACGAAGAATGGCACAAGATCTCCATGCCCTTCATCGCTAAACAGCGGGAAATTTCGGGATAAAGAATTTCTTCAGATGCTACACACCCAATCTTTCCTATTTCTGTATTTACCACCGGAAAAACTGCATCTTCGCCATAAAGATCTAAATACCTATCCCAAACATCATACGGGCTCGGTGCAAAAAGGGAAATTAGACGACGATAGCGCAGCACAACATCGCCATTGGATCCAATAACAAAGGACGTTTGAAAATAAAGATCCGGGAAATTAGGATCAATTTCGTAAACATTACCTGAAAGCAAACATTTGCTCTCTTGTGCTATCTGGCCTAGGGCATCATATTCTGGCCCATCCATAGAAATAGCTCCCAGCTCTTGCCAGCGGGCAAATGACTCTCCCATAGGAAAACTTGATATGAAATATTCAGGTAATACGAACAACTTCGTCTTAGTTCCATTAAAGCCATGAGAAAAATTAACGATGGACTTGATAGAAGCCCCAATTTTCTCTATCTGCCTTAACATCTGCGCTGAAGATTCGGCCCTGTTAGTGCAGTTGTTAACCGCATGGCAATCAACCTGAAGTGCCGTTGCCGTGTAGGTTCTTACTTGATCAATCATGTGAACAACGCCCCTAATCAGTTTTTTTGTCTGGCTTGGGGTGTATCAAGAGATAGAAACGCGAGCAAGAGAGATGGTTATAAAGAGATTCTAATATCTATATTTTCTACTCTATCTTGATTAAAAATTGTTTTTTCAGTCCTACTGCTCGCTAAGTAGTAATTCAGATCTAGGAAATATTTCAACATAGGGAGGTAATATGCCGTCAACTATCAGAACCTTACGGCCCCTCCGTACCTGGCTTTTTGCGCCTGGCAATCATCCCCGCAAAACAAAAAAAGTTTTTCAGGCTGGAGCTGATGTAGTAATCCTGGATCTGGAAGACAGTGTCGCTATCTCTGAGAAAGAAGCAACACGCGTTTTAGTGCTAGAGGCTCTTAAGGGTAAACACTCATGTCTAGGCTACGTAAGAGTCAATGGCTTAGATACTGACTGGGCTTACCGGGACTTGGATACTCTAGTTCAGCCACAGGTTGATGGTATCGTACTGCCCAAGGTTGAGAGTGCTGCAGATGTAGCAAAGGTAGACTGGCTCATTACTGTACTTGAGAAGGAACGGGGATTGCCCGAAGGAGGCATTGACCTATTACCAATAATTGAGACTGCCAAGGGCCTAGGTGTGATAGACGAAATCGCGCAATCAGATACCCGTGTTAGGCGCTTATCTTTTGGTGGCGGTGACTTTACTACAGACCTTAATATTAAATGGGATGGTGGAGAAAAAGCGCTGGCCTACGCAAGGTCGCGCTTTGTTTTAACCTCGCGCGTTGCTGATTTGGAGCAACCCATCGACACAGTATTTATTGATTTGGCAGACGATACCCATTTTGAGCAATCCGTATACACTGCATTAGAATTTGGGTTTCAAGGTAAACTTTGCATACACCCCAAACAGGTTCCTATCATCAACGATATTTTTACTCCCACTGATGCCGACCTTAAGCAGGCTCGCGCAGTTATCGCAGCATTCAATGACGCAGAGTCAGCGGGTTCGGCATCCATTCAGGTTAAAGGTTACTTTGTTGACTATCCAGTTGTGGAAAAAGCAAAACGGCTGGTAGAACTTTCGGAAGCGATCAATTCACACTCTAGATGAGAACAAACTCGTCTGACTTTTTTATAATTCATATATCTAACTAGATTGGTTTTCACTCTACGCTAATACCCTTAATCTCTCTCTAGGCAAGGTGAGTTTTATATGACATTTAGCACCTATGACGGCCATATATTGATTACAGAGCCTGCTGGCACCCCACAACTTTATGAGCGCTTCCTGCTAACAGAAAATCCGGATGGCAGTCGAAGCTTACGTACCTTGACCCAATCTCCAAAAGGAGACTTGTTGCGGGACGTTAACCAGATAGTTGCTGCTGACTGGCGCCCCATCGAAACTATAGGTCGTTTATTCTTTAAGGGTAAAGCACACGGTTCAGTGCTTCGGCGTGTGGTTGGTGACAGGATTCATTCTTACGTTTGGAATCAAAATACAATAGTTGATTACGCCGAATTTGATGCCCCACCTCATATGTCAATCGGCTACCATGCGATTATTCTTGATTCCTGGAAAATGTGTTTCGTTGATACCTCTAATAGAGACTTCCAAGAGATAATGGTTCACTCTGTGTCTAATACATGGAATGGATCTACTCTTGGACATGGAGAGAAAATTATAAGTAAGGCGCGCTATGATGGCAGAGAAATCATAGACCTACCTATAGGGCCTCGTGAATGTGAACGATATATATGGGCCACATCCTTTGGTAAGGAATTACACTTATGGAGTCTGGGTCCACACAGAATGCTCGCTCGCATGGTTGTGGCGTCGGGAGACAAGGAAGGCACAATTTATGAATTAGGGTCTATGACAGAAACTAAGACCATTTGGTCAGCTAATTAATATGGCTGTTCAGTGAGACTATCTACTCCTTATTAAGAGTCGCGGCCAGAATGACTAGCTCAGGTTATCAGACCGCGATTTTTTTCTAGCCTAAGAAAAACTCACCTTATCAAAAAGGACCCAAATAGAATTAAACAAATCATGGTCCCATTTTACACCCTAAATTGCATCCAGCACTTCCAAGGCGACTCTCTCTCCTGACTCCATTGCCCCTTCCATACCACGATTAGATAGAGCGGTATGCTCTCCACAGAAATGAATACGATGGTGCGGTTCAGACATGTGATTGACAAAGGCACTTATTTGACCAGGTTTCCAGACTGCCCAATCACCAGACGCAAATGGGTCATTATGCCAAGACTTGAAGCCAGCTACCTCAATCTTACCTTTAGCAGCTGGGCGCAGGTCTTCAAAAGCTTTCACAATCATTGCTCTCGCCTCTTTTTCAGGCACTTGATCTACCTTCTGTGCTTTCCAGCCTCTATGCCAGCAAGTGATACTAGTAACTTCTTGAGGTGTCGAACCAAAATGTTGGCCCATCACGATACCCAGCACATTGTCGCAAAACATACCCTCTGAAATTCCGTCTTCTTCCCAAAAGGGTTTCTTAGCTACGAGATGGGTTTGAGTCAGTAACTGCGTTCCGAGGGTTTGAACTGCACGGGCCTGAACACTTGTCAGTGCCGGTTCTAACTTAATTGTGCGAAGAACAGAAAATGGAACCGAACAGACAACGCGTCGGCCGCGATAAACTGTTCCATCTTCACAATATACTTTTGCAGAACCATTCTCATTAGCAATAGCAGTGACTTTTCTTCCCAGGTGAACCTCATTATTCAAGGCAGCTGCCATAGCTTCAGGGATCCGTTGATTACCACCTTCAGCTGCAAACGTACCTCTCGGTTCTATTCCACGCTGCATCATTCCCCAAGCATAAACAAACATAAGCATCAAGGCAGAAACATCATGCGAAGAATTTCCAAAATCAGTGTTAATATTGTATGCGAGATTAATTTCTGCTTCTGAGACACCCTTCGATAAGAACCATTGATGTAATGAAATATCAAGCGGCCTTGATTCTGCTTCAATCCAATCCTCAAAACTCTCTATCGGCATGTTCTGAATAAGGAACATTGGCACAAATGCCCACGGAGGCATTTCCTTAAATTGGCCCCTCAGCACATTACGAGGATGGTTGGGCCAATCTTTCATACTGACATGTTGACCGTCTAGAAAGAGGTTCCGCTTCAAAATAAGTGGCGCTCGATCAATAAGATTGTTGAGTTTAACGCCAAATTTTTCCGCCGCATCGATTACGCGTCCGTAACCGGGACCAATACCAGTTCCTCCCGCCTCTGGATTACCCGGAATATCGCTAAGAGAGAGAATACGGCCTCCGACCCGGTTGCGCCCTTCAATAACCTGGACACTATAGCCTTCGTCTTGCAGCGCGTGTGCAGCTGCCAATCCAGAAAGGCCTGCACCAACCACGATCACGTCTACTTCATTCAGAGCATGGACCGGCCTTATGGCCATGCCGGTGGCAACACTAGTTGCAGCAATCGTTGTGGCACCAACCTGCAAGGCCTTTCTCCGGCCTAGTTGGTAGTTAAAATAGTGTTTGGGCACGTTGATCCCCTTTTGGCCTATCCCACTTCGTCTAAAACTTAGAATAATTCTAGTAGGAATTCGAACTTAACGTATAGAGACGTGATGATTGCAGAAACGATGAGGTTCACCATGACCACACTGCGGTAGAGTATCACTTAGAATAAACCAGAAAAACATGCATATATTTAGTTATAATGCTTTTTTTAAATTTCTTGCGACGACTGTATTAATGAAATAACTAAGAAATATGGCTGTATGAGTTTTGTGTTTAGGTATTTACGTGTAAAACACCACTCTGATTTAATTGGACCTTATTTGCAGGCATAGACTATGACCGAGGAATTACATCGCCAAATCGTTCTAAATGCTCACCCCGAGGGCATGCCTAAACCTTCTGATTTTAGTATCAAAGAAGGCCCCGTTCCTGAGCCTGGCGAAGGTGAGGTTCTCATTCGTACTCTGTACATTGGCCTTGAACCGCGACTACGCCTCATGATGAACCCAACTAATGAAGATAACAAAGCGATGCGGCCACACGGTCCCATGACGGATATTGGCAAAGTTATGCCAGGAACAATCTTAGGCGTGATTGTAAAATCAAATAACGAAAAATACGGGGTTGGAGATGTTGTTGAAGGATTCTTCGGCTGGCAGAACTACGTAATCACAAATGGTGAACCGCATGTGAGTAACAATCCTGAAGGTCTAGCCATATGCGACACTGAAGTAGCTGATCCGGTCGATTATATCGGACCACTTGGTGCTCCAGGTCTGACAGCTATTCTAGCGCTAAAACACGAAGGAAAGTTAGAAGAAGAAGAGACCATGGTTATTACCAGTGCCGCTGGTATGGTCGGTTCACTAGCAGGTCAACTAGGTCTACTCTGCGATGCTTGGGTGGTTGGACTTACTAGCACCGATGAAAAGTGTGCTTACCTAAAAGATCAACTCGATTTTGATGTCGCTATTAACTACAAAACGGCAGAAGATTTAGCCGCTGAAATCAAAAAGGCCTGCCCTGATGGGGTTGATTATTTCTTTGACAATACAGGTGGTGAACTCGCTGATCTGATTAAGAAACAGATGTCGCCCAAAGGGCGCATTACCAGATGTGGAATCATTTCAAATTATAATAAGAGCGGTTGGAATCAATCGGAACAATTCGCCGGACAATTCTCTGTACACGAACACGTGCCGGAATATAAAGAGGCACGCAAAACTATGGCTGAATTGGTAAAGGACGAAGCTATTCGATACGAGTTGAAGGTATTTGATGGGCTTGAATCAGCACCAGAAGCCTTTATCGGTCTTCTAAGCGGTCAAAATATAGGGAAATGGGTAGTAAAAGTCTCCTAAGTACTTTTCTTACGCAGCACCGTGAGTCAATAGCAATATTTTCCACCAGTCTTTGAAGATATCTTGAGAGAGAATCTTAGATGGGAATGCATACATTGATGCATAGGTTTTTGGGCCGCATTTTTTATGCGTAGGGACCTAATCAACGCTAAAACTTTCACTCAAAGATTACAGAAAACCGTTAACCGGTTAAGCGTTAGTCCCCACGGTAAATACAACCTTCAGCACATGAACCGCGTCGAATTATGATTTGACTTAGTGTGGGGAATTCTTTTTCCAAACGCCCCCAAATCCATTTGGCAATATTTTCCAGAGTTGGTTGTTCCAAACCGTCAACATCATTGAGAAAGCCATGGTCGAGTTCAGCTTTTAGGTAGGATATAGCTTCATCGAGCTCTGCAAAATCTACAATCCAACCATTTTCTCGTTGAGGCTCACCGGACAAATATACCTCAGCAAGGAATGAATGTCCGTGCAGTCGGGCATACTTGTGGTTCGGATCCACATTTTCCGCCAGATGGTGTGCGGCTTCAAAGGTAAAACTTTTAAATATTTCCATAGAAATGCGTTCTATTGAGGTTTGGCGCGCTGATTACAAAGGTTTACCAGACTGGGTACGCCTACCGACAGGTTTATGATGGCTAACCGTCTATAAATCAATAGCTCAAAAATGCTTCTGAATTTTTTGTTTATGCTGATATGAAGAGCACTATGACCGACAATAACTCAGCTATGGTTCTATTTTCTGGAGGACAGGATTCTGCTATTTGCCTGGCCTGGGCTCTGAATCAATTTGAGCGAGTAGAAACGGTTGGCTTTGACTACGGACAGCGCCACTATGTGGAAATGGACTGCCGCCCAGGGCTACGTAATCAAATCAGTAAAGAATTCCCGATATGGGGTGAACGACTTTGCGAGGATCATATTATTGACACCCGCTTTATCAGTAATTTGGGTGAGACAGCAATGACCCATGAAATTGAGATTGCTATAGCAGAAGGTGGCCTGCCCTCAACCTTTGTACCGGGGCGTAACCTTATATTTCTGTCTGCCGCCGCTAGTCTCGCCTATCAAAGAGATATCACTACGTTGGTTGGCGGTATGTGCGAGACAGATTATTCTGGTTATCCCGATTGCCGACGGGGCACTATTGACGCGCAAGAGAAAGCGTTATCTCTTGGTCTCAACCAAAAGATCAGGATTGCTACACCCTTAATGAGCTTAGACAAGGCCGCGACCTGGGCCCTAGCAGCAGAGCTCGGTGGCGAGAAAATGGTCGACATCATCATTGAGTACACCCATACCTGTTACGTCGGTGAGCGAGGCCTTCGCCATGCCTGGGGATATGGCTGCGGTAATTGCCCTGCATGTGAACTTCGGGCTAATGGATATTTACTTTTCCGGTCTAGCCCATGACATATGCAGTAAAAGAGATTTTCTACACACTACAAGGTGAAGGTGCACGCACTGGCCGAGCCGCAGTATTCTGTCGCTTCGCTGGATGCAACCTATGGTCAGGCAGAGAACAGGACCGGGAAACTGCTCAATGTCGGTTTTGCGATACGGACTTTGTCGGCACTAACGGCAAAGATGGTGGGAAGTTTGATACGGCCGAGGACTTAGCTATTAAAATAGCTAGCTATTGGCCTGACTCTAGAAACGGAAGACCTATTAACAAACCTTATGTTGTGTTTACCGGTGGAGAGCCACTTTTACAGCTCAACAACTCTCTTATAAAACAACTACAAGCCATTGATTTTGAAGTTGCAATTGAGACAAATGGCACATTGGCTTCACTACCAGGTGTTGACTGGATCTGCGTAAGCCCCAAAGCTGGAACGCGTCAAATCCTCACCGAGGGGCACGAATTGAAATTGGTTTACCCACAGGAGGGAATTGATCCACGGACCCTCGAGAAGCAGCAATTCGGAGCCTATTTCGTTCAACCCATGGATGGGCCCAACTATCAAGCCAATCTGAAAGCCTGTATTCTCTTCTGTCAAAAAAATCCTATCTGGCGTCTGAGCCTACAAGTACATAAGATTCTGGGGATTCCATGAGTGCTGAACACAAACACCTTGAACCAGGCTTCTACACGGTCGACTTATTCGACTGCCCAGATTTCAGGATGTTTCACAGCAATGATTGCCCAAGAGCCGTCGATATCTTAGATCACAAATCATTCGAGCCTATGTCCATGAAGCTATGGTGCAGCCTAGTTAGAGGGGCCCAAACCATCATCGATGTCGGTGCACACGTAGGTGTTTATAGCCTAGCAGCTGCAGCACTAAGGTCCGATATACCCATTTACGCGTTTGAACCTAACCCCGACGTTTTTGCTCGTCTTGCTCTTCACATCAACCTTAATGAGTTTAAGAATATCCAACCGTGCAGATGGGGTATTGGAGAAGTTGATGCAGTAATATTACTTCGCTGGGTAGACAAAGGGCTAGGAAACCTGTCATCAGGCTCCCACTTCGGTAGTGACGAACCTGGTTATAATGTTTCACCAGTTTTTGTACGACCCTTAGATATGAGCCACAAGAAAGCGCCAGTCGCCATGAAGATTGATGTAGAAGGTGCAGAGAAAAGCGTATTTAAGCATTTAAGTTTAGTTCATAGGCCGGATATAATCCTAGAGACTTTTAGCCAGAAAAACGCTGCTTATATAACCCAGCAGACTGAGAAACTTGGTTACAGATACTTCCTAATTGATGAACAGAATATGAGACTCATTCCAGAGCCTAAGCTTATTGCCTGTGATAAAACTGGTACTAATTACAATCAGTTCCTTACAACAAACCCTGAAAATACCACGGATTGGATATGATTTGCCTAAGAAGAAGACGGGCGGTCGACAGTGTTTAAGATAAAAGAAGAATGGGATGCGAGAGAAAAGGCTGGCTTACCCAAATATCATGCAATCGACCAGGAAGATATTGGATTCAAGTTTGTCCAGCCATCGTCCCCTGACGCGGGAATACAGGCCTTTCTAGACGCGGACTACCCAGCTATGGAAGCCGCTTGGAAAGAAACTGATGATGTTCGCTCATGTACGACGTTCAAACCAATTGAGAGCCAACAGCTTGAAGAATTGCCATCAGTAAACACAATTTTTGAAACTCCGCCTGGCTATCTTGCGTGGCTAGCCTGCGATGAAAACTATTTTGCTCAATTTGGAGCAAGATTCCTAGCAACTATTGAGGGCCCTAGCCATTTGCACTTGATGGATGGGGATCCAAGTTATGCAAAAGAAGTTATCGAATTTCTTAAGCGTCCCATTGGATTGACAGTAGAAAACCCTGAAGCGGGACCTAGTTACTACCACTCGATACGTTTTTGTCGCCTTGCTCAGATGCTAAGAACACGTGAAGACCCTATTGCATTGATGGATGTAGACGCCATTGCGAACAAACCTATAAAGGGCTTACCCACTGCTCCCATTGGAATGCGTTTGCGTCCGGGGCGCCTGGAACCCTGGAACCAATGCAATGCTAGTGTGGTTATAGCTAGCCCGGCGGGCCAAGAATATTTTGATGCAGTTGCGGATTACATTTTCTATTTCTGGAAAAAGAACCAGCTGCGATGGCAAATAGACCAAACAGCACTTTTCTGTGTTTGGAAAAGACTTGGTGTAACAATACAGACCTTGAATGAAAAAGAAGTAGACTACGATTACCAGGATAATGGAATTATCTGGTGCAATAGTGGCAGGGTGAAGTGGTACGATAACGATCCATCACGACAGAGATTTATCGAACGCTTCAAGGAAATCGATATTCCATCTCCCTTAGTAAGTGCCCATGCAAAGCGAGAAAGAGAGGCAGAGCGAGTTGCATATCTTTCGTGTGAACTGAAGGGCCGCGATCTAGACAGCAGACTTCTAATTGCCTCACACCTTTGTAACTTAGGGGTAGTGACATTACTCGGTCACTTCTGGGGTATTAATGGTAATACCGGCAAATCAATTCCTGGGTGCCAATTATTTGCTACAGCAAACGACGTACAAGCAGAGGCAATGCAAAAGGCAGTAACCGCTGGCCATTACGTCATTGCGAGTGACTCTGAAGGACTCCCACTAGCTAATCCACTACAGAATATATCATCATCTGCGGTCTCTTTATGTGATAAGTTTCTAGTCGACTCTCAAGCCCACAAAGAAATATTAACAAAGCAGTTTGGTGATGAGAAATTCATCTCAACAGGATCTCCACGTCTAGAGTATCTTGCAAATATTGAGAGCCAGGTGGTAGATGGCAAACCCTATGTTTTGTTCAATACCGGTTTAGGTATCATCAATAGCTTCAGGGGCAGTCCACAAGAGGCTTTAAAAGCCATGAGTGGGGCTATGGAGGTTACACAAAGTGAAGCAGACCTGATGATCAAGACAGAAAGCGCGGTCTTAGAAATGTTGTCGCCGCTTATTCGCTGGCTTGCTCCTCAAACAAGGGTCGTTATCCGACCCCATCCGACTGAGAATGCCCAGGCCTGGCGTGATGCTTTTCCAACCATCGAGGTAATCGAGGGTTCGTCACCACACACATGGATAAACAGTGCGCAACTCATGATCCACGCTAACTCTACGACGGGCATTGAAGCTGCTACACTAGGCATACCATCCCTCAACTTGGATCCAATTGAACAATGGGGGCAGAAATTTGTAATTAGAGACTACAGCTATACCGTCAAGACCCTAAAGGAGGCTCAAAACGCAATCTCCCTTTTCTTGAATGAGCAAGCTGGTCCGATTGCTGACTACAATAGAATAGCTAAAAAGCTAGACAGAGATGGCGCCGCCAAGACAGCGTGGCATATAGCTGACTGTCTAAAGCCCGCTAAGCGACTCAAGGGTCCATTCCAATGGAGTCCGGTCGATCGTGGTGAGGTACATCGGTCGAAATTTTTAGTAACTCTGGGTGAGGTCAGTGAACGTCTAAAACACCTCCACTTTTCCGGTGATGTGAAACAGATAGATGACTCAACCTTTCTGATCTGGAAACAGACCGGACGGTAATTATTAAGATAGGGTTATATGTCGGACATCACTCGTAACTATATTGATCTTGCACCCGATTCGGAGGCGGAGGCTGCCTTTAAGGTGATTAATAGCGTCTACGAGGCTTATCGTACCTTTAAGCCCGAGAGAATCGAAGACGTACAACTACCAGAATATTCCGTATGGGATGGCACTCTCCCCCAGCTTTTTAAATCACTCGCTGAGGTCAAGTATTTTCACCATAAAGACCAAGAGAACACGAAAGCTCGTGGGGCATTCTCGTTCGAGCTTAAACCACTCCGTATAGACATCAATGGTGATTGGGCGCTGTTGCTGTGCCACATGTATGCTGAATGGCAAGAACCAAATGCAGCATCAATGCATATGCGGTTAACCGATGTGATGAAAAAGGTCGACGGTAAATGGCATATGTATCACCATCATGAAAGCGAAGAACCATCGGGATATAAACATATTTAGATACAAGGACGAACGGTGCTATTTCGACGTAACTGCATACCCAGATGTATTAGGAGGGTTTAATATTGAGCTATTGCTTGGAAGCGAAAGAGCTTGCTCGCGAACTTCTTCTAGTTAGCGGCTTTAGATGACCATACATATATTTTGGTTCACTACACCTGATGACAATGTGTATGATGCCTATCAGTACTCTAATCAAGAGATTGTCAAGAATTTCTTGTTGGAGTTTTCTAAATATGATGACGTAGTTTGGCACCACTCAAATACGCGTGGGCGCATTACTGAAAATCCCGATGATATTCTAGTTGGACATCCCCCCTGGCCTAGGGAGCAAGCTGAAGGGCCCTACTCCAACTGGATATTTGATAACGGATTGAGCGGAGAGGATGATGAATGCATCGCCCATCCCAATAGTTTCGTAGTTCTGCCATGGGGACCCCTCATATCTGAATCTCATCCGGCGGTAGATCCATTCATGGAGATGATACTCCATAGTCGTGCTCTATTTGGGCTCGGCGGCTTAGTCCACTATGACTACTGTATCAATACAGCACCAGCCAATTCGATCTGGCGGCGGACCCATTCAAAACTCATTCGTACAAATATGGGCTGTGATACGCGCATGTTACCAACAAAAGGTTCGGACTCTCCTCGGACAAATAGCTTATTACATGTTAGCTCTATGAGAGGCTACAAACGCCCCGAACTGATGTTTGACTCCCTGCCACCTGAGGGCTGCACTTTGTATATTGGAACTGATAATATGAAGGGTATTAGTGAAATGAAGGCCGAGCGCTTAATCCCAAGCAACGTCAACATTCTTGGTCCCATCAATAATACCGATGCTGATTTTAATAATTTTGTTCTTAATAACTGTTCCTTTTACCTACACATGGCTAATGAACCTCAGGCCACAACTATCTTAGAGAACTGTGCGCGTGGACTGATTCCGTTACTGTCCTCGCAATCAGGATTCAACTGCCCAGATGCAATATACCTCCACGAAGAAGATATAGAACTGAATCATAATATCATCAAAAAAGCGTTATCTATGCCAAATGATGAATTTAGCCAGCGTCGCCATGGGGTCCGGAATCATGTACGTACCTTTCATTCCTGGACCCGCATCTGTGAGCAAATGTATGCGTCAATACGATCATTAATCGCCGGCCAGAAAGTCGACCAACGCGGCGAGAACTATTCATGAAATGAGATAAGTCATGCCTTCTTCTGACCAGAACGATTCCAATATTAATGCACAGAATGTAGATGAACGCCTATTCCTACCTAAAGGCGAGGTTGAAGAGCTAGAACGCGATATACTAAGACGACGTCATGTAGAACGCTATGCAGTGGCCCGCCAGTTCGTTTATGGCTTAACAGCTGATCTAGCTTGTGGTTCGGGATACGGCACTCATCTGCTTGCCAAGAACCCTGATGTCACGAAAGCATTTGGTATCGATATGTATGACAAAGCGATTGAGTTTGCGAAAACTGAATATGAGACAGATAGTTTAACATACGTTTGTGGATCTATAGAAAACATAAATCTTGGTAGCCTCGATACATTAGTTTCCATTGAAACTATAGAGCATCTCGATGACCCGAAACTATTAAATAATTTTGCTGATCGGCATACTATTGAAACCCTAGTTATCTCCTTTCCAATAAAAAAGACTACCCACTACAATAGATTTCACAAGTGGGATCTAAAAACCCAAGACCTCAGCGATATCTTTCTGAATTACGCTATCACGCGAGAATTCCTCTTTCAGTATGATACATGTTTTGTCTGTATGGCCCGGCATCACCGTCCTGGCGCAACCGAGAAACGCTGGCGTTTTCCCGAAAACGGCTAACCATAATATCGAGATATATGAGAATAATGGGGCTAATTATCATGGCTAGTAGAACGCCTTAATCCATGGTCAGCCTTTGCCAGAAAAAATAGAGATATAAGTAATCTCATCTATTATGAAAATAGAACCACCCAAGAGGATAGAAACATGCCAACATTGTTAATCACCGGCGCAAATCGTGGATTGGGACTGAATTTATTAAAGCTATACAATGATGATAGTTGGACTATTCATGCATGCTGTCGAAATCCAGATCTAGCAGCAGAGCTCAAGACTATTGTTAATGCTAGTAGCGGAAGGATTATGATACACAAACTTGATGTAGAAGATCCCGCTACAATAGATAAGCTGAAAGTTTCACTGGGCGATACACCAATAGATATGTTGATAAACATGGCAGGCTACCTAGGTGAGAAATCTCTTATCGAACCTAACGGTCTGCAGCCCTTTGGTATGACCGATTACGACATCATGGAAAAAGCCTACAGAATAAACTGTGTGGGACCATTACGTCTCTGTGAAGCAATTATCAAAAATGTTGAGGTAAGTGATAAGAAAACCATCATTAACGTCTCTAGCATAGTTGGCTCTATTGGTGAGGATAGTTTTGGTAATTTCTACATGTACCGTCCCAGCAAGGCAGCTCTGAATGCTATTAGCCATGCAATGTCGATCAATTTAAGAGATCGCGGCATTACAGTTATTCCACTTCATCCGGGCTTCACCAAAACAGATATGGGTGGCCCCACTGCTGATATTAATATTGAGGAGAGTGTATCGGGAATAAAAGCGGTGCTGGACAAAGTTACTATTGCCGATAGTGGAAATTACCTCACTTGGGAGGGTCATGTGCTTCCCTGGTAGCAACCTAGTGCTCCAGAACAGAAACAAGATTAAGGAAGAGATCTTTTTTACATGTTAATCCTTGTTCTAGTTCCGACTTTCTGCAGTTTTTTAAGAAAGCATGTCTTGGTTTTTAACTTGGCACCCTCCAGAGGTTATACATGTTGATTTCTGAAGATTATAAGAAACTAAACGCCGCACTTCATGTGGAGCAGCCAGGTTTCGGTGTAATGGCTAGTTCTCTAGGCATCCCGATTGGCCGGCTCTGCCAGAAACATGGTTTACAATCTGTTCTGGATTACGGCTGTGGCAAGGGAACTCTGGCTCCAGTCCTTCGCTCCATTGGGCTCACAGTTAATGAATACGACCCAGCTATTCCCGGCAAGGATAGCGAACCATCAGTAGCTGATTTGGTAGTATGTATAGATGTAATGGAACACGTAGAGTCAGAATGTCTTGACGACGTATTAATGCATATCGCTACTCTATCGACCTACCTTACCTATTTCATGATCGATAATGGTCCAGCAAAAAAAATACTTCCAGATGGACGCAATGCTCACCTCACGATCCAAGGTAGAAACTGGTGGGAAGAGAGGCTATCTGAATATTTTAAACTAGCTGTCTGTGCCCAGGTTAACAAGTTCGAAACTGAAAATGGGGACCTATACAGAATACCTAACGGAGCCACTATTGCTGTTGGCACCCCTAAAAAAGACTAATTATTTTTCATGTTCGAAGTGGATCCTAGTAGGGTAGAGAGGTAAACCTATGCAATTACAAATTCCAATCGTCCCGCAGAAACGTTGTTATATTCTAGGAATAATACCATATTGCTTTGGTAAAATCTTTCACTACTAAAGCGTTGATGATACGCTTCACTGTTGTTTATTGAAAATTGGTTTGATATGTCGTCTAAGGCTGCCATTGCCGTTCTTAGCTGGTTCGCTCTATATAGCGCTGGTGCATTTGCCATGAATTTAACATTTTCAACAGTCGAGGGCGGAGGCGGTGTATCATTATCGGTAGTTGAAACTGGCAGGAAGGATGGCCCCGGCATCCTCTTCATTCATGGTTTTTCTCAAAGCTATCTCTCCTGGAAAACGCAGCTCGGCTCCGACCTTGCTGATGACTTTCGATTAATAGCCTTTGATCTTCGTGGCCATGGTGCATCTGGCAAACCTTTTGATCCAGGAAACTATCAGTCAACCCAGTTATGGGCCGATGATGTGGCTGCAATTATAGCAGCAAAGAATCTCGACAAGCCGGTAATCGTCGCCTGGTCGTGGGCTGGGTTCATTATCATGAATTATGTCAGGCATTATGGCATAGACGATATTGCGGCCATAAATTTCGTTTCAGCCAATACAGCCCTCCGCGGGGCAATCTCACGACAGCCGCCCAAGCCCGGCCAGAGCATGGCGTGGTTAGGCCAAATGATGTCCGTTGATATCGATGAAAATCTACTCGGTGTCACGACTTTTATAGATATGGTTACCGCTAAACCTCTTCCCGCTGAGGTGCGGACTAATAATATTATTTTCAATATGATGACGCCGCACTACGTTCGCAAAGCAATGGGAGGTTATCGATTTAATAATGCTGAGCTAGGCGATAAACTAGCCCTGCCTGTATTAGTCAGTCATGGAACAGATGATCCAATAATAAGTTATAATCGGGCTGCCGACACCATGGGCGTACTGCCAGACGGCTTGCTATCTACCTATGATGGAATCGGCCATGCTCCTTTCATGGAAAATAGCGATCGTTTCAACCGTGAACTTCGTGATTTTGCGAAACGAGTCCAATAATTCGCCATCCAAAAACTCTCAGCTAAACGATTGTATTTATCTACGATCGGAAAATTTGCTCCGCCGTGTTTCCAACAATAATGGCGTAATACTCCACCATTTACGTGTAACTAGAGTTTAGAAAAGACCGACTCAAATAAAAAGCAAGCAGAGGCACAAATCAATCTTTGCTAGCCGTTTCTTTTTTCAGAAAAGTGATGAGGGCTTTGCGGTCCGACTCCTTTCGCACACCAGCGAAAGCCATTTTATTTCCCGGCAAAAAATTCTTTGGCTTAACAAGCCATTCTTCCAGATTATCTGCTGTCCATACTATTCCGGACTCTTTTACAACATCTGAATACCGGAATCCCTCCTTAGAGCCAGCTCCGCTGCCAAACATACCATTCAGATTTGGCCCGACTTTATGGCGGCCGTCTACCTCTAAAGTGTGACAAGACCGGCAAAGCACGAAAACACGCTTACCACGCTTTAACAATTGTTCCTCTGTCATTACTTCCTGAGCAACAGTTGGGAAAGGGATAGCTGTAAATACAGCAGCCATAAATAGTGCGCCGGTTAAAATATGCTTCATAAGAGAACCTCAAATAACACCCTACTCGGATTGAAACCTAGTCACTTTCAACAAGTTGTAAAGTGCGAATTTGGCATGTTTAGGGCACAAAAAGTAAGGGAAATGTATATTTTTTGCAGTTTGGCACACTGCCAAGGTCTACAGGAACTCAAATATCGCTAGAGCTCGTCACAAACCGTTACTGAATAAGAGTGGCTTTACCAGTCAGTATCTGAGACATAGGCCCAATTAGAGTATTCAAGATACCGCAAGTCGGAAATTAAGGATTTATGCTTATCTTAAGACATTCCAATGATCCTCAGAGTGGTCTTATCCGTACAGAGTCAGTATCAACCTGTTTATTATACGGTTTTTGTTTATGAACAAGTCGCAGGTCATAGCCCTACTCTTACTGCTATCAGGTATTGCTTGGATTGGTTCAGGTAAAATTTCTGGCCAGGGTGCCAATACTTCGAATGCAAAGGCTGATCTAGCTGCTGAGATTAAGGAGGAACCGCCAGTAGCTGTGCGGGTGCACCAATCTGTTGCAAAGGCGTTTGAGAGTAATATTACTCTTCAGGGTCGTACAGCTGCCTCGCGTATGGTCGACTTACGGGCAGAAGTGTCTGGGCGTGTCGAAGAGGTTCTAGTATTGGAAGGTCAGTCAGTGCTTTCTGGTCAACCAATACTACAGATCGCTATTAATGATCGGGCTGCCCGCTTAGACCAAGCTAAGGCTTCATTAGAACAACGCCGCATTCAGGTTGAAGCTGCACGGTCACTTGCTAAGCAGAGTTATGGAACTCAAGTGCGCTTAGCTGAAGCGGAGGCACAATTTCAACAGGCCAGGGCTGATGTTGTGCGGTTCGAATTAGATCTATCTAATACGAATGTTAAGGCACCATTTGATGGCATTCTCGACACCCGTGCCGTTGATGTTGGTGCTGTGCTAAATATTGGTGATAAGATAGGTGCTGTAGTAGATCTTGATCCACTTAAGGTTACTGCACAAATTTCAGAAAGAAATATAAGAGATGTTTTTATAGGCAAGTCGGGCACCATGGTTCTGGCAGATGGATCATCGCTAACAGGACAAATAAGCTATGTGGCTTCCATATCGGACCAGAATACCCGCACGTTTAAAATAGAGTTACTTGTGTCAAATCCGGACTCGAACATTCTTGCCGGCTTGGCTGCACAACTGAGTCTTCCCGCTGGAGAACGCATGGCCCATGCCGTGCCCCCATCGGTTTTGACTTTAGCCGATGACGGACAAATCGGTATCAAGACAGTTGATAAAGAAAAGAAAATCCGTTTTTGGCCTGTAGAACTTCTAGATGATGGTTCAGAAGGTACATGGGTAGCAGGATTGCCAGATGAAGCAACAATTGTGATTGTCGGTCAGGACTACGTCGCAGAAGGGCAAAAGGTGCAACCAGTTACTGTAGTAATACCTACAGATCAGTCTTAATTCATATAACTTTTCTTCACATGTGACTAGATGAGCTTAACCTATTGCATAATTTAAACCCAAATTATCGCTGCTGTGTTACCAAAGCGTTACTCTTTCATAATGGAGATCAATGAATGAATAGCCTATACTTTCTTCCTAGTTGTTGTGCACGATAATGCCCATGCAAATTAGCTTCTACAATATTGGTAACTACTACTCATGAATGCCGTTATCTCAGCTGCGCTTAACCGCTCTCGAATGGTTATTTCTGGCCTAATTGTACTTCTGATTGCCGGCTATACTGCCTATCTAAATATCCCTAAAGAAGCAGAACCGGAAGTTACCTTTCCCTTCATATTTATATCAATGATTCTTGAAGGTGTGTCGCCTGAAGATGCAGAGAGATTGCTAATACGGCCGGTCGAAGAAGAAATGCAATCTGTAGCTGGTGTGAAAGAAATTACAGCGACCGGTTTTCAAGGCGGGGCTAGTGTCGTACTCGAATTCGAAATTGAGACTAATCTGCAAGATGCTTTGGCTGACACGCGGGCTGCAATGGATAGTGTACGACCTGAATTACCGGTCGACGCCGAGGAGCCATCTGTACGCGAGTTTAGTAGCTCTGGCTTTCCGATTATGTCGATCACGGTTTCTGGCCAAGTTCCGGTTCGAACGTTGTTGCGGTTTTCACGTGAACTGCGTGATCGCATTGCCAGTGTAAGTAATGTTTTAGAATCAACCCTTTCAGGTGTACAGGATGAACAGGTTGAAATTATTATCGACCCACTCGCCGTAGAACACTATGGCCTCAACAATACCGAACTCTTTCAGCTATTCAGCCGGTCTAATCGCCTTGTAGCGGCTGGCAACCTGGATACCGGCCAAGGCCGCTTTGCTGTAACGTTACCTGGTCTCTTCGAGGATCTCGAGGATGTTCTGACATTACCCGTCAAAGCAGATGCCAATGGTACGGTATTATTCTCAGAGATCGCCGAAGTACGTCGTACATTCAAGGATGCCACGACATTGGTGCGGGTAAACGGAAATACAGCAGTCACAATCGACGTTACCAATCGGCGTGGGACCAACATTTTTAGAACTGCCCAACAGGTGCGAGCCACTGTAGCGCGTGAGACCGAAGATTGGCCAGAAACACTCGATGTACGTTTCATTTCAGACCGTTCGGTGAACGTTAAGAGGCAGTTAGACAGTATCGTCAACGGTGTCATTCTGGCTATCTTCCTTGTTATGACATTATGCATGGCTGTAATGGGAGTACGGTCCGGCTTATTGGTGGGCTTATCGATTCCAGGTGCTTTTCTGACCGGTATCTTAATGATGTATGTGCTTGGTCTATCGATTAACTTTGTCGCTATTTTCGGCTTAATTTTATCTGTCGGTCTTCTTGTCGATGGTGCTATCGTTGTCGTGGAAAATGCAGACCGTCGCATAGCAGCTGGTGAAAAACCTTCAGATGCGTATGCTGCTTCAGCAAAGCGTATGGCATGGCCCATCATAACATCTACCGGGACAACTATTGCCGCATTTGTGCCATTGCTAATGTGGCCCGGAATGGTAGGCCAATGGATGGGTTTGCTGCCATTTACCGTTATACTTGTTCTCCTTGCATCTCTTGCGATGGCATTGGTCTTTGTACCAACTGTTGGTGCGGCAACGCGCAAGAATGATTCTGGCATACGAGCTATCAATAATGATGCCGATATAGTTAATACAGAAAATACACGCGGCCTAACCGCTATCTATATAGCCATCCTGAGAAAAACATTGATGCACCCAGGAAAGGTGATCACGGCAACATTCGCACTACTCTTCATCGTACCAGCTATTTTCTTTAGCATTGGACCTGGCTTCACTCTTAATCCACCGGAAGAACCACGCCAAGCAATGCTTAACATTAAGGCGCTCGGCAACCTATCAATCGAGGAGCAAGATCAGCTTGTAGCCGAAGTTGAACGCCGCATATTACCCATGACAGATTTTGATAATGTCTACGTGAAAACTGGCAAAACGCCGGGTAATAACAGAGTGGATGCTGATGTGATCGGTGAGATTAGATTGATATTTAAACCGTGGGATGAGAGGAGATCCGCTGACGAGATTATCGCTGATATGAACCAACGAACTGATGATATTGCAGGTATTCGCATTGAGGCGAAGAAACAGCTTCACATGAGCAGGGAAGTTGCAATTGAAATGCTAGTAAGTTCAAAGAATACCCGTTTATTAATGGATACTGCACCGAGAATACGCGACATTTATGAAAATGTAGATGGATTAATAAACGTAGATGATACACTCCCCTTACCAGGAATTGAATGGCAGTTACAAGTCGATCGAAGCGAAGCAGCAAAGTTCGGCGCCGACGTTACACTGGTAGGTGAGTCAATTCGGCTAATCACGAACGGCTTGCGCCTAGGCACCTACCGTCCAGACGACAGCGAAGACGAAATTGATATCGTTGTTCGCTATCCTGAGAATTATCGAACGGTAAGGCAATTGGATGAAATACGCATCGAGACTCAGAGCGGGCTTGTACCCATCAGTAACTTTGTACACCGCCAACCCATTCCGACAGTCGCTGAGGTAAAACGCACAGATTCAAAAAGAACGGTCACTTTTACTGCCGGTGTTCAGCCAGGCATACTGTCCGGAGATAAAGTAAGAGAAATTAAAGCAGAGATTGAGGACCTAAACCTTGATCGCAGTATCGATGTTACATTTAAAGGTGAGGAGTTAGACGCAGAAGAAAGCTCAAACTTCCTCTTTACTGCTTTTTCAATTTCCATGTTTCTAATGGCCATGATTCTGTTGGCTGAATTTAATAGCTTCTACTCAGTAGCTTTGATCCTAAGCTCAGTGATCCTCTCCACTATTGGAGTTTTTCTAGGTCTACTAATAACGGGAAGCCCATTCATTCTGACAATGTCTGGTGTTGGAATCATTGCCTTGGCTGGGATCGTCGTAAACAATAATATTGTTTTACTTGATACATTTTTCCGCTTTCGTAAAACGGCTCCCACGACTTTTGACGCTGTTTTACGTACTGGTGTTGAACGCCTTCGGCCCGTTTTCCTGACCACGGCAACTACGGTCTTAGGGCTCATACCAATGGCCATGCAAATTGGCGTAGATTTCTTTAACCGAACTATAGAGTTTGGATCGCCCGCCTTACAATTTTGGCGTCATCTGGCCACGTCAATAGTTTTTGGGCTTATATTTGCAACGGTGCTAACCCTAGTATTCACTCCAGCAGCCTTGATGGCTCAAGAGCGAGTCTTAAACTGGTATAAAGGGCTAAGAGAAAATAAAAACAATAATCAAAGTCCATTACCAATATCACCTGCTGAGTAAAGCCTAAGGTAAGTACTTCGCTGATCGTTTCTTAAGATCAGAATTAAGTTCACTAAGGCATCCTGCTGTAAATAAAGCCTCTGCTACTAGAAACGCTGGGGCTATGAATACCTGTAAAATATTATCAAATAATGCTGGACGGCGTGCCTCAAATATATGTCCAATAAACTGAAGAAACCATCCCCCGGTAAAACAAACTCCTATGATAATCCAGACATCGGAACGCGGCGACAGAGAAATGAAGTCTGCAAACCATAGAAGGGGAATATGAATAGCCGCAGAGAGCAAACCGATGATAGGTAATGTCGCAAAATAGAAGACTAATAATCCCATCAATAATAAAGTTGCTAACGTAATAGGTATTGGGCCCCACAAGCCAAATCGTACTAATGATGCCGTAATTAGCAGTGCAAACAGAATTAGTGGAACCCCGAAATAATGTGTGGCACAATTTTTAGGGTCTTGATGATAGGCTGTGTACATTGCCATCTGCTCGAGAAACCAATGTTGCATAGTTATTCCCCTAAACGTCGTGGCGCTAAATTATCGCATTAATATATCAAGAAGTTGTTTCATTGCTATCTAAGCTAAGTCATAAAGCCATTATAAAGCTCAGCAAGAAAGATTCCCATGAACTTAGGTTACCAAGCCTTTGGGGGCCCGCTACCTAATCTAGCTCCATACCAAAGCCAGTTTCCTTGGTATGGAGGTGACTTCCAAACCATCAAGAATAGCGTCATATGGGAAGCCCCGGTTTTTCATTCGTCCCATCAAACTAGAATGCAGTTTGCCATGGATGATGGCACAGGGGACCACCTTCTCGGTGTCTTAGACCGGCCTGATGTAGATACAGAACTTCCATTACTCATACTAGTGCATGGCCTCACTGGCTCAGAAAGCAGTCGCAATATAAAGACTTCGGCAGCGCACTTTATTGAACAAGGTTTCATGACCTTGAGACTGAACCAGCGGGGCGCTGGCCCATCAAGTGGCCTATGTAAGGAGCACTATCATGCAGGGCGTAGCCAAGATTTAGCCGCAGTCCTTGATGGATTACCAAACAATCTTATTACAAGCGGAATAGTAATTGTTGGGATCTCACTTGGTGGGAATACAGTCCTAAAAATGATTGGTGAAGCATCTAACAGAATAAAAGTCCGCGCGTGTGCCTCTGTCTGTGCGCCTATTGATCTGAAAAAAGCACAACTCATGATTATGACGAAACGCAATAGAATCTATCATCACTATCTAATCACTAAAATGAAAAAGGATGCCCTAGAAATTGGAGATAAAGACAGAACTAGACGAAGTATACGCAAGGAAATAGTGAACGTCCGTACTGTCTACGACTATGACAATCTTATAGTGGCTCCAAACAATGGGTTTGAGGATGCCGAAGACTACTACACGCAGTCCTCTGCAATGCACCTAATAGATAAGATTGACATCCCGACCTTATTCATAACCTCCAAAACTGATCCATGGATACCCGTATCAATGTACACCCAACGCCCGTGGCCAACCGCCCTTAGCAAGTCACTGATCGTATGTGATGACGGAGGCCACGTCGGTTTTCACCAAAAAGATAGTCCCGTACCATGGCATAATGCATGTATCAGTACGTTCTTCAAGCATCAGTGCAGCTAACATCAATTACAAAAAACGACCAACAGAGATTGTCCTGCTATCCTTAGCTCTAATCTTTCAGCGTGTAATAAAGGCTCTATTAATTCTGACCAAACACCTGGCCTGCAGCCTTAGCGCGGAGATATTGGCGGCATCTGTTTTGGGTCTAAAGGAATTGAAGAAAAGTCATCGCGCCAATTATTTTTTTCGACACTTTTATCCTGTCCAATAGCAATAGTCTTCCGGTAAGAATCCTCTTGACCAAGCGCGGCAACAAGAACACTTGCAACATCTGCACGTTGTATGAAACTAGTTTTTAGTGTTCCCGCGGGGGCCAGAATGATACCTACCTTGCCACCCTCGTCGTCACCAAGACCACCAGGCCGAATGATAGTGTAGTTCAATTCACTGTCGCGAATATAATCCTCGCCTAACCACTTCCACATTTGAACGTTATCACAAAACTGGTTGAGGGGTTGGTCAGGAATCCCGGCACCAAGTGCAGACGTCAAGACGAACTGCTTCACACCCATCGTCAAGGCAACGCCAGCCATGTTGACCACTCCTTGGTAGTCAACATGTTGAGCAGAACTAGGGCCGCCTGGATCATAACATGAACCACCTATAGTCGATATTACATAATCCACATCTTTAGTTGCTGCACGCACATCATCTAACTTGCGAGCATCCATCTTAACCCACTCAATCTCATCTTCGCCAAAACGCTCCTTAGCACGATCAAGATTGGTTGTTGTAGCCCGCACTTTATAGCCTGCAGCTTTTGCTGCTTTGACAGTCTCCCAGCCCGTTCCCCCTGTACCACCAGCCACTAGCACTAGGTCTGCAGCTAGTAATGACCTTGATAAAGAGAATACAAAAATAAGAATAAACGCAATTGATCTGAGCATTGAGAACTCCACCTCTTTTAGAAACAAAATAAAAAAATATTGTTTACCTAAACATACCTATTATGGGGACATTTCCATTGAGTAATAGCCTAAGTGTGAGCAGATTTCCGTTTTTCTGCAATTTTTCCAAGATAGATCGAAACAGCGCACCAGACCGCGGCAACACCAGAGCCAACGATCGCAATTTGAGCCAATCCAAAACCAGCAGATCGCAGCCCATTTTCAATCCAAATATTAACTAGATCAGCACCACGGTAGACTGACGTATCTACGACATTTTTTGCTTTGTATTTTTTCTCACGATCAACAACAGTCCAAAGCATCTCGCGACCAGGGCGTGTCATAGCATAATTACCTGCCCGCCTTATCACCTGCAGTGTTAGAATCATCATTAAGACAGGAAATGCGCTAAGGGATATAAAGGCCATAGCCATAAAGGCTGGCATACATGCCAACAAGAATACCAAACCCCAGCGACTAGCAATTCTCGAGGTGACAAAAAGCTGAGTAAAGATTGCCAATCCATTAACAATACCGTCGACAATAGCATTTACGGCATAGCGAGCCTCTCTAGTCTCAAAGGCTGCGCGTACTAGATCAACTTGAGCTACGTAAAAGATTGTTGAAATAAACGTATAGAGTATGACAAAGACAGCGATTGCTAGAAGATATGGATCTTTTATTAGAGTCGAAAAACCAGACCAAGCGGATCCACCAACCTTATCCTTTAAATTCCTTGTCTTCAGTTCCTCGGAATGCCCACCTTGGGTATGGCGGGTCAAATCCCTGATACAAAGAATAGTAATAGATAGAACAGTAGCCGCGATGACGAGCATATTGTCCACTCCGAGGGATTGAACAACCGCTGCGGTTGCCAAAGGGCCAAGTGCAGCACCCGCACTGCCACCCGCAGCTATGAAACCAAAAAGGCGTTTTGATTGGTCTTTGGAGTATCTGTCTGCGAGAAAACTCCAAAAAACAGAAACAACAAACATATTAAAGACACTCAGCCATACGTAATAAATACATGCGACTACCGTACTAACCTTTGCCTCACCAATAATTATTGGCCAGACATTCATTATCGGTGTAGTCATAGTGTCAGGGCTAGCAAGAGGAAACGCTGCCATCAGCATATAGAAGATAACTATGTTGATAACAAAGAAGCCATAAACCCAAGGAAGAAATTGAGAAATACGGAAACGGGATACCACCCACCCAAAGACAAAAGCAGCTAATGTGGATGCTACAAATGTACCCGTCCAAAGAAACTTAAGATCTTCAGACGCTATCTCTGAGGCCAAAGCATCGCGCAAAGGCCTCATTGTGTAGTAGCTAGCCATAAGACAGAAAAGATAGATGAAGGAAACTATTACAGCGCGCAGCTCATTCGGTTCAACTTTCGCAGAAACAAGAAAGAACCGATTTATAGCGCTAGATGGTGGCGGAGTGGATGCGGCTGTATCGTTCATATAAAGGGTCTACTTCTTACTGAATTATATCTGGACTATATTTTCATACATCAGCCTAACACGAGCAGAGGGTAGGCTTTAGTCTCCACCATTATGCTTAGACTGTATCATTTCTTGCCTACTGGCAGGCAATGACCCGGTCAAACGCATACCAATCCAGATTACACCCGCTAGTGCTACAACCAAGACAAGTTCAATTGTAGGAATACGAATGAGTTCATCCATGGTTGTCCAATTTCGCTCTCCGTAAACAATCATGACAGCCAGTAAATAAATTATTCCGAAAACCCATTTAAGCCATCGGCTAAAGCCGAATCCATGCATCTGAGTTACAATGAATAGACCAAAGAAGCCAAAAAAGAACATTGCCCAAGGCCCATTATTAACGGCCATTAATGCAACCATCGTCCCATGGACTAAAACCATTACCTCTAAGAACCCTGTCCACCATGTATTCAGATGTGCACGAGTAAAAAACAAGCTACCCTGTATCATAATCAAACAGGTGTATAACGTTCCAAACAGGTGGCCTTGTGTCGTTTCCATAGGGTGATACCAGAAGGTCCAGATCACAGCCCATGAGAAATAGTACCCATGATATCTGCGCAAGAAATCGCCTGAAGTATCTACAAAGGATGGAAGTTTCTTACCAAAAACCACCCCACGACGCCGGTTCTCCATCAGGATTACCATCACAAGAAGAAACACAACGGATGCTTGTGCAGACATTATGTGGACATCCTGCGCCAAGCCATCATACCAAATATGTGTTTGAACCAAGTGGAGTAGAATGAATCCTGCACTACCCACTAAAGCAATTATATTCACAGGGTGGAGTCCTCTGGAATATTTCAACTTCTTAGTTTGAGCGTAATAGATTAGACCCCAGATCAGACTCTGATGCAGCATGTAACCTGTCCATGCTGTTGCCCGCGACCAAAAGGTCGGGTCTGTTAGCTTCCAAAGATAATCAAAAGCGCCCTGATCCGGCGCAAAGTCAATCTTGGGCATGTAGGGTTTTAACGCCCAAATGAGACCGGTATAGAGTACGCAGAAAACGATTCCAGCCCATAGACCAACGAAACTCTCGATACCTTTTCTTGGCCGGTCTGGTCTCGGTTCTTGGTCGGATATAATGTCAGACATACAACTAGCCTCGTCTATACTGATCCAGAGTCATTCGAGGGATTGACAGCATCTCTGGAATGCACAAACAATCATAGTCTAATAAATTTAATAGGACTGACAACTTGTAGAGCAAGAAACCAACAGGTGAGCATAAATCCTGGCTCCAAAACCTAAATTTATCAGTCTACTACCCCCCCGGTCCTGCGGGTTCCTGCTCAATAGCATACATCTCCAGGCTGGAAAGGCTCGGTTCTTCAAGCGTTACAGGCGGTTCAAGAAATTTAGGGAAGTGTTTAGCAGTATAATCGACGATATTCGTCGGCAGCTCTTCAATGGTCTCCACACCGCCTGCAGTGAGGCAATTATACAAACAGTGGCCCGGTGCTTGCCCCATAAGCATCCATGGCAGCCAAGGTGTGACCCGGTTCCAGGACCCGTAGTCTCGCACAGAAGTTAAAGCTTCATTCTGCATGTCATCTAGCGATACTACATGCAAAAACATTTCAGAAACACGATTCATCGGACCGGAACTCTCTCTCACCCACTTTTTAGGATCAAGAGCATTCTTATAGTACAGGTGAATATGCTCCTCGAGCATCAGTCGGTCTCCCTCGACACGCCATTTCTTAATATAGGGCTTTCTTTCAGGTTTCTCGGTATTGAGACCACCATAGTTTGGTGGAAGAGGAAAATATTCTTCGTAAATCGTATTAAATGGATCATTAGCAATATGAACGACGCGCACCGTTTCATCAGTATATGGGTTCTCCATTTCTTCCATAATCACACCAGTTGCAAGGTCATAATAATAACCAACCTCACGATGAAGCTTCTGCCATCCTGGACGGTCTGTTAGAGGCACTAATCTAGTAGCTCCAAAACCCCTAAATCCGCATATATTCTTCAGGGGACCACCAGGGGCAACACCTATAACGATGCCATCAAACCAACCAAACCGAGACTTATTTGGATCGATATTGCCATGGAGACGCGCTGCAGCAATCATGTTGCCCGTTTTATCCATTAGATCGATATAGGGACCAGTAAGATTAGCACCATCAATCTTACTTACAGCGGCTTCGGCTTTTGTAGTAGCAGTAAGAGATGGCACTGCTGCCACAGCACTACCGAAAGTAATTGCCGCTACAACTTCCCGCCGCTCGAGCATTGGTTCTGTCATATTCTAAATCCTTCTAGAAAAGCAGAGTAAGATTGATTGCTAATTCTACTTAACTTGCATGAAACAAAAAAGATTATCCTGTGATTCTATCAATCTCTAGATTCACATCCTCCGTAGGACGCCAGAGAGATGCTTTAACATTGGCTTCAAGTTGCTCAGGCCGTGTAGCCCCCGCAATCACGCTTGCAATAAATGATTTGCTTAATAACCAACCGAATGCAAAATCAAGAATCTTTACACCAGCTGATTCTGCAAGTGCTGAAAGATTTTCTATCTTGTTGAATCTTTCTTCGTTAAGAAATCGATTTGCCAGTTCAGCAGACCTAGCCGCAAAAGTTGCCATTCGTGTTCCTTCTGCTGGCGCCTGACCCCGCTTATACTTCCCAGTCAAAGTCCCACTTTCAAGAGGAAAGTATGGAAGAACGCCCAAGCCTAGCTCTTCGCATGCAGGTACAAGTGCATCTTCAATATCCCGCGTAAGAAGACTGTAATGGTTCTGTGCGGATACAAAGCTAGAGAGATTGTTATTTGATGCTATTTTAGCACACTCATAGGCTTGTAAGGCGGTAAAATTAGAATGGCCTATGTAACGTATCTTACCCTGCCGTACCAGGTCGTCTAAGGCTTCCATAGTTTCTTCCATAGGAGTAACACCGTCTGGCCGGTGGTACTGATATAAATCAATAAAGTCGGTATTGAGTCGTTGCAGTGACTGTTCTATTGCGTAGATTATTGCCTGTTTGGATCCACCACCCTCCGGTGACGGACCACTACCCATTGCCCCTCCAAACTTGGTTGCAATGAGTACATTATTGCGTCGGCGACCCAGTGCCTTACCAAGGTATTGTTCTGATAGACCACTGCCATAAACGTCCGCCGTATCGAATAATGTAATTCCAAGATCGACCGCTGCATGTACAACTCTCTCTGTGCCTGCTCTATCCAGGCGACGGCCAAAGTTATTACAGCCAAGGCCCACAGGCGAAACAACAGGTCCATTCCGCCCAAGAGTCCGTTCTATTTGATCCGCTCTTCCTACCTTATTTAACACTGGGCTAATAGCTATAGACGCTGCGCTTTGAAAGAATTGTCGTCGCGACATACAAGGCATGTAGGATCTCATATATTTCTCCTGGAGATATATATTTAGATTAAGACTCTTAATTGAGAAAAGTAGAAATTACCCCTCACTAAACAGAGGTTTTTCTATAATATCAAGATGAGTTGAGTACTATTGACTATTTCCTGCCTGTGGGAAAAGTCAAAAATGGGCGGTGATCGAGACTTTAGGGTTTGATTTCCTTCCCTTCCCAATCCCAAATGAGACCCGTTTGATGGGGTTTAAGATTGTCGATCACCGTCAATAAGTTTAATGCTGCATCAGATGGCTTAACTGAAACACTTTTTTTCCCCGCAACAAATGGATGAGATAGATGCGTGTGTACCGTACCCGGATGCATTGCAACACAGATTGTATTTGGGTTGGTGCGATTCAGTTCAACAGCGAGAGTTTTCACGATCATGTGGAGGGCAGCCTTGGAAGCGCGATAAGAATACCACCCTCCCAAAAAATTGTCCGAAATGCTCCCAACACGAGCAGACAGAAAGCCAAGAACAGATTTCTGAGTCTTGGATAGAAAGGGACTTATATACTTCGCAATTAGTGCTGGACCAGTTGCATTAATTCTAAAAAGATGGTCCATGGTTATACCATCAAGGCTTTTTATCGCCCTTTCAGGCATGAGCTCCTCAGCCTCATGTAATAGACCGGTTGCAACAAGAACGAGGTGTAGTTGATCTGTAATCTTGGCTAATTGCTCGGTGCTTTGGTGAATAGAGTCTTCACTGGTTAGGTCAAAGGGTAGCCAATGTAATTCTCTATTGGTACTTAAGGGTTTACTGCGTGATAGGGAAATGACTTTCTTGACATTAGGATCTCGACTTAAGCGCTCAGCTAACGCACTACCTATCCCACCAGATGCTCCAAACACGGCGACGTTAATACCAGCCCCGAAAGTAGCTAGATCACTCATATTTCAATTCCATACCTGTAGTGATATTTTATGTGGTGAGGAGAAATAACGTGCTGTTAGGATAGTAATAGCCGATGGAGTAGAGGTCTCACCTTGAGGAAAACATTGTAAAAAAATTCGAGCAAAGGTGCCATCGCTGGGAGCCCAAAGAAAAAAGCTAGAGGACGGAAAGCAGGCAATTCCTTCCATATCGCGGTAAATGCCGCTCCACCAGAAACAAGGCGACTTTTTGTATCCCTAACATAAAGGCGTTTAAAGCCTCAGTGCGATCGAGATCTTCACCGAGCTTATCCTGCCCAACATTTGCTGCATCGACCCATTCTATTAAAGCCCCGCCCCTACAGGCCTTGTAGAAAGAAATTTCTCTGCGGCATAAGGGACAGTGTCCATCAAAATACACAGTTGTTTTAGGGCTATTTTCCATAAAATAAAATCTCCTACATTTATGTTTACGCATCCAGATTTTTTTGGATTAACAAACCAAGGGAAATAGGAAATCAAAAACAACTTCTATTCGCTAAAGACCATAGATTTTTTGTTAGCTCTTATAACAAATCCATTTTGAATAATCCCTCGTACACATCTATTATAAGGAGAAATCAAATGATAGCATCGATCTACAAATCTGTAATGGATCCCCACAGTAATCCGCTCAGTAACCTTCCCAAGTATGTCCGTTTCCAAATAATGACCGTGTTGTCGATTATGTGGACAACGATTTTTTCGTTGTGGACAGGAATGACATACCTTTTTGGGCCGTCAGTGGTTGCGCATATGTTACTGGCGCTGGGAGTTATTTTTACTGCTGAAGTCTTTCGGTACGCGAAGACAATGACCCGTGTGAACACTGGGGTTACAAGATAACTCTTATCCGGCGGATCAATACCGTTTCTGGCAGTTAAAGAGGGCACTAGTGCTTTAAAACGGAGCGGCTTGGTAACCATTTTGTTACCAAGGCATGGCTGCTCCATCATAATTGATCATCGTATTATGGCTTTGTTCATCCATCGCATCAATGAACTTGACCAAAGCACTAACAGCTACGTCGACTTTCAGCCTGCTACCATTATAGCCGGTATCTCGTCCGAAACCTGTATCTACAATTCCTGGGTTAAACAATCCGATGAGGACTCCTTTATTCCTCAGGTCAGCGGCTAATGTACGACCGACAATATTGGCTCCGGCCTTGCTAATTCTATAAAAGTAATATCCGCCATTTTTCTCTGTCAAAGTCATGGAGCCAAGTCCACTGGTTATCGTAACAATTTTCTTTTGTTTACTCATACTCACATTCTCGGCAAACGATTGTGATAGTTTTAGAGGTCCATAAACATTTACCGCCATAACTTCTGTAAAGGTTTTGTAATCTAGATTCTCCAATGTCTGCATCGCAACAGGGCCAAAGATACCAGCATTATTTATAAGAACATCAATTGCTACATCTTCATATTTCTCGGCCAGTATCTCTATTTCATTGTGTTCAGTTACATCGAGTTTCTCGATCCTAATGTTAGAATATTCCTCTACCAGCGCATTCAGTGAACCTGCCCTACCAGGGGTTCGACAAGTTGCTATAACCTTCCATCCCTTCTCCGCATATTGCCTCGTGAGCTCCAATCCAATACCTCGGCTCGATCCAGTGATTAATACCGTAGGTAATGTCTGTGCGACTGCCAAATGAGATAAACACACCGTAATTAAGAAAAAAAAAGATGCTGGGCAAGCAGTAGGAGCGCTAAGCAATAATCGCAATATATTCATTTAGGTCTCCAATTAAATGTGCTGGCCCAACCAAGGGTACATAGAGATAGTAATAACTAGTGCATATTAGCAATTATATGTGACGATTTATAGGTCGTTACTACCTCTTTAGGTTTTGTAGTGACCGCGAGAGCTAGCGGCCCTGCCATTTAGGTTTGCGTTTCTCTGCAAAAGCGCTGCGACCTTCCTTTGAATCCTGTGAAGCGCGAACACGCTCTATAGATTCATAATTTTGTAGCATAGCTTCTTCAATAGACATGCCCTGCCCCTTAAACGCTACCTCCTTTATAGATTGTACACCAAGAGGAGCGCTCTTCGTTATTTCAACTGCCCATTCTTGTGCTCTCTCCAACAATTGGTCCGGAGCAGTCACTTCGTTTACTAAACCAATACGAAAGGCTTCATCAGCGTCAATAGGTTTACCTGTAAACATCATCGCCATTGCCGCTTTGGTTGGAATTTGGCGGAGCAATCTATGAATTGCATTAGTTGGGACACCCCCAATACGAACCTCTGGACAGCCAAAGCTTGCGTTTTCTGAAGCGATAATTATGTCGCAGGCTAAACAAATTTCTAGACCACCGCCCAGAGCATAGCCGTTAACTGCAGCAATAACAGGCTTCCAAAGGTCAAAGCGTGTAACTAATCCTCCCCAACCCGATGGTCCCCTTTTGGGAGGCCACGACTCACTTGAACGATCCTTTAGATCATTTCCCACTGTGAAAGCCCGGTCACCAGCTCCCGTAAGAATTGCAACCCATAAGTCCGGATCAGACGCGAAATTGTCCCAAACATCTTCTAGTTCTTGATTTGCCGCTGGATTAAGGGCGTTAAGTACATCTGGCCGGTTTATAGTCACCTGCGCTATGTGAAGGTCAGGATACTTATCGTAAATGACGAAATTATAGGTCACTGGTTTATCCAGATATTTGGTCGAAGTAGACAGAATCCCGATATTAGCCAAATCGGGGCGATTTGGCATTATCTAGCGTACGAGTTAAGTTGCACACATCTATTATGGTTGATTCACTAAAAAGCTCCGCGCACAACGCTCCTGCACCGATTCTGAAGCCAGTATTTTTTCCGGCTGCTGGTCTCATAGCTCTCGTCGTCGTCCTCACAGTACTATCACCTGAGATAGCCGGAAGCATCTTTAACAGCATCAATAGTTGGATCATAGAGACCGTAGGGTGGTTCTATGCCCTCAGCGTCAGCGCGCTTCTTATCATCTGTCTCTTCCTGGCTTTCAGCAATCTGGGTCAAGTACGCCTGGGGCCAGATCATTCTAGGCCAGATTATAGTTATGCGTCTTGGTTTGCGATGCTATTTTCCGCGGGGATGGGAATCGGACTCCTGTTTTTTGGCGTAGCCGAACCTATCATGCACTATGCCGCCCCACCTCAAGGAGAACCAAAAACCTGGCAGTCAGCGCGTTCGGCTATGGAAATAACATTTTTTCATTGGGGGCTCCATGCCTGGGCGATTTATGTAGTGGTGGGCATGGCGCTGGCATATTTTAGTTTCCGTTGTGGCCTGCCCCTGACAATTCGTTCGGCCTTGTATCCTGTAATCGGAGATCGCATTTACGGTCCCATAGGCCATGTCGTTGATATTTTTGCCGTCCTCGGCACTTTGTTCGGCGTTGCCACGTCTCTCGGCTTTGGGGTCTCACAGATTAATGCGGGCTTAGCGTATCGCTTTGATGTACCAACAGGAACATCCATTCACATCGCGCTTATCGTATTACTTACAGGCTTAGCTACATTTTCAGTTGTCTCCGGTCTCGATAAGGGTATCAAACGGCTCTCCGAACTGAATATGCTGCTAGCATGCGCATTATTGATATGTGTGATCGCCGCTGGTCCGACCTTACTCATTTTCAATAGTTATGTTGAAAATATTGGCAATTATTTGCAAGCCATGTTTCACCGAAGCCTCGACCTAAGGGTCTATGAAGAGGACGACGGTTGGCTCGGTGCCTGGACAATTTTCTATTGGGGCTGGTGGGTCAGCTGGTCACCATTTGTTGGCATGTTTATTGCACGAATTTCTCGAGGAAGGACCGTGCGCGAGTTCGTATTGGGAGTTCTATTGATTCCCAGCCTTGTATCGTTCCTATGGTTCACAGCGTTTGGCAATAGTGCCCTCTTCCTTGAGCTGGCAGGTGACGGTGCGGGTATTGCAGTCGCAGTATCGGAGAACATGCCAGTAGCCTTATTCAAGTTTCTCGAGAACCTGCCACTTTCTGAAGTCACCTCTCTAATAGCTATTATTCTGGTCATGACATTCTTCGTGACTTCATCAGACTCCGGGTCGCTGGTGATGAATATCATAACCGCTGGGGGTGAAACGAATACCGCTGTCTGGCAAAGGGTATTCTGGGCTGTAGCAATAGGTTTGGTGGCTGCAATTCTATTACTAGCTGGCGGCCTCGGTGCCTTGCAAACAGCTACTGTGGCAAGTGCGTTACCCTTCACAGTTGTAATACTATTTGCAACGTTCGGTCTTGTTCGCGCGCTTCGCGCAGAAATCATAAAATTGCAGGCAGCCGAGTTGACGAATTCAGCGAAGAACGTGTAATGCCGGCACTGCACGAGGTCAGCACTAAAATCGATTGCAACATTACAATAGCCGCGTTCCGAGCTTTCCTATGGTGCGCCCCGAGATACCTTAGGAAATAGGCTGTTCGGCACTTAAGATTTTCTTTAAGGGCTCCAGAAAAGGCTCGAAATTTTTCCACTGATCCACACCTGAAGAGTATATCGGCTGGCGGACTTGTTCCGAACTCGCGGTTCTGACTATCCGCTCTGTTTTATGAAAATCGACACACGCTTGTTCAAAGGGTAGATCGCAAAACTCAAGAATCTGTCGCACTTGAGCTTCCACATCCGTCACGACGTCTTCATATTGAACTCTTAAGATTTTACCGGGAAATATCATATCCCAATGAGCCATAAGATCGACGTAACCTTGGTAATAGCGTCCTATCTCATTGAGTCCATATGTAAACTCCTGGCCCTCAGCAAAGAGCTGCTTAAAGCCCGAGAAGCAGCATGCCATCGCATCACGGCGAGCATCGATTATTTTGGCGTTTGGCAAGATCAAATGGATGAGACCAATGTGCCGGAAATTATTAGGCATTTTGTCAGTAAATCTTAGCGCACCTTTGTGATGGATTTCCGTATTGCGCACATAAGCATCGCCGAATGCCCTTAGCTCTTCACCGGAGAGTTTTTCTAAAACTGCTGGGTATCTCCGCTGATCCTCAAAGGTTCTTCGCCCACTAAGCTTATGAGCAAGAGCTGGGATATTGGGTAATTCCATCGTGCCTTTCACGTGTGAATGTGAGGCAAGAATTTGCTCTACCAGCGTTGAACCCGCACGCGGTAAGCCGACAATGAAGATAGGCGCATCACAGTCAGACCCTGCACCCGAATGATTAGCAAACAGATCAGACGTACAGGTGTCTACCTGCGCTTGAAGCTCCTCGCTCATGCGGTCTGCTTCATAGCGGGTTTTCTGCTTCTTCAGTTGGTTACCGCGCTCGTAATATGAGAAAGCGCGTTCAAATTCACCAGCATCCTCGTGTGCCTTGCCTAATGCAAAACAAAGATGGATTCGGTCTATGGTGGTTGTGCCCGGCTCCTGTTCAGCGTTGGCCATCCGGTTATGTTCATCCGCACTAAACCTATACGTTTTAAGATTAGCCAGACTCCAGTAGGCATCGCCAAGGTCCATTCTGATTGCATAAGCAGCCTGGTATGACTCTACAGCCTCCTCTTGGCGGCCTACCGTTTTGAGCGCATGCCCCTTGACCATATGCACATGAGCATTATCCGGCACTTTAGTTAGCACAGAATCATAGAGGTCAAGCGCCTCAGCGAACTCACCCACTGCGGCGCGCTCATTGGCATATAATGTCTCTAGCGCAGGATTTAACGGGTCTGAATCATAGAGTAGACGCGCTTGGTCTAAGGCCAGTTCGAATTTCTGCCGACGATGTAAGACGTTTACATAATCTACCCTGGCGCGGCGGTTATCAGGGTCAAACGCAACACAACTTTCGAGCAAGAATTCAGCATCATCCAATACATAGAGGCGAGCCCCAATATCTGCCAGTAATCGCATAGCTTCGACATGCTTCTTATCGTTTTGCAGAAAGTTGCGACAGACCTGTTCCGCTTTCTTCAACTTACCTTCGTGAATAAAGCTGAGCACACTGACTAAGGCTGGAGGAAGCGCCTTTAGCCTCTCTGCTTCTTCTTGCGCCACCTTTGCAGCTTCGACGTCACCTTCGGCATTTCGCATTGCACTAAGATATTGCCAGCTCGCTACTAAACCCGGATTAAAAGTGACAGCTCGCTCATAAGCAATGGCAGCAGCCTTCGTATTTCCTAACTCTCGATATATATGACCTTCCTCTTGGTATGACCGGCCATAATCCGGCTCCGCAATCTTTAAGTATCTAATAGCCGCTAAAGCATCGTCGAACCTAGACTGATACCGTCGGCAGACCGCAAGAATATACAATGAGTCTTTATCGTCGGCTTTTGCCTCGAGCAATTGCTCTACTACAATGACTGCATCTTCAACACGACCCGCCTGTAGCAATGATCTTGCAGCCTCAACCGTATTCGTTGTTGCGACCACGATGCAAAGTCTTCCTCTCAAAAAATAATGGGACAGCTAGTTAAAGCTGCCCATTATAGATCTTCTGCATTCAAGCTCTAGGGCGTGAATTGTAAATCAGTAGTCGTAGGATACTCGCAACCCGAACGTCCGCGGGCGGTTTGTGGTTATACGACGAATATCATCCTGAACGTTAATATTCAGCTCAGCCCGCTTATCCGTGACGTTCTCAACGAATAGTTCTACGTTCCAGTTTTCAGTCGATGTCCCGACAGCTAAATCTGAGGTGAAGTAGCTACTCTGCTGCTCTCGCTCAGCCGCGATCAAGGAGCTAAAGCTCGAATCCGCATATTGTGCCGCCCACTGTCCGTATAAGTCGTAATCACCGACAGGTATGACATAACGGCTACGAAATGTACCTTGGAACTTAGGCGTCAGAGGCAATTCGCTGCCTACCGGCGCAAGCTCAATCACTTGAGCGTTAACCTCAGAAACTTCAGTATCGTTGTAGGAAAACGCACCGAATAGGGTCAGCTCATCGGTCGCCTGCCAAGTCATGTCAGCCTCAATGCCCTTTATTTCCGCATCTGCTGAATTTTCGATAAACGTAAGGATAGAAACATTTTGCGGGTCAAACCGCTTCACTTGTATATCCGTCCAATCGATGTAGTAGACGTTACCGTTAAATCGCAGCGAATTGTTTAGGAAACTCGTTTTCCAGCCGAATTCAAAATTTTTGACATCGTCAGTGGTATAAATTGTTTCAACGCCTGGAAATGCGGGATTGCGTGACGCCAGTCCGCCCCCTCGATTCCACCCTCCTGGTCGGTATCCCTCGGAGTACGTTGCATAAAATAGCTTATCATCTAGCGTACGATAGCTCACTGTACCCTTAAGAATTAAGTCATCGGAGGAGAGTGGTGCAAGTGTGTGCCCTCCCGACACATCGTAATCTCGTCCGCCACCAGCAGTAAAATTAGATGATCCGAATAGATCGAGTTCCAAATCGTAATAGCGTGCACCAATCGTAGCAGAAACTTGATCGGTAAAGTCGTAGGTCACCTCACCAAAGATCGCGGTCTGCTCTTCCGATCTTGTTATATCATTGTAGAAACCGATCTGACGGGAACGCGGGTTTGGATTCACACTACGATTCGCTGCTGCAAGAGGCGATAAGGGATCGGGAAAACCAAGTACAGCTCGATCGTAGTTAGCAAAGTAATTGAAGTCATCCTGGGTTTTGATCTTAAATTTATCGAAAAACACACCCGCTGTTACGCGCAGAGATTCTTCCTGTGGTGTATTAAAGCGAAACTCGTGCGTGCTACGAGTTTGCCCTTGAATACCCTGGAAACCCTTGGCTGGATTAAAACATTCACGAACGGCATCGTAGGTACATGTGTAGTAGGCAATGAATGCCCCGGCGTTATTATATCCGGTATAATCTATTGACTGTTCGATATCCCGGTTTAAATACGCGCCTGTATATACGACGTCGAGCATCGCTAAGCGACCGTCAACAGTCCATGAGGTCTGATCAAACTCATCGCGCAGGTTATCGGGAAAGAACCGCGCCACTTGCAGGTCACCAACTTCCGGATCGTAATCAAATACGCCGTCAGCACCAAGTTCTTGACGCGTATGCTGCATCAGAACGTCCCAATCTGGATTTACAGCCCACTTCAGCCCCAAGCGTACGCCCTTGTAGAAGCTGTCGTTAAAATTCTTCTCCGCAATACTCGCATTGCTTGCGTCAACAAATGTTGCGGGGCCTATTCCAGTAACACTTGAGAGCGGATTAACATTGGGGTCGATAGAGAACGTTCCTACAACGTTATCGATGTAACCACCGAGATGAACGCTGTATATAGCAGCACGAAAGGCAAGTTTATCTTCAACAACAGGAACATTGATATACGCCTCGGTGGATTCGCTCATATCACCACTTTTGGTGAACTCAGTGCTTGCATCAAAACCTGCCTGAAACGCGTTCAGTTGTGGCTTGTTTGTAATAAGGCGTATGGTGCCAGCCTGCGAACTTGCCCCGAATAGTGTGCCCTGCGGTCCGGGCAAGACCTCAATCCGTTCCATATCCGTTGCATAAACATCCAAATTACGGCCTGGTGCCGTAACCGGTTGTTCGTCCAGATAAAGAGCTACGTTCGGGGTTGACCCTTGAGCACCGGACAATTGTACGCCAATCTGCTCTACAGCCATGCCACGAATATAAACTGTAGACTGCCCAGGCCCCCGGCCTCCGAATGTCACATTGGGGAGAAATCTGACGTAATCGTCAAACGTGTTTATGCCTTGTTCTTGCATTGTTCTTGCATCTAGGGCCTGAACAGCTACCGGAACATCCTGCAGGTTCTCAGCACGTTTGGTAGCAGTCACGATGATCTCTGGGATTGCTGATTGTGCGTGGGTTTCCTGTGTACTGAGAACGACAGCTGCGGAAGACATTAAAACATATTTTAGCGAGTGCTTACCAAGCATTGGTAACTCTTTCCTTTCATCAAATCACTAAAGCGATAAAAACGGCACTAAGGAAATTAGTGCAGCTCTACGGCCAGAATAGCCGCCTCACGGGAGTTAATTGATACCCTTATTAATTACAGGCTATTCCAATCTACGGCAACAGTCACCTTCCCATCTTTTCATAATAAATTAGAAAAGTATGCCTTCAGCACATGCACCTATAATTACTGCAACCTCCCCTACTACCTTATGCATCAGCTTGCCCCTTTCGACTTATGCACCTACCCGGAACTCAGCTTTCCATTGTTTCTGGTAAATCTAAAGGAATAGGCTACCATAGATAGTTATGGGTATGGTGGACTATATGACACACCCACTTAAGACCATATTGCTGGTAGTCATAATGCTTCTTGGAAGCAGTCAGGCTGGATTTGCCCAAGACTATGATAAAGGTGTGAGAGCATTTATTGCTGGTGATTATCCCACCGCCTTAAAAGAGTGGCGGCCACTAGCTGAGCAAGGGAATGTGGACGCGCAGTGGTGGCTAGGAGGTATGTACGCCTTAGGTCAGGGTGTTATACAAGACAACGTCTATGCTCATATTTGGTACAACATTGCAGCTTCAAATGGTTATGAGGATGCAAAAGCATTTAGAGACGCACTGGCCAAAGAAATGACGCCTTCACAGATAGAAAAAGCCCAAAGACTAGCCCGTGAATGTATGAGGAAAGAATACAAAGGCTGCTAAAAGCTAAAGGGGAGTATCACCACGACAAACTCTCAAGGAAGAGATGATCAGTTTTATTATAGAGAAATTCGTACCTAATTATTGCGGCATAGAAATAGTATACCTTTAATATAAAGGTGTTTTGCCCTGATTAAGGGATCTAACCTGTGTCTTTTGCTCTTTAAATAAGGAGCATATAAGGAAAATTTTTTCGTGACCGAGTTCTGGCAAGCAATCAAAGGCCAACCACTTAAGATCTTTTCGATTTGCCTGTTCGGGCTCGTCCTGTCGAATCTGGATCAGTCTTTTTTCGGCTACGCGATTCCCGGAATCATGGCGGAATTCGAAGTCGGGATCAACATCATCGGTTGGGTGTTGTCGGTCTCATTCATGGTTGCTGCCGGGATGATGGTTCTGATCGGCCTGGCCGCGGACTACTACGGTCGAAGCAGGGTATTCACCATCTGCATGATTGTTCCAGCCTTCCTGGTCGGACTACACGCCTTCGCTCCGGATATTCTGTCGCTGACGATGCTCCGCGCATTGGCGTTCGGCCTCACCGTCTCGATGATCCCATTAGCGACCACTTACACTTCAGAGGTATCGCCCGCCCGGTATCGGGGGCTTTTGGCTGGATTATTGCAAGTCGCTTATCCGATTGGCTGGTTTCTCGCATCCGTGATTTCAGTTCCGATTCTGACTGCATATTCGTGGCGGGAGATTTTTCTGCCCGCGTTTCTGATCATTCCCGTGGCCATCGTGGTTTCACGTTTTCTCTCGGAGAGCGATCGATTTCTCGTTCGGCGGCAGACCGTGGAGTCCGAAGACAAACTGCATTGGATGGATCATGTCAAAACCCTGACCGAGCCGGTATTCCGGCGACGTGTCGCACTGTGTGCAGCAATGCTGTTCCTGCATGGCGGGGCTTATGCCGGCACCGCATTCTATTTCCCTACCTTTCTGGCCGAGACTCGTGGGTACTCGGAGGAAGTTGCCGTGGGGATAACAGGTCTGTCGTACGGTATCGGCGCTGTGGGCTATATTGCCGCGGCGATCATAGGAGAGTTTTTTCTCACACGTCGGAACACCATTGCGTTGTGGATGGCGATCGGCACTCTGGCCTTCCTGGGGTTTGTTTGGCTGGGCGGCACACCAGCCACCGATATCTTCTGGTTTGCCGCAATGAGTGTGTTCTTTTATGGCGCGATTGCGGTTGCGTTGCCGATGGTCGCCGAATTGTTTCCGACCAAAGCCCGGGCCACCGCCGCGGCGATTTGCGGCGCCGCGGCGCAAATTGGTTTCGCCACCTATCCGGTTGCAGTCGCCCAATTGGTCGAACCACTTGGATGGAATTGGGCCTTTACCGTGGTGGTCGTACCGTCCTTGGCGCTGGCAGTGGTCGCCACCCTTGGCTTGCAAAACCTCAAATCGGGCATGACCCTCGAGGAAACATCGAAGGAGTCCTGACCATAAAGTGTACGCATTTTATGCTGGGACGCCGGTAGCTTGCGTCCGAAATTGCGCAATACCTAGGAAACATTGTATTGAGTACTAAACGTATGTCTCCCATCTTGAGATGCTAGGAGGTACCTAATTGAGTCAGTCTGCCCTTACCTCGCCGGCTTGCATGACCTATGCCTGTTCGGATCCCCAACACATGGCGGAGTTGTTGTTAGACGTATATGGCTGGGAAACCCTATGTGAAGGAGTCATCGACGCTCACCTGGAGTCACTCTGGGGCATCGCGCCCGAAAGCGCCGGTGAATCTTTTGCCGTCCTTCGCTCCCCCGGATCCGACCGGGGCATGATTCGGGTCGTTGCCGGTCAAGACCGCAAACACCCCACACCCATGGGCACCCGATGGAGCGGTGTTGAGTTCGTGATCATGGAGGATATCGAGGGTCTCCACGACACACTCGAAGCGCACCCGGGCTTTGTTGTCGGCCGGCCACTCAGGACCATCGACCTCACCGATGCTGGGGCAAACGTGCATACTTATTTCTATGGCTACCCGCCCGGCGGCACGTATTTCGTAATGACCATGGCCAGAACCAAAGCCCGGGATTACGATTTCCCGTCCTCCCCCAACCCAGTTGGACACATCTTCGATATTCATATGGACGTCGTCAAAGACGGCCCCAGCCGGGGTTTTTACAAGGATACCTTGGGTCTCGTCGCGGTCTTCGACGAAGACATCACCGAAGGATTGTTCTACGAGACCTGGGATATACCCCCAGATTCGCCGGCCAATCTGACAGTCTTCAAGGGCGACGCACCGAAATACGGTTTGGACGGTATCGAAATGCGAACTTTCGAACGAAGGGTTATGGACCCGCTTCCTGCGGTCGCAGACATGTTCGACCCCGGGTGTTGTATGGCAACCTACTCTTGCACCGATATCGATGCCGTGTTCCGTTCAGTGTCCGAAAGTAACCTTGCTACGGTGCTTTCCGAACCACATTCCGTCCGTGCCGAACCTTACACCGGCGCCAGGGCTTTCACCTTCCTCGGCCCTGAAAATGAACGCATGGAAATCTGCGAGAAGTTGTGGGGGTAGAACGCGCAGAATATGGATGCTGAAATGATAGAATGGGATTATGTCATCATCGGTGCTGGGACCGCCGGACTGCCAGCTGCTATCTTTGCCTCCCGCCGGGGTGCCAAGGTGCTACTTATTGACGCGGCAGACTCCGTAGGCGGCACTTTACATCTTGCCATGGGCCAAATCAGTGCCGGCGGGACCATTCTGCAAGAGGCGAAAGGTATCGTCGACAACCCCGACAAGCACTACGAAGACGTCATGCGCATGACGGATGGCTTGGCGGATGAAAATGTCGTACGTCAAACGGTCAACAACGCGCCGGACACCATCAATTGGCTGCTGAACGGCGGACTGATGCCCCTCGACGACCATCCGGTCACGGGATCCAGTCCAGGCCGGGAGTGTTACCGGACTCCCCGCTATCTGTGGGGTGCGAACGCCGGCCGAGATATTCTGGCTGTGGTTCTCAGGGAACTACAGCCGGAGCTAGACAGTGGCAGGGTTGTTACTCAGCTGAGCTCTCCCGTAACAGAATTGGTTATGGTAGATGACGGTAGGGTTGCCGGCGTGCGGGCTCAGGCTCCTAATGGTGAGCAAGTCTTCCGCGGCCATAATTTTTTGATTACTACTGGGGGCTACGCTAACAATCCTGGTCTTTTTCAAGACCTCATTGGTCAACCTACCTATACGACGGGGACCTATCCAACCAATTTGGGTAAAGGCCTCGAACTAGCTCTATCAGTCGGCGGCACTTTGCGCGGACATGACCTGCATCGCTCGGGTACAGGTTCGATTTTAGACTCGGATAACTATCCCACAACGATCTTTGATCGTTTTGAAACGGTGCCGCAAATTCGCCCGCCCTGGGAGATCTGGGTCAACAATGAAGGCCGACGTTTCATGCGGGAAGACGAACCCCTGCAGGAAGCCCATGCAACCGCTCTCGCGAAACAAAATAAATTCCGCTACGCCATCGTTTTTGACTCGGATATCTTTGAGTCATCTCCGCCTGGCATTCCTGGCTGGTCACGGGAAAAAATGCGCACCCAGTTCAACAACCATCCTATGTTCCATAGAGCGGAGTCTCTCGGTCAATTGGCCGAAATAGCCGGGGTCAGCGCCACAGGATTGAAGCAGTCCGTTAGCGACTACAATAGGGGTGTTGAAGCGGGCTCCGATGATTTCGGACGCGCCCACTTCCCGAGAAAGATCGACAAGGCGCCGTATTACGCCATCATCCATCTCGGCCATTCGGCAACGTCATCCGTGGGCATTCTTGTGGATGATGATTTCCGAGTTGTGCGTAAGAATGGCGAACCCATCGCTAACCTTTATGCTGCAGGGGAGGTGCTGGGGAGCGGTGTCAGTCTGGGGGCTGTGTTTACACCGGGCATGATGCTAACACCGGCTTTAACCATCGGGCGCGATTTGGGCCAACATCTACCTATACAGTCAGCTTGAGAGCCCTTTGAAAAAAACCGTTGCTGAGCACAGAATAAAGAATTGAGGGGTTTTGATGAGGAAAATTATCTATCCAAAGGCAGGTGGCGTAGACACTATACAGATTGTAGAAGAAGAAGATCCTGTACCCAAGAATGGTCAGGTATGTGTCAGGATTCACAGGGCGGGCGTAAACTTTGCAGAATTGATGATGAGGCAGGGACTCTATGGTTCGAATCCCGACTTTCCCTTCACCCCTGGATATGAAACAGCTGGAGAAGTGATTGGAATTGGGGAAGGAGTGAGTTCTCTTAAGGAAGGAGATAGAGTTCTCGCAATGACTGGTTTTGGGGGTTATTCCGAAAAAGTTTGCTTAGATGCAAGAAGGGTAATTCCAATTCCAGACTCGGTCTCCTTTGATCAGGCGGCCGCGATTCCAGTTACCTATGGGACCGCTTTCCACATGCTAGTACACCTTGGTAGGATTTCAGAAGGGGACACTGTACTGATCCACCATGCTGCTGGAGGAGTAGGCACTGCTGTGGCACAGATATGCCGTGCGTTTGGTGCTTCGCTGGTTGTGGGGACCGCTTCCACGCCAAAGAAGGACTTCGTAGAGTCACTGGGAATGAGGTTCGTTGATAGAGAAAAAGAAGATTTCTTGGAAGTCTGCAAGGAGATGACAGGTGGAAGTGGAGTACACCATGCCGTTGACCCGGTCGGTGGTAAACACCTTCAGCGCTCATACAAATCTCTAAGGAAAGGCGGTAAGCTCTACTACTTCGGAGCATCAGCTGTTGTGAAGGGGCAGAAGAGATCCCGACTATCCGAGCTAGGCATGTGGTGGGGGATGCCTCGCTTCGACCCTCTCGGATTGATGAGTTCAAACAAGGCCGTTTTCGGAGTGCACATGGGGCTCCTGGAGGACGAGTCAGTTTTTAGTGGGCATCTCGATGCACTTTCGCAGATGCTACAAAAAGGTACCATCAACCCAATAATCGACTCAGTATGGCGATTTGAGAAAGTTGCAGATGCTCAAATGCATATGCACGACAGAAAGAACCGCGGAAAGGTTCTACTTGATTTCTCACCGGAGTGACTACAGTCGACTTGAGTGTGTGAAGAAAGAATACAAAGGCTGTTAGCAGCATTTAACCTGCACCATTAACAACAACCCTTAACGGGCGTAGGCTTGCTTTCTAAAGCTACTTAGAGTTGGCCTATCCTTGTCGTTGAATAGCAATCCATGCAGCAACCTTCTTTTCAACTTTGATTGGAATGACCTTCCAATGCATTATGAAAGGCGTGCCATCTTTTTTGTAGTTAATTGCTTTTCCCTCAAAACTCTTTCCAGTTTTCAGGACAGTGGCCAATTTGCGTATTACATTTTTGTCGGTGCCTGGGCCTTGCAAAATTCTTGGTGATTTTCCAATAACCTCCGACTGTTCGTAACCTGTGAGTTTCTTGAATGCTTTATTTGCGTAGGTAATGCTTCCTTTTGCGGTCGTATCAGTGATCAAAATCGAGTCAAAACTGTTATCAAGTAGAACCTTTAGCAAGGCTAACTTGGACCCTGTTTCTCCAACTGCTTTATCCATTGCTGATGACATTTTTACCTCGTTTACAAACATAATTATTTTTTGTACGAAGCTTCCCTGCCTTTAGATCGTTATCAACTCGATAATTGTAGAGGCTTTAGGGCAAAGGCTGTTAGCAGCTAAAGGGGAGTATCAACATGACAGCAATCACGGGATCTATTTTAGCTATTCTGATGGCCGTAGGCACCGCTGAAGCGCAAACAGTCACTCTCTCGTCTGGTTCCGTATTCCGCGACTGTATGGACTGTCCGGACATGGTGATAATTCCATCCGGGGAATTCACCATGGGTGAAAACGACGGCGATCCTGAGCGAACGGAGGGACCCGAGCGAAATGTAGATCCCAATCAAGGTACGCCTTCTATTGGCGACCCAGAACGCTCAGAGGGACCCGAGCGAAATGTCACAATCACAAATTCCTTTGCCTTAGGCCGGTTCGAAGTCACGGTTAGCCAATTCGCAAAATTTATCGATGCAGCCGGACAAGAGCCGGGCGTTGATTGCAGCATGTGGATCATGACAGAGATGTCGACGCCAAACCGTACATGGCGGGACCCCGGGTACAAGCGGCCCGTCAGAGATGATGAAGCTGTGGTTTGCGTGTCCTGGCGCGACGCTCGAGCTTATACTGCATGGCTCTCTGGCGTAACAGGTCAGCGCTATCGATTGCCCACTGAATCGGAGTGGGAATATGCAGCAAAGGGTGGAACGGACAGTGTGTATTATTGGGGTGCCGAGCCCGATGACGCGTGTCGTTACGCCAATGTGTACGACACGAGGGCTGCCGCTAAATGGCCCACAGAAGACTGGGATGCACCCGCCTGTGATGACGGTTTTGCTGATACATCGCCTGTCGGTTCCTTCGAGCCCAATCAGTTCGGCCTTTACGACATACTCGGCAATGTATGGGAGTGGAATCAAGATTGCTCGATATTGCCCTACCCTGACCAACCTACTGATGGTTCTGCGGCTGAAGTGGAAGGGGCATGTGATCGGCGGGCCATTCGCGGTGGGGGCTGGATAACCCAAGCTTATCGCCAACGCCCGACGTGGCGTGGCCGAGACCCAGAAGGGCGTATGGCGGCCTTCTGGGGTTTTAGGGTCGCGCGCGACCTAAACTAGACCCTGATTGCAGCGTCCAACAACTGGTTCACCAGTGTGTGCAGAAAGAATACAAAGGTTGTTAGTATGACCAATTCACTCAAAACACTATTGCTGGCAGTCGTGCTGCTTCTTGGAAGCAGTCAGGATGGCTATGCCCAAGACTTTTATAAGGGTTTGGAAGCAGCTAGATTTGATTACCTGATTGTATGCCGAAATTAGGACGCAGATACTCCTTACGCTTCTTCAAAAATGGCGACGTCGTAAATACCGGTATTGTCCCGGAGAGGTTTTATCTCCTGATATTCTTTAGAATTCCAATACGATTGAGCGGCTTCGACGGACGGCCATTTGGAAATTACCATAACGCGATCATTGAAAATTTCACCTTCAACGTTGGTGACCGGTTCTCCCCGAATCACATATTCAGCGCCGAGTTTATCCGTCAGATCTGCGGCTTGATCGGCATACTTTTGAAAGTTTTCCGACCAATCATCAACTCTTGCAATTGAAACCACATAAGCAGCCATAAGTCTCTCCTTTAAAGTTAATCGGTAAGTCTACGCCTATCTCTTGAAAAGGGGTAGGTAATGGTATTCAACGCGTACACATGGCGTTTAAACTAATACCTTACGCGTGAGTGTGTGAAGAAAGAATACAAAGGTTGTTAGTATGACCAATTCACTCAAAACACTATTGCTAGCAGTCATGCTGTTTCTTGGAAGCAGTCAGGTTGGGTATGCGCAGGACTTTATGAAGGGCATAGGGGCATATGAGCGTGGGGACTATGCCGCAGCCTTGAAAGAGTGAAATGTGTTGAATCTCAACCGTTCGATAACTGTCAGCGTCGGGATTGCTTGCACTGGACTAGTTGGTGTTGGCGCTGCGATTCTTCTATTCACTGAAGGCGCTTTCGATATTCGCACCGACGAATACCTCAAAGGCCAGACTGTCTACTTCGATCACTGTGCCGTGTGTCATGCTCCCGATGGCAGGGGCGTCGACTTTCAGGGAGTTCCTTTGGTCGGGAATACATTTATGAGAAAACTCACCGATGAGGAGCTAAAGACCTTTATCATTGTAGGCCGGCCGACCGATTCACTGGACTCCGTTATGGAAGAACCCATGCTCGGTGTAGATTACCTTAGAGAGGAAGAGTACGAGGTCCTCATCCAATTCTTGCGCCGCCTCAATACACAGTAATTCTAAAAACAGAAAGCCGCCAACCTTGTGAGCAACTTTCAAAATCGGGCTGTGATGAGAGCTCTAACTTACAGGTATTGTGGCCGTCCGAACTTTTACCTGTGAGTCCTCACCGTTTTTTTCTATCCAAGAAACATAGACACCATTTCCGGTCGAAGCGATCATCGGCAACATAGACGTAACCGCGTTCCCAGTGCCGACTTCAATTGTCTCGCTCCATGCAGAATCGTTTGGACCGCGATGAGCCATATAGATGCGCGGTTTCATTTCCCCTTCAGCAAAGTTTTCCCAAACGACCCATAATCTACCCGTTGCATCGGACGTGATCTCCGCGTGAAGAACGGTATGACTGGGAGTCTCGGCCAATCGTTCCCGATCGGTCCATGTTAGTCCACCGTCTTTCGACATCGCGTAATAAATTCCTTCGTCGCCGCGCTCGGCTGTGCCCGGTGTAAACCAGGAAATGTGGAGGTTCCCTTCTCCGTCTGAGATCATGGAGGGTCCAGCATGAGGGCAAAACCGGGCAATCCAACCATCTTGGCTAAAATACTGGGGTTCAGAGAACGTCTTTCCACCATCAGCAGAGCGCATAATGACATTGTCCCGCAGGCTCTCATCTGTGACGTTCCGGTAAGAAACAATGACCGTGTCTCCACCATCAAGAAAAGCGATATTCGGAACGCAGCAGGCACACACTTGAATGTCAGTGATGGGATAATTTTCACCGAATGTTTTTCCGCCGTCTTCCGATACAGCCATAAAAAGTTGGGAATTCGGTTCGGCAAAACTTCTTTGCACTCGCGGCCCAGATTTCATCGCATGTTCGGGAATGGTGAGGTCGCGCATTTTGATGTCCGCGCGTCTTTCCTCTGTCGATTTAATTTCTCCCATGCCTTCGAAAGTTCTGTTACGGCCGTCTATCCAAGTCGCGTAGACCTTTCCATTTGGTGCAGTTTCGACCGTTGAGAACGCGTGCGCTACAGGTGGATCATTGTCGTCGTCGTTCAAAACGGACGATGCGGCAAATGCGCCGTCAGAAGTCGCGCTGGCAAAGTATACGTTGCTGATCTTGAACTCCTTCGCCATCGGCGCCTGCCAGAGTGCCGTGATGGTACCGTCAGCAGCGGCTGAGAACTTCAGGCGATTGTCACCGCCATACCAATGTACATGGCCTTCAATGTCATTAATTCGGCGTGGTGATACAGGATTTCCTTGACCGTCCAATTGGGCCAGAAAGGCATTTCGCCCTTGTTCATCCGGGTTTGGCTTTTCCGTCCAGCTCAACAGCACTCGGCCATCGATCGTCGTGTTAAGAAACGGATCGGACGAGTTTGCGTCCGGTGTTCCGACGTCTACGACGGCACCGAGCGAGACGCCGCCAATTGACGATTCCTTTGCAATACCTGTGTAAACAATCCAGCCAAGGACAGCTGAGACTGCTATCACCAAACCTAGGGTAATCTTATTCATAAGTTCCTCCTAGAGCGCCAACGGCTTATTTGTTCAGCGACATTTTTAATTCAGCAGCAAATTCAAATTATCTTCAAGGGTCGCTTCATCTAGTTCTCCTCTGACAACAGCGGCAATTTGGCCATCCCCGTCAATAAAATACGTATAGGGCGGACCAAGGACTTGATACGCCACCCCGACAGTATTGTCGCCATCAATAACGATAGGATAGGTCAGATTTTCTGACTTGGCGAACGCTTCCATGGCTTCGCGGCGGTCATTATTCGAAATGCCAAGGATCATAAAACCTCGGTCTTCGGCTAATTCGTGAGCGGCCTTTAAAAACGGAAGTTCTATTTTGCAGGGTGCGCACCAGGACGCAAAGAAGTTCATCACGATCGGTGTGCCATGCAGATCAGAAAGTCTGACAGGCTGCATCTTCAGGTTGTACAAGCGGAAGTCCGGTGCGTTTTTGCTGACCTCGGCCAACCTGTTTTCAAGGAGCCCGACTGTTTCAACCTCGGCTTTGAGGCTGGGGTCAGTCCTGAGGTTTGGGAATTCAACAAAGACAAGACCGCCTATCAACAGGATGCATAGGCATACAATCGCTGCAGCGCCAATTCTTTCCTGACGGTTCAAACTTGCCATCCACCTTGATCCGAGGTTTGCGCCCATCAGTATAGCACATGACGTTTCCACGGCTATGTCCCCCTACCCCCCCCTCCTCGGCGGCAGAAAGACACCCCCTTTCTTGTGGCGATACTCGGCCACACAAAAAGGGTCTGGTTACTAATTGTTGGAAATATGTGCAGTTTTTGGCTATTTACTGCGGTTTATAGCTAATATATTGGCGGACCCGGCAGGACTCGAACCTGCAACATCTCGCTTAGAAGGCGAGTGCTCTATCCGGTTGAGCTACGGGTCCAGATCAATAAAGTGCAACTACTCACTGGTCTCTGTAAGCAAAATTATCGGCATAAGCTCGGACACTAATACGACGCTCATTAGAGCCCTGGACCCGATAGCTTAGACCTTTCCCCTTGGCATAGGCCACAGCATCTTCTTTGGTTGGAAATTGTATCTTTAATTGACGCGACGTGTCGTGCGAACCGGACCAACCCATGAGCGAATCTACATTCGAGCGATCAGAGGGCTCGAATTCAAGCACCCAATTCTTTGTGTTGGATCGGCCAGATTGCATAGCCGTCTTTGCGGGTCTGTAAATACGAACCTCAGCCCTCATAGCCCTACCCCCAAAGTAAAACCTCTCATCACCGCCTGCTCAAGCCAATGAATTCACCCATTGTGGATCAATTTTCGCGTCCAATCCAGTGGTCGGGGAGACTGGATTCGAACCAGCGACCCTCTGCTCCCAAAGCAGATGCGCTACCAGGCTGCGCCACTCCCCGACACCGTGAATCCGGCAGTTTCTAAGCCTTCAGTAACAATGGGGCAAGAGATGAATCTAAAACAGCATAGAATTAGAGTAGATTTTATGAACCACTAACCAGTCAGAGGTCTACTAGTGTCTATCACAAAAGACTATCACTAGCCGACATAAGCCGCTGATTCCGAGGAATATCCTATGGGACTTTTGTGGCAGCACATCTTTAGCGGATCAGCAGCCATGAGCCTTACCTAGTTAAAAAGATATGAGTAATCTCAGCAAAGTCTGGATTCGGTGAGAGTAAGTAACAAGCAGCTACCGCTATATGTATGAGTTATCATTTGGAAATAGTGACTGATCCCCAAAATAGATGGCACCATCCAGCCATTCCGCTATAGATAGCGTCTAAGGGTTTCTGTTGGGAGGACTACAATGTCAACGTCATCTATTGGCTTAAATGAATCTGTTGGTGACTACGTACAGAAATTTGGCGTACGCGAAGACCGAGATCAAAAACTTCTCCGTGAAGTAACGGCATCTCACCCATACAGCCGGATGCAGATCTCTCCCGAACAGGGACAATTCATGGCCCTATTGATTGAAATATTAGATGCAAAAAGATGTCTAGAGGTTGGCGTATTTACAGGATACAGCGCTATGACCGTAGCCAAGGCCATGGGTCCCGCGGGTAAAGTTATTGCTCTCGATATAAGCGAAGACTTTACAGCAATAGCACGCGAACACTGGAGAAGCGCAGGTATTGAGGCTCAAATAGACCTACGCTTAGGTCCAGCAATAGATACCTTAGAGGAGATGCTGGAGGCTGGTGAACAAAACACTTTTGATTTTGCTTTTATTGACGCAGACAAAGGAAATTATCTTGCTTATTACGAAGCCGCCCTTCAACTCATTCGGCCTGGGGGCATTATAGGAATAGATAACGTGCTATGGGATGGCAGTGTTGCCGATCCCTCCAACATCGAAGCCGATACAGAATCTATCCGTTCTCTCAATGAAAAATTAGCAACAGATCAGTGCGTGACGGTAAGTATGATACCAATCGGAGATGGATTAACTTTAGCACGCAAGCGATAACTAATTATTGGTTCCTTATATTGCAGGTATTAATCTAACGACCCTCCCACCGCTATCGTGTTCTAGAAGAATGTAGAGTTCTCCCTTCCATCCCATTTCTATGTCTCGAATGCGTGCAAGGTCCTCAATCAAAGTTTCTTGGTAAACTTTCTTCCCACCCTCCAGTTCAATGCGCAAGAGGTCGGTAGCCCGCAAGGTGCCTATGATAATGTTATTCTTCCAAAATGGAAAATCGCTACCATTATAAAAGATGAAGCTGGATATGGCTGGCGCTGGCGTAAAGTCGATAATTGGTTGAACCATGTCATCTAAATCAAAATCTATGCCCAGTACCTCACCCCAAGCGATAGGCGTACCGTCATAATTGACACCGTTCGAGATTAAAGGCCAACCGTAGTTAAGACCAACATGGATAATATTCAACTCATCCCCGCCGCGTGGACCCATCTCTGAACTCCATAATTGTCCCCGGTCTGAATTGAATTCCAGCCCCTGCGGATTACGATGGCCATACGACCATATAGCCTGTATCGCGTCATTATCGTCTATTAGTGGATTATCTTTCGGTATACGGCCATCGTCGTGTAAACGCATAATTTTGCCATAAGGCAAAGTAAGATCTTGAACTCCGACGTGCTCCAGCGGCCCCTTCATGCCAATGCTAAAATAAATATAGCCATCAGCATCAAACGTTATACGACCACCAGCAGCAATTTCTGGCATCAGTGTGTAAGCTTCCTTTTCCGCTTCCCAAATAGTCTCTTGATCGATCCAAGAGCCATTCTTAATACGGCCTCGCACAAGCTTATTCATAGATACATCTTGCTGTGAGGCTCTACTGATTTCGTTACAGGCGCTACACCGGTCACCGAAGTGGAGGTAAATCCAACCGTTAGACTCATAGTCGGGGTGAAGGGCTACATCCATCATCCAACCAAGGCCCATGGGCTGACCTACCATTCTAAAGGAGTCATCATAGGCCTTCGGTGTACCTTGGATTAAGGATATCTGCTTTCCGTCATTTGAAACGATGCTTAACCCTTTCCGCTTCTCAGTAAGGAGAATATTTCCGTTTGGAAGTGGCGCGATACTGAAGGGTAGTGGATCTAAGTCCCTGATAATGGTTTTGAGCTTGAAGTTGTGATAGTTGCTTTCAATAACATCTTTTGGGATTACTAGGGGCGCGTCATAGCGAAAATCATTCAAGTTTGTCCCTTGGCGTTGTTCTGAAATATAAATAGCTAGAGCCCGAATCTGGTCCGCGGCAAGAATCGTGGTCCATCCGGGCATACCGCTTCCAGGGAAGCCATTAGCCGTACTCTCCACTATTTCAGCAATGGATTCACCGTACTGAAGATCGACACCAACTAACGCTGTACCTTGCGCCGCACCCCGCAGATCGTCGCCATGACAGACCCCGCACTCGACCTGATAGAGCTCAGCTACACTGTCTGGCTGTTGTTGAATATTGAGTTCGCGGAGATTAATAAACCCTCCTCCGGTTGGGCTTCCGGATTGGGCCTGTGCCGTAGAAAGTGTATGAAGGAAAAGATGGGCAATGAAAAACCCAGCTATTGTATTTTCTAAACGCGCAATCAAGATACTGCTCTTTATTCCTCAAACATAGCGTGTCGGACTTGGTCCCCTGGCTTTATTCTTAGTCTTTTGACCGTACCAGCTTTGAGTTCCAGAACGGCTCGAACGCGCTGCCGTGATGAGACCACTCTTTCGTTATGAGGTATAGTATTTTCCACTATAGTTACAATTGCTCCGGCTTTGCTGAGAAACAGCATATCCAACGGAATAAAAGTATTGCGCATCCACATGCCCACCATCCGATCCCGTTTGAAATCGAATAGCATACCACTACGTGCCTGAATCTCAGCCCGATGCATCAAACCAATACTCCGCGCAATATCGGTATCCGCATACTCAAGTTGAAATTGATACTCCTCATCGTCTGTTACTATTAAAGCTTCTTCTAACGGCAGACTCTGCGCTTTAGAAGAATCAAACGGCTCATGCGGTCTAAGAAACTGTGCAGGGATAGCAGGTGCGTATAGAAGACAAAAAAATAGTATAGGCAGAAAGCGAAGCATTATACGTATGCTACCCTATGAAGCTAGAAACAAGAAAGCGGACGGCTAAGCAACTCTCAAAAGTAAACCGCTAGAAATTCGATGAACAAATATCCACCCAACATGGCCATAGCCCAAAATACAATCCTACCCGTTGGCATAGTGCGCGCAAGGATTCCTTTCGGCCCGTGACGATAATGAATATCTTGGACGACTTTCTGCACCCCTTTAGAGACGTCATTAATAATACTATCACGAGCAATACCAGCGTCATTGACAAAGTTGACCATGAGTTTGCGACCCCAAACTCGGTATAGCCAATCAGAATCTAAGGTTAATGTTTCCATCAACTTCCAACCATAATACTTCAGGAATAAGAAGAAGGCCGCACCTGAGAAAAGCAGTAATTGAAACTGCGTTACCACGTGATCTGCTGTATATGGCACGTAGTCCTGTTCAAAGGGAAGAAGTGAGTAGAAGGTCTGCGGGGCTAGGCCTATACCGATACATAAAGCTGCAAATAGAATCATTGCCGTACGCATATGTATTGGCGGTTCCGGTGGCCTTAAACCTGAATCTTTGCTGAAAAAGACAAAGTACTGAAGCTTGATTCCTACATCCAGGAATACGCCAGCTGTGCCCGCCGCTAGTAAATACCAAACCCAATAAAATTGTTCTAGATACGCCGCTTCAGACATCATTGCTTTGGCAACAAAGCCTGATGTGAATGGGAATGCAGAGATCGAAAGACCACCAATGATGCAACAAATAGCCGTGATGGGCATAGTCCGAAACAAACCACCATATTCCGTAAACTTACGCTTGCCAGTAACGTAGAACACGGATCCAGTTGCCATAATTAGTACGGCTTTATAAATGATATGGGCAAAAGCATGGGCAACGGCGCCATTCACCGCTAGCTCAGTACCGATTCCGATACCGGTAACCATGAACCCAACCTGGTTGACGATTGAGTAGCCAAGCATTTTGCGGGCATTGTTCTCACAAAGACCATAAATGATGCCGTAAAAAATCATGAACAGTCCGATAAATATCAGTACTTCAGCTCCTGGAAATCCTCGAGCAAGTACGTAGACCGCTGTTTTAGTTGTAAAGGCCGAGAGAAAGACCATGCCGGAGTAACTTGCCTCTGGATAGGAATCTGGTACCCAGGCGGAGAATGGCGGTGCCCCAGTGTTTAGCAGGAAACCTGCGAGAATCAGCGCCCGCGGTAACGTGTCCGGCATTATTGAGGTAAATGCTACAGAACCAGTGGCGGCTACCTCTCCTGCGATACCCGCCATGAGTACTACTCCGCCAAGCAGGTGCACCATCATATATCTCATACCCGCAGATCGTGCAGTAGAAGTACCAGCTGAGAAAATGACTGTGGCAGATGCTAGGGCCATCATTTCCCAGAAAATAAAGACGGTTATGAGATCTCCGGCAAACACAACGCCCAGAGCGAATGCTATATAAATATTAGCAGCGAAGAGCTCGAGGATACGCTCTTGTTTCAGCGCATAAAGATTCCCTACTAACGCCATGAGGGTGAATACAGTGGCGAACAAGCGGCTGAGTTTATCCGACTTAAACGGCTCCAGAGTCCATTCCATATAAGGAATCGCAAGAACAACTCCGTCTGGAGTCATCCAGACCAAAACCAAAGCGACAAGGGGTGTAGTAAGCAATACCACACTACGAGCAGTTCCCTGAAAGCGAAGGATAAGAAAAGCTCCTATAAGGATCGGCAGCGAAGGATGAAGCAATATGCTACTCATCGTAATAAGTATCCTTTCGCTTAAAGAACTTTTTCCACCCTTTAGAGAGAACGATTGAGACGCCGCCTAAGATCAATCCGAACGCCGCATGAAAACCAGTGGTGAACATAACCCCATCATGTGAGTGTCTGACAAAAAACTCAGCTACGAAGACCAATATCAGAACGACCAAGAAAATAGCCCATAGCCGTTTATTTGTATCAGGCCGATCAAGCCAATGAGGTTTATTAGTCTGGTCGCTCATAAGCTTTGCCCTACCAGCATTTTAGCTAACATCAATGGGACTTGTGGGAAGAGGAATAACGCTAATGTACCTAGAGCTGTTAAGCTCAAAGCCACCACTATAGGCCACGGTGCTTCACCATGATCATGTTCAGGCGGAATGTCTTCATCCTTCAAGAAGGCGCGATAGACGATAGGAACAAAGTATCCAGTATTTAGAAGTGTACTTACAAAAATGACAAGTAGAACAAACCAGTCCTTAATTTCCATAGCCGCAGACAGAATATACCACTTACCGAGGAAGCCAGCCGTCGGTGGTACACCGATCATACTTAATGCGCCTATGGTAAATGCAACCATAGTGAAGGGCATTCGCTTACCTATCCCATTTAGTTGACTAATCTCTGTCTTGTGCGCGGCGGTATAAATTGAACCAGCCGCAAAGAATAAGGTAATCTTTCCAAAAGCATGGGCTGTGATATGCATTGCCGCACCAATAATGGCAAGAGGTGTTGCCATAGCTGCCGCAAGAACGACATAAGAAAGTTGGCTTACCGTTGAATAAGCCAAGCGTCTCTTAAGGTTATCTTGTCCCAGGGCAATGATAGAGGCGACAAGTACAGTAAATCCCGCAGCATACACAACCCATCCGGTGGCATCTGCACCAGCAAATAGATCTAGCCCAAAGACATAAACAATGACTTTGACAACAGTGAAAACACCAGCCTTCACAACCGCAACAGCATGTAACAAAGCGCTTACGGGTGTCGGTGCAACCATGGCCGCAGGAAGCCATCGGTGGACCGGCATAACAGCTGCCTTACCTATGCCATAGATGAACAGTACTCCGAGCGTACCAACAACCAGTGGACTTGTGTCACTAGGAATTATTCCCCCAACCCTGAAGTCGCCAGTTCCTGCAACAAAATATGTACCAATCACCGCTGGCAGCAAGAAAACGACAGACGTTGCCAATAAGATACCTAAATATAGGCGTCCGCCTGCTTTGGCAGCATCATTCCTTTTGTGCGTGACAAGTGGATATGTTGACAGAGTTAGTACTTCGTAAAAAAGGAATAGGGTGAATAAATTACCGGCAAAGGCAATACCAATGGTGCTAGCGATAGCCAGGGCAAAGCACGCATAGAAGATCGTCTGATTCTTTTCATCGTTTCCGCGCATGTACCCAATGGAATAAATGGAATTCACAATCCAAAGGGTTGAGGCAATCATTGCAAAGATCATACCCAATGGCTCGATTACAAAAAGAATTTCGAGTCCCGGTAAAACGCTAAGTAACGATATAGAAAGCTCTCCACCTTGCATCACGGTTGGCAAAATATTCAGTGCAACCAAGAAAAGGAGTACAGCTGTAATCAGCGTAAAGGTTTCCCGCAGATTTGGCTTAGGAGCCGAAATACTGATAAGAAATACACCCGCCACCGGGATCAGAATCGCGGCCGTAATGAGATCCAGTACATCCATTAGCTCTCACCTACTAATGCCTTAATAGCTTGTTCTGCCACGCCAACAGTAAATGAAGTATCAAAACCAAGATAAATGCAGGCGATAATGAATACCCAAGCCGTCAGGATCATAGTCTTAGGAGGGTCAGTAACAATTGGTGCCCCAGCTGGCCGCTCGCGGAAAAAAGCAAACTCGATAACCCGCCCCATGTAAATTAGCACCAATAATGAACTGAGCATGAGAAGCACTACCAGCCACCACCAACCATTTTCCAGCGCACCAACGGCTAGGTACCATTTAGAGACAAAGCCGACTGTGCCAGGAACTCCCAACATGCTGAGCCCACCTATGACAAACCCAAACATAGTAAGAGGCATGAGCTTACCTATTCCGGCCATGTCAGAAATGCGGACGGTTCCGATCTGCAGCGCTATGCCGCCAACGAGCATGAACAATGCACCCTTCATCACTGCATGATTAAAAATATGAACAAGGCTTCCTGTCAGGCCTGTTGCGTTAGCAATGGCAATACCCAGGGTGATGTATCCAATCTGCGCTACGCTGGAGTACGCCAGCATGCGCTTAACGTTTTCTTGAAAAATAGCCGTCAAAGATCCTACGAAGATCGCCAACGTAGAAAGAATCAAAATAAGTTCAGGTATAGGTGTCATTTCAGCTGAAAAAGAGAAGCCGAAAACTGAGTAGAGAAACCGCATTAATAAATAAATTGAGACCTTAGTAGCTGTTGCCGCAATGAAAGCCGTCGTCACCGTAGGTGCGAAAGCATACGCATTAGGAAGCCAAAGGTGTAACGGGAACAAGGCAACCTTTAGAGATAGACCAACCAGAATGAATGCCATAGCAGCAATAGCTGCCGGCGTCTCAAGCAGTGGCGGAAGCCGCTCTGCCAAGTCAACTAAATTTAGTGTGCCAGTGATGGTATATAGGAGCCCGATCCCAATCACATACATAGTTGCACCCACTGTTCCCAGAATGAGATACTGGTAGGCAGCAGTCAGGGCACGGCGATCTTTACCCAATGCTATGAGGGTGTACATCGAGAGTGATGATATTTCCATGAAAACAAAGGCGTTAAAAGCATCGCCAGTGATGACAATACCCATTAAACCGCAGAGGCATAATAGGAACATGCTATAATACCAACCGCGAACGCCATCTTTAATTTCTACAGCAACGCTTTGCCGTCCATAAATCAATACAGCAGTCGCAATGATCGAAACTAGAATGAGAAGATAGACCGACAGTAGGTCGACCCTATACTCAATACCAACCGGAGGTGCCCAGCCACCCATACTATAGGAGATATATCCTTCACTCTGGACAGTACCAAGCATACTCGCCGAGCCAAAGAAACAGAGAAACGAGACCAATACAGAGATGAGCCAGCAGGTGCGTTCGTGCCTAATTATAGCGCATAAAGCTGACGCAATTAGCGGTATCGCAATGACAATAGAGGGAAACTGATCCAACATGGGCTAGTCACTGTCCTCGCCATAAATCTCATGTTCCTCGATACTTCCGTAGGCCTCATTTATGCGAACAACTAGCGCTAAGCCTAGGGCCAACGTCGCCACACCAACAACAATCGCCGTCAGGATAAGCACGTGTGGCAGCGGGTTTGAATAAAGCTGATCGGGCTGCCCTTCAATAATAATGGGCGCTGTACCGCCGATGATTTTACCTGGCGAGATATATAGAAGGTATACAGATGTTTGGAAGATGGAGAGACCAACGAGCTTCTTAATCATGTTTGACTTTGACACTATAATGTAGAGGCCAGCCATGATTAAGAACACAGTTATCCAGTGATTGACGCCACCAATAAAAAAGGCAAGTTCGTTTAATCCATCCATCACGCTTTCCTCAGCGCCCGCGGCTCGCAAAAGTATAAAAAATCAATAGCATGGTAGATGCCACTGTAATTAATACACCTGCTTCAACAAGGAGAATACCAAGGTGTTGTCCATGAGATGGGTCGTGGGGGTCTAGAAGGTTATAATCAAGAAAATTACCCCCAAGCAGCCAAGTAACAACACCAACCCCAGCAAAGATCAAAACGCCTAGTGGAACTAGAATTTCTAGCAGAGCAGCTGGGACTATCTTTTTGAGCTTACGCAAGCCGAATATCAGCCCATAAAGTACAAAGGCTGCAGCGATTATAACTCCCGCCTGAAAACCACCACCTGGCCCAAAATCTCCATGAAACTGGACGTACATAGCGAATATCAATAAGAAAGGTATGAGCAACTTTGAAACAACCCGGAGTATGAGATGCTGCCTCATTAGTGTTCTCCCCCAAGTTTTTCTGAATTATCTCTGCGTGGACGACGACCGCGTAGCAGCATTAGAACACCGATACCCGCCGTAAAAATAACGGTCGTTTCACCTAGAGTGTCATAGCCACGATAACTAGCCAAAACAGAAGTAACAACGTTAGGTACCGTTGTTTCTTCTATGGAACGTTCAAGGTATTGACGGCCGACATGGGTGTTAACTGGCGTATCAGCCATGCCAAAGTCTGGCAGGCCCCAGGTACCGTAAATTAAAGCCGCCCCAGTTAGCAAACTTAGTAGCAATGGCATTAAACTTGGACGATGAATACTAGATTCTTCGGTTTTAGTAAGGTGTAATGCTGACAATAACAAAACCGTTGAAACACCCGCGCCGACAGCTGCTTCTGTCATGCCTACGTCGACGGCATCCATAGCAATCAGCAATGTCGCCATGAAAAAGCTATATGCCCCACCAAGGATCACAACTGCAAACAGATTCCTTACACTGATAATGGCAAGGGTGACTGACGCTAAAAACAACAAAAGAATGAGATTTATGAAAAACTCCACCGTCTAATGCCTCTCCCCTGTCCGGTCTTCGGAAAGGACCGGTTTGATATTGCGGTGCCGCATAGCGCGCGCAATTGCATGGCTAGCCACGGGACTGGTAAAGAAAAGCAGGATCAAAACTATACCGAGACGGGCTGTTACTAATGTCCATCCCGACTGAATCATAAGACCAAGAATGATGGAACCAAAACCTAAGGTATCGATTACGCTTGCAGCATGGAGTCGAGTAAAAGCATCTGGCATGCGCAACAGACCAATAGCTCCGACGACACAAGTGAAACTGCCGACCAGCAATAACGCCCAACTCACTAGATAGAGCACAATGTCTACGCTCATTGCTCTACCTCGTCATCATCTCTTCCCAGGTCCCCATAGCGAAAAAATTTCAGTACAGCAATTGTGCCGATCACATTAAGCAAGGCATATGTAATGGCAAGATCAATGAAAGCTGGACGGCCAAAAACGTAGCCCATAACTGCCAAGAGGAGAACGCACAGAGTCCCTATAGAATTACCTGCAATAACCCTGTCAAAAACGGTAGGCCCCCGGGCAATGCGAACAACACAGAAACCTATAGCAAGCAAAATCGCCAGGGCAGCAGCAGAAAACATTAACCGGATCCCTCAAATTTAGTGCAGCGCTGATCCATCTCGCCACCTTCCAAATCAATGGCATTATCTCGTGTGATTGCATGCACAATAATATCATCACCTTCAATATCGACTGATATTGTTCCCGGGGTAAGAGTAATAGAATTTGCATAAGTCACACGCGCAACGTCAGTTTCTTGTGACATCTTAACCCGCGTCATAGTCGGACTTATTGGTAGCCTGGGGTTAAGGATAATTCTGCTAACTCTTATCGCTGAAATAATGATTTGCCATATCAACCAAGGCCAATATGTCATAGCTGATAGGGCAAGATGAATAGGATGCCCTTCTTTATCAACAACCTCCATCTTGGCTACCAACAGTGCGATGAGAACAACACTGCAGACACCAGCTATTAGGAGGAATGGTGTATAAATGCCTGATAGTGTCAACCAGAAGACAAACAGCACCATTACGGTGCTTACCGAGCGAGCCATCTGCTGTCCTTCCCTTGCCTAACGTCTCACCTAATGGAGACGAAAGTCGATCACGCCGAACACCATTGTATCAAGGTCCCTTAATCTTGAAATGTCATAGAAACCGAACAAGTTCATAGGTTTAGGACCTTACTACTGATTTTTTGTGTATCAGCGAGGACACAGCAAGGCAACGAAAATCGGTTCAGACCAACGCCACAGAGGGTGAAATTCTCTAGATGACATCTACTCGCCTGTATCCGATTTATCAAAGTGCTTTGGTAACCAAGGGTTAACAGCAACCTGCTTGCCAGTATGGGAGCGCAGAATCTTAGGCTGTACTACTCGCTCTGCCGACAGCGTATCTGAGATTGCATCATCCCTTCGCACGGTCTTTTCTTGTTGTCCTAGAGTTCTAAAATAGAAGTTTACCATCGAATCAAAAGAGATTTCTGTGCCAATACCGTTCTCTCGAGCCTGAGCAAATGGAGGATGGCTTTTTATAATAGTATTCAGGCTTGCAACGGACTTTGGACCAAACTTACGCCATACACTATCAAGAACATGAAGAGCCTCCTCCTCTAGCGGGAGTGTATCAACCAGTGGTCGGCCGCGTTCCATGGCCCGGAAAATCGTCGGCTCTATTGGGCCTTCCGGACCAATCAAGAATACGGCAGGCATGAGTTTTTCTCCGTACCTGGTTGACGCAAAATATGCTTGAGCTAAGAACATGAGATGGTGCATTTTTGGTGGTTGCAAGTATTCACCATCATCCAATGCACGATCGATTAACCAGAATGCCACGTCGAAGGAGGAATCAACAACAGGCTTAAGCATTCATGCACTCCAACTCTGGGGACGGCCTATTCCCGCCTCTTTCACCGTATTGAACCCACTACGTCACATCTCTACATTCTAACTTATCGAGAAGGTGGAGCTACCTGATAAATCTATTGGGTTAGGTGCTAAAGGCAATAGTGCCATATAGAAACAAGCGGACACTGCCGCCAATACACCCCAGGACTTATCGTGAGATCCCAACAGTTGTTATTGCCTCAGGTGTGCCAACCAAAGCCTGGTTAAATTCATAGATTCGAATGTGCTTTTGGGCCTCTGACGCAGATAACCTACCTTGAGGTAACGAGCCCTGCTCTTGGGCTTGCATAATGGTCGCCCCGACTTCACGAGAGACATAGATCCCTCCGAAATGAAATGGCTGATCCCGCCAGCCTTGTCGCGGTCTTCTATCCCGTCGATTCAAATCCTCCCATCGCTCATCATAGCGAATGGCATGGTCACCGGGCTGTGAGCCAAGGGTATTCTCTAGTGGATCCACAAAAGAAAAGGAAGTTGAGTCACCTACACGCGCCTGGGCAACCCGCACCGTAGCCTGGGCTATGGATGTTGACGAGACTAAGGCCGTGGTCATGACCTGCTAACCTAATGTTGGGTGCAGAAGTGTATTCTTAATATCATTCACAGAAATTTAGGCTAAATATCAGACGTCAGTAAGTCAAGATTTCCGCCTCAATAGGACCTTCTATTCTGCTGAAATTCAGAAAATATTTAAGCCTGCAAGGCGAATGCAACAACTCCCCAAAGGTAGATCACACCAAAAAGGCCGAGTAGAGCCAGTGAGTCTTTTAAGTACCGTGTGGCGTCCATTTTTTTCTCCAATGTTCCTTATTTGTTCCCATTCTGCATAAGAGAACATTTCATGAACTTATTGTCAAGAGACAACTTGGAGGTTACGACCAGAAAGAAAAACATGGCATCTCCTATGAATCGACCGTTTGCATCAGGCCAAACCCACCCATATCGTTTCTCTGTCGCTCCAATGATGGCGTGGACTGATCGACATTGTCGCTTCTTTCTTCGCCTAATAACCAAATCAGCTCGTCTCTACACAGAAATGGTACCTATGAATGCTCTGTTGAAAGGAAGTCAGGAGCGTTTCCTAAATTTCAACACCGCTGAACATCCGGTTGCATTACAACTCGGTGGCAGTGACCCTAGCGGCCTAGCACAAGCCGCCCGTATTGCCGAGCGCTGGGGTTATGACGAAGTTAACTTAAATGTCGGATGCCCAAGTCCCCGTGTTACTAACGGGCATTTTGGCGCTTGCCTTATGGCAGAACCAGTTTTGGTAGAAGAGTGTGTGGCAGCAATAGTTGATGCTGTTTCAGTCTCAGTAACCGTAAAATGTCGTACAGGAATAGATGAAATGGATACTGAGGGGCCATTGAACACTTTTATATCTAGAATAGCTCAAGCAGGCTGCAAAACCGTTATCATCCATGCAAGAAAAGCTTGGCTAAAGGGATTAAGCCCAGAAGAAAATCGAACGCTTCCCCCGCTAGACTACGGTAGGGTATACCGCCTAAAAGAAGAATTTCCTGAACTAAGCATAGTTATTAATGGCGGTATAAATGACATTACAGAGGCTGAAGCACATCTACAGCATGTCGATGGAGTCATGATCGGCAGAGCAGCTTATGAAACACCGTATGTATTAGCTGATGTCGACCACAGACTGTTTGGACACGATTATGCTATACCATCACGAATTGAAATTGCCCAACAATACGCAAATTATTGCCAGGCCGAATTGGATCGTGGGACAGCGTTACATCACTTGACCAAACACATCCTTGGCCTATTTAAGGGTTGTCCTGGTGCTCGTGCCTGGCGCCGTTACCTAAGCACCAACGCATGCAAAATTGATGCCCAAGCTTCTATCATTTACGACGCTCTGAATTTTGTTGAAGATGAATCCAAGGTGGCATAAGTAAAAAGTTAGTATGCGCTTTGGAAGCGGTCGCAAATGAAGGCTCCTTGCACAAACTATCGATTTTAGTTTAAGGATTCAAAAAGCACCATGGTCCTTTAGAATATTTGCAACATCATTACCCATCATTACGCTATACCTAATATCAAATTCTTTCTTGAGAGATGCCATAGCTTCATCTCGAATAGATGGCCAGATCTGCCTTGGAATACAGACCACTCCGTCATCGTCAGCAAAAATATAATCGCCGTTATTTATCAATACATCACCGATACTGATGGGCCGATTCATTGAGGTCACTGTACCCTCATATTTAATATCGTGACTGTAGATACCTTTTGCAAAGACTGGGAATTCTAAGTTTCCTAAGGCAATAGAATCCCGGGTGAAGCTATCAACGACTGCGCCAATAGCACCAGATCTAATCGCTAGATTAGCATTTAAATCACCAAAATACGCCGCATCCTTCACTCCACTATTAACAACTATTACGTCGCCTGGTCGCACAAAGTCGTATGTGGATAACGCATCATAAATACCTTTCCAGTCTTCGCCCTTCTCGAGGTGTTTCAGCTCAAGTGTTTTTGCTATACCCAGAATAGAACGCCCACTGATTCTTCTAAACCCTGGAGGCAACAACGCTTTGATTTTACGGTCCTTGGAAATATCTGCAAGTAGAGAAGAGTATAGATGAGGGCGTATGGCATCGAGCTGAGCATTATGTGAAGCGCGATAGCCAGCACATATGCGTTCAGCTAAAGCCAAATCATCAGGCCAATTGAGATCAACTGCTTCTTCATCTGTGAGTTCAAACAAAATAGGGCTACTGCCAAAACGCTTAATTGGAGCAGCACCGCCTATAGCCTTAACTATATAAAGCCCCATAGACTCAATAATAGCCTCGGGCAGATCAATACTGTTGGGTATGCGCCCTTCGCCATATTCAGGGCGACCATCTTTCCAGATGTATTGTCTCTTTCTTTGCACAGCAACCAGAGAATCTGCTTCGCTATCCTCCGCAAGAGTTTTTATGGCACGGGCCAATGTTTTAGCGGTTATGAACGGACTTGTGCATAGACTCTGGATATATAAATCTGCCTCTACCTGGGCACACTCGTTAGCAAAAAGTGTGTGGCCATCCGTAGCATTAGACGCTAGGGCAGAATCTCTTTTGAGGACCTTAATATCCAAATCCGATGCTAACTCAATAAGTTCATCGGATTCGGTATCAAGGTAGACGGAATCTATCAGATCACACTCAAGGAGCTGCTGAAGTTTCCTTTTGAACAAATGTTCACCATCAAGAATAACCGTATTCTTGTTTTCGATTCGGTCGCTTTGGCCTTTTGCGGGTACGAATGCGACAACTCGCATAATCCGCCTCCCCTAACTGGATCATATCATTCTATCGACCCTATATTACCTCAAAGCATGTTAATAATTCGTTTTAATAGCTTACTCAAAGCCCGCAAACCGTATACATTCCCGGTCCACAAATCGAACTGAGCATCCTTTGAATACCAACAAGAATCCCCTCAACGTTGTTTACCTAGCTGATTATCTGCCACCAGCATTCTTGATCGATTCAATTGATCTCACTTTTGAATTAGACCCCAACCTTACAAGAGTAAGAGCGCTGAGTAAGCTGCGGCGCAATCTAGTTGCTGACGAACGGACTGCTCCTTTGATCCTGAATGGGGTGAACCTAGCGCTAAAAAGTATTCAAATAGATGGTAAAATTCTCGATTCTGATAAATATAAAGTAACAACTGACACGCTCATAATTTTTGAGGTGCCGGAACATTTCGAATTGCTAGTTGAAACCAATATTAAGCCAATAGAGAATAAAGCTCTTGAAGGTCTATACCTTTCAAATAATATTTTCTGTACTCAATGTGAAGCTGAAGGCTTCCGGCATATTACGTATTTCTTAGACCGGCCAGATATCCTCGCCTGTTTTCGTGTTGAAGTAAGAGCGGAAAGAAAACAATTTCCCATACTATTGTCAAACGGAAACAGAGTATCCTTCGGAGAACTGGAAAACGGACAACATTTTGCCAGTTGGGAGGACCCCTTCCCCAAACCAAGCTATTTATTTGCACTAGTAGCTGGAGACCTGGCCTGCTTGACGCAGTCTTATGAGACTAGATCCGGGAAAATAGTAGCACTGAATCTTTATGTCGAAAAAGGGAAAGAAGGTAAAGGGCAGTACGCGATCAACGCCCTTCAACGGGCAATGGCATGGGATGAAGACACCTATCACCTAGAATACGATCTGGATGAATTCAATATTGTAGCCATTTCCGACTTTAATATGGGTGCAATGGAAAACAAGTCACTAAATATTTTTAATGATAAGTTCATCCTTGCGGACCCTAATACATCCACAGATGAAGACTATGAATGGATCGAGAGTATTGTAGCCCACGAGTATTTCCATAATTGGACAGGCAACCGGGTCACCTGTCGCGATTGGTTCCAACTAAGCCTAAAGGAAGGCCTAACAGTATTCAGGGAACAACAATTCGCAGCCGATATGCAGTCCCCTGATGTAAAACGGATCCAGAACGTTAGTATGCTGCGTGCGAATCAATTTATTGAGGATGAAGGTCCGCTCGCTCATCCAGTGCGACCCAATCACTATTCAGAGATAAACAATTTCTACACGCACACTGTCTACGAGAAAGGTGCAGAACTAGTAAGAATGATCCATAGTATTCTTGGTGCGAATGCTTTCTATAGTGGTATTAGATTGTATTTTGAGCGTCATGATGGACAAGCAGTAACCTGCGAGGATTTTGTCCGGGCGATGAGTGATGCCAGTGGCATAAAACTAGACCAGTTTATGGAGTGGTATGAACAGGCCGGTACACCCGTGGTTAAAGCTAACGGTGCTTTGGATACGCAAAGTGGAACCTACACTCTAAATTTGCAGCAGAAAATAAGGGGGAAGGTCTCGGAGCAGCGAACTACCCCTCTATCCATTCCCTTATCTCTCGGATTTATCCATAAAGACCTGGGTCCCCTCGAAACATATCTAGGTAAAAAGGAGAATGAGACCCACCTAACTCATACGATAATGTTGGAGACAAAAGATGCTACTTTCCGATTTAAGGGATTCCCATCTGATATTTGTGAACCACAAATTTCACTGAATCGTGCCTTCTCCGCACCAATCATCGTGGAGTTAGATAGAACACCGGAAGAACTTGGCGCGATAATTACACATGATCCTGATACATTTGTCCGCTGGGACGCCATGCAGGAACTTACAATCAGACTCCTACTCGCACAGATTTCAGGGTGCTACGAGGACACAGCCCAAACCACTTATGACCTAGTCTTTCCTCTGCTGATGTCAAAAGCCAAATCAGATCCAGCCGAAATTGCACTAATGCTGCTACCACCTAGTCAGGAAGTCATTTCTGATCGAATGGATGTCATAGATCCATTTCTAGTACATAAGGCGAGATGCTGGCTTTTCAGAACATGTGTAGCCTCAAATAGATCCATGCTCTTCAGGCTCCATGAAGACTTCAAAGTCAAAGGTGCTTATTTTCCTGATTCCGAAGATATTGGAAGACGGGCGCTAAGTAACACCGCTCTTCAATTTCTCGTTCATGATCCGTCAGGGGAAGGTCTCAAACAGGCATTGGACCACTATAAAGTCGCAGACAACATGACCAATCGATGGGCCGCACTAAAATCTCTAAATAATTTCGATTGTGAAGAACGGCGAACTGCAATGTCTGACTTCCATACTCTCTATGCAGAAAATCCCATAGCACTCGATAAGTGGTTTGCGTTAGAGGCTATGTCTTCTATTCCAGGTGCATTATCTAGGGTCAGAAACCTTCTAAAACATCCCAAGTATAATCCTACAAACCCCAATAGAATACGTGCCCTACTTTCAACCTTTGCTACTAAGAACCCAACCTCTTTCCACAATTCGGATGGTTCGGGTTACGCCTTTCTAGCTGAAAAGATTATCGAGATTGATAGTTTTAATCCTCAGGTCGCCGCGCGTCTTACTAGCGCCTTCCAAAGCTGGAATAGCTACGCAGCAGACCGGCAATTACTCATTAGGTATAACCTTGAAAGAATCATAGAGCAGAAAGGCCTATCCAGTGATGTCACAGAAATCGTGGCCAAGTCACTCGGCAAGAGCTAGCTAGTCGCTAGGGTGTATATCGAGTAGCCAGTGCAGGTACATAAGATGGAGTGCGAACCTGTACTTGGCATCCTTTAGATTCCGCAGCGTCGAGAATTTGGATTAGATCTTGGCTATAAGCCCAATATTCCTCTTCATAGTTTCTCTTCCAGAACGCTTTATGAACTCGATGGGTGACTGACATCTTACTACTGTAATCACTCTCTTCAACATGCGACCAGGGTTTCGTAGCAGACTTAAAAGGCATCCCGTCGCATCCATAAATATCTACACATCTTGAAATAGTGAATGCCACTGGGAGTACCAGCATTGTGAATATATTAGCCGTTGCTGCGGTTACGTACTCAGCTTTCAAATCAAGATTGAAATCAGCTCGTATATCGTTCGCTATCCCAATAATACGATCATGGTGTTCAGGGGGCGTAACTTCACGAAAATAAGGAACATATCCGAGTTGGGTGAAAAGTACCCTGCTATTGTCCATGAGAGCCCGCTCTAGGCTACTTCGGAAATTTCCTGCATAGAGCGATACACCGCAGTGCTGAACGGGATCGCCGCAAAATAGAAGTTCAGGCTTTAAATATTCTAGAGCTTTCTGATCCCCAATCGTAGAATTACAAACAGCACGAATTTCGCCCTTAGGCCTGAGTTGACCCTCAATGACATGTCCAAGAGAGGGTCCATTACCGAAAACACTTACTGATTTACCTTGCCAACGTTTCAGATGATCTAAGAAAGTCTTATACGAACTCTCCACCATAGATTCGAGTTCACTTTGTGGCCACAGGGAATATGCAAATCTGATGATCTCCAGGGTTTCTTGCTGCACAAGATTTGGGCTTGCTAAGACGACATCCGCACCAGCGCTATTTGCCATAGCTTGTGATGCTGAAACACTAGCAGAATCCGACGCATCCCAAACTATAATCCCCTTTAGTCCAGCTATCCCAGCGGTCTCAGTTCCTACCTTTCTAAGAAAAATCTTACCCGCAAAGCGTTTGGCATAATGGCATATAGCTGGGTCAAAATCCTTAGATATGTATTCTTGCGGATTTTGAATAATATCCTCAATCTTAATTGAATCGAAATCTTCCCCCGAATATGTAAATACGACAGATTCAAGATGATTAACCATAGGAAGAAAGTGCCATACTGTGCGAAATAGTTGATCACACAGGGCTTCTAAGTTAGGGAAAGCCGGTTGAAACAAAAGAGAAGACATGACAAAGCTTCAGAGAAAACGCAGGGGAATAAAGTTAGCTCGGTCAGCAGTATCTAGCATACACCTATAGCATTCGAACATATATTTGATCCCTAGAGAGCGGTTACACGTGAGGTTACTTTTAATTGTATCGCTTAAGGTGATAATAACGATACAGTCTCATTAGTATTTTTTCACTCTTCCTGTGGCTCAATATGAGTGTATCGGACCAAAGTTTTTCAAATCAGGCCAAGACAGCAAGGCATCCTTTTTGGATTCTTGCAACAATCTACGCTCTATTTGGGCCCGTAGCAGCATTTGCAAAGATGGGGACAGTGCCACTTATCACCTTTTCAATTCTTGGACAGGTATCGTTTAAGTCCTTGGTCAGGAATCTAAAAAAGGCTTTAAGTACTCGGTTTGCTCTCACACTTTGGATACTGATAGGTTGGTCTGCATTATCATTCATCTGGTCAGATAATCTCCACATTTTTTCACTGTTTAGGCTAACCTTAGTTATTATACTGGCCTTGCTATTCGTTCACACCGTCGGCCAAATGCCTATTTCTGAGAAAGAGAAGTTAATATACTTTGTTATAGGCACGTCATCATTTCTACTCTTCGTATTGCTTGTCGAAGGTGCGACAGAGGCTCTCTTGCATCGGATAATACGGCCGGAGGATTCCCAACCACGAGATGGTGAATGGGTTCCATACTTACAAATGGTAGCTGCACGGGGCACTGCTTTTCTTGCTCCACTCTGCTTCATCGTAGCTACGATAGTTCGACAGACTTTTAGACGCCAATGGATCGGTATCCTATTTATTGTAATTTCGCTCGTCGCAACCTATCGGCTTCCAATGGGAGCAAGCGCCTTGGCCATAGTAATTGGCAGTATTGCTTATGGTTTAGCCCATTGGATACCTCGCTCTGTTACTCGTCTCGCTTTTACAGGCCTAGCCTGCTTTGCGCTAAGTGCTCCAATAATAATGACTTCTTTTGTTACTGTAGAAAATTTGGAATCAAATGGGGTAGAACTCAGCCGCGCCGTCAAGCAGCGGTTAGAAATTTGGCAATATTCGTCCGAACTAATTCTCGAAAGACCCATCTTAGGGTATGGCTTTGATACTTCTAGAGACATTGGAAATGAAGGGCTTATAATCGAAGGTACGAATTGGCCGGCCCTGCCGCTACATCCTCATAATGCAGTCTTACAAATATGGCTCGAACTGGGAATAGTGGGGGTTATAGCCGTCTGTATAATCCTGTGGGAGCTATGGCGTAATTTGGAGGGAAAGATCAGGAGTGGGCAAGAAATCGCCATGGCTCTTGCAGCTTTCTTGGCGATTATAACCATATCCCTCATTAGTTTTGGGGTATGGCAATATTGGTGGATTGCGGCCTGGGCCTTGATTGCAGGAGCAGCGCAACTAATCCAACCTGAACCGGAGAAAAATCTAGATATGTTGGAAAGTTAGCAATTATTATGAATGAGAAATATATTTGAGGCTTCCACCCGAACGTCAAATTGTGCAGTAATCCAACTGCCGCCTATTTATGGCCACTGATAAAAGGAACACAAAATGAATTTCATGGGACAATCACTGGTAAGTGCTGCGGCGCTTGCCACATTACTTAGCGGGTCATTAGCGCTTGCTGATGGCCACGAAAGTGAAAATACTGATATGCGCCTGCGGGCTGCGATTTCTGGCGAACATCGCTCGGAAGAGAAAAAGGCGAGAGATGCCTATCGAAATCCATACGAAACGCTCACATTCTTCGGTCTAGAAGACGATATGACGGTACTCGAAATTAACGCTTCAGGGAGTTGGTATACAGAAATCATTGCCCCTGTCGTTGCAAGTACCGGCAAGTATGTGGCTACACTATCTCATCCTGATATTAGTGAGCGCGCTAAGGCATCCTTTGAGAGGCACACAAAAGCCTGGGAAGAGAATGCAGATATCTATGGCGATGCCACTATAGCCGGCATTGGCCCAGGAAAAATGGAGCCTGTGGAACCAGGTACAGCAGATTTAGTCTTAACATTTAGAAATATTCACAACTGGATGGGATCGGGAAATATTTCTGAAATGATGGATATGATGTTCAAATCGGCCAAACCTGGTGGACACTTAGGTATTGTTGAGCACCGGGGCAATCCTACGATTAAACAAGATCCCAAAGCTCGTTCTGGATATGTCAATGAGGGCTACACCATTAAGCTGGCGGAAGATGCTGGATGGCAATTGGTGTCGACGAGTGAGATCAACAATAACCCAATGGATGACAAAGACTACGAAGGGCGAGTCTGGCGGTTACCACCAACTATGCGTTATTTCGGACGTGAGGGCTTCCCTCACCTCGAAGGTGCTGATCGGCAAAAGAGTCTAGCAGCTGGGGAAAGTGACCGTTTCACCCTTTTATTTGTAAAACCATCTAAGTAAGAACATAGGCTTGCGAGACAGGTCTCCGGCATTATGCCGGAGACCTACAGTTTCTTCAGCGCAGTTACTTGAGTATTTTGGAGTTACTCAAGGTTATGCGTAATACCATCCCCTTTATAGGTCGCAATGGATGCCCCAAGACGCTGCAGATATGACTAGAATAGCTGCTAAGAATCCTCGAACTGGAGAGGTTGATTATCAGTTTGAAGTCACCTCACGTTCCGAAATTGAAGAGCACTGCAAGAGACTTAGTTCTGAACAAATACAATGGGGAAAAGCACCTTTATCTGAACGTATTAGCGTTATGCTAAAATGGGCAGACGCGGTAGAAAGACACCGTGAATCAATCATTAAAGCAGAAGCAATAGACACTGGCCGTTGGCGGATTTCCAGTGAAGCGCCTGACACGGTGATTTGGGGAATACGGGGATGGTGTGAGCGGGCGGAGAGCATTATCAACAATGCGATAGACGTCGGCGATTCAACGACAATGCCAGAAACTAAGTTAGCACAACAACTCATTCCCTTCCCACTTTTAGGTGTTATAAGCCCTTGGAATTTTCCACTTATGTTAAGTTCTATCGATGCGATTCCAGCCCTTATCGCCGGAAGTGCAGTCATTATCAAACCAAGCGAGGTTACACCTCGCTTTGTGGAACCTATCCAAGAGTCCATTGCCGATGTACCTGAACTAGCCAAGGTACTCCGCTACGTGCAAGGTGCCGGCGAGACAGGACAAGCAATCATCGATAATGTAGATATTATCTGTTTTACCGGTTCCGTACAAACGGGCCGAAAAGTTGCAGAAGCCGCAGCCCGTAACTTCATCCCTGCATTCCTGGAGCTTGGCGGAAAAGACCCAGTTATCGTAACTAAATCAGCAGATATAGAGCGCGCTACAGATGCTGTTCTAAGAGGCTCGGTGCACGCGACCGGACAAATATGTTTCTCGATTGAAAGAGTTTATGTCGACCTAGAGATTCATGATGTGTTTGTAGACCGCTTGGTCGAGAAGAGTGAAGAAATTGTTCTGAATAGCGAAGATATACGTTCAGGACACGTGGGCCCACTCATTTTTGAGAGACAAGCTCACACCATTGATCATCAACTCGACGACGCGATAGCACAAGGTGCAATCATTCGAACAGGTGGAAAATCAGAGACTATTGGTGGTGGTAAATATGTACGACCCACAGTGGTCACAGGTGTCAATCATCAGATGAAGCTAATGCGAGATGAAACGTTTGGGCCAATCATGCCTGTCATGTCCTACGCAACGCTAGATGAAGCTATATCACTCGCTAATGATACAGAATTTGGTTTGTCAGCCGCAGTTATTGCTGGTGATGAGAAAGAAGCAATGGCGATTGGGCAACGCATAAATGCTGGTGGTGTGAGTTTGATGGATACCACCTTAACAGGGGCCATCCTGCGAGACGCTGAAAAGACGTCATTTAATCTGTCAGGACTAGGTGGCTCTCGAATGGGTCCCGCATCGATAATGCGCTTCTTCAGAAAAAAAGCATTGATTACCAATCCTTCTCAACCCATGCGAATGCAGGATCTGTTGGAATCTAAGTAAGGATAATCATGTTTGTTTTGTGCTTTGAGAGCTTTGACGAAATATCAAGCTTGAGGTATCCCACCGCCCGCCGCCAGCTATCTGGATAGCAGCGTAAAACGAGTCAACCAATGCAGTAACTGGCATTTCCACGTTAAGCATTCCTGCCTGTTCCATGCAAATACGAAGATCTTTGCGCATCCAGTCCACCGCGAACCCGAAATCAAACTCACCGTCTAACATTGTCTTAGCGCGATTATCCATCTGCCATGACTGAGCTGCACCTTTTGAAATTACATCTATTACAGCTTCCATATCTAGGCCCGCTTTCTGGCCCAGTATAAGTGCCTCAGCGAGCCCTTGAATAACACCAGCGATGCATACTTGATTAACCATTTTTGTAAGTTGACCACTTCCCGGAGGTCCCATTAATTGGGCATGCCGCGCATATATTTGAAGAATAGACTCAATGCGCTGGAAATCCTCTTTCCTTCCCCCACACATAATAGTGAGTTTGCCGTTGATTGCCCCAACCTCACCGCCGGAAACAGGGGCATCAATAAAGGCAACTTCTTGTTCATAGCAATCTGCATAAAGCTTGCGGGCCAAGGCAGCTGATGTGGTCGTATGATCAACGAAGAGACTTCCTGGTCTAAGGGAACTCAGGGCACCATTGTCACCTAAAAGAACTTGCGTCACATCGGGATCATCCCCAACACAGCAAAAAGCAATATCAACATCCTTACAGGCTTCGGCTGGCGTAGTACAAACCTGTCCCCGAAATTTTTTTGACCATTCATCTGACTTTGACTGGGTACGGTTAAAGACTTGAAGATCATAACCAGCTGAGACAAGGTGACCTGCCAAGGGTGCCCCAATTACGCCTAACCCAATGTATGCAATCTTCATGTTATTCACACCTTTGTTTGTTGTAATTCTTGAAAATTTATAATCTATTCAGCGTGGCATAGCATATGTCTAACCTGTAGATAGATGCACAAGCACTGTACCGGCTTAGCCTATTTGGTTTTCTATGCCGCCACACTAAGACATAGTCAAACTAGTTATGTTCAGAGTTATATCCAGAATTAGGGGCCAATGGTTATGAGAAAATCGCTGAAGATAGCTAGTTATATTGGAGTTGCATTAGTTCTTGCCCTGGCCACCATGATTGCCTCTTTTCTCATGCGTGGTGGTGCCTTTCGTCAAATACAAAGTGTTTCTCCGGGGATATGCTGGCTAGTCCCTACAAATCATGGGAGTGCTGAAGATATCCAAATTAATCGGCAGACAGGAATAGCCTACCTTTCCGCTCTGGACCGCCGCGGCCTGGTGGCCGGGAATGAAGTTACGGGTAATATTCTAGAAATCGATTTATATAGCACTAACCCCAAGCCTACCTCTGCATTAGAGTCAGTACCGGAGGGTTTCCGTCCCCATGGTATCAGCCTATTCCACATGCAAGATGGATCTGAACGACTATTTGTCATCAATGATTGGTTTGGAATTGAAGAAAGAATAGAGATTTTCGATAAACCCCTGAACAACAAACTTTTTGAGCATGTTGAAACTCTATCTGACCCCTTAATAACACACCCCAACGACCTTGTTGCTGTTGGACCAGAGAAATTCTACGTTGCCAACGACTCAGGTGCGACTAATTCATTAGAGCGCGTCCTTGAGATGGGTTTTGGTATTGGTTTGTCACCCCTTATTTTCTTTAACGGGGAGGACTTCTCACTAGTAGATAGCCGATTAAAGTCTTCTGGAGGAATTAATGCAGACCTAATTTCTAAACGTCTTTATGTTGGGGAGACAATGGGCAATTCCATTAGGGTCTATGACTTGGACAATAACCACGGTCTATCGCGCTTTGTTAGAACGATCACATTAGATAGTGGCGTTGATAACATTGACATAGATGTTGATGGTTCATTGTGGATCGCAAATATAACTAATACCCTTGCACTTGTTCGACATTTCACTAATGAGGACTCACCCGCTCCGATACAAGTGCAAAAGGTAGTCGTGCATGAAGGAAGCGATAGTGAAATACAAACGGTGTTAGAAAATAATGGGAATGATTTTTCAGCGGCTAGTGTAGCAGCTAGATTAGGGGAAATGATTATCATCGGTTCTATAACTGAGCCTGCGGTCATGCTATGTGAATTGGGTACATAGAGCCCAGAATAATTCCTAGAACATGAGGCACAGAAACTGATAGACGATCCCGGCCGCGGAAAGTACTGCTGAAAGAGTGTTATAAGTGGATATTGCCCACTTGGGCTAGATAATACAGAGATAATTACATCTCAATTTAAGACAGCGGCCTACAGAGTGACTAAGTATCGAATCTCAGAGGATCACAGTATTGATCGGAGCTCTTTAGCTCTTGGCATATGGAATTAGCTTGAGAAGCATCAGCAACAGGCCCCGCGAACAATCTGTAGAATGTGCCTCGGTCGACGCCGAGATTTACGCGACGAATAACGGGTAAAAGACCCCCCAACTGGCTTCCATATTTAGATTGGAGACTTTCCCAGCCGCTCTGCGCGGCACTTTCGCTCCGATACGAAGCAAGGTGTACACCCAAGCCAGTTGACATAGAAGGACTCATACTCCCAGCCTCTACATCATTAGCCACTTCCATACTTTTATCTGTCTCACTCATTGTTTCGCCAGAAAAGCCTCCAGATTGGAGATATCTATCAATGGCCCGCCTCTCACTCTCAAACTCTCTATCGGTAATCACACCTTCAAAACGGAGGCGTTCCAGCTGACCAACAATGGCAGCGGCGGCTATTATATCTGCTGGAGGTGGATTGGGTGTAGCCCGTTCTCTTGGATTTCCTGGCAACAAGGCATCTAGAATCATGGAACGCTCTATTGCGTGTTGTCGCGGTGTAATTGCCCTCATCTCTAATGATCTCTTAAGCGCAGCTAGTCGTGACGAGATTGCCTCACCACTAGGCACCCTTCGCTGCAACCCGATCGAAGGGGCATTATTACTGTAGGGTAGAATAGCCCCTATATTTTCCTTACGTCTTTGAGCATACTCCTGCTGAGTTACAAGTTCTTCAGATAGTAGAACATCAAATATTTCAAAACGTTCTAGGGCATTCTCCTGTGCCTTCGTTAACGGTATTTCACCAGGCCGCAGAGGATTAGAGACAAGCCCGTTTGATGATATTGGAGCCGGGATAAATTCTCTACCGCGCGCAGCTGCACCAAGAGATTGAGAAGATACTATAACCGTTCCCTGACTAGATGTGTCTTGCAACTGAGCTGTTGGGCCGGTGGCAGTAAAGTCTCTGGAAACTATATCCTGAGAATTCTCTGGTGAGTTTGCTTCGAAAATTCTTACGGTTACATTACCAGAAGGTTGTTCTCCCAAAGTACCCACTGGACGCGGCTCTCCGCCGGGTGGTGGAACTAACATAAGCGGGGGGGATCCGATTAGGGGTCGACTTGTGGGTGTTACAAGCAAAGTCTCACTAGGCGCTGACAAGGGAGGCGGTGGAGCATTAATTGGGTCGTCAACCATGCCACCAGTTAGAGACTCTGTAACTAACGTTCCGTCTGCTTCTATTGGAAACCTAGTTAGTCCGATATCTTTTTCGGGTATTCCTTGGCTACCTGGTAGAACTTCCTCTAACGGGTCAGAGCCAGGACCAAATACATTCCTGGGGTCTAAAAACCCCAAATCAGGAAGCGCACTAATTCCAGCGCACCCACTCAGAGTGCAAGCAGATATCATGAGGCCAAGTGCAAGAGTAAAATTCCGCAACACGTTAGACACCCATTGTAAATCCATACTAGTTATTAGCCCTGACGGTATTAAACAAGCAGGATCGCCACATTCCTATTGTCTATGATTTTACACTTATACTTAAGAAATAATTAATTCAGCCATTTTCATTCTTGTAAAAGATCGGGAATTATAACAAATCGATCAAGTTATACTATACGCCACCCCAGGAGGCCCTAAGGATTAAGAGGCTAGATCGCCGACCCTTACTCCACATTTGGGTCAGTGCAAAGCCATACCTTAAGCGATAGAGTGATTTTATTCACCTACGCATATACCCTAGCTTTAGTTTCGAATAAAAACATGCCCTTACTTAATTCGGTAACGAACAAGTGCTCGCTCTATCTGATTATAAGTCGACTGTGCATCACCACCAACTTTGCGCACAATTTCTCCGTGAACAGGAATACTGAGCTGCTCCCATTGGAAAAGTTCACTCTGAGTTGGAACAATAACTTCAATACCCATATCTCTCATATCCTCGATTTGTGTAGCAACCATATCCCGAACTTCCTGACGAATTGCATCACTTGCCCCATGTCCTTCCTTGAGAGCACTTGCGTGCTCAGGTTTAAGCTGATCAAACCATGACTTGTTTGTAAGTAGGGCACCGGTATCATAGGCTACTTTTACTAAGGCTATAACGTTTACATTTTCCCTTAAGTTCGAATAAACCAAGGCTGTTGGTTTGATCACGCCATCAATTAATCCGGTTTGTAGCGCTTGAACAATATCAACTGATGCAATCGGAATCGCATCTGCGCCTACAGCTGATAAGAAACTCTGAATAGCGATATTCGGAGACCCCCCAATTCCAAGATCTCGAATGTCAGAGGGACTGCGAATGGATGATTGGGCCCCAATACTGAACCAGCCTGACTCTAGCCACCGTAAAAGTACAATATCATGAGGTGCAAGAAGCTCATTCGCTTTTTCTAGGAGAATTGTATCGTAAACAAAGTCCACCTCTTCCCTTGACCGAAATAAGAAAGGAGACATTGCCACATTCATCTCAGGAATAAGGGATGCGATTCCCTGGAGAGAAAGGCCTCCAACTTGAAGGCGATTCCTTTTTAGTGAAGCCAACATGTTCTCTTCTGAACCAATTTCACCCCGAATAAAGTATTCCAGTTCAAGGCCACTAGCTTGGACGTTAGTTTGAAACCTCTGCCATTGAACATCCCATGGGGAATTTGGCAGAGAAAATGCGCCCACTCGACCTGGAGCGCATTCACCAGCAATGGGAGAAAAGGCTAAAACCAATGAGCTAAACCCTACTAGAAAGAGTGGTCTACCCATCAGATTGGACCAGCAGAGAACTTCGACACTCAGACACCTCCAATATTTTCACAACAACACGTATTGAACATCCAGTTAACCCCCGTTATTGCAACAAACCCAGAGCATCGTCGACCTTATGCCACTTTCCATAAAAACTGCTTGCCAACAGTACTCAATCGACTACCGAAACGCACCATTAACTGGCTAAGCCATCCAACGAGCAATATGTACTTTATACAGCTTTGGCGAAAAAAGGGCCCGCACATAAGGCGGACCCTAAAGTCAAAATGAGGAGAGAACCGATAAGTTCAAAGACTAGCTGCATACCGAAAGCTCTATGGTCTGCAGCATCGGACCAAACATACAAAACATAACTAAGGCACCGAATATATGTATTATTACTTATTATTGAGTAATATACAAGCGCTTTATTACTGCTTTTTATGCATTTTTTACCTCTAACTAATGCGCGTAAGTCTATTTTGTTTGTTTAATAGTGTATTTAATGTTTGTTCTATGCCTAAATAAAGACCAAAAGAGGGAAAACTTACCGAATTTATAAATCCGTAATATTGCATATACTATAAAGTATTATTTAATATTATTAGGTAAGACTGCTCACATCAGGGACGAGGTGCAGCATGAATGGCACGCTAAGTGATGCTCAAGGAAACAGCCTGACGAATTCAACCTTGTCAGACAGCACTCTTACAGCTCACCAGCAGGAAACACGTAAGCTGGTGCGGGCAATGATGGTATTAACCCAGCAATCAGCTAGCGGCCTCGCTATTGCAGCCGGCCTTACCCCATCAACAATCAATCGGTTCATGCATAAAAAGGTAAAACACACACTTAGCCAACGAACCATGTTGGCATTGCTAACGGAAACTTTTCTCTGCTTGAAGGAACTTCGATATGAAAACTGGAATCATTCTGCCCTAGTCGATCTAATTCCGGTGCTCTCCGTTTATGAACAAGGCATATTGGAACTTGCCCCCGATGTAGAACAAGTATTCGAGCAAGCACGGGCCAGCTGCAGGCCAGGCAATGGACAAATGAGCTATATCTCAGAGTCTGGTCTAAGCCCAAATCTACCTGTCCTTCTGGCCTCTAGTAACGACATCAATGTAGCCGAAGGGAATTTCGACTCAGCTCCGATGCTGACTCAGCGTCCACCTTTTCTTTGGAATGATCCTAACGCCTTTGCGATCCTAATGCCTGATGATAGGCTAATGCCCAGATATGATGTCGGCGACATGCTATATGTCAGTCCTGCACAGTCACTTGATAGCAGAAAGATTGATGTAGCCTTGGCGCGGGCCGGCGGTGGATTCCTTATTGGTACTTTGATTGCCATTACCGACCAGTCAATTATTATTGGTTCTCTCTACCCTAAGGTCAATGAATTGCACGAGCGTTCCCAAGTTAGTGGTATTTACAGAATTATTGGCCTGCAACGCCTTTAAGCAAGTATCAGCTCTATATTAGTGATGAAGGCCGCTATGACTGGTACCCTTCAATCAAGAAAACCTCTGAGAAGACTTTCACGTAATAGCGCTTATATTATGAGGCTATTTTAGAGAAGTAGAAAATTAACCAGACTAAACCTTGCATACCAATGGAGTCTAAAATGAAACAAAATCAAGTAGACTTGGATAACGACTTAGCCCGCAAAAGTCTGTTTGAAGTAGAACAAAAGCGAGGTTATTTAATGCCTCACCATGGCCTTCTTGCCCTAACATCTCCTGCTTTACTTGAAGGTTACGATGCTTGCTACAAAGAACTAACACTAGTGAAAAGATATCTTCCAGAAAAGGATAAAGAGTTTATCTGGTTAGGTATTCTTGCAGTCAAAGAAGAGTTCTTAGCAAAACAGCACGTTACCAAATTTCTTGAGGCTGGAGGTCCGCCTAGTCACATCGCTTTAGCCGTTAGAATGGCCGCATACGCCCAAGGAACTTCTGCATTCTCATTTGCAGAAACCCATTGGACTTCTTATGTGTCTGGATTTTCTGCAAAAACGGAATACTTGGAAGGGCTTAGCAACCTGATTGGGAGAGAGCCAATCAAAAAATCTATACTACATATCGCAATGGCAGCGATTCATACCAGTATACATAATCATCTCGCTCTAAGATGGCATATCTTCGAGGCATACAAACTTAGTGTAAATGAAACAGCCCTAGCTGAGGCTCTTAGTTATTCAATGTTTACTGGCTCGATACCTAATTTCATCGAAGGCTGTGGCATTTGGAGGGAAATGATAAATAAAGGTGAAGTTAACGCAACTGAACCATTCCAAGAATGGGCGGCACTTGATCAAAGTGGTCCCTTGTAGTGAGAAGAATAAGAACCCGAGAGATCAGCTTGAGCTTATAGACTTACATCAGCCCACAGTCTTCACGAAGCGAAACAGTCAACCGCCATATCGCAGCTACTATTCTTCCTACATAGGTCTTATCTTTATTCCAGTAACCGTCTCTATTGCTTTGCGGGATTTGACGTTCATAATCACAAAATGCCTATATAGGTAGAATCTTACTAATCAAGGTGATTATTGTGAAAGTATGGGAAATTGGGGATCAGTTAGGAATAGACTCTTTACGAATGACCGAAAGAGATGAACCATCCGTTAGTCATGGTCAGGCACTTCTTGCTGTTAAAGCTTGCGCACTCAATAACCGAGACCTCAGGATCGCCCGTAACCAATATGGTGGCAGGTCAAAGCCTGCAACACGCATTGCCCTGCATGACTTTGCCGCAGAGATCATCTCCATTGGCGAAGGTGTAGATAATGTTTTGCCCGGAGATATAGTCGGTGCACCACATTATATAAATTGGATCAACGGAAACTGTTTCCCGGAATACCGGGCTAATGACTTAGGTAATTCTATAGACGGAGTTCTAGCGGAGTTTATAGTTTTGCCTGCACACGGTTTATTCAAATATCCAAGCAAGCTAACCGTTGAAGAGAATGCCACACTAGTAGCTGCGGGTACATGTGTTTGGTCAACGCTACAAGAGCTAGGGCAAATTAAGGCTGGGGATACGGTGCTTTCTCTCGGAACAGGAGGCGTATCGGTCTTTGCCATGCAAATCGCTAAGATGAATGGTGCCAGGGCTGTGATTACGTCCTCCAGTGATAGCAAATTAGAGCGGATGCGGGACCTTGGTGCTGACGTTACAGTGAATTACCGAACTAACCCCGACTGGGAGAAAGAAGTCTTTGAAAAAACGGGCGGCGTCGATATCGTCGTCGAAACAGCAGGTATAGGAACATTAGGTAAGTCAATGGCCTGTTGCGCACCCAACGCCCGCATAGGCCTGATTGGGGCTCTCGCTCAGGGCGAGCCGCCCAATTTAGGAAACTTGTTATTAAAAAACTTGGTCCTCAAAGGTATTACGACAGGTAGTCGCACTATGATGGAAGAATTCGTAGTTGCTATCGAAACAAATGGATTCAAGCCGGTTATCGACCGCGTATTTGATTTCGATCAAGCACGGGAAGCTTACCGACATCTTGAAAGCGCTTCTCATATTGGCAAGGTAGTCATCAAATTATAGGGATATAGCCAATAAGAAGATTGATCTTGGTGGGTTTCTTTCTCAGCACTAACGACAAAGCACACTCACATTTAGCTTAACTAAATAATTAAATTAACCGGGAGCGCATTTCATGGCATGGACTAGAAGGCAGAGCATGGGACTCGTTGCACTAGCAGCGGCGGGAACAGGGAGCAGCATAACCCGAGCTACACAGGCTAGTGGTTGGGCAGGGCTTCCTGTCATGGGAGGCCGGAAAGGCTATGCAGATACACCCATGGGGCAGGTCCACTACCGAGATTTTGGGGAAGGAATGCCTATACTTCTCCTACACCAAACGCCTTGGTTCTCCATTCAATATGCAAAGGTACAGCCGTTGCTAGCAGCAGCAGGATTTCGATCTATTGCCGTGGATACGCCGGGATTTGGATTCTCCGACCTACCGGCCGAACAGCCCTCTATCGAAGGCTATGCTGATACCCTGCCATACGTTTTAGAAACGCTTGGCGTAGACCAGGCCGCCGTTGCTGGCTTCCATACCGGTGCCTCTATCGCGGCTGCCTTTGCCCACCGTCATAGCAAAAGAGTCAATTGCCTTATTCTCGACGGGGCCCCTCTATACACAGAACAAGAACGTGAGCAGCGGTTATCCAGGCCACATTGGGACCAGTCACCTCATCCTGACGGCAGTCACTTAAGTAAACGATTCGAGTTTATTCGCGATGTGATTACCAAGAATACTGCAGAACTTGAAAGTATAAATTGGTCAGTTCTATCTTTCTTTATGGCAGGGGAAACTGAACACTTTGGTCATGTTGCTGCATTCAATTATGATATGGCACCGGCGATATACGACATGACTATCCCGACCCTCATTATCTCTCATACAGGTGACAGCCTTCATTTTGTTGCTGACCGTATAAGGAAGATGCGCCCAGATTTCGCCTATCGCGAATTTGAAGGCGGAAACTCTGGCGTAATTTATGATGATCCAGAACCCTGGGCGGAAGTCGTCACTGAGTTCCTCAGGACTCACGCATCCAACAAAAATCCTTTATAAGCGAACTAAGTGTTCCGTTTTGTCGAAGCCACAGATGACGGATCAGCTGAATGATTTCACTGAATGAGTGCGACTTACATGAATAGGCAGATTTAAGAGGCTATGTCGCACAATACTCAAATACTACATACGGACTATGGCTCTTTAGAAGTACTGACTGGCGGAAATGGTCCAGCGCTTGTATTCCTCCATGGGGAGGAAGGACAGCGGAGCTGGCTCGACCATCATGAGCAACTTGCAAACTCATTCAGTGTTTGGGCTCCCACATTACCCGGCATGGGCAAGTCACAGCGTCCGAACTGGGTGGAGTCCGTTCCTGATATGGCTAAGATTATGCTCAATGCCCTCGATAAGGCAGGTATTGGGTCATGTATCCTTGCCGGTGCCTCTATAGGTGGATGGATTGCAGCAGAAATGGCATCAATGGATCCAGACCACTTCAATGGACTTGTTTTGGCCGGCAGCCAGGGCTTGCCTACCGGGCACCTGAACACCCCCGATATTTTCCTTACACCGTATCGCCGGTACATCTCGCTCGGTTACGCGGATCCTACAAGTGACGCATTTCAAACCATGTGGCCAGAAGAACTTTCCGATGAAGCCGTCGAGCAGGACTTAGAAATTATGGAACTGTCGGCAAGATTAGGCTTTAAACCTTACATGTATGATCGCTCGCTCCTACCAAGTCTGGCGAGATTTGAGAAACCGGTTCTTTTAGTATGGGGTGACAAGGACATTATCACACCCCAGGTCATAGCAAATCAGTTCAAGAATGGATTGGCCCAGGCCACCATTAAAACCATTGCCGCCGCCGGCCACTATGTCCACTTAGAACAACCAAGCAAGTTTGTCGAAGCCGTTGCTGACTTCAATGCATTACTCGCGAAAAAGGAAGTCGCATGAGCAAGGTCGAATTCTCATATTTTGTGAACCAGCCCTATCTGGACTATCCCTATGAAGCAGCGGCTGAATTTGGCGCCGTCATGCTAAAATTCTCCAATAAGCATTTCGATCCGGAACGCGCTGCTGAACTTTTTGCTCGCTATCATCGAGAATTTCAAATGGCTGAAGAGATTGGATTCGATGCTATCCTCGTCAACGAGCACCATAATGCACCAGCAGCCATGTCTCCACTACCTAATGTTTCGGCGACAGTTCTTGCAAAAATTACTTCGCGGGTAAAAATCTTTATTGGCGGCAACATCCTCCCCATTAATGGTAATCCGGTAAGGCTGGCTGAAGAACTTGCGATGATCGATCTAATCTCTAAGGGTCGGTTGATTTCGGGGTTTGTACGTGGAGGCGCAGTAGAATCACTGGCCCATACCACTAATACGCTACATAACCGGGATATGTTCACCGAAGCCCATGATCTAATAGTTAAGACGTGGACTCAGCCAGGCCCGTTTGTCTGGGAAGGCAAGTATTATGACTACCGCTGTGTAAATCCCTGGGTACTGCCTTACCAAAAACCTCACCCGCCAATCATGATCCCCGGCTCAACTAGCAAGGAAACGGTGGAGTGGGCAGCTAAACGAGGATACCCCTATCTTGCATTAGCCACACGCCTGGATACTACTGAACAAATGTTCGACTATTTCGACGAAGTAGCACAAGCGCACGGTCACGAAGTTACTCCGGGGCACCATGGTTACACTACACGGGTACATGTGGCCGAAACCGACGAGCAAGCCCACGAGGAAGCTAAGAAACTATTTGGGGGTCGTAGGGCTCAGGTAACTAGTATGGCGGATATGAAACTGCACCCTGACGTTGGTGCGTGGATGGCTCCACCGGGCTATGTGAGTAAAGAGGCTGCAATGATCAGGCGCAAGTATATGGGAGGCACACCGTATGCCTTTTTTGCGAAAGGGTATGAGAAAGCGCTAGAAGATAGACAAGTCGTCGTCGGAAGCCCAGATACGGTAGTAGAACAACTTAATGAATTGCGTAAACGCTTTCGCGCTGGGCATCTTGGTGTTGCACACTTCCCCATTGAAGATGAATCTATGACTGAACGGAATCTGGAACTTCTCGGTGAACGCGTTTTCCCTAAATTACGAGAACTGGCTGCGGAAGACGCATAAAGTTATTTGCGTCTATTTTTTTTCAGTTCTGACTATTCTTCTAGATCTTGGGCAAGGTGCTGCCCAGACCAATAAATTGCGCGTGGGGCTGGCCGACATACCCCCCTCCCTCGGAAATCCTTATACGGCCATGGGATTACCGTCTGGTCATTTTTGGGGCAGCATATATGACGGCCTCACCGCTATAAGCCCTAACGGGGATATCATACCGGCCTTGGCTTCTGCATGGCGACAAACCAACCCCACCACCTGGACCTTCTCTCTTCATAGAGACATCACTTTTCACAATGGAAAGAAATTCGACGTACAGGCTGTGATAACCACATTAACCTATCTACAAAGTGCGGAAGCAGCACGCTTCTTACTCGCCAATGAGGTCAAAAATATTTCAGGTATCCGCGCCCTTAATGACTACGAAGTTGAAATTTCTACAAGAGAACCAGATGCCATTCTCCCTAGACGTCTTAGCCTCATAAAAATTATAGAACCGCAGCTCTGGTCAACACTTGGGGCAGAGAAATACGCATTAGTACCTGTCGGCACAGGTCCCTACTCATTTGTGAAATGGGGCAGTGGTAACAGCTCTGTCACTCTCGAAGCTTCCGAAAACACTATGCGTGTCGTAGACGACATTAAAACACTCGTATTCGTGGAGGTGCCTAATTCAGTAGCTCGTGAACAGGCCCTAGTTTCAGGTGAATTAGATCTCATCGATAGAATAAACCCGGATTCCGTAGAAGGGCTTCATAATGCGGGGTTTAACGTGCAGGTACATCCCGTATCACAAATTCTATCTATCGCCTTGCCCAATGTAGGAAACGAAGTATCCCCATTAAATTCGGTTGAAATCAGGCGGGCTCTTAACTTTGCGGTCGATAGGTCAGGTATAGCGAAATATATCTTTAGTGATTTTGTAGATGCAGCAAGTCAGGGAGCCATACAGGGCACGATCGGGTTCAATCCTGACTTAGAACCCTATCCTTACGATCCTGAAATGGCACGACACCTGCTATCTGTGAATGGTTACACCGATGGCTTTCCGCTCACGATCGGCGTCTTACAAGCCGAAGGGACAGGACAGGAATTGGCATACCAAAAAGTCGGGCAGGATCTAGCTGCTGTAGGAATCACAGCAAAAGTTAGGGCACTTCCCGGATCAGAGTTTCTCCGTCGGTTCGTGAGTAACGACTGGGGTCCTTACGACGCTTTCTCACTTATGTGGAACAATGAGCCTATGCGGGATGTAGGGCGCGCATTGGAATACTTCTCCTGTTTGCGACCAAAACCATTCTTCTGCGATAAGAACGTTTCTGAGGCTATTCGTGCTAGCCGTAAAGAAACTGATCCCAAAAAAAGGATCACGGACCTGCAAACAATTATGAGCCGAATAAGGGACTTAGCACCAGCCATTTGGCTGACTAATACGGCTCAAATCACCGCCTCTAGCCCGAAGTTTGTAAACATCCAACTGGGAACCGTCGGTTTGACTTTCGAGGATATAATTATCCTGCCATAATCAAAGAGACCTAAGATAATCCCTAATTCTATTAATCTCTCTTATTTTTTTGGGCTCAGACTCTAAGTGCTGGTCACAATCTTCAATTGCCTTCGGAACAGTCATCCAAGGCAAAACGAAAAGAAGCAAGATTTGATCTCTTTGCGTAACACTACTTTTTCAGAGCCTAGCCAAAAAAGGTAACGGGTATAGACCCCTTGCTCAGTGATGCCCGGGCATAGACTAAACATAACTATGACGCACTGACTTCAGCGATACAGTCTAACGAATACTTTCTAACAAAAATAATGGTAGCGGAGGAGAGATTTGAACTCCCGACACATGGATTATGATTCCACTGCTCTAACCAACTGAGCTACTCCGCCACACTTTGAGAAGCGCGGTATTTACGCCGCAGTTTCTAAGTTGTCAAACCAAGGAAATAGCTCTACGCCTTTTGACACTCATCAACAGCACTTCTCTTTTTGAATTTGCTGAAACTGATTCCCTACTTCTCCTACGCTTTAGCTTAGTGCTCTCAAAGCCTCTTGCCGCTTATTATGAGGCAAGAAACTCATGGGATCCTCGTTTACAATCCAACCGCCTCCTAATACCCAATCACCCTGATAAAAAACGCAGGCTTGCCCTGGTGAGACACCAAATAAGGCCTCATCGAACTCTACCTTGGCTGTACCTATAGCATCGCCTGGCCGGACAAGGGCAGCCACTGGTTGATGGTTATTTCTTATTCGGGCTGTAATAGACAAGCCTTCTTGTGGAATTGAATTTCCTGGTCCGATCCAATTTACATCTCTCAACACAACATAATCTTTACGAAGGCTGGACTTCGGCCCTACAAATACTTTCTTTGAATACGGGTCGATGGAAACGACGTACAGCGGCTCTATTTCACCGCCCAGACCTAATCCGCGCCGCTGTCCTACTGTGTAGTTTTCTATTCCAGCATGATATCCGAGATTTCTTCCATCTACGTGCTCAAAACTACCTTCTTTCTTACCACCTCCACCTATCTTACGAACGATCTCTGAATACTTTCCTGTGGGCACAAAACAGATATCTTGGCTATCAGGCTTATCAGCTACCCGGAGACCATAATAAGTAGCTAGTTCACGCGTATATTCTTTTGTGCAATCACCCAAGGGGAATCTCAAATAGATCAGTGATTCCCGTGTTGTTGAAAACAAAAAATAGCTTTGATCACGGTCCCGATCTAAAGCGCGCTCCAACTTCGCTCCGTTGGGTCCTGTACTCCTCTTGATATAGTGGCCTGTCGCTAATGCAGATGCTCCGATACCTTTAGCTGCCTTAATGAGATCCCGAAATTTTACGGTCTGATTACAAAGTATACATGGAACAGGGGTTTCTCCCCTAAGATATGAATGAGAAAAGGGTACTATTACATCTCTTTCAAATTGTGCCTCATAATCTAACACATAGTGTGGAATATCTAATGCATCGGCAACGCGCCTAGCATCATATATATCCTGACCAGCACAGCAGGCTTTTGCCTTCGAGGTGGCCGCGCCATGGTCGTAGAGTTGCATGGTAAGCCCTACAACATCATAGCCCTGATTAACAAGAATGGCAGCGGTCACGGAGCTATCAACACCGCCAGACATTGCAACTGCAATCCGCTTATTACCTGTATTTATATTTGCTTCTTCTGTACGCATATTCGCTTTATTGATAGATTTAGAGCTGTCTGTAAAGAAACCATTACGGATAAAAACTATTACTCCAACATATTATGAGTATCTGATGGAAGTACCAGTGTTATACCGTCCAAATCTTGAGTAAGTCTAATTTGGCATCCCAGCCGGGATGTAGGGGTCAGACCATAGGTTAGGTCAAGCATATCCTGCTCTTCTTCACTTGGATCTAAAAGTTTCTTGACCCATCGCTCATCTACGATGACATGGCATGTGGAACACGCCATCGAACCTTCACAGGCACCCTCTATACCTATTTCATTGGCGTCCGATACCTCTAGAACTGACTGGCCTTCCTCGCCGTGTACTTCGTGAGATATACCCGAACGTCTAATAAATTTGACAGTCACCATTCTGTAATTACCATTCGCTACTCAAAGTGATTTCCATTTACTAACGAACTTTTCAAGATCGCTCCAACAAGTTGTATGCCCAAAGCTGACTCTAATCGCTGAATTCGCCAGATCTTCTCCTAATCCCATAGCCTTGAGAACATGACTCTTCGCTACCTTTCCAGATGAACATGCAGACCCAGCACTCACAGAAAATCCTGCCAGGTCAAGATTGATAATCTGCTGCTCTGCGGGATAGCCTGGTTTTACCAAACAGGTCGTATTAGGTAGCCGTGGGACATCTAGTCCTATTATCAGAGCGTCTGGATCCGCTTGAAGTAAAGCTGTTTCAAACCGCTCTTGTAAATGCGTTAAATTTTCTTCTCCACACGCAGCAATGATGCTGAGAGCCGCTGTTCCAAATCCCACAATTCCAGAGGAGTTTTCTGTTCCTGACCGTTTCTTCCTCTCCTGCCCACCACCGATTAGGATAGGACCTAGCTCAATTGTCGAATTGTTAATAAGCGCTCCGACACCTTGTGTGCCACCAATCTTGTGAGCGGATAAGGTCACAAAGTCCGCGCCGGTATCTTCCACATTGAGCTTAATTTTCCCCGGTGCCTGAACTGCATCACATAGGACTAGGCCATCATATTTATGAGTTATTTCACAAACATCACTTATCGGCTGGATAATACCAGTTTCATTATTTGCAAACATTACACAAACAAGGACTGGTCCAGTAGATAGTTTGAGTTCTCTTTCCAGATGGGCGAGATCTACTATTCCATTTTTTCCTACCTTGATACGATTGACTATTTGGGCATGTTCTAAGAGTGACGGATGCTCAATTTCAGAACACAGAACGCGTCGGACTACACCTGTACTTAGCAAACCCATAACTACGGTAGTGTTTGCTTCCGTAGCACCAGATGTAAATGTAATTGCCTCTGGTCTTGCCTGAACCAAATTTCCAACAGAATCTCTAGATTGGTCTAACAGGCCTCTAATCCTTCTGCCGTCTCGATGAATGGAAGATGGATTGCCCGGCAAACGGAGTACGCCCTCTACTGCAGCAGCGACCTCAGGCAGAACTGGCGCAGATGCGTTATAATCCAAATATATGCGGGCTTGCGACTCTTTCATAACAGAGCCGTTGTATCATTTACTCAGCTGCTTGTGGGCTCAAATCCTGAATATTTTCTTCCACTAACAAATTACCATCCACAATATCCTGAAGGGATATCTGGTGATAAAGTTCAATGGTACGTCCTTTCATGAGGCTCCAAAAGGCATCAACATTTCGCTCTATAGCTGAATAATTACCCTCCAATTCGCTAATATTACGAGCTTTCCGTGTCTTTGGGCTGTCTACAGCGCTAACAATTTCTCCGGCCGTGATAGTCTCTGAAGAGCGAGCCAACAGGTAGCCACCACCCGGACCACGCACACTCAGAACAAGCCCACTGCGACGCAATGCAGCGAAGATCTGCTCTAAATAGGATAGTGAAATAGTCTGTTTTTTAGCCAACTGGGCTAAGGCTAAGGGTTTTGGATGCCTCAACTTGGCTAATTCAACCATTCCGTTAAGGGCAAGTTCAGATTTTGTTGTTGGTTTCACTGCACTTTTTCCATGCTTTGGGGGTTATAATGGCCTTTGTACGGACAAAAATGCTAATCGGATCATGGCATTTAACATGATTGTCAATGCCTTACATATCCAATGTGCTGCTGTAAAAGAGGGCCATGAAGAGAAATTGGTAATTGCAACAAGTCTCGTATTTTTCTAAATAGGCCACCATCATAATCACAGACCCAGGTTTATAAGCTTCGGTCCAGAAACGGATAATCAATGCCAGAAGTCATTTTTAACGGGCCCGAGGGCCGTCTCGAAGGTCGTTATCACCACGTTGAAGACCCAAAGGCGCCTCTCGCCATCATCCTTCATCCACACCCTCAACACGGTGGAACGATGAATAATAAGATTGTGTACAATTTATATTATATATTTGTGCGTCGTGGATACTCAGTGCTTCGCTTCAATTTTCGAGGGGTCGGTCGTTCTCAAGGTGAATTTGACAATGGCCTCGGTGAATTATCTGATGCTGCAGGCGCTCTAGATTGGATGCAATCTATAAAGCCTAACGCAAGTGCGTGCTGGGTTGCTGGATTTTCTTTTGGCGCCTGGATAGGAATGCAATTACTAATGCGTCGGCCTGAGATAGAAGGGTTTATATCAATCGCGCCCCCAGCCAACATGTATGACTTCTCGTTCTTGGCACCCTGCCCTTCATCTGGGTTAATTGTCCAAGGCACTAACGATGACGTTGTACCAGAACCATCAGTAGAAAAACTTTGTAATAAACTCGGCCTACAGAAGAATATCGTTGTAGACTATAATCTCATCAAAGGAGCTAATCATTTTTTTAAGGATCATATGGATCAAATCGTAGGATCAGTTGAAGACTACTTAGATGCTCGGGACGCGCTCAAGGCAAAACTATTAGAGCAAGAAGATTAGCAGTCAGTAAGTCTTCATTAAATAGGTATACTTAGGTCTCCCCCAAGGAGTGAACTATTAGCACCTGTTGTGCCAGGAAAAGTAATAGGTAGTTGGCGCAAAGATCTGACCGCTAAGTAAGCAAATGCTTGTGCTTCAACAGCATCACCATCCCAACCCAAAGACTCAACCGGATGTATGGGATACATGCATTCTTCGCTTAACCTTTTCATGATTGCTTTGTTATGCCTCCCCCCCCCTGACACATAAACAGCATTAGGCAATGCAGGGCACTGACCAATACCTAGAAGAATACTTCTGACAGTAAATTCGACAAGTGTCGCGGCGCCATTCTCAGTGCTCAATCGTGCAAAAGAGGCAAGATCAAAATCCATACGATCCAGACTCTTTGGCCCTACCCTCATAAAGAATGGATCATTGAGTGCGTCTTCTAGAATGTTACTATCTGGCATGCCAGCACAAGCTAACTCGCCATCTTTATCAAAGAAAGCACCTATCCTTTCCTCAACCCACATATCAAGTAGGCAATTTCCTGGACCAGTATCAAACGCTATGAGGTCTGAGATATTCTCATCAATCCAGGTAAGATTAGAAATACCCCCTATATTAATAACTGCGGTCGGGTGGACTTCATTCTTACACATTGCAGCATGATAAATGGGAACTAGAGGGGCACCCTCACCACCCATCTCAACATCATTCTTTCTAAAATTTGAGATAACCTTGAGCTGACTTCTATTGGCCAATAATTGAGCATCACCTATTTGTTGAGTAATTCCGGACTGTGGACGATGCAAAGTTGTATGCCCGTGGAAACCCAAAATATCTGGCTTTTCCCATTTACTACTCTTTGGGACTTGTCCTAGAAGCTCAAATACAGCTTCGATATGGAATTCTGTAAGGCTTCTTACCAAATCACGATTATCGGTTGGACGACCGGAGATGCCAGCCCTTCTAACCTCTTCAGCTAACTCCTGTCTGAAATATGTGGGATACGAATATGTTAGATACGGACCTAACTCTAGAACTTGGTCTCCATCTGTTTCCAACAAAGCCGCATCGATGCCATCGAGGGACGTACCACTCATTAGACCTAACGCCACATAGGAGTGTTTTCCATGCCGGTTCATCGTTGCCCCACACCGTCCCTCATGATATCCACGCGCAATTAACTTCAAACCATATTTAAGTATAGTACGTTATTGACTTGTCAGGTAGGAATAGGGATATGAAGTCCTTATCAAGCACAACCGCTGACTTAATCCATATTCTTCAAGCAAGGGGTTTTGTCCACCAGTGCACGAATACACAACAACTTTCCAGTCTCTCCAAGAGTGGTATCGTGACCGCCTACAACGGATTTGACGCAACAGCGGATAGTCTGCACATCGGCCATCTTATGCCAATAATGATGTTAAGATGGATCCAAGAATCAGGACATAGGCCTATAGCCTTGATGGGTGGGGGGACAACTAAAGTTGGTGACCCGTCTGGAAAAGATGAAACACGTCAACTGCTTGATACTGATACGATAAACAATAATATTTCAAAGATACAAAAAACGTTTGAAAGATTCCTGACATTTGGAGACAGCAATAACGACGCAATTCTCGTTAATAATGCAGAGTGGCTCGACTCACTGCTTTATATTCCTTTTCTCAGGGATGTGGGCCGCCATTTCACAATTAACCGCATGCTTACGATGGATAGCGTCAAATTGAGATTAGATAGAGAACAACCTCTAAGTTTTCTTGAATTTAACTACATGATCCTGCAATCATTTGATTTTGTTGAGTTGTATAAACGATACGGCTGTATTCTTCAAACCGGAGGTTCAGACCAATGGGGTAACATCGTCAATGGAGCTGATCTTGGGCGCAGAATAGTTGGCGCTGAACTATATGGCCTTACCTGCCCACTAATAACAACTTCATCTGGGGCAAAGATGGGGAAAACGGCTGATGGGGCTATTTGGTTAAGTCCAGAGCGATTTTCTGCTTACGATTATTTTCAGTACTGGAGAAACACAGAAGATGCGGACATAGGCCGCTTTCTAAGACTTTTTACAGAAATACCGCTTGATGAGATTGCACGCCTAGAGGTTCTACAGGCTGAAGAGATCAACGAAGCAAAAAAGATATTAGCCTTCAATGCAACTGAGCTTCTCCATGGCAAAGATGCTGCAAATAATGCCATGAAGACGGCTCAAACAACATTCGAAGCAGGCGGACTAGGAGAAGATCTGCCAAAGCTGGACATTAGCTCCAATGATATCAAGGATGGCATCTCGGTTATTGATCTATTTCAACAGTCCGGTCTTTGCAAGAGCCGCGGGGAAGCCCGAAGACTAATAAAAGGACGTGGGGCCAGATTAAATGACGAGTTCATAAGCGACGAGAACCAGTTAATTTCAGAAGACGACTTTGGTAACGGGACTGCAAAAATATCAGCAGGGAAAAAACGTCATATAGTAATTGTATTGCGGTAACGGTTCTATTCACAAACTTGCTCAACTATTCATTTTTTGTAGCACTATCGATTGCTACTCTATCTCTAGGTTTTGCGACAAAAGGGTCAAAGACTTTGAAAATTTGCCTCAGAAATCCAGGGGCAAATGTAGCAAGTGGATTAACTATTACTTCTCCGCCGTACGGATTCCCCTGAATTGAATATGTGGCTGCAAACACTCCGCCACTTTTTTCTCCGCCTGTTAGTATTGGACCAACTATTGGAATAGAACCAATCGCGCTATTGAACGCATAAGCTGGGATAAGGGTCCCCTCACCTTTTATGATATTTTGATCCATAAAATAGGATCCGCGAGCAGTTAAGCCAAGAGATGTGCCATACATGGCACCATTCTTGATGGTGAATATATTTTCAAAGTAATTAAAAGGTAAGTTTAACTCAGAGAAAGAAATACCATCACCGTTGAGTTCATCAACTATTCCTGTCAGTGAAGCCACTGATAAAAGACGGGCTAGCAAAGGAGCATCCACTACTTGGAAAGATTTCATCTTAAAAATGCCATCCACCGCCCCTGATTCTAGAATCGTGCCGGTTAATAGAAGATCACCATTCACAAAATCATCGCCTAACCCTAATACTTCCAGAACGGCGCCACCATTCTTACTCTTTGCTTCAAAGGAGCGGACATTATCAACTGGCGTTAATGTGAGTTGGAATTGCTCCCCATTTTTTACAAAGCCGTTAAAGGATATTCTAGAAAGACCAATTCTCGATTGATCAAGATTAAGTGTAACGTCGGTCATCTCACCGCCGGATGAGAGAATGAGCGTCTTCATTCGGCCATTAAACCGAAATGTCGAGCTATCATTCTTTTCCGTTGGCAAAGGGTTAGCACGTGATTGATCGCTTTCACGGATAGACGCCCATAGAGTAGAACCGTCAATGGTGTTCCCTAACGCATTAATCTCCATCGTTCCATCCGATTTACGCTCCATTAGAGCCGTAAAATCATTCTTTCCAATCAACGCCTGATCAAAACTCAGCCGAGATAACTTTGACTTCCCCGTGAATGTAGCTGATCCAAGTACATTCAAGCCTGCTTCAACTGAACTAATAGAAAAGTTGTCGATAGATTCGATACCCTCTGCTGTGATTTTCATATCTGCAGCGAAGAGTGCTTCAACACCCTCGGGTTTAAACCAATTAAGCTGTGATAGTGACAAAGATGGTCTATTCAGATCCACCTCAAGTGCGAGGTTAGCATTCCCATCTCGGTTTAATGTATAGATAGCCTCCATCCGTATTGGACCATCAAGATAAGGTGGCTGAAAGTACTCCCCGCCCAAACCTAATAAAGGCCTCTGATTATTCTCAACAACAGCATCAAATGCGTATTGACGCCTATACTGGCCACCAAGAAAGTTCTCTCGCCATGACAAACCAGTTTGAATACCACCTATGGAAGCGGTTCCAACAACATCCATTCCAGAATTATCAAGGGCTAAGCTAAATTGACCAGATTCTAAAGGGAGGCCAAAAGCAATACTATTGATAGTCGCGTTCTGAATTTTCGCTTGGGTATTCATCTCAAACTGTTCCAAACTTAATTTCTGAATGATTGGAAAGTCCAAGCCTAGCAACACCTCAACTTCACCAGATGTTGACAATGATGAAAGCCCTAAAAAGGAAGCGTAATTTAGGGGCTGCCCATCAATCAAAGATATAGCCTCCCTGAGGCCTCCGTTAATGATGAGATCGAGATCCACCATTGGAGAGCCTGTATTCAGCCCGTGGAGCCTAACCCTACCCGAGGTGAGATCTAATAGTTTGTTGGTTTCTCGAGATGCAATATTACCGTTACTAATATCGATAGAGACTTCTGCCTGGCCAATTGATAACTTGCCCGACAGATTGTCGATAGAGGGCATCTCTTTGTTATACACAACTTCAAATTCATCAAACTCGGCGTAACCTTTTAGATCAGTCAGACCCAATTCAGAAGAGCTTTCGCCTCCCAATAACAAGTCGAAACTAGCATTAGTAATGTGGCCGGTTACAAGATTATCTTGAACCCATTTCCGAAGATTTGGTGCAGCTTCTGCCGGCCAATTGATCTGGATATCAGCCCAGCTAAGGTCATCTAGCTCCAGCTGTGCTGATATGTTGGGCTTACTTCGCATTTGGGTACCGTGAACTTTCAAACGCGCCGCAGTATCAACTCCATTATCACCGGTCAGAGATAAAGATAGTTCCTCTACATTAATTTTATCAAAACCACTGCTAGCTGTTGCATACAACTTCATATTGCCTAATAGATACTTGCGCTTCATTGGGTGAGATAGTCCAATCACGCCTTCACCATAATCAATTTCTAGCTTGACTTGCTCGATCGCCGCAGTCTCTTCGCTAAAAACCACCTGAAGGTTAAGAGTACCCGAGATGTTAAGATTAATATCTTCAACAGATGGTATCTTTGGTATCAGTTCAACAAATGAAGATGACTTAACTTCATCAAATACAAAAGCAAGGGAAAGAGCACTCTCTTGTGTTGAATAAATTCCACTTAAGAGAATTTCCGAAGACTCTCCTGCATTACGATATGGCAGCTCCGCCCTGAGTCTGACGCCTTCCCCATCTCTCAATAATTCAATGCCTCCAGATAATACAATCCATTCCAGCCCAGTTCTACGATCAGCTAATACTATCGATGCATTACGAATCTCTACGCTATCTAAATAGCCAGGCAGATTCTCTGGATCGCCGGGCCTTGCTAGAATGCCAACCAATAACTGTACAAGAAGATCCGCTGACTCACTTTGTTCGAGACCTACACCTAATCCCCCGACATCAATTTCTCGATCTCTGTTGTATGAATCAAGTCCTAGAAATATAGTTCCGTCCAGCTTACGCGTAACACGAAGGATGGGATTGATGAGGGTAATATCTTCAGGCGCTGGAGATCCCTCTAGTAGAGAAACAAGACTTAAACTGACCGTCATTTCAGGCAGCACACCGATAACATTTGCATTTTTGTCTACTGCAGTAATATCAATTACGCGTACCTGCGGACTTTGTGCGATTCTATCCCATGATAAAATGGCCCCTCTAATGTCAAAAATAATTTCGTCATCAACACTAATTGAATCCGCTACGTAAGGCGCCAGGAAATCGACAGAGATAGGCCCTATTGATAAACGCCAAACGAGTAAAGCTAGACAAATGAAAATAACTGTCGCAACGCCACTGATTAGCTTAAAAAGATTATGAAAAGTACCGTGAACCAATTTCCACTCCTTCGGCCCCGACAAATCGTAGTACCTTGCAACTAAGAATTACTTAATCAGCGCCAAAAGGGCCCAGATTTATCAGGAATTAGTTCTACGCAAGACCAGCTCGCTATCATAATATCAGCCCAGGAGATACTAGAAATCTATCACATGCACAAACAAAGACTGCCCAAACCATTTGACGTTGAGCAAATGAACCGATACCGGGAAATCTGGCACGGCTCAGAACAATTAAGGACATCGTCAGAACAAAACTACAACGATTATGCGATAGGAGCGTTTCCTGTTTCCGCGGTCTTAGATTGCATCTTTGCTAACAGCCCTTATTTATCTCGGATTGCCATACATCATTCGGAATATATCGAAAGATTGGTAGCATTAGGCCCAGATGAATCTTGGAAGAAATTCTTACAGGAAATGGAAGATAGTACTTTCAACTGTAAGATTACTACCCACCAATTAATGAGAATCTTACGGCAGTACAAGAAAATAGCGGCGTTACATATCGCCCTATGCGACCTTACCATGCTTTGGGATCTAGATAATGTGGTTGAACAATTATCAAGGTTCGCCGATAAATGCGTCCAAGCAGCACTTCATTGCCTAATTCTTGCTGAATCAGAAAATGGGAATATTGAAATAGCTGCAAAGAGCGATCCCTGTTCAGATATAGGAATATTTGTCCTAGGGCTGGGTAAGTTAGGTGCAGCCGAACTCAACTACTCTTCAGATATAGATTTAATGTTCTTGTTTGATAAGGATAAAATTCCATACACAGGAAGGAAATCAGCACAGGAATTTTCAGTGAAATTGGCAAAAGGGCTAATTAAATTATTAGATGAACGTACCTCTGACGGCTACGTATTTCGTACTGATATGAGATTGCGACCCGATCCTGCCTCAACTTCGGTTGCTATTTCTACTGAAGCAGCTGAACTTTATTACGAAAGCTGGGGACAAAACTGGGAACGCGCAGCCCTGATAAAGGCTAGGCATGTCGCCGGTGATATGAATTCTGCAAATGCTTTTCTTTCTAGCTTATCGCCTTTTGTGTGGCGTAAATCATTAGATTTTTACGCAATCCAAGATATTCATTCCATTAAGCGTCAAATTGACACGAGTAAGAGTGGATCGAAGATCAATGCGCTTGGACATAACATCAAAACTGGCCGTGGGGGCATCCGCGAAATTGAATTATTTGTCCAAATACAACAACTCATTTGGGGCGGTCGCAGGCCAAGTTTACGCTCAGAGAAGACACTGGATGGGCTTAGGCAATTGCATAAAGAAGAATACATAACTATCGAAGCCCACAATGAACTTATAAGCTCCTACAGGTATCTCCGAACGCTCGAACATCGTATCCAAATGATAAACGATGAGCAAAGCCAAACTATACCAGAAGACCCCATAAAAGCTGAGGCTCTGGCATATTTCTTTGGGTACGATAGCTTAGAAATATTCAAGAAAGAAGTTAGCAGGTACTTACAGGTCGTAGAGGGTCACTACTCTGACCTCTTTGGAGACACGCCGGCACTCACGGTTGACGGTAATCTTGTTTTTACAGGCGCAGACCATGATCCCGATACATTAGAAACATTAGAAAAGATGGGATACGAGAATCCAACAGCGATCTCACAAATAATCCGTTCTTGGCATCATGGGAAAACTCGCGCTACCCGCAGTACTAGATCACGTCAGATCCTAACAGAATTAGTCCCAAGAATACTTGTCACATTTTCTAGAACAAGCCAGCCAGATAGGGCTTTTCTAAATTTTGATCAGTCACTTACAAGAATAAAATCAGGGGTCCAACTTTTCTCTGTTTTCCACTCAAATCCCGAAATATTAGATTTAATCGCTGAGATTATGGGAGACGCGCCAAGACTTGCTAATTACTTAACTGCATCAACCCATAGATTAGACTACGTCCTTGAGCCGAGCTTTTACAATAAATTTCCCTCCAAGAGCGTGCTGTATGAACAATTAACAGAATACCTAGGTGAACTAGGTAGCACAGAGGAAAAACTAGAAGGTTGTGTGCGATGGACAAATGACCTTAGGTTCCGTGCAGGCGTTCTCGTGCTTCGTGGAATAATTCCACCGAGTGCCGGGTCAGAGATACTTACATCGATTGCTGATGTTGTGATTCAAATTATTACAACAATCACATCTACTGAATTTAGAGAAAAATTTGGGGTAATAAATAATAGTTCTTTATATATTTTAGCATATGGGAAACTAGGGTCAGGTGAGCTTATGCCAACATCTGACCTAGATATCGTAATAATATATGACTCTGAAGCTAACATAGATAGCGTCGGCACAGAACGGTCACTGCCTGTAACTGCATATTTTATACGCCTTGCACAGCGCATCATATCAGCACTCACTATAAGGACAGCAGAAGGTCGCTTATACGAAGTAGACCTAAGGCTTCGACCCTCAGGACACCAAGGCCCTGTTGCCTGTAGTCTTTCTAGTTTCCAAAAATATCAGTTATCTGAAGCTTGGATCTGGGAGCATTTAGCACTAACTAAGGCTCGTATTGTTTTCGCTAGTGAGGGCGTTACCAATAAATTGACCTCTGTCATCAGAAGTGTTCTAGATAAATCACGACCAAAGCAAGAGATTGCCTATGCAATAGCTGAAATGAGGGTGCGTCTAGGTAATGATAAAGCTAATCATAAGCAACAGGACATAAAACGAATAGAAGGCGGTTTAACAGATACCGAGTTTCTAGTGCAATTCTATGCATTATCTAGTGGTCTTGCCGGACGGGAAGGATGGCACTCAAACACAATAGAAAGTATAAAGTACTTGGTTGATTCTGGAGAGATTAGTAGTAAAGACGGATCGGCTCTAAGATCAGCTTTTTCTTTATGGCTAAATATCTTGTGGTTAATACGCCTATCTTTGGATAAATGCGCATCGATGGAAGACATTCCAATGGGTCTGAGAGAACGTCTATTAGGAATACTTAATATCCAAGATTCCATATCTCTAGACAAAGCTATTCTTGACACGCGTCATAAGATCTCGAAACTGATCGATCGTGACATCAAGTTCAAGTGAGCGGTAAATATTGCAGAACGGAGAAACTATGATCCATAAGATGGGCAGTAAGGCACCAGACTTTAAAATAAAAGTAGATGACAAAGAATCAGTCACTCTCAAGGACTTCAAAGGCAAGAATCTTATTCTTTATTTTTACCCTAAGGATGACACTCCCGGATGCACCAAGGAGGCGTGTAGTTTTCGTGACACATACCCTCTCTTCAAAGGCATAAATGCAGAGATCCTTGGTATATCAAAAGATAGCATCGGTAAACATGAGAAATTTCGATCGAAATATAACTTACCTTTCATACTTGCCTCTGACGAGGAAGGTGTTGCCTGCCAGAGCTATGGAGTTTGGAAAGAAAAAAACATGTATGGTCGTAAATATATGGGTATTGAGCGCTCAACATTCTTAATCGATGAAAAAGGAATGTTGATGGCTGAATGGCGTAAAGTAAAAGTAAAAGGCCATGCCGAAGAAGTGCTAGAGGCTGCTCAGAAACTGTGAATCTTGCATTCGAAACACCATTTGAGTGGGCATACTGTGTACTGACTGAAGAAAAACCCAAAAACAAAGTTTGGCTCTCTATTAACGGATCTTGTGCGAGTCTTCATATTTCCCAAATACCCAAAAAGATTAAGATACCAAAGCGACCAAAAAGACCTAAGCATCCAATTCTTCTGAACCACCGAGATATGCCGAAGCGTTCATCCGGTGTTAAGGGGCGCGTGGCTCTCGTGCACGCGCTTGCTCATATTGAATTAAATGCCATCGACCTCGCCTGGGATATAATACTTCGGTTTGGCGTAGTTATGAGTAATGAGGCATTCTTGTTAGACTGGATCTCTGTAGCACAAGATGAAGCACAACACTTCCTCCTACTTGAACAACGGCTTTCCGAGTTAGGCTCCTCGTATGGTGACCTACCGGCTCATGACGGCCTTTGGGAGGCAGCAATAAAAACATCTAGTGACATTTTAGACCGACTAGCAATTATCCCAATGATGCTGGAAGCTCGGGGTATCGATAGCACTCCAAGGGTAATAGAGCGGCTAAAGGGAGCCGGAGATTTAAGAACTTGCGAAATCTTGAATCAGATTTATGAAGACGAGATAAATCACCTCAGTACAGGGGTTCATTGGTATGAGTATATTTGTAACAAGAGACAGATTGAACCAGTCTCGACCTGGAGAGCACTAGTTCAGGAACATCTAAAAACAAAACCAAAAGAGCCAATCAATGTTGATGCACGCCGTCGAGCTCATATGAAACCGGAATATTGGGAAAAATGGTAGCTAGGTCAAAAACTAGTTAGTTCTTAGTGTGTACTTCTATCAGATTGAGTTCGTATATTCGATGCAAGAGAAGCCGACATAAATTGATCTAAGTCACCATCCAGAACGCCCTGTGTATCAGAAGTCTGAACGTTCGTCCTTAAATCTTTTACCATTTGATATGGTTGAAGGACATAAGAACGTATCTGGTGGCCCCAGCCAATATCGGATTTTGAGTCTTCGGTAGCTTGAGCTTGCTCTTCCCGCTTCTGTAATTCCTGCTCGTATAACCTAGCCCTAAGCATGTCCCAGCACTTGGCCCTATTTTGGTGTTGAGAACGCTGGCTTTGACACTGCACGATAATATTACTGGGAATATGCGTAATCCTAACCGCACTATCTGTTTTATTTACATGCTGTCCGCCAGCGCCAGATGAGCGATAAGTATCAATACGACAGTCTTTTTCATCAATGTCTACCTCAATAGCTTCATCAATTACAGGGTAGACCCAGACTGATGCAAAACTAGTATGCCGCCGCGCAGAGGAGTCAAATGGAGAAATACGAACCAATCGATGTACGCCACTTTCAGTCTTAAGCCAACCAAATGCATTTGCACCCAGAACTCGATAAGTTACTGACTTAAGACCGGCTTCTTCACCAGAACTTTCTTCAATTAACTCAACCTTATACTGATGTGTTTCAGCCCATCTGGTGTACATACGCGCAATCATTTGCGCCCAATCTTGCGCTTCGGTCCCACCCGCACCTGCGTTTATTTCCACATAACAGTCATTACTATCTGCTTCTCCTGAAAAAAGACTCTCTAACTCCATAATTTGGGATCTTGACCAAAGACTGTCTATTAATCTTTCACCTTCAGCAACTGACTCCACATCACCTTCATCATCGCCAAGTTCTATAAGAGTAATCGCATCTTCCATACCCTGTTCAAGATCTCTATATCCAATTATTGCTGTTTCGAGGCGGGTACGTTCGCGCATCACTTTTTGCGCCTCATCTTGATTTGACCATAATTCAGGATCTTCGGCTTTAGCATTTAACTCCTCTAGCCGCAAAACAGCACGATCCCAGTCAAAGATGCCTCCTCAGCAGGACCATCGACTGCTTGATCTCAGAAACTTTAGAATCTATTTCAGCGCGCATAGTGAGATGCTCACGGGATAGCCAATACTAGAGAATTAATATTTATTGTTTTATTAGTCTGCTTAGGCCAAATGGGCTGGCAACCAAATGTTACGGCAAACAACACCCTTCTGGTTCTCCCCCTGCTTCCTTAATAGCCGCGTGGTAAGCTTTATTTGATATGAAAGGACCAAAAGGCCTAAATGCAGATGCTTTGGTTGGTATAATCCTACCTTTTGACTTAGGCAAAACCATTAGATACTCCATATCTCTACCTATGATTTGAATTGGCTCATTTCTCCGAGAATAGACTCGGCGCATAGTTGCTGACTCATCATAGTAAGCCTCATACTGCTCCTCGTCTTTGTCAAAGAGATACTCGTATGCCTCTATCATCTCAGTGACGAATTTCTTTTCTGCTACTTGCATGTTAGAAATAACCCAACACCTATCTTCAAAAGCCCAATAGCAAGCGAGACCTATCAGCTCTCCTTCCTTTGTAAAATAAGGAAAAAAGGGAAATGAACGACACGCCAAAGACCGATTTTCCCTCTCGCAAAATGCTGCGCCCTTACACTCCACAGCACATGTTGTATTAGGTAGTTCTTTAACTATCTTTTTCGATGCTTTATCAAAGGGAACAAATAGTTTCCAAAGATCGCTCCTAGATTTTAGCAGATCCCATTCTTCTTTCTCCACAATTGGAATAGCATTTTCTGTACTACAACATACGGGTATACCGTCATTTAGGGGTGCACAAATCTTACCACAATCAAGTTTGGTGGAGATTGAAGCTGAAAACATATTATAAATCTTTTTGAAATCTTTTGTGGTCGCGGTCATAAATTTTTCCTAATAAAGCCCACCTGCACTAGGTTGCTCTTCATTGCTATTCCCAGACTGTACACCTTCCGTACCTCCCACTACCCTTGTTCTTTGGGTGGGGGCTGTTCCCGGCTTGAAGGCTTCTAGTATTACCCCACGAGAACCAGGCTCAGCTACCAGCCCAGTTTCTGGGTCAACACGCACCAAGATAATGCCTTCAGGTATCCGGAATGGGGTAGCGGGTTCATCCGCTAATGCTTCCATCATAAAATCTCTAAAGATTGGTGCCGCTACAGTTGAACCCGTTTCATTAGAACCAAGTGTCTTGGGCTCGTCAAATCCAACAAAGACTCCTACAACCAGATCGGGAGAAAATCCCATGAACCATGAATCGATACTTTCATTAGAAGTCCCCGTTTTCCCAGCTAATGGTTTGCCCACTGATCGCACACGTCTACCGGTACCTCTTTCCACAGCCCCCTGGAGAATCGAAACCATCTGATAGGCACTAGCAGGGTCGGTTAGTTGTTCACGATTATCTGGAATATTGGGTGGTGGTATAACAGACCACAAAGTTTCATTACAATTCGTGCATTCTCTGCGATCTGTTCTGACAATTGTCCGGCCGGTCCGGTCTTGAACCCTATCAATAAAAGATGGTTCAATTTTCTTCCCACCATTAACCAACATTGCGTATGCAGCCGTCAGCCTAAGTAAAGTTGTTTCTTGTGAGCCAATCGCTGCAGAAAGGTTATTAGGTAACTTATCTACAATTCCAAATCTTTTTGCATACCCACCCACTGTTTCCATTCCAACGGCCTGAGCAAGGCGTACAGTCATAAGGTTTTGTGACTTTTCTATACCGGTACGAAGTGTTGACTCACCATAATATCGACCGCTGTAGTTTTTTGGTTTCCATTTCGGCAGTCCGGGCCCCTGATCCATTACAAATGGGGCATCTAGTACTATAGTTGATGGCGTGTATCCGACATCTAACGCTGATAGATATACAAATGGTTTGAATGCTGAACCAGGCTGACGAAAAGCCTGAGTAGCGCGATTAAATTCCGATATTTCGTATGAAAAGCCGCCGGTTATTGCAAGAACTCGTCCGGTATGAGGGTCAAGGGCTACAAGTGCCCCGCCTACGTCAGGCACCTGCCTAACAGTAAAATAATCACTAGGGTATAGATTTCCATTGGTATCAGAAATTACTTCTTCTACAAATACAATATCACCTTCCAATAAAACTTGTTTCATCTGTTTGATAGACGGTCCACGCTTTTGATCTGGGCGCCATTGTCTAGCCCACAAAACCTCGCCAAGAGGAATAGTACCACTGCTGCCATCATCAAGAATTAGCGAAGCAGTATCCTCACTTACATGCCTAACAACTGCTACTTTCCAGGATTCCATAGCCCCAGCTGGTCTGCCAAAGTTTTGCAGCCTCTCGGCCCAGCCAGTTCCTACTGGCATGCGGGCTAGTGGTCCTCGCCACCCATGCCGAATGTCATATTCTATAAGGCCCATGCGCAAAACTCTGTGTGCTACGCCTTGTAAAATAGGATCCAGAGACGTTCGGGCCGCTAAACCACCACGATATAATGAATCTGATCCAAACTCATCAATGAGCCTACGACGTACTTCTTCTGCAAAATACTCTCCACCATCCACAAACTGTGTTTTTTCTCTCCTGCGCACTGTTACACCATGCTGCTTAGCAGTAGTCGCTTCGCCGCCAGATATATGGCCATCCTCTAGCATACGATTTACAACATAGTCTCGTCGCTCTCGCGCTGCCGCGGCTAGCCGGATCGGGTGGTAATTGTTTGGCGCCTTAGGCAAACCAGCTAGGAATGCCGCCTCTGATAATGTTAGTTCATCTAACGACTTGTTGAAGTAATTCATCGCAGCCGTAGCGACACCATAAGATCTAAATCCCAAGTAAATCTCATTAAGATATAACTCTAGGATATGATCCTTATCAAATGCCTGTTCAATGCGAAGGGCTAGAATCGCCTCTTTGATCTTACGGTCAAAGCTGTATTCATTTGTAAGCAAGAAGTTTTTGGCAACTTGCTGTGTAATAGTTGACGCGCCTACCATTCTTCGATCACTGAGCTGCGCTCCAATATTAGTCACTAGTGCGCGGGCAATCCCGAGAAAATCGAGGCCAGGGTGCGAATAGAAGGTTTTATCCTCCGCAGATAAGAATGCGTTCACGACACGTTTGGGTATTGCGGAGAAAGGTACGAAGACCCGACCCTCTACGGCATACTCCTCCACAAGGCGGCCGTCACCAGCATAGACGCGAGACATTACAGGCGGCTCATAATTTGCCAATTGCCTGTAGTCTGGTAATTCCCGTCCAAATTCATAAAAGACCCATACGACCGCCGCACCAAAGCAAAAGATGCCGAGCATTATGAGACAGAAAAAAATTGCAAAGAATCTTGACATTACGTTCGAGCAACACCTTCTAATATTTCACGTCCAAGAAAAGAACCTACAAGGGATATTAAACAATTCTCACGCCAGTTTATTATTAGAAATATGCAGTGTATTGACATCATTAAAGTGGCGGAAACTAGGCAGATATGTCAGGTTGGACGAATAACATCCATATCTCCAAAATATCCATCTAGGGCTTTTATGATAGATAGGATCAGCTTGCGCCGGTAACCTGGTTGGCGAAGAGCCCTTTCTTCTTCTTTGTTGGACAGATAACCCATCTCCAGTAGCAAAGAGGGGACATCAGGTGCTTTTAACACGACAAAACCAGCAAATCGATGACTGTTTCTTAATAGCTTCACCTGGCGTCTTAATTCCGAGATAAGTTTAGTAGCCAGATGTGCCGCTAGGTTGAGACTTTCCCTTCGCGCCAGGTCTAATAATATATTTCTGACGTCCGCTGATTCATTTGTTAAATCCATACCAATAATAAGGTCCGCCTTATTTTCTTTAACAGCTAACGCTGCTGCTTCCCGGTCCGAAGCCTTCTCTGACAGTGTATAAACCGAAAGTCCTCGCACTTCTGGACGCTTAATCGAGTCTGCATGCAAAGAAACAAAAACGTCAGCAGAAGAACGGCGGGATTTTGCAATACGTTGGCGCAAACCTAGCGATACATCTCGATCACGAGTCAGGATTACTTTATACCTTCCCGTTTGTTCAAGCGCCTTCTTCATTTCTTTTGCAGCCGCTAGAGTTATTTCTTTTTCCCGAACACCACTCACACCAATAGCGCCTGGATCCACTCCCCCGTGACCGGGATCTATTGCAATCACCGGCTTACGATTGGATGGACGTGTAGGCGGTTTTATTTGTGGGAGGGGGACCGCTTCTTCAGCATTTTGATCGGCAAGAGACCAATCACGGCTTAGTGTAGTTGGTTCGGAAATACTACCGGGTCTTCTGATCACGCTTCCCTTAGCAGGACCAGCATTATTCATAAAGGCAACATTTGAAACAGGAATTAGGTCTATGACCATGCGCCAGGGCGTTACAGCCGTCGGTGAAAGAAGAAACGCTCGCTGCACGTTTGCTGCACGATTCAAATCTATAACAATGCGAGATTGCCCTGGCTGAAATAGCCCATATCTCAGATCTTTCACGACGCCTGCACTTCCTTGGCCGGATACCTCCAACTGCCAGTCTAATTCTGGCAGGTCAACTACCATGCGATAGGGATCAGACAACGAAAATATTTTAAATTCTAAGGCCTGTGAAAGTTCAAATACCAGGCGCGTATGAGTGCCGTGATCATGAAGTCTGACCGAACTAGCTACACTTTGGGCCCAAGGCGCCTTCATTGAAGCTATAGTAGCAATAAGTCCGGACAAATATCCGACCACATCTCTGCGGCTGGCTGCCCGAATACTCTTTGTCCCTGCAATACCCGCCGCTGTCAGTTGCATTTTTGAGGTCGGTAATTCATTCATTGGGTTCTACATATGGTATTCATGGTCTGAGATACCACTCAATATAGCTAATTAAGCTGAATCCGTATAGCCCAGGTCATAAAGCATTAAGAAATTCTGGGATACTATAAGTGGCGTTCCCTAAGAATGTATTTGTTAACACTGCTATGAATCATTAAGTTGCAGTAGATGCTCATGCATCTGAGCCAGTAGGTAAGGAGTACAGCGTGCTTCTTTCTAAAAGCCTTTAGATTCAGGTAGATAGCTTGCTAGTGCCTTGTTTGCATGATGTGGAACGAGAAATATGTCAGCACCCCCCTATCGGGTTTGCTGACAACTATTTGAATTAATCAGGGGGTTTGGCATGTTTCCGGCCCAGGCTCGAAAGAAACGTATGCGTAATTCATCTCGAAATAGCGGAAGCTTTGCTCTAGCTGCAAAGACCCGTTGCGAGTGGGTAGTAAATCGCTGTTTTGATGATCAAGGCCCCCCCTCATTTTCTAATCGGAAAGGGCGCCTGTCAGCAGTGCTGACCGTTCCGGTTCAATGGAGTTACCTTGAGTATGGTCAAAAGAATGTTAGTGGACGCGAATCACCCGGAAGAAACCCGGGTGGTCGTATTGAATGGAACGCGTCTTGAGGAGTTCGATCTAGAGACTTCGACAAAGAAACAAAATAAAGGCAATATCTATCTGGCAAAAGTCATTCGGGTAGAGCCTTCGCTTCAGGCAGCATTTGTCGACTATGGAGGAAACCGACACGGTTTTCTTGCATTTAGTGAAATACACCCTGATTACTATCAAATACCAGTCGCAGACCGCGAAGCTTTGCTTGCAGAAGCAAAAGCTCATGATCAAGATTTTCAAGACGTTGATGATAGTACAACTGAATCTCAGAGTATTGATTCTGCATCAAATGATCAGCATGATTCGAATAGTCATAAGGAAGACCAAACGAATCATTCTGCTTCTGCTATCTCAGACAATACGTCTGTGCAGACCGCCGACGAACCAGCAATACTTACACCTGACCAAGCACCTCTCGATAATAACACGATAGGGCCCTTGGACGAGAATATCAGCGCACCTAATATAGAGCCACCGAACGGTGCGCGTCCAACATCGAATAAGGCAAACGTTGAAGAGGTTGGTGGTGATGATGAAACAGATGAGAATCTCAATATTCATAGACGCCGTTTTGTTGCGTCGCGCCGCTACAAGATACAAGAAGTAATCAAGCGCAGACAAATCCTTCTTATACAAGTTGCTAAAGAAGAACGTGGGAACAAAGGTGCCGCTCTCACAACATATCTATCTTTAGCTGGTCGATATTGCGTCTTGATGCCAAACAGTTCAAGAGGTGGAGGCGTTTCAAGAAAGATCACAAACCTAAAAGACCGACGCCGTCTAAAGTCAATCGTCTCTGACCTAAATATCTCAGATCATATGGCTATTATCTTGCGAACAGCTGGTGCAGAGAGAAGCAGGGCAGAAGTCAAACGAGATTTCGAGTATCTGCAGCGAACATGGAACAAAATTCGAGAAGTTACAATGGAGTCCCGCGCTCCCGCGCTTATTCATGAAGAAGGTAACTTAATAAAACGCAGTATAAGAGACGTATACTCGCGCGATATTGAAGAGATCTATGTCGAAGGAGAAGATGGTTACAAGTCTGCTAAAGACTTCATGAAGACCTTGACCCCAAGTCATGCTAAGAAGGTTAAGCGATATAAGGATGAGATTATTCCTCTCTTCCATCGTTACCAAGTTGAAAGTCAGCTTGATGCAATGCATAGCCCGACCGTTCAGCTAAAGTCGGGCGGATCTATCGTGCTGGGCCAAACTGAGGCATTAGTCGCGATTGATGTTAACTCTGGACGCGCAACGAAAGAGCGCCACATAGAGGAAACAGCCTTGAAAACAAACCTTGAAGCAGCAGAAGAAATTGCGCGTCAACTTCGGTTGCGCGATTTGGCTGGCTTGGTGGTAATTGATTTCATTGATATGGATGAGAACCGCAATAATCATGCTGTAGAACGGCGCCTAAAGGAAGCGTTAAAGATTGATAGAGCTAGGATTCAAGTTGGTAGAATCAGTCATTTTGGGCTTCTTGAGTTGTCACGACAACGCCTACGCCCAAGCGTTATTGAGGCTAATTTTGAGTTATGTAAATCATGTAATGGATCAGGCATGATCCGATCGATAGAATCAACATCAATACAAACTTTGAGGGCGATCGAAGAAGAAGGACTCAGACAAAGAACAGCTGAACTGAAGGTTACAGTTAATACAGATGTAGCTCTTTATGTCTTGAATTCTAAGCGAATCGAGCTAGAGGAAATCCAAAAACGATATGATATGAATGTCTTCATTCTAGGGGACCCTAGTTTGATTCCTCCGGAACTAAGAATGGAGAAAGTGAAAGGCGAAGTAGGACGCCGAAACGCTGAAACCAAGCCGTCACTTGAAGAAGAACATACTTCTTCTGAGGATGAGGAACATGAAGATTCTGAGAAAAAGGATATTGATCCAGATAGTGGCCGCAAACGACGGCGTAGACGTCGGCGCAGACGTAAGCCAGATGGCGAGCAATCACTCTCAAACTCAACTCCTGATGGTGAAGAGAAAACATCTACAGAAAGCAAAGTAGAGAGTTCCAAGTCTGTAATTCCTGATGCAGAAGAAACTAGCATCAGAGACCTAAATGCCGAACCACACAAGAAAAGTCGCAGACGTGGACGCAGAGGAGGAAGAAAACGAAACCGAGAAGGTCAGGGTGATCCCCCAGCATCAGATAGCGATCAAAGTAGAAATATCGCTGTCCAGCCCTCAGCTACCAGCGATCTTGGAACTCCTCCCTCTAATCTATTTAATGTCGTCAGGAAAGGTATCGATGCATTATGGACATCATCATCTAATAGAACACTTGAGAAAAGCTACGGCAATGCATCCAAAAGTCCCCAAACGCTAGATCAAAATAATCAGCGCAGTTCTGACAATAAGAATATTGCAAACGAACAAAGTGCTACTGAAAAACCCACTACAGCACCCAAACAGGGCTGGTGGAATAAGATCGACACGTGAAAAATTGTTCACCAGTAGCTACCTACGTCCTGGTAGGGAGCCAATGAAGAATCCGATTGACCGCCTCACGTATATCTTGGGTCGATCTAGAAAAAGATAATCTTAATGTCTGGTGACCTAGGTAAGGGTCAAAGTCATGGCCTGGCGTTACTGCTACTCCTGCTTCTTCAAGCAAAGCCCGACAGAAAGAGTTAGTATCAGAGGTAAGTGCTCCGACATCAGCATAAAGATAGAATGCGCCATCGGATGGCGCTAATTTGTCAATGCCAGCAAGGGCTAAACCTTTTATTAGTAAGGCCCTATTATCGCTGTATCGCCCAATATTCTCATCAAGTTCCTTAGTTGCATCAAGAACTTTTAGTGCTGCCCACTGAGATAGTGTTGGCGGGGAAATATAGTGATTCTGAGCTAGGCACTCGACTGAGTAAACTAAGTCAGGGGGAACTATCATCCATCCAATACGCCACCCTGTCATGCTAAAATACTTGGAGAAACTATTCAGAACAATATTGGGTCCACAGGGATTAGCAGCTGTAGAAACCACTGAATCATAGGTAATACCGTGGTATATTTCATCTGAAATAAGGCGAATTTTCTGGCTCTCACAATAATCCTTGAGTTGTGTGAATTCTAAAGTAGGTATGATAGTACCTGTTGGATTAGATGGGCTAGCTATTACCAAGCCGTCTATTTTTTCACTACATTTCTCGAGTATCTCAACACTAGGCTGATATCGAGAGTCCTGTCCCACAGTAATTAGTACCGGCTCCAAACCAAGTGATGAAATAATATGGCGATAAGCTGGATAGCCAGGACAAGAGATTGCAATACGATCACCAACGTCGAAGGCCGCTAAGAGGGCAAGTTGAAATCCAGCTGAAGACCCTGTCGTTATAAAGATCTGGTCTAAAGGGATGTCAACTTTGTAAGTATGACGATAGTGAATTGCAATCCGCTCCCGGAGCTCAGGGATTCCATTAGCCACCGTATAACCGAGAGGGTCATGGTCAATCATTCTCTTAAGCGATTCCATGACAGACGAAGGGATGCCGGTCGAAGGCTGCCCAACTTCAAGGTGTATTATCTTTCTGCCATCTTTCTCTAATTCCGCAGCTCTCTGCATGACATCCATAACTACAAATGGAGGAATGCGCCCGCGTATTGATGCCTTGATAGACAATTTCCTAATAACCTCCGTTAGTTACTAATGAGTATCCAAATGAATTCGGATCACTGCTTACAGAACATCCAAAAAGATTGGAAGATAAACCATTTCTGCACAAGAATGCATTTACTGAAGGTGTGTGAGCAGTTGGACCCTTCTCAGATGCTGCGAGATTATTTACTGGGTAACTCTGGGCGAGGGGCTGTGAGTTGAGAACTGCTTTCCTAAAGAGGATGCCCATCCTTGACGGTGCTCCATACCCACCGCTAGACGCAGCAAAGATTACGCGTTTTGGGTCACCCATTGTAGCAATCACAGACAAAAGTGGCGGAACTTTGCCATTTGCACGTGTTGGGCTGGGTGCTAACAAGAAGCCATAATTACTTAATAACGCGCCTGCACCGAATGGTTCTAACATTGTAAGTGTACAAGCAACGACATTAGAACTTCTGTCAGCCACAATAAATCCAGTCGAGGATGGGGAGGAAAACCTGGTATCCAGCTCCGAGTTTTTTTCTCCATTAATCATATTAGCTAACAGTTTAATATCCATTTGGTTGTAAGCAGCGTAAAAGTCGAAATTTGAAACCTTGATAGTTTGCAAATCAGTCCAACGCGGTGCATAACCATTCAAGTCAGACACTTGTAACGAAGCCTCAGATTCTTGAGCACTCTTAACAACCTCTGCAGCAAGTGAGCCCGAGTAAAAGTCTCTGGCTGAACGGCTTCTGATACGTCCCAAGACATTAGACAGATCTAATTGCTTATAAAGTTCTCCTTCACCTAGAAGAACCCGCCGCTTAGAGCTAAAACTACCTAGTCCAACAGGGTCCTTCATGAGCTGTGAAGAATGGTACGTAAGTGTGTCCGCAAATGCCTTTGATACCGGAAAACCAAAACGAGCCAGATTCTCAGCTGGAATTACAAGAGACTGCCATGGTTTCTTTCCACTTTTTGAATGTAGGGCAAATAAACCACGCGGCAGTGCTGGTATCGCAACCTCCAACACGGAAGATAATTTCCTAGTGGTTGATGGTTGAGGGTAAAAATCTAATACACTCGCTTGGCTACTCGTCGAGTCATATACCAAGCAAATACCACCCCCACCGATTCCGGCCGCTGACTGATAAGTCACTGCCAGAGTAAAGGCCAATGTAACGGCAGCATCTGCAGCATTACCACCGCCATTAAGTATCTCCGTAGCTGCCAGAACAGCATGCGGCTCATCTGCGATTACAATACCCCCCTTCCCTGTTATACTAGATATTGGCGCTAGAGCCGTTAGATGAGACGTACTGCAACCTGATAGGGCCATAGACAATGCCAGGCCTATCACCGAAAACAGAACTAAGGTAACTTTGTCGTGCGTCATTTTCACTCACGACTCCCTATCGTATATTAATTAGATCTCGTATCATAAAAGTTGACGTCAAGATCGACTATGAATGGGCTTCTAAGGCCTTAAGAAAGGTATGGCAAATCCAGTGGTACAAAAGACACCTCCAGCTTGGATTCTAACGTTCATTGCAGCGATCCTAGTGCCATGGAATAGTCAGGAGACATTAGCACAAGGCTTAGGATTGATTCGAGACACAGAAATAGAAAATACTATCCGCGATTATGCGCAATCCATTTTCGAAGTTACAGATGTTCCTCCTGATAGTGTTACGATACGAATTATTGCTGATGACTCTCTAAACGCCTTCGTTACGACTGGTAATCGCATGTTCCTTAATACCGGAACACTAATGGCAGCACAAAGCTCCGCTGAGGTTATAGGTGTAATAGCACATGAGACAGGGCACATTATTGGTGGGCATGCTGTAACGTTTAATGACCAAATGGAAGCAGCGTTAACAACCACCTTGCTGACAACTCTTCTTGGAGTAGCTGCAGGTGTTGCTACAGGTAACTCTGACCTCGGTATGGCCTTTGCATTAGGCGGTCAGGGTACAGCACAGCGACAGATGCTTGCATTTAGCCGAGGTCAGGAGTCCTCGGCGGACCAATTTGCTCTAAGGGCACTTGATGCAAGCGAACAAACAGCAGAAGGTCTTTATCAATTCTTTGATCGTATTTCTGGGCAAGAATTACTTGTAACTGATCGCCAGGATCCATACGTGCGCACCCATCCGCTCACCCGTAACCGGATGTCATCAATCAAAGCACATATTGACCAATCACCATATTCGGATATTCCCCCGAACGCTGACCTTGAAGAACAACATCAGCGCATGGTAGCAAAACTATATTCTTTTCTAAAATCACAAAGGGCAACTCTTCAAAAGTATCCCGAGAAAGATATTAGTTTGCCTGCCCGCTACGCTCGATCAGTGGCACACTATAGACGTGGCCGCCTGGATCTAGCGGTTCCTCTTATTGATGGTCTTATTGAAGAGAGACCTAATGATCCGTATTTCTGGGAATTGAAGGGTCAGATGCTGTTTGAAAATGGGCGTATTCAGGAATCGATCAAAGCATATAGAGTTGCTGCGGGCTTATTACCAAATGCACCTCTGATTCTTGTGGCTATGGCACATGCTATGGTGGAATCAGGGCTAACTGACTATGTGACCGAAACACAGAATGCTCTTCGTGTTGCTCTTCATACAGACCCTTATAATATATTTGCTTGGGAGCTATCAGCTAAATCGTATGCACTTAGTGACCAACCAGGCTTATCTGCATATGCAGCTGCCGAAAGAGCCTTATTAAGCGGACAGTTGAGCGAAGTAGTTAGATTTGCGCAAAAAGCCGAGCAGGACCTGCCAAGAGGCACGCCTATTTGGGTACGCCTTCAAGATCTCAAAGCAGTTACCCGGAATTATATAGAAGATATGCGTGACAATAAACGCTAGAGCTTAGAATGTGTTTTTGCACTCTTACAACATAAACACTAGACTTTACGGACGTATATACGCATACAAATCCTAATTCACATAGGGATAAATCTATGGCTAATTTATTGAAGGCCTACTCGGAGCGATTCTTCGAAAGTAGCCGCATAAAAGAATTAATTTTCTTTCTTTTCCTGATAATCAGCTACTCAGCCTCAGCTCAAGAGGGAGCTTTCTCGCCAGCAGAAAGAGATCGTATTAAAGAGATAACTCGGGAATACATCCTTGAGAATCCGGGAATCATTGCAGAAGCAATCACTTTGCTTCAAACGCAGCAAAAGGATGCTCAACTTGAGAGGCAGAAAGAAAGGATAAAGAGCCTTGCTAGCGAGTTACGCAACCCCCCAGAAGAGACTATAATTGGGAATCCAGACGGTAAGGTAACGGTTGTTGAGTTCTTCGATTACAACTGCGGCTATTGCAAGTCTATGTTCGATACTGTCTTACAAACTGTGCAGCAAAATGATGAACTTCGTATAGTTCTGATTGAATTCCCCATACTCGGACCAAATTCCGTTACCGCCTCTAAGGCCGCCCTTGCCGCTAGAGAGCAAAATCTTTACGGGCCATTCCATCAAGCCTTGATGAGCCATAGAGGGAGCTTGAACGAGTCAGTTATCATGACACTTGCTAGGGGTGTTGGTCTGAACACAAGTAAGTTAAAAGAAGACATGTCTAATCCAGAGATTAGTGCAATAATTGATAAGAACAGAGCAATCGCACAGGATCTCGAAATAAGTGGCACACCAGCCTTCGTAGTGGGATCAACTTTAGTGCCGGGCGCTTTATCGCGCGAACAATTTGAAAGCCTGATTGAGCAGGCTGCAGACTCCTCTAGCTAATCCTAACTTTGAGTTTATCCATATGAATCGCCCAAAGGACTTCAGTGTCAAGGAACGCGCACGGTTCCGTAAACTCCTTGAGGTTGCTAATTCTACAACTTATCAAGGGGAAAAAGATGCTGCTTTAGCTGCCGCAACACGGCTCGCTAGATCCCATGGTATGAGTCTACATGAGGCAGCTGGAATAAAATATGAAGAAGGTTCGCTTGGTCAATCAGGAAAAGAACGTAACGATAGACCTCGGCGAACACCAAGCACTTCAAGCGTTTCAAGTTTTGGTGAAACTCTCCGCGCTAGTAAAGGCGCTTACCATAACCAAACTGAGTTTCAAAGAGCTGAAAAAGAACGTTATGAGCAAGCTATGGCGGATGCTGTTAGGCGAGGACTAGATCTTAATGATGCACAGATACAAGGCAAGCGTGCCCGCCACATTCGTAGAAGAAGAAAGAGTTCCTTTAGATCGCGGCCTGATTTCATCCGGGTTCTGTTGCGAGAAACAAGGATGACAGCGCAAGAGATTGCCTCGACAGTTGGCGTGTCAGTCCATGATGTATTCAAAGAGAAGTTGCTAATGAGGTCCAGTTAACTAGACCAGCAATTAGCGCTTGAGATCACGCGCCTGCTGCGTCATTTCATCTGCAGTCTTAAGAACCGTAGCTGAGCTGGAATATGCTCTCTGAGTCACAATCATTTTAGTAAACTGATCTGACAGATTGATATTCGACCGCTCTAGCGCCCCAGTAACAATCTGCGCTATGCTCGCAAGCTGTCCTACCGCTCGCAGATCAAGCTGACCAGCAAGCGGATCATACTTAAACAAGTTCCCACTGATAGCTTCTAGTTTGTTTTCCGCAGGGAAGTTGGCTAATGGCAATTTGTACAGTGGGATTGTTCCATTATTGGAAAATTTTCCATACAGAGTTCCACTACGGTCAAAGAAGGTTGAAGTCAGAATACCCTCCTTTAGGCCATCTTGTTTTATGTATTGAAGCTCAACATTCCCGTTTCCCGCCAACTGCGTCAGTTTGAGGAGGTCCATTGTAATCACTTGTGGCCCAGTCGCATCTTGGATTGTTACTGTAAACTGACCATTCCTGGGTACTTGCAATTGACCAGTACTGTCAAAGGTAACTGAAAGAGGTTCGATAGTAACAGGAACAGGCGTATTGTTAATGTCGAGGCTTTCAACATTTAAGGTATACCTGTTAGGTAAAGGAGTAAAAATTTCAGCCGTACCGTTAGTCAATACATTAGTAACATCAACATTCCCGGATCCTGCCAACTGTGTTGTTTGACTAAGATCTAAAGTGACAACTTGCGGGCCAGCAGCATCATTGATCGTCACCGTAAAGAGTCCATCGTTTGGTGTTTGCAAAACCCCAAAACTATCAAATTTGGCTGAAGCAGGAATAATGCTAACGTCAACAGGTTGGTTGTTACTGTCTAGGCCACTACCACTTAGAGTATAGGCACCAGTTGCAGATCCATCAGAGAGGACTGGATCAAATGCGACGGTGACATCACGAGATTGCCCATCAGCATCAATGTAGGAAAGATCAACGGACTGTTGGGTAGTAATTCCCCTAGAAACGTTGCCTTCTACAGATATCGTGGATGTTGGACGAGCAGCCTGATTAAACTCTAGAGTCAGTCTACGGTCATTTCCATCAGCATCAATGAATGGAAGATTAGTACCATTTTGTTTAAGAACTCCTGCTCTTGAGCTTGCAAGATTATTAAGTAATCCAACAGAAACGTTGCCTTGCAAAGACATCGTTGATGTTGGACGTGCTGGCAGTGTCTGCTCTAGGTCAATAGTCACAGGCACTAATTGACTGACATCATTAGGCTGATTAATTACCCCATTAACGCTCGGGCCCCATGCATATAAGGTGTTACCTGCAGTAGTTTTGAGAACGATGCCTTGATTGTTTATGCCATCCCCATCAGTATCATATGGAAATTCAAATCCTTCCGTAACTAAGGCTCCATCACGCGTATATTGCCACTCAGCCATCAAGTTATCTTGCGGGAGAACATTTCTCTGAAGGCCCAAGTCCTTTGTGATAAACAGACCCTTACCATTGACAGCGAGGTCGAAGTTACGATTGGTTGTAGCCAGAGTGCCTTGTCTATCAATGGCGCGAGTCTGGACTGAATTAACAGCATAGAAGGATTTATTTGTGCCAGTGACGTCATTTAGTAACGTCTTAAAGCTTGTCCGTTTCTCTTTGTAGGCAGTGGTCTGAACATTCGCAATGTTCTCGCCAATTGTTGCTAATTGTCGCTGTTGAGCATTGAGCGCCAAGACTGCTGTGCTGAAGGTACCGTTGAGACTCATGCCTTTACTCCAAAACCTACAGATATTGAGGCACCCATGGCACCCAATTTCTTTAGTTATTATTAAGCAAGAAGCATGCCAACTTATGTTTTGATTAGAATCAATGGATTACCGATTACAAAGGTTTCATTAAGAGGAAAAAAAAGCTTAATTAAGTTTTACATAGGCAATAATTGCCCCTTTTGGGGCTCTGGCCCTCAAGTATTTATACAAGCAATCATTGTAAGCGAGTATTATCAGGCCTCTAAAAGGAGAGAATAGTTGGAATATCGTAAGTTAGGGCGCTCAGGTCTGGACGTATCTTCTATAGGGCTAGGCTGTAATAATTTCGGCATGTTGATGAACACACAGCAAACTAAGAATGTTGTGGATGCAGCTGTGGATCACGGAATTACTTTTTTCGATACCGCTGACGTCTATGGGGGCGGTGGAAAATCCGAAAGTTATTTGGGGAAGGCCCTCGGTAAGAATCGCTCCAAGGTCATTATTGCTACTAAGTTTGGCAATCCAATGGGTGATTCTGTTTTCGATCGCGGTGGATCACGTCGTTATATTCTTAAAGCGGTGGAGGCAAGTTTAACCCGCCTAGGCACTGATTATATTGATCTTTATCAGATTCATAATCCAGACCCTAATACACCCATAGAGGAAACTCTTAAGACTATGGATGACTTAGTCCGTCAGGGAAAAGTTAGATACGTCGGGTGTTCTAACTTTTCGGGTTGGCAGTTAGTTGAGTCGCATTGGATATCACAAATAGCTGGCCTGGATTCTTTCATTTCCGCTCAAAATAGATATAGCCTCTTAAGCCGCGGTATAGAAGCCGATCTCTTGCCAGCATGTGAAGAATATGGAGTTGGAATTTTACCTTTCTTTCCACTTGAAAGTGGGCTCTTAACAGGCAAATACAAGTCTGGTAAATCACCGAAGAAGGGAACACGCTGGCACGCTTGGAAAGATCGGGGTGCCATAGCTAACGCCTTCTGGTCGACTAAACGCTTCGAAACCGTCCACAAACTTGAAAAACTGTGCAATAGTTATGGTCATGATCTATTAGATCTAGCCATAGGTTGGCTGCTAGATAATCCCAATGTCTCCAGTGTAATTGCTGGCGCTACAAAGGTGAACCAAATAAAAAGAAATGTTAAAGCTTCTAGCTTTCGTCCAACTGCAGACGAATCTCAAGCAATTGACAAAATCACACCGCCCATCCCATCAGCAAGCTCCTGGGGTTAATAAATAGCTCGGCCTTAAATCAAACCTGCAAGCGGTGAAGAAGGATCAGCATAAAGTTTTTTTGGCATGCGGCCAGCGAGATAAGCCAAACGCCCCGATTCAATAGCAAGTTTCATAGCACGTGCCATTTTGATAGGATCTTTCGCCTCTGCAATTGCAGTATTCATTAAAACTCCATCACACCCCAATTCCATAGCAATTGCTGCATCGGACGCAGTACCAACACCAGCATCCACGAGAACTGGGACATTAGCTTGCTCAATAATCAATCTAATATTAACCGGATTTTGCACGCCAAGTCCTGAACCAATAGGAGCAGCTAGCGGCATTATCGCACAACACCCAATATCCTCGAGGGCCCTGGCCATTATTGGGTCGTCATTAGTGTAAACCATGACCTGGAAACCTTCTATAACCAATAACTTTGCTGCTTCCAGAGTCTCGATCACATTGGGGTATAACGTCTTATCGTTACCTAGCACTTCTAGCTTAACCAGCTCCCATCCACCTACCTCACGAGCCAATCGTAGTGTGCGAACCGCATCCAACGCATTATAACAACCCGCTGTATTCGGTAAGAAGGTATATTTTTCTGGGTCAACATAATCGATCAGCATTGGTTGAGATGGATCTGCGAGATTTACTCGTCGTACAGCTACCGTTACAATTTCCGCTCCGGATACGGCAATTGCTTCTGCAGTCTCTTCAAAATTGTTGTATTTCCCAGTACCGACCAGAAGTCTAGACGTAAACTTACGACCTGCTATCTCAATGAAATCCTCATCCTCACTGCCATCCCCTCCTCCAATCAAGTGGACAACTTCAAGACGGTCACCTTCATGAATCATAATTGAATCAAATTTTGACCTTGGAACGATCTCCTGGTTTCGTTCCACAGCTACCTTTTTCGGATCAACTCCTAGCCCGCTTAGGAGACTAGCTACATCTGTCTTATCCTCAAAAGTCTTAGCTTCACCATTCACTATAATTTGCATACGGTCCTTTGAATACTCGTGTTTAATTTTACAATATATCAGTATGGGTCTATGCAAGACTTGTTTCAATATCGACCTGTGCCAAATAAGCGCTAGACTGGGTTTAACTAAATTAAGGGTATGTTATAGCTATCTTGGTACAAATATTGGGTGGATTCCCGCCCTTTGGAGTTACAACTTTGAGCCGTCTTATTTACATCATAAATGGACCAAATCTGAACCTTTTGGGGACTCGTGAACCCGAAATATATGGTAGGACAACGCTTGATGATATTCGAAGATTAGCATCGGAATGCGCCGATTCGGAAGGCCTAGAAATCGAATTCCGCCAGGCTAATGAAGAAGGGACTTTGGTTACTTGGATACAGGAAGCTGACGAGAAAGGGGCCGGAATCATAGTAAATGGGGCTGGTTATACTCATACTTCCGTAGCAATTATGGACGCACTACTAGCAGTATCCGTTCCTGTCATTGAGGTTCACTTATCTAACATTTATAAACGAGAAGAATTTCGGCACCATTCATACATTTCAAGGGCTGCGTACGGTATAATCTGTGGCTTTGGCGCTAACGTCTATCCCTTAGGAATACAAGCTATGGCTAGATTTTTGGAAAGTGACAAGACCTAATGAGCAAGGTAAATGACGATAAATCTACTTCCAATGACGAGATTAGGGACGACCTGGTAAGGCAGTTAGCCGACATTCTCGATGAAACAAACCTGTCTGAAATTGAATATGAGACTAGCGCACTAAAGATTCGTGTTGCACGGCAAAAGATTATTGAATCATACGGTAACCCGTTGAGCCCAGGTATGACGCAGCCAAAAGAAAAGCTCGGTGAGCCCTCAGATGAAGAGTCTTCACAATCAGACCCAATGTCTCATCCAGGCACAGTAAAAGCACCAATGGTGGGTGTTGCGTATCTCTCCGGCGAACCAGACACACCTCCCTTTATTAAAGTTGGGGATGTAGTAGCTGAAGGACAGACATTGATGCTTATTGAGGCCATGAAAACGTTCAATCCGGTTCGGGCTGCGAGAGCGGGGACTGTTGTAGCAGTCCTAGTCTCTGATGGTCAGCCAATAGAGTTTGATCAACCACTTGTGACAATTGACTGAAGTCACCAAAGAAAATGTTTGAGAAAATCCTAATCGCAAATCGCGGTGAAATCGCGCTCAGAATCCTTCGGGCCTGCAAAGAAATGGGAATAAAAACAGTCGCAGTCCATTCAACTGCGGATGCAGAAGCAATGCATGTTCGTCTTGCAGATGAGTCTGTATGCATAGGTCCACCGCCTAGTACCGAAAGCTACCTGAACAAAGCTGCAATAATCTCTGCTGCTACTGTCACTAATGCAGAAGCTATTCATCCAGGGTATGGTTTCCTGTCTGAGAATGCTGATTTTGCAGAGATGATTGAAGAGCATGGCATTACATTCATTGGTCCAACGCCAGAGCACATCAGAGTAATGGGTGATAAAGTTGCAGCGAAAACAGCTGCAGTGAAAAGTGGTATTCCCGTTGTTCCCGGGTCAAATGGACTCCTAGAATCAGCTGAGGATGCTCGAAGGGTTGGTAGAGAGGTTGGATACCCTATACTAATAAAAGCATCTGCCGGCGGCGGTGGGCGCGGCATGAAGGTAGCAGTTTCAGAGACAAATGTAGCAGAAGCATACAAATTAGCGACAATGGAGGCCGCTGCTGCATTTGGCAATGGTGACGTATATGCAGAAAAATACCTTGCTAACCCAAGACATATCGAGGTCCAAATTCTGGCTGACCACCACGGAAATGTTATTCACCTTGGTGAAAGAGATTGTTCATTACAAAGGAACCATCAAAAGGTATTAGAGGAATGCCCCTCTCCTGCTCTAAACGCTAGTGAGCGAATCTCTATTGGCAAGACTGTCTGCAATGCTATCCGCAAACTCGGCTATCGCAATGCAGGTACAATTGAATTTTTATACGAAAAAGGGGATTTTTATTTCATTGAGATGAATACCCGCTTGCAGGTGGAGCACCCAGTAACAGAAATGGTGACTGGAATTGATCTTGTAAGAGAGCAGATTAGAATCGCTAATGGCGCTGAACTCGATCTTAGCCAAGAGAGTATTTCTTTTTCTGGCCATGCTATTGAATGTAGAATAAATGCAGAAGATCCAGTCACATTTACCCCTTCACCCGGTCGAGTAAATGAATATCATATGCCTGGTGGACTAGGAGTCCGTGTCGATTCTGGTTTATTCGCTGACGCATCAATTCCACCTTACTATGATAGTATGATTGCAAAGCTAATCGTGCATGGTAAGAGCAGAAATGAATGCCTGATGCGCGTGCGACGGGCTTTAAGCGAATATGTGATTGAGGGAGTGAAAACGACTATTCCACTGCATGAGAAGATCGTGAATGCTTCAGAATTTGTTGATGGTAACTACGACATCCGTTGGCTAGAATCCTTTGCTGTAAGAGAGAATGAAGCGGAGGGATGAGACGATACCAGCCCTAAAACGCGTTGGACTCTGTAATGCATGTCACTTCTGAATTGCTACTACAGGCATATACATGCGGTGTTTTTCCGATGGCAAAGTCCCGAGATGATCATGATGTTTATTGGGTTCAGCCGAAAGAAAGAGGAACAATTCCTCTCGACAAGTTTCATGTACCACGATCTATGAAAAAGTTGCTACGGCGTCAAGTTTTTGATGTTCGTGTCAATTCGGCTTTTAATGACGTTATGATGGAATGCGCACAAGTGAGATCAAGTAGGTCTGATACATGGATCAACGAGCAGATCATTGAAATATTTACTGATCTTCATAAGGCTGGATTAGCACACAGTGTCGAGACTTGGAAAGATGGGAAACTAGTTGGTGGCTTATACGGCCTGTCAATGGGTGCTGTATTTTTTGGTGAAAGTATGTTCACAAAAGCTAGCAATGCGTCGAAGTACGCATTATGCCATCTAGTTGCAATTATGAAAGAAGGTAATTACTGCCTACTCGATACTCAATTCACCACTGATCATCTTTCACGGTTTGGGGCAGTTGCAATTTCCCACAATGACTATATGGCTAAATTGGAAACGGCTCTCTCACAAATAGCTGTTTTTGAAGGGCCCCTTCCCTATTCCAGTATTGAACGCCTTCTATCCTTACAATCTAAAACCCAGACATCATAAACCGGGTGATCCATTGCGGATAGAGCGGGGCTAGACGCAAACATCCAGCCAGAAAATAGTTCGTTTTCATTCTGTGCAGGCTTATTCTCCCAGATCATAATAAATGCTGCATTTTCCGGTGTTTCTTCCGGAGGTCGGGTCATACACGTTTTTACAATTATGGATAATGTGCCAATTTGAATTGGTTCATCTACCCATGCCTCCAGAGTATTAACACGCCCTGTAACTTTATCTAACCACCCTAGCACCGCTGAGTCTGTAGCTATTTCCGTTGCTACAGCATCGGGGACAAGAAGAATAATGTAAAATGCCAGAGTAGCCACAGCATACAAAAGGTGCTTGTCAGGATCGGGTAGTTGAAGCTTCATCTGATGATTATCACGAATAAGCCCTGGTATTCTAGAATACTGGAATTCTTTATTGGTCACCGCTGGTTGCCATAAAAATAATTTCTCCCACCAAGTCCTCCAGAGAACGAAAGTCTTCACTTTTGGTAAGTCTACCTCCCGGTTGCACACTTTTACCTGACTGGCCTGGCTGAAGGTCAACATATTTTCCGCCAAGAAGGCCATCCCCAATAATTGCAGCCACAGTATCATCCGGCAGAAATACGCTAGGGTTGATAATCATCACAACCTCAGCTTCATAAGTCTCAATATCTAATTCTTGTCCCGAAACGGTCCCAACGCTGACCCCACTAATCCGAACGTCACTTCCGACTTGCAGTCCACCAACTTTTAAGAAAGTTGCTCTTACCTCATATCCCTCTGTCGTAGCCAATTGTGCAGAAGAATATGCAAGGGCAAGAAATAAGCCTGCAACCACTAAAACAACTGCACCTAGCAATGTTTCGACTGGATTTCGGTTCACAGCCTTTTTCTCCCTACACCTTTATCTTCTAACTTACTATTTTCTTGTAGCTTGCTCAGCTACCTGCCTCAACAAGCCCTCAAGTAACACCGAGTCCTGCGAAAACTCAATTTCTTGTCCTGACATCAGATTTTCAAGCTCACCACCGGGGTACAATTCAACGTACTTTTCACCAAAGATACCATCTGACTCAATTACGGCAGCTGTATCTACCGGGATAGGTAAATCTACTTTGTTTATAAGTAACGTGATTTGAGCCCGCCTGTTATTCTGTAACTTAATGATCTCAACTACACCAACATTTATCCCCGCAAGTCTAACATTACTTCCAACATTTAGGCCGTCTATCCTTCCAAACTCAGCTTTTAGGCGTAGACCATGAGCTGAGTCAGTATTACTAAGCCCAAATCCAAGAAAAGCGAACAAGACAATACAAAGTAGGACAATCGCCACAACGCTTCCGACCCAAACCTCAGGCCGGATTAATTTAGACATCTGGATTCCAGGCTTCATAATCTCCAGTAGCTGGAGATCTTTGGCCGCCTCGACGGTCATCTCCAGGAGGGTAATATGCGTTTTCTGTGCCTGTTACATTAGGTAAATGTGGCTTTTGCCAAGACCTAGTTCCGCCATCTATCGGGGCATCGGTTGTATGATGCAACCATGAATGCCATTCTGGAGGTACCTTTGATGCCTCCGCTTCTCCTGAGAAAATCACCCAACGCTCCTCCCTGTTTCCGGCCCGTAATTTTGCCGAGCGATAATAGACATTGCCGAAGGCGTCTTTACCGACGAATTTTCCCTTTAATTTGGTATATAGCCAGGTACCAATACTCATGTTGAGGGTTCCCATGCTGAGTTAAAAACATCATGTCATATTTTGCCTAGAATATGGCGGTTTTAGGCAAATAGGTCTAGCTTTGTAAGATCCTTCTAGCCAAGCATTTATTATGCATTGAGTGCTCTCAGCGACTAAAGAGATTAGGGTCAAGATATCGATATATAGTTGTTTTACAATCCACAACCACAAAATCTTGTTGTAAGAATCTCTTTAATTTAATATTCTGAGGACTCACAGATCAACAGTAATCTGACGTTTATATAGGCTAGCGGGATAGCCGTATTCGCAACAGAGGTCGAGCGTGCAAGGCAATGGCGGAGCTGGTTAGGCCCCTGCAGGGTCTTGAACAAACAGCTTGAACTCTGACTATAGAGGGGATTGTTATGCGAATCACACGCCGATATACGCGTGCCGGTAAATCGCCTTACTCAGAAATAGAGTTCAAAACAACAAAGAGTGAAATCAAAAACCCAGATGGATCCATCGTATTTGACCAGTCGGATATTGTCGTCCCAACAAAGTGGTCACAAGTTGCTTGCGATGTTTTGGCTCAAAAATACCTGCGTAAGACTGGTGTCCCCAGAAAATTAAAAAAGATTAAAGAAGGCGATGTCCCAGAATTTCTGTGGAGGAGCAAACCTGACCATAATGCCTTAAAGCGCCTAAAAGTAGGTAAGCGTTTCGTAGGAGAGACAGATGCCCGACAAGTCTTTGCTCGGCTGGCTGGTACCTGGACCTATTGGGGATGGAAAGGTGGGTACTTCGATAGTGTTGAAGATGCAGAAGCATTCTTCGATGAGTTGCAATTCATGCTTTGTCAACAAATGGCTGCACCAAATTCTCCTCAATGGTTTAATACGGGCCTTCATTGGGCATATGGTATTGATGGTCCAGCACAAGGACACTTCTACGTCAGCTACAGGACTGGCCGTTTGACGCAATCGACCAGTGCGTATGAACATCCACAACCCCACGCCTGCTTTATACAGTCCATCGCAGACGATCTAGTCAATGACGGCGGTATAATGGATCTCTGGGTCCGTGAAGCGAGGCTCTTTAAATATGGATCTGGAACAGGCACAAATTTTTCTGCGCTGCGTGGCGCTGGCGAGAGCCTTTCAGGCGGTGGGCAATCCTCTGGATTAATGAGTTTCCTAAAAATTGGAGATCGAGCTGCTGGAGCTATCAAATCCGGCGGTACAACGCGGCGTGCAGCAAAGATGGTTATTGTTGACGTTGATCACCCAGACATAGAATCTTTTATCAATTGGAAAGTGCAAGAGGAACAAAAAGTTACCTCCATGGTGGTGGGTTCTAAACAATGTGATTTCCACCTTAATGCAATCTTGGAAGCAACGCGTAATTGGGATGGTGTAGATACTGAGAGCCGCTTTGACATTCAAAGAAATGAGAGTCTTAAGACTGCTGTCCAAAAAGCCCGTAAATCTATGATCCCAGATAGCGCAATACAAAAGGCAATTCAATTCGCGCGTGAGGGTTTTACAAAGATCGATTTTAGAACCTACGATACAGATTGGGAATCTGATGCATATACAACTGTATCTGGGCAAAACTCAAATAACAGTATTCGCGTAACTGACGAGTTCCTCAATGCTGTCTTAGATGGAAAAGAATGGTCTCTGAGAAATCGATCAGACAGATCAGTAGCAAAGACGGTTGAGGCCAATCAAATATGGGACCAAATCGCAGAGGCTACATGGCAATGCGCTGATCCAGGACTGCAGTTTGATACTACTATCAATGATTGGCATACGTGCCCAAGTTCTGGTCGAATCAATGGTTCTAATCCGTGCTCTGAGTACATGTTTTTAGATGACACAGCATGTAACCTAGCATCGCTTAACCTTCTTGCCTTCTGGCAAGGTGATGGCCACTTTGACGTCGAAGGCTTCGTCCATGCAACCCGTCTTTGGACTATTGCATTAGAGATTTCAGTCATGATGGCGCAATTTCCATCAAAAGAAATCGCGCGTCGATCATACCAATTCCGCACACTTGGTCTGGGTTATGCAAATGTTGGTGGTTTGCTTATGGCAAACGGCATTCCATATGATAGTAACGAAGGGCGAGGATTGTGCGGTGCGATCACCGCTCTTATGACGGGCACTGCATATGCAACATCTGCAGAAATGGCCGAAGAAATGGGCTCTTTCTCCGGCTATAAGGAAAACAAGGACCACATGCTGCGTGTCATCCGCAATCACCGTCGCGCCACCTATGGGCATCTGGATGGTTATGAAGGGTTAGATAAAAAGCCAGTGCCACTAAACGGTGCAGCATGCCCAGATCCATCAATCACTGTAGCTGCAAAGAACGCATGGGATAGAGCCCTTGAAGTTGGTTCTGTAAATGGCTTTCGCAATGCACAAGTATCAGTCATCGCGCCGACAGGAACCATCGGCTTAATTATGGATTGCGACACCACAGGAATCGAGCCTGACTTTGCCCTAGTGAAATATAAAAAACTGTCGGGTGGCGGATACTTCAAGATTATCAACCGTATTGTCCCCTTGGCCCTAAAACAATTGGGTTATACAGATGAAGAAATAGCTGAAATAGAGGCTTATGCATTAGGCCATGGCACTTTGGCTGGCTCACCCTCTATCAACCATGAAGCGCTGCTCGACCGAGGTTTTCATTCTGAGGCAATCGCATTAATCGAATCTGAACTGCCAAATACATTCGATATTAAATTTGTTTTTAATAAGTACACACTCGGCGAGGCCTTTTGTACAGAACGGCTGGGGCTTGACCCCGCAGAAATAGACCGTCTCGACTTTAACATGCTAACCGCCCTTGGCTTTAATGAGCAAGAAATTGAAGAGGCAAATGTGTACGCTTGCGGATCAATGACCCTGGAGGGGGCTGATAGCTTGAAAGAGTCCGACTTACCAGTCTTTGACTGCGCTACCCTTTGTGGTCGCAAGGGCACACGATATCTTTCTGCTGAGAGCCACATTAATATGATGGCTGCTGCCCAGCCCTTTATTTCTGGAGCAATCTCTAAAACGATCAATATGCCAAGTAATGCAACAATCGAGGACTGCAGGAATGCCTATATCAAATCATGGCAGCTAGGGTTGAAAGCTAATGCGCTCTATAGAGATGGGTCGAAACTGTCTCAACCACTATCGGCGACCTTATTCGATAAACTAGTCGATGAGGATATTAATAAACAAAGCCAGACTGAGAATATACAGGAGATGCCAGCCGCTGCTCGAGCTGAAATTATTGCAGAAAGGATTGTTGAGAGAGTCATCGCCAGAGAAAGAGAACGTCTGCCTGATCGACGGAAAGGATACACACAAAAGGCGCTTGTTGGCGGACATAAAGTATATCTAAGAACTGGCGAGTACGATGATGGATCGATTGGAGAGATCTTTATTGATATGCATAAAGAAGGTGCGGCATTCCGTAGCCTTATGAATAACTTTGCTATCGCTATATCTATAGGTCTGCAATACGGGGTGCCACTTGAAGAGTATGTAGATGCTTTTACATTCACTAGGTTCGAACCAGCCGGCCTGGTTGAAGGCAATAGTTCAATCAAGATGGCAACTTCTATACTTGACTACATTTTTCGGGAACTTGCCGTTTCTTATCTAGGCCGGCATGAGCTTGGGCATACCGAGCAATCTAATATGCAACCAGATTCCCTGGGCGATGGAGAAGAAGCTGAGAAATTGCTTGAATTAGCGGAACGCACGGTTTCACAAGGATACATTCGCTCCAGCAATCTATATTTCCTCAACACAGCACACAAAACTCGCGAGGTGTCTTCAGGTATTTCTAGTGTCGATGCTCCTGTAACAATTGAAGCTGCCTTGGGAGAAGGATCCTCTGGTTCATTTGTTTCTGATGTGGCTGACTACAAAGAAGATAATAAATCAAATTTTGATCAGTCTGTATCTTTGAATAGTGCACGGCTACAAGGTTATGAAGGCGATGCTTGTGGTGACTGCGGTAATTTTACTCTTGTGCGTAATGGGACCTGCATGAAGTGCAACACCTGTGGCGCTACGAGCGGCTGTTCTTGACAAAGAAAGAGAAAATATAATTATCTAAAGATTCCTAAAGTTTCTTTCTCCAATTAATATAAAAAGAAAAATATTTTGAAAGAGAATGTGGAAAGAGTAAGTAAAACCCAATTTATTACACCTCTAGACAAATTGTGTAGGGACTTCTTAGAATATAGAGTTCCAACTCCTGAAGACTATTCTATCTGCCGTGCCAATGCAGAGCTTGCTGTGAATGCCTTACGGCGCGCCTTCTATCCGCTTCATTTAGCTGGAATTGTCCAGAATGACTCCTTGGTCATAGGGAGCATAGGTAAGCGAACAGCACTCGCTCCGATCAGTATAACAGATGTTCTATACATTCTTCCGCCTACGCTTGCTCGGAAAGGGTCTGCAAATGCTCGAAGGGTAATAAAAGCAGGAGCTCTAGATCAATTTGAGAACTCAAATGTATCAGAAGATCTTCTTGGGATCATAATAAGGATGAGTGATTGTAGAATACGAATGATACCAGCAACTGAAACCAAATATGGTTACAATATCCCGACACCAGGAGTGTCAAAGAAAGGAACTGACTGGGTAGCTATAAATCCGATATCTGAGGCGGCGCGGCTTAGACTGAATGACAGTCTAACCAATGGAAAAACTAGGCAACTACTTACGTTATTGAAATCTTGGCGAGAAACAGCACAAATTGACATTCCTTCTCTTGGCTTGGAATTCTTAGTTCACGAATATTTTGCAACCCAGGAAGACAAGGGTCGGCTTTTATCAGACTTCAAGGCATTTGTTGCTTGGGCAAGATCGAGAACACCACAGTTCATAACTAGCGGCAGCGGCTCTAGCCAAATTTATATTGGTAATTCCTGGCATTCATCTGGCAAGGCAGCTTTCTGGCGGGCTACACTTGCCGAGAATTCGGAAGATGAAAACTTAGCTGTAGCGGCCATGCAATGGCGCCAGCTTTTAGGAGAAAATTTCCCAATATCGGAGAAGGGTAGTATGAATTAGAGAGCTAGACATTAAGATGTACCTTTAAGGTAATTATTTGAAAGCGTAAGAAACTTATTACTCAGATTACACAGCTCCACTTGAATTCTAGTATAGGAAGCGAGTCCTTACCGTACCTTCAATATCTTGGAGATCTTTCCTAATTCCCATACCAACTTCAATTTCACCTATCACGTCGGTTACAACGTAGCCAACTTCACCATCTGCTCTAAGGTATTGTCCTGAAATATTGATGTCGCGCTTGGAGAATACATCGTTAATCCTTGATAACACACCTGGAATATCATGGTGTATATGCATAAATCGTAATGCATCCGTCTGGGTGGGTAATACAACCTCAGCAAAGTTTACAGCACCTAACGTTGAACCATTGTCAGAGTACTTAACCAGCTTATCGCCAACCTCAGTAGCGATATTTGACTGTGCCTCCAGTGTCGTTCCACCGATGTGGGGTGTTAGAATAACATTTCTCAACCCTTGCAATGGGCTAATAAAAGCCTCTTCTGGAGAAGCCGGTTCATGAGGAAAGACATCGATTGCAGCTCCGCCTATGTGACCGTTTTCCAACAAAGATGCCAGGCCTCCAATATCAACGACATTACCCCTCGAGGCATTAATCAAGATTGCCCCTTTCTTCATAAGCTTTAGGCGATCAGAACTCATTAAGCCAGCCGTTGCATCGGTCGCTGGAACATGTAGTGAGACGATGTCAGACAGGCCCAAAAGCTCCTCAAGGTTACTTACCGACCGGGCATTTCCCAAAGAAAGTTTTTCAATAATATCGAAGAATACAATGTTCATTCCCAGAGCCTCGGCCAATATTGATAGTTGTGTACCAATATGTCCGTATCCAACAATACCGAGAGTCTTCCCTCGAATTTCATGTGAACCTGTAACCGTCTTCTTCCACCCACCCTCATGCGCTGACCATGATTTCTCCGGGATTCCGCGCAGCAAAAGTATGGCTTCGGCAAGAACTAGCTCTGCAACGGATCTTGTATTTGAATACGGGGCATTAAAAACGGGAATGCCCCTTTTCTTTGCCGCATCGATGTTTACCTGATTAGTACCTATACAAAAGCAGCCAATCACCATTAGTTTGTCTGCTATCGCTAGTATTTTATCTGTAATTTGTGTGCGAGATCTTATTCCAATTATATGCGCGTCTGATATCTTAGACATTAAATCATTCTCGTCTAAGGCTTCTGAGATCTCTTCTACCTGATTATAACCATGGCGTTGAAACAACTCTATCGCATTAGAATGTATGTCCTCTAACAACAGAACCTTTATCTTGTCTTTTGGGAGAGAGAGTTTATTCACCGTCATTTTTTGTCATCCATCAGCAATACTCTTTTAGGTACCATAATTAGATACTTGAGTAGAGCTTATTCATAGGCCCTGCTAAATAACCTAGGTTTGTAGATACTTGTTATGATTAGCTCCATTCAAAATAGACTAAAAGAATTGGGTCTTATTTTACCCAAAGTTGAAGTTCCCGTGGCAAACTACCTGCCATATACTCAATCAGGATCTCTGATTCATGTTTCAGGCCAATTACCGACATTGAATGGTGCACTTATATTCACTGGAAAGGTGAACGGTTCAGTTAGCATAGAGCAAGGGATAGAGTGTGCACGGCAATGTGCAATAAATATCGTATCACAGGTTAACGCAGCTTGTGATGGAGATCTTGATCGCGTTACTAGTATTATTAGAATTACTGGTTATGTTGCCTCACCTCCGTCATTTACAAATCATCCTCAGATAGTAAACGGAGCGTCTGATTGCTTGGTATCTATATTCGGAGATAAAGGTCGACATACCAGGGTAGCCATAGGGTGCTCATCGTTACCACTTGATGCCCCAGTTGAAGTTGACGCAGTATTTGAGGTTTCTTGAGATAATGAACACTAAGAGCGGTGATTTAGATGAACTATCTATACACGTAATGTCATCTATTCACGATATTGATTATAGTCAGTGGGATAGATGTGCTGGTACCCATCTTCCTAATTCAAATCCTTTTGTACGCCACGCTTTCTTGGCAACACTTGAAGACTCTGGTTCCGTTACCACAAGCACTGGCTGGAAACCTCAACACCTTATACTAAGGTCTCCCAAGGGGACGATAGTTGGCTGCGCTCCACTTTATCTTAAAGATCACTCATATGGTGAGTATGTCTTCGACTGGGGCTGGGCTAATGCTTATGAACGAGCTGGAGGTAGCTATTATCCAAAACTTCAGTGTTCAGTCCCCTTCACACCCCCCCCCCCCCCCGGCAACAGGCCCACGTCTGTTGGTTAGTGATGAATTTAGCGAAAAGAGAGGCCAGGAACTAAAAAAACTATTACTAGGCTCTATGGTAGAACTCGCGGATCAAACCGGCGTATCATCATTACATATCACATTCCCAACAGAGCAAGATTTCAAGTTAATAACTAAAGCCGGATTACTGCCTAGAATTGGACAACAATTTCACTGGAAAAATGAAGGTTACGATTCTTTTGATGCCTTCTTAGATGAATTATCTTCACGAAAAAGAAAGAACATTCGAAAAGAAAGAGAAAAAGCTTTAGAGAGTGGAGTCAAGATAATCACGTTGACTGGAGATGAAATATCTAGTCAGCATTGGGATGCATTTTACAGATTCTACCGCCTAACGACCGACCGAAAATGGGGGCAAGCATATTTGTCACGTACTTTTTTCGATATCTTATCGGAGCGTATGGGTGAACACATTGTTCTCATTATGGGAGAAGAGAATGGAGAATTAGTATGTGGTGCACTCAATCTTTTAGGTGGCAACACACTTTTTGGTCGCAACTGGGGTACTATCGTTCCGTACCCGATGCTTCATTTTGAGATTTGTTACTATCAAGCAATAGACTTTGCTATTAAGCATAAACTCAACTGGGTCGAAGCGGGGGCACAAGGAATGCATAAGATTCAACGCGGTTATTTGCCACAAAAGACTTTCTCTGCCCATTGGATCGCAGATCAAGGATTTAGAGACGCAGTTGAGAGATATCTGGATCAGGAACGGTACGCCATTGAAGAAGATCTAGAGAACCTGTCTGAGCTGGGACCTTTCAAGGTAACAGAGAAGAAACCACTTAAAGACCTAAGTTCTTAGAATAAATAACTTATCCTTATCTAACGCTACTCTTAAAGCAGTCATTTATCTTGCTCATTAAGCAAAGAGTTAATTGGTACCGGCACGCCGTCTTGATCTATTGCAACGTAGGTGAAGTGCCCTACCGTAACCATTAGTGCTGAACCATGCCGTTCTCGCCTAACCCAGGTCTCGATGTGAATTGCTAGTGAGGTACGGCCAGTTCGTTCTAAAGACGTGTAGCAAGATACCTCATCACCAACGTGAATCGGTTTGTGAAATTTCATACTATCCACGGCGATAGTTACAACACGGGTGCGAGTTAAGCTTGCTGCGTGAATAGCTCCAGCCATATCCATTTGACTTAAAACCCAGCCGCCAAAGATATGTCCCGCAGGATTCGTATCCCCGGGCATAGCGATCGTCCGAATGGATAGCTCACCGCTAGGTCCGTTGTTCTGTAGATTATCAGTCACAGAGGCCCCTTTTCTACTAGATATTGTGTTTTCACAACTACTACAGGCTTTATATTGTTGTTGAAGCTGAACCTCTATATATAATGCGCTTATGTCCAACCTTTTCCAACAAGTCCCTACCCAAAAAAAGTCGAATTATACAGCCCGCGATATTGAAGTGCTTGAAGGACTGGAACCAGTTCGTCGGCGGCCTGGAATGTATATCGGTGGCACTGATGAAAAGGCTCTCCACCACCTAGTAGCTGAAGTCCTTGACAATGCTATGGACGAAGCAGTTGCGGGCCATGCGAGTATTATAGAAGTGCACCTTGGCAAGCATGACGAGGTTATGGTTCGCGACAATGGACGAGGCATACCTATTGACCCTCACCCTAGGTTCCCAAAAAAATCAGCCCTCGAAGTGATTATGACAACCCTTCACTCTGGAGGTAAGTTTTCTGGTCAAGCTTATAAGACCTCAGGTGGTCTTCACGGGGTAGGTGTATCCGTTGTAAACGCTTTATCAGAAAAATTAATAGTAGAAGTTTCGCGTGATAAGGCGCTCTGGGTTCAGCAATTCAGTCGGGGTGATGTCAAATCTAAACTGAAAAAATCTAAAGGGATATCGAATCGGCGAGGTACAAGAATCCTCTTTCGTCCCGATCCGAAGATCTTTGGAGAAGACTTGTCGTTTAGACCTGAGCTCTTATATAAGATGGCACGTTCTAAGGCGTATCTTTTTGAAGGTGTCAAAATAAAATGGTCTTGTGATAAGTCCCTACTTAGCGGCAAGGATAAGATACCAGTACAAGAAGAATTACATTTCCCGCAAGGTCTTAAAGATTACCTCCTAACAGTCACCACAACTCGTATTCTTGTAAGTGAAACAGTCTTTTCCGGCTCAGTTGAGACTAGTGATAAAGGCAGTCGTGTAGACTGGGCAATTTGCTGGCCCCAAGATCAAGATGGATTCCTCAACTCCTATTGCAATACAATACCTACTCTAGAGGGTGGAACACACGAAGCTGGATTCCGTTCCAGCATAACTCGGGCCCTTAAGTCATATGGCGAAATGGCTGGTAACAAAAAAATAAATGGGCTTGCAGCGGAAGACGTGGTTGGGGGTGCGTGTGCAATGCTTTCTGTGTTTATTCCAGAACCACAGTTTCAGGGCCAAACAAAAGAGAAATTAGCCTCAATCTCAGCAAATAAGATTGTTGAAAGTATCGTAAAAGATCACTTTGAGCATTGGCTTTCGGGAGACCCTGATGTCGCCGCTCAAATTCTTGATTTAGCTCTTTCCAGGGCGGAAATACGACAACGACGTAAACAAGAAAAAGGGCTAGATCGAAACTCGGCTACAAAAAAGTTGCGCCTTCCAGGTAAGTTATCTGATTGTAGTAGAGCGAGCGCTAACGGAACCGAACTATTTTTGGTAGAAGGTGATTCAGCTGGTGGTTCAGCCAAGCAGGCCCGTAATCGCGAGATACAAGCTGTCCTGCCTCTTCGTGGAAAAATTCTAAATGTAGCTTCAGCAACACGTGAAAAGTTACTTGCTAATCAGGAACTGAAAGACCTAATCGAAGCATTAGGATGTGGAACAAGTGAGAAGACAAACTTAAGCAAACTTCGCTACGAAAGAATTATAATCATGACAGATGCTGATGTTGATGGGGCCCATATTGCATCTTTACTGATGACCTTCTTTTTCCAGGAGTTACCTGAACTAGTATCAGACGGCCACCTGTACCTTGCTATGCCTCCACTCTATCGATTAAGTCAAAGAGGAAAAACTTCGTACGCTATGGATGATGCAGATAAAGATAGATTGATTAAAGACGAATTTGACAGCCGTGGTAGAGTAGAAGTCAGCCGCTTCAAAGGACTCGGAGAAATGCCTCCGGGACAATTAAAAGAAACAACAATGGATCCAACCCGGAGAACCCTATTGCGTGTTGTATTGCCGAATATCAAGGATTCTGCAGCAAAGGAAACGGCACGAGTTGTCGATAATTTGATGGGACGAAAAGCAGAAACTCGCTTCAAGTTCATTGAAGAAAACGCTCAATTTCTAAGAGAACTAGATATATAGTAGATCTTGTGTCAGGCCAAAAGATTGCCAGCCATAAAACGACTCTGACCTCACGCATCTATCATGCTAGATTCATCATTATAGCCAGATCGTAATTAGATATTATGATAGCATATTCGAAAACTTTTAGACCGCGAGATTTATTATTCAGGAGAAAATTAATAGCACTAGGCCGCTTACATATATTTCTCTTAGTTTCTTTACTATCTGTATTTTATTCCCCCCTAGTCTACGGGGAAGAAATCCTTCGTGTTGGTGTTGTCGCTTTTCCCCTTAGTGCGGGTAATCCACACCGATCAGTGAGCGTTTTCTCCACCTATACTTGGTCACCTATTTTTGAGACACTCACTACCTTCAAAGAAAATGGAGAACTTGTAGGAGAATTAGCAGAGAGTTGGGAGCAAGTTGAGCCTAATTTGTGGACCTTCTCCTTACGAAAAGATGCAAGATTCTCAAATGGGAGACCATTCACGGCCGATGATGTTGCGTGGTCATTTGAATATCTAAGGTCGCCGGCAGGTTTGTCTGCTGCTGTGAACCGTGACCTTTCTATCATAGAAAGTATAAGCGCTATTGACGCTCATACCGTTTCTGTAAAAACGAACATGCCATCAGTAATTCTCCCCAGACTTATGACGCCACTTTACTTTGTTGAACCGGATCATTGGGAAGCCCTGGGTTCAGAGAAATTCGCATTTGAACCAATAGGAACCGGACCTTTCACAGCAGTAGAATGGCAGGAAGGGCGTATTACCTACAAGGCCAATCCATTATCTTGGCGAATTTCTAATATTGACGGTATCGAAATATTATTGCTACCAGAAGTAACAACCAGACTGCAGGCGCTGATCACGGGCCGTATTGACGTGGCAATTGGGATGGGACCTGAGGATTTAATGCCACTTCAGTCGGTCGGTGGACGGCTGCACCAAAGACTGCCATTTGATGCTATGTCCATAACCCTAGTAATCGAGGCTGGTCGGCCTTCTTCTGATATACGCGTTAGGCGCGCGCTAAACTATGCAGTCAATAAAGAAGCCATCACTGAATTCTTATTAGGTGGTTATACAAAGCCTGCTACCCAGGGTGCTGTAAGAGGCCTGTTTGGTTACGATCCTTCCTTAGAAAGCTATTCCTACGACCCAGAAAAGGCAAAAGCGCTACTTAAAGAAGCCGGATATCAAAACGGGTTCTCTCTTGATGTTGAAGTAATAACAGGGTCTAACGCTTCGGATAGCGCGATCTACCAATTAGTAGCATCTAATCTATCCGATATAGGAGTCGAAATGAGGGTGCTTCCAATTCCAACATCCCAGATGGTAAGGATCATTTTACAGGGACAATGGCGTGGAGATGGATTTAGTAATATATTTGGGTCCTGGCCCTCATTCGAGCCTCTAAGAACCATAAGACTGCATTCATGCGCAAATCCAACACCATGGTTTTGCGATGAAAAGATTATGCCAACCATACAAGCAGCGAAAAGTGCGCTAAGAATGGAAGACCGATTAGACCTCACCCGCGAGGTATTACGTTTCTATCATGCCCAAGCCACAGCCGTACTACTTCATGAAGTACCCATTCTTGATGGTGTAGCTGCTCGCGTAAGAAATTATGCCCCGAACAAAGGGAAGATAAATTACGAAACCATTTCTTTAGCGAAATAAGTCTACGAGAACTATTTTAGGCAAAGCCATCTAGCTCGGTCACGATATCTAACTGCCAGTATTTCCAAAGTTAGTAGGGTTCTGAATAGGCTTATTATTGTGAGATATTTGGGTCTTAGGAAAGTTTCAATTATGCATGGGCTTCTAGGTAGACATCTGATAGAGAATTTATAGTTCTTGTGCTGATATCCAATACACAAGAAGAATGTGAACTTCGTTAGTCATCATGCTAAACTAACGATTTAGAAGAAGGGTAATGCAAGGAATGGTGGGCGCGACAGGGATCGAACCTGTGACCTCCTCGATGTCAACGAGGCGCTCTCCCGCCTGAGCTACGCGCCCATTCCGGCTAAACCCGACAGATATTCAAGTCCGGGAGCTGTAGGGAGGATCTTTTAGGTGCACAATTCTTCTAATGCAAGTATTTCGATGGAGTTAGATTACTTATGTTGTATTTCGGGACCAGAAGAAGTAGGTCAAACAACTTCTTAGGCCTACAAAGTTTGTGGGAGACTACCTAGTGATCAGGATACATGACTGCGTCGAACCAATCGAGATTATAGAGCCAGAATACCTAACCTCTCCTATCATTGTAGCATCCCCACATTCAGGGGACCATTATCCCTCAGACTTAATGAACGCATCCATTCTTAATAAGGAATCACTCAGGCGTTCAGAAGATTGCTATGTAGATGATCTATTTTCTGCAGCAGGAAGTCATAGGATTCCTTTTATACGGGCAATATATGCCCGTGCCTATCTCGACCTAAACAGGGAACCATTCGAATTGGACCCTGATATGTTTTCTACACCCCTACCAGACTACTGTAATACATCCTCTGCAAGAGTTGCCGTGGGACTCGGAACAATTCCTAGAATAGTTGCCAACCGGAAGGAGATTTACTCCCGGAAGCTGGACTTCGAGGAAGCAGAGATGCGCATTAGTAGTATTTACAAACCGTACCATAAAGCTTTAAGGAGCTTGGTGAATAGAACACGTCATTACTTTGGCTACTGTATCCTCTTGGACTGTCATTCCATGCCATCTTTAGGTCTGCCTTCAAGTAGCTATGACAGCAAAAAAACAATAAACATAGTTCTGGGAGATCTAAATGGACTCTCATGTTCTCCTGCAATAACTGACGAAACGGATCGTATTTTTCAGAGCCTTGGTTACTCCTTAGGACGCAACAATCCTTACTCAGGAGGCTTCACTACTCAACATTACGGTGATCCAGCAAACGGAGTTCATGCTATTCAGATTGAACTCAACCGCAACATCTACATGAACGAAAGCTCCTTAAGTCGCCGACCAGGATTTACAAAACTTAAGGCCGACATAGGGCAATTGCTCGAGCAATTAACGCAATTTAGTATTCACTCCAGAAACGAGCTAAGCTTCCAAAGATTGAGTGCAGAATGATATGCTAAATCCTTCTAGGAAGTAAGAGTAGCCAAGAAGTCAACCGCTCTATTGAGTACTATTAATTTAACTATAAAAAGTTAGGGTCCATTGGTTGAGATACTCCCATCCCTGCTCGTATTAGGAATAATTTTGCTCTTGACGGGTGCGTTATCTGGCTTTGTTGCTGGATTGTTGGGTGTCGGTGGTGGCATCATAGTAATGCCAATGCTTTATGCCGCCCTTAATCTGATAGATGTCGAGAGCACTGTCATAATGCATACAGCGATTGGCACCTCCCTAGCTACGATAATTCCTACTTCAATTGCATCAGCACTCACCCACAATCGCAAAGGAGCTCTTGATTGGCACCTACTTAGATCTTGGTTTCTATGGATTCTCTTGGGATGCTTAGGAGGTACATGGTTAGCAAACGTAATCATAAGCGGAGCGATATTATCCACTATCTTTGGATGTATTGCTTTTCTAGTTGCACTTGATTTAATCCTACGTGACCGAAAACAGCAACAAGATAATCAAAGGTCTTTTGGTCAAGAGAATTATAATTGGATTTACAGACCAGCTGCTATACCAGTTCCTGTATCAATTGGTACATTTTCAGCTCTCATGGGAATCGGCGGTGGAACACTCTCGGTTCCTTTTCTTAACGCACTTAAGTATCCAATCAATAGAGCAGTTGGGACTTCTGCCGCATTTGGATTGATCATTTCTATCCCAGCGACAGTGGGCTACATCTGGGGTGGATGGGACATCGCCAGGAGGCCTGTGGGATCCCTGGGTTATGTTAATATATATGGCTTCTTTCTGATCGCAGCCACATCTGCCCTTTTTGCCCCAATAGGTGCACAGAAGGCGCACAAGTTAAGCGACCGCTCACTAAGACTTCTGTTTGCTGGGTTTCTTATGATAACCTCAGCAACGATGATCTGAAAATTTAGTATTAAAAAAGTCTAGTCGCCAGCTGTGCGCACGATCACTAATAGCAAGACCAGAATAATCGCAATAGCCTGGGCAGTAACACGGAGTTGCATTAGACGGTTTCCATGCTTTCGATGGAAGGCACCCCCTTTAACAAAGGCAAACAAGCCGGCAACTAAGATAGCAAGGACTATAAACAGGGAAATAGCCAGCAGGATAATTAAGATTAGTTCCATGTGAATATATATTACTAGTTATAAGAGGATCATTAAAACACAACGAGCTAATCTTACATGACTGTTGCTGGAAGCAATACCTCAGTCTGAAAGAAAAGGCTCTCACATTACACGTTCTTCTGAAACTCCGAACAAGGTTGGAATACTGATGGGAGTGTATAATCCAGAAAGATTATATGGTCTCTAGCCAGGAGCTACCGCTTTTGGGGTGGCAGAAAAACTTTCGCCACAACCACATCGCCCAGTCTCATTAGGGTTTGTAAAGACAAACCCACTTTCCATTTTGCCTTCCTCATAGTCTAATTCAGAGCCAAGTAGATACATAACTGCCGTTGGATCTATAAAGAATTTAACACCATCACGTTCAATGACGTCCTCAAATTTCCGATGTTCATAAGCGTATTCTACCCTGTAGGAAAATCCGGAGCATCCCTTGGTATCAATTCCTATCCGGACACCCTCCGCAGGCTCATCTGCCCTAGACAACAGATATTTTGCTCTCAAAAAAGCTGATTCCGTAATCGTGATCGGCGCTGATCTATCCATAGCCTTCATCACGTATCTCCCATAAGTCCGTTACCTAGTCTTCTTAAAACATGTCTAGTGCTACGCGCGCAACTTCTGACATATTCTCAGGCGTCCAAGGTGGATCCCAAGTAATTGTAACAGATACCTCACCCGTACCATCAATCGCCGCAACTGCTTCAGCAACCTCTCCTGGTAATGTACCCGCCACAGGACATGCTGGCGCCGTTAGTGTCATCATTATCCCAACATCCCCATTGTCTTGCATAGTTACATCATAGATTAAGCCAAGATCATAAATATTCACGGGAATTTCGGGATCAAAAACGCTACGAAGTGCCTCAACTACAGCTGACTCAGATGCTTTCTCATCATCAGAAGACAACAATCGCGAACCCCGGACAACTACCTCCCCTTCCTCTGGCGGCTCAGTATCCATTGCTGGCATAGAGTATGGAGGCATCATTCCTTTACGTCTCCTTATTACCTAATTGCGAAGGGACATTTTCTGTTGTCGCGGTTTTCTTACCATCAAGACACGACATAAAAGCATACCAAGGCAACGTAGCACATTTAACTCTTACAGGGAATTTGCGCACGCCAGAAAGCGACATTAGCTCCTGCAGACATGGTTCTAACTCGCCATCAACACTGGATGCAAGCTGATTTGGCTCTATATCTTCTGTACAAAGCAGTTTAACAAACTCAAAGATTCTTTTAGCCTCTTTCTTAGTCTGGCCAGATAAAACGACCGTCATCATTGACGCAGATGCAATTGATATTGCGCAACCCCTCCCGTCAAATCTAACATCAGTTAGGACATCATTTTTGATGAGCGCCGTAACAGCCACCCTATCTCCACAGAGTGGGTTCCTTCCTTCACTCAGACAAGTATGGTTTGGTATGCAGCCTTTATTTCGCGGATTTCTGCCATGGTCAAGTATGATTCCTTGATAGAGCGCAATCAGATCTTCATCTCCATTAGACCCACTCATTAACAGAGAATCTCCAGCGCGCGAACCAGTGATTTCACCAAAATATCTATATCTTCTTTTGTATTATATATACCTAACGAAGCTCTAAGCGTGGCCGGGTATCCAAGTCGATTCATCAGTGGCTGAGCACAGTGATGCCCCGCGCGAACGCAAATACCAGATCTATCCAATATTGTCGCCAAATCGTGCGGGTGTGCGCCATCAACAACAAAGGAAATAGCGGCAACTTTTGACTTTGGCCTACCCACAAGTTGAACAGCACTAACGGTTTGCAAACGCTCCATCCCATAGGCCAATAAATCACTCTCATAGGACAGGACTTCTGCTCTATCAAAGGACTCTAAATACTTAACGGCAGCACCAAGCCCCACGGCCGGGACTATTGGCGGTGTGCCGGCTTCAAACTTTGCTGGTAGCTCAGCCCATTCTGTGTGTTCAAAAGTAACTGAACTAATCATCTCACCGCCACCCTGGTAAGGTGGCATATCATTTAATAAGTCCTCTTTACCATAAAGCACACCAATACCAGTTGGTCCGTATATTTTGTGACCAGAAAAGGCGTAAAAATCACAGTCAAGGTCTTGGACATCAACCTCTTCATGAACAATACCTTGACAACCATCAATCAGTACACGTGCACCAACAGACCTAGCTATAGCACCAATCTCTTTTATTGGGAGAACAGTACCTAAGACATTAGATACGTGTGCCACTGCAATGATTTTAGTCTTCTTAGAGACGGCAGCCTCTATAGCATCTATCTCGATATCACCCTCAGGTGTTATAGGAATTACTTTAAGCGTTATACCATTGTTAGCCCTCAATAACTGCCAAGGAATAATATTTGAGTGATGTTCAAGCTCTGTTATGACTACCTCATCACCCGCTGCTAGACTTTTTCCGAAACTCGATGCAACGAGATTTATCGACTCTGTCGCACCCTTAGTAAATATAATTTCACGTTCAGTTTTAGCGTTGATAAAGTCTCGAATGATTTCCCTAGCCACCTCATATTTCTTCGTTAACATTTCACTCAGCCAGTATGCACCGCGATGGACATTCGCATACTCGTTCTCATACTGACCTTTAATGGCATCAATAACGGATTGTGGCTTCTGCGCAGACGCTGCAGTATCAAGATATATCAGTGGTTTACCGTGCATAGGCTGGGATAGAATTGGGAAATCATCCCTAACTGCATCGACATCAAAATGACGTAAAGATGCTACCTGAGACGAATCATTACTTGGGGCTATTACCTCAACCATTATTCACCGAACTCTGGCGAGCTAGCCACGATTTAGCTAGATCTAGAATGTAGTTTCTAACTTGCTCATTCGCGATTTTAAAAATTACTTCGTTTACAAACCCCTGAACCAACAGGGCCCTTGCTTCTGTTTCGGGAATCCCTCTACTTGCCAGATAGAACAACTGATTCTTGTCAATTTCGCCAGTGCTGGCTCCATGTGAGCATTTCACATCATCTGCGAAAATCTCCAATTCCGGCTTACAGTTAACCTCTGGACCGGAGCTCAATAACAGAGCCTTATGTGATTGCTGCCCATCACTCTTCTGTGCATTTCGGGCTACATGAATTTTTCCTTGGAATGCGCCAAATGACTCACCACCCAGCACACCCTTGATCATTTGATTTGACGTTGTATTAGGAGCCGCATGCACAATTTCTGAAAAAATATCACTGTGTTGCTTTGCAGTGAGTACATAAGCTCCATTAACATAGGCCCCAGCATTCTCTGCCTGAAGGCATACCTTTACCTCTCTTCGACATAATCGTGCACCCTCTGAAAAGATAAAGGATTCATAGCTTCCGTCATCTTTAACTGATACCACCGACTGCCCTAAATGGAATGCCTCAACATCTTCGCAAACATGAACATAGTGATTAAGTTGAGCACCCTCTCCCACAGTCACCTCAGTCAATACATTCGTTAAATAAGATTGGCCGGGCAAACCAATATGGCTTTCGACTATAACAGCGCCTGACCCCTTACCGAGTTCGACAACAAATCGGGGATGAAACGACCCTGGTGAAGCTCCAGAAGCACCGATAGAAACAATGTGTAAAGGACGCTTAATTTCTTTTCCCGGTCGGACCAGAATAAATAGTCCGTCTTCCATGAACCCAGTATTAAGTGCAGCAATGAAAGAGGATTCTGGGTCTGCAATAGCTCCTATAATACCGTGTAATTTCTTTGGTGTTGTACTTAGAGATCTTGCTATTGGCTGTACAATTACTCCATCGCCTAATCTATCTAAAGAGCCTGACAAATCTGGCCTGAATTCTCCATTTACAAGAACAAGCTTTAGAGCATCTTCAAGAAAGGGAACCGTATACGGCACCTGTCCTACATCCACGTCATCAGCTCTACTGGCCGGAATAAACGGAGTTCTACTGAGATTTCTCAAAGAGGAATATTTCCACGCCTCCTGTTTGGGTGACGGTAGACCTTGCGAGCTACAAATCACCCTCGCCATCTGGCGCAATCCATCCATCCCTGCTACATCGTCGCCAGGTAACGCGCCAACAGCACTACAATAGCTAGAATCAAATGGGTTGACTGGGAGTGAGGAAACCTTAGGCATTTGACCTAATATGCCCTTAGGCCGCTTTAGTTGAATCAAACCGGGCATAGCCTTCTGCATCTAACAGATCTGCCAATGACTTATCACCACTCTCGACTATACGCCCCTCTACAAGTACATGAACAAAATCCGGCACAATGTATTGTAGCAATCTTTGGTAATGAGTAATTACGAGGAATGAACGGTCTAGACTACGTAGTCGATTTACTCCTTCAGAAACAAACTTCAATGCGTCAATATCTAAGCCCGAATCCGTTTCATCAAGAATAGAAAACTGCGGTTCTAGCATAGACATCTGTAATATCTCTGCGCGTTTCTTCTCACCCCCTGAGAAACCTACGTTAAGAGGCCGCTTGAGGAACTCCGGGTCTATTTCTAGACGCTTCATTTGACCCTTAACACGCTTTAGAAACTCCATTGCATCTATCTCTTCGAGACCTTGCGCCTTCCGCTTAGAGTTCACCGCAGTCTTTAAGAAATTAGATGTGGACACACCCGGTATTTCAAGCGGGTATTGGAAAGCAAGAAAGACGCCTGCGCGGGCGCGGGCATCCACCTCCATAGCCAAGAGATCTTCACCAGCAAAGGTTACAGAACCCTTTGTAATAATGTATCCCTCACGCCCGGAGAGGACATAAGATAACGTACTTTTTCCAGTTCCATTAGGCCCCATAATGGCATGCACTTCGCCGGCATTAATGGAAAGATTAATTCCTTTAAGAATTTCTTTTTCCCCAACCGAAGCATGTAAATCTTTTATCTCAACTAAAGCCATCAATTATCTCAATTCAGCACATACAAAATCTAGCCGACACTGCCTTCTAAACTAATTCCAACTAATTTTTGAGCCTCGACAGCGAATTCCATTGGAAGTGTCTGCAATACTTCTTTGCAAAACCCATTAACAATAAGAGAGACGGCCTCTTCAGAGTTCATCCCACGTTGCCTGCAATAAAAAAGTTGATCATCACTAATTTTCGATGCAGTAGCTTCATGTTCATTAATCGCCGTTGGATTCCGGCTTTCGATGTATGGAACGGTATGGGCACCGCAATCCCCCCCAATCAGGAGACTATCGCACTGCGTAAAATTACGCGCGTACTCAGCCTTAGGTTGAATACGGACCAGGCCCCGATACGTACTATTAGATTTACCCGCTGAAATTCCCTTTGCGATGATCTTGGAACGTGTATTTTTTCCTAAGTGAATCATCTTCGTGCCAGTATCCGCTTGTTGATAGTTATTCGTAATAGCAACGGAATAGAACTCGCCAACAGAATTATCACCTTGTAGAATGCAGCTCGGATATTTCCATGTAACTGCTGACCCAGTTTCAATTTGAGTCCACATTACCTTTGAATTCTTGCCGCGGCATGCAGCACGCTTAGTCACAAAATTATAGATGCCGCCCTTGCCATTCTCATCGCCGGGATACCAATTCTGAACTGTTGAATATTTAATTTCGGCATCTTCCAAAGCAATGAGTTCAACAACTGCAGCGTGAAGTTGGTTCTCATCCCGCTGAGGAGCCGTACACCCCTCTAGATAACTCACATAAGAGCCTTCATCCGCAATAATTAAAGTTCTTTCAAACTGCCCGGTATTTCGCTCGTTAATGCGGAAATAAGTCGACAACTCCATAGGACATCGCAAACCTTTTGGAATATAGACGAATGAGCCATCTGTAAAAACCGCACTATTAAGTGTCGCATAAAAGTTATCGTTATATGGCACGACAGAACCTAAGTATTTTTTTACTAATTCCGGGTGCTCTTTAATCGCTTCAGAAATAGAGCAGAAAATAACACCCATTTCTCTCAGCTTTTTCTTATAAGTGGTTGCAACGGATACACTATCAAAGACAGCGTCTACCGCCACACCAGCAAGCATCTCTTGCTCCTGCAAAGGTATACCTAGCTTTTCATATGTTTCCCTTAATTTTGGGTCAACTTCGTCTAAACTTTTTGGCCCAACACCCAATTCTGGAGCGGCATAATAGTAAGCATCTTGATAATCAATCTTAGGGAAATCGAGCTTAGCCCACTCTGGTTCCTGATCTGCCATTCCAAGCCACATATTGTAGGCTTTCAGACGCCAATCTAACATCCAACCCGGGTCTTCTTTCTTAGCGGAAATAAAACGCACTATATCTTCGCTAAGACCCTTAGGTGCCCGATCAGAATTGATGTCCGTTTCCCAGCCATACTTATATTTCTCAGTTTCCTGAACTGCAGCCACTGTTTCTTTTGTTGCAACCATTTTAAGTGTTCTGCTTATTCTGCACGGGTGGTGTGGATTCTGAATTCAGCTGATTATCCCATGACCCTGGTATCGTATCCCGGGTACCAACTGGCCATGGCATGTCAGCAAGCATATTAGCCAAACTGACATCTCTTAGGGCCCTTGTGACTACACCATTAACTCGATTCCACTTACCGCTCATAGGGCAAAGAGTTTGATAGCAACAATCTTCATCCGAAGATTCAACACAGGCAGTAAGGGCGATTGGACCTTCAACCGCTTCAATCACATCCGCTACAGAAACCTCTGAAACTGGCTTTGCAAGACTATATCCGCCACGGACCCCACGGTGCGATACAACCAAACCAGCCTTGACTAGACTTTTCATTAACTTGCCCACCGTGGGTAATGGTATACCTGTCTTCTCAGAGATTGCCTGCGTAGGCCTAACTAGGCCCGACTGGGACATGTCTATAAGAACAACCGTGGCATAATCAGTTAATTTATTGACTCTAAACAATATTCCTGCACCTTAGAAGTCAGACTAAAATAGTCTTGTTTACATATTGTCTTTAGTGAAGGATGCATTTGTTTTCAAGAGAAAATGCCAAGAAAGTGCTAAGAAGGACGATTAAAATCAGATTATTAACGACCTACCATAGTATTCGGAACACTATCTCGCATGACTGACATCTCAATACTTCTTTTATCAGAAGGGACTTTTTTGCCTGGCCTTCAAGATTTAGTTCAACAGGCTAGACCTCAAACCAAGGTCTACCTTGCAGAAAACTTGGATCAACTCAAAGAGCATTGTCTGCTATCTCCGCGCCCCTATCGATTAGTGGCTTTCTGTACAGATGTAATCGTGCCTGGCCCAGTGCTAGATATATTTATTGGCGGCGCATATAATTTTCATCCTGGACCACCTTCCTACCCAGGAATCTTTCCTTCATGCTTTGCTATTTATGATCAAGTGCGCGAGTTTGGCGTAACGGCACACCGTATGAGTGAAGACATTGATGCAGGCGAGATTGTCGCTAGAAAATCATTTGCAATACCAGCCGACATAGAACGATTTACGCTTGATCAAATTGCTTTGAAATCATTAATAGAGCTTTTTGGGGAAATCTCACCACAACTTGTTCTAAATGAAAACTTTATAGATCCTTCAGGAGACCAATGGACTGGGTCTGTACGTACACAAAAGAACTTTAAAGCTCTATGTGAACTGCCGGAGCGTATCGATCAAAAGGAATTTGAGCGCAGGTATCGTGCAGTCGGTGAAGGCCCCAATCACGCACTTACATTTATGCGCTTCGGTCATAGATTTAGTCTGGACAATCAGCGGGATGATGAGACCACATACGTTGGCGGTAAACCCAACGCACCCGACTAACCATTACTAAGAATATTTTCTACTTCAGCTTACTTTATAAGCCTTTAATATTAATAGGATCTTTGTATCAAAGAATAAAACACAACTGGTTTCACTAATAGGGCGTGCGCATATTTTTTAGTTACTCAGACCAAGACTTGGCCTTATCCCCCTTAATAAAGCCGAAGAGTGCATAAGGGTACATTCCATTCAAAATTATTGGCATCAGCTTAGTTCAAGTAAGAGGATACTTTAGGGTTTAAAATATTCAAAATTCTGCCACTGATCTGTATCTCCAGCACCACTGTACCGGGCCACAGCAGGGTATGGATACAAGGGCCTGGATTGCGTAATCGCGGTAGCGGGTGGCGGAAGATGCACTGCGGCGGAATTACCTGGATCTGCCTTAATCTTATAAGCGATAAGGCGTTCCGGCGCCTCACCATCCTCAACCCATTTCTCTAAGGCAGTAAGCACATCAACCCGGCTCGGACCCTCACCACCCACACAGTGGGCTACACCGGGTAACATGAACAATCTGTAGAATTCTGAAACCTTTTCCTTTCCGCCCATAAAGCGCTCAACATCACTTAGGTAATCAATCACCCCCAAGGGAGGAACAGACTGATCAGCCCAACCCTGATAGGAGATTATTTTTCCACCCTGCTCTACAAAAACTCGCAAATCCGGACTCGCGGCATTGTTGAGATGGCGGTTATAGCCTGTGCGCGCTGGGTCAACGTCAAAATCGAACATTTCGGGTTGCCACCCCGGGCCAGGGTCATCAGCAAATGCTACGTAGCGGAAGAACTCACCACCAAATCGATAGTAAATTGACTGTTGCCCATCCAGGCCTATGTAGGCCGGACTCCAATTTAATTCAGAGCCATACATCGGCACCGCACGATAAAGCGAATGTCCATAGGAATCCGTTGCCCCTTCGTAAATACGCCGGATAGCCAATACTTCAGGGCCGGTGAAACAGTCATCACCAGGCCGACGGCGACATTGCATATCTGCAGGATCAAAAGTGCAGAGACGCGGATCATCAATCAATCCATCGACAAGGCCATCGATCGCATCACATTCTTTTAGGACAGATTCATGCAGTAGCTGTAATTTCGATGCTGGAAGAATGGGATGGCCTGCCTCATCGAGATTGGCTAAAGCACTCCATATCAAATGTAAGCCACCCCCCGAACTCACACCAGCGGGTGCTGCAGCTATTATTCCATCAAAATCATTGGGAAACCTCTGAGCTGAAATCAATCCTTGGCGCCCACCAGTAGAACAGCCGCGGAAATAGGATTTCCTAGTTCTTTCACCTGTAAACATAGCTACAACCGCCTTCGCTGCTTGAGCTGTGGCGTGAGTGGCTCGGTAATAAAAATCTATTTCTGCCTGAGGATTATTATAGGCCCATTTACCATCGATCGGCGTACTCTTATGGCCAAGATCTGTAGCAACACACGCATAACCGCGAGCAAGAGCATCATCACATAGGTTAATTACAGAGTAGGAACCACAGAATCCACCACATCCCTGCATTAACAGCTTACCGTTCCATGACTGCTGAGGAATACGAATCTCAAATCCTATAGAAGTTGAGATATAACCCTCTACGCGACAGTAGGATGGCACTATTTGTGAAGCTTGTACTTCAGCTATGCGGATTAATTGGGTAGGCGCATCAGGAATCTCAGAAAAATCGATGCCTAGCAATGCCCCACAAGTCAAAGCTGAGGCTCTAGTTTGAGCTTGTCCTATGTTTGGTGAATATAGAAAAACGTACCCTAGAAAAATAACAAGTCCCATTATCACTCTGACACTAACTATATCCAAAAGTAGTCTCATTTTCTTCTGCCTTTGCCACTGCGTTCTACTCTACTCTGGATCCCGTTAAATAATGACGGGAGTAGCAGAGAATTATATAGTTTTCTCCAACGATTATATCTTATATCTAGACAAGAGGCGAACGGCTTACCAAGGGTAGTTTTTTCGCTTAGTGTGTGCCTTTACACGCAGATATCGCTTGCGGCAATTAGGCGTAAGATAGTCCCACCACTATGAGCGGAGAGTAGCCATGAAGGTATATGAAGTTGGTGATCAAAAAGGTATCGAATCCCTGAGGATAGCAATACGTGACAATCCTATTGCAGGACCCGGGCAAGCAGTGATCAAATTTCATGCCAATTCCCTAAATTATCGAGACTACATGGTACTCAATGGGTGGTATGGAAGCCCTAAACCAGAAACTCTTGTGCCAGTAAGCGACGGTGCGGGTGAGGTTGTAGCCGTAGGGGATAACGTTAACACGGTTACGGTAGGTGACAGGGTATGTGTTAGCTTCTTTACCTCATGGATGGATGGTCCCTTGTTACCTAAATATTTTGGTTCTGACCTAGGTGGTAGCGTTGATGGTACACTTGCAGAGATGGGCGTCTTTTCTGCAGATGCATTGGTAAAACTACCTGATTCATTTACTTATGCGGAAGGAGCGTGTTTACCTTGCGCAGGTGTAACGGCATGGAACTGTATCGTGAAGGCTGGAAGGGTCAAGGAAGGTGAAACTGTATTGCTAATGGGAACTGGCGGCGTATCAACGTTTGGTATTAGTATTGCTGCGGCTAAAGGGGCACAAACAGTTGTGACTTCTTCAAGCGATGATAAATTAGCGAAAGCGAAAGCACTCGGGGCTAACTATTGTATTAATTATAAGAAGGAAGAGAGCTGGTCCAAAGCAGTTCTAGAGGCAACTGGCGGTAAAGGTGCTGATGTGATCATCGAAGTCGGTGGACCAGCCAGCTTAGAAAGCTCCTTCGAAGCAGCCGCCTTTAACGGCAGGATTCATCTCATCGGCACCCTCGCAGGAGGAGCCGATGGCCCACTCGATACTATGCCTTTATTAGGCAAGAACCTGAATCTACGTGGTGTAGCAGTCGGCAGCAAAAAAATGCTGCAAGACCTAGCTGACAGCATGGTAGCTGAAGGCTCTAAACCCGTGATCGATAGTGAATTCTCATTCGTGAATGCCACTGATGCTTTTCGGCATATGGAAAGTCGCTCTCATTTCGGCAACATCGTTATTACATACGGCTAGCCTTGGAAGACATTGCCGACAAAGGAGATATGTATGAAAGCCTGGGTAATTGGTAAGCAAGCTGGTCTCAACTCCCTGGAGATGAAAGAGCACGATGTACCCATAGCAGGTTATGGGGAAGCCGTAATAGCTGTCAAAGCCTGTGCACTCAATCATCGTGACCTTATGATAGTCAGTAATCGTTATGGCGGATCAAAACCTGAGTATCGGATTCCGTTGAGTGATATGGCTGGTGAAGTGGTGTCAGTTGGTGAAGGCGCTGCTAAGGTAAAACCTGGCGATAGAGTTAGTGCCGCACATTTCACAGCATGGATAGATGGAGATTGGGAGCCAGAATACCTAAATAACGACCTAGGTAATTCAGCAGACGGTGTGCTTGCAGAACGTATCGTTGTACCGGCCCATTGTTTATTTAAGCTGCCTAAGAACCTCACATACGAACAGGGTGCAACTCTACCTGTTGCCGGAGCAACAGTATGGTCCTGTGTTCAGAAATTGGGGGGAATTAAGGCTGGAGATACCGTTCTTCTATTAGGCACAGGGGGGGTATCAGTCTTCGGGCTTCAGATTGCAAAGATGAATGGGGCGCGGGCAGTCATAACATCCTCAAGTGATGAAAAACTCGAGCGTATGAAAATCTTGGGAGCAGACATTACAATAAACTATCGCTCAAACCCAGAATGGGAAAGGGAAGTTATAGAGAAAACAGGGGGGGTTGATATTGTAGTGGAAACCGGGGGCACTGGCACCTTGGGTCAATCTATGGCTAGTTGTGCACCGAATGGACGCATCGGATTAATTGGCGCTCTGTCACAAGGAGAACAGCCACGACTAAGTAATCTGCTGGGTAAAAATCTAGTGCTAAAGGGAATCACTTCAGGCAGCCGGCGCATGTTACAAGATTTTGTCAACGCGATTGAGGTAAATGGATTAGACCCTGTCATAGATCGTGTTTTTGATTTCGACCAAGCTCGTCAGGCCTATGGCCACCTAGATAGTGGCTCCCACATCGGTAAGGTTGTGATTAAAATATAAACTCATATTTCTTTATGCCGTTCAGCAGTTCTCTTGATAGAGGATAGTAACCGCATGCGGATTAAGCCTGACCATGGCCGGATTACCATCCAGTAAAGTCTGAAACCTCTCAGAGTTTTAGCGTCGGTGCATAACACTCGCGTTTCAGTGTCAATACGCACGCGATTATCCCCTAAGTCCGTCAACCAGAAAGCCCAAACAAGCTTTATACAGCCACTTTCGTTGAAGAGTATGAATGCTTGGTCATCGATACCAGTTGTAACCTTAGGAACTTTCTTACCTCCCAGGAGACCTCGCGCTAGGTCGGTGGGTGGTATACGAACGAGAGGAAGGAAATCTCGCATAGACATATCGCGATCAGGTACATCCCTCATCAAGACCCGGGCCACAATACGCCATAAGCGTATCAGTATATGGGCGATTCTTGAATCGGATAACTCCATGGCCTCAACTGCCTCAAACACACGCTCCAGTCTACCACGAACAAAAGCTGTATGGTGCTCACTAAATTGATACTCTGGAAGCAATCTGTTCAACACATCCGACATGGTTAGTAATCCCCATAATTACGGCAAAATGAAAATCCTCTGTATATGGCAGGCCTGGTGTTAAGGAGCAAACATGTTGACTGATTCTCTATGGCAGGATACCCCAGATGTGGCAAAATATCGACAGGGAGGACTTTGTTATGAAACCTGATCCATTTTTTAGAAAAATGACCCGCGATGAGCTACCCAAGAATATGTTAGAATCGTGGGATAGCTCTATGGCATTACACGGCGATGCAACCTTTACTGAGGTTCTAGGCAACGCCCCGCACATGTATCACTGGTATATTGATGACTGGTATAAGAACGTTTTCTACTCAGGCCGCTTTGATAGAAAAATTGTTGAGCTAGTGCGCCTACGTCTCGCTAATATTCATGGCTGTGCCCATTGTAACAGGGGTGACCGTGTAGATGCGCGTGAAGCTGGCGTCCCAGAAGAGCAGATTGAGGGCATGGATGATTATGAGAATGGGCCTTTCTCGGAGAAAGAGAAGTCAGCGCTAGCGCTCGCAGATGTTATGGTTCTGACCAACCCGAATGGCTCCGTCACAAAAGAAATATATGATCGTGCCCATCAGCATTTTACAGACGGAGAGATGGTCGAACTCGGTATGATTATGGCGGTACTTTGTGGTATGGCAAAATTCATCTTCGCTTTCGACTTAGTTGAAAAAGAAGACTACTGCCCCTTCATTCCTGAAACCCAAGCCGCAGAATAGAAGATATCAAGTCTATACAGCTTATGAATCCAGAACAGTACCGTGTTATGATTTGATATGACTCGCAACCTAATCAACCCACGGAATGGGTATCGGTTATACCGATACCGACGATCTGAAGCCTGCTTAGGCTAGTGAGGAATATACTCTATCGGACTGCCTGCTAGTGAGCAGAAATTGCGAACATAATAAAAGAGGGATCTCACCCTCTACAGTGTCTTGAAAGTGAATTTATCCTTGGGGACTGTCAGCGTACCCGCGTCTTGGGCGCATTTATTTAACCCTTTCGAGACTCAAGCTTGGGTAGAATGTATTCGCCGAACGTATCTATATCATTATCAAAGTCCGGAAAGGCAAACATACAGGCCGTAACCCCTGCTTCATCATAGATACGATCAAGATAGTTAGCCACGGTTACATAAGAGCCAACCAAAGTCGGCAATCCCATAAACATAGACTTACGTTTTAAGCTTTCAGACATACCGTCTGATTTATCTAACTCAGCCTGACCCACCAGATTAGCAATAGCCACCTCATCAGCACCTTCAACGATATGTTCAAATCTTTTTGTAGCCTCTGCATCGGTTTCTGCCGCGAAGACATTAAAAAGAGCTATAGTTCCAACATCACGTTTGAGTTCATCTGCATGAGCCTGTAGACGGGTTGTGATACTCTTAAAAGCGTTAATATCTGCTTCTATGTCGTGACTATTACCACCTGCAATTACGAAGTTACGGTCACCCATTTCAGCGGTAAAGCGAATGCCTCTCTCGGACTGGCCGGCACAGACTAAAGGTATATTTGTGGAGGGCTGCGGCTTTATTTGGGCGTCCTTCATTTCGAAGAACTTTCCTCCAAAGTTTGATTTACCTGTCTCCCACAACTCTTTTAGTACCGCAACATATTCTGTTGCGTAGTCATAGCGAGTATTGAAAAATTCGTCCCCCGGCCATAGGCCCATCTGGTCGAACTCATCCTTATACCAGCCCGATACAATATTAAGACCAAACCGGCCGGGACAGACGGCTTCAATTGTAGCAGCCATGCGTGCAGCCACTGCTGGATGCAGAGAAAGGTTAGTTACAGATGGGATGAGCTGAATCTTATTGGTAATAGGAGCTAAAGAAGCGGTAAGTGTAAAAGAATCAAGAGCGTAATCCCAATACTCAACTTCACCACCAAAACCACGGAACTTCACCATGGAGAGAGCAAACTCAAAACCAAGCGATTCACATTTAAGTGTAACATCCCTGTTTAATTGCCATGTCGGCCACGTTTCCGGCACATTTCTTGAAATAATGAAACCGCCCTTAGCTATAGGCAGAAAAACCCCAATCTCCATCATCTTTGACACACCTCCAATTAGCCGGTTACAGGCAGTATTCGTGCCTTAGTATTACCATTTTTCACAAGTTTATTGTTATCACAGTTAATCCCTAGTCAACTTCCAACTGATCACACGCTAGAAGACAGCATAAAACGCAGAAGTGCCTTTATATCCAAAATAGTTCATTTAGCTGATGTGAGCTTATTCATCTTAGCCACTTGGCTTAAGACACATCAACATCTCTTACTGTCTAATTAAATCTGCTTCTGTAGACTCAGAAAGATCAGGAAAATTAAGTGTTACCGTTAGACCTGGTTCATTATTAGACAAGTTAACTGTGAAGCCATGTGATCTAGAAACAGCATCAACTAGACTGAGACCCAACCCAGAACCTTTAGATGTACGGGAATCCTCTATCCGATAGAGGCGTTCAAATACTTTCTTGCGAAGGTCCGGTGGCACCCCCACTCCAGTATCAGAAATTTCAAAAACGGTACCGGTATTTTCTATCCGCACCTGTAGCCTCACAGTCCCTCCGTCTGGGGTATATTTGATAGCATTGTCAGTCAGATTGGCAAGGGCTTGCGCGATCAAGTTAGAGTCACCTAAAACTCTAGCCGAACGATCTATATCTACTACAAAATCAATGCCTTTCTCCTCGGCCAATGGTTGATATAGATCAGCGACATTTTCCACAATTGCGTCTAATCTAATGAATTTGAAAGATTGCCTCAGGGATGCTTCTGCGCGCGCAATACGAAGTAGTGAAGAGAAAGTAGCAAGTAGACCATCTGCATCGGCGATAGCATTTTGTAATTCTTCTTTCTCTTTCTGATCTTTAGCATTAACAATTGCTACTTCCAACCGCGACCTCAAACGGTTAAGTGGTGTCCGTAAATCATGCGCCACATTATCAGACACCTCACGCAAGCCACGCATCAAACGCTCAATCTGGTCGAGCATTTCATTGACAGAGTCAGATAAGCGAGCCAATTCATCACCTCGCCCTGCCCTCTCAATACGCTGGCTCATATCTCCACGCATAATGTGGCGGCACGTTTGAGTAATGCTTTCAACACGTCCCATAATTGATCGGCTAAATAGAACGCCACCTAACAAACCAATCACTACGGTAAACGCAATTCCGATATTAAGGGAACGTAGGAGCTGGCCACGGAACTCGCGAGCATCACGAATATCTCGGCCAACCAATAGTTGATACCCACCCGGAATAAAGAATAATAATGCCCTAACATCTGCAGTATCAGGGCCAGCTTGACGCATATCGACTATTGTGAAGTTTACCCACAGGTCGTCAGCAATTGCGTCTTGAGGCCAAGATGTCAGATTACCTGTAATTCGAGTCTGCTCTGGACCCGTTAGAAGATAAATACCATCTGTACGGATATTTGGATCTATACGCAGGTTAATCGATTGTATTAGCCCTGGAATACCTGACCTTTGGTAGGTTTCCTGGAAGCTCTGAACCTCAGCTTGAATAGCAGCCTCGATTTGGCGCTCAGCAAAGATGTTTGTATTAATAAAAACGAAAACAAATAAGGCCCCAACGCAACCAGAAAAGATTGCCATATATAGTAAAGCCAAGCGAAAGGCTGTTGTTTTAAAAAGACGGCCGAATCGCAACACTTTCTAAGCAATCTGTTCGAGTTTATAACCAGCACCACGCACAGTCTGAAGAATTGATGAGTCAAATGGCTTATCAAGCTTCTGTCGTAAGCGGCTAATGTGAACGTCAATAACATTGGTCTGTGGATCAAAATGGTATTCCCAGACATTCTCCAAAAGCATAGTCCGCGTTACCAATTGTCCAGCATTGCGCATCAGGTATTCCAAAAGCTTAAACTCTCTTGGATGAAGATAAATCCGTTTACCTTGTCGGATGACCTTGCGTGCTAAAATATCCATCTCAAGATCGCCAACTACAAGCTGAGTAACCTCACTCGAAACTTTGCCGCGCCGCATCAACGCCTCTATACGTGCCAGCAACTCTGACATAGCAAAGGGTTTGACCAAATAGTCATCGCCCCCAGCCTTTAAGCCATCGACTCTATCTTCAACATCACCAAGAGCACTTAGAAACAGGACAGGCGTACTGATATTATTTTCGCGAACCTGCTGCACGACGGCTAGTCCATTTGGCCCAGGAAGCATCCGGTCAACGACCATAACTTCGTAGGAACCTGAGAGGGCGAGGTCTAGTCCCGCCTTACCATCTGCAGCATGATCAACAATATATCCAGACTCTTGCAAACCTTTTGTTACAAAACTAGCTGCTGTGAGATCGTCTTCAATAACTAGAACGCGCATCGTTAGTTTCCTTAATTAATTCTAGTAAGCTGTACGAAGCATAATCTAACCCAAACTCAGCCAACATGAGCCATTGAAGCACATTTTATAGTGACAAAGTGTATTATATCATTCTCATGTTAAGAGTTAGGAGAATTGATAACCAAGCCCCAACACCTTGTCAGCTCATGGAGATACACATGACACAAAAGAACGGCGAGAATATAGAAAATAGTCTTCAGGACCTTATTAAGAGCTTTGAAGAACGTTGGAATCGCAGAAACCCTAGCGCATTGAGGGAGTTATGGGACCCTGACGATAGAAACCCGTTCTATATCGCAGAGGAAATATCTGATCCTATGTACGACTGGAATACCATAGAATCCTACTGGAAAGTCGCGGAAGATATCTTACTGAAATTCTCTATCCGGACATGGAACCTCACATACAAACTCTTAGCTAATGATTTAGCCGTTATAAATTACATGATGCATTGGGACGGCTTGATTAAAGGGATGGAAGACGCTCCACTCGGTTTAGACGTGAGGGTATCCGCCATCGTCCGGCGGACTAGGGAGGGCTGGCGGTTTTGTCATTATGTTGAGTCCCCGCTAGGGGCTTTTCCCTTTCTCAAGGCTGCCTATCAAGCAAATGTGGATCCTGGTTTCATGGATTAGCTCTCCAAGCTACCAGAATAATCAAGGAGACTATTAGTTTAGTTCCAAATTTGGGATAATTTAGTCCGATAATTAATTCTAGCCTAATCAATGAAATAAATATCGTGAAGGACACTTAAAACTTTACGTCATTTCCATGATTTACTATGTCGGTTTCTAGAAATAGCTGATTGCCTGCTTTAGTCTTCTTTTTCGCGGAACAGCTCCATAAGCCTAGACCTCTTGACCTTACCACTAGCCGTCCGACTCAGTGACTGAACGAATTGCCATCTCCTTGGACAGGCATAAGGCTCCATCTGCGCTTTGCAATATGCAATCAGATCCTCCTCATATTTTGCAGGCCGGGCCTTTAGCACGACAACAGCAGCAATGATCTCACCCCAGCGGGCATCAGGAAGCCCCAGAACAGCTGCATCCTTGACGCTCGGATGACTGAGTAGAACTAATTCAATACCTGAAGGATAGACCGTATATCCTGCCGAGGTTATAATGGAGCCTTCTCGTCCGTCGAGGTACAGAAACCCATCAGCATCAAAGTGACCTAGGTCACCAACTGTACCCCATGCGCCATCGGTGCGGAAACCGCTGCCATCTGTAGGGCCTACGTATCCTCTAATTAACATCTTACTTTTTACCCAAATAATACCAACCTGACCATTATCAACGGCGTCTCCTGAAGGATTCCTCAAAGCAATATCAACGCCCGAGAACGGGCGTCCCACAGAGTTCGGTGGACAATCTTCACTGGCCTTTGCCACGGTCAAAAAGCTTAGTTCAGATGCACCGTAGTACTCTATAATATCTGCATTCGGAAATATTGGCTTCATATCGTTCCGAAGTTTTGAGGGTAGCTTTGCTCCAGCGGTTATGATGCGGATTATACTCGGATAAACTTGCTGAGCCCCTTTCTCTATTAGAACATCAAGGATAGACGGCACAACGACTAATACCGATGCATTATTTGTTCGTACGGAGCTTAGCACAGTATTAGCATCAAATTCCGTTTGCAAAATCACCGATGCACCAACAGAAAGAGCTTCAATAACTGCATAGAGCGATAAACCATGACTTAATGGACCAGGAGCAATAACGATGTCATTGGCTTTCGTTTCTAACTCAACCGTACTATGCCGGAAACTTTCAATCCACGTTTGGTGAGTGCGAATAAACGCTTTAGGCAGACCACTGGTACCGGAGGTAAAGCCTAATAGAAATGGTGTATCTGGTCGTGGCTCACACTGGAGCATCGACGTTTCAGGCTTTTGATTGGCAAGGTAATTAATATCTTCAGCCGTCATCCCTCGTATATACTGTAAATTATCACCCAGCGCTTTTATTTTTTGTATCGGCGCAACAAGAATATCGGGACCGTGCAGGCGTAGTAGTTTTTCAAGCACATTATGTGGCCACGATGGATCAAAAAGGTACACACAACCACCAGCCATGAGGGTAGCGAAGAAAACCTCAATCACGGCTAGACTGTTTGGCTGACAGAGTCCAACGGTACTAACCTGCTGCCTATCAAACATACTCGCTATGGCGACACATCTCTTCGAGAGATCCCCAAACGAAATAGATTCCGTGTTGGTAAGCACCGCAGCACGTTCGGGTTTACTCTCAGCCCATTCCAAGAAGCCATCATGCACCAGGGTATTACACCCTCTGTTCATAGTTGCACCGGATACGCGCGGCGCACTGATACCGTGATTAAGCCAGCGACAATAGCTTTAATCAGATCCCCGGGTAGAAATGCGGCGGAGGCTAGCGCCGCTGTAGATATATTAAGATTCGAGATTATAGCAAGGTATGGAATACCAAAGGCATATACCACTAAAATACCACCAATGACATTAGCGATAAATAGAGGCAACAGACGCTGTCCTTGTTTAGATGCAATAATACCTATTACTAAAGCTCCTACCGGCCAACCAAAAAGAAAACCCGCACTGGGCCCGACAAAAACACCCAGGCCACCGCGCCCGCCAGCTAGCAGTGGCAAACCCAACGCGATCAATAGCAGAATAAGTAGCATTGCCATTGCTGCGCGGTGGGGCCCAAGCAAACATCCAGTGAGCATAAGGCCTAGGGTTTGCGCCGTTACCGGCACAGGTATTAATGGCACCGGCACAGGTGGTAGCATCCCCAACGCCGCAGTTAAGGCAGCAAAGGTACAAATGAGTACAGTATCCCGCGCCGTCACCCCGCGTCATCCCATCGTTCATAGCCGCGTGATTGTAGGGCTTCGGATAAATTATTAGCTCTCTGGAAAACGCGGATAAGCACTGGCACGGCTATTGCAATAACTGACGATTCTATCCCTCTCGCCCGCTGAGAATCCCTCACCTCCCGCAAGATATCGTTCAGTGCTGGAATGAGCCGAACAGTGAGGGCCACCATGAAAGCCAACCGCTGAGGCGATCCGCCTATTAGCCTCGTCCACCGGCACAGCGGAATAAAACAATCCGTCATATCAGAAAGCTTTGTGGTATAGGTCACCAAAGCAGCAGCCCATACTAATGCTATTAAGCGCAATACAATAAGAACGGCAGTTTCTATATCCGAAAAATAGGTTTGGGCTAAAACAATAAATACAACCCAAATTAGTAATGGCCTCGTGGTTTGCCATAGGTGACTCGGACCAAGGTTAGCAATGAATACAAAAATCAGTCCCAGAAAAAAGGTAAGAAATCCAAGCACGATAAAAGATTTTATAGCAACAAGTAGTATCCCTAAAACTAGGAGTGAAAAGAGCTTTAACCCGGCTCTTAGACGATGAATAGGGCTTTCATCTGGAATATACAGCCCGGACATCATACCTGTGTGCTTTCATAAAATGTTATCGCTTCTGATGGTTTGCCATCAAAGGAGATACTGCCATTAGAAATAACTAAAATACGATCATAATTTACCAACCTCTCTACCTGATGGGTTACGGTCACCACAGAACACGCCAAACTAGAAATAAGACGCATAACCCTGGTTGCATTCCGTCTATCCAGAAGAGTAGTAGGTTCATCACAGACTAGGATGTCAGGTCGCACAATCATAACGCCGGCAAGGCTCACCAGCTGTTTTTCGCCACCAGATAGAAGATGGGCAGAGCGGTTTTGCAAATGTAAAAGTCCAAATTCCTCTAAGATAGAAACCACACGTTCATTCACTTCTACCGAGGAGAGTCCCAAAGGCTTGAGTCCCAGCGCAAGATCCTCAGAAACTGTGGGCATCACAATTTGATTGTCTGGATTTTGAAAAAGGAAACCTACATGCCGGCGTACAACATTACCTTTATCGTGCGTACAAAGACCATCCACTGTAACAGTCCCCTCATCTGGGATTAGTAATCCATTAAGCAGTCGAGCAAATGTACTTTTACCTGAACCATTATCACCAATTACGCCAATCCGGCGCTCAGAAAGAGAGATAGATATATTCGACAAAACAGGCAGGTCTTGAAAACGCACTGTGACATGATCAAGAATTATGTTCATAGAGGCCAAGCGTGGAGAAGACATGGAATAGAGATAGCGACGACAAGTACTTCCAATGGCAAACCCATACGCCAATAGTCAGTAAATTTGTAACCACCTGGCCCCATAATTAATGTGTTATTTTGGTGTCCTATAGGGGTCAGAAAGGCGCACGAAGCTCCGATTGCGACCGCCATAAGAAATGTATCTGGATTAGATTCCAGCCGGTCAGCTATCTGCACTGAAATGGGAGCCATCACTACGGCAGTTGCTGCATTATTCATAATGTCAGACAGTGTCATAGTTACAACCATCACAAGAATAAGTGCCACTAGAACTGGATACGGTTCTGTTACAAAGACAATACCCTGGGCAATAAGTGCGGCTGCACCGGTTCGGTCGAGCGCCTCCCCGACTGGTATCATGCAACCGAGTAAAACAAGTATGGGCCATTGTATGCTAGTGTACGCTCGACTAGGTGACATTATGCGGCCAAGGATCAAGGCAGCGACAGCAGCACCAAAAGCAATCGTGATAGGCATTAACTTAAATGCTGCAACAGAAACAGCGATGCCAAAGATAAGAATTGCAAAGAATGAACGCCTCTGACGCCCCACACTAAGCGAGCGCTGAGCTAATGGTAAGCAGCCGAGTCTATTCAAAGAGTCAGATACTAGCTCAGCATCACCTTGAAGCAGGAGTACGTCGCCCGCCCTGAAGCGATGCCGTTTAATACGTGTCATCTGCCTCTTACCATGACGAGATACAGCTAATAGATTTAAACGGTAGCGATTGCGAAGGCCAACTTCTTGCGGCGTCATACCCTCAAGACGGCCACCAGGTGAGACCACGGCTTCGATCAGACTAATGCGTTCGGATTTAATGGAGTCTTCTGGAATTGTATCAGCTCCGACCAATTCGAGTCTTAGATCAACTACGGCTGCATCGAGGGCATCAGCGTCTCCTGTTACTACAAGAATATCATCTTTGCTCGCACGATCGGTAAGAGCGGGATATGGAATTGGCCGATCATCATGAATCATCCCTGCGACTGACACGTCTCTGTCTTCAAACACGTCAAGCACTTCGAGCATAAATTTTCCGACGAGCCCAGACTCAGCAGTTATCCTTACCTCCGTCATATAAGGTTGCAAATCAAAGGCAGCATCGCCTGATGAACCTGCAGAGCGGTCTTTTGGGATAAGGCGCCATCCAATCAATGCAACAAACGCTACCCCAAGCAAAGAAACCGGAATGCCAATCCAAGAATAGTCAAACATACCGAATGGTTCACCGCTACTAACATTACGGTAACTGGAAACGAGAATATTCGATGGAGTACCAATTAGTGTCGTCATACCGCCCAAAATTGATCCAAATGAAAGCGGCATAAGCAACAAGCTGGGAGACAAATCATTCTTTCTAGCTGCATGCAAGGCGACAGGCATGAGTAAAGCCAAAGCACCGACATTATTCATCAATCCTGATAGTGCAGCCGCAAGCCCTGCCATTACAGCGAGTAATAAGGTAGGGCTCTGAGTATCTGGGACGATGCTTTCAGCCAAAATATCCACCACGCCAGATTGACGAAGCCCTTCGCTAATCATCAAGACAAGAGCTACTGTTACAACGGCAGGATTACCGAAGCCAGAAAAGGCAGAATCCGTTGGGACGATGCCCAATAAAACTGAGGCAAAGAGCGCACCGAAAGCTACAAAATCGTAGCGAAACCAGCCCCCGACAAAGAATACGAGGACGCCAGCGAGAATAGTGAAGACGGATATTTGATCAACTGTCATGACAGCGCCAAAGGTGATTTAGACTCTTGGGCTCAATATCGGCGAAGATTCAGCGGCGCAGTCCGCGAACAAGAAAGGTATTGAATACGGCAGCTTTGGAGCGTTCTTCACGGATTTCTTTATATCCTGGGTCATTCCATAGACTCGTTGCTATAGCTAGGCTTGGAAAAGCAATCACACTGAAGTCATGGTCAACAATATCCCCTTCCAACCTTTCCGTTTGTTCGTAAGTAGTCTTTATTAGATAAGGAATATTGCGATTGGTTAGTTTCTCTTCTTCGGCCTTTGCCAAAGGCACATATTTGTCGGCGTCGAATACACGATGAATGGAAATCAGAAATGCCGGCTCGCCGTGGGGGGCCGCATGCTCATTGCCTGCAATTTTAAATACATTGAATTCACCACCGCCCTTGCGGAGTTTTTTTGCCTCTTCATATTCAGGCGAATACCAAAAACTAGAAATATCGTCAGTTTTCCCGAATTGGGCCAACATTAGAGAATGATCAAACCATTGCCCTTCAAGGTGCTCCACCCCCCGACCTGGCGCACCAAGGCCCAGATAAACGCCTCCATATTTCTCATAAATCGGCGGCAAAGCATTGTTATATTTGGCCATTATCTCTCCATCTATAGAATGACCAAGAACTAGCAGATATCCAGGCGGGGCCATGAGGCATTCCTTCTAACCGGGGTTTTTAGGATAGTTAAATTTGTGAGGGAATCGGGCTCTGTTGTCAACGGAATGGCGGCTTTATGTCTCTGATTTGAGCTGTTGTCGAATAGTATCTGAAAAACCCACATAAAGGTCTGGTCCAGCCTCAAATACGGGCCTTTTTATTAAAGTCGGGTGCTTAAGCATGAGTAGCACCGCAGAATCTTCATCTATTGCCAATTTATTGTTGGCGGGCAAAGCGCGCCAGGTGGTACTACGGCGGTTCAGTAGGGTTTCCCAGCCAGCCAACGTAACCCAGCGCCTTATAAGGTTTTCCTCAAGCCCGGATACTCTAAGATCATGAAATGTATGCTCAAGCCCTTCCTCGGAAAGCCAAACCAAGGCTTTCCGGCATGTATCACAAGACTTTATACCCGTGACTGTAATCATAATAATTAATAGTATTGAAGCCACTTCCTGAATGAAAGAGATGTGAGACCAATTATGTATACCGTCCTCTCTCCTGCAAAGAAACTAGACTTCTCCAATCCGGTTAAGACACTTTCGAAGACCAAACCAATTTTTGGCAAAAGAACTGAGGAACTGGTGAAACGTGCAAGGGAGTATACTGTGCAGGACCTGAAGATGTTGATGGGTGTTAGCGACAATCTTGCAACGCTCAATTCAGAAAGATTTAGGGACTTTGATTTTCATGGGAAAGGATTAACTAAACAAGCAGCCCTAGCATTCGCAGGTGACGTCTACCTGGGATTTGATGCCAAATCTTTGGACAAGGATGATATGGCTTTCGCCCAAGACCGGATTGGCATACTCTCAGGACTCTATGGTCTATTGCGGCCGCTCGATGCAATCCAGCCCTATAGACTAGAAATGGGGTCACGAGTAGATACAAAGCGCGGCTCAAACTTGTACGAGTTTTGGGATGACACAATCACAGAAGTAATAGCCACCAATATTGAGAAATCTGGGACTAAAGTGCTTATCAATTTAGCCTCGAATGAGTATTTTTCTTCCATAAATGCAAAATCCCTCGATGCCCCTGTCATTCAGCCAGTCTTCAAGGAGATCCGGGATGGCAAGGCCAAAGTTATTAGCTTCCTCGCTAAGAAAGCGCGAGGCATTATGGCACGTCACATCGTCCAGGAACGAATTAATGTAGCCGAGGAGCTGAAAGACTTTACTCTTGAGCGATACAAATTTGATAAGACTGCGTCAACTGCAAATACCTGGGTTTTCACGCGCAAATTTGTGCCGGCATCTCAGCTAGAAAACTAGAGATCATTTATTGATACATACCGGCTAAGGTTAATTCCTCTCACGTTATCTTCAAATCCCCTGATCCGCGCACCTACAAGCCGCTTACTGACGTAGTACGTGATAGGAGTAATTGGCGCATCTGCCATAACAATCTTCTCTGCTGCTTTCATTAGGTGAAACCTCTTGTCCAAATCAGGCTCGTCGTACATAGCGTTCATCAAAGCATCAAAATCTGAATTATTATACTTAGAATGATTATCACCCACTGCATCACTTTGTAGCAGATACAAGAATGTTGATGGATCACGGTATTCTCCAAGCCATTGATACCGGGCTACCTCGTAATTTCCATTACGTAAATCAGCATTCAGTGTGTTCAGGTCACTGTTTAGGAGTGTAACGGAAACGCCAAGATCACGGTCCCACATAGCTGCAACTGCCGCGGCAACACGCTGCAATACCTCGTGGGTATTATAACGGAAACTAAGAGAGAGTGGGTTGTCAGGCCCAAAACCCGCCTCTCTCAGCAAAACCTTGGCCCTGGTAACTCTCTCAGCTTGGGCCATACTAATATAAAGCGGCAATGCCGGATCGTAAGGCCCTCGAGATGCTTCAGGAACAATGCTATGTGCAGGCCTTTCTCCGCCACGCATGACTCTGGCTGCGATCAGGTCCCTGTCAACGACCATGCTCAAAGCTAGACGAACACGGGAATCGTCAAACGGGGGCTTTAGAGTATTGAATGTAATGTATTCTAGGCCGTTGTTTTGCGATACTCGCAGTTCCCTAGCCATATTCTGTTGTATCCACTCAAATTGAGATGGTGGGAACGAAATGATAATGTCGAGTTCACCGGAACGGTATCGGTTAAACGCAGATGTTAGGTCTTCCGTGGTGTAATACGTCACACCACTAAGAGCGACAGAATCATTCCAGAAGAAAAGCTGATTCTTCTCAAGAGAAAGTGAGGTTTGCGGAATCCACTGTTTCAAAATGAAAGCGCCATTAACGACAATATTCTCTGGGCGAGTCCATTCACGACCATATTCTTCAATAGTCCATTTTGGTACAGGAAAACCCCTGTGGACAATTAGTTCAAGAAAGAAAGGAGTCGGTGCTTCGAGCTTGATTTCTAGGGTAAAATCATCAAGTGCTTCTACCCCTAGCTGATCTACTGGCAGTTTACCGCCACTGATTAACCGCGCATTCTTAATGGCATAGAGCATTGGCGCACTACGAGAGGCTGTAAGGGGGTCCAGAATCCTCCGAAACGCGTATTCAAAATCACCCGCCGTGACGAGCCTTCCATCTGACCATTGCATACCTTCGCGTATAGCAAATATATAAGTCTTCCCATCCTTTGAGATAGTCCAGCTTTTTGCCGCACCGGGTACGATATTTGCAAAGGCATCTAGCGTTGTGAGACCGAGAAACATATCAAAAATGATATTACCGGCATATCCACTAGTGGTTAGATGAGGGTCAAGTGAGTCAGGCTCACCAATATTACCACGATGAAGATAACCGCCAGCGTAAGAAGTGGTGGTGCACAGAGTAATACTTATTAGGATTATGGATGAGAATTTTAATATTAACGGCATAAAGATAGGATAAAACCGTGATGGATAGACAAGATGGTCAAAGCTGAGCATCCTTTCAGTCTATGCCACATACAAGAATGTCATAAGCTATGCCCATCCACCGGCGATGGGAATCACTTGCGCGGTAATAAAATCTGACTGGTCAGATGCAAGAAATGAAATAAGTTCTCCGACTTCGCTAGATTTACCGAGACGCCCAAGAGGAATATTACTCTTCATCTTTGTCAAGAATCTTTCATCTGATAGCAGCTCCGCAGAAAAATAGCTCTCATTTTCAACGTAGTTAGGTGCAACCGCATTGACTTGAATGTTATCGCTAGCCAATTCCTTTGCGATGGAAAGTGCTAGCGCATTAGCCCCCCCTCTACCAGCCGTATACATACAGTAATTCGGGAGGCCATGAATAGGTGCCGCAGAAGTAACAAATATCAATTTACCTTGTCTACGCGGCTTCATATGTCGAGCTGCTGCTGCAGCTGTTGAAAATGGCACTACCATTAGAGCTTCAAGTCCTTCCCGAAAGTCATCAAGATTAGCAACATCTATCGGGGCTCGTAGAGCAGGATAATAATCATTGATAACTGCGATATCGAGATGCCCAAAGCTCTTCACCGCTGCATCGACTGCAGCACCTGTATCGCAATCTGATAATATTGAGAGACCAGGATGCTCAGCAAGAAAAGAGGCTCGCTCTGCATCATGAGCAAAAGACTGATCATGGCACAACACCGAGGCACCGTGATTTTGTAGATTTTCAGCCACAGCAACACCAACGAAATGGACAACATTGGTCACCAGAGCCGTTTTACCAGATAGCATGTCAAGAATTCCCAAATTCAGTGTCTTAGCAAAAAATTAGAATATATAACTTATAATTCTTTTCGTAATATTCGCGACTCTAAAGGATCCAATAGCAATACTCCCACCATATTTCCGATAAGGATACAATTGTGAGTAACGACCAATCAGACGTACCCGCTTCCAAAGTCACCGCTAACATGGAAGACCGCCAGGATACGCCCCTATTCTACGAGGAACCAGTTGCCCTTACAGCTAGTATGCACAGCGATTTCTGCATTCAACCGGAAAGCGATTTCAAATTTGCCCTCGATACTAACGCGGTTCCCATAACTGTAGCCGAATTCGTTCTTGCCTCTCGTCACTACCCCATTGTTTTCGTTGGAGAGCAATTCGTCCCGACAGTAGCACTTGGTTTACGGCAAGACCAAAACCTGTTCGTTGATCAAAACGGGCTATGGGAGCGACGCTGCTACATTCCAGCTTATGTACGGCGTTACCCGTTCATACTATTAGGCAAAGAAGATGATAAGAAGCTTCAGTTAGGTATAGATAATTCAGCACGATCAGATGAATCTGACGCCCGTGCCCTATTCAGCGGAGAAACAGAAACCCAAGTGGTAACTGATGCGCTTGATCTTTGCCAACAGTTTCATAGCGCATTTAAGGCTACATTAGATTTTTCTGCAATGATAGCTGATTCAGGGCTGATAGAAGAGCGTTCCTTAGAACTTGAATTTCCCAATAACGAAAAAATTAGTATCGGCTCATTCTCTTCGATCAGTGAACAGAAGTTTCGAGAAGCGCCAGAAACAAAAATACTAGAATGGCGTAGCAAGGGTTGGCTAGCCGCCATATACTTTCACATTGCGTCTCTAAATAATTGGGACCTAATGATAGATCGATTACCGGAATCTCAGTAATCCAAAACATAAGACTTTATCTATTCTGGCATATCAAAACGCCATTTGAGCGAGGGTCGCTGGAGTATCGCGTCATACCAGGTAGCTAATTCCTCCCGGCTATCTCGCCAGTCGAAGGTATCGTCTCCGTCAACTATAACATGTTCGCGGATTGGGTTCCGAAGATCTAGATAACTTAGGCCCCCAGCCATACATATGTGGCCAATGTGAAAATCTATCTTTTTAAATTGGCATACTTCGGCATTCATACGATCAAGACATCCTATAATCTTGCGCCGCTCTCGAAGCATGTAGTCCATATTCCAGTCGATCTTGTCGCGCCATCCTTCAACTCGCAGTAAAGTTGTTGCGTCAAACATTCCGTCACCTAGAACCATTTGACGCAAGGCGGGCCAGCGAGTATCTCCCTGAGGAAAGACGTTCTTGCCTGTAATTGAAAGACTGTCGAGATATTCACAGATCACAAGCCCGCCATAGAGCGGATCACCATTATCCATTATTAGTGCAGGAACCTTTCCCATAGGGTGGTAATCCCAAATCAAATCTCCGTCAAAGGGTCGGGTCCGTTCGAACTCTAGGCGCTCAATGATTCCGCCCTCGTAGGCGGTAACAAGAACCTTATGGATATATTGTGGATTAGGGGTAAAAATGAGCTTCATGAATGGACACCTTTAGACACGTTTCCAATAAATTGATGCTGTAGCCCATTTATTACCTGAAACCTATCTACTCCGTCTATGTTATATGGTGAGCAATCGCTCTACTGAGAATGAGTATTATGAAAACACAACATTGACTTAGGTAGGGGCCGCCCCTTAAGAGCACGCATGCCTCCCAGGAATGACAAGAGTGATACCGTTAGCCCCCCCACCAAAGAGCTTTTGGGCACGCTATCAGAGGGTTCTACTGGCGGGGAAGTCCAACCAAGCCGTAGGGCCAACGGCAATGCTCAAAAACAAGGATCATCAGTATTTTCGGTTTGGCAGATACTCCGCATTAAAGCATTTAGGGGTTTCTGGATAGCTGGACTGTTTTCACTAATTGGGTCCTGGATGCAGAATATTGGCTCCGCTTGGCTAATGACAGATCTTTCTAGTTCGCCATTTCTAGTTGCCATGACTCAATCGGCACAGATGGTACCAATGATTTTCTTAGCCTTTATCGCAGGCGCTCTAGCAGATATGGTTGACAGGCGACGCTATATGATTGGTGTGATGTGTTGGATGATTACCATCACGCTGACATTAGCTGCCTTAACCTACATGAACCTGATCACACCTTTTTGGCTTATTTTCTTCACTCTACTACTTGGTATTGGTGGTGCCTGCCAAATGCCTGCAATGTCTGCCGCTATTCAAGATATTGTGCCCCGCGCAGAAGTCGTTAATGCCGTTACTCTGAACTCGCTATCAATGAACATATCCCGGTTGATTGGCCCTGCTGCTGCCGGGCTTCTGATTGGACTGGGCGGGGTCGCTCCAGCTTTCTTGGTAAATGCAATTAGTTACTTAATATTTATGGGCGTTGTATACTATTGGGAGGGTCCACCAATGCGCCCGCAGCAACGCCAAGGCCTATGGTCCAATATCTCTGCAGGCATACGTTATGTGCGCCGGGCTAAGAGATTCCAGGCAGTCCTAATCAGAGGCTCATTTCATTTTTTCTGCGCTAGCGCGGTAATGGCTTTATTCCCCTTGCTCGCACGAAATGAACTTAATGTCGATCCCGAAGCTTTTGGGATACTCATGGGAGCAGTCGGCGTTGGGGCAATCGTAACCGCCCTCTTTATAGCACCCTGGGTAAATGCTCGGTATAGCCGGGACCAGATAGTCTTATGCGCTGGTCTAATCTTGGCGTTAAGTCTTTATGGCGTGGGTGTCGTGCGTGATGTCAGGTATTTCTCCGTGGTTTTATTTTTCTATGGTGGGTCATGGATGATTTGTATGTTGTCGTTTCAAGTTGCCTCCCAAATGGTGCTACCTTCATGGGTACGGGCTCGAGGTCTATCTGTATCAATGATGAGTTTTACAGCAGGTATGGTAAGCGGTGGATTAATATGGGGTGCATTAGCGCAGGTTGTAACCATGGAAACCGTTTTTGAGATCGCGGCTGGTGTCATGGTCATCGCTACCTTAACGACTGCACGATATAGTATTTCAAGCAACAAGACTGAAGACGCATAAAACTACTACAATGAGCATATTTCTATGACCCATCGAGCACTATGAGCAATATTAGATCTCGTAAGCTTATCATGACCCAATACGGCGAAGATTTTAGGGGCTGCTCTATGATTGTTGACGCCGAGATTGGGAAACCTGGATACGGCGAAGTACTCATACGCAACGTTTACGCTGGCGTTAACGGGGTCTACGATCTAAACATGATTCGAGATGCAGTTAGCTATATTAGTTATACACCGCCGATGGACCTAGGCATAGAAGTTGTAGGTAGGATTGAGAAACTAGGGCCAGGTGTGAATGATTTTAAAGTTGGTGACGCAGTAGCCACATGGAAAGTAGGTAGTGGTTACCGTGATTATCAGATCGCTGAAATCGACCGTTTACACAAAGTTCCCAGTGCTACTCCAGAAATCCTTTGCCTAATGCCTACGGGAATTTCAGGTATGGTCGGCATTGAGCAAGTCGGTGAGTTAAAAAACGGCGAAACCGTAGCAGTCTCGGCTGCTGCTGGAGGACTAGGACATATCGTGGTCCAGGTAGCAAAAAAAGCAGGCAATCATGTCATTGGCATATGTGGTTCCGAAGAAAAGGTAAATAGGTTGAAAGAAATTGGCTGCGATCGACCAATTAATTACAAAACAGAAGATGTAGCTGCAGTTCTACAGAAAGAATATCCTAGAGGCATAGACATCGCATACGATTCGGTTGGGGGTAAGATCTATGACGCCTTTATAGATAATTTAGCCATAAAAGGCCGATTAGTCATTTCGGGTTACACCTCTGAAGTAGGTCAGCCGTGGGAACTGGTAACAAGTCCACGGATATATCAAAAGCTATACTTCCGCTCTGCTTCTGTGCGCGGTTTTATCAACCCTCAGTATGAAGCTCACCAGCCCTACGCGGCGAAGAGACTCGTAAGCATGTATCAGAGGGATGAATTGACGGTCTTTGTGGACGCCACACCCTTTTCAGGTTTAGAAGCAATCCCGGATGCTGTAGAGCACTTGCTCAGTGGAAGGAATCTTGGGAAAGTAGTCGTTAAATTAGACATTTGAACTAATATGATACGGTCACAAGAGTGGCGCTCAAAGAACCATTTTAATTAGATAAATAAGAGATAAGTAAATGTTAAAACAAACCTTGATAATCGCAATAATAGCTTTAGCTCTACCTGGATACGCAACCGCTGGTCAGCACGACCTCAATACCCCTGAGGGAATAGCTAAGGTCATGCGTAAGATCCAATGTTCACTCAAAGATGGTGAACCAAGAACATACTGGTGGCATGGCAAAGCGTTTGGCCGGCGTATGGGAATGTCTGATAAGCATCTGTTCGACGTCGAGGGTATGAATATTCGTCACTGTGATACCGTGCGTGACAAAGACGGAAACTACGGCTACACACTGCGGACGCGCGAGATATTACTCTACAAAGACAAGAAAACTGGGGAAGTTCTAAGGACTTGGAATAACCCATATACCAGCGAAATAGTAGAAGTCTTCAATGTAGATAATGATCCTGTGAACTCGGGACCTTCCTTTGGCCTTGGTCGCGATGGAAAAGTACAAGAGTTTCCTGGCGATATGTTAGGCGATCGTTGGTGGTTCACCTCAACTATTCCATTATATTATCAAAATGTTCTTTCTGGCGATTATCAGAAGTATATCGGCGGTACCTACCGTGCGACTGAGATGTTCAATTTCTTTGGTGATATAGAAAGCCTGATGGATAGCACAGTAGACTCTGCAAACGTGCAAGTGGGCTGGGTTCGCCATTCCGATTGGCTACCTTGGATGAAAATGGCTGGACGCGACGGCATTATTTACATGCATACCGCAGGCAGAAAACTGGATAAATGGTCTGATATGTCCGATACAATGAAAACTGAAATTAGTAAAAATTACCCCAAATACACTGATCCACCGCCACTTGATGATGACCGGGAAAACGTGACCTCGTGGACCTTTTTTAAGAAAAAGATGGAAGAGCGAGGTGGTCCTGAACCGTTAAAACGTGAATTTCCATTTTAACTCAGGGGAACTCTTAGATAGGGGTCATAAAGTCACACAAAGACTGCCCTCTATTCTTATCTCTATTAATTCATTATGCATCGAACGCGTGCCTCTGTTTAGCAATTCCGTAATAGGGTAAGATTTCCTAAGTAATTTCAGAGCTTCTTGAAACGAGCACGTAAGAAGCCGATAAACGGTTCTCTGCAGTCAGCACAGCCTACAGAAATTTTCTGTACTTCAACTACCGTCGCCACATCCGATAGTTTGAGCTAGATAATTCCCTTCTTCTCCAGGCGGGAGATAACACCTTTTTGTGCCTCTACAAAGTGTTTACGCTCTGGCTTCTTAAGCGAACCATCTTTCTTGATAAGACTATTTGCCGGTTGAAACACGTTCGCGGCATAGCTGGCTGCGTAAGCTTCAAACCTCTGCCGGATTAGGGTATTTCCTAGACCGGTCTTCCGTCGCTGACGTCGCAAAGCGGAAACATCAATTTCTGCTGTAGCACTAGCATTCTCTCCGGGACCAGCAATACGAATTACTTGCCCCTTATAGTCTACAATACGAGACCCACCGTTAGCTGAATCATCCGTTAGATCAGTATTATGAATTCCAGCAGTGTTACACGAAACAACATAAGCCATATTTTCCACAGCACGACTCACTTTGGCAGCATCTTTGTCAGTCAAAGACGGTGTTGACAGTTCGCTGGATGAATGGACAAAGACTTCTGCACCGCGCATGGCAAAACACCTTGCTACTTCTGGATATAGAATTTCCTCTGACGCTATGGGCGCAAGCCGTCCAATGTCTGTATCCACTACCGGGAAAATACCGTCTAATCCATAAAGATCGAGATACTTGTCCCACACGTCGTGAGGTGTCGGCGAATACATGGAGTTGAGCCTCCGGTAACGCAAGATAACGTCACCGGATGGTCCAACTATGAACGAAGTTTGGAAGTAGTAGCCGGGGAAAAATTTATCAGTTTCATAGGCATTACCCGCCAAATAAAGTGAATTATCTTGAGCAATCTGACCGAATCTTTCGTACTCGGGCCCGTCGACATCGATTGCTGCTTTATCGGCCCAATCAGAGATAGTCTCACCTTGTGGGAAAGAGGTGAGAAGGTATTCGGGCAATACGATAAGTTTAGCGGATGTACCCACCCAATTCTTTATTCCGGTTACTTTCTCTTTGATGTGGTCCAAGGCTATAGACATGCGGGCTCGTGCACTATCCCGGTCCAAGCACCTAGTCACGCTAAGCGTGGCTAGCTGTAAAGCAATCGCCGTATAAATCGGAACGTCGGAGCTTTTAGCTTTCTTCAACTCACTCACTAGCTTGACCGGATGTAATCCTGAAATAGTTTTTTTCTTAGAATATTTTTTTGGTTTAGAAGCCATTAAAGTCGCCCCCAAAGAAATTCTTTTAGTACGCGAGTCGGATACCGACCCATAGAAACGCTGGCGCCCCATAAGTAACAAGCCCTGCTGCCGATCGCCCAGCCTCGACTCTGGTCCCAAATATATTCTCAGCAGCTAAGTATAACTCAATACTCTGCGATACATTATAGGCGAATTGAGCATTCACTGTCATAAAGCTATCCAACTGTCTAAGATTTTGGTCATCCTCAAACTGCCTACTTGATGCGAGCAAATCTATAGTAGCTATCGTATTAAATGTAGGCTGAAAACGGAGTTGCAAAGTTGCTTGATGACGAGCTACTTGTGCCAGTCGATTCCCTATAAGTTTCTGAGAAGAAAGACTCTTCTTGATTACTGGGTTACTAAACATATATCCAGCGCGTAGATCAAAGAGAGGCGAAAGACTCAGGATTGCATCGATTTCTGCTCCCCAGGTCTGCACCCTACCGAGGTTTTGCCGCTGCCTCAGGCTACCTCCGCTAGGTATAAAAGTCCTGAACTCTGAGTTGAAACCAGGCACTGTCGTGATAGTTGTGTTAGCAACAGGATTATACAAATCATTCCTAAAAACATTCGCTATCACGGTGTACTCTTTGTAGTTCCAGTCCACGCCAACTTCTGTACCTACCATATGCTCATTACGAAGCAGATGGTTGGCTTCAGTAATATCTTTTCCTACACGGAATGGGCGGTAAAGTTCGTTCAGAGTTGGAATACGAAAACCAGAATAAATGGATGCCCTAAATATAACTTCCTGAGAAATTTCAACACGAGCACCTAGACGCCCATTAGAGATCCATCCCCCCCTCTCACTAAAGGTACGATCAACTAGAATTGTCCCAGTCTCAAGACTATTTTCCTTACGCTGGCCCTTATATTGCTGCCATCTATCTACCCGCCAGCCAATTGTGAATAGTGTCCTCGCGGCCTGCAGGTGCCCTTCTAAGAAGGCTCCCGCAATAAATTGCTCTCCACCTGCCTTTCGACTGCGAGTAAAGCCAGCACCCAGGTTGCGAAACCGCTCATTAGTTTCGCCGTCAGCGAGGCGAAAATCAGCGCCACTCTCAAGGGTCCATGAGGCCTTATTTTGCCATCGCAGCAAGACACTGCCACCAACCATAGTAGCCGGAACATCAAACTGATTAAGGACTGGCCGCACGTTATCCCGCGTTTCATCAAAAGCGCCAAAGATACTCTCAAAGTCTTTATGGCGTAGGTAAAGGCTAGACTGCCACGCGGGATTTGACGATGGAGAGTCATTCATACCCGTCACAGATACATCAAAAGTTCTAGTCTCCGCCCTGGCAACTTCAGACCCATTGATTAATGAACTTGTGCTTACCGAACCGGCTAAGGACCAAACTGTCCCTTTGGACGATTGCATTCGCCATCCAATGCGGCCGCCTTCACTATGACTGCCCAAAGGCTGGTCAGCAGCCCCGCGTTGTAAGGGATCAATAGAAAAATATCCATTACTATGTCTCGCGTGTAAGCCACCGAAAAATGTTCCCCGCTCAGTGTCAAGCTCAAATATAGCCGCACTAGAGAGGCTTTCCTTATTGCCAAAACGTATGTCGGCCTGAATATCCTCGCCATTCATCACCCTACTATCTAGCCTAACAACACCAGCAAGGGCGGCATTACCCCAAGGCCCAGCACCTCCGCCCCGGATAACTTTTGCTTTACTTATGAATAGGGGTGGCAGCTGTGACCATTCTACCCAACCACCAAACGGATCATTCTGAGGTACGTTATCCAGAAGAATCAAGGTCCTTCCGGCACCGTTGGGTCCCAACCCCCTCAAACTCACGCCATGCGTTGTTGGATGAGACGCACGTGATGCTTGACGACGAAACAAGTTAAATCCTGGCACACGCCGCAAAACATCGTCTAACCCGAAAGCCGGACCCTTAAGTAAACTTTGATCCAGATCCACTGAACTATAAATTTGCTGTGATAATGAATCAGACAAACGACGAACGCTGACTTTTATTTCCTCTACTTCTTGGCAAATAACAGCTGACACATCGAGTACAAAGAATACAAAGACCGCTAAAATAGAGAGGCGAACCATAAATCTAGCCTTGGTGAACAACATTATTGATAACACTTTAGGAATAATTACTGCAAAATTTAAGAAAGAGTATCCTAACTGAATTAGGGAAAGAAATGTAATGCTTCTTAGATCATTGGCCTATATCATCTAAGCTGTTAGAAAAGAATGCATGATCCTATCTGCTACAAACATGACTCCCATCCGCTCAGCCAAGAATAGCCGCTGTCTAGAAAAAGGCTTAAAAGAACCCATCTCTCAATGTAATTTTACTACTAGCTATGTATGCGTGGAAAACCATTAAGGAAAAGGACATGTCGGACAAGGATGTGATAGTCGAGGATACAGCAGGACAGGCTAAGCCAGTTCCTAATACCTTGTTGTTTGCAGCCTCAATTGGATTAATCGCGCTTACTATCTATCTCTTGGTTGTCGGACAGAGCATTCTTGTTCCATTGGTTTTGGCGATCTTCATAACCTATCTTCTGCGAGCGCTTGCCCATGGCCTGGAGAGAATTCAGATTGGGAACTGGATACTACCAAACAACATAGCTTTGGCGGTGTCGATCCTAATCTTACTTCTGTTGATAGTTATTCTTGTGCAACTAGTCGCTGGCAACATTAACTCTATTATCGATGCTGCCCCCGCGTATCAGGAGAAATTGCAAGAGTTATTCTCAAATCTCCAAAGGGTTGTAGATAAATGGCTAGGAACATCACTAACCATTGGCAGCCTAAGGGAGAATATCGACGTCCAAGCAGGGATATTAAGGCTTGCTGGAGCATTGCAGAGTATTGCGAGCAACACATTCCAGATTTTCTTATATGTTGCGTTTCTTTTGCTGGAGGCCCAAACGTTTGATTTAAAAATAAAAGCTTTTGCATCTACACCAGAGCGTGAAGCAGCGATCAAACGAACTTTGAATTCAATCGGAATAAATATTGAAAAATATGTATGTATCAAAACAGCTATGAGCCTCATTGTGGCTATCCTGAGTTACTGTATCCTGCTAGTGGCTGAGATTGATTTTGCTGCCTTTTGGGCTCTACTAATCTTCATATTAAATTATATTCCATACATTGGTTCTGTTATAGCGGTTGCTTTCCCTGTCGTGCTGAGTCTGCTGCAATTTTCTTCTATTATACTCACAGCTTCAGTATTAATAGGTTTGCTGGGAGTTCAAATTCTTGTGGGGAATATTGTTGAACCACGAATTACCGGAAAGTCACTAAATCTAAGCCCAGTTGTTATTGTTTTAGCACTCTCTGTTTGGGGTTCTATTTGGGGAGTTATTGGTATGATCTTGAGCGTGCCAATCATGGTTATAGTAATGATCGTGTTATCACAGTTCTCAAAAACCAGACCTATCGCCGTCTTAATGTCTCAGAGCGGGGAGATTCGTTGAATACCGTAATATTGGACTAATACTTGCCACTTTATTATAGCATCTTACTAAGACACTAAACGCGACTGAAAGAAATCAATATCGAGAATAAAATGCTTCGATAAAGGAGATTCTACCAATGCCAAACCAACATCCCCATGCCGTTCTCGTTGAACCTCTTCATGACGAGCAGTCCCGTCAAAACTATTACATGGATATCCGGCGTCATTTAGCAGCTGAAGTCCTTCCAGGTAATAAATTAGCATACCAAGCAGAGGTTAAACCGTCCTTCCTTAAGGAATATGGCCGTGAACCAGGTAATCGCCATGAAGTGGGTAAAGTCATGACGAAGAATGACTACTATCAAATGTACTCTGCAATACAGCGCCATACACAAGAAATGACCTGGGACAGCGTTATTGATTCCGTAGAGCGCGATTTACCCCGTCTCATAGAGAATGCGAAAGAGGTGAGCGGAAAGACAGGCGGAACATTAGCGCTTGATCCTGACTTCATGGTACCGGGTTATCTTACATACTACGATATTCACTTACAGCCTGGCGCCTACCACGCGTCATACTCTGAAGATGATGTATCGGCGGGTGCTTTGTATGATCGAGGTACCTTTTTGTATACCCTAGGTAATATTGGTTCCAAGATGGATTACTTGGGTCGAACCCTGGTTCAGCACTACAAAAAACTCTACCCAGAGGCACAACCGAAACGTATTCTAGACATGGGATGCTCGGTTGGACAAAGTACAATCGCATGGGCGGAAGCATTCCCAGATGCTGAGATTCATGCAATTGACGTAGGCGAGTCGCTACTTCGGTACGCACACGCCCGCGCAGAGGACCTCGGACACAAGATAAACTTCAGCCAGCAGAATGCCGAAAATACCAACTTCGATGATGAAAGTTTCGACGTCGTGATCTCTCATATCATCATGCACGAGACAAGCACGAAAGCAGTCGGTAAGATTTATTCGGAGAGCCTACGCCTCTTACATAATGGCGGCGTCATGATGCACATGGATAACCCCAGGTTAAAAGGATTACCTCCCTTAGAGAGCTTTCTTGCATCGTGGGAAGTGTACAACAATAACGAGCGCTTTGGCGGTACTTATCGAGAGATGGACATAGCTGCTGAAGCCGTAAAGTCTGGGTTTTCTGCCAAAAAAGCACGTATGGAGATGGTTCCTGCATATGGCCCCGGCAAGAGCATGAACTATGGAACACAGGGCTTTCAGTTCCCTGCTTGCATCGCTGAAAAGTAGCACTGCATCCAGTTTGGATGCGATTAGAATCTTAAATATTATGTATTGCTAAGGTAACTATCGACTTACTTTTTAATCTTTTTTTTTAACCAAATATACACATACACAACATATTTAAGTGTGACTCAAAAGCCACCGTTTAGAAAAAAAGAGATAAAAAATTAAGATCGAGTCTTGAGGCGAGACAACAGGATATGCGAACAATTTAAAGTTGATGCGTGCGAAATGCGATTCAACGTGTTATTATATTCGTCCTTTCGGCGTCTAAATTGTTGTTAACAACTTCACAGGATTTAATCACTATGGCAGCTAAGAAAAAGACAGCGAAGAAAGCAGCTAAGCGTAAAGCAGCACCGAAGCGTAAAGCAGCTAAGCGTAAAGCAGCACCGAAACGTAAAGCAGCTAAGAAGAAAGCTGCTAAGAAAAAAGCGCCTAAGCGTAAAGCAGCTAAGAAGAAGGCTGCGCCTAAGCGTAAAGCGGCTAAGAGAAAAGCTGCTAAGAAAAAAGCGCCTAAGCGTAAAGCAGCTAAGAAAAAAGCTGCTAAGAAAAAAGCGCCTAAGCGTAAAGCAGCTAAGAAAAAAGCTGCTAAGAAAAAAGCGCCTAAGCGTAAAGCAGCTAAGAAGAAGACAGCACGTAAGACCGCTAAACGTCGTCCGGCATCCCGGAAACGCTAAAGTAATCAGCTACGTTAAAGATAGAAAGCCCGTCGCAGAAATGCGGCGGGCTTTTTTCATGCCGTTTTTGCAGATCAGGCAGATAAGAGAACAAGACAGTCTAGACGTGGGGTCATAGCCTGGACTACTCTACTAGAAATGAGAATATGGTAAAATCAGGAGGCACAAAAGATGTCACCGGTCGGCTTTACAAGACCATTTACCCCCCAAGGAAGGGCGTCGATCATAGCCCCTCTGCCCTGGCGCTTTGCTGGTGACCTTTATGTCGTCCATTTTAGGGCAAAGCCAGAAGCCTTATCAGCCTTATTACCAGCACCTCTTGAGCCTGCGGACAAGGCAGATGAAGCCTTTCTTTGGAGTACTCATTTCTCGGTCTATCCCAATCAAGATCGCGCTGAAACATGGATTAATCCTGCCCGGTCACACTACAACGTGGTTGTGATTGGGGTGCCTTGCAAGATCAATGGTAAGAATACGATGCTCTCAGCATTCCAATGGTGTGATAAGGATTGGCTGGTTGTTATGAGTTGGTTCTTAGGTGCCTGCTCAAAACTAGCAGAGATTGATGAGAGTAAGACCCATCCTCTAATGTCTGCCTCAGATTCCCCACAAACAGGTGAACTGGGCACCCATATTTCGAGATGGGCGAGCCGCAATGGTCAACGTATCGTATCATTTTCTATTACACCAGATGAGGTCATTGGCATCGAAGATCTAGGCTTTTACACAAACAACCTTCCCTTGACCTGTGAACGACATTTTCCAGATGTTCATTACCCGCCGCGTGGCAAGCCTGACGTCCACGATCTCTGTCAGATGTTAATGGAGGGAACAAGCTTTGGTCAAATTCGTCGCGGACCAGCAACCTTATCCTTTGGTGATGATGAAAACGAAGAATTACTGCCTATTCAACCAACAGAGGTGCTCGGTGGCTATGTACTTCCTATGGGGTTTAGACTCTTAGGTATCAATGTAATACATAACTATTTGGGATAATGTATTAAGAGGGATAAGTGGTGGAAACATATAGAAACGGCTCAAAGCTTTGGTATGAAGTCAAGGGAGACGGTGAGCCCCTAGTTCTCATTGGCGGTTTTGCTCTTCTTCACAATCAATTCGATTTCTGCAATGAGATACTTCGTGATGCAGGTATTCAGACTATTCATTGGAATTATAGAGGTAGTGGAAAATCTGACTGGTCTTTAACCGAGCCACTAACACTAGAAAGCTGGGTAGAAGATCTCAAAGCAGTACTTGATGCCGCCGGCATTGAAAAAACGAGTATATGGTGCACATCAACTAGCACACCTATAGGTATTCGATTTGCTAGCAAGTACCCTGAACGCATGAAAACGCTCATTACATACCCATATTATAAAGTTGATACTTATTGGCGGAATGTTTTTCATGCTGCATATTGGGTAGCCCATGTCTTTGGCATAACCCAACTTTCACGGGTTTTTGCTGGGGTAGTGCTAACAAATAAAACGCTATACAGCGAAAAGCACTTCACATATGAAAAATGGGCGGCACCAAACTACGAGACCAACGTAAATATGACGACGATGAAAGAGCTTATGGAGGCCCTCTCCAGCATAGATACAACAGATGATGTCAAGAGAATTCAATGTCCAACACTTTTACTTATGGGTAATGAATCCGCGCTCAATGACGACGATTCGATGGAGTCTGCTAGCTTTGACAGGTTGATTAACGATTTTCTTGCATTAAAGCCAGAAGCAGAGGTGCAGGCCGTCAAGGGAGCTGGCAGTACCTATTGCATGATAACAAATCCAGAGGAAACTTGTGGTTTACTTATAGATTATTTGAAAAAAAATACATGAGGAACTTATCTAAGGGAGATAAGAAATGCCAGTGAGTAGGGAAGATGGTCTAGATGTAGATTCTAGACCTTTAGAAGTATTAAATGGAGACTATGAACCAGGAATTCAGCGCCGGTTGATTTCGCAGAATAGCGATACCGGTGGGGGACACATGGTAGTCGAGATACCCCCTGGTTGGAGCAATCCTCGAGGTTATTGTAGTGCCAGCCAAGATATTCTTTTACTTGCTGGCGACTTGACCCACGGAAATGAGAAAATGATAGCGAATTGCTATGCTTTTATTCCTGAAGGCGTAGCACATGGTCCCTTGTCGTCCGAAAAAGGATGCAAAGCGTTAGTTTTTTACGGTGCAAGCTATGACTTCACTAGAAGCGAAGGTCATAAAGATGGTGCCGAAATTGAGCGCTATCGCCCCAACGAGAAGACGTGGGACATACCATGGGAAGACCCAATGAAGGAAATGGTTGAGCGGACAACGTTTTTAGACGAAGAGACAGGTAATCCAACCCGACCAGCTGGTGTTCTGGTAAAAGTATTGCGTTGGGATAAAGACCCAGAGGAACAAATTGCACTAGTCGCACAAGCACCGGGCTGCATTGACCCAGGCACTGAAGTGCATCCACATAACGAATGTCTGTATCTTATTTCAGGCGATTGCTACATCGGATATACTTACGACACCAAGAGTAAGGATGACAAAAAGGTTGGTATTGTTCTGACTAAAGACAATTATATTTCACGTCCTCCTGGTATATACCACGGCCCCGTGACTACGCATAACGGTGTCTACTGGATTACTTATATGAGTGATGGCTATCACGGTATATTTAATGATGTACCAGAGTGGCGGGATATGACAGAAGGTTATTTCGAAACCGCTGCGTTCAAATAACTGTTGATCAGTGTCATCTCTTGGCCAGAGATAGAACGTCCTGCACGACATCTACAACATTAAGGGCATCAGCATCCGTCATAGATGGGTATAAGGGGATGGTAATTGCTCGATCATAGTAGGCTTCTGCATTAGGGAAGTCGCCGCGCGAATAATTGTAACGCTTCTTGTAGTATGGATGCAGGTGCAAAGGCATATAGTGCACTTGTACGCCAACTCCTCTATTTCTGAGCAAATCAAATATCTGCCGTCTTGACTGAGCTAAAGCTGCTAGATTCAGCTGAATAACATAGATATGCCACGCACTTTGATTCGTATGCTTAACCACAGGTGTTTGAAGCAGATCTAAAGAGGCAAAAGCGTCTGAATACAATTTAGCTAGCTCATTCCTACGTTTTATAAAAGCGTTCAATTTTTTGAGTTGGCTAATACCCAGAGCACATTGCAAGTCAGAAATCCTATAGTTTAAGCCGATCTCTTGGACCTCGTAATACCATGGTGCTGGGGAATCCAAGTGACTATCATCGTTCGAAACCTCCGCCTCCTCGTAATATTTGCTGGAGTCACGAACGATTCCATGACTCCGAACCCTCCGAAGTTCTTGCACAAACATCTCTTGATTAGTCATTATCATTCCTCCCTCCGCCGTGGTTATGGCTTTAACTGGATGGAATGAGAAACAGGTCATGTCAGCTAACGCACCAACGGGCCGGCCTTTATATGAACTAGCTAACGAATGCGCGCTATCTGCGATAGTTACAATACCCTTTCCATTGAGCACACTATTAAGCCCGTCCCAATCACAGGGTTGTCCAGCAAAATCAACTGGCAGAACAGCTCTTGTTCTTGATGAAAGTACCGATTCCATAGACTCTGTTGATAAGCACCAGCTATCTGGGTCGATATCAGCAAATCTAACTTCTGCGCCACATAGGCGAACTGCTGCTGCTGTCGCTGCGAACGTAAGAGCAGGAACAACTGCCTCATGACCATCAGCAAGACCTGAGACCTTAGCAGCGCAGTGGAGTGCTGCCGTGCCAGATGAAACCGCAACCCCATAACTTGCATCTGTTCGAGCCGCAACAGCACTTTCAAATTTCTCTACTGCTGGACCTGTCGTTAACCAGTTACTCTTTAAGACATCAATGACAGCTGATACATCATCGTCATCAATGAATTGACGCCCATACGGCAGATTTGAGTTCTTTTTCGTAGCCACAGATCCGGATTACCCTACTACTCTGTACCATGCAAAGCACGCAACGTATCAATATCTAACCATTCATCATTCTCATCACTAACGTAGGAAAACCTCTCTTGCATCCGTTTGCCATCGAGAGGCCTTTCTCTTTTTCCCCCGAAGACTTTATCAAAAGCCGGTTCAATGACGTAATAGTCTCCACAATCCTTAGTTAGGTAACCCTCATCTTCAGAGATAAGTGCTTCATGAAGCTTTTCACCAGGACGAATGCCAACTTCCTTTTGCGCAATACCTGGTGCAAGGGCAGTTGCTAAATCAGTGATCCGAATACTAGGAATCTTAGGAACAAAAATCTCACCACCTTCTAAGTGGACAATCGAACTGAGTACAAAATTACAGACCTGCTCTAAAGTTGCCCAGAACCGTGTCATGCGTGTATCTGTAATGGGCATATATTGTACATTTTCTTGAGCTAAGCGCCTAAATAACGGCACTACGCTACCCCGTGATCCTGCAACATTACCATACCTAACGACACCAAATCGCGTTCCTCCCTTAGAGCTAAGATGATTAGCTGCCGTAAATATTTTATCGGCGGCAAGCTTGCTAGCCCCGTACAGGTTCACAGGGTTAACGGCCTTGTCAGTAGATAATGCGATGACTCTCTTCACATCAGTATTCAGGCACGCTCTTACTACATTCTCTGCACCTATAACATTTGTATTAATACATTCGAATGGATTGTATTCTGCGGTCGCAACTTGCTTCATCGCCGCAGCATGAATGACTATATCAACATCGCGAAGAGCCAACTCTAGCCTCGACTGGTCTCTTACATCGCCAATAAAATACCGCATTTCTGGGCTTTCTGCTAATTCTGATGAGAGCTGCATTTGCGACTGCTTAAATTCATCACGAGAAAAAACAATGAGGCGGCGAGGCTTTGTTAGAGCACGCAAGTGCCCTACGAAAGCCTGACCAAAAGATCCAGTTCCACCGGTAACAAGGACACTGTTGCCATCAATAATCCTACGGAGACTTTGAATATTTTGCCCTGTCGGTTTAAATGTTGTCTTCATAAAATTACCTTATAGTCATTACGTCTGTGATTGGATTATCTTTTAGTGTCCGACTCTGCAAGAATAAGGTCTCTGCGTTGATCCGGGGCATATCGCCTGATAAAACCCATCATAGCAAGGTTCAGCGGATAAAAACGATGGCCAATACGCCTATTAATACAATTGCGGTAATACCAGCTCGTGGCGATTCAAAGCGGCTTCCGGGCAAAGCTTTACTGCCTTTCAACGATAAACCCATGATTGCTATAACTATTGAGGCTGCCATAGCCTCTAATTGCTTTAGCAAAATAGTTGTTTCCTCAGACAACGATACCATACTCGGTGTAGCTTCAGAGTATGGTGCAACACCTTATAAACGAGATGCATCCCTATCAGATGACAAAACGCCCACTGCTCCTGTTTTGTTAGATATTCTAGAAAGTGAAGAATCACAGGGTCAATATTGGGATGTTCTAGCTTGTCTATATGCAACGGCACCCCTGCGAACTGCGACTGACATAGAGAATGTCATGAGCTTAATTGAGCCTGGTACCTGTGATTTTGCCATGGCCGTGTGTGAATGTGAGCGTCCAATTCATCAAGCTCTATTGGAAGATGTTGATGGGGTCCTAAGGCCTGTATGGCCGGAAAGTGTTGGGATCAATTCCCAAGAGGTGGGTCGATATTTATTTGGCAACGGATCAACATACGCAGTGACTGTATCTGCGTTCCTAGAGACTAAATCACTTTATGGACCTGGCTTACGGGGCTACGAGATGCCACTTTCCCGTTCTGTTGACCTTAATACTACGGACGATCTGAATCGATTAAATTTATTTGCCACAAGTGAATAGAATCCAGTGCTCTATGCAATTTATGCTAAAAATTAGCTCTCATCGCTACAGACACTGAGAAGGATAGCAAACCTTGCCCAGATTGAATTTAGAATCGCAGAGTAGCCACACGATTCAAATTGGCAATCGTGAGGTTGGTGTACGACATCCGCCATTAATTATCGCAGAAATATCTGCCAATCATGGAGGAGACTACAATCGAGCCATCCGCATCATTGATGGAGCCGCGGAAGCCGGAGCAGATGCTATTAAGTTTCAAGCATATACTGCAGACTCTCTCACCATCAACAGCAAGAAAGATGACTTCCTACTGGCAGGTCCATCATTATGGCAAGGTCAACGACTCTATGATCTCTACACTTCATCGGCGACACCTTATGAATGGTTTCCCAGCTTATTCCGCCATTGCCGAGAAAGAAATCTCATCCCTTTTGCTAGCCCTTTTGATGAGAATGCCGTCGATATGCTTAAAGATCTAGAGAGCCCAGCATACAAAATTGCTTCCTTTGAAGCTGTAGATCACGGACTGATATCTGCATGTGCAGCAACTGGAAAGCCATTGATCATCTCAACAGGACTCTGCAATAGGGCGGAAATTCAGGAAGCTATTGCAGCAGCGCAATCTGCAGGTGGTAAAGACATTGTTCTGCTGCACTGTAATAGTTCCTATCCAGCCAAGAGAAACGAGGCTAATCTGATGAATATTACAGCATTGGCTAAAGAATTTAACGTTCCAGTGGGTTACTCGGATCATACCCTTGGTACCATCTCAGCGGCTGCTGCCTGTGCAATAGGTGCGTGTATGATTGAAAAACACGTAATAGATTCTCCATTTCCCAAAACAGCAGATTCAGCATTTTCGTTAACTCCAGACCTTTTGAAAAATTTAGTGCAGGACTGCTATGCCGCATGGACCAGCCGCGGATGCATGCATGATGGCCCTACCGAGACTGAAAAAGCCAGCTTAATATTCCGGCGATCCTTATACATTGTAAAAAATATTACAGCAGGTGAACGATTTACTTCAGAAAATATAAGATCAATAAGACCCGGATATGGCTTACCACCAAAATATATGAGTAATATATTAGGGAAGCCAGCGACAAGAGCCTTAGAGATAGGTGAAGCTTTGCAATGGGAAATGGTCGAGGGTGGCCTCGGAAAAAATGAAAAATCCGATCAATGATGCAAGCAGGCTCCTCCATTTCGCTTAGGGATAATCTGCGCTCGCATTTAGTTCAGGATGAAGTAACCATCGAACTGGTCGAGAAATTCCATATGCCCTCACCCCAGATGCAGGCAGAAATTAATGCGATATGGAACTTGGCATTGGGCCGGAAAGATTGCCTGCTCTTTGACGGAACTGTGCTATCCGTATCCACAATAACACCAGGCAATATTAAAGTTTCTAGAGATAGCTATAAATCGTACTTTGCTCAAACCAAAAATCCAGAACTTTATGGAGATCTTGGCATTCGACCACTAGCGTGTTCTGGATTTACACGATGTAATGATGGGCTAGTTTTCGGGAGACGAAGTAATGAAATGTTCATTGAACCTGGATGTTGGGAGCTTGCTCCTTCTGGCACTTTTGATGCGCAAAGTATCAATAATAATGGCATAATTAATGCCTCAGAATTCTTACTCCGTGAACTAAGCGAAGAGTTAGGAATTAGTGCCACAAATGCACAGACAGGAACGGTATGTGGTTTATTCGAAAACTCTATATCTAGGGGGATAGACCTTGCAGTGGACGTTGAACTGAATCTTGATGCTAAAGAGATTCACCGCCGGTTTGAAACTAATACTAATAAAGAATATAGTACGTTAGAAATTGTAGCAGAAGAAGCCCTCGCTGATTTTATAAGTCAAGCTGACCGAAAATTCGTTTTTCTTTCGTTGAAGCTACTCGAGAAAAAAGGATTTCTATAGTAGTTTCTCTCCCCAATAGTTTGGTATGTCTCTTCTGTAGAGTATTTTTTAAATACTAACAATTCGGTCACATAAAGCTCACTAACTAAAGGTAAGAGTATGTTTCAAAGTCTTCTTGTAATTGCTCTGATACAAATTAGCACCCCTGTAAATTCCGCTGACATAACTCCAATTCGGTTTGCTGATTCTAGTGACGTCGCCGGTATCGCTGATATGGCGGTAAATAGTACCGGCCCAGCTTTTGCTGACTATGATAACGATGGCGATCTAGACATTTATATCCCCGCAGAAGCACTGACAGATAAAATAGATAATCGTCTGTGGGAGAATGACGGTTCCGGGCGGTTCAAGGATGTGGCATTTGAGCGTGGTGTAGATAATCATGGTAGTTTAAGCCGCGGCGCCGCATGGGGCGACTTTGATAATGATGGTGATCAAGATCTTGCTGTATCTAATATGCCTCCTGGAGCACTCCGAGAGGAGCACATCCCGACGACGGTATACAAAAACCTCCTAGTGGAAACTGGCATACCAGACTTTGAGAATATTACACAATCTGCTGGATTCATGAGGATTGGTAACAAAGAAGACCGCCAGATCGGTGGAATTGGTAACACTGGCGCCGGCTTAGCTTGGGGTGACTATGACAATGATGGTGATTTGGATTTATTCTGGAAGTGTGCGGATTATGACATCGAAAATGCACTATTTCGGAATAATGGTGATGACAGCTTTACAGATGTGACAGAAGAGTCAGGTGTTGCAATTCAAGGCAAAGTTCTTGAAGCCAATTCGCAAGGATCGCCAAATTGGACAGACGTAAATAATGATGGTTGGATTGACCTACTCATCACTAATGAAGGTGACTCAAATGTCTTATTATTGAATAAGCAGGATGGAACATTCGAGGATATTACTAGGAATCGTGGCGGTTCGAACGGATTTGCTTTTATTAATCCAGGCAATGCGAATGGCGCCTGCATTGGGGATATTGATAATGATGGTGACCTTGACTTCTACCTTCCCACTGCAGATCAAGCCAATCGCCTCATTGTCAGTAACTTAGCGGATACGCATGAGGTCAGCTTTAGCGATATTACATTAGAATCAGGGACAGGTGATCCTGGTGGAGCGCGTGGATGTACAATGGCTGATTTTGATAATGACGGTTATCTAGACATTTACGTCAATAATGGTGGCCTTTCCAACGTACTCATAAATGATGTTATCAAGATAATGCCAATGTTTGTGCAATTTTATATAGCTTGGGAGCCCGCCTACAATAAATTATACCGCAACAATGGAGACACAACTTTCACAGATGTAACGGTAGACTCTGGCGCGGAGGGATTTGGTATTGGAAGCGGTGTTGGAGCGTTTGATATTAACAACGATGGGTTTGCTGATATTCTTCTAACAAACCGCACATACTATAATAACGGAAAAAGGGTTAACATACCTCAGCAGAACCACTTGCTGATTAATCAGGCCAATAGTAATGCATGGATCAAGATCTCCTTAACTGGTTCTATAAGTAATCGAAATGGTTATGGTGCTAAGGTTACCCTAACATCTGGCGGTCTAAGCCAAATCAGAGAACATACTAGCGCTCATGGATACAATTCTACCAATGATCCTACTTTGCTTTTTGGGCTTGGTACTAATGAAAAAGTCAGTTCTATAATCGTGGAATGGCCTAGTGGCCTTGTCCAGAGGCTTGAGAATATTAACGCCCGCCAAACCTTAAACATCCGAGAACCGACAGACATAGACTAAAGCCATTTTCTAGAGATTTAATAAATACTTTAGTTCCAACCTAGCAAGTATAGGGTGCCATTCTTGTGGTTAAGTCACGGCAACTAGCTTCAAGTACTTGACCTCTGCGCCCTCGTCCAGGATAAGTGTCCACTAAGATATCAGACCTTTAAAGACTAGCCTTATTGAGTTCGAAAAGCATATGACCCAAACCATTCTTGTCACCGGCGGTGCCGGATTTATTGGTTCTAACTTTGTCCATTATACATTGAAGAATCACCCAGATTTCAAGATCATAATCTTGGACGCACTAACATATGCGGGTTCAACAGATAACCTACCACCAGAGTCCTTAGTTGAGCATGATGATCTAGTTTTATTCCGTTACGGTAACATAATGAACGCTGACCTTGTAGATGCGCTGATGAGTGAAAGTGACATGGTTGTTCATTTTGCAGCTGAAACACATGTAACTCGTTCCATCTACGATAATCGAAACTTCTTTGAAACCGATGTGCTAGGAACTCAAACTCTGGTCAACTCAGCCCTACGGCATCGGGATCAAATCAAGAAATTTGTTCATATTTCGACGTCGGAAGTGTATGGGACCGCACTGTCAGAGAAAATTAATGAAGAGCACCCTTTGATGCCGATGAGTCCTTATGCTAGCGCTAAATGTGGGGCAGATAGGCTTATATACTCCTACTGGCAAACATACAAACTTCCCTTGGTAACAATTCGCCCTTTTAATATGTTCGGTCCACGTCAGCATCTAGAGAAGGTCATTCCGCGTTTCATTACAAGTACAATTTTAGAAGAACCACTTACCGTTCATGGCGATGGTTCAGCGGCAAGAGATTTTATGTTCGCTGATGACTTGTGCCGGGGTATTCATTTGGTACTTCACGCAGATACAAATGAGGTCTCCGGCGAAGTTTTCAATATGGCTAGTGGTACGCATAGATCTGTTAGGTCAATTGCGGAAGAGGTTCTAGACAAACTGGGTATGGATCGCAAACAAATCTGCTACATCGGCGATAGGCCGGGACAAGTGTTCCGTCATACTGGTGATTGGTCAAAGGCCCAGAGTATTCTTGGCTGGTCTCCAAGGGTATCTTGGCAAGATGGTCTTGATAAGACCATGCATTGGTATACCAGTAATCAAGAATTCTGGAAAAAACAGCTATGGATGCGCTCAATTCCAATAATCACAGAATCCGGTAAAGTAGAACTCCACTAACTGGATACGCTTATTATTAGGGTAGAATGACTTCAGGTGATCGGGACCTTCGAACCGCAAAGGCCATCAATACCAGGCCCTCCATAGATCAATTGCGGCAGGCTCTGCCAATTGTATCTCAATGGGATACTGCTGGTGCCACAATATTCGAAGCTGTGAGGTATATACGGCAGCTTACAAATACCGAAACACAGATTGAATTATTGGCACTAGCTGAATCCTGCTGTATCCGGCTACTCGAGTCTGTAGGTACAGATGGAATTGCCCCGGAAATCTTATACCTCCCACCCCTAAAACAAGAAATAGTGGGGTTCACCACCAATAAAAGGTCATGGTCAACGCAGCTTGATGAAGTACTACTGAAACAAAAGAATACGACCTTCCAGTGGAGTAATGATCATCTCGTGGCTCTCATTAGCATTGAAGGGATGATTCATACATCAAGCAAAGCATTGAGCCAATTCCTTGATGCTCTTGCCTCTGTCTCTCAATTGCATACGAGCAATGGTATCGATTTAGAAAGAATTGGGGGACAGTTATTCCACACAGCGTGGTTCGAGATAGATAGTGAAGAGATCCTAGATGGAATAAGCCGTTTAGCAAGAATGGCCGAACAGAATGATAAGCAGACGGCTTTTGTAATAATCAATCATACACTAAAGGCGTTCCATCTAATCGGTGCACCAATCTGGCTTGCCAAAGCCCTTGCCGATATTCTTGTATTTCCGTTTTTTCAGCGCTCACCGAAAACCTTAAATGAGGCAAACCTTATTTTAGGGCTTGAAACAATGATGTACACGCAATACCTAAAAAAGGTTGATACCAGAGCCCATTTTGAAAGTATGTACAAAGCTATTGCGCCAGCACTTGAAGAAAGCGGGAACATACTAAAGAAAAAATTATCCCCTGTTCCCCATCCAAGACGCACAAAGCCAGCGAAGATCGCGTTTCTACTTCACTCACCTGCATACCTTGCACATGCACGTAATTACGTTACGTTTCTAGAAGGTATAAGCAAACTAGATAAACCACTCATTGAGCCCATCACATACATAAATGGAAACTATGCAGATAATTCTACCGAACCTTTACCCAAAGCTATCTTAGAGCGTGGGTCAACGATTCGTTGGATTGATTACAGAAAAGGAGGCATATTAGACTATTTGACTACTATACGGGATCAGAGCGTTAGAGACGGGGTGCTAGCACTCGTTTTTATATCAACTCCAACTTACCTTATTACAAGCGCCAAAGCTCGCTTAGCTCCAAAAATCATATGGTGGGCGATGAAATACCATGCGCTCTCATGTGAAGATATTGATGGCTACGTGACATACGGTTCCTTTGGTGAGGAACGTATTATTGACGGACGGACTTGGCGTTCAACCTTGCCCGCCTTAGACAATTTATTTGACCCTAATGCAAGCGAGAAAGTGCCTACGATTCGACGAGAATATACAGAAAAAGGTTATGACTGCCTTATCGCTTGTATGGGCAGGGAAGAGAAAATAAACCACCGCCCATATTTGAAAAGCATCCAAAACTTTCTAAAACATAATCCAAGAGCTTCTTTCTTGTGGACTGGGCGTTCGATACCACCGGAAGTTAGCAATATTATGAAGGAGTTAGGAATCACAGAACGATGTAAGTTCTTGGGTTGGGTTGATACTAGACTTTATGCACAGGTCATAGACATATATACTGATAGCTATCCATTTGCTTCCGGTTACACAGCTTACGAAGCTATGGCAGCGGGTAAGCCTGTTGTCGTTCTGGAAACACCCGAAGCGCTCGAAACCTCATCAGCAACGATGATTCTCCCTATTCTGAACCGACAGGCCGGAACCCGGAAGGAGCAGGACCGCGCAATCGAAATATTTTCTGACGACGTTGGAGACCTTGCTTTTTCGCCCTTCGCTCCCAACGTCGAAGTTTACGAATCTAAGGTATCCAAACTCATGGATGATCAACTATTTAGAAAAAGAAGTGGCCAAGCCGGGCAATTATTCTTTAACGAATTCCTAGGTAACAAAGAGCAAATGACAAAGAATATTTGCACACATTTTATTGACATTATAGATAGTAAAGAGTGAGTTGTTAAAACGCCAAAAACACTGCCCAATATGGGGCAACTCGGAAGTCAAAAAACCCTAGCTGACACTTATAGAGTATCAAATGAGTCTAAAGATATTATCGCACCTATTTACAGGGCCCTACGATTTCGATACCACCAAAGTTCGCGCTAACCAGGATCCAGTAATCTTTGCTATTATTTCCCGAGGTGGAAAACCATGGAATCCAGAATTCTCACTGATGGATATCGGTAAGTCAGGAGAAAAGGGTGTCGTTTTCAATGATCATCCACAGAGAAATGAATGGCTCTCCCTTTGTAAGGGTGATAGCGAAGCTTGCATCTATTTACTTTCTGTCAAGAAAGATCGGAAAGAGGATACAGACCCAAGGGACAAAATCATTCAGGAAATCAGACAATCATTGAAGCCACCGGGTGGTGCTATACCCATACACGGTATGATGTAAGATTAATTATATTATGACTACTGTCGCTGTTCTCCAACCGGGCTATTTACCCTGGCTCGGCTTTTTTGATCAAATGAATAGAGCAGATGTATTCGTCTACTATGACGATGTTCAGTTTGATAAGCATGGTTGGCGCAACCGCAATCGAGTAAAGGGTCCGAATGGTCCCGTTTGGCTAACAGTTCCAGTCCTGCATAAAGGGCGTTCTAATCAACTTATTAAGGCCGTTGAAGTTAGGAATGAGCAGCCATGGAACATAAAACATGTCCGCACTATTAGGGAGCTGTATGCTAACGCTCCCTTTATAAAGAATTACATAGGTGATTTAGATTCAATTTTGGTAGAAACAAGGTCTTGCCTTGTAGATATTTGCTACAAAACGACGGATTATTTCCGTGAATTGCTTAATATTGATACTCCGATCTATCGTTCATCTGAACTAGATATAAATGGCAAACGTTCGCAGCGCCTTGTGGAGCTATGTAAATATTTTGGGGCGGACAAGTATCTTTCAGGAAACTCCGCAATGGCGTACCTTAATACAGAATATTTTGATGCGGCTGGAATTGAAGTTCAGTGGCAAAATTACAAACATCCTATTTATAATCAACAACACGGTCCTTTCTTATCCCACCTATCTATCGTTGATCTAATTATGAATCTAGGTCCTGATAGCCGAAACGTAATCTCTCAGATAAAGTTGTCCGACTAGGAAAAATAATGCCAGAAAAAAAGCCAAGAAAACGATCAGAAAGCCTAGCAATCGAGAATGTCAAACGCATAGCAGATGTGTTGCGTTCAGAACGCAATGATTCATTGGCTCTCGCGCAGCTCAAACGTCAGGAATCTGATACCCTCCGTGAACAGCTATTGCGGACAAAGTCTGTCCTTAATCAAATTAAATCTTCTCTAGATGGTGAAGTTCTGGATCAAGCAGAAAAGTGCCTAAACGAAATCGACGAAACATTATCGAATAGCAACTAAATACTAATCTTATCTCTCAATATATGCATCCCACCAAAGCTGTAAATTGAGTAAATTCCAGACCCTATTTCCATAGTTCTCCCTGCCAGTGTAATGCGCATCAAGTATCTCCTTAATCGCATTTCGCTTAAATAAACCATGGCGACTGAGCCGCGTTTCACTGAGGGTATCCATGACGTAGGGCTTCAGATTTTCCAATAACCAGTGGTTAATTGGCATCAGAAAGCCCTCTTTTGGACGGTCTAGAATACCGTCAGGAATCAGTCCGCGCACGGATTCCTTAAGCACATGCTTAACTCGGCCATTCTTAATTTTCATTGCGCCAGGTAATGACGCTGCAAACTCAACTAGAGTATGATCCAAGAAAGGTGGTCTTACCTCTACCGAATGCGCCATCGAAAGTCGGTCAACGAAAGCAAGAACTTGGTCAGGCAACAAAGTTTCAAAATCAGCATGCAAAGCACGGTTGGTTGCATCACTTCCTATAAATTGACGGTCAACTTCACGTAAAAGGCCGGCCGTAGAAGTGCCATCGATCAATTTGATCATTTCTTCAGAGTATAGTTTATAATTTTCAGCATCATCAGAAATATATAATCCCATACGCTGATCAGCATAATCACCCCTGTCTATAATAGCGTCTAAGTCTCTACCACCCTCCATCCATTCCTGATAAGCCACCTCATTCTCGCTAGACGGAATCCGAGTTGATGTCCGAGACTGCTTCCGTAAAGCTAAAGGTTGGGCTATTCGATGTGCCAGATAGCTGGCAAAGAGCTCGTCAGCACCATCCCCTGACAAGCATACCTTAACATGTTTCGCAATGAGTTCGGTGAGGAAGAAAGTGGAAATAACTCCTGAATACGGCTCATCAAATGCGCATGTAATTTCATTAATGCGCCTAGGCACATCTTCAAAGCGAACCGGAAATTCATGATGATCTGTCTTGTATCTATTTGACACTTTAAGAGCATACGCTTGGTCCTTATCCTTTTTCTCAAATCTATCATCGTAAACTAGGGTAAAGGTTTTTATAGGCTGATCTGTTTTTTGCGCCATTAAGGCAACAATACTAGAACTATCTACCCCACCAGATAGATAGGCACCAAAGGGAACATCAGATCGCATATGCATAGCCACACTGTCTTCAAGCAAAGCTCTGACCACATCAATCGCTTCTTGCTCATCTCCAGAGAACGGCTGTCCAAAGTCAAGTTTCCACCATCGCTTTAGTTCAATGCGACCATGGGCGAAGGTTAATCGCTGACCGGGTGATAGTTGGCGAATCTGTTTAAAAGCCGACATAGGCACAGGTATATTCTTAAGTGAAAGGTAATGATGTAAAGCCGCAAAATCTGGATCACGTGAGACAAGCGGATGGGCAAGCAAGGCTTTAACCTCGGAACCAAAGACTAATCCGCCATTCACCTGTGCATAGTACAAAGGCTTGATACCAACGCGGTCACGCAACAGAATCAGCTTTTCGGCCGCGCTATCCCAAAGAGCGATGGAGAACATACCGCGTAATTTATGAGAGAATTCGACACCATATTTTTGGTAAAGCGGAAGGATAACCTCAGTATCTGAGTGGTCTGTTTGGAAATGGAAGCCTTCCGCCTCTAGTTCAACTCTAAGCTCAGGTGCGTTATATATTTCCCCGTTAAAAACAATAACTTGTGATCCATCAGAGCTGGTTATGGGTTGTTGGCCGGTCTCTACATCAATGATGGCAAGGCGCCGCATACCTAATGCTACATCGTTTAGAACCCAGTAACCACAATCGTCAGGACCCCGATGGCGCAAAGAATCTACCATACGTTCAAGGTCAATACGTGTGCCCGACCCAACAAATCCTGCGATGCCACACATGCCTGACTTTCAATTTATCAATAGGATTATCGACTGAGTGAGTGATGGTTTAATTTGCTGTGAGCGAGTTATTGTTGCTCTGGTGCTTGGAAATCATCGTGTTCACCGAGTACATCAAATTTTCTAGCTCTCACTTCTTCAGCATTCTTGACAACTTTCCAATAATTGTGCTGCCAGGAGCGGTACTTCCAGTCAGGGCAACCAGAACAGAGTGGTATATCTTTCCCGTTTCCAGTCAAATGTTTATTGCGATAAAACTCAAAGCCTTCGCCATGCCAAATATCACTGATTGACTCAGCGGTAACGTTACCCATGCTAGTATTTGCTGAAATGTCATAACCACAAACCATAACATTACCACGAGAATCTATATTTAACCTTTCGAAAATGAATGGACAGGGCACCTCATCAGTATTGAGATAAGCAATCGGATCAGCCGATTTATCTGCCGTAAGGGTAGTGTTTACGCCCCATGTCAAATACTTCCGTTTGATCATGTAATCGATTCCGATCTTGTCAACCCAAAACCGCTCGACTTCATCAACATCTACGCCATCCTGATTAACGCACGATGCCACAATTTTTGACGTAGAACCAATTTCTTCACGCAGCTCGAGCATACGCTTAACATTTGCAACCAGAGTACTCCAATCCAATCCCTTCCGGACTACGGAATATGTCTCCTCGTCACAGGAATCGACAGAGAACTCGATCATATCAACGCCAGCTTCAAGAAGAGCACGTGAATTTTCTTCATCGAATAGCGACCCATTCGTTATAAGGCCGATCTTACACCCAATACTTTTGGCATACACAAGAAGCTCTGTACCTTGGGGATGCAACATAGGCTCACCCCCCCCTGAAATCCTTAGATAGGCACCATGTGGGCCAGATTCATTAGCAATACGTTTGAATATTGACTCCGACATATAAGGAGCATCCCGATACTCTTTACGAATTTGTGAATTTGTATAGGGGCAGTGTGGGCATAGGGCATTACATGGATAAACAAAAGATAGCACAAGCATCATAGGAAACTGTGATGCCTCTGGCCGCAATCCATATTCTTCTTGAGTGTGCTCTTTAGTCTTAGGAGAACCATCCATACGGTTTCCAATACTCCACTTAAGCCTAGTCTGCAGCTACATTATTGACGCCTTAGTATCTTCGTTATACCAGAATGGGCGCGTCCCTTCGATTTTTTCTTCTTCGTATTCTGCTCCCGCAACCTGCCAGTCTCCACAACCCTTACAGATATTTGGGACGTCAGCCCATCTATGGTCTCTGTGAGGCCTCCTAAGCTTTTCACATAAAATATCCCAAAGCTCTTTAATACTGTAGTCCTCTACGTTACCCGCCTTAAACATACCTTCATAATCAACAGCACAGGCGACAACACTACCGTCTTGATGAATTGCCATCGTATTGTTTCCCCACGGACAGGCAATTCTAAAATCTGTATTATGATCAATAGTATCCGTGCGGACAGTGCCCGTCGACGTCCACTCTAGCATGGGTCGTACCTTTACTTCAGCACCACGTTCAGACCAAAATTTACGATAACCCTCTACTTCATGCGCGTTCTCTGTCATGACTGAAAATTGCGCAGTAATAGTAGGATAGGTATCGCCGCGCTCCTGCCGTCTTCGACAAAGCTCTTCGACAGCTGGATATACCGTTTCCCATTTTGCTTTGGCACGAATGTGCTCAAATGTTTCTTTAGTCAATCCATCGAGGCTAAGAATAAAACGTTTTAGAGGCGAATTCAGAATCTTTTCAATATTATCGTCACGGTCAAGCAACGTACCATTGGAATTTAGCACGATGTTCTGACAACCCACGCTATCAGCATAGTCAAGCATGTCCCAAAGTTCGTCCCCTAGAATAAAAGCCTCACCATAAAAGGTCGGCCAAATTTCGCACATCGGATTCTCGCGCCCAACCTCCTCAACAATTTTATTAAAAATAGCACGATCCATATGCTCCTGAGGGCGGATCATTTCTCTATGGGAACAATGAATACACTTCAGGTTACAATATGAAGTTGTTTCAATGACCATCTGTGGCGGAAAGGGATGCCATTTCAACTTGGACTCAATATCTAGGAGTGTTTGGCGACGAGCGTCATCCTCCAAATGCTTCTTACGTAACGCAAAATCGGCCACGGCCATATTCCTAACTATCCAACTATCTAAGACGTTCAAGGTCCAGGGAGCAAAAGCCCTTAATATCCGGAGTAGATAGCACTGAGAGCGTTAAAAGCAAGTAAATCTAACCTCTTAGCAAGACAATTCTTGTTTCTAAGGCTGACTGACCGCTCAATTTAGCAGCTTTAGCGACTTTAGCAGGCTTTCAAATTTATCTTCAGACACCGCTGCTAGGTCCCGGGTACGCATGAGTAACTTCTTGTCTATTGGCGGCTCAGCCTTATCGGCGAAACCTGGCAGGCGATTACCTTTGCGAACAATATATGAGACTTGAAAACGGCAAAGCTCAGGTTTGTCAATGTTGACAGCCCTGGGGCTTCACTCTGTCTGACATGTCAATTCGTCCAGGTCCAATAAGTTACGACATTAGCCTTGGCTATAGTCTCTAGTTATAGTGCATCTGTAACACAAGGCTCTGCTGATGTTCTGTTTACCCTATAGGGCAAAAGTGAGGTGACGGTATGGATAGAATACCCATCAATAGACGTACGACTTTGGCGGCTGCAGCGGCGGCCGGAGTTGCCACTTCTATGAAAAGTACTCAACGAGAGGTAGCGTCGAAGGATTCAAATATAACACAAGCCTCTATCGATCACATTCAGGCGGCCAAACCGCTACTCAACAAGCCGCGAGCCTATGAGATCATGGATAAGTACGGGCTCGACGGTTTGGTCGCATCATCTTCTTTGAACATATACTACCTGTCTAGCCACAGTGGTATCATGCAATGGATGGGCCGAAACTTTTCCACCTATGCTTTCTTCCCGCGACATGAAAACGCGCCCGCGGCTATCGTCCTCCCGGCTGTCATGCTTTACCACCTGGATTACAGACCCACCTGGATACCGTCTATCCAGACATATACTATGCCGCTTCGGGGAGAAGATGGACGCGTCCTGTACGACGCAGCAGGCAATCTCATGGCCAATCCTAAAACTAGCTTCTGGCCGGTGAGTGATGGCGAAACCGACGAACGGGATCGGCTGCAGTTGGCCCTGTTCAATGCCTACGAAGGCAAGACCAGCGCTAATGCCCTTTACGGTTTGAAGGCCGCCATCATCGAAGGCGGCGCGGCCAAAGGCACCGTCGGCTTTGAAGATCCCAGAGTGCTTCCCTGGCTACAGGATATCGGCCTGCCAGATATTCAAGGCAAGGACGCGATCAATACTTTCAAAGAAATCCGTATGGTTAAAACGGAGAACGAAATCGATATCTTGCGCGAAGCGGCTCATCGCAACGAGATCGCCCTCGACTATGCTATAGAGCAGATCGAGCCTGGCCTTCCTTTAGGGGAAATCGAGTTAGCACATGCCCGTAAATGGGGTGAACTGGATGGCCGTGGTAAATGGCTCATTGCTAATATTCACGGCCTCAATTCCGGTATCATCAAAAGTGGTGACTGGATGAAATTAGATAGTGTGGGTGTTTACAAAGGCTATCACGGTGATGTGGGCCGTACGGTAATGATAGGTGATCCTCCTTATGAACTAGTGCGGCGCATCGAGGCCAATACCAAGGCCAGCCGTCTTACCTACGAGGCCATCCGGCCAGGCATGAAGTTCACCGAAGCGAGCAAAATTTTTGGCGACCTAATGAAGCAGGAGGGTGTGGAACGAGGCTTCGGTAGCGCCCACAACGTGGGTCTAGAGCATACCGATCAGCCATGGCCTACTGGGTCTGAACAGCTGGACTCCTTTGTGCAGGACCTCACCTTTGAGAACGGAACCGTGTTTACTCTGGACATGCCCTATAACGAAGTAGGCTGGGGTACGACTCATGTGGAGGACATGATTGTCATACGCGAGAACGGGTACGAGGCTCTGTCCTCTATGGATACTAGCTTACGGATACGGCCTACCTAAGTCCAAGAGTAGCTATGAACTCAATGTTCCGTTTAGCTGAATAATATTTCTTTAAGAGCGTTACTAACTGTATGAATATGATCCAACGGCATGTTGGGATAAAAGGGGAGTGATAAGGTACTATCTCCCAATTGTTCCGCGATAGGAAGAGCTCCTTTCCTAAATCCAAACGTTTTGCTGAAATATTGATGCAAGTGGATTGCCCGGTAGTTTACTACGGATTCAATATGGCGATTCTCAAGCTGAGCTATCACATCGTCCCTAGGAGCCCCTTTAATCCACACATTAAAAACATGGCGCGCATTTACCGCATTCAATCGGCTTCCTTGCATTTCAATTTGCTCAACTGGCTCTAATAATTTTCTGTAAAGTTGAGCACGTTTTGAACGTTTTTCTAGATTTCCATCTAAACGATCCAATTGGGGCAGCAGCATGGATGCATCGAGATTGCTAAGATTATACTTCCAGCCCATCATCACCATATCCCAATGAGAATAGCCATCTTTTGAACGATCAAATGCCGTTTTATCCATGCCGTGAAGACGAATGAGCTTCAGTCTCTCATATAACTTAGTATCATTAACGACTAACGCACCGCCCTCGCCACAGGTCATATTCTTAGTAGCATAGAAACTAAAACAGGCAGCTTCAGAAAGCTGCCCGGGCCTTAAGCCATCCCTATGTCCTTCTATACAATGTGCCGCATCCTCAATGACTAATAAGCCATACTGGTCTGCAAGCGCGCGAATAGCTTTCATGTCGACCATAAGCCCGTAAAGATGAACAGGTAAGATAGCTTTGGTGTTAGGAGTAATAGCGGCCTCGATGAGCCCAACATCAATATTTCCTGTATCGGCTTCTACATCGACAAAAACCGGTTTCGCCCCAGCTTCAAGGATTGCGGTAGCGGTAGCAATAAAGGTCATTGGTGTAGTAATGACCTCATCACCCGGTCCCACGCCGAGACCGAGTAAAGCCATATGCATAGCTCCAGTGCAGCTGGTTACAGCAAGTGCATGATTTGCGCCCAGATAATCTGCAAAACGTCTCTCAAATGTTTCTGTGATAGCACCTGTTGTAATAATAGGGTCCTTCAGCGCATCCTCAAATGCCTCTACCTCCGGCTGTCCCAGATCATGACGAAAGAATGGAATTCTCGCACTTACCTCTACGGACTTCTTTTCATTAATTTTAGTCTTCATGGAGTCTGGGCACCGTATTCATGTTTAAGTAGCCCCATAATAAGAACGTCTTCGTATCGGCCATCCTGAAAATAGTGTTGCCGCATGCTCCCCTCATTAAGAAATCCAGCAGAGGAAAATAAGCCAGTAGCAGGCTTATTAGTAGCTCTAACCATAACATATATACGATTCAAGTTTAGGGATCCGAATGCAAAGTCCAGGCCAAGACTCAATACCTCACCACCAAGCCCTCGACTATGCTGATTAACATCACCAATCATGACTCCAAGCTGCGCATTTGATGTTTGATAGTTGATATCTGTGAGCGAAAGAAAACCTATAAGGCTAGTGTCCGCGATCAGCTCTGCTGCAAAATAAACGCTAGACGTATCTTTGCCGTCTAATACTTTGTCATACCATTTCTCTTCCATAACATCTGTAACAGGATATCTAAATCCCATAACCGCATCCCTGACCTCAGGCAGATTACGCCAAGACAAAGTGACTTTACGATCCTCCCGTGTAAAAGGACGGAGCCGTATCGAAGAAGACTGCTCAGACATTTTGCATTACTCGTTAGTCACCTAATGTCGGACTATTCTTATATTTAGTTTGCATCGGCCAGTTATTCTTTCTGTTGTGTATTTTCTGAGCCACCACACTCAACCAGCTATTATCTGGTGCTTTAGTAAACCGATCTGTCGGTGGAAGCTTAAATAACTTGTAGTCTATACCCTCATGGACATACCCGTATATGGGGGCTAGAAAATTGTGACCATTGTCAATGTAATAATCATGATAAAATGTAGGGCTAAAATTGAAAAACCCATGATTCATGACAACAAGAGGGTTTCCGTGAATCACGAAACCATTCACTTTTGCCATTGACACAATATTATTTATTACTTGCCCAACATTAAAACAATGCTCCATCGTTCCGCCATCTAGAACAATATCAAAGCGATTATGAAGATCTTCATCAATTGGTTCGTTGAGATCGCAAATGATTTCACCACCACGGACTGCATTTATATCCAATACGGTTATATCGATGCCTAATGCGTCGAGGAGACTTTCAGTCTCTATGACTTTGTCCAGATATTCACCGAGGTTATGCCAACTAATTATCTTATCTGCATCATCTCTGTAGGTTAATTTCGACAATACTTCTTCGCCAAAGAGCTGGCTTACCAAGGATACAGGGACCAAACAATCTGGATAGCCAACAGTTACCATCTGTATAGGTCTTTCTGCTATACGCGGTAGTAGTTGTTTAAAAATATCGAGAGTGAGCTTCCCAATAGCCATTTGTTAGAACTCTTAAAATTTCATTTTGTCACGGGCCTGAACATAAAAAATAGCACTTCCCTGCATCAGCACCTTATTTTACTTGTCATCATCCCAAAAAACGTCTCCTGCGTGTTCGTCTAATTCAGGAACGGAGAAATTGATTTGCGCTGGTTCATTTATAAAGCGAATTGGATTGCCTACATGTTTTATCTCGGAGTTCTCAGATATCAGCATATTTCTTGCTCTAACCTGCCCTTCCTCAAATGCTTCGACCATATTCAGAACAGGTGCCCAACCAAGTTCCATTGGTTCCAGAATATCAATCCACTCGGCTTGCGTCTTCTCTCGGAAAACATGTGTAAGGAACTCTTTTACAGGCTCTTGAGCTTCGCAGTCATCTAATTTACACAAATCTATGAGATCTGGCCGTCCCAAAGCTGTGAGCAAGTTATCGCAAAACTTAACCTCCCGTCCAGTTAGCGCTATAAAACGTCCATCCTGTGTTTCGTAAATATTGTAGAAGGCTGCTCCACCAATAGAGCGGCCCATTTTAGTTAGTGGTGGCACATTCTCAGCAAATACTGGACCCGTAAGATGGGCTGTCCAAGACAACAAGGTGTCGTACATTGTTGCATCGATGTAGTCTCCTTCACCCGTTTTCTCACGTCGATAGAGCGCCATCAATATGCCTGCTAAACCAGCCATAGAAGATCCCATGTCTGCGCCTGGTAGACCAGGAACAACTGGCTTACCGCTTCCATCATCATTAATAGCTAATAAACCAGATAAAGCCTGAGCACCCATGTCGTGAGTGGCTTTAGTTGAAAGCGGCCCTGTTTGCCCAAATGCTGACACAGAGCAGTATATAATTCTTGGATTACGCGCTTTGATAGCTTCGTAGTCTACTCCCAAGCGCTTGACTACTCCCGGCCTAAAGGCTTCAACGAATACATCCGCGTTATCACATAAAGCTAACAATTTCTCTCTATCCGCGTCCTCCTTTAGGTTTAGACAAAGACTCTTTTTTCCACGATGCGTGTTGCGGAACCAGACCGAATGCCCACCTTGGAACGGGCCATAATGTCGTGCAGGCTCTCCACCTGGTGGCTCTACCCTTATTACCTGGGCCCCATGATCGGCGAGCATTAAGGTCAGATGCGGGCCAGGCAGAAACATAGACAAATCAACAACACGGAGACCCTCAAGCTTCACAAACAAAACCCTCCCTTAGGACCAAACCCTTGCAAGCAGCAGAGTATGGGGCCGGCTAAATAACACCATTATTTCTTAGAGCCGCAATTTCTTCAGCACTGTAACCAGACTCTCGAAGCACCTTTTCGTTATCCTGACCCAGCTTGGGACCTGCCTGGCTCGGCAGACGCTCGCCATTAAGGCGGATAGGATTTCGAAGAATACGCATACCATCTCTGTCCGGATGATCAACTTGGCCAATCATACCTGTTTCATTTAGAAATGGGTTATCCAATGCTTCTGCAATATTATAAACAGGAGCTATTGGTATTTTTTCTTTAAAATGCTCTACCCACTCTTCCGTTGTGGACTCAGAGAAAATACGGTCCAATTCCACGGTCAATGCGTCTCGATTCATAAGACGTGATTCTAGATCTCGGAAGCGCTCGTCTTGTACCAAATTATTGTCTTTAAGGCCTTCAAGTAGCAAAGCCCAGAACCGTGGATTCTGGCACATAATAAAAATCCACCCGTCCTTGCTACGCACCAGTTGGCTCGGTGTAACAGAGGGATGCGCACCACGAGGTGCGCGACCTGTTACTTGGCCTTCGTTTAGATACCAGATTCCAGGGTAAGAAAGCTGGTGCAAGGCGGTGTCTAAGAGACTTACATCAACATCACCACCCTCGCCTGTTTTCTGTGCCTTCATTATTGTAGCAGTTATGCCATATGCCAGCATCATACCTGTCATAAAATCGACAACCGACAAACCAAATCGTGCAGGGGGACCATCAGGTTCGCCTGTCATAGACAAAAAGCCGGCTTCGGATTGCATCAGGTAGTCATAGCCCGGCCGAGCGGCCCGAGAATTGTCACGGCCGTAAGCAGAAATATGCCCACAGACAATTGCTTGATTTACAGATTTGAGTGATGCGTAATCGACGCCAAGTTTAGTCGGCTGATTACCCCTCAGATTGTTAATAATAGCCTGAGAAGATCCAATGAGTTTATGCAAAACCTTACGGCCTTCCTGCTCCTTCAAATCAAGAGTAATGCTTCTCTTGTTCAGGTTAAAACTTTGGAAATAGAGACTATCATTCTCGCCCAAGAAATAGGGTCCCGTCGCTCGGGCAAAATCACCTCCGCTGCTGGGATTTTCAATCTTGATTACTTCGGCTCCCATATCAGCCAAGAACATAGAACAGTAAGGGCCTGCTCCATATTGCTCAATTGTGAGGATACGAAGACCATTTAACGGTAGTGTCATCAAATTTTATTCCGTTCAATAAGCTGTTTAGCGATTATAATCTTCTGCATCTCATTTGTTCCCTCGCCGATAGCCATTAAAGGAGCGTCGCGATACAAGCGTTCAACAACGAACTCCTTTGAATATCCATATCCACCGTGTATGCGCATAGCCTCCATAGAATTATGAATTGCGGCTTCAGATGCGAAGAACTTAGCCATACCTGCTTCTAGGTCGCATCTTACGCCCTCGTCATATGCTTGTGCGGCTTGTTCTACTAAAAGACGCGAAGCTTCATATCGTGTTGCCATGTCGGCTAACTTGAGTTGTATAGCCTGATGTTGGCAAATTGGTTTACCAAATGTTTTTCGTTCCTGACTATACCGGACTGCTTCATCAAGGGCACGCTTTGCAATTCCTACAGATCGTGCAGCTACATTAATGCGACCTAGCTCCAGTCCTCCAACAGCTTGGTAAAACCCATGGCCTTCTTCCCCTCCGACTAGATCATCTACACTTACAACAAAATCTTCAAAAACCATCTCTCCGGAATCAATGCCCTTATAGCCTAATTTCTCAAGTCTCCTTGAGATTGATAAGCCTGGGCCTTTTTGGACGATAAACATGCTCATTCCCTTACGTGCCGGTTCCACTTTAGGATCGGTTTTTGCTAAGAGGGCGAAACACGTCCCTTCTATCGAATTAGTTATCCACGTCTTAGTCCCATTGATTATATAATTATTTCCATCTCTCACTGCCCTCATCCGGATTCCCTGTAAGTCAGTACCCGCATCAGGTTCTGTTAGCGCTGTTCCGCCTCTCAAATCCCCAGCCACAAAAAGTGGTAGGAATCTCTTTTTCTGGTCTTCAGTGCCAAATTTTTCAACCGCAGTAGCCATCATTAGGTGCGAATTAAAAATACCAGTGAGAGACATCCAGACTTCAGAGATCATAGTCACAACTTTGGCGTAGGTAGACGCACTTAGGCCAAGCCCACCCCATTCTTGGCCAACGGTCGCGCCGAAGAGCCCCATTGCGTTCATCTGTTTGACCATTTCTGTGGGATAGGTATCCGAATGTTCCAGCTCCATTGCATACGGAGCAACATCCCTTTCAAGCCACTTCTGGATACTATCCAGAATTATTACGTCATCTGACTCATCAAGTGTTGGGTCTTTTGAGGACATACTTGGAGTACCTTTCTACTCAGTCATATTAGCTGTAGCTGCTTTATCGACGCTCAAAAAGCTGAGCCAGCCGAGAGCAAAAACAGGCACCAAATTAAATGAAACAAATTACCTTTTTGTATGGTTTTAGAGTTTATCTTGGTTAATATGTACAAACAAATATTATTTGTCTGGACTATTACAATTGAAAGAAAAAATCGCGCTGTCTGTGAATCACTAGCAGCTATATAGGAACCTGAGATGCCAGCACAAAATAGTAATTCGAGTAAGATCAAATCATCGCCTCGGTACCGAGAGGTCGCAAAAATCTTACAAAATGAAATTGAGACGGGAATATATGCAGTCGGAGCACTGATGCCGACTGAACAAGTCCTCTGTAATCGATTTGGAGTCAGTCGTTTTACGGTTAGAGAGGCTCTCCGGCGCCTTATTGATAATGGAATGGTGACCAGAAGACAGGGCTCAGGGACAATCGTTATTTCAAAGGAGCCTTCAATAAAGTTTGTTCAAAAAATCGAATCTATACAGGAGTTATTACATTATTCTAGTGACACCATACTCAAAGTAAAAAACATCACGACTCTAATAGCTGATAAGAAACTAGCTGACCTAACCGGATATGAACCCAACGAATCCTTAGAGCAAATTGAAGGCATCAGATACTTTGACAAAAAATCACCAATATGCTGGACAGATATTTACGTGCGTCCTGAGCACAAAGACATAGCTAGTCAAATAGGTAAGGATCAGACACCTGTCTTTTTACTTTTCCAACGCAATTTCGGTATAGTTGCTCATACCATTAATATGGATCTGCATGGTGGTATAATCAGGGAAGAAAAAGCTCAGGCACTCGGAGTAGAACCTGGCAGCCCTACCTTAGTCATCGTCCGCTGCTACCGAGATAAGAATGGGCAGATTTTTGAGGTCTCTATCAGTGAGCATCCTGCTGGGCGGTTTAATTTTTCTATCGATCTCATGCGCGGCAAAACTTCAGCCGGCGGCGTGACCGGGCCAACTAAATGGCAGGAACTCGATACTATTGGTTGATTATCTCGTAGATCAATCGGGAGAAGAAGTAATAGAAATGGTAGATTCCGACGCGCTATAATACCTCATTCAGCTGCAACTGCAGGGCATGAAACGTTGGTACCACCTAAACCACAATACCCAGCAGGGTTCTTTGCCAAGTATTGTTGATGATATTCTTCGGCATAGTAGAAGGTGGGCATCTCTTTAATTTCAGTCGTTATAGCGCCATATCCTGCTGCGAGTAGGACATCTCCGTAAGTACCACAGGAAGCCATGGCCATGCGCTCTTGGGCTTTGTCGTTGACATATATACCAGACCGGTATTGTGTTCCAATATCATTACCCTGCCGCATACCTTGTGTCGGATTGTGAGCCTCCCAGAAAATTCTCAAGAGACTTGCATAGCTTACTTTATCAGGATCAAAAACTACTAACACAACTTCGTTATGACCGGTTAAACCTGAGCAGACCTCTTCATATGTAGGGTTTGGTGTCTGCCCCGCGGCATATCCAACTGCTGTTGAATAAATACCGGGAACTGACCAAAACTTGCGCTCTGCTCCCCAAAAGCACCCTAGGCCGAAAACTGCAGTATCTAGGTGATCAGGAAAAGGGGGTTTTATTAGATGCCCATTTACAAAGTGCTTATTTTGAATCGGCATAGCATCACCGCGACCCGGCAACGCCTCTTCCTGATCTGGAACTTCTAGCTTCTTATTTGGCTTAAAAAACATTTCACTTGTTTACCTAAACTGAGAAATCCAATATCTCTTTCTAAGTAGTTGCACGCAAGTCACATTTTCCAATAATTGCTTGGAAACTAATCAATTTGCGCCCACCTGTTGGGCGCTTTCATTCTTATATTAATACACCACAATAACTATGGACTTCAATTAACTTAAGTTAGGTAAGCCAATAATTAAGCATACCAAGAAAGCGCTAAGAGGAGAATTACAACCATGTCGAGTATCCAAATAGTTCGCAGTGCTGCCATCATAGGCCTAGCCTGCAGCCTAGCTGCCGAAGAAGCATCAGCGCAGATTGAAGAAATCTTGGTAACGGCCCGCAAAAGAGAAGAATCACTCCAAGAGATACCCCTTTCTATAACGGCATTTGATGCAAATGCGCTTGAACGAAATCGTATACAAAACATAGATGATTTAGCCAAATACACACCAGGTCTAGTCTTTGATGGTGGTTTCGTTCCCCAGGATACCCGCCCCCAAATTCGGGGCCTACCCGCAACGCGTGGCCGCCCGCCCGTTGGTATCTTGATAGATGGCATAGACGTATCCTCAGAGTCTATGTTAACCGCCGGGGGAGGTATGCTCGCTAATTTAAGACTTCTTGATACAGAGCGTATTGAAGTTGTTAAGGGACCACAGAGCGCCCTATACGGCCGTGTCGCATTTGGTGGTGCCATTAATTATGTCTCAAAAAAGCCTGGAGACGATGTTGAGGGCAATTTTAGTGCAGACGCAGGCAACTATGGCCAATTTGAGCTGCGTGGTGCTGTAAGCGGCCCGGTTTCAGACAAAGTCAGTCTTGGTGTCAATGTCGCATATGCAGAACACAACGGATATTACGACAATTCACTGGATGGCCAAGACCTCGGTGGCTTTGAAAGTGCAGGGTTTTCTGTAGCAGCTCGCTTCGTACCAAACGATAATTTAGTAAACAACGTGCGGATCTCTTACTCAGAGGATGAGTATGCACCCCGAGCTCAAACTCTTCTCTCTCGATCCACCAACAGTAGCGTCCAGATCCCATTACCAGCGAGTGCTGTTGGCCTCTTAATTCCGGGAACATTTGGCCCCACCCCCCTAGGCGCAACGGTTTTTGTACCGCGCCCTGGAGAATTGACATCCCCAGGCCCAATTTTTCTAAGCCAGGATGCAATTACTGGTGATCAGTTTAAAGGATCAACCCTTGATTCACTGATTATAAGCAATGTCCTTGAGTATGATTTTGGTGATAACATCAACCTCACCTCTTGGACGGGTTACACTCAAGCAGGAGCAACACAAAACCAAGATGTCGACTTTTTTGGGGCAGCACCGGGATTCAGTTTTCTCCCAGCACCAGGAGGGATAGCTGAACCACTTCCGTTTCTTTTCCAGTTTGATTTGGACACAAGAACCAAACAGTTTCAGCAGGAACTAAGAATTGGTGACCTAACTTCTGATGGCCTGCGCTGGTCTATTGGCGGTCAGTACTGGCAAGAACGAATAGACCAACTAAACAATAATTTGATTTCACTAATGTTCAGTTTCCCAGGAATCTTTCCATCAGCAGCGCTAAATTCAAGCTTGATTTCGTTTCCTTCTGCATCTCCAGAATTCAGGAATACCGATCACTGGTCTGTTTATGGAATTATCGAGTATGATCTCTCTGATAAATTATCAGCATCTATTGAAGCCCGTTATTCAGATGAAAAACTTGACGTTGGATATGTGGCAGGCGGACGCGGAGCAAACGGTTTTGTCGCACCAATTCCTTTCCTCAACGGCCCGGTTCAAGTCTCCGTTGGCCCAACAGCCATCCTTGATTCCAGCGATAATTTCTTCACACCTCGTTTCGCTTTAGAATACCAGGCTACCAGCGAGAACCTACTCTACGCTTCTGTATCTAAGGGTGTTAAACCCGGTGGTGTCTCAACAATTGCAGGTACAGCACCAGGCAATGGACGCTTTTTCCCGGAAACATTATGGAACTACGAAGTAGGCTCTAAAAATAGTTTCTCGAATGGACGCGTGGTTATCAATGGGGCAGCGTTCTACATGGATTATTCCGGCAAACAAGTTACCTTGCTCGAACCTAATCCAAATAATGCACAAGGTAACGACCTTGTCGTCCGCAATGCAGGTAAAGCGCGTGTCTACGGGCTCGAATTTGAGTTAGCTGCTAATCCAACTGATGAAATAAATCTTTCTGCTGGATACACCTACCTCGACAGTAAGTACACTGAGTTCGTGGTAACCACTACAAGTGCATTAGGCATAGCGTTGGCAGGCAACTGTAGCCCAATAGCACTGCCAAATGGTCTGGGCTCTTGCTCTACTGACTTCTCTGGAGAAGCGCTCGAACGATCGCCTAAGCACGCACTTACGTTAGCGGCCTCCTACAGAACACCGGTAATGGACGATATGGACTTTGTTATCGATATATCGGGTCAGTACCAAAGCAAGCGTAACCAGGACTCGAATGCATTCCATTTCTTTGGGTCATACTTCAATCTTGATGGGCGCATTGGTTTTGATACCGCAGAGTGGTCTATATTCTTGTATGGTGAAAATATTCTCGATGATGATACTGTCAGGAGTGGCCAGGGTTCGGGTGACTTCTCTGCCCTCGGAAATCTCGCAATCATTTTATTCGAACCGGATAAGGCACAAGGTGGTATAAGGTTTGGCTACCGTTTTTAGATAATTCTGAAACTACTCAATTTCACAAGAAAGGACGCCATGCCGGCGTCCTTTTCTTCGTGTACAGTAGTCCCAAGAGTTATTGTGGCCTAGGTATAACGAAGAACGCATAGGTATCACCAAGCAAAGTACCCACAATATCTTTGCCAGTTGAGCAACATGAGTAAGTATTGATCAGCGCCGAATGCAAAGTTACACTTTAATATGCTGCATATAAGATTGGAGCTTCCGCTTGGGATATGTTGACTGCGATACCCATGTTATTGAGAGCCTGAAAGCCTGGTCTTATCTAGCGTCCGCCAATGAACACTTCCGGCCTATGCAGAAGAAGACGGACGGTACACAATCACAGTGGCGTGGCCTTAAACATTTTTGGGAAATGCCATCCGGTCAGCTAATTATCTGTGGCCTAAATGTGGAAAGTGCACCGGGACAACCACCGCCTGCAGTTAGGCTAATGGACGATGTACCAGGTCGGGTGGAATGGATGGACAACTTAGGCGTCGACACCCAAGTAATTATACCTAGCTTTTTCCTGGCTGCCCTGTTCGATGATGCCAAAGCGCAGGTCGCTTTAGCTCAGAGTTATAACCGTTGGCAGGCTGATTGCTCTAAAGAGTCCGGTGGACGCCTGCGTTGGTCTTTAGTACCGCCATTATTAGATATGGAAGTAGCAATAGAAGAAGTAAAATTCGGCGCAGCTAACGGTGCGGCGTCAGTGATGATGCGTCCATTAGAATGCAATAAACTTTTAATAGATCCTTATTTCTTCCCGCTCTACGAGGAGGCGCAAAAACACAACCTGGCCATCGCCGTCCACATTGGCAATGCGGGCAGCCCCATTTATGAAAGTACGGGAGCGATCATGCATTCCATCGTACCCATGACAGCCACCTTCGTGAACATCTTTACATCCGATTTTGATGTGCGCTTCCCTGAGCTGCGTTTCGGCTTTCTGGAAGCCGCATCGGAGTGGCTAACCTTTGCGCTACGTGAAATTTCGAGAGGCGCGGAAACAGCGTGGCGCAGAGATGTCTTGCTTGATGACATCCCCCTTGCCGGCACGAATTTATTCGTCGACTGTACTTTCGATGAAGACTTACCCTACGTCCTTAAGGTAGCGGGAGAAGACAATCTAGTTCTCGGATCCGACTTTGGCCATGCTGATATAGGCACAGATGTAAGTGCTCACAACCTCATCAGCAAGCGGACGGACTTGAGTGCTCAGGTGATTAAGAAAATCACCGGCGACAACGGTCGGAGGCTATACGCGCTCTAGAGCCTGCAACCGTAAAAGGGCCAAGATTATCGCAATTTGTGATATTTAAGTCGCGGATTGAACATTAAGCTAATTTACGCGTTTTTTCTGGGTGTATTTGTTTAGTCACAAGTGTTGTAATATGCCTAGAATTTGGTTCGCAGGAGGGTACCTAATGTCAATTACACTTTTCAATCAACGTCGATTTTTCGGATTAGGGGCTCTAACTATCTCATGTTTCCTTATTTTCCCGGATGCTATTGCGCAGCAAATTGCCGTCGAAGAAATAACAGTCACAGCCCGTAAACGATCTGAATCTCTTCTTGAGGTACCATTAGCCATTACTGCCTTTACAGAAGCAGAACTTGAACGCTCTTCTATTATGGCATTAGAGGATCTGGCCCAATGGACACCCTCTCTGCAGTTCCAAGACGTAAACGGCGCCTTTCAAAACCCGGCAATCCGTGGCTTGACCCAAACGGACCAATCCTCTCCACAGGGTAATGTGGGCGTGTTCATTGATGGAGTGTATTTAAACAATCGCTCTGGACTAGAGTTCGGTCTTTTGGATATGGAACGTATAGAGGTGGTCAAAGGGCCACAGAGTGCGCTCTATGGCCGGAATACATTTGGCGGCGCTATCAACTACGTCACTAAACAGCCAGAAGTCGGTGAATTCGGTGGTCGTATTGAAGCAACTGGTGGTACCCGTGGCCGCTACAACCTTGCCGGAAACTTCAATATTCCCATCGGCGATAAAGCGGCCCTTCAGTTCTTTGGTGGATTCAGCGAATTTGACGGCACTATTCTGAATGTGCGTGATGGTAAACGTCTTGGTGGATGGAAAACCAAAGATATCTTTGGTGCCAAGCTTTACGCTGAACCTACAGAAGACACACGTATCACATTGTTTGCCGCCCGTAACAAAGTAAACAACGAGACACCTGCGTTGGTGTTGACAGATGCCGCGACTAACAATTGCGGATCTAACACGGTCAATCCAGCTGGTGTTTCGCGTCAGACTTTATTCTGCGGTAAACATGAAAATGTTGACACCGTTAACTTGTCAGAAGGTGCACAAGGATTAATCGGCCAAACCGACCTTTACTACGCAAAACTTGAGCACGATTTTGATGGCGTAACGCTGTCAGCCATGACCAGCCACACAGATTCAGCTTTCACGCTACAAGTAGATACAGCAGCTAGCCCATTCGCCATCAATATTCCCTTCTTTATTCCAGGGTTCTCTGTGCAGGCGCTTATCGATGCGTCAACGCCCAAAGGGGATGCGGAAAGTTATGAATTGCGTTTATCAAGTAACGACGATAGCCGTCTAGGGTGGTCTGTTGGTGGTTATCATTTCAATAGCTTTGATATTGATACCTTGGGGGTCTTCTTCCTACCGCTAGGTGACCCGCAAGGCACTCCATTTCCCTTGTTTCAACGCGACCGCGAAGTGCGCACCAAAGCATCATCCATTTTTGGGTCACTCGCTTATGGCATAAATGAACAGCTCACTGCCTCCGTGGAACTCCGTTACACCGATGAAAAACTAGACCTCATCAATTCGCCTGTCGGAGAAGAGCAGTCCTTCGATTTCTTGGCACCGCGATTTACTATTGATTATCAAGCAAGTGATGACCAGCTGTTCTATGCTAATGCTGGACGTGGTGTAAAAACCGGTGGTTTCAATACTAATGTGGCGGTTGGCCTCCCTGAACGTACATTTGGCACAGAGTCCAACTGGACATTTGAAGTAGGCAGCAAATCATCCCTGCTTGACGGCCGCATGGTCGCCACTGTTTCAGCCTGGTACGTGGATTGGAAAGACATTGCCGTACAAACGGCTGTAGCTAACTCACCCGTCTCCGCTGTACAAAACTTCGGGGGAGCCCGTTCAATCGGTATTGAATTCGACACAACAATTAGCGTGTCGGAAAACTTCTCAGTTCGTGCAGCGGCAGCTGTGATGGATCCCAAGTATAAAGATGGATTTATCGATGGCGAGGTAGTCGCTGCTTGTGGCCAGTTCGTTAACACGATCATCGTTACACCGGGATGTACGGCTGAAGTAGGGGGAAATCAGATCGGGAGAACATCTGATTTCCAGGCGTCCTTGTCAGGCACCTATACGGTCCCAGAAATAGTCCAAGATTTTGATATGTATATCCGTGGTGATATCTCCCACGAGTCAGAAAAATTCAACACGGGCCTTAATTTTGGAAGTCAAGGCTCCATCAACTTAGCTAATGCACGAATCGGTTTTTCAGATGACCGCGTAGACATTGCACTTTGGATTGATAATCTTTTCGATGAAAGCTGGAACCGGCGCGTGACATCTGTGCCCTATACGGCTGAAGGCGCGCCCAACAGCGGGGTTACGCAGTACCGTGTATATGCAGGTGACACACGTACTTTCGGTGTTGACCTACGTATCAACTTCTGACCTTTTAAGGCATAGAAAATTAAGGCGGGGCTGATTAGTCCCGCCTTTTTTTTAATCACCTACGAAGTACCCTAGCTTCACTTACCATATCATTATTACGTACAAGCCCCTTCATAGGGTCTCTTACTAACAGCAAGAAATTTTATTCAGCAGCGTGCGACACTTCGCCAGCAAGTTCGGTGATTACTTCATCAGTCACCATAACTCGGCCCCACAAACGTAAAAACATAGCCTCAAAGGCAGCCTGAGCACTATCATCACAAGTGCCCGTTGCATCCGAAACAAGGACGACACCAAAACCACGATCGGATGCTTCCATTGCAGTCATTCCTACACAGTTATTAGTTGACACACCAACTGTAACAATCTCAGTTATTCCCATTGCCCTTAAGCGGCTTTCTATCCCAGTGGATCCAAAACCGCCCATTGTCACCTTGTTCAAAACTAATTCACCCGCTACAGGTCTTACGGCATCAACTATTTCATGTTCTTGTTGGCCTTTAATGTTATTTGTAGCCTTGACGAGGCTGCTAATATGGCGTGGCACATCTGAGCAGTCCTCTTTCTCGGCACCATAGGTCAAATAGACAATACATGCGTTAGAATTACGGAAAGCTGATAAAAGTTTCTGGGTATTGGGTAGAATCAAATCATCAATTCGTGAGAATCTATAGCGCGCTTCTTCTAGACGACCCTGCTTTTGCAAAAGGCGTCCGAGACCGTGATCGCGGCTCCCTGTAGCATACTGTAGGTCGATAACAACTAGTGCAGTAGTTTTTGGATTGACTGAAAACTGATAGCTAAATTCACTTATGTAATCAGCTGGCATAATAGCCTCCATATAATATCGCAAGATATGTCTGTTAGGTCATGAATGCAGAACCTAGGACCTTGTGGAATTCTAGATACGAGCACCTCTTACCCTTTATCAGACAAGCGCTGCACATAAGATTCGAACGTAGTCGACCTTCTATTCAAAACCATATCAAGAACTCTAGAATTCCCAAGAAAGCCGAAGTCATCGTAGTGTTCGTTCATGGTCGCCATTTGTGCAACTCGATCGTCTGATGCACCCCCGGCAAAAGCTCGCTCTTTCATTAGCTCTATAGGAATTTGTTCAGCTTTGACTGGCCTACCGATTACCTTTGAAATAATGTTCGCCATATCAGACTGACTCAACGGATCCGGACCAGCTAGCTCAAAGGTACCGTAAAGCCAGCCCTTCTCTAATGTCATTATAGCCGTCGCCTGAGCAAGATCGAGCAAATCTACAACATTAAATTTCACATGTGTATTGAAAGGCATGGCATGCACACCCTCTTCTACCACACGCTTCCAAATCGGCTCCAAGTGCTGCATATATCTGATTGGTTGAATGATCGTATAAGGCAGACCAGACTCAATTAGCATCTCCTCAGTATCGAGTTTCAGACTATGATGTCGTACTTGGCGTCTGAGCGGATGCATAACTGAATAGTATATGAATCTGCCTACACCCGCCGCTTTTGCCGCCTTAACAAAATGAGAAGTAATTGTCTTTTCGTTTGGATGCATAGGTGGACCAATATGAACAATTGCGTCTCGCCCCTTCATCGCTGCGGAGATACTATCGGGGCTATTCATATCTCCAACCGCGATAGAGGATGCCCCGATTGTACTCATTTCTTCTAACTGAACTTGATCTCGAACGAATGCAACGACTTCTGCTTTACGATGCGAGAGCGCTTGGACAACTAGCTTTCCAGTTCGGCCATGCGAACCAGTGACCAGAACAGAAGTGGCCATATCTTGCCTCCCATGATTACTGAGCGTTAGAGTATGACGCCTTGTCAAAATCTAGACAAAAGGCTTCCGAAGCCAGAAATCTTATCGTCAATGCCATTAGCACGCAGAGCATGCCAATAGGTTGCAGTATTAATAGCGACAACGGGCTTACCCAACCATACTTCCGCTTCAGCGGCTAGACGAACCATGCTTAGGTTGGTCCCAACCTGTACTATCGCATCCACATCATCACCGTCCAAGTCATCTCTTAAAACCTTACGAAGTTTATCTTCAGGCTCTTCAGCGATCGCTGTCCACGTGGGACATTGCAAGCAAATATCTCGGACAACTTCAAAACCACTTTCCTCCATGAATTTTTTTACCTCAGCATTGGCTACTGGGTAATAGGGCGAAACAAATGCAATCCGCCTGATATCACCATAAGCATGAAGAGCAGCCGCCGTTGAATGAGAACCCACACTAATCTTAATTCCTGATTCGTCTTCAACCTTTTTAACAAATTCATCAGCACCTTTCTTGCCATTATAAAATGTGATAGCTGACATCCCCATAACTAGGTAATCTGGTGAACATGTCATCACGCTACGCACGGCATCAATGACATTTTCTGCGATGGTAAGAGTGCCTGCCATGAAAGAATCATTGCTTATAGCATCAGCATTTGGTGTGAATATTCGACTGTAATGGTTGGTAACACCGCGCGGACGCATATTATCAAAATCAGGTTGAACAATAGTGTTAGTTGATGGCCCGATAACGCCAAATTTTGCCCGCCAGCCTTGAACGTCAGTCATTTTCTGTCCCTTTCAGTTTAGATTTATTACACTAAGGGTATCAAATTCATCCCTTCGTTTCTTTAATTAATAACAAATGAGCCATAGAGTAAGAGTAGGGACAAGCTGTTAGATTAGCAAACAGCCACCGGGTGATCAGGTTTTGCAGCTATCCTCATAAAGGAATTTATGGAACTACTGGCATTGAGAAGCAGCTATGCTTCATCCGAATTAGTTGGCCTCAGGGAATGGCGCAATAGAAACTGTGGAGAAAGTCGATTATGGCGTAGCCGGTCTGCACGCATACTTACCGGAGAAATAGGGGAACTATGCGCCGCTAGATCATGGAGTAAATCGCTCATATCAATGAGCTTCTCAACCAGTATATGAACTACAGTTCCGTCTTTTTGTACGGCACCCTCAGCATAGAGTAGGCTTGAGCATAGGATTTGTTTACGAAACGATTGAAAAATCTTTGGCCATACGATTAAGTTTGCCATACCAGTTTCATCTTCTAGTGTAATAAATACTGTGCCCTTAGCGCTACCCGGACGTTGCCGACATACAGAAAGCCCCGCAATTCTTACAATAGTATCTACAGGCACATCAGATAAATTACTGGCCTGAATCACACCCTGTACCGTCAACCGCTCACGCAAAAAAGAAACCGGGTGCTGCCGCAAGGTTAGCCGAAGAGAATTGTAATCTTCGATTACCTCTTCTTCTAAGCTTAATTGAGGCAAAGGAGTTGATGACTCCAAAATAGCATCAACACCATGCCGCAAGCCTTCCTGTAGTGAGACTTTCGTCTCTAATGCTCTGAACAAAGGTAAATGATCTTTCTTAAGGGCCTTAACAGCCCATAATGCCTGTCGGCGGCTAAATTTTTGTCCTTTATGGGCCATCGTTGCAAAAGCATCTGCCTTAGCTAGCTTTTCCATAGTTTCCAACAGCGTCGCACTATATTGTGCAACTCGATGCCAGACATCATACAGATCGCGGTAGCCATTTTGCCGCGCCGTAATAATCAACTCGGCATCTGCGCGCTTTAATCCTTTGACCTGACACATACCAAGACGCAGAGAAATACCCTGAACCTCATTAGCATCCTCCAGTGTGCAATCCCAGTTGCTGGCGTTTATATCAACTGGCCGAACAATAATATCATGATGTAGCATATCTTGGATAATCTGCGTTGGCGCGTAGAAACCCATTGGCTGGCTATTCAGTAAGGCACAGTAAAAAGCCGCTGGATAATGACATTTCAGCCAGGATGATACATATGCTAGAAGTGCAAAACTGAAGGCATGACTTTCCGGAAAACCATACTTGCCGAACCCTTCAATTTGCTTAAAACAACGCCTTGCAAAAGCATCCGTGTAACCATTCTGACGCATCCCTTTAAGAAATTTATTTTGCAGAATCCCAATTCTGCCGCTGCGACGCCATACTGCCATAGACTGCCGTAATGCGTCAGCTTCATCGGGTGTAAATCCAGCACCAGCGATGGCAATGCTCATAGCCTGTTCTTGAAATAACGGTATACCAAGTGTGCGCTTTAAAATGTCTTCTAATGCCTGGGAGGGATACTCAATTACCTCTTCACCACGGCGACGGCGTAAGTAAGGGTGTACCATATCACCCTGGATCGGACCGGGCCGAACGATTGCTACTTGGATAACAAGGTCGTACAGTTTGCTTGGTTTAAGTCTTGGCAACATGCTCATCTGCGCCCGGCTTTCTACTTGGAAGACACCAATAGTATCTGCCCGCTGTAACATGGCATAGGTCGCAGGATCATCTTGCGGTACCGTTGCCATAGTGAGGTGATGTTTATGATGTATATCAACAAGGGAGAATGCTTTACGAATGCATGTCAACATACCCAAGGCCAAGATGTCGACCTTAAGAATACCTAAAGCATTGATATCATCCTTATCCCACTCAATCACTGTACGGTTCTCCATAGTTGCGTTGGATATTGGTACAAGGTGTGACAACGGTTTTTCAGTCAGAACAAAGCCACCAACATGCTGAGATAAATGACGAGGAAAGTGTTTTAACTGATCCGCTAGTTCAAGTGTGAGTTTCAACCGTATATCATCAGGATCCAGGCCTGCTTCGCGGACTTGCTCCTCAGGAATACAGCTAGACGATGACCCCCATACGGTCCCTAGTAATGCTGTAATACTATCCTCTGACAAACCAAAGACTTTACCAACGTCACGTACAGCAGAACGTGTACGGTAGGTAATAACTGTCGCTGTCAATCCAGCGTGTGAGCGGCCATATTTCTCATAAATATATTGGATAATTTCTTCGCGCCGCTCATGCTCGAAATCCACATCAATATCAGGAGGTTCATTACGCGCCGACGAGACAAAGCGTTCAAAAAGAAGATCCGTTTGGTCTGGGTCTACAGCAGTAATACCCAGACAATAACATACAGCTGAATTTGCAGCTGAGCCTCGCCCTTGGCATAAGATACTACGGCTGCGCGCAAAAATAATTATGTCATAGACAGTGAGAAAATAAGGTGCATAACCAAGCCCACCAATGATGCTGAGTTCGTAACTAATTTGCTTCTCAACTTTGGCAGACAAGCCTTCAGGATATCTCCAATCTGCACCTTCCCACGCTAGACGGGTAAGCTGAGTTTGGGGTGTTTCACCCTTAGAAAGACAGCCTGTTGGATATTCATAGCGTAATTCATCAAGACTAAAAGCACATGCATCAGCAATCTCAACCGTACGTGTAATTGCTGAGCTATAATCTTTAAATAGTCGTGCCATTTCTAAGGGTGGTTTATGATGGTTCTCACCATTCTTTTGTAGATGCAGGCCTGCTGTATCAATACTATGGCGGTTACGAATACATGTGAGAACATCAAGCAACGGTCGTCTCATAGGAAGATGCATATGTATATCATTGACCGCAACTAACGGGATATTAGCGTGATCTCCTATACGAGCGATATGCCATAATCTTTGTGCATCATCTCCATATCTACGAACACAGGCACCTAAGGATAGCGCCTCGCCAAAAATCTCTTTCAAATTTCCCAATGACTTACGAAAATCTGCTTCACTATCCGCACACCTATAGGTTTCTTCGGGTGCTAATGCGATAGCCATCAATCCTGCAGCGCTAACGGAAACATCTTCAAGGGTAAGAAAACACTGCTGTTTAGGTGCGCGACGTTTACCCAGAGTCAAAAGTTGGCAGAGACGGCCATACGCTACACGGTTAGTCGGATATACTAACAAACTTAGTCCATTAGAAATGTCATGTGCATCAGCTTGCCTACTATCATGCAAGTGCTTAGGTGAGGAATGCCAATCATGCATACCCTCACCCCAGTTCCACGTTGATGCTGATAGTAAATCAAGTCGACATCCTGGAATAAAGCGGATGCCTTTTTCTTTACATGCCACATGACTGCGCACCAAGCCCGCAAGGGTATTGCGGTCAGTTAGCGCAACAGCTTTATGTCTGAGAGCTACAGCTGTTTGTACTAATTCCTCAGGATGCGATGCACCACGCAAAAAACTAAAATTACTAGTGACCTGAAGGTCAACGTATTGTGGTTCAACCGGTACGTTACTCCCTCTAGGCAAAGAGACCATGGACAAACCAAAGATCCAAAACGTCGGTATCAGAAGAAGCTAAAGGGAATGGTAAATGAAACACCCAGAAGCGCTCACCAGATTCACTCTCTACGCGCCAGTAGTCGCGGACAGCGCCACCGGCCTTACATAGGGAAAAATAAGAAGCACTATCGCCATAACGATCAGATGGGAGCAAACTATGCCACCATCGTCCGGCAATACGTTCCGGACCCTCCGCACCGGCTAAGCGATATTTAAAATGGCGCCATTCAAACCCTGAAATTGGTGCAGTATTCATATAAAGCGTATCTAGGGCTAATGATAAGGGTCTAATCGGCTCAGGCCGAGGTAGCAGGTAAATCGGTCGCGTACCTGGGCGCATCCCTGTTTTATCATCATGCAATAAACCAGTTGGATGATCATTGACGGATGAGTGTAGACGCTGATTTTTACTGAGCGCCGGAACAAAGCCAGCCATGCGCTCAGGAATATGGGTTTTACGAACCTGAGGCCGAACTACACGCCCTAAACCAAGACGCGCTTCAAGTCTATCAACCAAGAGAGCTAAGGTCTGTCCGGAGCTTAACTGTTTTAGGTCCTGATGTTCGCCTTGGTCTAAGCAAATCTGAAAAGTGTTTAACTGTTCAAAAGAAAGTGGCTCAACAGCTATGATAGTCAGCAGAAGAAACTCAACCCCAAATCCCGTATCAAGGCCATCAAGTTTCTCGCGAAATAGGTGGAATAAGTGATCGGATTGTCGCACAGCACTTGCTGTACCCACCTGCAAACGTTCCGATGTATTGTCGGTACGAAACAGTTCAAACATAACCCTCCGCAAGCCCTTACGGTCTTTCTCAAGGCGTTGGCAGAGCGACTCCAGTAGCTGACGTAACGCCCTTTCCACATCTTCAATGCGACCTATAGGTTCAGGAAACACCATCCGCGCTACATAGGGCAGACATTCCATCTCAGGAGATAACGGTTCATCAACTCGGCCCATCAGTTGGTCAAGACGCAGACAAACCTCTTGGCCAAATCGTCGAGTCAATGGTGCCCTTGGCAATACAAGCAGATCGGCAAGCGTGCGTATGCCAAGTTGTACCAATGTATCCAACGGGTAGGGAGATAATCTTAGAGCTGAAACGGGTATGTTGTAGAGATGAGTGCGCTGCTCTCCCTCGGGAATAATTGCCGGTATTTCTGCGTCTGCCAAGAAATGAGCAGCAGCCCAAGCAGCTCCAGGTGTATCTGCTAGACCCAGACGTGCGGAAAACCCAAGCCATTCAATGCGTGAGGAAATATCATCCAAAGTCATCTCCTCACCACCAAACAAATGGGTGCAGCCGGTAATATCAAGCCAGAAACTAGCACCACCACTATTGTCCAGAGACTCTAGTGCGACCCAAGGGGTGTAACGTCTCGCCCAGGATAGAAGCCAGTCTAAACAAGCTTTGTCAGATCTCTTGTCTGCATCAATAGTTTTTAGATTGGGATCGATAGCGTATGCATCTGGTAACGAAAGCCCTGGCTCTACACCGACACCCTGCGCAGCCATATTAGCTGCGACAATATGAAGGGTACCAGCTTTCGCTAAGATTGTTACTAGAGGCCTTTTACGCCACAGAGCATATGGGGGCGAGTACCCGCTCCACCGTGACCTGGTCAATCGATCGGTGGTGAAGCGGGGTAGCCAAATACAGATTACGCGTCTCATCACACCATTCCACAATCCATGAGTGGGAGTTGCCCTGACGGCAGCGATCCAAGGATAAAGACCAGCGAGGCCGACCAAGACCCGACCATACCGTCGCAGCAGAGGATAAGGCGCTAACAGTCCATCGTGTTACCGCTACACTCGAAGCTGCTACGGTAAGATCAGACTGAAGTAGAAAACCAGTTGTCCGGCCCCGTTCAGCAGCCAACTGCAAGCGACGCTCTGCAGCCATACTAATAGGAGCTGTCAAAGCACTAATTGCAGTCGTTACATCAGCGCAGCCAAGCGCCTCTTCCATTACCCATAAGGCCTCAGTTTGATTTTTAGCTCGGGCGATGATGAGAGCACTTTCATCCAAGCCTAACATGGCTAAAGCCGGTCCATAAATCATGTCCGCAGTCTGATAACGAGGCAGACACCAGACTACGGTGCTAGTCTCTTTGGAGTGCTCTTTAAGGCGTACGGCTAACCCTGCTGTAAAGGTAGTGGCAGGTGGAGCAAAACCGCTGCAACCACGATGGTCATTGCCACCAACCACATGATGTAGACAAAACAGCGGTAGCCCACCCCAAGGTAGTGCTTGATCAATCTCTGCAACACCTAGGGATAAAACAGAATCTGGAGAACCTCTAAAACCTTCTATAGCCCGAACCTGTTGCCGCAATGACTTGAGTTTAGCTGAGATCAAGGGCGTTTTTACCATAGTACGTCTCTTTTCTTAGTTCATCGGACAAGCATATTTATTAATGTTCTTGTTTTGTTCTATTTTGTGTAAAAGGTCAAGAGAGAAGATTATTTACGAGATACAAGCCTATGGCTTGACCAAACAATAAGGCTGGTGCAACGGTCAGAAAAAGGGAGCTTCATATGGCTCAAAATGAAAATATAAATGCTGAAATTGAGGCGTAGATTAGACCAGGCTTCTCATTCTTGAATAACTATTATCCCTCTATCTCTAGCTAACCAAAGGACGTATGCGTTGAATAATATTTTGCCTCTCACCGGTATTCGAGTTATCGAATTCTGTCACGTGGCTGCTGGACCCTTTTGTGCCATGCTGCTAGCCGACATGGGGGCCGATCTAATCAAGGTCGAACCTTTAGAAGGAGATGGATTGCGGGCATGGCCACCGCATTCAGACGGATTCAGTGAAAACTTTGCTTCAATTAATCGCAATAAACGCAGCATAGCTCTTGACCTAAAGTCTGAAGAAGACTTAGCGATTGCCAGACGGCTCATACTATCTGCAGACGCTGTTGTAGAAAATAATCGCCCAGGTGTAATGCAACGGTTGGGATTGGGCTACGAGTCATTCAAGAATGAGAAGCCTGGTCTAATCTACGCCTCAATTTCAGCATTTGGCCAAACCGGCCCCCGTGCCAGGGATGGTGGGTTTGATATCACCGTACAGGCCGCATCGGGCGTTATGAGTGTAACCGGAGATGCCGACAGCATACCGGTTAAAGCTGGCGTACCGGTTTCTGACTTTGGCGCTGGATTATATGCAGCCTTCGGTATTGTTTCATTGTTAAGGCGTGTAGAAAACGGAGGACTAGGCGGCCACATTGATATGTCAATGTATGCCTCAAGTCTTGCCTTTTCTGCCTTACAGACTAGTGAATATTTTGGTACTGGCAAAGATCCTGTAAGGATGGGTTCTTCTCATCCTCGTAACTCGCCTTATGAAGCCTATCCTGCCTCGGATGGGCATTTTGTTCTCGCCGCCGGTAACAACAAGTTATTTGCGTCTGTTTGTAACGTAATTGCTCGACCAGAAATGATAGATGACCCGAGGTTCTTAAATACCCGTGAGCGGGCTAGTAATCAGAAAGCACTATACGCCATTCTTGAGCCAATTTTTGAAAACCAGCCTGTGGCGCATTGGATTGAGAAATTTCGTCCGTTAGGAGTACCTTGTGAGCCAATAAACACCTATAGCGCAGCCATAGCCGAACCTTTGGTAGATCACTTCAACTGGGTTAGACCCCTAACTCTGCCTAATGGCTTCAAAACAAAGACATTTGCCTCGGCCATTATTGTCGAAGGTGAAGATTTCCCCATTCGAAAGACTGCTCCATTACTAAATGGAGATCGTGACGAGATTATTAAAGAGCTTGAAGCACGAGAAAACGGGGTATGACATTAGACACCTAGCTTCAATGGTTTCCAGACCCAGACGCTTATGGGATCATGAGTAATGACAAGGCGTTCACACTTTATAATTATACTTCTCTGTGCAGCCATACTATTCGCAAGTCAGGCAACTGAAGCGAATACACTACGCATCGCAACAGCTGGTCGTGTTCCGAATTTGGGTAACCCCTATGCATCGATGATGACCCGCGGCATGCACCCATCGGCAATTATGTTCGATGGCCTCACAAAGCTTAGTAGTAGTGGCGATATCAACCCGGTGCTGGCGACATTTTGGGAAGCGACGGGACCAAACCGTTGGGAGTTCAAGTTGCGCCAGAACGTTAAGTTTGCCAATGGGGAGCCGTTTAACTCTGATGCCGTAGTAGCGGTATTTGACTTTCTAAAGTCCGATGAGGCGCGTGGTCTTTTTATGGCGGGGGAAGCAAGAAATATAAGAATGGTCAATGCACTTGACGAGCATACCGTAGAATTTATCACGATAATGCCAGACGCTATTCTACCGAAACGATTGAGTCTTATCTTTATGGTACCACCAAAGGCCTGGATGGAAATGGGACAAGATGAGTTTGGTCTGCATCCGATTGGTACTGGCCCCTATCAACTGGATGACTGGGGATTTCAAAGTGGTATCTATGAAATGTTGCGAGTACCAGGTTCGTGGCGTGCTACCACACATGATGATGTGCCAGATAGAATTGCATTCTATGTAGCAGCTGATGCAGTCTCACGCAGTCAATCTCTCATCTCCGGCCAAACTCATTTGGTTACCACCCTAGGTCTCGACATGTTGCTCGACCTCGAGGCCCAGGGCTTTGCAACTCAAACTCTGGAAAGTCCACACATTGAAGGCCTAGCCTTACGTAACATTGACCCAGATCATCCGCTTGCCGATGCGCGTGTACGCCAGGCCTTAAACATAGCTATTGACCGGCAAACTATGGCTGACATCATCTTACACGGAAAGACACAACCAAATAGCCAAGGAGCCCTACCCCAGACTTTCGGCTTCAACCCTGATATCCCACCGTACCCTTATGACCCAGAAAGAGCCCGACAACTCGTAGCGGAAGCAGGCTATGACAAGGGTTTAGTTCTGGAAGCGATTGTGCGCACACAAGCAACCACGCCAGAGACATTACAAATTTATCAGAAGGTAGCGCAGGACTTGTCAAATATCGGTGTTACAATGCATATCCGCGGAGTGCAGGCCGCACAATGGATTGGGATGTGGTTTTCAGGAGACTGGAAAGGTGCAGACGTTCTTGCCATGAATTGGAGTAGCTCAATTTATATGGACGCCATACGGTCCATTGAAAATGCATCCTGCCTGAAGCCAGCACCATTCTTCTGTGAAACTAAAATGGTGCCGCGAATAGAATCTAGTAACTCGTTATTTGACCCCTTGGAAAGAGAGAAAGAACTACAAGCAATGATGGCAGAGTTACATACTCTCGCGCCTACTATTCTGTTGTTCCCAGAAATCCATACCTTTGCCTTCGACTCCGCCCTAGGCCCATTAGAATTCGACGGCGAAATGCTGCGCATGGATGCAGTTAGGATGAGCGGACTGGACGTGCACGAATAGCCTAATAGCAAGCATTTTGCATTTTCCCGGTTTCCAGAGCATGATTACCCAATAGAACTTCTACCTCGGAGATAAATTATGATAGATCGCCGCACCTTTGTAACCGCAACAACAGCTTTATCAGCAGTCATAGGTGGCATTTTCAGAGCCCAGAAGGCGAAGGCAAAAAGATACGATTTTGATGTAGAGCATCGTGGCTCCGTGGGACGACTGGAGCGCCTACCTAACCTAGACCTAGAATCTAGGGATAACTTCTTTATTGGGATGCGGCGCTGGCGCAGTTACACCTTGGTACCGGCCGCCCGAAGGCGCTTTGCGAAAGTAATGGAAGCTAGCGGATTTGATCCAAAAAGTGACCTGCCTTTGGAAGAAATCATCGAATTAGTTAAAGATGATCCACTGATAAACACAGAAGTACGCATCTTTTTGGATGCGAAGCGGACTGCTCATAAGAATTACAAACAGGCTTATGATAACAACGCAGATCTCTATTTGGCGGAGATGGAAGCTTATGACAATCGAGGGCCAGGCACATTGGAACTCAACCCTAGTTTAGAGATTCCTATATACACCAAACATGAAATCCACCAACAACCGGGTGGTTATGTAGGGAGCCCGTTTTCCGGACCTGTATATCATCATGGAACGAATGCGTTTTATCTCGCCCGTGGAACCGAGAATAAACAAGATGAGAACCATACGGGGCTAGCTCGCCAAATGGTAACGCCTGATAACGGCGTAGTTAAACGCATTCTCGATATGGGCTGCGGTATTGGCCAACTAACTATCGCCTTAAAGGAGCGTTTCACAGACGCTGAGGTCTGGGGAGTAGATGTCGCCGCACCAATGATCCGTTATGGTCATATGCGCGCGGTTGACTTGGGTGTTGACGTAAATTTTTCTCAGCGTTTAGCGGAAGATACTAGGCTGCCGGACAATCACTTCGATATTGTGACATCTTATATCCTTCACCATGAGGTAACGGCAGCGGCTACAAGGAAAATCATCGCTGAAGCATTCCGAGTTCTTCGGCCTGGTGGAATATTCTTTCCTATAGACTTTTTCACAGGCGGAAAATCACCCACTAATGCTGCAGGCACATTCTCCCGATGGATCGACCATCGCTGGAACAATGAAGTCTGGCGGCCAGAATATGCCTCCGTCGATTTCGCTGGGACTATGAATAAAGTTGGCTTCAATGTTACGGAAGACGGCCCACCAGTATGGTTCCATCGTCAAAACATACTTGGGATCAAGCCGGTTTAATACTCGTGAGTGAAAAACCATCTGAAGAGCAAACGGGTACTGCACGGAGTACGCTCAAACGACATTTAAAAGTTGCTTGGTTTTCTACTGCCATAACCTTAGCAACATATTTCTTACTCATGATCACTATCGCTATAGCACCTAGCTTTCTGGCTCAGCCCATTACCTTTGGTAGCTCCCTGACTATTGGTATCATCGCTGGAATAGTGATTCTTATAATCCTAATAACCGTATCAACGATATTCACAGTTTGGAATAATCAAGTGGATCAAAGTGTCTGGGATAGGGACACAATGGATGATCACACATGAATATAGCCGCTATTACGATGTTCGTTCTAGTGGTCGTGATTACACTAGGCATTACTCGGTGGGCTTCAACACGTAGTAGATCACTCAACCAGTTTTATACTGCTGACGGATCCTTATCTGGATTCAAGAATGGGGCCGCCTTTACTGGCGAATTTTTGTCAGCCGCAACCTTCTTAGGTATTACTGGAATCTATTTCACTTCAGGATACGATGGACTGATCTACTCCATCGGTGCTGCGATGGGGTGGCCGGTTTTAGTTTTTCTTTTATCTGACCGGCTTCGCAGCATGGGTCAATATACACTGACAGATGTGCTAACGTTCCGTTTGAAAGATCCCTCGTTACGTATATTCTCCGCTGGGGCAACAGTAGTTATTCTGCTGCTCTACATGGTAGCTCAATTAGTCGGTGCAGGACTACTCATTGAATTCCTGTTTGGTCTTCAGTACATCTGGTCTTTAGTCCTTATTGGCACGTTGATGATAACCTATGTAGTATTTGGTGGCATGATTGCGACCACGTGGGTCCAAATCGTCAAGGCGGGCTTTCTATATCTTCTGGGTTTGGTACTAGCTGTTGGTGTGCTGGCAACTTTTGATTTCAGCCTAGAAAAACTGCTGACCGCCTCAATTGATAAGCATCCCAAAGGCCTAAAGATACTGGAATCCAGTAGTTTTACTTCAGTCGGCGCTTCGCTTTCCGCTGCGTTAACCCAAGCAGTAGGAATAGCGGGATTGCCTCATTTCATTATGCGGTTTTTCACGGTACCAAACGTTCGTGAAGCCCGGCGTTCGGCCGCCTATGCTACGGCTATGATTAGTGGTTTTTATTTAATAATGATCGTGATTGGCTTTGGCACTATTGCGATTCTAAATGGCAACCCAGAGTATACCGTCGGACCGGGGCTCCTTAAGAATGGTAATAACATGGCGCCGCTATATCTCGCTCACGCTTTGGGTGGTGATATCTTACTTGGGATCTGCGCAGCGACGGTCTTTGCAACTATATTAGCCGTTGTTTCAGCATTGACTTTAGCTGTTGCCGCTGCAATCTCACACGACCTATACGGAATGCTTTACCGTAAAGGTGAACAAAGTGAAGCTGAGGAACTAAAAATCTCTCGTTGGGCCGCCTTGGGCTTCGGTATCGCTACCATCGCCTTAAGCTTAGCCTTCAAGAACGAGAATATCACATTCCTTGTGGTTACTTCTCTGTCCTTGGCCGCGAGTTCAACCTTCCCTGTATTATTCCTCGCCTGTTTCTGGCCTTCTTTGACAGCTCGAGGTGCTTTGATTGGTGGCACGATAGGTCTAGTATGCGCAGTCGCCGGAGTTGTCTTGGGGCCAACGGTTTGGGTGGCAATCTTTGGTTTTGAAAACCCTATATTCCCTTATCAATACCCAACCATAGTTTCGTTTCCCTTAGCCCTAGTTGTTATCGTAACCGTATCGAAGTTGGATCCAAGGAGAAAGACTGCTTAGAATTAAGTATTCAAAGACCATAGGAGCTAATCCGCGGCTAAGTATTGAAAGCGGGTGGCTTCTTATAACCGAGAAAAAATTGACTTTAGTGGTCCTACACTGCATCAGAAGGACGCTACACTTATACTTTCAGGAGGGAGTAAGCCATGGAATCGAGGCTAATAGCACCTTTAGGGGTTGCCTTTTCATTCTTTGTTTTTGTGTCATCGTCAAATGCGGATACAGGAAGCGCACAAGAGCGCTGTTTGGCTATGAGTAAACCGGGCGCCGAGGCTGAATACCGTATGGTTTCTATTCCCGATGCACCAACTAGAATTCTGAATTCGCAACTTGATACGGCAGCAGATGGCTTGCCTGAATCTTGCCGAGTAGACGGTCTTATCGCCCCAAATACACATTTCGAACTCCGTATGCCGACCGAAACCTGGAACGGTAAGTTTCTGATGTTTGGATGCGGTGGGTATTGCGGTTTTATTGATTCCTTGCGCAGCGATCCTGGCTTGGCGCAGAACTACGCCGTAGTACTTACTGATATGGGCCATCAGGGCAGGAGTTGGTTATTCGCTTACAATAACTTACAAGGGGAGATCGACTTTGGTTTCCGCTCTACTCACACTGTAGCTGTTGCTTCAAAAGAAATCATTGATCACTATTATGGCAATCGGGCAGAGAAGAACTACTTTATGGGCTGCTCCACAGGTGGCCGCCAAGCTATGGTAGAAGCGCAACGGTTCCCGCGAGACTTCGACGGTATAATCGCTGGGGCACCGGTTTATGACGAAACTGGCGACGGCGCACATTTCGTTTTATGGAGTCCGCTCGCAAACATGGATGAGGATGGTAATGCCATCATGAATCCATCCAAATTACCTATGATCCGTAGGGCAGTCATGGATCAATGCGATGCAGCCGACGGTTTGGAGGATAATATTTTACAGGACCCGCAGGTCTGTAATTGGGAACCAGAGAAGATCCAGTGCCGCACTCCATTTGGTGGTGATGATTGTCTGACAAGAGACGAAGTCAATGTCGTGAAAAAGATCTACTCGGGAGCGACTAACTCTGAGGGCGAGCCTTGGTACTTCGGTATGTCTGTAGGGTCAGAGTACACCTGGACGCCAGAGTTTATCCAAGAAGACAAGGTTGGCGATTGGTTGGAAGGACCACAAAGCTTTGGCGAGGAGTTTATTACTACTATGCCGTTCTTTTATGACCCGCCAGTAGGCACACCGGCTAACACATACGATTTCGACAAAGATCCACCACGTATGGGTCTAACAGAATGGCTGTACAACGCACAGAATCCCGACCTACGAAAATTCAAGAAAAATGGAGGCAAGCTGATACTCTATCATGGTTGGGATGATGACCAGATTCCACCGGGTATCAGCATCGACTACTACCAAACCGCCACGCGAACCATGGGTGGGCAAGAAAATACAAAAGACTTCTTCCGTCTATTTATGATGCCTAGCATGCTCCATTGTATCATGGGCGGTCCGGGTGGCACTGAAGTAGATTGGGTTGGTGTGCTGGAAGATTGGGTAGAGAATGGGGAGGCACCTGACAAGGTATTAGTCCACCGTATGAAACAAACAGGATACGGCCTACCTCGCCCACGACATCCTCTTGGCGTCTCGGACTTTGACCAGGTGCGGCCAGTCTACGCCTATCCGGGTGTCGCGCGATATAAAGGGTCTGGAGATACTAATGATCCAGATAATTGGGCGAAACGGTAACTGTTCAAGAAATTTTTTATAAACTGAGCCTTATAAGATTCTTCATGATGGAGCCTTTTTTATGACTGACTACGTACGTCACGATCTAAGGGTGGAACCGACCAGGGATGAAAGCGCCCGACAAAAATTTATGCAGTGTATGCGTGCATATATCTTGCACGACGTTTCCGGCGGGATGAAAACGGTCTACGACCGCAAGGCCGAACCAGCATTTGAGAAGCGCAACAGCCGCAAACCAAAAGATGGGCCTGAAATCCATAAAGCGCTCAAAGGCGAAACGCTTTTCAAATTCTATTCGAGTTTACGCTGTAATGCCCAAGAAATGTCTTTCCGCTCTGTCTTGCCAACCTTAGAGCGCAATTTCGAGAAGACCAACCGCAAAGCTCGCGCCTTATCTCAGTCTACTAGGGAAGCAAAGGGTTCAGTTGAGATCGACCCTCACTTCAAAGTGCCAAGGTACGTTTCTGACCTTGACGTTCACCTAATGCCAGGAAATTATGATACAGAGTATGCACCTGAGGATGTGACCCAAGGCGCCCTATATGATAACGGAATATCCGTTTTTAGCATGGGATTATTTGGTGATGAGTTAGACGATATTGGAACAACTATCTCGAAGTTCATCAGCACAAAATTTGAGGATTTTAGTCCGTCTCGCATTTTAGATATCGGCTGTACTGTGGGTCACAATACAGTACCATGGAGCCGTACCTATCCAGACGCTGACGTACATGCAGTCGATGTGGGAGCTCCTGTACTTAGATATGCTCATGCAAGGGCTCAATCTCTTGGCCAAACTGTTCATTTTCATCAGCAAAATGCCGAACATATGAGCTTCGAGGATGAATCATTCGACATGATTTTTTCGTCCATGTTTCTGCATGAAGTGCCAGGTAAAGGCATAAAAAATATTTTCGACGAAGCTCATCGCTTACTTAAGAATGGGGGCCTAATGCTGCATATGGAATTGCCCACTAATGATATGCTCGAACCCTACGATAGCTTCTATTTGGACTGGGATTCATTCTACAATAAAGAGCCGTTTTACAAATCCTTCCGCGACATGAACACCAAAGACTTGTGCGCAGCCTCTGGTTTTGAGAAAGAAAAATTTTTCTATTACATCATCCCGAGTCTTGGCTTTTTCGGTGAAAACGCTGTGCTTAAGTCTATTGATAAGCAATCAGGACAAGCAAATGAAAATACGGGCCGATTTGCTGACGGAATCAACTGGTTCTGCTTTGGCGCCTGGAAATAAAAGATAGGCAAATCTAAACTATAGCTACCAGGCAGCGTTGCAAGTTATCGGAATCAATAGTGGACCTACTAGATTGGGTAACACCCTCCCAAAGGCCTAACGTTCAATCAATACCTAGCGTAACTATTAAGAAACCTCACAGGTATTAATCCCCAAAGCTTTATAAATGAAACAGCGCGCTAAGATGCCTGAAAGAATAACTGATAGCCCAATTATGACTGCAACACCGGCCAGTAATTGACCAATCCAATCACTACCCAGAAAATTAGAGAATGGAACAGCTAACAATACGAGTCCAAATACAATACGTATTAAACGATCAACGGCGCCAACATTTGCCTCCATATTACTCTCCCTTGGACTCCACCCGTTATGTACATGGAATCCCATAACGGATTTATGTTTTATACTCTAAAGCATCAGTTAATAGTATGTGGTAGATACAGAAACAACCATTTTACGTCAAATAAAAATAAGTAGTCTTTCTGGCCATATATTGGCAAAACTAAGAGCGCCTAGTCTGGCCTATACAGGGTATAAATAAACAACCATTATACCCAGCGAGAATATGCAAAGCCTGAGACATCAGAAGGTTGTACGCACTCGAAAGCCATAAATATACCCGCGTTTCTGTTCACGAAATTGTATCTCTTTAATCGTACCAGCCGCCTGAGAGGGATCAAAAATTCTACGCGTCCGTAGAGCCTTCACTTCTAGCAGATTAGCCCAGAAAAAGCGCATGACGGTACCATCATTGATACCCTTTTCAAGAAATATACGCGCATCCAATGTGGTTGCCTTCGAATCAAATTCATTAAAGTCGCTTTCCAGCGTCGGCCCTTCCTTGCTCAGGTCGAATCCATATGAAAGACCCTGAGTTTTCACATCATGGCGAGCTTCTAATTTGTATTCATATTCAGGTTGATTTCCAAACCGGCGCTTGACACCAGTAAAGGGATCGGCAACTTCAGATTTTTGCATCAAAATCGAACCACTAAGAACGGCATCAACCGAAGTAAAACGACCAAAGCGAATACTGGACTCCACTTCAAAGCCATAGTGATTACCACTGCCAAGGTTTCCTGGTTGCGAACTGGTCAAACTAAATGGCACAAGGTCCTTAACGTCATTTACTCGCCGGAAAAAAATACGCCCATTAACTAACCCTGCCCCACCAATTAAACGACGCTCTATACCCACCTCGAAATCCCACGACTTTTCAGGCACTAGATCGGGGTTGCCGGCTAGCACTTCATTGTCTTCACGATTCACTGTCGCAACAAAGTCATCGAAGTCTAATTGACCCACGTCACGTCTGAATGAAAACCACATTTGTGTGCTATCATCTGAATTATACCAAATGTCCAAGCTAGGCTTAAGAAATTTAAGTGAACGGTTAGAACTTACATCACTACCAACTTGATCTAACCACGAAGACTCAGCGGCTAATCCACTCTCGATTTCCATACCACCTAAAGGTTTCCAACTATGCGTTGAGAAAATTTCGACGCGGTCTTCCGTAATTCTTTGATCACTATTCAGCACCGGTGTATCTATGCGTACACCGCCTAGTAGAGAGAAAAAGTCTAAATTCTTATCTAGTATATTGGTTGCACCTTCGGCTCCAATCTCTAAATCATGGCTACGCGAAATATTCCAGTCAAAGGTCCCCCGAATAATTTTCTCAGTAGTTTCTTGAATTTTTGTATCGCCACCAACCTGGCTGAGATCATTACTAGTTTTCCTAAAAAAACCGTTATCCCGATCGACAGATCCGTTAGAGTATACAAAAAGACCGGTGAATTTGACTGATGCACCAAATGATTGTGCATAATCACCACCAATTTCCCAAGTTGTATCCTCCCCTTTAATTCTATCGATGACAGTACCAGTATTAACTAACGGAGCATCTCCAGGATCTAAGAAGCTAATCGT
>JBJLGL010000014.1:0-141435 GCA_045564915.1 Rhodospirillaceae bacterium
AACCCGTGGCATAGAGCCACTGCGATTTATTCCTAATTGCGGCATACAGCTAAAAGGGAGAAAAGCCATGCCTATTAATAGTAAAGACCACCCCGACCTTTGGGCAGCAAAGGTGCGGAGGTTTCACCGTCGCCTTGACGAAAGACAGGCTAGCCGGCGGATAGTAGCGGCCCTAACGGACATAGATGTCCCACCGATTATCAGCAACAACGTGTACCGCGACGAACAAGGCGTTATTCACGAGCGCAATAAGAGGCCAAACGATTGTGCAGAAGAAGAGAAAGACGAAGACGACTGGCCCTTAGGGGCGTAGGCATGCATACAAATGAAAGTGTCCCTTTGCGGCCCCGCTAGTGTCCCCCCGAAAGAGGGGGAAAGGGACACCAGTTAACAGCTAAAAGTAGCAGATTGCTGCGCCTTCTAGAATTATGGGACGGGTTTGTCCCCCTTTTATCCGTGTATAGGGGGGGGGACAGGGGGGACACCCCGTTAACGGGCCGACTAACCCAGGCGTTTCTTGCGCGGCACCACCAGCACTAACAAATGAACCGGCTGCTAAATTGTTAGTCAATTTGAAGTGCAGGAGTCGCACCAAAGGTTTTCAAGTTGAAAAATTTATTCGTTAGCAATGCGTGCTTCCTATTTGTATGCGTCCGTGGGCGTCCCATAACAATGCGGACTCGGCTTTATCCACGTGTTTTATTGAATAAACGAAAAAATCTATTGAATAAGAGGTTAGATTTACTTGCTTTCCACGCTCACAGTGTTTCAATGTTTGCTAACACATACAGCGTCCATAAAAAGCATGTATGATGTCTTAAAGGCTGATGGCACTGTTGCCTACCAAACAACACGCAAGCGGCCACGTTAGATGAGAAGGTAATAACCTTAGGGGCTAAGCACGGACTTTTGCAGAAAGCAAAACACCCGTAGCAGCGAAGACAGAAAAGAAGGGCAAATCCAGTCTGCACGGTGGGGCAGACACCAGGACTAAGGGGTACATATTTTTCGCGTAGCCCGCAGTCAAACATATGAAGGAGACATGAATTATGTCTTTAATTAATACCATACGCGTAGAAGACTACGCGAAACCAAACACACCGGCCAAGATTGGCAGACCAAGAGTCACACGCCAGCGCCGCACCCCAACCCCAGATGAAATAGATCAGCAGCGTTGCTACACAGTATGGCAATTCTGTCGTGAATTTAATATCGGAAGATCGTCGGTATACCGGGCCTTTGATGAAGGTAAATTGAAACGACTTAAGATCGGTAAGCATGTACGAATAGATAAACAGGAAGCCGAACGGTGGTACGCGTCCTTGGGGGAGGACTGATGCCATGCAAATTCCAGAGGTGCTTGAGCTAGAGTGGGAACTAGCTAAAAATCGCATTGCCCACATTACAGAAAAGAACATATCTGCGATTGGAATACCTGACTTGCCGAACGATTGTAGTGCAGCCGGTTTATTTGGTTTTGATTGCATTAAAAAAGTCGAAGGTAAGCACTTCATTCCATTTGAAGACGGTGAGCCAGCCTGGATCATACCCAGCATTTCTGGGCGGGGGCCGCATTTTCCTGATGATCAACACTGCCTAATCGTTGACCTAATAGCGACGAAGACACACACACCACACACTTGGCAGACCCGGTATGGCGCTGCACCGCTACTGGGAATTGATTGGCCTGATTGGTGCAAGCAGTCGATTGGTATCAGCGAACAACTGTTTGCCTATTCAACCCCGTTGGATTGGCTGCGATCCGGTGGACAGGGTGTATGTGTCTTGGATTGGGATGCGGACCTATCCCTGTATCTGGGCGGTGTAGAAGAAATCGTGTGCGACAACATGAAGCTGGCCCAACAACTGGCTTGTGTATTTAACGATCAACCGAAACGCCCACGGCTTCTGGTGTCAGAGGAGGCTTCCAATGTCGCCTAACCCAGATAACCAAGAAAAGATCCGTGATGTTTCCGAAGAAGTTTACACGGACAAGGAAGAGGAGAAGGGAAATAAGAAGGAAAATAAGAAGGGCAAAAGATTACCTGGGCTTTCCGTTGAAGAAGTAATTCCGAAACGCATACCAGTGAGCTACGAAGTTGATGGTGCGAAGTTGCTGTCAAAGCTTAAGGCAAATTTGCAAAGGCAAGTGTACATAACTGAACACCAATGTACGGCAGTATGCTACTGGATACTACATACCTATTTATTAGAAGCCACCTACATTACGCCGCGCCTGCATATCACGTCGCCTGAGATGCGCTGCGGTAAAACTACCCTGCTGTCCTTTATCAATAACTTGGCACACAGACCCCTTACGTCCGGTAAGATAACCTATTCGGCAATGTTTCAAATTATCGCACGGCTTCAGGGCAACGAACCAACTATCTGTCTGGATGAAGCTGACCTTTCACTTATGGGCGGCGCAACCGGATCAGTTAATGGCGAACTTCTTACGTTGATAAACGAAGGCAACCACCGCAACGCAAAAGTTATCAAGACAGTTAGCGGTAACGGCCAAGAGCATGTACCCAGAGCCTTTCCAGTATTCGCGCCAATGGCGATATGCGGAATTAGAGATATACCGAGGACCGCCGCTGACCGAAGTATCAGAATTGCGTTAGACCGCAAACCCATTCATGTGAACGTTGAGAGAATACCGTACGGCGGGACCGACGAGCTGAAGAAGCTTGCAAACGAGTGTCAGCGATTTGCTGACGATAACGTCGAGCAGGTAAAAGAAAATAATCCAGAGTTGCCAGAAGAAATAAGTAGCGACCGGGCCAGAGATAATTGGAAACCGCTATTTGCCATTGCAATGGCGATTGGCGGCGACGCTGTAGATAATATCAAACGTGCGGCTATTGCATTGAACCCAGTCAGTGAGAGCACTGATTACGGTACGGTGCTTCTGTCTGATATTCGTGACTACTTTGTAAAGTTTCCAAAGAGGGATTTCGTCTTTGTTTATGAGCTGGACGTTTACCTACAGGGCTTAGAAGAAAGACCATGGCGGGAGTATTGGAACGGCAAGCCAATAGAACCGAGGAAGAGAGCCAGTCTTCTAGGAGCCTACAAGGATGCGGCGGGCTGCCGCATTACTACTAATACTATTGAGCGGGAAGGTAAGAACCTTAGGGGCTATTGGAAGAAACAATTCCCCAAGGCATGGGCTTCCTACTTACCCCCCTCACCCCCTGCCGGTGCCGTCAGTCCGTCAGGACGCAGTCAGGGCAACGGTTACAGCGGAAACCCAAGCGTCAGGAAAGGCAATAACCTGACGGCAAAAAAAGCGGAAAAACCCAGTGATAGCAACACTTCTGACGCCTTGACGGCTACAGCGGGGCAGACGGGGGAAACGGACCCGTTGGAAATACCTGATTTCTTGAAGCGCACGCCAGTAACACCTGAAGAGAAAGCAAAAGCACAGCGTGAGGAGGCCAGACTGTTGAAGCAGGAGCGGGACGCAGAGAAGGCCTTAGACCGACTAAAAGATGACTGACCGGGCTGATTGGTTGATTGGTTGATTGGTTGATTGTTTTTCAAAATGAAGGGCTTTGGCACGAGAGGAGAATTATATGAAATTTCAACCTGGAAACCCCGGAAAGCCAAAGGGGGCAAGGAACAAAGCAACCATTGCTGCCGAGGCTTTGCTTGACGGAGAGGCCGAAGGGCTGACCCGCAGGGCTATCGACGCTGCCCTAGAGGGTGACGTAGCAGCGTTACGCATTTGTCTGGACAGGATACTGCCTATTAGGAAGGGCCGACCAATTAACCTGGATCTACCCGCCCTTAAGGAGCCAGCTGATCTAATGAGCGCCCTATATGGCGTGATCGAAGGTGTCGGCAGAGGTGAACTAACGCCGGAGGAGGGCCAAACAGTGGCCCATTTACTTGAACAAGGGCGCAAGGCCCAGGAGCTGATCGAGTTAGAGACCCGGATGCAGAAAATGGAAAAACACTATTGGGGCGGAGGCCAAAGTGAGCGCCAAGGTAATTAACCTTGATAAAAGGTTGGGCAGATTAGTGGAAGCAAGACCGCTTAAGAAGCGCGAGGTACGCCATATCATTTTCAAACCTTACGAAGGCGAGACGCTGGAGTCGGTTTTTAAAGAGAAGTACGGTGAAACAGTAAACGAATTTAAGGCGCGCATAAAAAAACAGGATCCCGACGACGACGGTATCAATTTAATTATCAACACCATTGTCCGGCCCGAGGATATAATTTGGGATAAAGAAAAAGGCGCGCACGTGTATAAGGATCCGAGTCCGCAGTAATGAATGTCGTGATCTTCTTACCGTATCGCACCCGTATTTACGGGGGAAGAAAGCAACGGGTAGCGGCGACAATAGTACCCATGCAAGTACCCATGCGGAAACACAGTATGTCTATATATGGCTGTTTTCTGCGGTTTACAGGGCTTTAGTGGCGGAGGGAGTGGGATTCGAACCCACGATACGGTTCCCCGCATACACACTTTCCAGGCGTGCGCCTTCAACCACTCGGCCACCCCTCCTTTTCTAAAGCGCGCGGAACCTAACGCAGCGTTCAAATGGGTGCAACGTTGGACCAGCACGTAATTTGTCTAAACAGCATAATATACTTGAGTTCATATAGATTTGAGAGCTATCTTGAAATTAATAGAAATGAGAGACGGTTGGGGGCACTGGTATCAATGTTTGTTGGGCGCTGCTTAGGGTGGACGATGGTTATCGTTGCCTTAGTTATGGCTTCTGGTGAAGCCGTTATGGCGCTGGGTACCGGAAGCTATCATAGCCTCGCAACCTCTGATGTTTGGGCACTTTTAATGGGCCGGTCACCCGACCTGTTGCCGGGCGATGTAACTCAGGGCACCTGGCATTTCATTGCTGCTTTGCTGCTGGCGATGCCCGCCTGGGCAGTGATTGGCCCATCAGGGGTAATGTTGGTCCACGTGTGCCGCAAGCACCTGGCGAAGGGTAGACTGTTCCGAAATCGTTAGCGCTAGTTCAAATTAGCCCTTACGGTTCAGGCATTTTAAGGGCTTGAATGAATGCTGTCTGGGGAATTTCTACGCGGCCAAATTGCCGCATTTTCTTCTTACCCTCTTTTTGCTTATCTAATAGCTTTCTTTTTCTCGAAACATCACCGCCATAGCATTTTGCTGTAACATCCTTGCGCATTGCGCTGATAGTCTCACGGGCAATCACCTTACCGCCAATCGCCGCTTGAATAGGTATTTTGAACAAGTGCCGTGGAATGAGATCTTTGAGGCGTGCACAGATTTGCCGCCCGCGAACTTCTGCCTGAGAACGATGCGCAATGAAAGACAAGGCATCGACCGGCTCAGCGTTCACTAGGATACCAATCTTGACAAGATTGCTCTCAAGATAATCCGCCATTTCATAGTCAAAACTCGCATACCCTTTAGACATAGACTTAAGACGGTCATAAAAATCGAACACGATCTCATTGAGAGGCAATCGATAGACGGCCATCGCACGGTTACCTACATATGTAAGATCAATCTGCTGGCCCCGTCGTTCTGTGCATAGCTGAAGCACTGGCCCCAAATAATCGTCTGGGACCAATATAGTTGCTTTAACCCACGGCTCCTCCATAGCAGTGATCTTAGTCACCTCTGGCATGTCTGCTGGGTTATGCAACTCTATAGCCTTTTGGTTTGTAGTAAAAACTCGATAAACGACGCTGGGTGCTGTCGTAATTAATTCAAGACCGAATTCACGTAAAAGACGCTCTTGTATTATCTCCATGTGCAGCAAACCAAGGAACCCGCAGCGAAAACCAAACCCTAACGCAGCAGAACTTTCTGCCTGGTACTCAAAACTTGAATCATTAAGATTGAGCTTTGCTAAACTATCCCTCAGACCTTCGTAGTCAGAGGCATCAATTGGGAATAAGCCACAAAATACCACAGGAGTGGAAGGCCGGAAGCCTTGAAGTGGTTCTAAAGTCTGGTGTTTATCTTCCGTTATAGTGTCTCCGACTTGGCAGTCGGCAACAGACTTAATACTTGCATTCAAAAAACCTATCTGACCCGGCCCAAGCTCATCCTTATTCTCACGCTTTGGTGTAAATACGCCAACGTCATCGAGTTCATACGCAGAGCCTGTGGACATCATGCGAATCTTCATGCCCTTACGTAACTTACCCTCAAAAACTCGCACAAGGATCACCACTCCTAAATATTGATCATACCAGGAGTCTACCAAAAGGGCTTTAAGCGGCATATCCGCGTCGCCGCTGGGTGCCGGTACACGGCCAACTATGGACTCTAGTAATTCAGGAATTCCAATGCCAGTTTTCGCCGACACTTCGTTAGCATCTGTTGCATCCAGTCCAATAACATCCTCAACCTGCTGGCGGACTCTATCGGGCTCAGCCGCGGGTAAATCAATCTTATTTAGAACAGTTATAATTTCATGGTTAGCGTCCAGGGCTTGGTACACATTCGCTAGAGTTTGAGCTTCAACCCCTTGTGAAGCATCGACAACCAGTAATGAACCTTCACAGGCACGTAAAGACCTGCTGACCTCATATGCAAAATCAACGTGTCCGGGTGTATCTACCAGATTAAGAACATATTGATGCCCATCAGACGCTTTATAGGATAGGCGAACAGTTTGAGCCTTGATCGTGATCCCACGTTCGCGTTCCAGTTCCATATTATCAAGAACCTGCTCTTTCATCTCACGGTCCGTTAAACCGCCGCAGTATTGAATGAGCCGATCAGCGAGTGTAGATTTGCCATGATCGATGTGAGCAATAATTGCAAAGTTGCGGATATATGTAGATTTGGTCATGTAAGATCAACTCTTATGTCAGCCACGCAACTGACCACCTGTTTCTTTCTTGACCGCAGCAACAATCCTCTTGGAAATACTCTCAATTTCAATATCTGTCAGCGTTGAGCCTTTTGGCTCTAACCTCACTGACAACGCAACCGACTTGGTGCCATCCTCCAGTTTACCTCCAGTGTAGATGTCGAAGATCTGAACTCCTGAGATGAGTTCTTTTTCAGCTCCCCGCACTGCCCTTACTACATTTTCAACCAAGACTGACTCATCCATTGTAAAAGCAAAATCACGCTCCACCGGCTGAAAAGCAGAGGGTAAAAATTTTGGTCGAGTGGCACTACCTTTACTCTTTCTACTTGGCAATCGATCCAAAAAGACCTCAAACCCAATCACTGGGCCGCGAACATCTAAAGCCTTGAGAGTCAATGGATGCAAGACACCAAACTCCGCCAAGACATTGGGACCTAGCCGAAGTAGACCAGATTTGCCCGGATGGAACCAAGACGGCACCTTAGAGTCAGTTTTTCCGCCTGTTTGGACCCTATCAATGGGCACTCCCGCCACCTCAAGAACAGCTAAGGCATCGGCTTTTGCGTCGAAAACATCAACACTGCGTTGCGCTGAGTGCCAGTGTCTAACCTCGGCTTCTCCCGCACGAAGACCACAAGCGACAAGGGTCTGTTCACCGGGCCCACCACCTTCAAAAATTGGCCCAACTTCAAAAAAGGCTATGTTTGGTATTGCACGGTCGGCATTGCGCCCTGCGGCGAGCATCAGGTTAGGCAAGAGCGATGGCCGCATAGCATTCAGGTCAGCGCTAATGGGGTTGTCCAACAAAACAATCGGTGACGCTCGCTCAAAAACCTTTGCTTGGGCACTGGACAAGAACGACCAAGTCGTTGTCTCGTTTAAACCCCGAGCCGCCAAAGCCCGTCTGATTCTCCTAACCCTGCGTTGCTGGGCTGAAAATGCTGGTTTTGCAATAGCGGGCCTTGGCAAAGGCGTGGGGGGAATATCATCATATCCACGAATCCTTAGTACTTCTTCGAGAAGATCACTCTCCCCCTCCACATCGCGACGCCATGCAGGAACGGTTACCTGCCATGACTCAGCAGACTCCAATGCCACTGCGAAGCCGAGACGCTCCAGACAAACCTTGATTTCTTCTCGCTCGATATCAATCCCGCCAAGCCTAGAAACCTTAGCGGGTCTGAACGAGACTTTTGGGAACGCAGTTGGCTCCGCTCCGCCTTGCGCTACATCAGAAGCTTCGCCACCGCATATTTCAATAATCATACGCGTTGCGATTTCAGCTCCCACAACCGCGGAGTTTATATCGACGCCACGTTCGAAGCAGTAACGGGCGTCTGAAACAATACCAAGAGACCTTCCTGTAGTCGCAATATTTACTGTATCAAAAAGTGCAGACTCTAGAAAAACCTCCGTGGTTTCTTCGGTGCACCCTGAGAGAACGCCACCCATAATACCTGCAATAGCCAGGGCTTTGTCATTGTCTGCAATGACTAGCATGGAGTCTTTTAATTCATAGGTCGAACCATCAAGCGCTATGATTTTCTCCTTATTCTTGGCGAGACGCGGCCCAACATCGCCGGATAACTTACTAGCGTCAAAAGTATGCAATGGTCGGCCCAAATCTACCGTTATGTATTGGGTGATATCGACAAGAGCTGACACTGGACGCAATCCGATCGCAGTGAGTCTATCTTTGAGCCAGCCTGGGCTCTCCTGGTTCTTCACTCCACGAATAGTTCGCCCAACAAAGTGAGGGCAAAGATGCGCGTTGTCGCGATTCAAATTCATCGCAACCGTTCTGGAACTCTCAAATGCACCTTGGGTAGACGACTCATCGATTGGTTTCAGCATTCCAAGCCCTGCAGCAGCGAGGTCACGAGCAATACCTCGCACTCCAAGGGCATCCACTCTATTCGGGGTTAACGCGACATCAATCACCGGCTCAAGGGACAGCGCATCGACAGCTGAGGAGCCAGCTAAGGCGTCAGTGTCTAGTTCGATGATACCATCTTGATCATCACCAAGTTTCAGTTCTTGGGCAGAGCACATCATACCCCTACTCTCAACGCCACGGATCTCTCCGGACTTCAGAACCGCCCCAGTCGACGGGATCATATCACCTGGCCTAGCAAGAATTCCTTTAAGTCCGGAACGGGCATTCGGTGCGCCACAGACTACTTGAATCTCTTCTGATCCGATACTGATGCGGCAGACCTTAAGGCGGTCTGCATTAGGGTGCTTTTCAGCGCTTATAACCTCGGCAACAATAAATGGCGCTAGGGCCTTAGCTGGGTTATCTACACCTTCAACCTCCAGCCCAATTGCCGTCAATTTGTCAGTGATCTGTTCGAGATCTGCATCTGTATCCAGGTGGTCCATGAGCCAGGATAAGGTAAACTTCATTGACTCAACCCCCCCACCAATGAAGGCGCATCAAATACAGAAAAACCGTAATGACGCAGCCAGCGGAGATCAGAATCAAAAAATGTTCTTAGGTCGGGTATGCCGTATTTCAGCATTGCTACACGTTCGACGCCCAGGCCAAAAGCAAATCCTTGATACTCGTCTGGGTCCAGACCACAGGCCTTGATCACATTGGGGTGCACCATGCCGCAGCCAAGGATTTCTAGCCAGTCTGCACCAGTACCGATCTTGAATTCACCATCATTTCGCGAACACCCAATGTCCATTTCAGCAGAGGGCTCTGTGAATGGAAAATACGATGGACGAAAACGGAGAGGCGGGCTGTCTACTTCAAAGTAGGCGTTAGCAAACTCAATCAGACAACCTTTCAGATGACCCATGTGGCTGGTCTTATCTATAACCAGGCCTTCCACCTGATGAAACATTGGCGTGTGAGTGATGTCATAGTCACACCGATATGTTCGTCCAGGTGCTAGCACCCGAATAGGTGGCTTCTGCTCCTGCATAACCCTAACCTGTACTGGCGATGTATGCGTCCGCAGAAGGTAGCGTGTGCCGTCATCCAACGAAGGTAAGAAAAATGTATCGTGCATCTCGCGCGCTGGATGATCCGGTGGAAAATTGAGAGCCGTAAAATTGTGAAAGTCATCCTCGATATCCGGTCCCTCAGCAACTTCAAATCCCATCGGGCCAAAAATGGCAATAATTTCTTCAATTGTCTGGCTTATCGGGTGCAGCGTACCCTGCGTTTCAGGGCGTATGGGTAAGGAGACATCAACCCTTTCATGCTTAAGCCGCTCCGTAATATCCTGATTCTCAAGTTCATTTTTGCGTTGGTCAATTAGACTTGAAATCTCGTCCTTAAGAAGATTCAGACCCTGACCTGCAACCTTCCGCTCTTCCGGAGCCATATTTCCGAGGCCCTTCATCAGTAATGTAATACGCCCTTTCTTCCCAAGGGCAGTGACCCGGATAGTGTGGAGGTCGTCTAGATCCTTAGCACCAGAAACTTCTTCTAATAGATCATCGCGAAGTTGGGTGAGTTGTTCCATAAGTGTGCCTCGATCTGAACTATTGTTAATCCATACCGGTTATGGCGGCAGGCCCTGCGGCAGCCTCCACCGAGACAATTCTCTTACGAGGTGGCTGGCGCCAATATAGCGCCAAAGGTCTTAGCCAAGTGCCGCTTCAGCCTGTTTGACCAGGCTCGCAAAGGTTTCAGGCTCACGCACAGCGATATCAGCGAGTACTTTACGATCCAAGCCAATGCCCGATTTCCGTAGCCCATCCATAAATCGAGAATAAGTCAACCCGTGCTCCCGGGCTCCCGCGTTAATGCGTTGTATCCAGAGCGAACGGAAATTGCGCTTTCTTACGCGCCGGTCACGGTAGGCATACTGAAGACCTTTTTCGACTTTCTGCTTGGCTACTCGGAAATTCTTCGAATTGCGTCCCTGGTAACCTTTGGCCGCCAGGAGCACTTTCTTGTGGCGAGCATGAGTGGTGACACCCCTTTTTACACGTGACATCTAAGGCCTCCGTTACGACGTGCCATAGGGCAGGAATTTTCTTATTATCTTGGCATCAGAATCAGCCAAAACAAAGGAGCCCCGCGCCTTGCGCTTCATTTTCTGAGTTTTTGACCCGAGACAGTGACGCTTATAGGCAAAGTTACCCTTAAGCTTGCCAGAGCCCGTCGTTCGGAAGCGCCGTTTCGTGGCACTTTTCGTCTTCATTTTGGGCATTTTTCATTCCTTATTCTCTAGTATTTCCAACGGATCGGCATGCCCAGGCTCTAAAATCGCCTCTCGCCGGACCGTCATTGGCCTATAAAATAGGCAGTCCTCACAGTATTATCTGCAAAGGAAGCGGCGGTTTATACCGCTAGACTATTGAATTTGCAAGAAAGTAAACGGTTCGATAGCACTCCTTGGAGACCCTAAAGGGTTAACGTGGGGCTACCACCATCACCATTTGACGGCCCTCCATTTTGGCCTCTTGTTCCACTTTAGCAATTTCGCCGATATCCGACCTGACCCTATTGAGCACGTCGACGCCCAACTCCTGATGAGCCATCTCACGACCACGAAACCTCAGTGTTACCTTGACTTTATCGCCGTCACCAAGAAATCGTCTCATGTTACGCATCTTAACATCATAGTCATGGCTATCGATATTAGGACGAAGCTTGATCTCCTTTACATCGATGACCTTTTGCTTTTTCTTTGCTTCATTCTTTTTTTTCTGTGCTTCATACTTGTACTTGCCGTAGTCAAGAATCTTACACACTGGAGGATCAGCATTGGGTGATATCTCCACAAGGTCTAAGCCCGCCTCATCGGCGTGCCCCATAGCTTCCTGGGCAGTAACGACGCCAATGTTTGCACCATCTGCTCCAATAAGACGTACCTGTGGAACATCAATTCCCTCGTTTACAGCGCGGTCCATCCTTGGACGGCGGCGTCGTGGTCATGGGTCTAGATATTTAAGAGTCTCCTTTATTTCGTTTAAGAACTCGCTTTAATATAGAACTGAATTTAGCCTCAATGCACCAGCCACGCGGTTAACGACATTAGGCTTAGGTCTAATATAATTTTACATCCTTCAAGAACCGGGTGGGGTAGCTTCTGAGTTGAGTGTATCGACTGCCTCTGTAAGGGCAAGTATTTCTTGGGTTTTGCCGCTTAAGCGCCGCAGGGCAACCGTTTGGGACTCTGCTTCTTTCTGACCTACAACTGCTATCACTGGAACCTTGGCGTGAGAATGCTCGCGAACCTTGTAATTAATTTTTTCATTCCGCAGATCTGTCTCCACCCGAAGCCCACAGGACCGTAATGAGTCCGCCACAAAAACAGCGTAAACATCAGCTTCCGACGTGATCGTCGCCACAACTACCTGTACAGGTGCAAGCCACAGCGGAAACTTGCCACTATAGTTTTCGATTAGGATTCCAATAAAGCGTTCCAAACTGCCAAGAATAGCGCGGTGCAGCATAACTGGGCGATGTTTCTCTCCATCCTGACCCACATAAACAGCATCGAGTCGTTCTGGCAAAACGAAATCGAGCTGAATGGTTCCGCACTGCCAGGTCCGACCAATCGCATCCTTAAGGTGAAACTCTAGCTTGGGTCCATAGAACGCTCCCTCACCGGGAATTATTGCATATTCCAGCTGCGCTGCTTTGACTGCAGCTTCAAGCGCTTCCTCAGCCTGGTCCCATGTGGAGTCTTCCCCAGCGCGCACCTCCGGCCTAGTGGCTAATTTGACCTCTAATTCGTCAAATCCGAGGTCTTTATATACGGACTGTAGCAGCGCGCAAAACTGTGTCGTCTCTTCTGTAACTTGGTCTTCCCGACAGAAGATATGTGCATCATCTTGGGTCATCTGCCTCACACGCATCAAGCCGTGAAGTGCTCCATGCGGTTCATTCCTGTGGCAGCATCCAAATTCTGCCATACGGATCGGCAGGTCGCGGTAACTGCGGATGTCATTCTTATAGATCTGCACATGTGCAGGACAGTTCATAGGCTTGATAGCCATCAAGCGGGCGTTCTTTGGCAAGACTGGTGCATCGTCATCAATACTTGGAATCTCATCTGGTACTACAAACATATTTTCTCTGAATTTTGACCAATGCCCTGACTGCTCCCAGAAAGCCGAGTCAAGTAGCTGGGGAGTCTTGACCTCAACATATCCGGCATCATCTAAACGGCTACGGATATATTTTTCCAGAACCAGCCAGATAGTGTAGCCTTTAGGGTGCCAGAAGACCGACCCCTGAGCCTGTTCTTGGAGATGAAATAGGTCCATTTCACGGCCCAACTTTCGATGATCTCGCTTTTCTGCCTCCTCAAGCATTATAAGATAAGCTTTGAGTTGTTTAGCATCTGCCCAACACGTGCCATATATTCGCTGCAGCATCTCATTTCGATGATCGCCACGCCAATATGCACCAGCTAGCTTCATAAGCTTAAATGCATGCCCCAGTTTGCCTGTCGACGGCAAATGAGGTCCACGGCACAAGTCTAGCCATGCCCCCTGTCTATAAATTCCAACCTCTTCATCCGCAGGAAGATCTTCAATTATTTTTGCTTTGTATTTCTCACCTGCATCATTGAAATAAGCTAAGGCCTTATCGCGTTCCCATACTTCTCTATCAATTTGCTCGTCGCGATCTACAATCACCCTCATCCGCTTCTCGATTTCTTCTAAATCACCAGGCGTAAAAGGTTCAGACCGAGCAAAGTCGTAAAAGAAGCCGTTTTCGATGACAGGCCCAATAGTGACCTGGGTTTCTGGGTATAGTTCTTGAACAGCCTCTGCCATAACATGAGCAGCATCATGTCTCAGCAATTCCAGGGCTATTGAGTCCTTGGCAGTGATTATTGCGACATTCGAATCATGGGAAATGACAGTTTTGAGATCTCGCATTTCACCATTAAGATTTATAGCCAGTGCGGCTTTAGCTAAGCCCGGACCAATGTCAGCAGCCAGTGCTGTGCCTGTTACAGGGTCTGCAAATTCACGCACACTGCCGTCTGGCAGGGTGATGGCAACCATGGGATTCCCTTTTCATACTCAAGGACGACGAAGCGCGGGCAATCTAAGAAGATAGCCAAACAAGTCAAGTTATTGTCTTTTTATTTAGGGCCTGGACTACTTCAGCAACCGCAATTGAAGCGAGAGTATGCCGGCGTAGTATGGTCACATCTGGCCCGCGATGGCCACTCAGGGCCGCATCAGACCCCGGGTCATAAAGAACAACACTTCTGCATCCAGCTGCAGCTAATAGGTGCATAAAGCTATTGTCGGCCCCAATGGCACAAGACGCAGCCCAAGCTAGAAAAACAAGCTCTATGTAGGAGGCTTGGCCGCATAAATTGATAGTTTCAGGAACAACCCCAACAACAGCTTCGGTAATATCTTGAGCCTTTTTTTCCCCAATTAACACCGGACGTTCGCCCCTAGCCGACGAAACTGCTGCCATTTCGGCATAGTGACTTGGAGTCCACTGGACGCCATTTACTCCTCCCGGGTCGAGGGCAAACAGAATGAATGGCTCGCTGAGAGAAAGTGGCAGCGAGAAAGTGCCAACTGAACGTGACACCCATGCTAAGCTTGCGGGGGGATGCTCGCTTATTCCAGCAACCCCAATTTGGGTCATGAGACTATCACTACAGTGCGCTGTTGATTGGTCAGAATTTGTATAGAAATAAGAACACCCCTTTGCATGACCACACCAAGGGATTGGCTGTTCGAAGCCCAGCCTTTGCCTCCACGTTTTAGCTAGAGTAAATACCTGTTTCGTTCTTGTTGAAGTATCAAGATCATAAACCCTGTCAAATGTTTGCCCGCGCACGAGTGAACACAACCCCAGAACTGAACCTGTGTCTGGGATTACCTCGTCAAAATAAGGGGCTACACGCGCAAAATCGACCATAGCCTTACTGCATACCAGGGTAATTCCAGCACCATCATGATGCATACGAATTGCAGAAAAAGCGCGCAAGGCATATACGAATGACTCTAGCGACTTGGTTTGGATGACCAAGATCGATTGTTTCTCTTCATGTTTTAATTGGCTATTAATCACGTCTCTTATATTTATTTCCCGGATTGATAGATCATGCTTTCATATATCTTGAGCGTTTTATCGGTCATGTTTTTTTTGCTAAAATGGTTGATGACATGTTCTCTCGCACGGTCCGCGAGATCCTCGCGCATGCCTTTTTTAAGGGTAGCAGCTCGCCTGATCGCACCAGCAAGTGATTTTGCATCTCCAGGCGTGAAAAGCCACCCAGTAACACCGGGCAACATGATTTCTTGAGCCGCACCATGTGCTGGCGCCACCACAGGCCGCCCCATTGCTTGCGCCTCTGCAACAATGCGGCCAAATGCTTCTGGCCTGGTCGATGCTGAAATGACCACATCGGCAACCATATATGCAGCAGCCATATCACGACAATCTTCAATGATTTGTATGTCTCCTCCAACACCATGAGATTCAATATATGACTCTAGACGTGACCTATATGCTGACCCTTCAGATGAAGGCCCCACCATAAGGCAGCGCCAACCCTCTGGCATACCGTTTGAGGATTTAAGAATTGAAAGGGCATCAGCAACAAGTGCGTGGCCCTTCCAACTTGCTAAACGGCCTGGCAGCATTACTATTGGACCACCATCTGGAAGCCGCCATTTCTTTGCCAGGTCTATAATGCGCGCTGGAGTTACTGACCTTGGATCGAATACTTCCGTATCAATCCCACGATAAATAGTTTGGATGATACTCTCATCGACCTCATATTCATTGGCGATATAGTTGGCAATAAAATCTGAAACTGCAATAGTTGGTGTCCCCAAGGTCATAATGCGATTGTATGGCTTCTTAAGACCTAGCAGACCTCGGCTATACGTGCCGTGGAAAGTCGTGATCAAGGGAAACTCTATAGAATTTTTTGCCCAGTGCGCACTCCAGGCTGGAGCCCGCGACCTAGCGTGTACAATATCGATTGATTGATTTGATATCAATTCAGCCAACTGCTTGCTATTTAGCCACATCCTTAATGGTGATTTTGTTGCGAGTGGCAAAACAAAATGTTCTGCGCCGGTCCGCTCCAACTCTCGCAACCGCGGGCCCCCTTCAGAAGCTACGAGTGCCCTCCAGCCTTCCCTAACGAGGGCTTGGGCCATATCAATGGTACCACGCTCAACACCGCCAGTACCAAGCGAAGGCAGAATTTGCAGGCAAGTCTTGATGATAGGTTTAGATGACATATTAATGCTAGTTTACGGTACTTGAGCGATCAAATCAGTATTAAGTATTACACTTTCTTACTTCGTTTGGAATTTTACCTTTGAAACCCAATGCCACCACTTTACAGCGTCCCGATGGAGCCGTAATCGCCTACGATAGAGTTGCGGGCAAGGCACCTGGTATTTTTTTCCTACACGGACTTAGATCGGACAGAAAAGGTTCTAAGGCTGCAGCTCTCATGGCCTACTGCCAGGAATCTAATCTGGCATTTCTATCGATTGATATGTACGGACATGGAGAATCATCCGGAGACTTTCGCGACGGATGTATTAGCCAATGGACCGATGATGCAGTAGCAGCTATCGATCATCTAACAGAAGGGCCACAGATTCTGGTTGGCTCCAGCATGGGAGGTTGGGTGATGTTGCGTGCAGCCCTTGCCCGGCCACACCGTGTTAGTGGACTGGTTGGAATTGCAGCCGCGCCAGATTTTACCGAAGACCTTATCTGGAATGCCTTGAGCAAAGAAGAACAAAATGAAATGAAGAAAGACGGTTTTCTTGAGCAACCAAGCGATTATGATCAAGAGCCTTATTATATTTCATATGGCTTAATAGAGGACGGACGAGACTGTCTAGTAATGCACGACACAATACCTATTCATAGTCCGGTCCGTCTCTTACATGGCCAGAAAGATAATGATGTCCCTTTTTCAACGTCGCTTGCATTGGCAGAAATTATCACATCAAGCGATGTTGAAACGATTTTGATCAAGGATGGTGATCACCGGCTCTCTCAACCAGATGATCTGTCTCGATTGGTTACCATAATTGAGCAGCTCCGTATGACTATTAGTGCCAGCTTATGACTTCTCCTGACCCCAAAGTTAAAAATACCCTTGCTGTCTTAAACGACGCACTTGAACGGGATCCAATCGCTCTAACACAACTGTTGAACGCCCGGGTAGAATGCAACGAAAAACTTGCGAAACACCCAACTGTTCAGACGGGCCGATATGGCAATAAAGAAAAAATTGGGGTCCTCGGTCTGATTAATGGCATTCTGGGTTACAAGCAGGGGGGTATTGGTGCTGAAGGAGATGTTGACCCGAGAACTGGTCGGTTTGTTCGTATTCGGAGATTCATTCATGTAAAGAGTGGTTTGAATGTCCGTGCATAGTATGTGGCTTCAGCAACCATATGCAGCGCAGAAAATGAGCTGCGCCACTTGCATTGCTTTTCTTACCTCCAGCGTGCTCGCTGCACCGAGCGCTTTAGACACAACGATCTATGCAGATAATCAGGAAGACACCTATTATCGATGCCTGCAAGCTGCTGACACCAACCCTGAAATCGGCCTAGAAATGGCGCGAAGGTGGATTCGGTTAAAAGGAAGAGAACCTGCACAGCATTGTGAAGCATTATCATTAATGTCTCTTGGAGACGCCGAAGAAGCTGCTCTACGCATGCAGAGCCTGGCGTCCCAATCTGCGAGTAATCGATCTATCAGATCTGGACTATGGGCGCATGCTGGCCGCGCCTGGATGCAGGTCAATGACTATAGTCGCGCATTAAGCGCTTTCACATCCGCCTTAGTACTAGATGATCGAGATAGAGGGGTCTACATGGACCGGGCATTGTGCCACGCTGCACTCGATGACCTATGGTCAGCTATAGACGATCTTAATAGAGTCATTGATAGCGACCCCGAGTCTTTAGATGCTCTGGTTCTGCGTGGTAGTGCATACCGCCGACTGAAGCTACCCGACCTAGCTTACGATGACCTTAACCGTGTGCTTATGGGCGACCCAAATTATGTGGACGCTTTACTGGAGCTAGGTTTGTTGGCGGAGAATCAGGGGGAAAAAGAATCAGCACGAGCTGCGTGGATAAAGGTTCTAGAGCTAGAGCCAGAGTCTGCAGCCGGGAATGCCGTTAGGGAGCATATAGAGCGTATCGATTTGAATCTTGGCCTAATCGATAATAAGGAAAAGCCAAAACCCTAGAAGTCTAGGTTAGCATAGATTGGAGCTGGGCTAATTCCCATCACTACATCTCCCAAAAGGGGTCTAAAACAAGGACGAGATTTAAGTCGCGCATACCATTCCTTGGCCAAGGGATGCTGCTCCCATGGGACATCGTTTGTGTAATCTATTAGAGAAATGTGCGCGCCAGCCGCTAGGTCAGCGACAGACAAGTTATCGCCTGCAAGCCACCTTCGGCGATCGGTCAGCCAGGCAATATATTCTAGGTGCGCATGGATGTTTTGACGCCCGGCACGAATGGCCCTTGAGTCCGGCTCCTCACTCTTAGCTAACCTTTTAAAGAGCTTCTCTTTAGACAAGAACTCCGTCACTTCTGAGTTAAATTTGGATTCGAACCAGTGCAGCAACCTTCTCGCTTCGGCGCGAGCTTTGCTGGTAGATCCAACTAAAGGCACCTCCGGATATACCTCTTCTAGGTATTCAACAATCGCATACCCTCCTGAAATAACGACATTTTCCTCCTCGACGAGCACAGGCACCTCCCCCGCTGGGTTAAGGACCAAGAAGTGCTCCTGCCCCATCCAATATGGCTCGATGCGTTCATCAGCTTCAAGGTGCTTCTCTTTCATTATTAATCTAATGATTCGTGACAATGTTGATATGGGGTGATGAACTAGCGTACGCATAAAACTCTAATAGAACATTGCGGCTTTCTTCACCAGTAGAACTAGACTAATCCGCAGCTGCCTAAGTATGTTGCACCTTTAAGCCAAGAGCTGCGGATAATAGAGAGCGTGTATAAAGCTCTCGGGGCGCTTCAAATACTGCAGCAGCTCGGCCACTTTCCACTACCTGCCCCTCTTTCATGACGATAATGTCATCTGCCATAGCGCGGACCACGCGCAGATCATGGCTAATGAATATATAACCAAGATTAAACCGGTCTTGAAGTTCATGTAGAAGGTCAACAATTTGGGCCTGAACCGAGACATCGAGCGCGCTAGTGGGTTCATCCAGGACTATTAATTTTGGCTCTAAAACTAATGCACGCGCTATAGCGATTCTCTGACGCTGTCCTCCAGAAAACTCATGTGGATAACGATCCATAACATCAGGATCCAAACCCACATCGGCCAGCGCGCGCGACACATGCTCTCGCCTATGAGTTAGGTCACTTACTAGCCCATGCACAATAAGACCCTCTTCGACAATTTGGCTTACTGACAACCTCGGACTCAAAGCACTGTATGGATCTTGAAAGACCATCTGCATGGATCTACGAAGAGGACGTACTTCTTTTGAGGCGTAGGCCTCTATATTGGTTCCTTGAAAACGAATAGTGCCTGAACTGCTAATTAAACGCAGCAGGGCTAGACCAAGAGTGGTCTTGCCAGATCCACTCTCTCCCACTACACCAAGTGTTTTGCCAGCACTTAGAGAAAAAGTTACATCATCCACGGCCTTTATGTGACCAACCGTGCGTCGGACCAACCCTGTCTTGATGGGGAACCACACCTTCAAATGCTCCACCGAAATCAGATTTCCTTCTGCGCTCTTGTCTCGCAGGGCACCCAACTTTGGCTGGGCAGCTAACAACTCTTGCGTATATGAATGCGCCGGCTTCTCGAAAACATCCCGGATAGAGCCTTCTTCTACTACCTTGCCAGCCTTCATCACACAGACCCGATTGGCAATTCGTTGGACGATAGAAAGGTCGTGCGTGATGAATAGAATAGCCATCCCAAGCCGGCTCTGAAGCTCCTCAAGGATATCCAGAATTTGCGCTTGAATTGTAACATCCAGTGCCGTTGTAGGTTCATCCGCAATCAGAATATCCGGCTCTAATGCAAGAGCCATCGCAATCATAACTCTTTGGCGCTGACCCCCCGAAAGTTCATGAGGCAAAGCTCCCAACCTATTTTGTTCGCTTGATAGGCCAACCATATCGAGAAGCTCCAGAACACGCTTGCGTATCTGTCCAGCATCGAGGTTTCGGTGAATCTCTAGCACTTCCCCAATTTGCTTTTCGATTGATTGGAGCGGATTGAGAGAAGTCATAGGCTCCTGAAAGATAATTCCCACTTTATCACCGCGTATTTGTCGAAGATCTGTTTCGCATCCGCCAATGACTTGCTTATCACCCACCATTATTTTTCCGTTTGGAAATTTTGCTGAGGTAGGCAGTAACTGCAGCACTGAAAGTGCTGTTACCGTCTTACCTGAACCGCTCTCTCCTACCAAGGCAAGTATTTCGCCCGCATGGAGATCAAACGAAACACCGTCTACAGCCAACGTTTCTGTCTGACTCTGCTGAAAATTGACTGATAGATTTTGCACCGAGAGAACCCGTTTGCGGTCGTGCTTAGATGCTATGGATTTTGTTGCCTCTATCACGACGCGTCTTTACGAGGATCGAAAGCATCCCTAACGGCTTCTCCGACAAAGACTAACAAAGTCAACATGCCGGCTAATGCAAAAAAGGCTGTTAGCCCCAGCCACGGCGCCTGGAGGTTTTCCTTACCTTGTCGTAAGAGTTCACCAAGCGACGGAGAGCCTGCTGGCAAGCCAAGTCCAAGGAAGTCGAGAGACGTGAGAGCAACAACTGAGCCAGACAGAATAAAAGGAAGAAAGGTAACGGTCGCTACCATTGCATTCGGCAATACGTGCTTAACCATAATCTTAGCATCATGCATGCCCAGTGCTCTTGCGGCCCTAACGTAATCAAAATTTCGTGCGCGCAAGAACTCGGCCCTGACTACAGCCACCAAAGCTGTCCAACTAAATAAAAGTAGGACAATAAGAAGGGTCCAGAAACCCGCCGCTATAAAAGACGAAACGATGATCAATACAAAAAGTTGAGGAAGGCCATTCCAGATTTCAATAAACCTCTGAAATAGTAGGTCAGTCCAACCTCCAAAATATCCTTGCACTGCACCAGCCGTGACCCCAATGATTGATGCAAGAAGCGTGAGGCTGATACCGAAGAAAAGAGAAAGGCGAAACCCATACAGTACACGCGCAAACACATCGCGAGCCTGATCATCCGTACCGAACCAATTCTCTTCCGAGGGTGGAGAAGGTGCAGGGACCTCAAGACGATAGTTTATGGTGTCGTAACTAAAACGTACTGGTGGCCACAAGACCCAACCAGATTTCTCAATGAGGCCTTCAATATAAGGATCGCGGTAGTCTGTCGGAGTTGAGAAGTCTCCTCCAAAGTCCGTTTCAGGATAATCGAAAAAGACGGGAAAATAGAACTCATCTTCAAAAGATAAAAAGATTGGCTTGTCATTAGCTATAAACTCAGCAAACAAAGCAAAGATGGTCAAGATTACAAGGATATAAAGCGACCACAGTCCACGTCGATTAGCTTTAAAATTAGCAATTCTACGTCTGCTCAATGGGGAAATTCTTGCTGATAGAAACGCTACTCCGAGAGTCATGACATTTGACTTTCAAAGTCGATACGCGGGTCAACCATATGATACGCAATGTCATTTACAAGATTTAGGACTAGACCGATTAGGCTGAACACATAGAGTGTGCCAAAGACTACGGGATAATCCCGATTTATTATGGCCTCAAACCCCAATAGCCCAAGGCCATCTAGAGAAAAAATAACTTCGACCAGCACTGAACCAGTAAATAACATACCCACGAGTGTCGCTGGGAAACCGGCAATTATGATCAGCATAGCATTACGAAAGACGTGGCCATATAGCACCCTACTAGGTGAGAGACCTTTAGCACGGGCTGTCAGGACGTATTGTTTGTTGATTTCATCCAGAAAAGAGTTCTTTGTTAACATGGTTAGAGAAGCAAATCCCCCCACCACCATAGCCGTAACAGGAAGTGTTAAATGCCAGAAATAGTCTATGGTCTTGCCTATCAGGCTTAAATCATCCCAATTGTCAGAGGTTAAACCACGCAGGGGAAACCAATCTAGAAAACGCCCGCCCGCAAACAGAATAATTAATAATATTGAAAACAAGAAGGCCGGAATCGCATATCCAATAAAGACTGCATAAGATGTCGCAATATCAAATCTAGATCCATCGCGCACCGCCTTTGTAATGCCCAAAGGAATAGACACCAAATAGATGATCAACGTCGACCACACACCTAATGATATAGAAACAGGTAGCTTATCAATAATAAGTTCAAACACACCTTGCGAACGGAAGTAACTTTCACCGAGATCAAAAGTTGCATAGTTACGAATCATTAGAATAAACCGTTGTAGTGGAGGCTTGTCGAAGCCAAATTGGCGCTCAATATCCGCTACAATTTCTGGCGGCAGGCCCTGGGCCCCGCGATATGTGCTTGATGTAGAAACAGACTCACCGGCGACACCTGCTATGCGGGCTGTCGCGGCAACCTCCAGCCCTTGGAGTTGAGCTAGAGCCTGCTCAACAGGGCCGCCTGGCGCGAACTGAACAATTGCAAAATTTACTGCAATAATTCCGAAAAGCGTAATGGGAATAAGCGCGATGCGGCGAGCAATATAGGTGGTCATTCTCTAATTACGCTATTCTATCACCGACTGCGACGCCGTACGAGGTTCCACAAGAGCAAAACCATACCGATGATCGCGATCAAAACGATTAGTGCTCTATCATCAGGAGCATCTGGTGGATTAGATCCCACCCCAACAACATCTGGCTTTATAGCTTCACTTTTTTCTCGCCCACTGTCGACTTCCTCCCCATCTAACGTTGTGGCCCTTGCCTTATCATACCACCAAGTAGAAAAGGCAACACCGCGCAGTGGCACTTCCTCAGGGTGTGAGAATTTGTTCCACGACGCAACTCGATTATTAGGTGTATGCCAATGTGGGATGACATAGTAGCCCCACTGTAGAACACGGTCTAGCGCACGCACGTGCGCCACCAAGCCTTCCCTGGTATTTGCAAGAATTAGTTTCTCAATTAGTTCGTCTACTACCTGGTCTTTAATGCCTGAAAAATTACGCGACCCTTCTTGATTAGCGGCTGCAGATCCCCAGTAATCTCTCTGCTCATTCCCAGGCGACAGTGTCTGGCCCCAAGGAAACACAATCATGTCAAAGTCAAAGGCCTGAACGCGATTAACCCATTGGGAAGTGTCAACAGTTCTAACTGTGGCATTTATTCCTATGCGTTTAAGATTCTGAATAAATGGAGCAATAATTCGCTCCCACGTTGGGTTGCGTAGTAATATCTCAAATGTAAATAATGTTCCGTCAGCATGTTTTAGCCCATCCGCTTCCTGTGACCATCCAGCTTCTTTAAGAATGGCTTGAGCCTTCAATAGATTTTCTCTGATATTACCACTGCCGTTTGTTGTTGGAGGGCGATATTCATCATCAAAAAGTTCTGGTGGTAGTTGATCACGATATGGCTCAAGAATCTCAAGTTCGAGACCTACAGGCAGGCCAATTGCCGCAAGTTCAGAATTCTCATAATAGCTGCGCGTTCTCTCATACTGGTCGTAGAAAATAGTCTTATTGGTCCATGGAAAATCAAATGCAAACGCTAGAGCCTTGCGAACCTCCCGATCAGCAAAGACAGGCCGCCGTGTGTTGTAGACAAATCCTTGCATACCCGACGGGGTCTGGTCAGGAAATTCTTCCTTAACGATTCGGCCTTGCTCAAGGTCATCACCCTTATAACCAATAGACCAATTTCGAGCGGAGTTCTCATAACGAATATCATACTCACCAGCGAGAAAGGCTTCGAACTCCACTACTTGATCGCGATAATAGTCAAAGCGAATAGAGTCAAAATTATGCCTTCCGACATTTACTGGCAAATCAGCGCCCCAATAGCCTCGGTTCCTTTCGTATTCAATAAAGCGGCCCGGCTCGAATCTCTTTATTCGGTATGGGCCGCTCCCAAGTGGGGAAATTAAACCTGGGTCCTGGAAATCTTTATTTATCCAATACGCACGAGACAGGATCGGCATTTCCCCAAGAATGAGCGGTAACTCATTGTTGCTTGTTCTAAAGAAAAAGGTAACTTCTCGATCTCCAGTTTCTTCTACACGATCAACATCACCAAAATAGGCCCGGTAGAGAGGTGCTCCTTCAGATGTCAAAATGTTGAACGAGAAAATGACATCATCTACAACAATTTGGGATCCGTCCTGAAACTGGGCCTCGGGCCGGAGACGAAACTTCACAGATGTTCTATCTTTTGGCACCTCTATAGTTTCTGCAATCAGGCCGTACATTGTAAACGGCTCATCAAGGCTGCTGATCATCAAACTTTCAGAAATGGGGGTAGAAATGGCAGGAAGGTGATCATGCTGATGCAGTCCAGAAAGTCCGGCGGCTGGTGTGCCCTTCAGTATGAAAGGGTTAAGAGAGTCAAATGTAGTGGAGCCAGCGCGCACAATGACCTTTCCCGCCTTGGGTGCTTTGGGATTAACGTAATCAAAATGCAGAAAACCTTTTTGGTATTTCGGTGAGTTATGAATTGCAAAACCATGGACAGGCGTACCGTATTCAGCAACGGCTGAGGAAGTGTAAAAACTGTAGCAGGCTGCAAGTAAAAGGTTGGTGAACAGCTTGTTTCCAATCTTCATATTACAAAGACTCCTGGGATAGAATTGCCACAGCATCCGCGTGTATAGAAAGATTAGATGATGCAAGAACTTGCCTATACTCAGTTCCATTCAACGGCAGACCCCCCCAGTCCGTCATGACACCACCTGCATTCTCGATAATGGGAACCATCGCGCCGTATTCGTATACACTAAGCTTCTCGCAAACCATATCCGTCCACCCGCTAGCGACCATACCATAATGGTAACAGTCCGTTCCGCCGTACCGACGTGCCTTTACTGCTTTGGTCAATCGGTCAACTGCAAGGCACTCTTCGGGATCGAAGAAATCAGGCGAGGTTATGTAAAGAGACGCAGCGGACAACGATGCGCAGGAACCTACCTTAGCAAGTTTTCCATTCAGCATCGTGGCTTGGCTGGCGCCGCCGATCCAGCGCTCTTTTAATACTGGCTGGTCTATCAGGCCGAGCCAGGGCTCACCGTTCTTTACAATGCCTACAATAGTTGTAAAAAGTGGGACTCCGTTTATGAATGATACGGTTCCATCTACCGGATCTAATACCCATACGTAATCTGCATCAGGCCGGTCGGTGCCATATTCCTCACCGATAATACCATGTTCAGGAAAAGCCTTCTCAATGAGCGAGCGCAAAGCCGCCTCTGTTTCCCGATCGGCAAGAGTGACCGGACTGTTGTCAGCCTTATCCTCCACAGCTACATCGTTGCGAAAATAGGAGAGTGTTATCTCTGAAGCAGCATCCGCTAGTTGCTGCGCAAGAGCAAAACAATCAGAGGCGAGTTTTTTTTCTGCCATTGAAGGCGCGATTATGGCATTTCCACAGCGTCATCAGCCGCTTCAACAACATTGTCTATACCCGCATCCATGATGTTACTCTCCGTCTCAGCTGATTCTCCAATGAGTGCTTCCACTGGATCTAAAATCACTTCAGGTGGGCTCTCCGTCTTACTCATCAAGAATTTGATGATGGAAGCGCGATCTTTGGGTTTGCGTAAACCTATAAAAGACATGGTGCCTTTAGGAGCAAAACTCTTAGGATCTTCCAAGTATGCGTTCAGATTGTCATAAGTCCAAACATCAGCACCAGCCAGTATCGATTCTGACAGCTTGAAGCCGTCTCGAGGACGGTCTGCTAAACTTGCGCCAACAATATTGTAAAGGTTAGGGCCGGTGCCATTGCGCTCACCCTGTTCAAATGTGTGACATGATTGGCACTTGCGAGCCACTTTTGTTCCATCTTCAACAGCTGCTGTGGCTAATAGCGGTTTAACATCGACCAAGATATCATCAACTACCTCGCCCCCGCCGGCCCCGAATCCCTCTGGAATTTCAATTTCATAGCCAAATGTAGTAAAACCATCGTCGTCAGGAACTAGGAAATGGCTAACTTCATTTGCACCGATGGTCAGCCAAACAGCCGCAAACCCGGCCATCATTGCCGAATTGGACTTAAACTTGTCGGGGGACTGTTTTTCCGCCATTTTCTGGTCCTTAGCCAGTAACGATGCCCATCCCATAAAGGGTTAGGTCGCTAATCTCAATAGATATCCTAAACTGGGACCTATTATCATGTTAAGAGGCAAAAAAGTGAAGCCTTTCCATGGCTTGTTAGAATCAAAAGGATGAGAAGGTTTAGATTGAAAAAATGACTCACAAAAACACCCTGGTCGTTATACCGGCGCGATTGGCTGCATCGCGGCTTCCGGATAAGCCCTTAGCTCGGATCGGATCTGAGCCTATGATTATTCATGTATGGAAAAAAGCAATTGCCGCAGATGTTGGGCCAGTATTAGTAGCGTGCGGTGATGAGGCTATCGCTGATGCCGTGCGGGAGGCTGGTGGTACGGCGGTAATGACCGCACCGGACCTACCCAGTGGGTCTGATCGGGTCTGGGTGGCCACTGAAACATTCGATCCTGATCACGAGTTTGACCATGTAATTAATGTGCAAGGTGACTTGCCAACCATGGACCCACGAATCGTCAATACTGCGATTGACGCTCTCGTGCGCGGTAAAACTGATATTGGCACTCTGGTTGCCGAAATTACCGACAAGCACGAACTCGAAGACCGAAATGTAGTCAAGGTAGCAATTGATTTTCCACCCGGGGTCAAAATTGCGCCAGCACTCTATTTCAGCAGGAGCTTAATTCCATCAGGCGAGGGCCCAGTCTACCATCACATCGGAATTTATTCCTACACGCGTCGGGCGTTAAGCCGGTTCGTCAAGTTTCAGCCTTCGGGACTTGAAGTGAGAGAGCAGCTTGAGCAGTTGCGCGGCCTAACCAATGGAATGACTATTTCTGCCGGTCTCGTTGACAGCGTTCCCTTTGGTGTTGATACTCCGGCTGACCTTGAGAGGGCAAGGCAGATTTTGGCACCCTAACCCCGGTCACGGCTTATCTCAAATGTCTCAATCACCAACTAATCATGCTTCTAAGACTATAGCGTTCCAAGGCGCACTCGGAGCAAATTCTCACCTTGCATGCCAATCTGCCTACCCGGAAATGAGATATATGGCATGCCAAGGATTTGAGGATGCATTCTCCGCTGTAAGGGAAAATCAAGCCTTGCTTGCCATGATTCCTGTGGAAAACTCCGTCATGGGCCGGATTGCCGATATTCATCACATTCTGCCAGACTCGGGCTTACATATCATCGGTGAACATTTTCAGCACGTAAATCACCAATTACTTGCGGTGAAAGGTGCAACACTTGAGGACCTAAAGGTTGTGGAAAGCCAATTACCAGCATTGTCACAATGCCGTAACTTCATAAAAAAGTATGGATTAGAGCAAGTTTCTGCCAGCGACACCGCTGGAGCGGCCCGGGATGTTGCAAAACGGGGCGACCCAACCGTAGGTGCAATTGCCTCGTCTTTAGCAGCAAAAATATATGGCCTAAACGTACTAGCCTCAAATATCGAAGATGCTGCGCACAACACAACACGCTTTATTATTATGTCTCAGAATTCGCAGATACCAAAGCAAGGTAGTGGAGCTGTTGTGACCTCTATAGTTTTCCGAGTGCGCAACGTCCCGGCTGCCCTGTATAAAGCCATGGGCGGATTAGCAACCAATGGTGTCAACATAACCAAACTTGAAAGCTATATGCTTGGAGGGCACTTTACGGCGACCCAATTTTATGCCGACATAGAGGGGCATCCTGAAGAACGCCCAGTCAAGCTCGCCCTTGAAGAACTTAACTTTTATACAAAAGAAGTAAGAATTTTAGGGACCTATCCAGCTCATCCTTACCGGCTAGAAGCAGCCTCCCCAGATGAAAATTAGCTTAAGCATTTAGTCCCCCTCAGCACGCCAGCGCTCCAAGAGCATGCGGGCAATAGAAAACGTGTTGGGGAGTTTCGGGCCAGTAGTGTCATCTCCCATTTCACCATATGTAGATAATTCCTCGCGTGTAACCCAACGAATGTCTTCGAGTTCGTCATCTCCAGGATTAAATCCTACATTCAGGGCCCGTGCGGTAAATCCCAACATAAGAGACGACGGGAACGGCCAGGGCTGTGAAGCGACATATCGGATGTCTGTGGTTTCCACACCTGTCTCTTCTCTAATTTCACGCTGAACACACTCTTCAAGAGATTCGCCTGGCTCCACAAATCCCGCAACAACTGAATACATACCCTCAGGCCAGCGACTTTGGCGACCGAGAAGACACTTGCCACCATCTGGATGCACAACCAAAGTGATTACTGCGGGGTCAGTTCTAGGAAACGTGCGGTATCCACACTCGGAATTTCTACATACTCGGACGTGGCCACCATCAAATGCACTAGTTGGCGCGCCACAGCGTCCACAATGTAAGTGATTCATATGCCAAAGCACCATGCCTCTGGCATATGAAAGTAGGGCTGCTTGATCGGCTGGCAAGGAACCAACACGAGGGTGGAGTTGCTCAAACCTACCCAATTGCAACAAAGATTTAGGTGCTTCGTTGCCGGTGAGAGATAATGCGAACCATACTATATTGTCACCGCGCCCCAGAAAAATAAGGGCACTCTCTGTTTCCATAATTTCTGTAGCATCATGCTTAGAAATCCATTGTCTCTCTCCGCTAGCCTCACAAAAGAAATGATTGCCCTTCCAGACCGGCAAAATGCGTACATCTTCATAACTTGCAAAGTCTTGGACATTCCCCTGCGACGAACGAAGCTCGGCCGCACGGTCCAGTGAACCCCCAGTGTATGTGAGACGCCATGAAAAATTCTCGGTGTTCAAGAATCTAATCCAACCTAAAATTCAGTGTCTTCGATGGTACGGGTGTTCTGTCAGAATACAATGGGTGCGATATAATTGTTCAACGAGCATAGCCCGAACTAACATGTGAGGCCATGTTGCCCGACCAAACGACAGTGCAAGGTCGGTTGAATCTACACCGCCCTTTTCTAGCCCATTTGGGCCGCCAATAAGAAATGCAAGGCTGGAAAACCCGTCGTCTCGCCAGGCCCTTACTCTATCAGCAAATTCATTACTGGTCATGGACTTGCCCCTCGAGTCAAGGCAAATGGTTCGTGCTCTCTTAGGAACCAAATCAAGCAAGGCCTGGGTCTCACTCCGAATAGCTACGTTTAATTGAGTGCTGTTTTTATGATCAATTTCTCGAATGTCTACTGACCAGGGTAAACGTGTGAGGTAGGTGTCAATAATAGATTTCTCTGGCCCATTTTTCATACGCCCCACGGCTGCAATAACGATATTCACGAATGCGCCTTCTGCAAATATAGCATTGTAATCCCTATAAAGCAGGTGTAGTGCAAATTACAGTAGGGCCAGAATCCGAAGACTGCATGGACACACCCCATATTTTCTCAATGCTATAAAAAGCACGGACCTCTGGCCTAAAAAGATGTACAATGATATCTCCAGCATCGATCAAGACCCAATCACTCTGGGAGCGCCCTTCCGCTTTAGGGGTAACGCCAAGCTCTTTGAGTTTTTGAATAATGTGATCAGACATTGCGCTAACCAACCTAGCTGAATTGCCAGATGCTATAATCATACGGTCTGCAATGGAGGTTTTTCCCACAAGGTCAATGACCGAGATATCTTGGGCTTTATCGTCTTCTAGAGAAGATTCAATGCATTCGACCATTTGTTCCAGGTCGACCGGAGAACGTTTTGAACTAATGATCTGCTCCTTCTAATAGCTTTTAACAATAGAGGATAGTATGCCACCCAGCCGGATAACTGTTGAAGATGCGGGGTGACGCCGTTGAGAGAAATAAATCCATCTAGAATCTTTAGTTGCCCAAAATGCCTTACCATGCAAGGCCTGTAATCGCCGTCTTGCAAATCGCTTTGAGGCCCTACCATAGAGAACTTTGTGAGAGTAAGGAGAGCGGTCAAACACTGCAACATGAACCGTTTGAAAGATTCTTGCCCAGCGGGCCCAGCGGGGAATTTGCTCTAAATTATCGGCCCCCATGAGCCAAACAAATTTAGTCCTAGGAAACCGCATTTTCAGGATATCCAAGGTATGCCAGGTACGAAATGACCTCAAATCTTTTTCCAGATTAAGCACATGAATCCGGGGTGCCCGCGCGATTCTCTGGGCCAGGATAGTTCGGTCACACAGGCTCATATCATGCTTCGGTTTCAAAGGGTTCTGGGGGCTGACTAACCACCAAACCTGATTCAGATCCAGCTTCCTAATGGCTTCCTCGCTGATATGCACATGACCTTCATGGGCCGGATTGAAAGATCCACCAAGCAGGCCAACTCTCATGCAGCGCCGATCCCCCCATTTCGTAGGCTTAAACACATCTAAATCCAAAATCTACGGGCGCGTAGTACCGTTACCACGGACTTTATACTTAAAGGTAGTTAACTGCTCCACACCAACAGGGCCACGCGCATGCATTTTTCCCGTCGCGATTCCTATTTCCGCACCCATACCAAACTCACCGCCATCTGCGAATTGAGTCGAAGCATTGTGCATGACAATTGCACTCGACAGCCCATTCATAAAAGCTTCCGCTACATCTGAATCTTCTGTGACGATAGCATCGGTATGCTCAGAACCATATTTGTTTATATGTTCAATCGCTTCTTCAACATTATCGACAACTTTAATGGATACAATAGCGTCTAGATATTCAGTAGACCAATCAGAATCTTTGGCCCCCTTAACTAAGCTGTTAACTGACTGAACGGATTCATCACCCCGCACTTCACACCCAGCTTCAACTAGATCTTCGACCATAAGAGCGAGTAAATTCGGCACTATCAAACGGTCAACAAGGATCGTTTCAGTTGCACCACAAATACCAACCCGGCGCATCTTAGCATTGAGCACTATGCGCCTCGCTTTGACTACATCAGCATCAGCGTGAATATAAGTGTGACACAAACCAACCAGATGCTGAAAGGTTGGAATCCGACTCTCCCGCATTACCCTCTCCGTCAAAGACTGGCCACCTCGCGGCACAATAACATCAACAAAATCGGTCATTGTCAGGAGTTTCCCGACTGCTGCTCTGTCTGTTGTTGGAACCATTTGAATACAAGAGATAGGCAAACCAGATACTGCTAATCCGTCATGGAGGCAGGAAAGAATAGCCGCGGAACTGTAGTAACTCTCAGAGCCACCTCGCAGTATACAAGCATTTCCAGCTTTAAGACATAAGGCGCCAGCATCCGCAGTTACATTAGGGCGAGATTCGTAGATGACACCAATTACACCCAACGGTGTCCTTACACGTTCAATCTTTAGGCCGCTTGGTCTTTGGAAGGCATCAATAATCTCACCAACCGGATCCTTCAATTCGGCGATATCCTCTAATCCCCCGGCCATGCCTTCTATACGGGCCTCAGTCAGTTCTAATCGATCAATAATCGCATTTTTTAGCCCCTTACTGCGGGCCCCTTCCATATCCAAGTCGTTCTGGGAAAGGAGTTGCTGAGAATTTTTTCTGAGGGCGCCTGCCGCCGCTCTGAGGGCAGAATTCTTTTGGTCCGTAGGCGCAATTGCTAGAACGCGCCCAGCGGTTACTGCACAACGTCCAACGTCTTCCATGATTTCATCTATGGTCTGACTAGCTCCATCATTTGATGTCTGCCCGCCACCGTTCATTACATTTCTCCTTAATTAGATTTGCTCAGGTAATTCGCGCCTGTTTAGACCTAATATCTAATTATTCAGTACGAGGTCATCCCGGTGTATGATTTCTCTGCGACCTGTATAACCAAGAATACCCTCAACCTCTGATGAATGCCTTCCAATGATGCGCCTTACGTCATCAGATCCAAAAGCGCTAAGTCCTTTCCCCAGCGACTCACCATTTTGATTATTGATAGAGACGGCATCTCCACGATCAAATTCACCCTCTACCCCAGCCACGCCGGCAGGCAATAAACTCTTGCCTTTATTCAGTGCATCAAGAGCCCCCGCATCGATGATCAGAGTGCCTGACGGCTCCAACGTGCCGCTAATCCATTTCTTACGTGCTGCTTTTGGCTCAGCCGAACTCAAGAACCAAGTGCAGGGCTTGCCGCCCTCTAGAGCAGACAAAGGATTGGGTATGGACCCCAGTGCGATCGCCATATGACAACCTGCATCGGAGCAGATTTCGGCTGCATGCAACTTCGTCACCATGCCACCAGTCCCGTGTCCAGGCCTAGCTTTCCCCGCCATGCGTCGAATATTTTCGTCAACTTTATCAACCCGTTCAATACGTTCAGCGGCTGGGTCCTTTGTCGGATCACTGGTATAAAGCCCGTCTACATCAGAGAGTAGAATGCAGATATCCGCGCTAATCATCGCAGCCACGCGGGCTGCTAATCGATCATTATCGCCAAACCGAATTTCTTGAGTCGCCACCGTATCATTCTCATTAATGATGGGCACAGACCCCAGTTTTAGAAGTGTATCAAGCGTGGCCCGCGCGTTGAGAAACCGCCTACGATCTTCTGTATCTTCAATAGTTAAGAGAATCTGGGCAACTGTCAGGTCATGCCGACTCAGGGATTCTTGATAGGCCTGGCTCAGGCGCATCTGCCCCGCCGCCGCCGCCGCCTGTTTTTCTTCTAGCCGCATACTACGCTGGGCAAGACCAAGAGGTCTGCGTCCAATCGCAATAGCTCCTGATGTGACAATTGCTACATACTGGCCTCGTTTTCGCATTGTCGCAATATCATCACATACAGCATCAAGCCACGCACGATGCAGGTCACCAGTTTCACCATCAACCAAAAGGACTGAGCCAATCTTGACAACAACCCGTTCAGCACTAGCAATGTTAACAGATCTCAAGGAGTCCATGATGTGTCTTCCAACAGCGCACCTTTTGGGGGTTCAAGGGGATCCGTCTTAACCTTTAAAGGTATGCTATTAAACAAGGCGCGCAATAGTTTCGTCCGGCCACGACCAGATATACCCGATAATGGGAAAACATGTCTAAGACCCGCTGCCAATAGCGCGCTCTTCCGCTCAACAATATCATTTTCCACCATTGCGTCGCACTTGTTGAGCGCCACGACCTCTATTTTGTCATCCAGACCGGAACCATACTCCACCAATTCATTTCGTACCGTTAGATAGGAAAGCACAGGATCATCGGCCGTTCCATCAATCAAATGCAACAAGACGCCACAGCGCTCAATGTGCCCAAGAAACCGAGTCCCAAGGCCAACCCCTTTATGAGCACCTTCAATTAGCCCAGGAATATCCGCAATTACAACTTCACGATCATCAACTGACGCTACACCCAGGTTTGGATGCAGTGTTGTGAATGGATAGCCAGCAATTTTTGGCCGAGCACGGGTCACACTTGCTAAGAATGTAGATTTGCCCGCATTCGGCAGCCCAACCAACCCAATATCCGCAAGGAGCTTTAGCCGAAGCCAAACCCACTGTTCTTCTCCGGGCTGCCCTGGATTGGCATTGCGTGGCGCCTGATTTGTCGAACTCTTAAATCGGGCATTGCCCCAACCACCATTGCCACCAGAAAGAAAAACAAATTCGGCGCCCTGTTCGGTGAGATCAGCTAAGACAATTTCACGGTCTTCGGCGAGTATTTCCGTTCCAACGGGAACAGGAATCCGAAGAGGAGAACCGCTTTTCCCAGACCGATCGCTTCCCGCTCCAGCTTCACCGCTCGGCGCTTTAAAATGCTGGCGATACCTGAAATCAATAAGGGTGTTCAAAGAAGAGTCGGCATAAAATATTATATCCCCGCCGCGACCTCCATCGCCGCCATTAGGGCCACCAAATTCAATGTATTTCTCGCGACGAAAGGCGACACAGCCCGGACCGCCATTACCGCTTCGTATAAATATCTTTGCCTGATCGAGAAATTTCATGATTTTGTTGCCGACAGCTTGTCACCAATGCACTTGAAGACCAAAGAAAAAGGGGAATGGAAGCCCATTCCCCCCTCATAACTATAGTCGGTGCGAGAACGTTCTTGGGTTTTGGGTCAGCTTACTGGATCGACGGATACAAAAGTACGCCCCTTAGCGCCCTTTTTAAAACTTACTTTGCCATCGGCTCGAGCGAAGATCGTGTAGTCGCGCCCCAAACCAACGTTTTCACCCGGATGCCATTTTGTTCCACATTGACGAACAATAATATTACCAGCGATAACTGCTTCACCGCCGAACTTCTTAACACCTAAGCGCTTGCCAGCAGAATCACGCCCATTGCGAGAACTGCCGCCTGATTTCTTATGCGCCATTTTCCATATCTCCTATCAGCTTTCCTCGGCAGAGACTTTTTCAGGTCTTGCCACTTCAGCTTCCTTCGCAGTCGCCTTTTTAGCAGTCGCCTTTTTAGCAGTCGCCTTTTTAGCAGTCGCCTTTTTGGCAGTCGCCTTTTTGGCAGTCGCCTCTGGCTTTTTGACAGGATCAATATCTGTAATTTGAATGACGGTCAAATCCTGCCGATGACCAGCTGTCCTTTTGTAGTCCTTGCGACGTTTCTTCTTGAAGACAACAATCTTATCGCCGCGCGACTGTTCAACAATTCTGCCCTTAACACTGGCTCCGGCAACATTAGGTGTCCCAGCCTTGTCGCCCACCATGAGCACCTCATCAAAGGTAACGGATGCACCAGAAACTCCGGCAACTCGTTCGACGGTTATGACGTCATCCTTTGTTACGCGGTACTGTTTGCCGCCTGTCTTTATGACTGCGTACATGATCGACCTTCCGAGAAACGAAAACAGCGGGACCACGCCCGCTCGATTTGGCGGAAATATACGCACCCAACCCTCTGAGTCAACGGTTTGGGCTCTAATCTGCAGTATTCTTAGCGCTATACGTGCCAAATCCTGCCAAAAAAAGTAATTTAGCCTAATTGAAGCATAAAACAGCTTACTGTAGTGTCCCTCTCCCCTTCAATCGATGACCTTGCGGAGAGGTGCCGGAGTGGTCGAACGGGGCGGTCTCGAAAACCGTTGCGCGCGCGAGTGTGCCGTGGGTTCGAATCCCACCCTCTCCGCCATTTACCCGGAATAAGTTCTTTTTATCAATAGGTTATAATATGCCCTTGTCTGCATGGGCGCTAGCTTTGCCACTGCCAGGCGTTTTGGTTTCCTTATAAATACAGGCGAAATGCAAGCGAAGCAGGTGAAGCAAGCGTATCCCATATGGGGGAGTTGGGACAGTGGTACATCCAGCCGCAGCAGTTAGTGCAGGCGACGAAGAGAAATCATGTGATACAAATACCGGTGGCCGTTAGCATGTCGTAAACATTGGATTGTAGAAGGTGAGACCGTGAGCGAACTCAATTACGATGATATTGTCCGCATTCTTGATCAAAAGGGATTCACTGTTAGTCCGAAAGCCGCGGTGCGGGATTATGATAAATATCTGGATCAGAGCGAGTTTCGCTACATTCTTTGGCTTGACCGTATCTTCCAGAAAATTCAGCGTGTTCCTGGTCATATTGTTGAAATCGGTGTTGCACGCGGGCGAAATGCCCTCATCTTTGGTCACCTCATCAAGATGAATGGCGAAGATAGCATCAGGAATTACTATGGCTTTGATACCTTCGAAGGATACACCGAAGAAGATTTACGCAGGAGCCCTCACCTATCTGCTGATGAATGGAAACAAACTACCTTTGATTTCGTCAGGGACCGTATCCATCTACAAGGTTTGAGCAATTCCTGCCATCTCTTTAAGGGCGACATTAAGGAGGTTGCACAAGATTTTATCAATTCTAAGCAGGCAAAATTCAACCCGGGAAAAATGAAGGTGGCATTACTCTATATTGATTGTAACGCTTATTTACCGGCAAAGTTTTCCATGGATTTTTTCAAAGACTACATGTCACCGGGAGGCATTGTTTGTATTGACGAGAAATTACAAGGTGGAGAAATAGAAGCGTTAATGGAATTTTGCAGTGAGAACGGTTTAATCGCGGAAAAAGACCCGGGTCCATTCGGCATGCCAGCCTATACCGTTTTCAGGCCGTAAAAGTGATTAATCCGTATTAGCGCCTTTTGCCATTTTAGCATGCCTAGACACTCACTGCGGCTCTGAAAGATATAGCGTTTTTGTGAGAAGTGCTTGATCATGCTTGACCATATTTTCCATTATACGCGGTATGATCGTTGCAGCCTGCCATCCACATATCTGTTCAATGAGGTTTGGTTTGAAAACCAAGAATGGCCTTACCTCAACTTTTTCGCCATCAAAGTAATCGCGCCAATCTAATCCGACAGCTTCAAACGCCACATCGAGAAGGTCCTTGAGAAACGTGGCTTTGCCGGATGAAGTAATAAAAGCTTCATTGAGGCCCATGTCGGCCATCATGGCCAGTAGCTCCGGTGGTCAAAACTGTTTCTAGTTTACCGAGATTAGAATCAGTATCTGTCATCCCGTAACAAGAGTAAATTCTGGCAGGGGAAACAATAGCGTTCCGCCCCCATCCAAGAAGGATCGTTCTCGTCGAATAATCTCGTCACGAAAATGCCAAGGGAACACCACAAATATATCCGGACCCATGGCGCGGCCTTTAGCCTCAGATACGATGGGAATGTTGGTGCCCGGTGTGCGGCAACCGAATTTTCTCGGGTCCCTCTCGGCAATAGCTGGCATGAGGTCAGGCGTTATACTACAATATTGCAGAAGTACGTTTCCCTTCGTCGACGCGCCGTAGCCCAAAACCATCCGACCATCCGCATTAGCTTTGAGAATATAGTTGCGAAACCTCTCTCTGTGACTAATAACCCGTTCGCAAAACTGTGCCCATGTATTGGTGTTTTCTAGCCCCATTTGATTCTCTAAATCTAACAATCTGTTAAGAGCTACACTGTTAGGCCGGTAATCAGAGTCATCTTGGGCAAAGAGAACAGAAAAGCTGCCACCATTAACTGAGTTTCTGCGTGTATCTATAGCTTTCAATCCAACTTTCTTGCCAAGATCCATCAGTATTTTGAGTGTGAGGTATGTGACATGCTCATGGCAGATGGAATCGTAGCAAAGCTGGTCAAACATAGCCCCAGCGTGGCTTTGTTCTGTGAACCAAACGCCATCATTTGCCAAAAGGCTCTGGACGTCAGTCATAAAATCCGACAAGGCCTCGATGTCGTAAAGCATCGCTACTGACGTTATAGCTTTGAATTGTACGCCTGGCCTGACACGCTTAACCGCTTCGGTTGAGAAAAAGTCTACTTCAAGTGCGGCTTCAGATACATACCGATCACGATATTGCTCTGCAGATGGGTCTATGCCCGTGAGCAACAAGTCTTGATTCTTAAAATTCGAGAGAAGCGTGCCATCATTGCTGCCTATATCGAGAATAGCGTCACCGGGGCGGAGGCGGGCCCACCCGGATACATACCCGGCAATATCGGCTAGGTGACTGCGCATGGTTGCCGTGATAGCCGAAGCGTAGCCGTATGTTTCGCCATACATCTCTGATGGTGCGAAACTTCGAGAAAGTTGTACGAGGCCACAACCTTTATTTTTATCGCCAGCTTCACATATGACCAATCCCACACAACCCGTTGAGGGATCTGGTTCTCCGGATGCCGGGAAACGTCCACTTAGTGCTTGGTACCCCAAGTCCAAGATGGGACGCAGAACCTGACTACCGCAGGCACGACAATTCAGGACGGGTTCGTCAACTATACTAGTCACGCAACCGAACTTTCCATGTTTTCACCTTGTACTTACTCTGAATTGGTCAATGCTCTTGCAAGGTCGACAACCTCTGCCCGCACAAAATCATCAAAAAAATTTGGCGGGCGATCAAAACAATCCGCTAGAGAGAGATCCTCATTGCGCACATAGAAGCGATTAAGGCCATCATAGTATGCGAAAGTATAATTGGCTTCCAACAAAATAAACTCCCATTGCTCCCAATTGGGTCGATCAGTCTCTGGATAGGTGGCTTCAGCAAGCACAATTCTCGGCCGATGACGTTGCCAGTCACCGCCTACAATTACGTCATACTCAGCACCTTCGACATCTATTTTTAGAAAATCAATTGTCCTTGATGCGTACTCGTCCAAAAGAGAAGCTAAAGTCCGAGTAGGTACCTCGCACTCCCGAATTTCCAGCCCTCTCTTTTTATAAGAGGCCGCCAATTCAGCAAGAGCCGTTGTACGGGAAGTATTTGGGAGCGAATAGATTTTGGTGTCTCCGTCTTTCTGGCCGATAGCAAAACACAAATTGGTGTCTTTCGGTCGCAACTGATTAAAAAGTTCAATATTTTTTTCGTCCGGATCGATGTTCACACCCGACCAACCGCGCAATTGAAAGTGCTGAGTTACAGAATTCTTCACTGGGTGAAAAGCACCAATGTCGACAAAGAAACCGTTTGTTTGATCAGGAAAAGCGCGGCGCAAAAGTACATCTTCATAATTCTGGGCATAGGAAACCATAGCGCCGTCATTCACTCTTGCTATCACCATGGATGCAAGGTTATAGGCCGACGAACGCTGAGAATTGTCCGGTAAACCGCTCATAATTATAACCACTCCGCGACGCTCATCAATTTACTACAACGTCCAGATTCTTAGAAAAGGGGTAAACTGGCGCGTATTGTGCTCTCATTCTTTGTTTCAAAGACAAAAATCTCTGTCCCTCATCTATTCTACGTCAAATGGCAATATTGACGATACCGCAAACTCACATGGCCCCTTGATTAAAATACTTTGTGACGCCACTTGTTGATGACCTAGATTAGCACCTATCCCAATTGTTTAGTATTTGCGAGGCATGAGGACCTTTATATTTTTTTTGTCTGCAGAGATTTTTACGACCTCTAGGACTATAATATTCGACTAAGATTTTGGGAAAAAATTTGCCGAAAAAAGATGATAATAAATTGTGGGATTATCTTGAGACAGCTCCTCACCCATCATACTTGCAAACTCTGGGAGCGTGTTATTAAGCTGCATGACAGTCTCAGACCAATTTCCGATAGAGAGGCGTTTTTCTGTCTCGGCAAAAAGGCCTGTTAAACGAGCGCGTAATTTTAAATCAAGTTCATGGCCAAGAATCTCATCCTTCATTTCCAAAACGTTCTCAGCATTACTCGAGAGCAAGATAAACGAAGCTCTTAAAACTTTAAGGATAAGTGGGTCTAGGTTGTCATCTTGCTCAGCAATGATTTCCCATTTCTTTTGCGGATCATTTTCTGAGAAGAACTTTTCTAAACGCTTGAGACTGCTATCCAATGACGAACTCAATTCTCCCTTTTCACACGCCTGCACAATTGACTCTATTGATTTTCCGAATCCGAACGATATGAGATGCCCCATAGCGTCTAAACAGTATTCTGAAACACCCTGTTTTGGTTCTGCCGCACTTGCGGTGACTTGGTAATGGATGGCATTTGCTGGCCTACTCGGAAGTTTTCGTGGAACTACAGATTGAACATCAAAATGGTGTAAATTGAAGTCCGAAAAACATTTTGCTCCACTGATTCCAGGAACACTTTGTCTGTTTACAAAATAGAAAATTCCAGTCGCAGTAAGGTGCTTAAGAATCCATTGCGAATACGCCTGCGCAGTTTTTAGAGGCATTTCGCCCATGCTAGCCACGTTAATGACAAGATCGAAGTCCCGCCTCTCTATCTTGTCGATAATGTCTGGCACACAAAAATTTAAGTCGCGGTCACATGACAGTGTGTCCGGCTCATCGGCGAATACTACGCCATGAGTCTTACCCGGCATGCAAAGCGGAAGATACATGGAAGCAAGATATAGATTCTCAGGCAGGTCAATGACGGTATAGGAGCTTATATCAAGGTATTCGTGCAAAGCGTACGCTGTCGAGCCGAATCCAGCGCCGATCTCGCACACTTTCAGATCCGATGTCTTGGCAGAGAAAGCATTAAATCTCTCTGCTATGGTGTACGCAGAGACAACATTCTTTGCAAAGTTTGCGCTGAAAAGGTTCCCTTGGTATGAAAACACTTCAGGTGTTCCCAAAGTTGGCTCAGTAACCGTTTTAAAAATATCTGCGGGAACATCATACAACATCAGCAGCCTGAGCATGGACTCAAAAAAGCGCTTTCTTTCTTGATACCCTGCTGTTGAATCCCCCAGGCCTACAGCACCACCGACCGACGAATTTCTAAAAAGGTGAAATTTTTCCTCGGACATAAAGTTTGGTCTGTTGCTGAACAAACCCTGCCATAACTCAGATACACTGGCATACACGTTATCGGTAGCACCTTTAGAAAGGAGCTCAAACTCTTCCCGACGTCGTTTAGATAGATTAGCAATGTGCTTAAAATCCATACGTCAGGGCTCTCCTATTAAATCAAAATCATGAGGCATAGCTAAAAACTGCCCCACCTTATGCATGCTAATTATTAGATCACGCACTACCATTACGCCGATTATGCGTAGTAATTCAATGCGTATAACTAGATTTTTAGGGCCATATCTGGTGAGTATAGTTGCGTCGCGAACCGTGAATACCTCAGAAGATACGCTGGCGGTTATGACGAGAATCCCAACTCCTTATCCGGTCTGCTAATCAAACAATATACCATGCTACTGCATAGCCAGCCATTACATGCGGTAAAACAATGTTGTTTAGGGATGAATAAGCGGGGATTGCTATGACTTCCGGATCAGCGATAATCCCGAGGAAATAGATTTTTGAGTAATACTACCAGCAGGGCAATACCTACAGTCAAGAATGACCTAAGTTGGTTCAATTGCTGACTGGAGTATTACAAACGCTCGACCTCTGAGACAATATCCTCGCCTGCCTGCTTAGGGATTGTCGGCGCACGCTCGGTTTCATAAAAATAAGAACCCGTGCGGTTCCCAAACCATACGACCTCGCGGCACCAGTCGTCGAGCTTCTGCCATTGGTCTTTAGCTCTTAGAACCCGAACTCTTTCTGATGCTCGCCCACCATTCAGCTCTACTTTAACAACACTCTCCCATAGATCTAGAACCTGCGTTTTCAGAGGAACCACTAAGTCCTCTCCCACAAATGGAACCTTTAGAAGAACTTTATTAAGATGGATAGCTTCGTCGATAAGCAACTCATCCATCTCGATGTTTGACGCAGCAACATACTCCAAAAGAAGTCGTTTTGATTCATCGTAAAACTGATCGATTCTGCCATCCGCGACAATTCTCATCACCATAATTTCATCAGGTTTCCAAAATGAATTTAAAAAGCGCTCCTCATGGTAATATTCGCCACTACCAGACTGTATTGCTTGAGCATGCCCCCGTAAAAAATCACCCACTTCAGCAATAAGCGGATAATCAGACGCATCTGCATCGAGTATATATTCTATAATAGACCGGTATTCGCCTTCACCCGCCTGATTAACCATTACCATCGGTATTTGTAGCATTTTATCAAAGTGGAGAAAGTCAGCCATCCAGGCGAAGACTCTGGTCTTTCGCCACTCGGCCGGAGGCATAGTCTTAGTCGAGACAACCAAATATTGATATTCTTGTACATCATCTTCGTGTTCAACATTTTCTCCATATCCGTTGACGACCGGTATTCTGACGGTTTCCATCTTATGGGTTTTCTGATACCTGGGGTCACCCATTTCGGCATTCGGCAATATACTAAGGTTGTTGAACCGAATTCTATTGTGCTGGCCGTTGGAGATCAGATCATCCACACTACTAGCGAAAGTATCGTATGTATCGCCCGGAAGCCCCAATATCAGCTCTGAATACGTTTCGATATTGTGGTGGGTAAAGCGTTCCTGAAGTGTCTGATAACTATCGAGGCTAATGTTTGCACGTCTTATGATCTCAAGGGTTTTGGGGTTCGTGCTTTGCATCGATAAAGACACTCCCTTACTCAGACCCGCATCAGAAAGTATCTTCTGCACTTCAAAGGAACGACCGGTAGCATTCTTGGTGTTTTGAACAGAGAAGATAACCGGATAACCGGATCGACGTTTCTGTTCCGCCATTTGTTCAGCGATGGTTTCGTCCCTGGGCAGAATGCCAAAATTGGCATCACAGCAGTAGATGAACGGTATACGGTTATGTGAAAACCACTCGATTTCCTCTAGAAGCCGCTCCGTTCCAAAACGAGCCACCTTCGATGCCGTATTGGAGCCCCAGTCGCAAAACGTACAACTGAAAGGACATCCGCGGTTAGTTTCCCATAATGCCGTCCATTTCTCGTCTGGATTCTCCTCGAACAATTTGTCAAAGACACCCGTTAAGTACGGCGAAGGAATATCATCTAAATTACGCAACCTTGGAGCGCCCAATGTAGTCACGACCTCACCATTGATACGGTATGAAACACTTGAAATATTGGTCCAGTCGTTTGATGGATAACTTTCAAGCAGATCAAGAAATACTCTTTCTCCCTCGGCGTGCACAACAACATCAATCATGGCATTGTCCGCTAAGAACTCATCTGAGCGAGAAGGGACTTGAGGTCCGCCGACAATAATCAATGTATCCGGGCTTTGCTCTTTAACCCTCCTTGCAACCTCTAGAGAAATTCCCTCATTCCAAGTATACAAGCTAATAGCTACTATATCTGCCTGCGCTAACTTACTAACGATATCTCTAACAGGTTCTCGTTTGAAGATTGGTGTCAAAAATTCATAGGACTCTGGTCGGGATGAATATGTGACAGCATAGGATTGCAGCATCCCTACGGAGTAAGGAACCCAACTTTGACCTGCAAAGCCCCCGTTGATTTGAACCAAGCCTATCTTAGTCTGTTCCATATTCTATTCCGTAAGTCGCCATGACCGGGAACTCCAGTAACCAACTTTCTGTAAAAGCAATGAGATCAGCCCTAATACTTTACCTTTTCGGTAACATCATATTTCAGAATCTTGTCCACACATTCGCTCAAAAAAAATTGTTCTTCAGTTCCAACTGTCTTGTAAAGACGGGCACGCTCTTGAATGTGCGGCAGTTGAGCGCCGTCATGCCCTAAAGTCCCTAACAATCTTCCTCCAACAATCCGTGCAAACCCCTCCTTTGCAACTGCTAACGCATCCTGAATAGCCACGCCGTCAACATCAGATATTATTCGGGCAATATGATTCACGAACAAATTAGCATCATATTGCCAATGGGGCCTCAATATTGCCTCAGTTATCGATCTATCCGTATCATCTAAGATCCCATCTCTTATATTACCTTCGTGTTTCTGCCTAACAGCCTGCAGGTCATTTATCAGTCGAATCTTACCCTTTAATACTGGCGTAAACATCCATAAATACTCAGCCGAAAAATGAGGGAAATTTATCTTGTAAGCATCTGGTGGCACACACTCAATGTATCGGTCTGCCCTTGTCATCAGATACATCGTATTACAAAAATGTCTAATGAAGTGAAAAAGCCTATTCGTTGCTGTTGCTTCCATGTTCTCAAAAGTTGCATGCAACATCCCAGTATCTGGCACCACCCCGTTAACATAATCCCTTTTGTTGAGCTGATCATTAAGCCAAAGAAATACATGGTCCCCTAGAACACCCCCAACGTCTTTATCTTTATCCATGATAATGCTGGCTTTTTCTAAGGTAATCGGTATCGGAATATCATCATCACACGTCATTGTGACGTACTTTGTCTCCACCATCGTAGCGGCCACAGCAATTGCCTGATTTAAACTTATAGCCAGCGGCATACCCGGGGACTTTGGCACTGAGATATGTTCGACATGATAAGATGGCTCCAAGTTCTGAATCAGATCATTAGTGATGCCAAACTCTCTACGTTCACTGGAATCAGACAAAAACAATTGGCCGCCAAAATCTAACTCATCCAGCCCGCCGATCATTCTCGCCAAAAAATGAGATCTTCGGTAGGTTGGAACAATGATTGTAAAATCTTTACCGTACATCATTAATTTCCTCGCCCCCTCAATCAGAAGGCTGTTTATACGTTCCATTGTTTAATAATGGGACAACGCATAATGTCAGTATAACAAAAGGTTAAATGATCCGTTAGCGCAATTCTGCGTAAAACTCATAAAGACATTTGGCCACACTATCTGGATCATTGTCGGGCTGGTAATCAGCACCCCCGACAATACATGGCTTGGCATCTGGTCTCATCTCACCGGCTCTTTCAATCGATGAATAAGCGGAGAGGTGCCTGAGTGGTCGAACGGGGCGGTCTCGAAAACCGTTGTGCGCGCGAGCGTACCGTGGGTTCGAATGCCACCCTCTCCACCATCTATGGCCTATAGGGATGCTGACGAAAGTATGACCCTCTCCATCCCCTCGCGCTCTACCTTGACTCCAAAGCTCTGTTCTAGCGCATTAAATAGTGTATCCACATTACCGACCTTTAAGAATCCTCCAAACCGCAATTCTTTAAGCGCCGGATCTTGTATTACGATTTGGATGTCGGTGTAACGGCTCACTTCAGAGACTACTGCCGCCAGAGGTTCTCCGGCAAAGGCAAGCAGACCCTGCCGCCAGGCCAGCTTCCGATTCATTTCAGGCGGAGAAATGGTGGTCACCTTCTCGATTGTATCACTGACGATGGCATTCTCCCCTGCGGTCAAGCCAACCAAAAGGTCATTGAAGGTTTCACCGCCCACGTTTGCTTCGGGGCGAGGATTCTCAGGCAACACATATAATCTGACGTCCCCTTCGGTGACAGTGACTTCAATATTTTTTTCCCGCCGGTATACACTGAAAGCTGTGCCAACTGCTGTTATAACCCGATTATCAACATATACGGAAAATGGACGCTTCTTTTCGACCGCGACAGTGAAATGCACCTCACCCCGCTGAAGCCTGACGTTGCGAGACTCTTTAGTCAGCACTACTTCAATTTCACTATCAGTGTTCAATTGAAGCTCTGACCCATCTGTCAGCAAAACTGTTTTTTGAGTGCCGATAACGGTACGGTGAATCTGTGGCACATCAGTCCGCGGCAAGAAGAATGGCTGCCCAAGGATCAAGACCACCGCCACAGCTGCTGCACTCCCCAACACTGCGATGCGGTGACGAACCTCAAATCCAAAGCGTTCAAGCAAAGTCGGCTGAGCCATTGAGTTTGCTTTTCTGCCCTTCAAGGAAGCTAACATGTCAGAGTTGGCCCAAGTCTGAGCAGCCCGGTCGGCTGCTTCCTGATGTTGCCGACTCTGGGTGCACCAAGCTTCAAATGCTGCCCGGTCCCGATCAGACGCGCTATCGACATCCAAACGGACGATCCAAGTCGCCGCTTCAGCGTCTAGCACTTCCGTGTCGGGGAAGGTCACGATCTTGTCATCGTCACTCATCTTTAGTACTTCGTCTCAGGTTGGAGGTTCCGGTAATATATAAACTTGTAGTTTTCTCTAGAGCAAAGCGCCCTTTATTGCGTTTCGGATCACCAAAGTCTGCCGGGTTGTAACCCTTTCGCCGTAATGTATCCATACACTTCAACAAACCCGTGGCGACATGTTTCTCAATGGTACTTGGGGAAAGTTTCATACGCTTGGCTATTTCTTTGTAAGACAGACCATCTACCTTTCTAAGTTCGAAAGCCCTGCGGCATTGCGGCGGCAAGGTCATAACTACCTCACTCATGATGACAAGGCGTTGCCGATCGGATACTTGTTCATCGACGGCAACCTGGCCGCTGTCAGTTAAGACCTCCGGACTAACAAAATCCTCTATATAGTCCGTCGTCGCCAAAGACTTTTTTGCCAGAAAATTGAGCGCAAGGTTTTTAGCTACTCTAAAGAGATATGCTTTAGGCGCTCGGATCGGACGTTCGGATTCCGCGACGAACGCGTGCAAAAAAGTCTCCTGAGTTAAGTCTTCTATGTCCTGCTGACGTGGCAGGTAGCGTGCCAGCAAACGGCGGAGAGCCGCTTCGTTTTCCACAAAAACCTTGTGAATCAGAGACATTCCTAACTCCGTTCTTCCTGCTATCTTGCTTCTCAAATAGCGTCACAACATTATACTTACCGTTATGCGATGGTGGAAAACAAGAAAATCGGCAAATTTTATGGCGGATTCTCTTATGTTGTCGGTCTTATACAGCGAGGCTGGTGAAAATAGAGTTCCGCTGTTGTTGATTACCTTGCCGACGAGAATGACGCCGCGTGCCTTTGTGAGGCGAAACGCGGTATGGGGGTTATTTTTTGCTCTAATGCTATCAGTCAGCACTGTCAATTCGGCGCTGGCAAAATCAGACCGGCATTATGATCTCGAAATCCGGGATCGCCGGTTAGGCGATGCCGCGCAAAATCTTTCGCGGCAGACCGGACTTGAGCTGCTGTTTCCCTTCGAGTTGGCAGACACTGTTGGCATAAACCTGGTCGTGGGTCGTTATACGGTGCCGGAAGCACTAGACGTAATGCTTAGTGACACGGGTTACTCAGGCAGCCTGACTACTGACGGAGTTATAACGATTTTTCGCCGCGCCACGAATGATGCAGGTCAACCGGAGGTAAATATGTCTGAATATCAAAAACCAAGCCAATCTCTTCTTGGCCGCATGCTGACGTCCGTCGCCGCGGTGTTAACAGCGACAGCAGCAACGCCGGACTCACCGGTCCGTGCTCAAGAGGTTGCACTCGAGGAAATTGTGGTCACCACCCGTAAGCGAGAAGAAAGCCTTCAGGATGTGCCGCTTTCTATTACAGCGCTGACCCTCGAAGATATTACCCGACGTAATATCACTGACCTTGAAAGTGTGGCCCGTCAAACCGCCGGCCTGATTTATGAGGACCTTTCGACCACTTTTAATGGCGTTCTGACCATCCGCGGTCTGGCCCAAGCGGAAGTCCAAAACCGGGTGCAAAACGTGGCCGTATTCGTCGACGGTGTGTATATCCCGCGCAATTATTCCGTCGATATGGGAATCAGCGATTTTGAACGAATTGAAGTGGTTAAAGGCCCTCAAAGCGCACTCTATGGCCAAAATGCATTCGCCGGCGCCTTGAACTACGTCACACTTAAGCCCTCTTTGACCGACTTTGAGGGGTCAGCTGAACTGACATTGGGGACGGCAGGACGTTTGGATTACAAGTTCGCAGCGGGAGGGCCAATTGTCGAAGATGTCTTAGCCGTTCGCGGATTCTACGGCTCGACCGAATTCAACGGCAACCGGCGCAACAATTTTCCCAATATCCCCAAAAGCCTTGAGAAGACCGGTGGCTATGATCGCGAAGCCATAAATCTGAGTGCCATTTTCACACCGGCGGAAAACCTAGAAATCGACCTTCTTTACAAACATGTCGAGCGCTCAGAAGAAGTGCGGCCAGGGTATACGGTCTCGGGCAACAGACCACAGATTCTGCTCAATTGCGGCCCGGCAACACCAAACACAAATGGCAACCCGGCGTTTTATTGCGGCGAAATACCTAATTCTGCAAATCCATTTCAATCGCCGCTATCCCGTCGGCTGCCGGGTGATCTTTTCGCACCTCAGCCGGGCAGTGATACCGAATCAGACCTTTATCGGGCGAGTCTGGGTTATCAGTTCGATGATGCTTGGCGCTTTGACTACACCTATGGCCGCGTCGAAGCTAAAGGCCAGGAGATTGCCCACATCACCGATGATCCTGCCGGTTTCGGTGTTTCCACATCACAAAAGGAAGGTGGCATCAACGACTTCGAGAGCCACGAAGCACGGGTTTCATATACGCCTGCAGACAGCCCTTTCTCCGCCGAACTTGGGTTTTATAACGCAGACCAACAAGATGACTTCGTATTCCATCTTGGCCTGGTGTTCGGATTCCTTGGCCCTGTTGTTATCGAAGACACAACCTCGGGTTTTCTCGACACCACCGGATTCTTTATTCCGTTGCGCAATTTCGTGGTTAATGAAACTACTGACGCATTGTTTGGAAGCCTGAGCTATGACTTCGCTGATGATCGTGCGACCCTCACTGTTGAGGCCCGCAATTCATGGGTCGACGTCAATTTCTTCGATAACGTCGCTCGAATTGCTGAACAGACCGACAATTATAACAACTTCACTCCACGTATCACTTTGGAATACGACGCAACGGAAGACTCCATGCTGTATGCGTCAGTTGCCAAGGGCGTCAAGGCGGGCGGCTTCAACGGTTTCGTCGCCGGGCCCGTTAATCTCCTTGCTGCGGAACAAACCTTTAGTGAGGAAAAAAACTGGACCTATGAGATAGGTAGCAAAAATACATTTGCTGACGGGCGGTTTGCGTTCAATGCAGCCGCCTACTATGTCGATTGGTCATCTGCACAGGTCCAATCTCTGCCCAGTAATTTCGATACAGTCAACCTCCAGGCAGGTAGTGTGGCCCCAACCATTTTTCTCAATATCGGCGATGTCAAAAGTTGGGGTATTGAACTTGATGGAACCTATGTCATCAATGAGAACTTCAGCATTAATTTCTCGGCCACCACATCTGATCCGAAATATAAGAGCGGCACGAAAGTGGGCCAGTTTGTGGGTATTTGCGATGGCATTTTCTGCCCAGCGGACGGGGATGTGAGCGGCAACAGTTTGCCACGTCAATCTAAAACTCAAGCCACGTTTGGCGCTCAATACGAAACACCCATCCTCAGTGACTATGAGTTTTATGCCCGCGCTGACCTAACCTACCAATCCAAACGCATCACAGACGCCATGAATTTCGCCTGGGCCCCAGAGCGTTACAATCTAAGCGCTAGTGCGGGGATCATTGGAGATAATTGGTCGCTTACCGCCTGGGGGGATAATCTTACAGCTGAAAAATATGCGACAAGTTCATTGTTCATCATACAGTTCAGCCGTTATGGGCCAGCTGTAAATGACGGTCCGGCCGGTGGCCTAACGTTGAAAGTCAATATCTAAGCAAGCAACTAAGTGCGTATTTAGAGGAATCCGTGGGACTGCTGTATGCTGTGGCATTTGACTCAATAGGCGAGGTTTAGATGGAAACTCGTACGGTGCCGCAGCGGTTGCGCGCTCAGATTGACTTGCCAACACCCGTTGCTATTTGGGTCATCAGTGCACATGCAATCGCCCAGTTCACCCCGTTGGTGTTACTGTGGGTTGTCTACACCAATTGGGAGTTTGTCGCCGCCAACACATATGCACCGGGGCTCTTCTACCTCGCCGTCGCTATAATGATGGCGACGTCAGCCTTTGAAATTGCCCAGAACACCTTTGACAATTGGTATCTCGAGCCAGGTATGGGTAGTACGGATCAGCCTGCGCTAGCAGATTTTGTGTTCTATCTTTTTTCTTCTACCAGCTTGGTAGTGTTGATCGCAGCTTGCATGGGGCACCTGTGGTGGCTGGTCTTTGGTAGCGCAGCTTTGGTTGGCGTTTTTGCCTTTCTCTATTTGACCGGACGCGCGCCTTTTGCCGTTCTCGGAATTCTTGGACTGGTCTCAACTATTATTTTGTTTCTAGCCTTCGGCAACCCCATCATATTCTTGCAGTTCGTCACTGTGCAGCTCACGCTTTACTTTTTCACACTGCTTCTCAAAACAAAGGCGCAATCCATGCACGGGTTCACAGCCTTCACCAGCACACTGGGATTGTGGGTGCTGGCCTGGGCCATCATCGGTAGCGCCGCCGGTCAACCTAAGAGCTGGGTTTTTGTACTCATACTTGCGGCCGGTATTGGACTGGCAGCGCTCTTATTGAAAGCGAGACTAGAGAAACTCACGGCAACATCGCATCGTTCCGTATAGGATGACCGTGAGCGACGATATGGACGGCAAGGTTTGTCTGATTACCGGGGCTGCTAGCGGTCTCGGCCGCATCGCCGCCAGAGAGCTGGCTAAGCTTGGCTCCCAGGTCATTCTAGTGGATATCGAAATCGAGGAAGGACGGCAAGCCCGGGATGAAATCGTCTCGCTTACTGGAAACAACGATGTCGAATTTCAAGGCTGCGATATTTCATCGTTTGCTCAAGTGCGCCGATTGGCAGATGATGTGATGGCAAAATACCCGAGACTTGACGTTCTCATCAATAACGCCGGCCTGACTCAGCCATTATACACTTTGAGTGATGATGGTTTTGAAACCCACATGGCGACGTGCCATTTAGGTCATTTTCTACTGACTCAGTTGTTGCTCGATAGACTCAAAAGCAGTGCGCTAGCCCGCATCATTCAGATTTCTTCCGATGCCCATAAGGCCGGACCAGGTTTAGATTGGAATGATATGAACTGCGAAAAGGTTTGGAAGGGCCGCAAAGCGTCAAAGCGTGGCGCGTTTGTCGCGTATCAGCGCGCTAAGCTGGCCATGGTCTTATACACCTATGAACTGGCTAAGCGTACAGAAGGTACGGGCGTAACGGTTAATGTGGTGTCACCAGGATATTTTGTTAGGACCAACGTTTACCGTCATATGCCCCGTTTTTTTAAGATGTGGATATGGTTGATCCGCCCTTTGCTTGCCGACCCCGAGAAAAGTGCCCAAACATATGTCTACCTTGCGACGTCACCCGAAGTGGAAGGCGTCAGCGGCAAATACTGGGAGTACTGTGCCCTCAAAGAAAGCTCTGACCACTCTCATGATGATGCTGAAATGCAGCGGCTTTGGGCGTGGAGCGAAAACGCAACGGGATTGGCGTAAGTCTAAGGGTTAAATGATCCGTTAGCGCAATTCTGCGCAGAACTCTTGCAGACCATTGGCCATTGTGAGACTTATTTATAGGGACAAGTTTGAGGACAAAAAACAAAAATGTTTCTTAGTCGGCAACGCGCACTAGCTCATAAAGAACAAATGAGCCTTCTGTACGATAATCACTAATGTTCGGACCTAACGCTGTAAGATTGGCTGCTTCATAGAGAAAAAGACCCTGGGCTTGCTCATGGCTATAGTCCATGATCTGACGAGTCAGCCTCTTACGACGTTCCATGTCTGGCTCGTCAAATGCTTCCTCAATCAACGGCATGATAGCTTGGTCGCAGTACCATGGCTTTGGCCAAAGACAAGATTGGGTGAGCATAGAACGCAGGGCATCGTAGTTGGGAGTGAAGTATCCAGAGGGGAAAGCAGATCCTGCCCAACCACCGTCTTGGAGGTTCCTTAGAAACTTTGGCCGAGTAAGCGTCAGAATTGTCATCTCCACACCCACACGTGCCAGATCCGCAGCCACCTGCTGATGGATGTTTAAGGTTAGGGAGGACTCATTTGAGACTTCCATGACAAACGAAAAACCATCTCCATACCCGGCTTCGGCCAATAGCTGCCGTGCCATACCAGGATCATAGGGATAAGGCTCGATATTGGAGTTGTAGCCAACAGCGGAGCGCGGCGCAGGCTGGCTAGCAATAACGGTAAGCCCCTTGAATAACACGTCGATAATGACCTGCTTATTAACTGCGTAGTTGAGTGCACGCCGCACCTTAGGATCTTGAAAGCGGGAGTCCTTCACCGCATTAAAAATTATAGCAAAAGCAGCGGGGACACTGTTCTGCCGAATGCTTCCACCAAGCGCCTCGACTTCGGCGACGTTATCCGGACTGATCTGGCTGGCGATATCAAAACGGCCTGATTTGAAACCAGTGAACCTAGCACTGGCGTCACGAGCTTCAAATAACTCTAAGCTTCGCATATGGGGCTGCCGCCAGGACGATTGCACAGCATCGAATTCGATGCGATCCACCCCCCAAGAGGTAATCTGGAACGGACCAGTACCGATTGGCCTAGAGGCAACTGCGTCGGAACCCCGCGCCCTCCAAGTCTGTGGCTCTGGAATCATCATCAAGCTGAGCTCGTAAGGCATAAATGGGCGCGGCCCGTTGGCTGTTACACGTACCGTATGGGAGTCGATAGCTTCCGCAAAAACCAGATGTGATAGCTCACGCCCCAATAGGTCTGTGCGCCCAGTTGGGCTTTTGAGGTACGAGATTGTTTCGACAACAGCATCTGCCTCGAACTTACGGCCATTGGAAAAGGTGACATCTTTACGCAACGTAAAAACCCAAGTACGCGCCGTCTCCTGTCGCCATTCGGTTGCCAACCAGGGTTTTAGAGTACCGTCACTCGCAACCACGGTCAGCGGATCGAGCAGGGCTGACCATGTTCCGAGAAAATCAATCACTGCCGTGTGGGGATTGCTTTTATTCTGAGGAATACTGCTAAGAGCGACACGCAAAGTTTGCGTAGATCCAGGACTCGACACACCAATCAATGCGATCAAAAGACATGCCGCGCGCGCAAATGCGACGGCAAGCCGGCACCTCTGTGATTTGATAACAGTCACGGACTTCGAGCTGGAGCCTCCAGGGGCAAGGATCTCAGGAGGCATGGTTTATGGGTGGTACCAGAGATGGTCCGCCACGCGCCTTCACTTCTTCTTCGTAGCTCTTTCTTTGAGCACTCTCCTGCTCAAGGCGCTCGCGAACGTCCTCAGACCAAGTTGTTGCGAACCCACCCGGGTACTTCTCAGTGTCATCTTTGCGTCCCTCCGCCGACCATATCAAAGGGATCAGCGGCCCTTGCGGTTTTTCACCAGGTATCATTTCGTCAAGACTTATCCCGGCAATGTTGACGCACTCTGGACGGGGTTCCCATAAGATGTCGTCTCCAAACACTCGGATGGAAATAGCAATTCGCCAGTCATCTGTGGGGTTGCCTGAAGAATAGTGAAGACACCATGGATGGACAAGCAAAGCATCTCCTGGTTCCATATCCCACGTCATAAATCTGTAGTCAGGGTTGTTACGCACTTCTTCGCCGTCAGGCACGTTGAGACGGTCATCGGGCTTGATCATCTTCCGAGAATTAGCGGTCATGTTCCAATAGACGACGTCGTTTTTGTGAGTTCCAGCGATCACTTCTAAACAATTTTTTTTGACTATAGGGGTCAGCGGCATCCAAAAGGACGGTGCCATGGTGCCTCGGACAGGCCAGCCACCGCGGTCACTATGCCACACAGTCTTTGAGTCCGACTTGGGCGCCTTAGCAAAGAACTGGTCCAGGAAAAAACGAATTTCCTGTGACCTCATAACCTTGCCACAGGCCTCGCCCAAAGGAGAATTGAAGGCGAGTTCCCTGCACTCCGGGATTTTCCGTGCCAGCCAAACACCGGGGACGTTGGGAAGTAGACCAAAATCCTCCTTATCTACTATAACGCGCCTGGCTACGGGTAATAGAGTATCAATCCAATCTTGGCTAAACACCTGGCGCAAGCATACTGCACCATCGCGAGCATAGGTTGCGCGATCCTCGTCTGTGATATCCCTTATGGGATGTCGATTGAGTGTCACTTTTCGTGCCTTCTTCTCTTCTTCTAATAACCTTTATTAGTTTCTTACCGAGATTGACCTAGAATATCATCGCTCACAGCTACTAGCGGAAGTCTGGCAATAAAATTAATCATCATCATCCAACACATATCCAAACCCACGTACAGTGCGGATGAGGTTTGGTTTGTTGTTGCCGCCCAGAGCCGTGCGTAGACGCTTGATATGAACATCGACCGTACGATCTTCAATATAAATGCCCGGCCCCCAAGCCAGATCAATAATTTGCCGTCTGGACAGCACCCGCCCTGGCCGCTCCATAAAGCTCTGGAGGAGGCGGAATTCCGTCGGTCCGAGACGCACAGCTTCACCACTGCGCCTGACTTTATGGGCTATCACATCAAGAACCACATCAGAAAATTCCAGCTTTTCTGCAACCCGCTCTGGTGAGGTGCGGCGCAACACTGCATTAATGCGAGCGATGAGCTCTCCAGAGGAATAAGGCTTCACCATGTAATCGTCTGCACCCACATCGAGGGCACGGATGCGATCGTCCTCTTCCCCTCTGGCTGTAACCATGATGATCGGCAGGTTGTCCTTTTCTTTGCCTTTTCTGATCTGGCGACATATCTCAATGCCCGAGACCTCTGGCATCATCCAGTCCAGGATCAGGAAATCAAGCTGTTGCTCTTCAATAAGCAGCAGGGCTTTTGCGCCATCTGCAGCAATACTCACATCAAATCCAGCCGCCTTGAGGTTGTACTTAAGAACTTCCGCTTGAGCTGGGTCATCTTCAGCAATCAGAATATTTATGTTTTCCCTCACGAAGTACCCTTACCCCCGTCATCTTCTAGAAGAATTGCCGTGGACATGTCATCCTTTGGCCTATCGTCTTCTAGAACATTACCTTCGAGCATGTAGATAACCTTCTCAGCAACATTTGTGGTGTGATCGCCGATACGCTCCACATTCTTTGCAATAAAAACCAAATGAGTACAAAGCGAGATTTGGGTCGGGTCAGCGGCCATGGTCTCCATAAAATCTCGAAATAAACTAGTGTACATGCGATCGACGTCCACATCCCGTTGAATCACCGCATTTGCCAAACCAGCATTACGATTAGAATAAGCGTCTAGCACATCACTGATCATATCCTGTACCATCTCTCCCATATGTTTGATGGACTGAGTTGCTGAGGCTAGCAGAGGCGCACGGGTCAAAGTCACAGCACGTTTGGCGATGTTCTTTGCGTAGTCGCCCATGCGCTCCAGATTGGCGGACAACTTTAAAGCCACGAGAACAATCCGTAGATCCTGCGCCATAGGCTGACGTAAGGCTAACATCTCAGTGGCATAAGTATCGATTTGGTGCTCGTAGTCATCAACCACTTTATCTTGTGCAATCACCTTTTCAGCCGCCTCGGGATCAAGACGAACGAGCGCATCCAATGCGGCGGCCAATTGGCTTTCGACCAGTCCGCCCATTTCGCTGATCAGCCTATCCAATTCTCTTAGGTCTTTATCATAGGCAGAAACAATATGTCCTTCGTTCATTGATCTACTCCCTACCTATCCAATGGACCCAGTCACATAGGCGCGCGTGCGCTCATCGGACGGATTGGTGAAGATGATTCTCGCCTCATTTTCCTCGACAAGTTCACCAAGGTGGAAAAAGGCCGTGCGCTGAGAGACCCGCGCCGCCTGCTGCATGGAATGGGTAACAATAATGATGGTATATTTTGTCTTGAGGTCATCAATCAGCCCCTCAATGCGAGCCGTGGCAATGGGATCGAGGGCTGAACACGGCTCATCCATCAAGATCACATCAGGCTCAACAGCAATGGCACGGGCAATACAGAGCCGCTGCTGTTGACCACCCGATAACCCTGTGGCTGGAGCATCGAGTCGATCCTTCACTTCCTCCCATAGTCCAGCCCGAACTAAACTGCCCTCAATGATTTCTTCTAGCGCATCACCCTTCTTTGCCAAACCGTGGATGCGGGGGCCATAAGCAACATTCTCATAAATCGATTTAGGGAACGGGTTTGGTTTTTGGAATACCATGCCGATACGACGCCGGAGAACTACGGAATCAATATCTGGTCCGTATATATCTTCGCCATCAAGCGTAATTTTCCCGGTTACCTTACAACCCTCAATCAGATCATTCATACGATTGAGGCAGCGAAGGAATGTGGTCTTGCCGCAACCGGAAGGACCAATCAGGGCGGTGACCGCTTTGGCATACACGTCAAGGTTTACACCTTTAATAGCAGACCTACCGCTGTAAGAAACATTGACGCCCGTAGCTTCAATCCGTTTGTGGCTTGCCTCTAAACTGCCTACCCCTTCATCTTTGCCGGTAGCTGCCCATTTCTCTGTGAGTGCTGTTTTTAGCATTATTTTTCAACTTTCTGGCGGATTATAACAGCTAGCAGATTCATCATCAGCAAGAAAGCTAGCAGGACAATAATGGCGCCGGCTGTCTTTTCTGCAAAGGCCCGTTCCGGACTGTCGGCCCACAAGTAGACCTGTACAGGCAAAACCGTAGCTGGCTGTGTAAGAGACGCTGGCGGGTCGGCAATAAAAGCCACCATACCAATCATCAAGAGCGGCGCTGTCTCGCCAAGAGCACGGGCCATACCTATAATTATCCCGGTCAGAATTCCGGGCAAGGCTAGGGGCACAACATGGTGAAAGACGGTTTGAACATGACTAGCACCGATGCCGAAGGCAGCTTCACGAATGGAAGGAGCCACAGCCTGCAATGCAGCACGAGAACTGATGATAACAGTTGGTAGTGTCATCAAAGCGAGAACCATACCCCCCACCATAGATGCAGAGCGGGGCAAACCAAAAAAACTAAGGAAAATAGCTAGTCCCAAGAGGCCAAAAGTAATAGACGGTACGGCTGCCAAATTGTTGATGTTGGTATTAATAAATTGCGTCCACCAGTTACGGGCCGCAAATTCTTCAAGATATATGGCGGCTAAGACGCCGACGAAACACGACAGCACCAAACATACGGTAAGGGTAAGAATCGATCCTACTATTGCTCCCCATACCCCGGCCACTTCAGGATCGCGTGAATCGCTGCTAGTCAAGAAAGTCCAATTGAATCGAGTCTTAATGCGACCCTCTTCGTCAAACATTGCAAACCACTGACGCTGTTTGTCGCTGAGCTTTGTCTGCTCATCTGGTATCTTCCCCCTCCCCCCTTTGGAATAGAGGTCCACATCATCAGATGCAGTTAGCCATAGACTAATAATCGAACCAACCAATCCGGGCTCTGACAAGAGATGATCGCGCAGTTCAAATTCAGCTGCTGCTCCTAACAACTGATACAGTGCCCGGCTATCGCGCCGATTTAACTCTTCGGACACAGACGTACGCATGGCTGCACGCACGATGGAACGGTAACTAAGACTCAATAAATCGTCTTCTGAGAAACTCTCATCAAGAGAAAGCGCAGATGTTGTAAGATCAATGTCGATCTTGATCGCTGTCTGAAGAAAAGCACCATAGCCCGTAATTATGATAGAAAATAAAAAGAAAGCTAGAAACGATAGACTAGCAATAATCGCAGCCAGGCCGAGACGACGAAAGCGCTCTTCAGCTCGGTGCCTCTTATTGACACCAGGAAAGGCATGACTGGATAGAAGAGACGCCATATTTCGGTCAGTCATATTGCTCTTTGAACCGGTTCACGATGGTACTTCCAATAACATTGAGAACAAGTGTGACGATAAACAACGTCAATCCCAGAGCAAAAGCAGCAAGTGTTTTGGTACTATCAAATTCTTGATCCCCGGTCAGCAATACTACAATCTGCACCGTGACTGTGGTCACCGCATTCAAAGGATTAAATGTCAGATTGGCAACTAATCCAGCCGCCATGACAACAATCATAGTCTCTCCCACGGCCCGGGAAATGGCTAGCAGAATACCCCCAGCGATGCCCGGCAACGCTGCTGGCAGAACCACTTTTCGGATAGTTTCAGACTTGGTAGCGCCCAGTCCGCGGGATCCTTCACGCAAGGTGTCAGGTACTGCATTGATGATATCGTCCGACAGTGAGGAGATCAGCGGAATAATCATTACGCCCATAACAAGACCTGCAGCAAGCGCACTCTCGTAAGCCACTTCCAAACCAATGCGTGTGCCTAGTTTGCTAAGAGCTGGTGCAATTACAATGGCAGCAAAAAATCCATACACTACGGTCGGAATACCAGCGAGAATCTCGATCAAAGGTTTAACATAAGATCGCACACCATCACCGGCGTACTCGGCTAAATAGATTGCTGAGAAGATACCCAAAGGTGCACTCACAAATAATGCTACTGTACTGATGAGAGCCGTGCCCACAAATAAAGGTACAGCACCAAAACGGCCCGAGGCGCCTACTTGATCTTCCCTCAAAGCAGTTTGCGGACTCCACTCCAGCCCAAACAGAAATTCAGGAATGGAGACTGATTGGAAGAACCTAAGCGCTTCAAAGATAAGAGAAGCTACAATTCCAAGTGTTACAAAAATCGCAACTGCCGAGCAACTTAACAGGATCGACCTGATGAGCCGCTCGGTCAGCAATTGCCGTGGATGTCTCAAGGTGAGTGTATGGTTTGCCATATTTTTTGGGTATGAGACTATCTATAGGTTTCTTATTATCAGCTCATTGAACTAAAGCTGAGCACTTTACTCACCCAGTCCTTACGCTCTTCACCACCCATGGGAATTAGACCACGATCCCCAAGATAGCCATCCTCACCTGAGGCATCATCAGAAATAAATTCCATAACGAATTCGCGCAAGCCAGGAATGGCATCTAGATGCGCTTTCTTGACATAGAAAAAAAGAGGCCTAGCAACAGCGTAGACTCCATCAGCGATATTCTCAAAAGTGGCGTCAGACCCATTTATGATACTGGCCTGAACTTTGTCCATGTTCTGATCAAGAAAGCTATACCCAAAGATACCGAGTGCGTTTTTATTAGCATCGAGTTTCTGAATGATCAGGTTATCATTCTCTCCAGCTTCAATAAAAGCGCCATCTTCACGCATGCTATGGCATATTGCTTGGTAACGTTTCTTATCGGATTTTTTCACGTCACTGATCCAGTCAAAGCTCTTACAACCTGACTCCATGGCCAGTTCGGCCCAAGCATCGCGTGTGCCAGATGTTGGCGGTGGCCCGAGCACTTCAATCTTGGTGTCAGGAAGCAATGGATTCACATCCCTCCATGTTTTGGAGGTATTGGGGATCAGACTGCCGTTCCCGGAGGGAACATCCTTAGCCAAAGCCAGAAAGATGTCGCGCGTAGAGAGATTGTATCTTGTTGCATTGCGAGAATTAGCAAGAACAATGCCATCATACCCGATTTTAACTTCAACAATATCGGTCACGCCATTTTTGTCGCAGAGTTTAATCTCTGAAGATTTAATAGCCCGAGATGCGTTGGATACGTCAGGTGTCCCTTCACCAAGACCCGAGCAAAACAGCTTAAGACCGCCACCAGTGCCCGTGCTCTCAATAACTGGCGTCTTGTAATTCGTGATCCGGCCGAACCGTTCAGCCACAACGGTTGAGAAGGGATAGACAGTAGAGGATCCAACTACACGGACCTCGTCTCGCGCCAATGTGGTTTGTGCTGTCGTAGTTAATCCCAGCGCTGCCGTCACTATAAGTGTTGAGAAAGTCACTATTTTCATTTCTTTACCCTTGAAAATCATCTTCGCGAATGGGCGTATCCCGTCCGCTCCAACATGCTCTATAGGGCCTATCCAAGACGGCTTGTTTACAGTTGGGTTAAGTTTTTATGACGAAGTTTTGTTACAGTAATATGACAGATTAGGAAAAACTAAATTGAAGCATCAGACCTAAGGATTGTTAGCCAGGGATCACTCTGCAATAGGGAAAAAGACGGAGAAAGTAGTCCCTTTTTGTTCCGTACTTTCAATCTCTAGAGTTCCTCCGTGGTGATTTACGATATGCTTTACGATGGACAGACCGAGACCTGTTCCTTCAAGCTTACGTGACCGGCTTTTTTCTACCCGATAAAAGCGCTCAGTCAGCCGCGGAAGATGTTCCGAAGGTATGGGGGCTCCCGTGTTGTGCACTGAAACACAAATACCTTTAGCTGTTTCAGTAGCCATGACACCCATCTCACTGCCAGGTGCACCATACTTGATCGCGTTACTCATCAGGTTGTCAAACACCTCAAGTATCTCTTCTTCAACGCCATGAATTTTGGGCAAGTCTTCCGCAATAGAGATGACAATCGTACTGTCATTTTGTGAGGCACGGTTATGCATTCGGTCGCGAGCTATATCCAAGAGAGTCCCCACATTCACTAACTGGTTCGGACGGATATATTCCTTTGCTTCAACTCGTGAAAGCGATAGCAAATCATCAATGAGATTTTTCATGCGGAGTGCCTCCTGGCCAATAAGCGAAAGCATGCGCAAGCGCTCCTCGGAGCTGTCTCCAGCTGGTCCCTCAAGGGCTTCCACAGCCCCCATCACCGCTGTCAAAGGTGAGCGCAATTCATGGCTGACATTGGCAACAAAAGTGGAACGTACATCCTCCATATGATGCATAGATGTAAGGTCCATAAATACCAGAAAAACATGTCGGCTGCGCTCAAGTGTTACTTTAGAAACAGTTACCTGATACGTCCGAGACGGTTTTGGCCTATGTTCCATCTCACAGACCACAGTCCCTCCATGACCTAGCACCTGGTCTACAGCGTCAATCAATGCTGGACTTCTAAAAGAGCTGGAAAGATCTGCCCCAATAAGATCAACACCTAGTGAAAACCTAGCCGTTTCGTTAAAGGCTACAACGCTCCGGTTCTCATCTAGCAGAAGGGTCGGCAAGGGGAGAGCCTCTAGCAATGTCTTAGTATCTAACTCCATGGGTGGTGCACTCTCATTTGATATACCTCTTTCCTAATACCTCTTGCGTAACGCGTCTATGGTGGAAAACCATATTTCGGCTGTAATCAAACTGTCATCCAATTTTCATGCTCTAGTCACCAATCTGTCATCGCGCAGTCACCTGATTGGATCATGAGTGTCATCTCTATTCTTGATGTTACCTAATGGCTACGGCTTGACACATAAACAAATCACTAGGGTATGAAAGAACGATGACAAAGATGAAAAAAATAAAGATGCGCGGTTTACTTGTTGCCGCGGTTACAGGTCTTGCAGCAATTCCATTTAATGCTGAAGCACAATCACAGCAGAACCTGCAAATTCAAATCAATGCAATGAAGCTTCAACTTGAAGACATGCAAAAGCAAATGGAAGAGTTTGAAAACTCAGGCGATGCGGTGACAGTCAAGTGGGAACCTGCTCCAGCTGTCAGCAGCCCAGATGGAAAATTTGAGATGAACCTACGCGGCCGCATTTTGGCTGATACATCATGGATTTCTGATGGCGACAATAATATCGACACAAAGGCAACGGAATTCCGTACCGTTAGGCTAGGCATCGAAGGTAAGGCTTGGAAGGACGTCAAATACAAATTCGAAAGCGACTTCGCGGATAATGAAGTTGGTGTCAAAGATGCCTATATGGAATGGAAAGCCGCACCAGGAACAAAGATAGCAATTGGACAGTTCAAGACACACAACTCACTAGATGAGCAAACAAGTTCCCGGCACATTTCAGTTATGGAGAGGGCCTCCTTCACAGATGCATTTGGATTAGCTCGACGCATTGGAGTCAGCGTAGGTTTAGGAGACAAAAACTGGACTGCAAAGGCTGGGCTATTCCGGGGTTCAAACGGCATAGATGAAGAGAATGAGGGTTCTGAAGTGGCCGCTCGGGTGACCTACAGTCCAAAAGTAGGCGATGTCCAGGCGCATTTCGGGGCATCCGTCCGGGCACGTAAGGCTGGTGATCAGTCTAATTTCCGTTACCGCCAACGTCCACACCAGCACCTATCACCCGTGCGTTTCGTTAACACGGGCCGTGTAGCCAATAAAGACCTATTCTACGGCGCCGAAATTGGCGCCCTGCTTGGTCCCTTCTGGGCTGTGGCTGAGTACAGCGGTCTAAAGGCTGATGCTAATGACCCGGTTTTCGAAGATCCCACATTTACCGGCGGATATGCTGAAATCGGATTCTTCCTCACGGGCGAAACGCGTGGTTATAAGGCAGACAAGGGCGCTTGGGATAGGCCTAAGGTCAATATGCCGGTTCATGAAGGCGGCGTAGGCGCTTGGGCAATAACAGCCCGCTACGATACCCTTGACCTGACCGAACCTGGCTTCCAAGGCGGTAATCAGAACAGCTTTATAGTAGGTGTAAACTGGTACCTAAACCGTCACACGCGAATGATGCTCAACTACAATAATGCTAGAATAAGAAACGCCTTTGACGTCGACCTCAATGGTACGGACGGCAAGAATAATGTGGATGGCTTTGGTCTTCGTGCACAGATCGATTGGTAAAGGTAGTGTTTGTGGTTAGCTAGTTACCATTTCCCTTTATGTAGTTTTTCCTTTTATTACGACGGCTAGGGCTCTCCCCCCTCACCCAATCAGCCCCGGCTACAAGCGGCGAACTCCATCAAGAGTTCGCCGCTCTTCTTTGTAATCCGCATAAACATATTTTTTGTATGATATGCCTTTGGAAGCAATAGTGGCTATTGAATATAAATTTGTCACTTTCGGTAATGAGAGCCAGGCTCTATAGAATAGCTAATGGATCAAGATCTTACAGCTGCCGACAAGGCCTTCAATTTAGGTGACTTCGATAGAGCAGAAATCCTGTATGCTGAAGCCATGCGGGCCAAGCTGAGGCATCCGAGCACACTGAAAAATCTTGCAACAATTGCACTCTATAAGAATCGTTCCGATGTCGCATTGCGTTTAACCAAAGAAGTACCTTCTGCAAGCCAGGAATCCGCGGAATTTCTTCACTTACACGGTTTGAGTCTACTCACTGCAGGGTATGTCGACAAGGCTGAGGCTGCCCTAAGGCACGCCATTTTATTAGCGCCAGACGATAGCCGATTAGCAAACACTTTTGGGCATGCTCTTTTACAGTCAGGACGATGCGAAGATGCCGTCCAACAATTCTATAAGGCCGCTAAGGCGAACGATGGGGTCATCGAATACTGGCGAGACTTAGAACAAGGCCTAGGGTCTTTATCTAACAATCTTTTTCTAAGAAATAACATTGGCATCCTTACAGACCTTCTAGGCATACAAGCGGTTAATCGTAAGAAGTGCTCAATACTTGCCCGACAGATAGCACAACCTCTTCTTGAGGAATTATATGTAGTCTTAAGAAGTAACGAATTTGGGGCTATCCAGGAATGGATAGCGGATCGATATCTAGAAGATAATTTTCAACTTCTGATAGCGCTTGTCGAAAATACGCCATGTGCAGACCAGGCTCTGGAAAATTTTCTCACAACTTTGCGGACAGTATTTTCTAGTGAAGTTAATAATATCAAAGAAATTAGCTCCCTAAATTTTCTGGCGGCATTGGCGTCACAATGCATTTTAAACTCTTATGCATTCTACATAAGTGACTCCGAGAATAATCTGGCGAGTAGACTTCAAAAAGATGTACAAGAAATATTAACAAACGGCGGAGTGGTAAGCCCGCAATATATTGCGTTGTATGCTACGTACCGCCCGTTACACACACTGAGAGATGTAGAAAATATCATTGAAGCTTTTCCTCTAGAGGAAGGCATAAAAACTCGGTTTACTAAATTGTTTCGTATGCAAATTACGGAACCAATTGAAAGACAAAAACGTCGTAGTGAAATTCCTGCCCTGACTGGAATAAGCAACGAGATTTCCATTCAAATTCGGGATCAATATGAGGAAAGTCCATATCCACTTTGGCAAGGAGCTAGATGGCAGACTAACGAACTGCCTATTGGGTTCCGGCAATCAACCCCAAATCCAATAAACCGCAATCGAGGGGAAGGTCACCGTGTCCTTATTGCCGGCTGTGGTACAGGACAACATGCCTATGTATACAGTCTCGCTCTGCCAAAAGCTGATATCACCGCAATAGACCTTAGTCTTGATAGTCTAGCCTACGCAGAACAAAAAAAATTAGAGCTTTGTATGCAAAACGTAACTTTCTGCCAGGGTGACATCCTTCGCCTTCCTGAAACCGGACTTGAATTTGACGAAATATCCTGCATTGGAGTGCTCCACCACTTACAGAATCCCTTAGATGGTTTAATAGCATTAAGAAGAGTATTCACGGGGGAAGGTGAATTTAGGCTAGCCGTATATACAGAAAGTGGGCGTGCTGATGTCGTTTCAGGGATCAAATTGCGCGAGCAAGAGCGTTTTTCTTCAACACCAAAAGATATTCGCAGATTCAGAAAACGTGTTCTTGAATTAGATGAAAAACACCAAGCAAAGAGGCTTGTAAAATGGGGGGATTTCTATTCTCTTGATGCTTGCCGAGACCTTATCTTCAACGTGCAAGAACATCGGTTTAATCTAATGACACTATCGAAGCTAATTGTAGACGCGGGATTCGTACTCTCCTCCATAAGAACGAAACCTCGGGTCAAGGACCTCTATCACAAGAAGTACTCTGATACAGGTGATGAGATAAATATTCAGAATTGGTATATATTGGAGCAAGAGAATCCCGGCATCTTTGGATCAATGTATGATGTAAACTTAAGTATTAGATAGAAGGTTTAATTGAACGAAATTCTATATCAGCGGATTAGCTGCCCAAGTTCAGCTCACCATGCAATATCTCAGTAAATGAAGGCAGAGATTCAAAGCATTTCCATATCCGCTTATGGCTAAGAAAAGTTATCATTTCACTCGGCATCATTCGCGACCGGTTCCCTATAGGCATGCTGCCTCTGCCGCGTTAGTCTATTACGAAATCAACTTAAGAACCGTTAATGGGAGAGCATCATGTCGAATGTGTGGGATGTCATTTGTGTAGGAGCTGGCTCAGCTGGTCTACCTTTGGCTATTAAGGCAGCAGAGCGAGGCGCTACGGTCTTGCAGATCGATGCGGATAAGAGGATCGGCGGAACACTACATTGGTCGTCGGGTCAAATCTCCGCAGCTGGTACTCGTTTACAGAAGGAGAACAACATTGATGATTCTCCAGACGCTCATTACGAAGACGCACAGCGGATCGCAAATGATCAAATAGACCCAACGGTATTAAGGCTTTTTGTCGACAGCGCGGCAAGCACTATTGATTGGTTGATAGATATCGGCTTCAAACCGGCGGCGGGGACCCCCGTCGCTGGCGAAGCACACGAAGCATACAGTACGCGCCGCTATCTCTGGGGAGACAATGCAGCAATCTCTATTCTAGATACGTTGCGGCCGGTGCATGAGAAACTTGTGGCAGACGGAAAAATTGATCTGCGGCTGGAACACCGTCTGAAGGGCCTAATTTCTGACGATGAGGGTGCCGTTATTGGCGTAACCGTTGATACAGCCAATGGGGAACAAACCTTCCACGGAAAGAATATAGTATTAGCCTGTGGTGGTTATGCTGCAGGCCCTGAATTGTGGAATGAAATTAACCCTGAAATTCCTCTGTGCTCTTACTGTAATCCATTTTCGCGGGGTGATGGAATTATCGCAGCTCAGGACCTGGGTGCACGGATAGACGGCAAAGAAAAGTTTCTCTGCACCTTTGCCGGTTTTCTTAACAATCCAACCGATCCAACATCAGGTGAGTTCCTGGCTTTGTCACCCAAGGCCCGCAATATCTGGGAAATCTTCGTCGATACGAACGGAGAACGGTTTATGCAAGAAGATCATCAGAGTATCGACTATCGGGAACGCCGTTTGCTTGAACAGCCCGGTATGCGTATGAATATTGTATTTGACGAAGGCATCCGTCAGAACGCCTCACCAATTACATTAATGGACTCTAATACCTTTAAAGAAAAGCTTGGCAATCACCCGGCATTTGTAAAAGCAGATACACTTGAAGACCTAGCGGTTCAGCTAGACGTTCCCGTGGATGCTCTGAAAGCGACCGTTACTAATTACAACGCCGCAGTTGAATCAGAAGAAGACAGAGACTGGGGTAAGTTTTTTCTCATCCGCAAGATAGAGAACCCGCCCTACTACGGAATAAAGGCTATGGGTATTACGGTGCTAAGTCCCGCAGGTCTTGCCGTTGATGACCAGCTACGCGTTGTTACCGCAGATGGTACGCCCATTCCGAATGTTTACGCTGCTGGCGAAATACTTGGCTTTGGACGCACATCGGGGAACGCATTTGTCGGTGGATTATCACTGACACCCGCACTTGCCTTCGGCAAGATTCTGGGCGAGCGGTTACTGCACTGGTAAAATTACAGAGACAGGCAAGCATTTCATGCATACTGCACCGCGGGCCTTCGACGCAGCAGCGTCGGAAAGGGTAGATCGCATATATCAGAACCAGGATATTGTCACTCAGAGAAGGATTATGCTCAAACGCCTTGCCCTAAAACAAGGTGACCATGTTCTTGATATTGGTTGTGGTCCAGGACTCCTTGCTCTGGATATGGCCAATTCTATTTCGCCAGCAGGAGCGATTATCGGCGTCGACCCAAGTGCCGAAATGCGAGCACTTGCCGAGAAGCGATGCAAGGGTGTCGCCAGTATAAATATAATGGATGGTGATGCAGTTAAGCTTCCTTGTGACAGTTCTTCCTTAGACATAGCCATCGCAACCCAAGTTTATGAATATGTCACAGAGATCGAAAATGCCCTCTTGGAGGCTTATCGCGTCCTTAAGCCGGGTGGCAGAATCGCGATCATCGACACAGATTGGGATAGTGCGGTGGTGCACACCTCTAACCGTAAACGCATGCATGCCGTCATGGAGATTCACCGGGATCACTTTGTTCACCCAGACCTACCAGGAAAACTACCCTCCCTTCTCGTCAAAGCTGGATTTAGCCTCACCTATGCGGGAACCATACCGATTATTAATATGTCGCTTTCTCCAGAAAATTTCTGCGGTGACGTACTACGTGGGCTCGCTAAACGCGCATACAAGAGTGACCATGTGGGGCCAGCCATGGCAGAAGCTTGGCTGGAAGAACTGGAAGCTTTGGATAAAGTGGGAGAGTTTTTTTTCAGTCTGGCGCGGTTTTTTTTCATTGCAACCAAACCATGTTAATTACTTTCTCTCGTTTTGGAATCGGAATGACCTATACGGTTAGGTACACTTTTTAGGTAAAATCGGAGCACCTCGACGGGGACCAAAATGAATTCTTTAATATCTATCTTTTCCTTGCTCTTTCTGTTCGCGCACATTCCCGATGCGCTTACCCAGGCTGTTCGTCAAACCAAGGCGCCCTGGGACGACAAATTTCGCCAGCTTGACGAAATCTGGCCTACAGCTAGCGCCTATCGCACAGCATCCGGAGCACCTGGTCATGCTTACTGGCAGCAGCGTGCTGACTACAATATTTCTGTGAAACTAAAAGAAGAAGAACGGGAACTCATCGGAGACGCCATAATCACCTATACTAATAATTCGCCAGATACTCTTCATTATCTCTGGCTTAATTTGGATCAGAATCGGTTTGCGAGCGACTCAATGCATGTTGCCCAACGCACATCCAATGGGGATAAGAAAGAATCTTATGGTACGTTAAGGTCAGGCTACGAATATAGAGATGGCGAGTATGGTTTTAGGCTTAATAACGTTCTAGACGATTCCGGCACTGCATTAGATTACACAATCGTCGACACTTTAATGCGAGTCGACCTTGCCGCACCTCTAGAACCTGGAGGGAAAAGTACCTTTTCGATCGGCTGGTCGCACAAGATCATCGAAACAGAAATATTGTCAGGTCGAGGTGGCTATGAACATTTTGAGGAAGATAGAAATGATATTTTCCAGATATCCCAATGGTATCCTCGGATGGCCGTCTACTCAGACGACGAAGGATGGCATCAAAAAAATTTCCTAGGGCGCAGCGAATTCGCTCTAGAGTTTGGTGATTTCGATGTGAAAATCACCGTTCCGGACGACCATATTGTTGCTTCAACCGGTGTGCTGCAAAACCCAACAGACGTACTTACTAATACGCAGCAGGACCGTCTTGCCAAAGCGGAGAAAGCCAAATCACCGGTTATGATTGTCACGGAATCTGAGGCAATTTTGAACGAGGCAGAGGGAACTAACGGAATAAAAACCTGGCACTTCAAAGCTGAAAGTGTGCGTGATTTTGCCTGGGCTTCATCACGTAAATTCCAGTGGGATGCTCAGGGGTACAAGAACCGAGATGATCATACCGTTCTAGCAATGTCATATTATCCCAGGGAAGCTAATCCGTTGTGGGGTCGTTACTCGACAGCAGCCTTGATTCATTCGATGGATGTTTTTGGGAAAGCAGTATTTCCGTACCCCTATCCAGTTCTAATTTCCGTGAATGGTAAGGTTGGCGGCATGGAATACCCCATGCTAGCGTTTAATGGCCCGAGGCCAGATAAAGACGAAAAGACAGGCAAAATAACCTATTCTCGGGCGACAAAGAATGCGCTGATCTCAGTGGTTATTCATGAAGCAGGCCACAATTGGTTCCCTATGATCGTTAATTCTGACGAGCGGCGCTGGACTTGGATGGATGAAGGTCTTACCACCTATCTTCAATTCCTTGCTGAACAATTGTGGGAAGACGATTTCCCTTCGCGGCGTGGTGAGCCACGCGATATTACCGATTTCATGAAGAGTCTGAATCAGGTCCCAATCATGACTGATGGTGAATCACTAAAGAACACCGGTCAAAATGCATACGCCAAGGCTGCAACTGCTTTGGTAATTCTCCGGGAAACAATCTTAGGGCGCGAATTATTTGATTTTGCTTTTGCAGAGTATTCTAGGCGATGGATGTTTAAGCACCCTTCGCCCACTGATTTTTTTAGGACAATGGAAGATGCGTCTGGCGTAGACCTTGACTGGTTTTGGCATGGTTGGTTTTACACAACCGACCATGTAGACGTTTCTATTGAGAAAGTTACTCAGTATCGAATTGATACAAAAGATCCTGATACAGAAATGCCTTGGAAACGAGATCAGCTGGAAAATAGACCACTATCGTTAACTCAACAACGAAATGATAAACTGCCTAAAGCCACAGACAATAACCGGGCTTTAAGAGATTTCTACAACAAGAATGATCGCTATACGGTTTCCAACGCAGACCGCAACAAATATAAATCCACAATCAATAACCTAAAGGAATGGGAAGCTGAATTGCTTGAGAATGAAGACTATTTCACCATGGTCGACTTCACGAATATTGGTGGATTAGTGACACCTATCATTCTTGAGATAACCTATAGTAACGGCACTAGGGATGAAGTGCATATTCCAGCAGAAGTTTGGCGGCGCGATACCAAGAAATTCTCAAAGCTGCTAGTAACTGATCTTGAGATCAGCAGCATCACACTCGACCCACACCTAGAAACGGCTGATGTAGATCTTAATAATAATTATTGGCCTACGAGGGCTGTTGAGTCTCGACTTGAATTGTTTAAAAGAAAGGGCCGCCGCAGCCGTAATTTGATGAAAGATATCGACACTACACTAAATGGAAACAGGAACGATCCTAGCGAACAATAGATTCGCAATGGCGTCTATTGAATCTCGCCGAAAATACATAAAGAATAATGGTGGGTGTCAAAGAAATAATATCGCTATTGGCTTTCCGGGCCCGCCCATAGTTGTCTACTCTTCTACAGTAACACCATTCCAGAAAGCTACATGGTCTTCGATATTCGCAGCAGCTTCTTTGGGGCTGGAATAATACCAAGCAGCATTCGAATTTTCTGCACCATCAACTATGACATGGAAGTAATTAGCTGTCCCTTTCCACGGACAGAATGACGTATGTTCACTAGTTTTTAAGTGCTTCTTGATGATTGCATTCTTTGGAAAATAAATGTTGCCCTCAACTGTCTCAAAGGTTTCCGTTTCAGCAATTACGGTGTTATTCCAACATGCGCGTGCCATATTTATCTCCTAATTTCATAGCGACCTAGGCATGATTTTTTATGCAGTCACATAGTCCGAGGTAAGGCGGTCACTATATCTGGGAAAAGTGCGATTAGGATAACCATCCCAACCATAATCAAGAAAAATGGTAATGAAGCTTTAGCAATCTTTCCAATAGGCGCTCCTGTGAGACCTTGCACAACAAACAGGTTAAAACCAACTGGTGGCGTAATCTGTGACATTTCAACTACAATCACCAGGAATATACCAAACCAAACTTGATCAAAGCCTGCAGCTGTAACCAATGGCAATACAAGCGATAACGTCATAACGATAGCCGATAGGCCGTCTATGATACAGCCGAGAATAATATAAAAAATCGTCAACAAGACGACCAAGCCAACTGGTCCGAGGTCTAGCCCAGAAATCATACCTGCTGCTGCCTGAGGAATGCCGAGCAATGCCATTGCTTTTGACAGAAACAGAGCGCCTGCAACAATAAGCCCTATCATAGAGCTTGTCTTTATTGCCCCGAGCAAAGATTGTTGGAAGGTGTGACGTGTAAGAGCGCCTTGTGTGATCGCGACAAACAGAGCGCCAGCTACACCAACTGTCGCCGCCTCTGTGGGACTAGCAATGCCAGCGTACATAGAGCCAATGATTGCCACAATTAGTGCAATCACAGGCCAGAGTTTGGAAAGGGCAGCAAACCGGTCCTGCCAAGACTCACAATATTCCTCATGCGGAACTAACTTCGGATCCAGCACCGAACGGATGACGATATAACCCATATAAGCGGCCGCCAACATGACCCCAGGTACAATACCCGCGACAAATAAGTCGATAATCGAAGTCTCCGACAAGACCCCGTAAAGTATAAGAATAATACTGGGCGGTATTAAGAATCCTAATGTTCCAGCTCCGCAAAGCGAACCCATAGCTAAGCTCTCATCATAACCACGCGCTCGCAATTCTGATAAAGTCATTCGACCGACAGTGGCCGTAGTAGCGGCAGAAGAGCCAGATACAGCGGCAAATAAGGTGCAACCAATTACATTTGTGTGAAGAAGCCGTCCAGGTACAGCGCTAATCCATGGAGATAAGCCACGAAAAATGCTTTCCGATATACTAGTGTGATAAAGAATTTCCCCCATCAATATAAAAAGTGGCAGCGCTACTAGCTCTGGGGTGTTGAGGCTATTCCAAAGGTCAAACGCAAGAAATATGCCAACTGGAATATCTCTAAATAAGGATAGGCTGACCAGCCCTACCCCCATCAAGCTAAGGCCTACCCAGAGGCCAGCGCCTAACAATATAGCTAGTGTGCCAAGCACAATAACAATTGGTAAAATCATGGCCCCGCTACCTCAACCTACTCATTCTCGGCCATTATCTTGGGGTCACGGTCCTCCCCCCGAATCAATCTTATTAGCCGCGCGCATAGCGCAATACATAGTGTAAGTGGTCCAAACGACAGAAAGAATTGCGGAAGAGCTAATGGAGTCTCACTCGGAAAATAAGAAACTGTGCCGCGAAACCAGGTGCCCATCGCATAGGTGAATAAAGAAGCCGTCAATATAATTGCAATACAAAGAGCAACTAGCACAGCTGCTATATCTAACCGATACGCCATAACTGGCGAGACATGTTCCCGCAAAAGCGTAACGCGAACATGCTCACCTTGAGACAAAGTCCAGCCTGATCCAAGAAATAAAACAAGGACAAGTAAATACCCCGCATATTCCACGGCAAACGGCAAGCTAATTTGAAAAGCACTTCTCAACACAATTTCCAAAGCACCCAAGAAAAAAAGCATGGCCAGCAAGAGCGCTGCAACGGCAGCCCCAAAAAAACAAAGGCGATCCATCAGCAAAAGAAGTCTGTTCATAGGGTTAAGGGCCGTCCGGCTTTAGCCATGTAGCCCTCAATCAAAGCCTGGGATTCGGGAACTCGCTCCATAAATGCAGCCCATATGGGGGCAGCGACCGCCCGCATTTCTGCCATGAGAGACTCACTCGGTTGCTGGGTAATCATACCGTTCGCCTCTAGAATCTTGAGCTTATCTTGATCATCATTTCGGCTTACATTCCAGAATTCAGGCTCTAGCTCATGCGCACGTTGAAGTACGATTTCTTGATAGCGCTCAGGTAGGGCTTGGAAACTGGCATCAGACAAAGTCATTATATTACATGACCATATATGATTAGACCGGACAGTATATTTTAGAAATTCCCAATACTTCTGTGCCACAGCAGTTGTGGTCGAAGTCATTACACCATCTAAGGCACCCGATGCGAGAGCCGGAACAACGTCAGGAGATGGCATCTGAATCGGGTTCATGTTTAGACCCCTCACGAGATCAGTTGACGACTTGTCGTAAGACCGCATAGTTAGGCCTTCAAAATCCCTGATAACCTCGATGGGTTTGTCGAAAAAGAAATTTTGATTTGGCCACGGCACAATGTACAGCACTCGCAAACCGTGGCGGATATAAGCGTCTTCAACGGATGTCCGAATGATCGAGTATAGCAGGGCTAACTCATCTATCGTATCCATCAGGTAGGGTAGTGATTCTAATCCGAGGATAGGCTCGGTCCCTACTTGATGAAAACTTGCACCATCAGCTAAGTCGACAATGCCTTCCTCAACCACCCGCATTGTCTCAGGTCCCTTTATACCTAGAACGGCACCAGCATGGATATGAATTGTTAGGCCACCATCAGTTAAGGCATGGACGTCATCTGCATACCGCTTTGCGTTTGCTACATGAAATTCGCTTGGGCCCCATGGCATAGAGAGGTCCCAGTGTATGCCGCGTGAGACTTGGTCGCATGCTCCAGAAGTAGCTGACAAGAAACTAATGCATGCGGTTCGGCGAGAAATAGATGCCATCATAGCGGACTAGATGAAACGGGTTTTGATACGTTCATAGCTCAATACATTCAGCTGGTTCCATGAACTAAGTCAACAATAACTGGTTTATGCCCACAAGCCTGAAAAAATGCTAGCAGGTCAATAGCCTGAATAGTCGTAGTTTTCGTATTGATCAGCGGGTGGGCATTGATTTGCTCTTGCTTCATCATCCAAGCATCCAGAACTACTTGCACCTCCTGGTCAGGGTCATTGATGACACAAAAGGGTGAAACGGAGCCAGGAGTTACACCAAGTGTCCTTAGCAATCGCATTGGCGAACCAAACGAGAGCCTCTTTGATCCTATCACTTCCGACAGTGCCCTGAGATTAATCGCAACATCCGAGGGAGCTGTGATAAGCCACATCTTCTTCTTAGAATCGCATAAGAACAAATTTTTCACGTGCACCCCTGGAAGGTGACCGGTTATGAGCTTACTGTCTTCAACCGTAAACACCGCCTCATGTTCTACAGTTTCTGTTTTGATGCCAAGATTAGCTAGATAGTCTAATAGTATAGATGGTGTCGCCGTTTGCATGTTCTTATAAGCTAGACCTTGACATCTAAATCAGTCGGAGGCTCCACTTCTGAATAAGACTGAGGCCAAGCTCCCAAAACTGCCTGAACCACTACGGCAAGAGGAATGGCAAAAAATACACCCCAGAATCCCCAGACCCCGCCAAAAAACAAAATCGCAACGATAATCGCAACAGGATGAATATCCACGACTTCCGAGAAAACAAACGGGACGAGCACATTGCCGTCAAGGGCTTGGATAATCCCATAGGCCGCTAAGGCCACACCCGCCTCACTGGTAAAGCCCCATTGAAGTATGGCTACAACAGCGACGGGCAATGTTACAACCGCAGCGCCGATGTAGGGAATTAATACGGAGAACCCTGTGGTTACTGCAAGTAAGAGCGCATATTGGAGCCCAATCAAAGAGAATGTTATGTAGGTGACGACAGCAACAATAAGAATTTCGAATGCCTTGCCGCCGACATAATTCTGAAGTTGCCGGTGTACTTCACGCCAAACTTGCCCCGCGAGTTCCCTATCACGCGGTAATAAAGAAGCCATCCAATTTACAATCTTTGTCTTGTCTTTGATAAGAAAGAATACCATCAGCGGAACAATGATCAGATAAACAACCCACGTTACCAGTCCGACCACTGTGCCTCCCAAGGACCCAACAAGAGCCTGTGAAAAATCTAGAACCTCCGTCTGCATCTGATTCATAATTTGTTCTGCTTGAGCAGGAGTTATCAACGCCGGGTACTCTTCAGGGAAACGGCTGACCGTTTCCTGAAGGTTTGTGATGAATTCAGGAGCTCGTCGGGTCAATTGGGTAACCTGCCTAATTAAGAGCGGTATCAAACCAAAGACAACCGTCAAGGTGATCAAAACAAATACCACAAAAACTAGGGTTATTGAGAGGCGGGGAGATACACCATAGCGCTCAAGACGTTCGATAAAGACCTGAAGAAGGTATGCCAAGACTACAGCGGCAAGAAATGGTGCCAATATATCTGCCGTCAAGGCCAGAGTAACCGTAACAACAATCAGTAGCAGCACTAATAAAGTCAGCTGCGGATTCTCGGAAATTGTTTTGAACCAATTACGGATCAAACCCATGGGTGATTACCTGAAATAGTGACCTTTGAGTTCAGAACATACGATGATGGACAACAAATGTCTCTAAGAGAGATTAATCCTGAATAGTTATAATACAACCTAAAGCACCAAGTTCAGCCAAGCTAGAATGTCATCAACCACCCGAGTTTCATAACCGCTAAAAGTATGGGCTGCCCCATTCGGGCCTCCATAAAAGATATACTTAGCTGGCCCCTTAGCCGCCTCGGTGAACTCAATAAGGTAAGCGTCCTGCATAAACGGGTCACGAGAACCACCCAGAGCCAAGATTGGCCTGTCAAACTCCGCAACCCGGTCCGTATGAATTGCTTTGGAATTTGGTCCCCAATAACTTAGGAAAGATGTTGCATAGTAATAGGTGAATCCAGACCCAGGGGGCGGCAAGAACATAGGCTGCCGCGAGTCATCGGGATACCGGGCCTGGGGGAAGGGATAATCAATGAGGTGCGTTTGGCCTTCGCCATCTCTGACCGCCTCTTGGGCCTCTAGTACAGCGCGGGCGTATAGGTCTGCACCCATACCTATCCGCGCACTCAAAGGCATATTGCGTGCAGGCCCGAGGTATACCAGTGCGTCAACTCGATTATCCTGCGTCTCACTCAGGTAGTGACTCCACCAGAGGGCACCAACCCCATGACCAGCTCCCACAACTGAAGTGTAACCGCGCGCAGAAATAAAATCTATCCAGGCACTAATATCACGCGGGACATCCTCTAGGGTTCCTTTGACAATTCCTCGGAATCCGGAAGACCGGTGCTGAAATGCTAGAGCTGTAAATCCTGCCTGTGCTAATCGCACACCTAACCAATGGTTTGAGGAGCGGAGGACATCACTAGTCCAACCATGCAAGAGCATAAAGACCGGCTTATTCGCTTGCACTCCTGAATAGGGTTTGTAGAGGACACCTGACAAAGTTGTTCGGCCAGGTTCAGCAATGTCGACTACCTCCGTTTGGATTCTGGTGGTTGGGGGCAAACCAATTTCACGCAACCAAGCAACGGTATCCTTTACTACTTCGGTCCGCACCCCTTCAAACACGCGACCTACGCCGGGATAGTATTTTATGTCTACCCGTGGACTAATGAACGCTACTGCTTGGAGTTCCTCTAATCGGCCCTTGGGCACTAAAGGGTCATCTTCGCCCGCCAACATTAGCATCGGGCGATCAACCCCTGCGATATTTGCAGAGAGCGATGTTTTTGCGGTAGGGCCGAACCAATCGAGAAAACTATTAGGCATAAAGATCAAACCGTCACCAAGATCAATGAATGGCTGCCGCCCTCCTTCAGCTAAGGATTTAGCTGCCTGGTCTACCGTAGCCCAATACACTTCTTCACCAACACGCTGACGCCAGTTATCGGCCATATTTTGGGTTGGGGAATAGTAGATAACCGCTTTTACACGCGAATCATCTGTTTCAACCAAGTACCGGGCCATGCGCAGTGACCCAAGGCCCGCCCCTGCCAGAATTATATCATTGAAACCACGGGCCGAGAGAGTATCAATGCCAGCACGAATATCCTCTACAACCTCATCAAAACTTGTGAACGCATACCGGGTCGCGTGACGCGTCTCTATAGATAAGTTTGTATACCCGTCCTTAGCTAAACCAGCGGCAGCATATCTAGCGGCACTATTCAGGCTAATTGGAGAACCACCGGGGCCCCCATGCAGATGCAAAACGGCAGGACCATAAATATTCATCCCACTTTCTGGATAGCTAAGGATAGCCGGCAGCTCAACACCATCGTCAGTAACAAATGAAATAACTGTCTCAATAACACCGTCAGCGGCCTGGCTGATCTGCGGCAAAAAAAGAATGGAAAGTATTAGGCTGAAACGGGATAACGCCATCGTTGGGGTACCTCAGTAGATTGGTGACGCCTTGCACTAATCATACGTCTAGCTTTAGCTCAATTAATACAGAATATGCCAAGAAAAGTGCTTTTTGGAATATGATAGTATCTTATCTTCTACTCGTATTAATCTACAGATTAGCATATTAATCGTCATGAATTCACCGCCGCAGGCAAAGCAAGGATGGAGGCTATTAAGCCCCCAGCTAGACTTTTCTGAGACTGGGGTGCCTCGCTCTCTCCGATTTGGCGATACATACTTTGATGGAGAAGATGGGCTATTAGAAAGCACACACGTCTTTCATAAAGGATGTGAAATCCCTCATGACTGGGCGGGGCGGGACAAATATGTAATTGGCGAGCTAGGTTTTGGGACCGGACTAAATTTCTTAGCAACCTGGAGTATATGGCGTCAAACAGCTCCGCTCGATGCAAGATTACACTACCTTTCGATTGACAGATTCCCTATCCCAAAAGAAGACCTGAAGCGATGCCTGAACCAATGGCCTGAGCTTACCCTTTTGAAATCAACACTCGTTGATTCGTATCCTACCTTATTGCCTGGAACCCATCGACTGTTCCTTGAAAATAGCCGCGTCGTTCTTACACTCATTTTTGGCGACGTTCTGCCTGCCCTGCAAGGGCTTGAAACATCAGTCAATGCCTGGTTCTTGGATGGATTTTCGCCGTCAAAGAATCCTGAGATGTGGCAACCTAAAGTGTTTAGCGAGATTGCGCGGTTGTCCAAAGCTAATACGCGGATTGCGACATATACTGTCGCCGGACAGGTCCGCCGTAATCTTAATGCCGCAGGCTTCGTAGTTAAGAAACGAAGTGGGACAGGAAAGAAGCGCGCTGTTCTATCTGGCCTGTATGGGAGGCAAGAGAGATTAACACCTACAAACCCATGGTATTCATCACCACCGAGTATTCAGAAGCGAAAACCGCGTATCATAATTATTGGCGGCGGGTTGGCTGGGGCTCAAGCTGCATATGCTTTTATGCGGCGTGGGTGTGATGTCAAGATTATTGAAGAAACCTCTGGGCTTGCGCAAAGAACATCCTCTATTCCAGCAGCCGTTATGATGCCAAGGGTTACTGCCAGTGAAAGTTTGGATGGCTCATATTTTGCTTCAGCGTGGAGATTCTCCCTGGATCTAGTACATAGTCTCCAGAAAGAGATTGGCGAAGAGTTTTTTACTTCATGTGGAGCGTTACAGTTGGCAGCTACCCGGAGAGACGAGGAACGTCTTCGGCAAGCTTCTCAAGCTGGGCCCCTAACAACTGATTCCGCTAAATATTTGGAACCTAATGACGCCTCACTCATCGCAGGACTATCTCTGGAACGAGGAGGCTTATATTTCCCGGAAAGCGGGTTGGTGAATGTACCCGCTCTATGCGGAGCTTTAACCACCCGGATCAGTGTAATGATAAACGCTGTTGCGCATCGTTTTGAGGATAACGGCACAAATTGGTCCGTATTCGACAAAAAGGGGTATGCATTAGGCACCGCTGATATCGTTGTAATAGCCAACGGGTTAGGGTCCTCCTGTTTTGACCAGACCAGTCATTTGCCATTGACGGCTCGCCTTGGGCAAATCTCCACTTTGGAACCAACAGATAGAAGTCGCCTATTAGCTTGCATTCTTAGCAATCACGGACACCTGACACCCACAGTAAATGGGCAGCACTCTGTAGGCGCAACCTTTGATCATGTGAGATCAATAACTTCCGGAAATTTCAATTCCGCCCCGACAGCGGATGCGGACAACCGCAATGTAAAAAGAGCTAATACTATACTTACCGGTGCATTTAGATCAGCCTCAGCTGTAGCGGGAAAGAGTTGGACAGGCATACGATGCACGACCCAAGATCACCTACCGATTGCTGGTCCAGCCCCTGATTTCCAATACTACCAAACCAGATATCACGACCTGAAGCATGGACGCCATTGGATTAAATACCCCCCAGCCCGATACCATCGCGGGCTTTTTATTCTAACTGGCTTGGGTGCACGGGGCCTAGTAACAGCGCCCTTAGCCGCTGAGCTGATTGCATGCCAAGCACTTGGGGAGCCCCCGCCATTGCCTAGGAAGCTTGTGCAGGCTCTACATCCAGGCCGCTTTATAGTGAGAGCACTAAGAAAGGATAGAAAATAAGGTGCTAAAGAATAACCTTTAAGGACAAATACCTGGGTCTTGACGTGAGCGTGATCTGACTCATTTTACGAATGGCACGATAGAAAAGTGACGCCCTTATATTAACTCCGTTCCTAATGCCTGAAGAGACGATTACGTGATGTTAATTAGGCTGACCGGACGGACCTGTTTCGTTAAAATGCATCTGTGCCACTCCAGTATCCGTGCGTTTTAGAATGCCACGATCAAATAATTGTTGCCGCATTTGAATCATCGCTTCTGTTGCATGAGCGAAGCCTTCGATCGGAAAAATCACACGCTGTTTAAATAGGGGTTTCAGACGACCTTCGTCATCTTTATCATTAACAGCCATCGTTAATAGGTCGACTCGAACAACGCTTCCCGTAACGGTAATCTCCCCGATGGCATCAGCAAAAATCTCTTCCGTCACGATACTCCTCCTCCTAGTTATGAATTCAGCAACAGTCTAAGAACAACCCAAACATAACGCATGCATAGGCCTTGGGTTCTGAAAAACCAAGTTTGGAAAAGACAGAAGGCGAGACAAATAACTCAGTGTCCAAAAGCTACCCCCGCCTGTCGCTGGCAAACACTCGTCAGTGAATACCAAGATAGGCGGGGGATAACGTAAGCCCCAAGTCACCGTCTCAGTAGCTGCCTATTGAAAATAGGTGACAAGAATGGCCTAAATCACAAATGTAATTCTCACGCTCCCAGGGATTAGCTAAAATTAAACTAACTTCCCATTTTATACGTCATACGTGGGAATATTTCCCACGTATGACGAGGATCTATCCAGTATAATCCTGGTCTGTCAAGTAAATATGTGGGAATATTTCCCACTTAAGGGTAGGGTGCCCCTGGAAGTAAACTTTTTGGTGTTTGAAGCGGTTGATGAAAGAGCCAAATAATCCAGCTGTCCCACCCGATGCATTACTTTCTGCGCTGCGCAGAATCCTGCGGCCATTGGTGCGTCTACTTATCGCCAAAGGGATTACTTTACCCATTCTTACCGGGCTTCTCAAAGAAGCCTATGTGAAAGTAGCAGAATCCGATTTCCCAGTTTCCGGTAAACGCCAAACAGTCAGTCGAATTAACTTACTAACGGGCGTTCATCGCAAAGATGTCACGCGGCTTAGGGAAGAAAAGTATAAAGATAACGCTATTCCAGAGGCGATCGGTCTAGGGGCTCAATTGGTGTCCCGTTGGGTCAGTGATGTCTCCACTACGGATTCAAATGGTCAGCCTATACCATTGCCAAGACAGGCAAAAACATCGTCTGAACCTTCTTTTGACGGTCTAGTCGAGAGCATTTCTAAAGACGTCCGGCCCCGAGCGGTTCTGGATGAATGGCTACGCCTTGGTGTTGCTACTTTAGATAAGGACGGCTCTGTCGCACTCAATAAGCTGGCCTTTGTTCCAGAGAAGGGTTTCGATGAAAAGGCGTTCTATTTTGGGCGGAACATTCACGATCATCTTGCAGCTACAGTCCATAACCTTGCTGGTCATGGCGATTCGCAGCTTGAGCGTAGCGTTCACTATAGTGGTTTAAGCGATTCGTCCATTAAAGAACTTGCCGAACAGGCAGAAAAGGTAGGAATGGATGCACTTTTGCACGTCAATAAGCTTGCCCAAGAACGGGTTGAAGTAGATAAATGTGAAAGTGCCTCGGTTAATAGGTTTAATTTTGGCTTGTATTTCTTCGATGAGGTAGACACGCTGGAGGAAGAGAGAGGTGCGGAGGGTAGCAATAAAAAATCGAGATGAAACACAAAGAGGCACAATACGTCGTAATTAAAAGACAGCTACGCTCTAGGAGTGTAGTGGCTTTAGCGTGCGCACTGCTTACATCCTGTGCTTCTTCCCCAAACAGCCCAAACACCGTCGCAAGGTCCGGTGACGGCGTAAGCGGCACTGGCCTAGTGGCTCAGATTAAAGACAACGGCGACGGCGTTGGTGGTACCGGCATTACAGCTCGCATTGGAGGTGATGGTATTGGCGGCACAGGTGTTGTTGGAACTATCTCCGGATTCGGAAGCATAGTCGTCAACGGTCTGAAACTACAATACAACATAGGCACCGCTGTTGAGAGTGACGGCCGCCCCGCTGCACTTACGGACCTCCGTGTCGGCCAGGTTATCGAAGCCGTTGCCGAGCGGCATAGCCGTGGCGGCCTGCAGCTAGAGCGTCTTGAAATTCGCCACGCTGTAACAGGACCAATCTCGGAAATTGATCATAATGGAGAACGTCTCGTAGTGCTTGGGCAGACCGTGCAAGTAAATCTAGCCGGTGACAGAAAACAGAATGCAGCTTTCGCGGGCCTTAAGATTGGTGATGTAGTTCGCGTTTCGGGGCTCCGTTTGGAAGATGGCGTAATTATTGCGTCGCGCCTCGACCAATCTAATGAGGATACCCCCATGCTGATCCGCGGACCGGTTTCTTCAGTGGCGGGTGACTTTATCACTATCGGTGGCTTGGATATTAGTCTTGCAGGCGCGGCACTTGCTGACACCTTAACCACTGGCGGCAGAGCATTCGTCTCCGGCCGCATGCTCGACAACACTTTTGCCGCTGACGTAGTTATGGCTAAGGAAGCTCTACCGTTCGATAATACGGTTTCTCATGTCTCTCTCGAGGGTTATGTGCCGAAAGCTAAAGAACCAATTCTTAATATTCAGGGTGTGCCAGTTTCAGGAGTAGAACTTCCAAGTGATGTAAAAGCTGGTGACCGTATCATTGTTACCGGCCGAATTAGCGCTAGCGGTAGCATCGTAGTTCGCGAGATAGAGAGAGCACGAACAGTCATTACTGTTCTGCGACCATCTCAAATAATGCGACCATCTCAAATGCGGCCTGCGACTATTGAGAGGCCCGAGCGGATTGAGCGACCAACCACTCTTGAACGACCAGCAGTGCCAGAGCGCCCAAGACGAGAACGCCCGCAAAGCTATCGTCCTCCAATGGTATAGGATGGTAGCGCTATATCAGGGAAAGCGATAAACGAGAGTAATACCGCCGCCGGCATCGGGACTGTTCTCCGAGAATCCTACAATGCTATATATATTCAGCGACCATTCTTCAGTAAAGCGAACGTTAAGATAAGCCAGGCCCTCTTGTAAATCAGGGGAGCCTCTCAGCGAAGATTGCCGGTAGTCGAAAGACAATCCAGTCGCAATGTTTTCTGACCAAGAGGACTGAAGACCAACGCTGCCATAGACTGTGTTTCGAAGTGTAAAACCAGCTGGTACGCCAGTCCATTTATAGCCAAGTGTGGCGAATGGAATAAATTGTCCAATGGCCTGAGCAATATCGACTTGGACAGATGCATCAGACTTTCCCGTCCCTAACCCCGCGCCGAAACTAGCCGTTGGCACTTTTACTCGTGCCGTGAAATCGAGAAAAAGGCCCAAATTATATAGCTGCTCAAAGCTGTACATCATTGAAAGGGATAAATCTCCCAAACCGGCGGCACTCTCCGTATTACGTATGCCGACTGACCCACCATCTATACCGTCGAGAATAATCGCTGGACCAGCGACGTTGAGCCATGGCAATACGGCTTTAGCGGTCCATGGGCCGCGCTGGGCCTTAAATGAAACAGGCATATATAGTATTTCTGTTCTCTCATCAGCACCGTAAGTGCCAGAGGTATAATCCATACCTAGACTGACCTCATATTGTGGCTCGTTTTCTTGTCCCAGAAAGGAAGCATCTTCCTGAGCCTGCGCCGAGGATGAAGCCAACATAAATATTATTACTTTAAGCCGAATAATTTTTACCGCCATATTAACCCAGCCGAGATTACGCCACATATTGTTTATAATCATAGCATAGCCTTGAAGGAAACGCCGCCTAGACAGCATCCGAGAATAGTCCGTACTGTGATGGCATGAAGAGATTCTCTCTAATTGCCGTGTTATTTATGTGCGTAGTTACATGGTTCTTTCATTCTGCATTATTGGGTATCACACCGAGCGTGGGATTAGCATCTTTCCACAACCAAGCTGCAGCCTTGATACACGTGAAAAACATGCATCTAATCGGTGTAAACGAAAGCGTCCTGGGCTACCATCAGGAAGATGACATAATTCCCTATCACAGCATTTCGGTAACAGAATGAAGCTGCTGAAAAACACTCTGAATATATTAGCCTTATGTATGTGCCACCACGGCATACTGTCGGCCCAGACCGTTGATGAGTTTAGGATCGGTATGATTGCTATGCCTCCGGCTCAAGGCAATCCCTACTTCACCACAGGCACCACGCCTCATATGTTCTACCCCGCAATCTACGATACGCTGACCCGCGTCAACGAGAAAGGCGATGTTGAACCACAGATTGCCATACACTGGGCACAAATCGATAGGCTGACATGGACCCTGGACATTCGCCAAGGCGCATCGTTTTCCAACGGGGAACCAATTAATGCGGAGACCGTTGTCTCAACTTTCAAAGCTTTCAGCCGAGACGACTTTACTACGTTCAGTCTACCACGGGAGTTTGATTTTATTGCAGGAATGCGTGCTCTCAACAATAAGACAGTTGAGATCACTACCATTGCCCCCCAAGCCCTGCTACCGCGTTATATGTCTTTCTTTTACTTATTACCGCCTAATCATGTAGCAAAAAATGGTTCTCCGGGATTGGCATCTGACCCTATTGGTTCCGGGCCATTTTTAGTTGAGACTTGGTTAGCACAACGCATTTTGTTGCATTACAACCCGACTTCTTGGCGCCCGCCTAAGGTTAACCAGCTGGAAGCGCTCGCCCTTCCACAATCCACAACTCGCCTACAGGCTTTGGCATCAGGTCGTATCGATGTCGCAATCAACCTTGGTCCCGATGATAAAGACACACTGGACGCGCACGGCCTGCGCCTCCAGGCGCGCAACCCTGTGCGTGTCTCAGTGATCGCCCTGAACACACAGACAGAAGGGTCACCATTCACTGATGTGCGTCTGCGTCAGGCTATGAATTATGCGGTTAACAAGAAGGCAATGACTGAGTCTCTGATGGGCGGTGAGGTTGAACCAGCTAGCCAGCCAACACCGCGTAATGCTATCGGCTTTGACCCTACACTCAGGCCCTACCCTTACGATGTGGATAAGGCAAGAGCATTGATGGCCGATGCAGGCATGGCAGAAGGATTCAGTGTGATCTTCGAGGTCGTAGCTGGCGCCAGTAGCTCAAATGATGCTGTAATGCAGCAAATCGCAGCTGACCTCGCAAAGATAAATGTAAGGGCCGAAGTCCGGCCAATTATGTACAGCCAAGTAGTATCAAAAATGCACCAGGGTGGCTGGGATGGCCACATGTTTGCAGTCGATTTTGCAACAGGGCCAACGATGGATGGTTTAAGGCCAATCCGGCTGCATTCCTGTGCTTGGAGCACCCCATGGTACTGTGATTCATTTTCTCAGAATTTATATGAGCAAGCCAAGATTGCACCCACTCGGGAGGCTCGTGTGACGCTAACCCAACAGGTGATTAAACGATATCGTGATGAAGCGACGACAATACTTCTGTTCCCTATCTTAGGCATGGATGGTCTGGGTCCTAGAGTTAAAACCTGGGCCACGCTCAACGATCGACCTATCTATCAGCTGGCTGAATTAATTTCTGACAGATAGTTTGGTGAACATATCGCAAGGTTGAGGTATATGTTCAATGCCCACTAACTTTCCAGATTGAATTGTATCCCCGCTATTTTGCGATAGATATATCGATATTTTAGCCGGCATAGCACAATACCCCATCAACAAGGGGATACCCAATAATCAGATAAACACTGCAAGGGGACAAAGTAAGTGCGGCTATCAGAAAATTAGAGATTCGCTAATAAGAGATTAGAAATTCCAAGGTAATCAATAATTCAGAGAAGAGAAGACGTAGCAATATACTCATCCACCCATGATTTTTCTGACATGAGCAAGACGGGCCTCCACAACACGCGCCATATCGTCTGTCATCACAAAACCGTCCTCAGCTCCCTCCTCTTTGACCTTTGCATTCCATTCACCCATAGACATTAATAGTTTCTCACGTTGCCGGTCTAGAGCATTACCAGGAGAAACAAACTGCTCACATGTTTCCACTTCTATCTTTTCATGAGCGGCTACATCCCGTAAACACATACGATACAATGTGTCTTCCGAGCGGTAGGTACGGAAGTCTGGTTCCTCGGCAAAGCCAAGAATCATGTCATGCCATACGCGACGCACACAAAAGTTGATAGGGTTAGACTCATCAAGAGACCGTCGCCATTGTTCATGCATTGCCATATCGATATGCATCTTTGTAAAAACGTAGCCTAGGTCATCCCGTTCCAGTAAATGCTCAAGACAAACAGAAACGTGATTAGGGTAAAACACATCATCAGAGTCTAGAAAAAATAGATAGGCACCTGTTGTTTGCCGCACACCTTCGTTACGGGCAGAGCCAGGGCCACGGTTCTCTGAATAGGTGACAAGTTTTATGTCAGGGTTTTGTTCAGCCCATAGATTTATTATTTTGCGAGTGTTGTCTGTGGAAACATCGTCCACCACAGCTATCTCTGCAATGAGGTCAGGAAGGACACTTCGTGCTTGTTCTACTGAGTCCACAGCACTTTGTAGGGTGCGTTCAAGTGTCTTTGCGGCATTGTAAGCAGGAATGACGACAGAAATACTGGGGGACCGCAGAGAAGGCATAGGTTTATCTGTATATTCTTTCTATCATACCTGAATTTATTCCAGGCTTACTGAGGTAACAAAAGGTTTGGGCTTTATTGACCTAAATAGCACAGCCAGACAATCTCTTCGTGCCTATATCCTAAGTCATTACACTCCCTAAATATGAATAGGTCGCTCACCTACAGCCAAAGCAGCCTCTTTCAACGCTTCACCCAATTGAGGATGAGCATGGCAGGTACGAGCAATGTCTTCCGCAGAGGCTTTAAACTCCATGCCGACAGAAATCTCCATGATGAGATCGCCAGCCGCAGGGCCAATGATATGACAACCTAATAATTCATCGGAATCCGCATCAGCCAAAATTTTCACAAACCCGTCAGCATCCCCATTAGAACGGGCGCGGGAGTTTGCGGTAAAGGGAAACCTACCAGATTTATACTTAATCCCATCCTCTTTGAGTTGTTCTTCGGTCCTACCTACACCAGCCACTTCCGGCCAAGTGTATACCACCGAGGCTATAGCATCATAATTGATATGCGGTGTCTGCCCGGCAATGGATTCTGCTACCACCACACCTTCGTCTTCAGCCTTATGGGCGAGCATCATACCGCCAATGACATCGCCAATAGCAAAGATGCCCTCTACATTGGTCTGAAAGTGGTCGTCCACCTCTATGAAACCACTATCAGATACATTGACTCCAATCTTGTCGAGACCCAACCCCTCACAGTGCGGACGGCGCCCTATAGCTACCAGCACCACATCGGCATCTATGGTTTCAACATCACCCCCCTTAGATGGCTCAACCTTAAGCGAGACGCCGGTTTTCGTGGTCCTCGCCCCCGTAACTTTAGCTCCGAGCTTAAATTGAAGTCCCTGCTTCTCAAGAATGCGTTGCATATTCTTGCGTACTTCGCCGTCCATAGGGGGAAGAATAAAATCAAGAAACTCAACAACCGTCACTTCAGCGCCGAGACGACGCCACACAGACCCCATTTCTAGACCAATTACACCAGCACCAATTATGACCATAGACTTTGGCACCTTGTTTAGCTCAAGCGCGCCAGTTGAGCTGACAATTCTCTCCTCATCAATATCAACACCAGATAATGGCGCAACTTCTGAGCCGGTAGCAACAATGATATTCCTAGCAGTATACTTAACAGCCTTTCTCTCTCCCGGACGCTTTACGGTAACCTCATGAGCCCCAAGTGCTGTTTTTGTAATACTGCCAAGACCTTTGATGTATTCAACTTTATTCTTCTTGAACAGAAACTCGATGCCCTGAGTGAGCTGAGTGACCACATTTTTCTTGCGGCGCATCATGGTTTTGAGATCGAGGCTTAACCCGTCCACTTTGATACCGTGTTCTTCAAAGTGATTGTTTGCTTCGTCATACAAATGAGAAGATTGCAATAGTGCTTTCGAAGGAATACAGCCGACGTTAAGACAAGTACCCCCCAGTGACCCACGGCTTTCGACACAAGCCGTCCTCAATCCCAATTGAGCTGCACGAATTGCACTAACGTAACCGCCCGGGCCGCCCCCAATCACTATAATATCAAATAAGGAGTCACTCATAATTGCTCAACCTTACACGCCGTAAAGCATGCGGGCTGGGTCCTCGAGGCATTGCTTAACTCTTACCAGGAAAGTCACTGCTTCGCGCCCGTCGATAATGCGGTGGTCGTAAGACAATGCCAGATACATCATCGGCCGCGCCACGATTGAGCCATCGGGCATAACCATTGCACGCTGGGTGATATTATGCATGCCAAGGATAGCGGACTGTGGGCTATTAAGAATCGGTGTCGATAACATGGAGCCGTAGACACCGCCATTAGAAATAGTGAATGTGCCGCCCGTCATCTCCTCAACAGTCAGTTTTCCATCGCGGGCCTTGCGGCCGTAGCCAGAAATATCTGCTTCAATTTCAGCAAGACCTTTGAGATCACAATCACGCACTACGGGAACAACTAAGCCCTGCGGTGTACCGACAGCAACACCAATATCATAATAGTTCTTGTAAACGATCTCTTTCTCTTCAATAGATGCATTGACTGCCGGTAGTTCCTTAAGAGCCGTGACACAGGCCTTAGCAAAGAAGGACATAAAACCGAGCTTTATGCCGTTCTTCTTGACAAATTCATCCTGGTATTGCCTGCGAGCATTCATAACCGCGCTCATATCCACTTCGTTAAAAGTGGTTAACATTGCAGCCGTGTCTTGCGCCTCTTTCAGGCGCGCAGCAATACTGCGTCGGAGCCGAGTCATTTTAACGCGCTCCTCTCTAGGAGCACGATTAGGTACTGTAGGCGGGTTCATACCCTCAGGGCCAGACGACACAAACTGTAATACATCACCCTTAGTCAGACGGCCATTCTTGCCAGTAGAAGGAATAGTCTTAGGGTCTAAATTATGTTCATCGACCAAGCGGCGTACTGATGGCGCGAGTGGATAGTCGGCAGTTAAAGAAACTGAAGGAATTAACTTTGCAGTACGCATTTCTTGCTCAGCTGCTTCTCGTGTAGGCGCAGCCGCTGGTTCTTTTTTCTCTGGTGCAGACGCTACCGTCGGAGCATTGCCGCTTGCTCCTTCAGCTAATCTAGCTAGAAGTGCGCCGACTTCAACATCTTCTCCCTCCTGAGCTACAATTTCTTCGAGTGCACCAGCAACCGGTGACGGCACTTCCACCGTTACTTTATCAGTCTCGAGTTCTACTAGTGGCTCATCAATAGAAATAGAATCGCCAACACGCTTAAACCATTTAGCAATGGTTGCTTCGCTGACCGACTCACCTAGTTGTGGTACCTTGATTTCAGTTGACATGGCGTCCTCGGTTTTCTCTGTATGGTCCGGCAGTGCCAAGACCGTATTTTTTTAAAGGGCGAAGAACTTTCTTATGTGACTTTATTCAGCAGTCAGTTTGGTAACACGTTGGAAGGGTCGCGGGATCTCATCGAGCGGTGTACTTAGCGCCCATTTGACCAGTTGGCTTTGCTCGGCCATATGAACCTTCATCAAACCTGTTGCCGGCGACGCAGCTGGCGAGCGCCCAGCATAGACCGGCCGAGTGGCACTTATCTTGATATCGTTTAACGCGTACTCGATGCGACGATCGACAAAGGTCCAACTTCCCATATTAGCTGGTTCTTCTTGGCACCACACAACATCAGCATTTTGGTACTTTGAGAGCTCTTTTTGCAATGTTTCTTTCGGCCAGGGATAAAGCTGTTCAATGCGTACAATGGCAACATCATCAATTCCCGCTTCTTCACGCGCCTGCAGTAGGTCAAAATAAACCTTGCCCGTGCACAATACAACGCGATGAATCTTGGAATTTGACTTTAGCTTTTGTGTCTCACCGATGACACGCTGAAACTGAGATTTAGCATTCATATCCTCAAGCGAGCTAAGGCATCGTTTATGTCGCAGGAGAGACTTGGGCGTCATAATCACAAGTGGCTTGCGGAAGTCGCGCCGGACTTGACGACGCAGGGCGTGAAAATAATTTGCGGGCGTAGTTAAATTGCATACCTGCCAATTATCATTGCCACACATCTGAAGATAGCGCTCAAACCGAGCAGATGAGTGCTCTGGCCCCTGTCCTTCAAAGCCATGAGGTAATAGCAAAACAAGCCCAGACAAACGCAGCCACTTACTCTCCCCCGAGGAAATGAATTGGTCAATTATCATCTGTGCTGCATTGGAGAAATCGCCAAACTGAGCTTCCCACATTACCAGAGCGTGGGGCTCAGCCAGCGAGTAACCATATTCAAAACCGACAATAGAGAGCTCAGACAATGGACTGTCGATGACTTCAAGTAATGCTTGATCTGCACGGATTTTATTTAGCATAACATAACGTTCTTCGGATTCTTGATCGACCAGAGAGGCATGACGCTGAGAGAAAGTGCCGCGACGACAGTCCTGTCCCGACAGCCTAACAGGCGCGCCTTCAATAAGTAATGTGCCTATGGCCAACGCTTCGGCAGTCGCCCAGTCAACGCCTTCTTCTGTATCAATTGCCTTGCGTTTAGCTTTTAGTTGGCGCGCAATCTTGGAATTAATCTTAAATTCTTCTGGCACTTTACAAATCGCATGGCCTACTTCTTTCAATGTTTTATCAGTCACACCAGTATCGTGTTCCTGATATTCCTCTTCACCAGCAAGCTGATCTAAACCTTTCCAGGCCCCTTCGAGCCAGTCTGCCTTATTTGGACGGTAAGAAGCGGCAGACTCAAAATCTACTTCCATCATATGAAGAAACTGGCTCATCTGCATATCAGCCTGTTCCTGAGTATACAGGCCTTCACCAACTAACTTGCTCGCATAAATTTCACGGGCTGTCTGGTGTTTACCTATCTTGTCGTACATCAACGGCTGCGTGAACTTAGGCTCATCTCCTTCATTGTGACCGTGACGACGGTAGCAGACGAGATCAAGCACCACGTCAACACCGAACTCTTGACGGAATTCAGTGGCAATACGGGCGCAATGCACAACAGCCTCCGGGTCGTCGCCGTTGACATGAAATATGGGGGCTTCAACCATCTTAGCAATATCAGTGCAATACAAACCAGATCGGCTGTACTGCGGTGTTGTCGTAAAGCCGATCTGATTATTAATAACAAAATGGATGGTGCCGCCAGTGGTATATCCTTCGATCTGCGAGAAACCGAAACACTCAGCTATGACACCTTGGCCGGCGAAGGCTGCATCTCCATGCAAAAGCATACCCATCACCTTTTTGCGCGCTGAGTCTTTTAGTTGCTCCTGCTTAGCCCTCACCTTGCCTATCACAACTGGATCAACCACCTCCAGATGAGACGGGTTGGCGGTCAGCGAAAGATGAACTGTGTCATCACCAAAAACCCGGTCAGCCGAGGTCCCAAGATGATACTTGACATCACCAGAGCCTTCTACATCGTCAGGGTTGGGTGAATTGCCTTGAAACTCTGAGAAGATAGCTGTGAACGGCTTATGCATCACGTTGACCAGAATATTTAATCTGCCGCGGTGAGCCATACCAAGAACAATTTGCTCAATACCAAGTCTACCACCAACCTTTAGGATTTGTTCTATGGCGGGAACACAGGACTCAGCTCCATCAAGTCCAAATCGTTTTGTGCCAGTATATTTAGTACCAAGAAATTTTTCGAACCCTTCCGCCTCAGTCATGCGCTCAAGAATAGCTTTCTTCCCCATATCTGAGAAATCAGTGTGATTGCGATCGCCTTCAATACGTTTCTGCAGCCAGAACTTCTGGTCTGGATCTTGAATGTGCGTAAATTCAATACCAATGGTTCCGCAATAGGTGGCCTGCAACGTCTGCAATATTTGGCGGGGAGTTCCCTTATCCATTCCCATAACACCCCCGAGATAAATCTCGTGATCCATTTTAGCTTCGTCAAATCCATGAACCTTTGGATCCAACTCGGGGTGCGGTTCGGGTGCTTGGAGACGTAGCGGATCAAGATGCGCAACCTGATGGCCACGGGCTCGGTATGCCCGAATGAGTTGTAATGCGTGTATTGAATCTTCTGTTTGCTGACGGAGTGCATTTGCATCTACTGACGGTTTCTTAGAAATACCTTGAACTGGGTTAGCACCGTTCTGAGAAGTGGGATCATCAGCACCAACCACACCGATGATGGCCGCATCGGACTGTGCCCAGCTTGCACCGTCCAATTCCCTTAGTAGAGCATTGGCCTCATCATCCAATTCAAGAAAGAACTTACTCCACGACGAATCAACCGAGGCTGAATCCGCTAGGAAGCGTGCATACAATTCCGAGACGAACGTCGCGTTCGCACCGGATAGAAAAGTGGGGTCCACGGCGATCATCCCTTCGTCCCGCCAGAATAAGATTTTTTGCCCAAAACCGAGCTTATAGTATGGGTTTTAGACGAGAAGGCGCTGTAAAACAACGCGTTATGAGGCACCCTCAAAATTGCTGTAGCAACACCAAAGTCATTAGCCTTAGTTAATTCAGGAGGCGTTTGAGCCAATAGTATCGTACTAACGAGTAGTGCGACGACCCCGCAGTTGATAGACCACCCTAGCCTAAAGCGGAAACTTTGGGCCAAACTGACTGATTTTAGAGATGGTTTCATCAACGGTAAGTACCTGCCCAAATGCCAGGCGTACAGCGGCTAGAGTGGCGGCTTTAATTTCCTCTGCTGAAAGTCCCTGCATACCGTGATTACCCGTGCCATCAGACAAAAAGAATACTTTATAGTCACGCTGGTTAGCTTCGCGGGCGGTGGTATCGCAGCACACATTAGTCGCGATTCCTCCGATTATGACGGAATCTATTCCGTTAGAGCGCAATATAAGATCCAGATCTGTGCCTGTAAAAGCGCCGAATCGCGGCTTAGTAAGAAGGATATCAGACGGCTCGATTTCAACAGAGTCATGCAACTTGGCACCATCAGTGCCCTCTGTAATACCACCACGTCGATTAGCCCCCGTATCTTGTAGATAAGCCGTGACAATCTCAGCGGCGATGCCACGATTTGAACCATCTGCGCGTAATTCATTGATAGTGTGGATAATCATCATTCCGTGTTCACGGCAAACACGTGACAATTTGTTTAGTCGCTCTACAACTTCAGGTCCATCCGTGGCAGATATTTCGAAGCCTTCAACAAAAACGTTCTGCAGGTCAACGTTAATCAGTGCCGTATGTGCTGGATCAATAGGCCAGTCAATCATGGCAGGGCTCCTTTTATAGCCGAATACAAAACAGTAATATTAATTACGCTTAAATTAAATGGAAAGAGAGCTAGAACCAGGCACAACTGCCAGCGCTATAGAGTATCTTCATTCGAAGAGACGCCCTTTGACACAGTTTTACCCCCCACTCTGAGGCACTTTAGGACTCATATCCATAGGGGAAAATAATGCGTTTGCAGGGAGAAAGACAGCAACAGCCCTATGCCTATGAATCCGATAAAATGGCAGCTAGTCTTTTGTTGCCACTTCAAAATCATAGCCATCAGAATTTGGGGCTGACCCCAGGATACGCACTGCCGTTGGTGTGGCAAAATGCGCCGGCATAATCAGAGCATCAGTATCAGCAACATCGTCAAGAAACTTTTTCCGTGTTTCACGGGACTCGTCAGGATCCCAGCAAAAGTTACTCGACCAGCCCGGGTGCTCAATCTGTAATGGATGATGAATAGTATCTCCAATGAAATAAGCCCGCTGAGTTCCGTCACTCACGTGGAGAATCACGTTGCCCGGAGTATGTCCGGGGGCAGGGATAAGGTGAATGCCAGGTTCGATCTCATAGTCAGATTCCACTAGGACCGCTTGGCCTGCCTCTATAATAGGCTGGACACTATCATCCCAAGACCGGTGATTGGCCAGCTCACCAGATGTTTCCCTCACATAACTCCAGTGCTCAACTTCCTTCCGCGCCATGAGGTATCTTGCGTTGGGAAAGGTTGGCACCCATCGACCATCAAGCAGTTTGGTATTCCAGCCAACATGGTCTGCATGTAGATGTGTGCATAAGACGTAGTCAATACTTTCTGCCGGAACGCCCGCCTTAGCCAGATCACGCAAGAATGATCCGCTCCGCTGGTGCCAATCAGGTAATTCTGGGCGCTCTTTGTCGTTGCCGATACAGGTATCAACTAGGATGTTATTGCGTGCTGTGCGAATGACAAAAGTATGGAATGACATCATTAACATGTGGGTCTTGGCATTGTAGAATCTGGGGTCAGATGCAATTTTGGAGTCGCGCACTGCATCTTGCGTCGCATCGGGCAGAAGGAATTCAGGAACACGAAAATCGCCTTCCAATTCAATAATACGGACGATATCAAAGGGACCCGGTATATACATATTTCTATCAAAGACTAGATGTCAGAGCTTGTCTATAGGGAGGTGACTCTTCAGCCAAAAGGGTTTCTAGTCTCATTATTTTACAGGCCAATGGTCAGGATTAATACGAATCAAATTAAGTTTAGCCGATTCTAAGAAATGTCTAAGCTATATGTTTGGTTTATCGTTAGGTTAACCATTCCAAATGAATTTAATCTATCCCATAGTCAGTTGCCTCACGGGCATAATCAAACGCCTCACAATCAACCAATGACAAGTTTCTTACCAATTCAAATGTTTGGGGTGTATAGGAATCCGTCCACGGTTCATGGTAACTCTGGTTGAAGTGATCTAGCAGAATATTGGTCAAGCCAAGACAGCTAACCACCTCATTGAAACCATCGGCCAATGATTCGTACCTTAGCACTTTATCAACTATTTGTTGGCCGGTTTTATCAAAAACATACTTTGTTTGAGGCCTTGACGCTAGCAACCTGCCGTAAGCATCCAGGTGGCGGCAAACATAATCGGTAAAATCTGTATATTGTTGTAAGATTTTAAAATGTGGTGCCGACGTAACTTGCGTATTGTAAGTGTACCATGACAATTCCATATCCCACGGATTGCGCACCACGGCAAAACTGTAGAGGCTATTGAATTTATCTTCGCCGATAATCTCTTTGACACCCACTGCACTAGCGTGGATTGGCAGGTCAAGTAATCTGGCAGAGTAGCCCCTGGCTTCTAGCCAAGTTGCCTGCGCATCAGGATCTTTATGCCTCCTCTTGGCCCGGCGCATAAGATCGAGATGAGCAAAGGCCCCTGAAATAGATGTACCCGCACTCTTCGGCACATGAACAAAGAGAAACGCTGGGTCATCACAAATTATCATTGGACAGCCATAGGTTTAGAATGTGACTTCTGCAGGAGAATCAAGGGTGGGCTATACCTCCGTCTTCATCGCTTCCAACATAGTCGAGCCCAAACCTGCTGGACTTTCTGAGACAAAGATACCTGCCGACTTCATAGCATCTATCTTAGAGTCAGCAGTTCCTTGCCCTCCAGAAATTATAGCCCCGGCATGGCCCATGCGTTTACCGGGTGGCGCCGTTACCCCCGCAACAAAACCGCACATGGGTTTCTTACTCTTTGAATCTTTATAATATTGCGCTGCTTCTTCTTCAGCCGTGCCGCCGATCTCGCCAATCATTATGATACCCTCAGTTTCAGGGTCGCCAATAAATTCCTCCAGACAATCAATGAAGTTAGTGCCGTTAACGGGATCACCCCCAATACCTATGCATGTCGTCTGCCCTAGGCCCGCTGCCGTAGTCTGACCAACCGCTTCATAAGTGAGCGTACCCGAACGTGAGACCACGCCTATTTTGCCCTTTTGGTGAATATGGCCAGGCATTATGCCTATTTTACATTCACCCGGTGTGATGATTCCAGGGCAGTTAGGGCCGATAAGCTGTGTAGCTGAGCCCGTCAGAGCACGCTTAACCCGCACCATATCGAGAACTGGAATCCCCTCAGTTATACAGACTACTAAAGGTATTTCGGCTGCAATAGATTCAAGAATTGCATCTGCTGCAAAGGGAGGGGGCACATAAATAACAGAAGCATCAGCGCCCGTATCCTTTACCGCATCGGCTACCGTATCGAAGACAGGTAGATCTAAATGCTTGGCACCCCCCTTGCCCGGCGTAACACCGCCGACCATTCTAGTGCCATATGCAATAGCTTGTTCTGAGTGGAATGTGCCTTGACTTCCCGTAAAACCTTGACAGATAACCTTCGTATCTTTGTTAACAAGAACAGACACTATGCGGCCTCCTTAACGGCTTGAACCACTTTAGCAGCAGCATCACCAAGATCGTCAGCAGAAATAATGGGTAGGCCGGACTCAACCATGATTTTCTTACCAAGCTCTACATTAGTACCCTCAAGACGCACGACCAAGGGAACCTTAAGGCTTACTTCTTTAGCGGCTTCTACAACACCTTCAGCAATTACATCACACCGCATTATACCGCCGAAGATATTGACAAGAATACCTTCCACGTTGGGATCGGAGAGAATTATTTTGAATGCAGTGGTGACACGCTCGGCGGTGGCGCCACCCCCAACATCAAGAAAGTTTGCTGGTGAGCCACCATGCAGTTGGATAATGTCCATAGTCGACATGGCCAATCCAGCGCCATTGACCATGCAACCAATAGTGCCGTCAAGTTTGATATAATTGAGGTCATGCTTAGAGGCCTCCAACTCCATAGGGTCCTCTTCGTCTTCATCGCGCAGGTCGTGAATGTCGGGCTGGCGATACAGTGCGTTTGAATCGAAGTTCATTTTTGCATCGAGAGGTATTACCTCCCCGTCTTCAGTAACTACTAATGGGTTGATTTCCAGCAAAGAGGCGTCAGTCCTTAGAAAGGCCTCATAAAGTGACTTTAGTAACCTGGCGCACGCCTTAATTTGATTGCCTTGGAGCCCAAGTGCAAAAGCAATATTGCGGCAGTGAAATCCCTGGATTCCAGTGGCTGGATCAATGGATTGTAATAGAATTTTTTCCGGGGATTCTTCCGCTACATCTTCGATATTCATGCCCCCCTCAGTCGAGGCCATGATAGTCACCTGGCTGGTGCCGCGGTCAATCAGCATGGAAAGATACAACTCTCGTGCTATGTCACACCCGGCTTCCACATAAACCCGCTTGACTTCCTTGCCAGCAGGTCCAGTTTGGCGTGTAACTAGAGTCTTGCCGAGCATATCGGTAACATTTTCTTTAACCTCGGCGACTGACTTGCAGACGCGCACACCCCCCTTACCTTTACCTTTATCTTCTATGAAAGTGCCCTTACCGCGGCCGCCTGCGTGAATTTGTGATTTGACCACAAAAACTCTACTGCTAAGCCGGGAGGCCACCGCTTCCGCTTCCGCGCCGGTATATGCTACGCCGCCATCTGGCACCGGCACACCATGCTTTTTCAACACTTGCTTAGCTTGATACTCATGAATATTCATGGCATTTCCCTTAGGCTGATGGTTATGTGTAGATTATTTGCCTAATGACCTATCAATCTTCTTGCAGGCCTTCATCAAGCCTTGAACGGACTGCACAGAATTAGTGAACATTTTCTTTTCTGTTGCATTAAGATTTATTTCAACAACACGCTCAACACCCCTAGCGCCTATGATACATGGTACGCCGACGTACAACTCTTTAAGATTGTATTCACCGTTCAGCGCAGCCGCGCAGGGAAGTAGACGCTTCTGATCACGAAGATAACTCTCAGCCATTTCAATGGCAGCGGCAGCAGGTGCATAAAATGCTGAACCAGTTTTAAGCAAACCAACAATTTCAGCACCGCCTTCACGGGTGCGTTGAACGATCTTATTTAGGCGTTGTTTGGTAGTCCATCCCATCTTAATCAGGTCAGGCAATGGAATACCAGCGACTGCTGAGTAGCGTACTAAGGGAACCATGGTATCGCCATGACCGCCGAGCACAAAGGCCGTAACATCGCGTACGGACACTTTGAACTCTTCTGCCAAGAAATAACGGAAGCGAGCGGAGTCCAAAACTCCAGCCATGCCTACTACCTTATTGGGCCTAAGGCCGGAGAACTTGCGCAGCGCCCAGACCATTGCGTCTAGCGGATTTGTGATGCAAATCACGAAGGCGTTCGGGGCATATTTTTTTATACCTGCCCCCACCTGCTTCATGACGCTGAGGTTGATCCCCAAAAGATCGTCGCGGCTCATGCCAGGCTTCCGTGGCACTCCAGCGGTAACTATCACCACATCTGCACCTTTGATACCAGCGTAACTTTTAGTTCCAGCCAACTTAACGTCCACGCCATCAATCGGAGTGCTTTCAGCCAAGTCCAGGGCCTTTCCCTGGGGTACACCATCAACAATGTCGAAAAGAACTACATCACCCAACTCTTTAAGTGCCGAAAGGTGCGCCAGTGTGCCACCAATATTGCCGGCGCCAATAAGCGCTATTTTATTGCGTGCCATCATATCCCCTTGCCATATAAGGCTTGGCCAAAACAATCGCCGCCTGACCAGAGCTCATTATTAAATCTCATTTACACGTTGGCCGGTTGGTAGCGCGAAACGGGAACAGGAGCAAGAGTGAGACGCGCTCCCAAACCCAAAAATCCTATATTGGCTAGTATGGTGGGGCTTTCTTGCTCTTGATCGCAGCCACCTCTAAGGCCAATACAAATAATTAAGGAGAAATTGATGCAGTAATAGGGCACCCGGCATCTAGCAATAGCAGGAACTGCAAGTAATCGGATCATCGGTTATATTGGAATTCTTGGCTACACGTGCCGCGACTTAATATAATCTTCGGCTTGCATTTCAATGATTCGGGACACCGTACGCTTAAATTCGAACTTCCAATCGTCACCATCATAGATGTTATCTGGTGGGGTGGCAGCTGAGCAGATAATTACAGAACGATGCTCGTATAATGCATCAATGAAAGTAACAAAGCGCCTGGCTACATCCCGCTTCTCTGGCCCCAAGGCGGGGATATCATCCACTATAACTGTAGAAAATTGTGCACCGATTTCTAGATAATCGGCCGGGCCTAACGGCTTCTCACACAAATCTGAAAAAAGAAAACGTGCGACACCGTGTGCTGCCGCTGGCACAACAATCTTACGGCCCTTAACAACAAGGGCATCAGGTGTTGGCAGAGCGTCATCAGTAAGGCGCTCCCAGGCCTCATTTAGTGCTGAGGTCGCCTTCATTCCGTTGGGATAATGGAATACTTTATTACCCAGGATACGGCCAAGACGGTAGTCCTGCAGAGCTTCCAGCTGCAACAGATCAAGGCGCGTCTTTAGTAAGTCGATGAAGGGCAGAAATTTATCGCGCTGCAAGCCATCCTTGTAGAGTTCATCAGGGTGACGATTAGACGTAGTCACCACAACCACACCGCGTTCGAAGAGCCGCTTGAAAACGCGGGCAACAATCATAGCATCTGCGATATCCCGCACTTCCATCTCATCAAAACAGAGAAGTGTGTTGTTGTCAGCTATACCATCCGCAATACCAGGTATTGGGTCGCCTTCGTCAGACCCCGGCAACTGTCGTAAGCGATGTACTTCGCCATGAATATCGCGCATGAATTCGTGGAAGTGGACACGCAAGGAGCGGTTGGGAAATGATTCCAGTAGCAGTTCCATCAACATAGATTTCCCGACGCCGACGCCGCCATACATATATAAACCTAACGGCGGTTCAGCTGCACCATAACGGCCCACTAAGCCGAATCTCTCAATCCAGCCCTTGCGGCCTAGTGCAGGATGATAGTAGCACAATGCGTTATAAAGGCTGTTAAGCTTCTCAGCTGCCAGCTCCTGCGCTGGGTCTGGCCGCAGGGTGCAGTCTTCGACCTGTGCGCGGTATCTGGCAAGCGGTCCTCTACTCATGATTTCTTGAGACCTACACCTCGAACCAAAAGGCGCGCCACGCTATACCACCAATGCCCTTGTGAGAAGATGCTACTCACCCGTCTAAGTTAATGCGCTCTATCAGCCCCTGTAGAACAGATTCTGCGCGGTCGTTTGAAACCTGACAGGTGCCTGCAGCCTGGTGACCGCCCCCATGGTGTTTGAGCATTAGCTCACCCACATTGGTCTGTGAGGACCGATCGAAAATTGATTTACCGACCGCAAAAACGGTGTTTTGTTTTTTCAGGCCCCACATCACATGAATAGAAATGTTCTGTTCAGGATACATGGCGTAGATCAAGAATCGATTGGCGGCCCAAATAGTTTCTTCCTCGCGCAGGTCAAGAATCACAACATTGGCCTGCACGCTCGAACAGCGTTCGATTTGCTCCTTCGCCTTACGATCATGCTCAATATACAAGCTTACTCGCTCTTCTACATCAGGAAGCATAAGAATCTCCCCTACCGGCATCTCAACACACTTATCGATCAGCTCCATCATTAGCTGATAATTTGAAATTGTGAACTCCCGAAAACGACCAAGTCCTGTTCGCGCGTCCATTAAGAAGTTCATCAAGTTCCAATCCTGAGGATTAAGAATCTCATGCTTGTTAAAGTCAGCAGAATCGCCTTTATCAACGGCAACCATTAAATCATCGCCAATCCGAGGCATTCTCTCTTTTCCGCCAAACCAATCGTAGACAACACGGGCAGCGGACGGCGCGTCAGGATCAATTATGTGGTTGCTTTTTTTTCCAATACGGATCGTCTCACTCTCGTGATGATCAAAAACCACTTTAGCGCCTTCAGTATAAGGAAGGTTCGTAGTTATATCGTTGCCGGTAATTTCAATTATGCCATCCTGCATATCCTTAGGATGAACAAATTTTATCTCCTCAATCAGGTTGATTTCTTTCAGGATGGCTGCACAAACCAATCCATCAAAATCACTGCGTGTTACCAAACGAAATTTCTTGCCAGCATTTAGAAGGTCGCCAGGACTGACGGTCATAAAAAACTCCCCTCGACATATGCGCGTTTGTCGCCAAAGATAAACGCGAAAGCTCCGGCATGACAACGCCTGTAACTTTCAATGCCCCGGGACCTACGACGGATAAGACAATGGTACAACCAAGAAGAAGCTTTTTGTATCGTTTTGTACAATACGATCGTGCGGCTAGAGCTCGACATAAGAGCATAAGGCCATCGATTTTGGCGTTTTTCCTTGTATTTAGCCTAATCAGCGGCTGCACCTCTGAGCCCTTCATCGATGGCCGGAGGGAAGCTGGTTCCACAAGAACTCTCGGTCCCTCGACCCCCAATCGGGTTGCAATTTGCTATAATAGCCGCACGACAACACCAGAAGCCGTTAAGCAATTAGCCGAATCCGAGTGCGCCAAAACGGACCGATTACCGCTCTATGACGGGGAAAACATCATGGATTGCTCTGTCATTAATCCCACAAGGGTCTATTTCCGCTGCGTTACGCGCCAACCCTAAGCTAATTAGCGATTACCCTGTGAGTGGCTCGCCTTTAAACAAGATGTTTTGACAATTAAATATTTGTACGTTGTCCGGGAAAGGGCCGCCGCTGAAATCAGCAGCCTTACGGAACATTAAATATGAAATAATCTATCCAAGTCGTTCCACTATCTTAGACTTGATATCCGCAATGGCTTTGGCCGGATTCAAGCCTTTTGGGCAGGCATTCGTGCAATTCATGATAGTATGGCAGCGGTAAAGGCGAAACGGATCTTCCAACTCATCCAAACGCTCGCCCACAGCTTCATCGCGACTATCATTAATCCAGCGTGCGGCTTGCAGTAGAACAGCTGGGCCAAGATAGCGGTCTCCGTTCCACCAATAGCTGGGGCAACTGGTGGAACAACAGAAGCACAGGATGCATTCCCATAGACCGTCAAGCTTAGCACGATCTTCGGGAGACTGCTTGCGCTCGCCATTGGGCGGCGGCGGTGTATCGGCTTTCATCCAAGGCTCAATGGAGGTCAGCTGAGCATAAATGTGGTCCACATCAGGGACTAGGTCTTTGATCACCGGCAAATGAGGTAACGGATAGACTTTGACGTTATCTTGGCACTCATCGATAGGCTTGAGGCAGGCCAAGGTATTACGGCCGTCAATATTCATGGCGCATGAGCCGCAGATACCTTCTCGACAGGAACGGCGCAAGGTAAGGGTTTGGTCCATCTCGTCTTTGATTTTCAGTAGCGCGTCCAGCACCATCGGACCGCAAGAATCCCTGTCAATCTCAAAAGTATCGAGGCTGGGGTTATTACCAGTATCCGGATCGTAGCGGTATACTGAGAATGTACGGGTGTTTGACGCCCCTTCTGGCTTGGGATGGACCCTGCCTGGTTGCACCCGCGATCCTTTTGGCAAACTAAATTCGACCATATCTTTATCTCCGGTTTAGTAGACCCGAGCCGCCGGCTCGATATACTTCACGTCCTCGGACAATGTGTATGTATGCACGGGTCGGTAATCTAGCTTGATCGACCAGTCTTCATTCAGATAAGTCAGAGTATGCTTCATCCAATCATCGTCATTGCGATCTGGGTAATTCTCATGGGCGTGGGCGCCGCGGCTTTCGTGCCGAGCTTCAGCACCAACGACAGTGGACAAAGCACAGGCCAGCAGGTTCTCAAGCTCAAGCGCTTCAATGAGGTCAGTGTTAAAAATTAGGCTTCTATCAGACACTCTGAGATCGCTTATGCTGCCAGCAATCTGCGACAGCTTTTCACAGCCCTCTTGGAGGGTTTTGGATGTGCGGAACACGGCAGCATCGTTTTGCATAGCGCGTTGCATGTTACCGCGTATTTCTGCCGTCAGGGCGCTTCCGTTGGCGTTACGAGACCTATCGAGACGACCCAGGGCATACTCTTCCGACACCTTGGGGAGGCTTTCTAGGGTTGCTCCAGGTTTAAGAATATCGGCGCAGCGCAGCGCAGCTGCACGGCCAAACACAACTATATCTAGGAGTGAGTTAGTACCAAGCCGATTGGCTCCGTGGACAGAAACGCTTGCGCATTCCCCCACGGCCATAAGACCAGCGAACACAGCATCTCTATTATCTAAGGTCGGCTTCAGTACTTCTCCAAGATAATTCGTAGGAATACCACCCATGTTATAATGGACTGTCGGCAATACAGGGATAGGATCCTTCGTGGCATCAACACCGGCAAAGATCTTAGCAGTCTCGGTAATACCCGGAAGACGCTCCCACAGTACATCAGAACCTAAGTGCTCGAGGTGAAGCATAATGTGATCATTTTGTGGCCCAGCTCCGCGTCCATCACGGATTTCCATAGTCATCGCACGGGACACTACATCGCGTGATGCTAGGTCTTTGGCAGTGGGCGCATAACGTTCCATGAAACGGTCACCCTCGGAGTTAGTTAGATAGCCGCCTTCACCTCGGGCCCCTTCGGTTATCAGCACACCAGCGCCATATACACCTGTCGGATGAAATTGCACGAACTCCATATCCTGCAGAGGCAAACCGGCTCGCGCAACCATGCCATTACCATCGCCAGTGCAGGTATGGGCCGAGGTACAAGAGAAGTAAGAGCGACCATAACCACCCGTGGCTAAAACCACCATCTGCCCTCTAAACCGATGAATCTCTCCGGTCGCCATGTCGATAGCAATAACACCGTGACAGCGCTCATTGTCGGTAATTAGATCGATGGCAAAATACTCAACAAAGAACTCTGCACTATGTTTGAGGCTTTGCTGATAGAGCGTATGTAAAATGGCATGGCCAGTACGATCAGCAGCAGCACAGGCGCGCTGCACAGGGGCCTCGCCGAAATTACGCATGTGGCCACCAAAAGGCCGCTGATAAATTTTACCCTCCGGGGTACGCGAGAAGGGCACTCCATAGTGCTCAAGTTCCCGCACAGCAGGAATAGCCTCTCGACACATATATTCAATGGCATCTTGGTCACCTAGCCAATCCGACCCCTTGACCGTGTCGTACATGTGCCATTCCCATTTGTCTTCAGCCATATTGCCAAGAGCTGCACCCACACCACCTTGAGCTGCAACGGTATGACTGCGGGTCGGAAAAACTTTTGTGATACAGGCTGTCTTAAAGCCTTTCTCCACCATACCAAATGTAGCTCGCAAACCGGCGCCGCCAGCACCAACGACGATAACGTCATAGTCGTGATCAATAATATCGTAGGCACCCATGGGATCAGCCTCTAAACGCAATGGTAAGAATAGAAACAATCGACAACGTGGCTAAACCGTAGCAAGTGAATTTTGTTAGTATGATTAGGGTAGTGCGAGCAGCATGGCCGCTGACATAGTCTTCAAATACCACTAGCATTCCAATCTGGGCATGGTGAAAACCAATACCCAAAAGTAGTATCATCAATGTGGCATTGACTGGCTTACCAAACCAAAAAAGAAACTCTTCGTATCCCGTGCCGGCCAGGCCGATCAGCGAAACTACGAGCCAAAGGGTCAACGGTATGAGAGCGATGGCCGTTAGACGTTGCAACCACCAATGATGAGCACCCTCTTTAGCAGAGCCGAGGCCACGGGCTTTTCTAAGCGCAGAACTTAATGCCATTACTACCTACTAAAATATGACTTGGGCCCAGGTTGCGACCGTGAGCGCAACTGAGCCGATTAGTACTGCAGCATCTGAACGACGAACCTGCTCCAGTTCAAAGTAGCGACCGAAATCCCAAAAAAGGTGCCGGAGGCCATTGCAGAGGTGAAAAAATAAGGCAAACGAGAAACCGAGAAGCAGGAGTTGCCCAAACCAGTTACCAAGAAAAGCTTGGACCTTTGAATAGTAGGACTCCCCATAAGCTGCCGCGGTCACCCACCAGGTTAACAAAAGGGTGCCAAGGGTCAGCCCAACGCCTGTGATGCGGTGTGATATAGAAATTAGTGCCGTCAATGGCAGGCGATAAACCTGAAGGTGGGGTGAGAGAGGTCTAATTGGGGTCGCCATAATTGGATAAGCTCTTTGTTTTAATAGGGGTTTATACCCATAACTCAGGCGCTATAGGTACCCTTGCCTCTGGACCAAGTCAACGCGGGGGGTCTTTGGTTCTAATATACTATGGCTTACCTAAACCATAGTATTCCGGTCGCCTGCTAAACAACTGCGCTTCAGAATCTGTGGTAAAGTAGTGTTTTGGTGATATCAAAGATCTAGCCTGGACTCTGTAATGCTATAATCAGTTATAGTAGGAACGATGGTTCTTGCCACAATTTACTTTGAGGACATTTAGATGACCGATTACGTCGACCACGACATGAAAGTCAGCCATTCAAAAGATGAATCTTCTCGCCAGCACTTTGTCCAAGGCATGCGCGGTTACGTGCTGAATGACCTGGCCGGTCATATGCGGTCGGTTTGGACACACAAAGTTGAGCCAGCCTTTGAAAAATTAAATGGCCGGGCTCCAGAAGATGGGCCAGAAGTCCATAAGACATTTAAATCAGAGACAATTTTTAAGTTTTACTCGTCTATGCGCTGCAATACACAGGAAATGGTTTGGCGCTCGGTGATGCCCGCTATTGAGCGTGAAGCAAAAGATTTGTCAATGCGAGCGCAGGTCCTCAGTCAAGCAGGGGATAAAGCTAATGGGACAGCTCAAACAGATCCCAATTTCAATGTGCCGCGCTATGTGTCCGAGTTGGATGTCCACCTCATGCCAGGTAATTATCACGAAGAACGGTTTGATAACGACGTTACGCAGGGGGCTGTATTCGATAACGGTCTCGGTGTATTTTCATTCGGCTTGCTCGGGGACCGAATGCAAGACATAACAGATTCAGTCTCCACCTTTTTCCACGCGCGCTACCCAGATGTAAAGCCTGAAAGAGTGCTCGACATGGGCTGCTCTCTCGGGCATTCAACTCTACCATGGAAGGACCGCTACCCGGATGCCGATGTGCATGGTATCGACGTGGGTGGCCCCTGTATTCGCTATGCCCATGCTCGAGCGCAATCCTATGGTGTTACCAGTCATTTCCATCAAATGGATGCAGAGCACACAGACTTTGAAGACGAATCATTTGATGTGGTTTATTCTTGTATGTTTTTACATGAAGTGCCTATCAGAAACATAAAAGGAGTCTTCAAGGAAGCCCACCGCATTCTAAAACCAGGCGGTGTGATGCTGCACTATGAGCTTCCACCAAATACTATGATGTCGGCCTATGATGGGTTTTATCTAGATTGGGATTCCTACTATAATAAAGAACCGTTTTATAAAGCGTTCCGGGATTCTGATGCCAAATCAGAAATTGCTGAAGCAGGATTTGATGAGGGCAGTTTTTTCGAGCATGTGGCGCCAAGTAAAAACTTATACGGCAAAGAGGCACTTATGGAGGCCGTTAACCAGAAGAATGCGACAAACAACAGTCACGTTGGCCGATTTGGAGACGGCGTAATGTGGTATTTCTTTGGCGCACAAAAGTAGCGGACTAAATAAGAATCGGGATGCATGACAATGCCAGAAAATGAATCAAATGATGTTAAGGCACCGCTCCGCTATAGCGTTAAGGGAAAGCGTATGCGTTTCTTTGATGCGCAGGGCGTCGACGAATTAGTCTCTATTTGTATGGGTCTGGCCCAGGAAATGTGGGTTATTAAAGAACGCCAGGTGGCTCTAGAATCGATAGCAGCTAAAAAAGGCGTGGTTCTGCCCGACGACATTGAATCTCATGTCTTCAGCGATGATGAACGGACAACGCTAGATTCAGAGCGTCAAGGCTTTATCGACCGTATTTTCTTTACACTGCGGGAAGAGGCCGAAGCCTTAGCTGCTGAACCTAGAGACGAGCCGCCACCGCCGGCAATGCCCTAGAGCGATAGTAGAAATCCAGCTTTGTCTGCGTGCATTTAGAATGATTAAACGTTGACGATTCCCAAGAACAAAATAAACACCCCTGTAGGTGCCAGAAGTCTATCGACCCCTTTTCAGCTGGGTTTCGGTATAGGGCAAGTCGGTGGATCGATTCTATCTAATACCCCAGCGCTGATCCTGCTGTTCTTTATGACGGATGTCTTGGCTATTCCTCCAGCATTGGCTGGCTTAGCTGTGTTCATCCCAAAAGCTTGGGTCATTTTTTTTGACCCGCTGATGGGCCGTATTTCAGACAACACACGCAGCCGTTGGGGCCGCCGCCGGCCCTACCTACTTGCTGGTGCGCTCGGTTGTGGCGTCGGTTTTTATTTTCTATTTAACGTCCCAGCATACGATAATGTGACTGCACGCTTGGTATACATGACCTTAATGTTCACCCTGGTGTCGACAGCCTTTTCCGTATTCTCCGTGCCATATTTAGCTAAAGCATCAGAAATCGCTCCCGGATACAAAGGGCGCACGACGATTATGGCTTACCGTATCGCATTTCAATCTGTTGGGATCCTTCTGGGAATCGGTATGGTTAAGTATCTAGTCGAATGGGGGGGCGGGGGATTAGCCGGCTACACATTCATGGGAGCAGTTCTAGGTGCCGTCTGTATGTGCTCAATGCTGTCTCCCTATTTTGCCACACGTAATGTGCCTATAGAGACAATAGAAAAACAGTCAGGGCCGTTACGCGATCAAGTAAGAACAGCGCTTGAGAATAAGCCATACCTTATTCTAGCTATGGCGGTGATTCTATATTGGGTAGCCGCTAGCTGCGTATATGCTGGCCTACCTTATATGTTTGACTACATCATTCTCGGATCAGCCGGTTTACTTTTTGAAATGGCTCTCTACATGACCTTGGCTGGCTTTGTTGCAATACCAGCATGGACTTGGCTAGCGGGACGAATTGGCAAAAAGCAGACCTATTACATTTCTATGTTAGCATATTGTGTAACTCTATTGTCTTGGATCCTCGCAGAGCCGAACCAGGATGTATTGGTTATCGCCCGCGGGGTCTTAGTTGGGCTAACAAATACCGGTCTATTGATGACTGCGGTGGCAATGTTGCCGGACACAATTGAATTCGACTATGTTTGCACAGGGCTCCGCCGTGAGGGAATTTTTTCCGGATTCTGGATGGCAATTGAGAAAGCGGGGAATGCACTAGGAGCATTAGTTGTAGGCTTGGTGCTCTCCTTTACGGGCTTTGTCGAATCTGCTGGAGGTGTGCAAGTTGAACAGACCGATCAGGCACTAAGCGGGATTCTAATTGCCTATGCCGTGACCCCTGTAATGCTGATGCTCTTAAGTTTGATCATACTGCGCTCATACAACCTGGATGAACGCTCATTAAAAGATATGCAGGATACTGTACATACCGTCAAATAGCGGCCTTTAAACTTCATATGACAAAGTATTAAGTTGGCACAGCCTTTCATTCTTGGCTAAAGAGTGGTTGCTATCCGTTTATTAATTGCTCGAAGAGTTGTGATCTATGCCAATTCTTAATTCGCTAAATATGCCAAGAAATGTGTTCTGGGGTTTTATCCTTGTCGGTTTTATTCCTGGCAATATCCAGACTGCTATGGCCAACATCGGGCTAGACATAAAGAGCTATGGTAGCGCCCAGCACCTTATCTGTATGCGCAAAGAAGCTATAGCCATCGACCGAGACCCTGTCTTCCGTTTGAAAGTTTCAAGAACGAATATGACAGAAGAATACACCTACCGGGAAGGCAGAGTTGGAGGGGCAAAAACTAAATTCCTTCTTAGGGTTGGGGGAGATGTGACTTGCAAGATTAGACCGTCTAAGCGCAAAGAAGCTGTTCCTTTTCGCAAATTTGAAGGCATAAATGAACTGACCTGCACTGATAACGAAGTGCTAATTGTAAGAAGGGTTAATACCATAAACTTGGTTGAGCGAGGAACAGAGAAGTCCTTAATATATGAATACAACATCCACGATGGCCCCCCCACCCAGCAAAAAGTTTATCTTTCGCCGGATGGAGCAAACTGCAACATTCGTTTTCTTCGCATGAAATAGGATTGATTGACTCCTATTTATCATATCACTTCTTCAGGCTCGCCCAGCCATTTCTCCGGTTTATCGTCCCGTGTCAGATCCCACTCAATGAGGTTTATGAGGGCACCATCGGGATCACGAAATATCATTTCTCGCTGTTTGACATATCCGCGCAGCCGCAGCGGCTTAGCCGCACTTATAATAGCATGTCCGCCTGCATTCAGTTTAGCGGTAACAACATCAAGATCGTCGCAATAAAATACCATACAAACCTCTCCCCTGTTCATTCCGCTTGAGGCCCTTTCCACAGATGGCGGTTGTGGATTAGTCAACTCAAAAAGTCCAACCATCCCGTATTCAGGCTGACCCTTGCGTTTAAGAATGCAGGCGCGGGTAACCGTTGTTGCGGGCACCGCCATCACCTCGGCGATGTTGCCCTCGCTCAGTTCTCCCTCAACAAAAACATCGTGAAGATCAAGAATCTCTTCATAGAAGGTTTTGCTCCGATCCAAATCTGAAACCATGAGCGCAGCCCGAATCATAGGACTAAAAGCTGGCATTCTTAATCTCCTGTGCCTCTAAGAAGCGTTCTTAGCCGATAAATCAAAAATATCAGCTAGCAATTCATATGAGCGGATACGAGCGTTAAAGTCGTGCGTGATTGTCACAACCATTATTTCTTCTAGCCCACAACATTGAGCAAGCCTCTCTAACCCTTCCTTGACAGCTTGAGGATCGCCGACAAGTCCTGTCTTATTGGCTGAGTCAGCGACAAGGCGTTCCCTATCAGTGTATTTATAATGTTTGGCTTCCTCTGGGGTGGGATAAGGACCCAACGCACCTTTGGCTAACTGAAGACGCCACAGCTTTCGGCTTAAGGCCAGATACTCGGCCTCTTCTTGCGTTTCAGCACAAATTACACCCACACACATATTGGCTTTTGGCGCACTCAGAGTATCAGAAGCCTGCCATGCATTTCGGTATGTATCGAGCATAGCCTCTGCACCATCAGGGTAAATGAAATGGGCGAACGAGTAGGGTAATCCAAATTGGGCAGCCAGCTTCGCACTCTCCTCAGAAGAGCCAAGCAGCCAAAGCTCTGGCGGTACGGGCGGTACTGGTGTCACCTTCACTTGCGCCAGTGCCGCATTGGCGGGCTCACTACCAGTTAGAAAGGCTTTTAGGTCGAGGACCTTAGTTGGATAGTATTCGACTCCAATATTAGAGCCATAGGCCATACCAATGGTCGTGAGTTGATCACCCCCGGGAGCCCGGCCGAGACCGACGTCGATACGACCTGGGTACATGGTAGCTAGCAGCGCAAAATTTTCAGCTACCTTTAAAGGACTATAGTGACTCAACATCACACCACCTGAACCGACTCGTATAGTCGATGTTAGGTCGGCAACACGGGCTATAAGAATTTCAGGCGAGCAGCCTGCTAAGCCTTCAGTGCCATGATGCTCTGCCAGCCAGTATCTGTGATAGCCCATCCGCTCGGTAGCCTGCGCCAATACTAGTGTTTCCTCAATAGCCTGTGCCGCCGTGCCGCCAGAGCGAATTGGCGTTTGGTCTAGCACGCTGAGAGTCACCATAGGTCTAAATTCCTATCTGATCATTTATAGCGGCAATACTTTCTGCACGAGAGATCAGCTGCTTGGCTTGTTGTACATGTAGCACTTCAATTATTTTGCCATCGAGTGTAATCACGCCGGTGCCTTTACCTTGGGCGTCTTGGTGAGCAGCAATTAATCTCCTAGCATAGACTAATTCTTCGACAGATGGAGAGAAGGTCTCATTGGCTACAGTAATTTGTTTGGGGTGAACCAAGGTTTTACCATCAAATCCAAAGTCGCGCCCCTGGGCACAAGCTAAGGCAAATCCAGCCTCATCTTTGAGATCAACGTGAACGCCATCAAGCGCTATTAAAGCATGAGCTCGGGCTACAAGAATTATATTTTGTAAAGCTATTAGCATTGTACCGCGGTCAGCCGGATGGGCGCACTGCAGATCTTTGGCAAGGTCCGCCGTGCCGGCACAATAACCGACAAGCCGATTTGATGATTTTGCAATCGCATCAGCTGCCAAAATACCACTTGCTGTTTCCATCATAACCCAAATAGGCAACTCAGCAGACGCACCGTATCGGGTAAGGACTGAATCAACGGCTTGGAGTTCTGTAGGCGAAGAAACTTTTGGAATAAGGACACCATCAGCCTCTGATTTAGCGACGGCTTGCAAATCCTCTTGTCCCCAGGGAGTATCTAATGAATTAACCCGGATCAGACACTCACGGTGGCCATAAGACCCTGAACAGGTAGCAGCAATAGCCGCTTCACGTGCACCAGCCTTTGCGTTAGGGGCGACCGCATCTTCCAAATCAAAAATTAGGGAGTCAGCAGGTAGTTCTTTTGCCTTCTCCAATGCACGCGGATTTGAGGCTGGCATATATAGAACACTGCGACGAGGACGATTTTTGATTAGCATTAGCAATCCTGGTGAGAAGAAAAAATTTTACACTGCTTCTTCTTAACCTTTAATGTTGCAATAGCAGCAGGCATCCACACTAAAGACTTATTAGTCGCCCACACCGAGATAATCGCGCACCAGCACCTCAGCAATTTGCACTGCGTTCAGAGCCGCACCCTTTCGCAAGTTATCAGATACACACCAGAACGATAGTCCGTTATCTACGGTTGAATCCGCGCGAATACGCGAGACGTAGACAGGGTCTTCCCCAGACACTTCAGCTGGCGTTACGTAGCCTTCGTCGCGACGGTAGTCTATCACCGTTATCCCAGAAGCTTTCCTGAGAACATCGTGTACTGCCTTTTCATCAATCGGCTGTGTGGTTTCTATATTAACATATTCTGCATGGCCGATAAATGTGGGAACACGAGCACAGTTGGCGTGTACCTTGATTCTGGGATCAATGATCTTCTTTGTCTCGACCATCATCTTCCATTCTTCCTTAGTTGCACCATCTTCCATAAAATCGTCGATATGTGGAATGACATTAAAAGCAATTTGTTTGGTATAAACAGCCCTTGATTCCCCTATCGGCTGGTTGACGTAAATGCCCTTCGTCTGGTTGAACAACTCATCCATCCCATCCTTACCGGTGCCCGAGGTGGACTGATAGGTTGACACAACTACCCGCTCTATACCAAAAGCGTCATGGAGCGGCTTAAGCACTGTTACCATCTGGATGGTTGAACAGTTCGGGTTTGCAATAATGCCCTTTTTGGTATACCCGGCGATAGCGTCCGCATTCACCTCAGGGACGATCAATGGAACGTCCGGATCCATACGGAAATGGGATGTGTTGTCGATAACTACAGCGCCCGCCTTAGCCGCACGTGGACTGTGCTCGGCAGACACAGGTGCCCCTGGAGATGACAGCACAATATCTACACCCTTAAAATCAAAGTCCTTGAGGTTTTGGACCTTGATAACCTCATCCTCACCATACGATACTTCTGTCCCTAGAGAGCGCTCTGATGCCAAGGCAAAAATGTGCTCCGCCGGAAACTGGCGCTCCCAAAGTGTTGTTAACACTTCGCGGCCGACATTGCCGGTTGCTCCGACGATAGCAACCACATAGCCGCGCTTATATTTTCTGTTCTTAGGGTCATCAAGCATGATCATCTCTTCTGTCTTGCACCTGTTATTTCAGCCAGGCAAGCTTATGGGGCGCCTCAATACGCCGAACCGCCGAACAAAACAAGGAACCCGTGAGGATTATTGTGTCAGAGAATACCCAGGATAAATTCACAAACTACACTGAATTTTGGCCCTATTACTTGCGGGAACATAGTGTTTCTGCGACCCGGGCCTTGCATTACCTAGGTACATCCCTGGCATTGTTAAGTATAGCTCTTGGTATGTTCACCGAACCGGCTTGGCTCTTAGCCGCACCATTTATGGGCTATGGATTCGCCTGGTTTGCTCATTTTTTTGTGGAGCACAATAAACCAGCAACCCTTACTTATCCTGCATGGTCTCTTTACAGCGACTTCCGAATGTTCGGTTTGTGGTTGATAGGACGTTTAAAACCCCATTTGGAAGCGGCTGGTGTCAACCACTAACCCGCAAGAACCTCCATTTCTTTCAGCACAGCATCGCCCATTTCAACCGTGCCTACAGGGTTTATGCCCTCACCAGCTATATCACCGGTACGAATATTTTTTCCAAGCACAACCTCAACCGCATTTTCAACTAGGTCAGCCTGATCTTCCATTTCAAAGGAATAACGTAGCATCATTGACAGGGAGAGAATTTGCGCGAGTGGGTTGCACTTATTCTGCCCAGCAATGTCAGGCGCAGAACCATGCACTGGCTCGTATAAGGCCGGCTGCCGCCCATTATCGCCTACCGCCCCCAAACTTGCTGAAGGTAGCATGCCTAGCGAACCAGTTAACATGGCAGCCAGGTCAGAGAGAATGTCACCAAATAGATTGTCCGTTAGAATTACATCAAACTGCTTAGGCGCGCGCACAAGCTGCATTGAACAGTTGTCTACAAACATGTGGCTAAGCTCAATGTCCGTGTAGTTTGTATCATGAAGCTTTGTTATTTCTTCGCGCCAAACAACACCACTTTCCATAACATTAGCTTTATCTACAGAGCAAACTCGCTTGTCCCGCTTGCGGGCAAGCTCATAGGCCACATGCCCGATGCGAACGATTTCCTCTGTAGCATAGGCCTGTGTGTTGTAACCGCGCTGCCCTCTATTGCCAAGATCCTCAATGCCACGAGGCTCGCCAAAGTAAATGCCGCCAATCAATTCGCGCACTATCATAATATTTAAGCTTTTGACTAACTCAGTCTTAAGAGCCGAAGCGCCCGACAAGGCATCAAACACAATGGCAGGACGCAGATTAGCAAATAGGCCCATACCTTGCCGCAGGCGTAGCAACCCTTTCTCGGGCCTCAGATCATAATCGACACCGTCCCACTGCGGTCCGCCAATAGAGCCAAAGAGAACTGCATCAGCCTCTAGAGCCAATTTAACTGTTTCATCAGTAAGAGGATTGCCATAGGCGTCATAGGAGGCGCCACCCACCAGACCATCTTCTAGTTCAAAAGACGCAGCGCCAGTATCATTTAGCCAAGACAACACTCGGCGCGCTTGCATCATTACTTCTGGACCGACACAATCCCCGGCAAGAATAAGTATTTTGTTGTTGGCCATGCCTTCACAGATTCAGTTATACAGCCACGGCTGCTCGACTTTCTGCTTCGATTCGAAAGCTTTGATTTTATCGATACGTTGCAGGGTCAGAGCAATATCGTCTAGACCGTTGAGCATATTGTGACGCCGGGTAGGATCAAGCTCAAAAGTTGTTTTCGACTCATTTGGAGCGGTGATTTCCATTCGCTCAAGATCGACAGTGAACTCTGCGCCATTCGCCTGCTTAGAGAGCACATCAACCTGCTCCTGTGGCAGCGCTACGCATAAAATACCATTCTTAAAACAGTTATTATAAAAAATGTCGGCAAAACTTGGAGCAATAACGCAGCGTATACCAAAATCTAACAAGCCCCATGGCGCATGTTCTCTTGAAGAACCGCAGCCAAAATTCTTGCCGGCTATAAGAATCTTAGCATTGCGAAAAGGTCTTTTATTGAGAATAAATTCTGGTCTTTCTAACTCATTCTCATCGTAACGCATGTCGAAGAATGCAGCTTTGCCAAGACCAGTACGTTTTATAGTCTTGAGAAACTGCTTTGGCATGATCATGTCAGTGTCAACGTTGACCATTGGCAGGGGAGCGGCAACCCCGCTCAGAACAACAAAACTATCCATAACTTAGCCTTTCTCTCATTGGGCCAATAGTTTGCGAACATCAGTTAGATGGCCCGTTACCGCTGCAGCTGCAGCCATGCCTGGGCTAAGAAGGTGGGTGCGTCCTCCACGGCCCTGACGGCCCTCAAAGTTTCTATTAGATGTGGAAGCGCACCGTTCTCCCGAATCCAGAACATCGGGGTTCATGCCAAGACACATAGAGCAACTTGGCTCTCGCCACTCTGCACCAGCATCTAGAAAAACCTGATCCAGGCCTTCTTCTTCCGCTTGATACTTAACCAAGCCAGAGCCTGGCACAATTAAGGCTGTCACGGAGCCTACAACCTTACGATCCTTGAAGACTTTGGCAGCAGCCCGTAAATCTTCAATACGCCCATTAGTGCACGAGCCAATAAAGACTTTGTCTACTGGTAAACTTTCAAGGGGGGTCCCTGGTTTCAAGCCCATATATTCCAGAGAGCGCAGCACACTAGTTTGCTTATCAGTATCGTCAAAATCATCTGGCGCAGGAACAGATGCCGTGATTGGTAAAACGTCTTCCGGTGAGGTGCCCCAGGTCACATGGGGAACAATATCATCAGCGCACAGAACAACCTCTTTATCAAAAACAGCGCCTTCATCTGATCGAAGCCGCTTCCAATAAGCAATAGCCGCTTCCCAAGCAGCTCCTTTCGGCGCTCGCGGTTTACCTTTGAGATACTCAAATGTCTTCTCATCTGGCGCTATGAGACCAGCGCGTGCACCGCCCTCGATAGTCATATTGCAGACCGTCATTCGGCCTTCCATGGAAAGATCGGCTAAGGCTTCCCCCTGATATTCTATAACATGGCCTGTACCACCAGCAGTACCGATGTGGCCAATTATAGCAAGCACAATGTCTTTTGCCGTAGTGCCTTCGGGCAGCTTACCATCTACCTTGACCCGCATATTCTTTGATTTTTTCATTAGCAATGTTTGCGTGGCTAATGTGTGCTCCACATCTGAAGTTCCAATGCCAAAGGCGAGCGCACCGAATGCTCCATGAGTTGCCGTATGGCTATCACCACAGACTATAGTCTTACCGGGTTGAGTCAGACCTTGCTCAGGCCCAATGATATGAACGATACCCTGACGAATATCATTCATAGGGATGTATTCAACGCCAAAATCCTCGCAGTTCTTCTTTAGTGTTTCCAATTGTAATCGGCTTGCGGGATCATCTATTTTATTCAAGCGATCTGGGGTGCTGGGCACATTGTGATCTGGAACAGCGATAGTCTTATTGGGACAATGCAGATTGCGACCCGCCAAGCGTAATCCCTCATAAGCCTGAGGCGTTGTGACTTCATGTGTTAGATGTAAGTCAATATAAATAAGGGCGGCACCATCCTCGTCCTGGTGAATGACGTGGCTCTCCCACAACTTATCATACAAGGTCTGCAGTTGGGTCATGACAGCAACCTCAATGTATTATAACGCACAAAGCTCTAGGCTTCCGACTTGCTAGCCTTAGCTGCAGCTTTTTTAGCCTTAGCGGCCTCACGAACTTTCATCACCGCGTTAGTATCTTCAGCAATACGTGCTGAACGTCCGCGGCGACCACGCAAATAGTAAAGTTTTGCTCTTCGAACGCGACCATGGCGTATCAACTCGATTTGATCAATGATTGGGGCGTACAGAGGAAAAACGCGCTCTACACCTTCGCCGAAAGAAATCTTGCGTACTGTGAATGAAGAATTCACACCAGCATTCTTGCGAGCAATACAAACCCCTTCATAGGCCTGAACACGCTCACGCTGACCTTCCTTCACCTTAACATGGACCCTCAGGGTATCGCCTGGTGTGAAATCCGGGATCTCTGTCCCTTCTTTCAGTTTGTCAACCTGCTCTTTTTCCAATTCCTGGATAATATCCATGGTCTTCAGCCTTTCTTATTCTTTCCCGCTGCAACAAATCTTTCCCAAAGATCTGGGCGCTGCATGCGCGTGATAGTTTCCGCCTGACTCCGCCGCCAGGCTTTAATTTTCTGATGGTGTCCAGAACGCAATACTCCCGGCACCGAGCGACCATCCCAAACTTCGGGTCGCGTGAAGTGAGGGTATTCAAGTAGGCCCTCCTTAAAACTTTCCTCTGCCAGAGAATCGGCGTTGCCCAGCACACCAGGCAATAAACGCACTACCGCATCAAGCAAAGTAATAGCAGCCGTTTCTCCACCAGACAGGATAAAGTCGCCAATACTAACTTCTTCCATATCCCAGGCCTCAACAACCCGCTGGTCAACGCCCTCATAGCGTCCGCACAGCAGTGTCAATCCATCAGCCGCGGCCAAATCCTGGGCTAATTCCTGATCGAACAGACGCCCACGCGGGGTTAGATAAATTAATGGCCAACCGCTGGTATGAGCCTTATGAAGCGCAGCATCAACAACATCCGGCCTCAGAACCATGCCGGCGCCACCCCCGAAAGGCGTATCGTCAACAGATCGGTGTTTATCGCGCGCAAAGCTTCGAATGTCTACTGTTTCCAGGCACCACAGGCCATCAGATTCGGCTTTGCCAGCCAATGAATTCCCCAAAGGACCCGGAAACATCTCAGGAAATAATGTCAAAACAGAGACCAAGTATGGAGTACTATTGATCATTATGCTGACCCAGCCTCCGCTGCGGCCAGGGCTAGTGAAGAAATCACGATTCTACCTTTGGGTAGGTCAATTTCTGGGACGGCGTGCACGGTGAACGGCACCATCACCGTATGCCCAGCTGGTCGGCGGATATCTAAAACATCTCCAGCACCAAAATCATAGACGGCTATTACCGTTCCGCATTCCACATCAGTTTCATCCAAAGCCGTGAGACCAATGAGATCTGCGTGGTAATACTCGTCTTCAGCAACTTCCTCCGGCAACTTACTCCTTGCAACATAGAGTTGCTGCCCTTTGAGTGCTTCAGCCCCCGCCCTATCTTTGATATCAGAGATGCGCACTAAGACCGAGCCCTTAGCCTCGCCTGTTACTCTCAGTGCTAGTCTTTGTCCATCTTCGGTTTGGACACACCCATAAGAGGCAACATCTTTGGGGTAACGTGTGAAGCTTTTCACTTTCACGTCGCCTTTGATGCCTCGTGCACCGACAACCACTCCGAGACATACTTTACCATCTTTGAGCTTACCCTTTCTAATCGGTGGTTTTTCAGACATGTGCTGACCCCTGGACGCGTTGGCTACGATTGTTAGCCTTCGGTCTTTTCTTCTCCCTCAGAAGCTGCCTCTTCAGCAGGTTTGGTGTCTTCTGCTGGCTCAGACGCTTTAGCTGCCTCTTCTGTAGCTTTGGTGTCTTCTGCTGGCTCAGACGCTTTAGCTGCCTCTTGTGCAGCTTTGGTGTCTTCTGCTGGCTCAGACGCTTTAGCTGCCTCTTCTGCAGGTTTGGTGTCTTCTGCTGGCTCAGACGCTTTAGCTGCCTCTTCTGCAGGTTTGGTGTCTTCTGCTGGCTCAGACGCTTTAGCTGCCTCTTCTGCTTCACGCTGCCGTTCCTGCGCCTTGGCCCGAGGCTTGTCTTGTTTGGTCTGCGCGGGAATAGTTTTTGCCTCCAGAATGCCCGCTTTTGCTAGAAAGCGATGGACCCGGTCTGATGGCTGAGCACCAAGGCCTAACCAGTGGCGGACACGGTCTTCTTTAATAGTAAAGCGGTCTGAGTGATCACTAGGTAGCCTGGGATTATAGGTGCCAAGTTTTTCGATAAACCGGCCGTCGCGAGGGGATCGGGAGTCAGCTACCACAATCCTATAAAATGGGCGCTTCTTGGCTCCACCCCGGGATAAACGAATTCTCAGACCCATACGTCCTTCTCCTTTTGTTTCAAGTTGTCTTGGTGCGCCATCCCGGCCCACCCCTTTTTATTAATACGCCCAAAATGGGCTTCAATTTCTTCAGCGGCCCCTAAAGGGAAAGCCAGGCTGCACCGCCGCTGACAATCCTTCACCAGCGAAACCACCTTGTACTCCAGCTCCAGGAATGCCCCCACCCGACAGAAGTCCTGCTAGGCCCTTCTTTTTTACCTTCTTCATCACCCCCGCCATTTGCTGATACTGTTTCATAAGCCGGTTTACCTCGGGCACCGACGTGCCTGATCCATGAGCAATACGCTTCTTCCGCGATGCCTTAATCAAGGCAGGTTTCTCACGTTCTTGTCGCGTCATGGATAGCAAGATGGCCTCCTGGCGCTTAATCATCTTAGGGTCAACCTCAGTGTTCTTCATTTGCTTTGCTATCTTACCAACGCCAGGAAGCATACTAAGCAAGCCCTTCATGTCGCCCATGTTTTGCAGCTGACGCAGCTGCGAGAGAAGATCATTTAAATCAAACTGACCCTGCATCATGCGCTTTGCCAGACGCTCAGCTTCTTCTTCATCAACAGTTTCGGATGCTTTCTCAACCAGACCGACAACATCTCCCATGCCGAGAATACGTCCAGCTATGCGTTCTGCATGGAATGCTTCAATAGCATCGGCCTTTTCACCCACACCCATAACCTTGATAGGCACGCCTGTAACCGCTCGCATAGAAAGGGCTGCACCTCCTCGCGCATCACCGTCGACACGCGTAAGCGCAATGCCGGTAATGCCTATTTTTTCTTGGAAGGCCAGTGCCGTCTCTATAGAATCCTGGCCAGTCATCGCGTCAACAACCAACATTATTTCTGATGGACAAACGGCATCTCGAACTTGCGCAACTTCATCCATCAGCGCCGAGTTAATAGTAGTCCGGCCAGCGGTATCTAGTACTACCACATCAAAACCACCGCGACGGCCTTCCTCCATGGCCCTATTGGCAATCTCGATCGGTTTCTGATCTGGCACGATGGGCAGAGAAATAATGTTGGCCTGCTGGCCAAGGGTGGCAAGCTGCTGCATGGCTGCGGGGCGGTAAACGTCCAAAGAAGCAATCAGCACACGTTTTTTTTCTTTAACTTGAAGATACCTTGCGATCTTGGCCGTGGTCGTGGTTTTGCCTGATCCCTGAAGTCCCACCATCAGAAAGGGCACAGGCGGCCTCGTCTTAAAGTTTAGGCCAGACGCTATTTTGTCTTCACAAGTGAGCATCTCAACTAAGCAGTCATGAACAATCTTGACCACCATCTGACCTGGGGTTACAGAGCGAATAACCTGTTCACCCGTAGCTCTTTCGGTCGCTTTTTCGATAAATTCTTTGACGACAGGCAAGGCAACGTCAGCTTCAAGCAATGCCACGCGAACCTCCCGCATGGCAGTAAGCACATCGTCTTTCTTTATCGCCCCCCTGCGGGTAAGCGCATCAAAAACCGAGCCGAGCTTTTGCGACAAACTGTCAAACATTTGGCTTTCGTACTTTCCTATGCTCGAGCAGCCTACCCAAACCGTTTAGCACATACGACCGTACGCCAGTGCGCGAACAGTCGCGGACTGGCGGGCCCCCTTGGGAGCAGGATACTCGAAGATTATTGAACCCTCTGTACAGACTTATCAGCCTGACTAGGCTCGTTTACGATTCTGGGCACGCAAAGTCAAGAGAGGCTGCCGCACACTGAGAGCGTTCAGCAGCGTCCAATAAACCTTGTTTTTCTTGGAATCTAGCCAGATTTTCTCCCTAGTAAGTCTGGGTTTCCTTGATTGGTATAATCTATCAAACCTGGGGCTTTGAAGCCTTTATTGCATCATAAAAACTCTGAACCAGGCCATGAACTAAGCTATTTGGGCCTTTAACTTTTTCGATAGGTGATAAGTTATTAGCTATGAATTGTTTGGTTGGCTGGACTCGGGGTCCCGCTGAGCCATATAAACCGCTGATGAATGATAACTCTATTATAGAGGGCTTGCCCTTTCTCAAGATGCATGGTCTTGGCAATGATTTTGTGATCCTGGATGCGCGTGGGCGCCCGATAAGCCTCAGTGAAAGTCAGGTCCGGGCCATTGCCGATCGCCGCACAGGCGTGGGGTGCGATCAAGTCCTTATCGTCGAGCCGCCTCAGAAAAATGGCGATGCTTTTATGACGGTCCGTAATGCAGACGGTGGAATTGTTGCGTCTTGTGGCAACGGCGCTCGCTGTGTGTCAGCATTTCTAATAACAGCCACCGGCAAGAGATCAATTACATTAGAAACATTAGCGGGACCAATCGCAGCCTCGCAGGCAAATAAAGGCCACGTTACCGTTGACATGGGCAAGGCATTGCTCGACTGGCAGGATATTCCTCTGGCTATCAGAGAAAACACCGAGAGCTTGGACCTGGTGGTCGGGCCCCTGTCGAACCCCGTAGCGGTAAGCATGGGCAATCCGCACGTAGTTTTTTTTGTTGCTGACTTAGATGCTATTGATCTTGAAGAGTTTGGACCAATCATAGAGACGCATGTGCTGTTTCCCAAACGTACAAATGTAGAGGTGGTTCAGATCATAGATAGAAGGCATGTTCGAGTAAGTGTATGGGAGCGTGGTGTTGGTATTACCCAGGCATGCGGTACTGGCGCCTGTGCAGTGGGTGTCGCTGCGGTGCGGCGTAATCTTACGGACCGCGAAGTTAAAGTTACACTAGACGGAGGAGACCTCAATATCGAGTGGAGGGAAGATGGGCATGTTATTATGACGGGTCCTGTCTCATACTCATACGAAGGTATTCTTGATCAAGAGGTGCTGTCGTGAAGGCGCCACCAGAACAGGTCCCCCAGGAAAACATGGGTATAAAGGTTGTCTGTTTTGGCTGTCGACTAAACACATACGAAGGTGAAGTAATGCGCGGCCATGCTGTCGCAGGCGGGCGCAAAAATACCATAATCGTTAACACCTGCGCAGTGACTAAGGAAGCAGAGCGTCAGGGCCTCCAGTCTTTGCGGCGATTGCGAAGAGAAAATCCAAAGGCAGAAATCATCGCGACTGGCTGCGCCGTCCAACTAGATCCTCAGGCATATGCTTCCATGGAAGAAGTCGACCGGGTGATCGGTAACGAAGCAAAAATGAATGCTGATAGTTTTACCGCAGAAAACAATCAGCCCGTGCTTATTAGCGATATTATGACTGTTCGTGAAACAGCATCTCATCTTGTCGGTGGACTAACAGCACCCTACGCCAACCGCGCCCGGGCATTTGTGCAAATTCAGCAAGGGTGCGACCACCGTTGCACATTTTGTATTATTCCCTTCGCCCGTGGAAACAACCGCAGTGTCCCAATGGGCCGACTTTTTGATGAAATTAGAGCTTTAGTTAATAGGGGACATAAGGAAATTGTACTGACGGGTGTAGATATCACTGGCTACGGCAGCGATTTGCCGGGCTTGCCGACGCTCGGGAAAATGATCAAACGCTTGTTGGCTGATGTTCCAGAGCTACCACGGCTCCGCTTGTCATCTCTAGATCCTGCAGAAGTAGATGAGGATTTGATTAATGTAATCGCCAACGAAGAGCGCCTTCTTCCTCACTATCACATTTCCGCCCAATCCGGTGACAACGTAATTCTAAAGAGGATGAAGCGTCGGCATCTACGCAATGATATCGTTGAATTCTGTGCGGTCATACGAAGTGTCAGGCCTGATGCAGTATTTGGAGCTGATTTGATTGCGGGCTTTCCAACTGAAACAGATGCACAATTCCAGAATACTTTAAAATTGATTAAAGATGCCGGACTAACTCATCTCCATGTATTTCCGTATTCTATCCGCGAAGACACTCCAGCGGCACGAATGCCACAAATCCCTATTCCAACCATAAAAGAGCGCGCAGCGCAGCTGCGTGCGGCTGGAGAGATTTCAAAAGCCGATTTCCTAAAAAGCTGCGTTGGCCGCCGAGCATCCGTTTTAGTTGAATCTAACGGCATTGGTCAAAGCGAGCATTACGTTCCAGTCCGCCTCACATCAGACCCCGGGGCTGGCGCTTTAATTAATGTAACAGTCGCCGCAACGGATGGCGGTTATTTAATTGCGGCGTAGCTTTATGTCTGGGAATTTGACTGACTCATCGTCTCTTGAATCTAAAAAATCCACTGATTGGTTTAGCCGCCTAACTGCAGGCTTGCAAAAGTCATCCGCTAAGCTAGCGCATGGCATCAGCGATTTATTTGTCAATCGAAAGCTGGACGATGTGGTCTTGGAAAACCTAGAAGAGGTGCTGATTACTGCCGATCTGGGACCAGCAACAGCTGCACGGCTCACGGCAAACCTTGCCAAGACACGGTTCGGTAAAGAAATCACTGACGAGGAAGTGCGCACAGTATTGGCGACCGATATTGCTGAAATACTAACACCGGTAGCTGCACCGATCGAAATAGAAGCTGAGAAGAAACCATTCGTAATATTAGTAGTAGGTGTTAATGGTGCTGGTAAAACCACTACTATTGGCAAGATGGCTAAACAATTCCGAGACCAAGGACGCAGCGTCACTATGGCAGCAGGGGATACATTCCGGGCCGCAGCCGCAGAACAATTGAAGGTCTGGGGCGAGCGCAGCGGAACGCCGGTGATCGCCAGAAAACCCGGCAGTGATGCAGCTGGCCTTGTCTACGATGCACTGCACGAAGCCAAAGCGCGCAGTGATGATATTCTCCTAGTTGATACTGCAGGCCGCTTGCAAAACAAAGATGCGCTAATGAATGAACTGGCAAAGGTGGTGCGAGTTATCGGAAAGATTGATGACACAGCACCACATTCAGTCCTACTTGTGCTGGACGCAACCGTAGGTCAAAACGCTCACTCTCAGGTCGAAAATTTCCAGAATGTCTCGGGCGTAACCGGTTTAGTCATCACTAAACTGGATGGTACCGCCAAGGGCGGTGTGGTGGTCGCGTTAGCAGAACGCTTCGGCCTTCCAATACATTACCTTGGTGTCGGCGAAGGACTCGAAGATTTGCGTTCTTTCACGGCGGTGGACTTTGCCAATAGCCTTCTGGGGGTTTCCTAAGATAAGATTGTGTATCACTTGTCGGCGTTATACCGCCCACTATCTTTCCCAATGAATCGCCGGTGGTTCACGGCCAGGTGAGACAACAGCCTGCCCATTTGTTGCTTTATGATACTCCAGCGCCCATTGCACACTTGGGAAAGCTAGGTCCTCCCAAGGAAGGTCATCCCATGCGTAGAGACATGCTTCTTCACTTTCCGGGCCAGGGGCATGGGCCTCGTTCAGCAGGTGCGCCCGGAATACCAAGTAAATTTGGGCAATGCGTGTAATGCTATACACACCAAGGAGTGCCTCAATAGCAATGTGGGCACGTGCTTCTTCCCAAGTCTCTCTCACAGCACCTGCTTCAACTGTTTCCCCCACCTCAAGAAATCCCGCAGGTATTGTCCAGTACCCTTTGCGGGGCTCAATAGCTCGCTTAACTAGTAGAAATTTATCCTGCCATGTTGCCACAGCCCCCACGACTACTTTCGGATTCACATAATTGATAAAACCACAATCATCGCAAACAAGGCGGGGCCGGTTGTCGTCGGCTAGCACCTGCTCAACGGTAGGGCCTTGGGCTTTATAAGATTTGGACGGTGACTTCATAGGGCTAGCATGTACCGGGTCTTATTACTGAGGCAACTAGTTGTCAAAAATGGTAGACAGACAAGGAAAGTCAACTGTGCGGTGCTGCCTCTGATAACACCCCAAACCTGACCGAGACATAGGTCTTTTAAACAGTAAATGCTTGAACTATCAGCAGGTCCTGATGGAGCCTTAGCTCTAAAAATTAGTTTATGCTCTTTCGGGATCAATTGTTACTCCGGCAACACCATGGCAATGCTTATATTTCTTACTCGAGCCACAGGGACACGGCTCATTACGAGAAACTTTTCCCCAGGTTAAGGGGTCTAAAGGGTTGCGGTCGTTAGGCTTGACACGGGGCCTAGACCTCTGACGGGCGATTTCTTCTATCCGATTCTGACGCGCCCCCCCTTCCTTTTCCGTTGGTGGCCGCCCAAACTGAAGGCCAGTTGGCCCCACTGGTGTAAGCTGCTCTGGCCTAGAATCTAACTGAATTTCTACTCGAGATAGAATCTCGGTCACGCGAGATCTAAGAGATTCAAGCATGTTCTGGAACATCGTGAAGGATTCTTTTTGATATTCCAGTAGTGGTTGCTTTTGAGCATACGACCTGAGCGTGATTGCACCACGGAGATAGTCTAGTTGCTGTAGGTGGTCCCGCCAGCCGGCATCGATCATCTGCAACACCAGGCTCTTCTCAACACGGCGCATGACCTCAGGGCCAGCATTCGCACTTTTTTCCGCCATCTTACGGTCAGACTCTTCAAACATTCTGTCACGTATTTCTTCGTTGGCGATACCATCTTCGCTTACCCAGTCGGCATAAGGCAGGTCTAGGCCGAGAAGGCGCACACTTTCTTCATGAAGCAGACTGATATCCCATTGCTCCATCATGGCCCGTCCAGGCATGGTCCGTTCAACCAATTCTTCAATGACTTCATGTCGCATGTCGACAGCGTAGTCGGAAATGTCCTCAGCCGACATAATCTCTTTGCGCTGATCAAAGATCGCCTTGCGCTGATCGTTCATCACGTCGTCGTACTGAAGCAAATTCTTTCGAATATCAAAATTCCTAGCCTCAACCTTTGTCTGGGCTTTTTCGATCGCCTTATTAATCCAGGGATGAATGATAGCCTCACCTTGCTCGAGCCCGAGACGCTTCAACATGCCATCCATACGCTCGGAACCAAATATGCGCATGAGATCGTCCTGAAGCGAGAGAAAGAATTTTGATCCCCCGGGATCACCTTGGCGTCCAGACCGACCACGCAGCTGGTTATCAATGCGGCGGCTTTCATGCCGCTCTGTGCCGACTACGTAGAGTCCACCTGCATCCAGAGCAATTTTTTTACGGTCCTCCACTTCTGCTGCAATTCTTGTTTTTTCATCATCAGAAAGAATTGCTCCTCGTTTTTCTTCTTCATCCTGAATGATAACATCAAAATTACCGCCCAATTGGATATCGGTGCCACGCCCCGCCATATTCGTCGCGATGGTTACAGCGCCAGGCATACCTGCTTGAGCAATAATATGTGCTTCCCGTTCATGCTGTTTAGCGTTTAAGATTTCTGCTTTTATTTTGCTCTTTTCCTTTAGGAGGCCTGCTAATTGCTCAGATTTCTCAATGGAAACTGTGCCCACCAGAACTGGCTGTTGGCGTTCATGACACTCATGAATTAAATCAATAATAGCCTCATTCTTCTCTTCTACTGTTCGATAAACTTCATCATCACTATCAATACGGATAAGTGGCAGATTGGAAGGTATCTCAATAACTTCCAGGCCGTATATTTCTCCGAACTCCTCTGATTCTGTCATGGCAGTGCCTGTCATGCCCGCCAGTTTGGGATACATCCGGAAATAGTTTTGGTACGTAATCGACGCTAGTGTCTGATTTTCGTTTTGTACCGTGACACCTTCACGTGCCTCGATAGCCTGGTGCAGGCCCTCTGACATGCGGCGCCCTGCCATGACCCGACCCGTAAATTCATCAATCAAGTGAACACGATCATCCTTAGTTATGTAATGTACATCTTTCTGGAATAGATGGTGTGCGCGCAAACCCTGATTCACATGATGGATCAGTGTAATATTTTGAAGGTCATACATTCCGCCGTCCTTAAGAATGCCTTTTTCACGCATGATATCTTCTGCGTGCTCGGCCCCCTCGTCGGTTAACGTAATACTACGTGCCTTCTCATCTTTTTCGTAATCTTCCTCCGTTAGGAGTGGAATGATTTTGTCTACAGTGCTGTAGAGGTCTGTTTTATCTTCAGCCTGCCCAGAAATAACAAGTGGTGTTCGCGCCTCGTCGATCAAAATCGAATCAACTTCATCAACAATTGCATAGGAGAATTCACGCTGAACCATATCTGCAATAGCGTACTTCATATTATCGCGCAGATAATCAAAACCAAATTCGTTATTCGTGCCGTAAGTTACATCGCATGCGTAAGCAGCGCGCCTGGCTACATCATCCATGTTCCCTTGTATGCAGCCTACAGTTAAGCCAAGAAACTGATATACTTGGCCCATCCATTCAGCATCCCGACTTGCCAAATAGTCGTTGACGGTAACGACATGTACGCCCTTACCTTCGAGGGCATTGAGATAGGTGGGCAGGGTCGCAACGAGTGTCTTGCCTTCGCCGGTTCCCATTTCCGAGATTTCGCCTCGGTGTAAGATTATGCCACCCATCAACTGAACATCGAAATGCCGCTGGCCAAGGGTACGTTTTGCAGCCTCGCGCACGGTCGCAAAAGCCTCAATTAGCATGTCATCTAAGGTTTCCCCGTTCTCAAGGCGACCCTTGAAATCAGCGGTTTTTGACACAAAGGCTTTGTCATCCAGTGCCTCAAATTCGGATTCTAAAGCATTCACCGCGTCAACGGTGGGCTGCATCTGCTTGATGATGCGGTCATTTGCGGTCCCAAACAGACGTTTGGCGAGAGCGCCTAACATAGCTACCTCAGGTTGGACTTAAGGAAAGCGTTTTTGGTTATATACGCTGGCGAAGACATAGAAAGACCCCCACCGTCTGTCAACGACCTGGGGCAGGGTTTTATACCTCATTTGCAGAGAAAAGCTTAGTTTAGTGGCAAAGACTAATCTGAACGGGCGTAACCCAGCTGGACGAATAGAGCAGTCTATGCCATGTACCTAGTCACTTTTGAGACTTTAATCGGCAAAAACTGCAGTAAAAGCATGACTTTTCCAGACTCCCCCTTCAAACCTGATAGTTTTCCGGAAATTCCCGCAGTTTCAGGCGTGTATCTAGCATCCTGCGAGGCAGGAATACGTTATACTGGGCGTCTAGATCTGATGCTTGCTGTTTTTGATTCAGGAACCACCATCGGTGGGATGATGACGCAATCAAAAACAGCCGGCGCGCCAGTAGAGTGGAACCGGGCTGCCTTACCTCACGGCAAGGCCAGAGCTCTTGTAGTAAATGCTGGTAACGCCAATGTTTTTACAGGAAAACGGGGTAGAGATGCAGTCCAAAAAACTGCAGAGGCGGTAAAAGAGACCATCGGTTGTCAGGCTAATGAAGTTTATGTCTGTTCTACCGGCACCATTGGTGAGTATTTACCAGAAGAGCGGATAACAGCGCAGATTGTTGGTTTAAGAGACGCCTTGGATCGCTCTGGTTGGGAAGACGCCGCCAGCGCAATTATGACTACCGACACCTTTCCTAAAGGTGCTTGGGGCACAGCAGAGATCGATGGTGTTTCAGTAACCATTGCAGGAATTGCGAAAGGCTCCGGTATGATTGCACCGGATATGGCTACTATGCTGGCCTATGTCATGACAGATGCGAGTCTGCCCGCCGATGTTGTCCAGACTCTTACAGAAAAAAGTACTGATAAGAGTTTTAACTCGATTACGGTTGATGGAGATACGTCGACGTCTGATACGGTTCTGATATTTGCTACTGGGCACGCGTCACACTCATCCGTAACTGAAGCAAATGATCCAAGGCTTGGGAACTTTGTGGACGTACTTGATGCAGTAATGATTAGTCTCGCCCAACAAATTGTAAAAGATGGCGAAGGTGCCCAGAAATTTATTGAAATACGGATCAAAGGAGCAGAATCAGATGCTGCAGCCCGGCACATTGGCTTATCTGTTGCCAACTCCCCTCTCGTTAAGACAGCTATTGCGGGTGAAGATGCTAATTGGGGCAGAATTGTCATGGCCGTAGGCAAGGCGGGTGAAGCCGCTGACCGTGACAAACTTTGTATCACCATAGGTGAAATTCAAATCGCCCGGAACGGTGAGCCTATGCCCAATTATGATGAGACACCTGTAGCAAAGCATATGCAGGGGAGAGAGATTAAAATTGAGGTAGATGTGGGTGTCGGGACTGGTCAAGCCACAGTTTGGAGCTGTGACTTGGCGCAGGGCTACATAGATATTAACGGATCATACAGAACCTAAATTGGCAGCACTAAATTGACACGCACAGTTACAGTCGTTGCCTGCGCATTGATCAATCCGGAAGGATTGATTCTCTTAACGCAAAGACCAGCTGGTAAAGCTATGGCTGGCCTATGGGAGTTCCCCGGCGGCAAAATTGAAGCCAACGAATCTCCAGAAACAGCTCTGTGCCGAGAGCTTTGGGAAGAATTACATATAACTGTATCGGCAAGTGACCTAGCCCCTCTTACCTTTGTTTCGCATGCTTACGACACATTCCAGCTTATTATGCCGCTTTATCTTTGCCGCCAGTGGAAAGGGAATATTGTGCCCCAAGAGAATCAGGAGACGGTATGGATAAAAAGTAGCGAATTACGAGACTATCCTATGCCGCCTGCTGACCTGCCACTCATTCCCATATTGGAAAGTGGCATATAGGTGATCAGCGTTGCACTTAGTATCACTCACTCCTAGAGTGTAGTCATGGCAGCCTCTCCGACCGCAAGCCTGATCGTCATAGGTAATGAGATTCTCTCGGGCCGCACAATCGACGCTAATATTCAGTTTCTTGCCGCTGCGCTGGGTAAGCTTGGAATACCTCTTGTTGAAGTGCGTGTTATTCCAGACATCGAAATCGATATCATCACGGCTGTAAACGCTTTGCGGGTAAGAACAACTTATGTTTTTACCACCGGTGGAATTGGCCCCACGCATGATGATATCACTGCAGCCAGTATTGCTAAAAGTTTTGGTGTGGAATTAGCGCGCCATCAAAGCTCAGTGGAGAAGATGGAGAGGCAATATGGTGATCGACTGAACGAAGCACGCCTAAAAATGGCCTACTTGCCAGAGGGCTCTGCACCTATCGAAACCCGAGTCACGTCTGCACCGGGATTTTGTATCGATAATGTTTATGTGATGGCAGGTGTTCCGAGCATCGCTCGAGCTATGTTTGATGTCATTGCTCCATCTCTCGCTCGCGGGGCACCGGTACTTTCACGGTTTGTGGAAGCACATATGGGAGAAGGGGACCTAGCCGACGCGCTAACCAATATTCAAGCAACATATCCAACGGTAGACGTTGGGAGTTACCCTTTCTTTCGCTCAGGCCAAATCGGTATGAGTATTGTTGCCAAAGGAACCGACGCAGCGGAAATAGATAAGGTTATTTCATGCGTAGAAAAAGCCATTAATGCCTGCGGTAAATCGTGCAGCGTCGATAAAGAAATATCGTCATAAGGGGCTATGAACTGATTGGCATAGCTAATCGCACAGAGCATGAAAACATCTAAGCCATGGGCATACTCCTCACATCTAAAAAGAGTCGCCCATAACAGCCTGCATTAACACACATTTACCCCTCCCTAAAAACTTATGTAATAGCCTTTCTACAGGATGAGCGAGCTAGATTCGTATTTAATGCTCTGAGACCTGGCCTCGTAGTAGAAGATTTTTCTACAACAGGGGTCGGCCTGTCACTGATTCTCGATAAATGCGATTGCGATTAGGCGCACCAACCGTTACCTAAAGGGTTGAGCCCTCCTGGCGGAATTGGTAGACGCAACGGACTTAAAATCCGTTGTCCGTAAGGGCGTGCCGGTTCGAGTCCGGCGGAGGGCACCATTTATTTAACCTGGTCAGATGGTCCCGCCGCCATGAATTTTACTAACGGCATTCCAATAATAGATGCGCAAGAAATTGGAAATGATCCTCATGGTTTCGGGTATAGATTAGGTACCGCATGGAGAGATATTGGCTTTGTAACCCTCACCAACCATGGTGTTGACACCCTTTTAATTGAGAATTGCTTAAATGCCGCACAGGGTCTTTTTGCGTTACCCATTGATATCAAGATGAAATACCACATTGATGGCGGTGGCGGTCAACGCGGATATACGCCATTCGGCATAGAAACCGCGAAAGACCAAAGCGTACCAGATCAAAAAGAATTTTGGCATGTAGGTCGGGAACGCCCGGCAGATGACCACTTGCGTAGCGTAATGCCTTGCAATCTATGGCCGCAGGAACTCAAGCGATTCCAGGTTGACTGCATGGCGTTTTTTTCTGCAATAGATAAATTAGCGCAGAGCTTGCTTGCATCAGTCGCCACCTATTTGGGGCAAAGTCCAGACTACTTTGAAAGTAGAGTGTCAGAGGGAAACAGTATTTTGCGACTAGTGCATTATCCACCCTGCAATAGGGATGAGCCAGGTCAGCGGGCTGCGGCTCACGGTGATATTAATGTTATCACCTTATTGGTCGGGGCTGATCAAGCTGGTCTTGAGGTGTTGCGACGGGATGGTCAATGGATACCCATTCATACCGATCCGAGCATGATAGTGTGCAATGTGGGAGATATGCTGGAGCGTCTTACAAATCACATGCTTCCCAGTACAATGCATCGGGTCGTAAAACCCTCTGGCCAAGACGCAATGGTGTCCCGTTATTCTATGCCGTATTTTCTTCACTTTGCTCCAAACGTGGATATAGAAACATTGCCAAGCTGCATTACGCCTGAGACTCCGAATCTTTATCCAGAACCAATCTCAGCACAGGCCTTTCTAAACGAGCGCCTTTCTGAGATTGGTTTGGCATGACGGTGTTTTCCGGGCGACGCACACCTACTGGAATTTATTCGACTTTTATATTTCCCATATTAGCTAGTTTCTCTTCCGCTCCTGAGCGCTGAAAGTAAGGCCTATCAACCGGATCGCGCGGCGGTATATTGCCATCTATCGGCCTTCTTGCTTTTTCACGCTCGTTGCCCTTTCCCTCTACAAAGTCAATAGTTGCTTCAATATGGTCATGCGGGATGACAACAACACCGTCCTCATCGCCCAAAATCAAGTCGCCAGGATTTACTATTACCCCTCCGCAGATAACGGGTGAGTTAATCCATCCAGGCTTCTCCATACCATTGGACCGCGCAATTGTGCCACGGCTAAACACGGGAATACCCTCGCGCTTACGCAAGACCTCTGCAGTTAAAATGTAGCCGTCAGCAACGACTCCCTTTGCACCCATTTCCTTGAGACCATTCGCCATGCTAGCGCCCAGACAAGCCGCTCGATTGTCTCCAGCTGCGTCAATTACAACTATATCTCCAGCTTTGACGTACTTACCTGCAAGCTGCGCAATATATACATCGTCAGTTTCTTCGGGACGTACGGTCAGAGCCGGGCCGCAAATCCGCCAATCTTTGTCAAGCGGCTTTATGCCCGGGTCCATTACATACCTTGGCCCGACGCGGCAGCCAACAATACAGAAGTACAAACTATTTGCCCTTCGGATCAACTCAGGATCTGGGCGTTCAAAATCGGTAACTATCTCATAGAAAGACATGGCCTTATTCCCTAATACAAAACCGCAGTGGAATGCTTAGCAAGCATTGCCACAGTTAAATACAGGCTAGCGGTACTGACATCTGTTGCGACAGAGACAGAAGCGTTAGCATTTGTGTAAGATTTTTCGCAATCCAATTGATGTCCGGAAAGGCAAAGAGTCTTTTCCTCTTGAACAGAGCAGCGCAGTCCGTCTCTTTTCTTATTTTTGGGATAAGGCGAAATAACATTCTCTTGAAAAATCATAAGCTACTCTCTCCATTCTCCCGGATTATCTTTAACCGGAAGACAAAACACCCCCGCGAGCAGTTCGCGAGGGTATTCTATCGGACCATTTACCTCAAATCACCGTTAGGTAAGGGTCCTGATGTCTAAATCTTTGATTAAGCAGCCTTCTTGTCCGGCTCACCATTAAGTTGTTGAGGGCCATTAGCCGAAGAAATTGGTATAGTCCGCGGCCTCAATGACTCTGGCACTTCACGCTTCAGGTCTACGTGAAGCAACCCATCCATCATGGTTGCCTTGATGACCTGAATGTGTTCTGCGAGTTGAAAGCGGTGTACAAAGGAACGGCCAGCGATACCGCGATGAAGATAAGTGGCCTCGTCATTGTCATGCGAAACAGTACCTTTCACAGTCAATGTATTGTTCTCAATTACTAATTCAATATCATCGTGGCTTAAACCAGCGACTGCAAATGTAATACGATAGTCGTCAGTAGAGCACTTGATTATATTGTATGGGGGGTAAGATGCATGCGAACGCTCACATCTGTTCGTAACGTCGAGCATGCGGGTAAGGTTGTCAAATCCGACTGAAGAACGGAAGAGAGGGGTAAGATCAAGATTGCGCATATGATATCCTCCTTGAGCAATATCTTTTGACGCGCCGCTGTCGGCCCACAACGTGCCGAATTTGGCCACGTCAGGTTAGGTTTCTAGAGCAGACCCAGAACTGGCATCCGCTGCATTCAAGATGGGAATTGAATTGCATATTTCAAGGGGCTGTCTGTAAATTCAGCCCCTCTAAATGGCCAGAATCTTGGCCAATTACACGAAATAAGGCCCTTAAGAAAATACAGCTGCGATGGGCCGCAGACGAGGTCCGTGTATTGGATCTAAATCCAGTTAGACACCCTCTTTGAATGGCTGGGGCTCCATTTCTCGCTCGTAGACCTCATAACTGGAAACATTTGGTTCCTTCCACTCAGTCGGCGCCATCAAGTAATCTGGATAATTTTCCTCTGTATAGTTCTTGATGTGCTGAGGCAGACCATCAATTCCTTCAGGCATGGAACGTGTCACTGTTTTATAGAACAAATGTCCTGGCCGCATGCCCATGAGCATCCACGGTAGCCAGGGTGAAATACGTTGCCATGATCCAGAATTATGAACACGAGTGTTCTTGGGGTCCATTAATTCTGACAAGCGGGTATGTAATTGTATGGCTTCTAGAACTTGAGTAATTTCACCATGGGACTCTCGGGGCCACTCTTCAGGTTTAAGGAGCGCCTCATGTGAAGTGTTCACGCCGAAGTCAACGACAGCATTGTCACCCATTAAGAGCCAGGGGAAGCGGAACGGATAGGTTACTTTAGTTGGCCCTACACCAAAAGAATATGTCGGGGCCCAAGTGGAATTGACTACATCGTTGTGCACATGAAGAACCTTGACATTCTCATCCAATAACGGGTTATGCCATTCATCTATAACCTCACCTGTCTTGAGGTCAGTATAGTAGGCCACTTCCTTGTGAAGCTTCCTCCATGCATAATCATCAATCTGAAATGTTCTGGTCATGCCAAATCCTTCATAACCAAATAATGGTTCAAGGCGCCTATCCGGACCCACATAAGCCAAAACATTTCCTTTGAAGTAACTGCAGGTTTCTACACCATCTCGTGTGTCTGACATGAGCTTACAGAACGCTAATGTATTGTGTTCTGCTCTCATCGGGTCAAATGCTCCGCCAAAATCCAGTTCTGTTGCAAAACCATTGGATTCAGCTTGCGCTGGTGAAAGTTTTAGGCTTGCGGCGGCTGCCGCCAAGCCTACACCAGCACCTAAAAGGTTGCGGCGATTAAGTAGGGCACGATCAACGGAGGAGACAAGCATAAGAGAAGCCTTTTCTAGAGATACATGTACATAAGGTATAAAGCATTTTGCGCCCTTAAACGGATGAAACTATTCTGTGCCATCGCGGCATCCACGAGTTGGACAGTTTCTGGCAGCCAAGTCCTCGGTTTATTCAGGAGGATTCTCTGGCGGCAAAACACTACTGCGCCTTTCTTTCCCACGATTGTTTTCGACAATCATACTCTGTAGGGACTTCACAATCTCGTTGAGCTCGCCCACCTTCATGGCGATATCAACAGGAAGCTCCGTTTTGTAACTTTGGCTCAAAAAATTGGTCAAGGTTTCACTATGACGCGATATCCCGTTCACTGAATCTACCAAGGTTCGTGGTTTAGGTTCGTAGGAATCGTGGACACTCCTTAGATTGGCCAAGAGCATTGTAACAAGCGCTTTAATAAATGGGTCAGACTTATTCATTTTCTCAGCCATGAGATCGACCGAAATCATGGTCAGAGTGCAATCTTCAAGCGTAAAGGCTGTTGCCATCCGAGGGCTTCCATCGATCACGGCCATTTCACCAAAAAGCTCGCCTTTACCTAAAGTGGCCAGAGGAACTCTCTCCCCTTCGACCTCTCGATAAATTCCAACAGAGCCTGAATTAACTATAAACGCAGCATCGCCTGGCTCACCCTGGCGGAATAACCTCACGCCCTTGGGATAGTTCACCACTTCAATTGCTTGGTCGTCGAAAGATTGAACCACTAACCTAAAACCTGTCTTATGGGCACGATTGGGATTTGAGTTTAGCACCTCTCTATCCCATTCTTATTATTCTAGACAGGATCTAGGTCAAGACAAAGGTTAATACAAGGCTTGCCGCCCATAATTAGCCCTAATCTGGTCATCACTAGATTGTTCTGAAAAATACTTGGAAAGGATTTTCCGTTGGTCACACTACTCGAATCATTTGTGGAACTTTCCGACACAATCAATGAATGGGTTGGTCGTTCTGTCGCATGGCTAACATTAGGCTGTGTTTTCACGTGTTTCCTTGTGGTTGTGTTGCGGTACGGCTTCTCGGTTGGTTTTCCATGGCTGCAAGAATTTTATGTTTGGCAGCATGCCATCGTTTTTATGGCTGGGGCTGGATTTACGTTCTTACATCGCGGGCATGTCAATGTGGATATTGCTTACACGCGGTTTTCACCTCGCACCAAAGCCGTGGTTGATATCATGGGAACTCTCATTTTCCTTCTGCCTTGGATGGCTGTTCTGGCATGGACCTCCTCGCAGTTTATCCTCAGTTCATGGCATATTCTTGAACCATCGTCCCAAGCGGACGGCATGCCAGGTCTATTTATCCTCAAAACTATGATTTGGATTTTTTGCGGACTATTGACGCTCCAGGGCCTGGCACTTATTGCCCGCCGAATCCTCTTCTTGTCGGGACAGAAAACCTATTCTCCCGACAACGAAAGCCTAGCGCTGCGCGACGACAAAGGGGACACCTGATGGGTGAATTACTCGCCGCCCTAATGTTCCTTGTTACGATTCTTGTTGTGCTGGCTGGCTATCCAGTGGCTTTTACTCTGGCAGGCACAGCCCTGGGCTTCAGTTTTCTGGGCATCATCTTTGGTCTATTCGACCCCGACCTTCTTTCAGCGATGGCCGTCAGATACTTCGGCACAATGACAAATGAAGTTTTGGTGGCGGTGCCATTGTTCGTCTTCATGGGCGTAATGCTCGAACGGTCTAAGATTGCCGAACAGCTTTTAACCACCATGGGTGAACTGTTCGGTGCCATGCGGGGCGGGCTCGGTATGTCGGTTATTTTGGTCGGTGCATTACTTGCCGCCTCTACCGGTATTGTTGGTGCGACCGTAGTAACGATGGGACTCTTGAGTTTGCCGGTGATGAAGCGCGCTGGTTATGACCCCAAGCTAGCCACCGGCACAATTTGTGCTTCAGGGACACTGGGCCAGATTATTCCACCTTCAACCGTTCTGATCTTCATGGGCGATATTCTGCAGGGTGCAAATCAATCCGCTCAGCTGGAGATGGGAAATTTTTCCCCCGAGCCAATGTCCGTTGGCCAGTTATTTGCTGGTGCAATGCTACCAGGCCTTTTATTGGTAATACTATATATTCTTTGGATCGGTATTCGTGCGATCTTCGACCCTAAATCCTGCCCCCCTTTGGAACTCTCGAGGCACCAACGGGCTAGCTTGCCGCGCCGGGTTCTCGTTGCCCTTTTGCCTCCATTAGCTCTCATTTTAGCCGTCCTTGGTTCGATCCTAAGTGGCATTGCTACCCCAACGGAATCCGCCGCAGTAGGGGCTGTTGGCTCAATTCTTCTAGCTGCGGTGCAAGGGCAGCTCAATCTATCAACACTCAGAGGAGTGATGCGAACCACCATGATGATCAATTCAATGGTATTCGTCATTCTCTTAGGTGCGTCAGTTTTCAGCCTTGTGTTTCGTGGTCTAGGCGGAGAAGAACTGGTGTATGGCATTCTCGCCGATATGCCTGGGGGAAAGACCGGTGCCATTTTAATCGTGATGTTAGTGATTTTTGTTTTGGGATTCTTTCTGGATACATTTGAAATCATCTTTATCACCGTACCTATTGCCGCACCTGTTCTCATTAGATTGGGGGTTGATCCGATTTGGTTGGGCGTTCTCATCGGCATGAATTTGCAAACAAGTTTCTTAACTCCGCCGTTCGGCTTTGCCCTTTTCTATTTAAGAGGCGTTGCGGACAAAACTATCAAAACTCTCGATATTTATCGTGGAGCGGTTCCATTTGTCAGTTTACAAATCATGGGTATTGCCGCGTTGTGGTGGTTTCCCAGTCTGGCAACTTGGTTGCCTGACATTCTCTTTACTAGCAATGCCATTGCATTGCCTGCTGAACTACCAGCCTCCTTGACACCGCCTCCCAGTGCGGAGTTTGTAGACTCTTTTGATAACCTATTTGATAGCTCAGACCGATCTGCACCAACACCGCCCGTCGACCAATTTAGAAACCTAATCCCACAGTAGAAATAAAGTAATTTATTGTCGACGCATGCCCTACCAGAACAAGGTCCGTTTGCGCTTTGTTGAATTGGAAAGTTAACTGTTTTGAAATAGCTGACGAAAAAATCAACCGGATTGCAAAGTTTATAATTTATCTAAATGAAATATGAGGCGTTCTTACGAATGGGGCTGATCTGAGGTTCTTCGCAGCAAAAACTTTTGTTGTGTAAATTAGGCTTCCAGCCCAAATTCAAAAGGTAGTCGCCTGGCATTGATAAATGCTTGTTCGCCGATCCGAGTCCACGGGAGTATGTCTCTTCGAAATGAAAGAAAATCCTCGATAATACGGCACACTATCGGCGTCCCCTCTTCATAGATTTCATTTAGAACCTCGTTAGCCGCCTTTCCGGATGCCAGAAGAACCTCTTCAGGTAATGCCTTAATTCTGACTCCATGTTGTTCAATCAGAGTCCGCAAAGCGGGCCCGGACCGCGCATTATACTCTGCCAACATGTCTTGATTAGCCGCATCAGCTGAAGCTTTGATGATAGCCTGTAATTCCCTAGTTAAGGACTGCCATGCCTCTTCGTTAATAGTAAGTTGCAGAGCCGCGCCAGGTTCGTGATATCCATAGGAATAGTAATATTTGCAAACTTGATAGAACCCGAGTGACAAATCATTATATGGGCCAACCCACTCTGCCCCATCGATGGCACCTGACTGCAGGGCCGGAAAAATTTCACCGCCCGGAAGCACAACGGGGATTGCCCCCAGCTTTTTTAAAATCTTGCCTTGGTTTCCCGGTGCTCTGAATTTCAGTCCCTTAAAGTCGTCAATGGACTGTATCTCTTTACGAAACCAGCCTAGCATCTGCGTGCCCGTGTTGCCCGCAAGAAACCCTCGAATGCCGAATGGCGCATACATCTCATCCCACAATGACTGCCCATTGCCATAACTCACCCAAGCTTCAATCTCGTTTGCTGTGAAACCCCACGGAAAAGCGGTATAAAACGCGCAACCCTCGGATTTACCTAGGTGATAATAAGAGGCATCATGACCGAGTTGTGCTGTACCTTCCGCGACAGCATCAAACACACCGAGTGGCGGTACCAACTCACCGGCAGAGAAGACTTTGATGGAAATTCTCCCCCCTGTCAGGGTGGTGATACGTTCTGCCAGCCGTTCCGCACCTGTGCCCAGCCCAGGCAGACCTTTAGGCCAGCTGGTTACCATCCGCCACTCCTGCAGGCCTTTGGAAATAGCTGGGGCGGACAACGAAGACGCGGCCGCAGTACTTCCAGCTGCTGCGGTCTTGATGAAAGAGCGCCGCTTCACGTCAAGTCTACGAAACTGTCCAGGTATTGCCCGAACGCAATAATACATCCATATCGCCAGCACCTTTTGCGACAGCGGAGTCAACTTGATCCTGCACTTCCCGCTCATAAGAAGGTGCGGGGTCGCAATAGATTACACCAAGAACAACCGGAAACTCCGGTGGCTTCATAGCGACGAGAAGACTGGCCAACACGCGATTGGTTTCATCATGGACGAGAAGTTCATCTTCAGTAATTCCATTTTCACCAATCTTCACCGCCTCAAGTTCAAATGTCCCAGGCTTGATGCGGATACCCCTATTACCATCTGCGCCATAAATCATTTTCTCGCCGTGTTTAACATGAAGTTGAGTTTCTTTGGCAATCGCCTTTTCTGTAAAGTGCGCGAACGCATCATCATTAAAAACGATACAGTTCTGAATAATTTCAACGAACGATGCGCCTGTGTGTTCGCGTGCTCTTGCAAAGATACCACCAAGTTCTTTTGCTTGAATGTCAATACCACGAGCAATAAAGCGTGCATTGCAGCCCAGTGCAAATGTACATGCATCAACAGGTGCATCGATAGAGCCTTGGGGGGTTGATGGTGATTTCTGACCAACTTGAGACGTTGGAGAATACTGCCCCTTAGTCAAGCCGTAGATTTCATTATTAAAAAGTAAGAACTGGACATCTACGTTGCGGCGCAAGATATGTAATAGGTGGTTTCCCCCAATTGACATAGCATCACCGTCACCTGAGACAACCCAAACGTCAAGATCGGGGTTAGCAAGTTTTACGCCAGAGGCAACAGCTGGGGCGCGGCCGTGAATGGTGTGGAATCCATAAGTCTCCATATAATACGGAAATCGAGCAGCGCACCCAATGCCGGACACAAAAACCGTTTTGTCAGGCTGGGCCCCCATTTTTGCCAGGGCCATCTGAACCGCCTTTAGAATGGCATAGTCACCACATCCGGGACACCAGCGGACCTCTTGGTCTGACGCAAAATCTTTGGCCTTTAGTTTCGACGGCTCAACTTGAACGTTCATATCTGTCCTTACGAAACCATTAAAGGTTCCAGTTCTAATCCTATTTATCCAAACGCATACGAATGGCTTGTTGAATTTCCGTAATGGTTAGAGGCTGACCTGTAACCTTCAGATGCCCTTCAATTGGTCGTCCGCATTGGCTGCGCAAGAAAGTCAACATCTGCCCGTTATTCATTTCTGCAACAAGTACATTGTCGAAGTCATGCAACAGTTCAATTAGGTTAGCCGGAAGAGGCCAGATGTGCCGTATGTGAATATGGGAAACATCATAACCTTCTGCAAGCATACGAGTGACGGCCCTGTTAATAGGCCCGTAGGTCGAACCCCAGCCAACAACAGCAAGGCTGCCTTTGTTTTCACCCGCCTCAACTGTTTGCGCTGGAATATCCTTTGCAATGCCATCAATCTTGGCAAAACGAAGATCTGTCATGCGCTGATGGTTAGAGGGCTCGTAGGAAATATTGCCTGACCCATCTGCTTTTTCGATGCCCCCGATGCGATGCATAAGGCCTGGTGTGCCCGGTTTGACCCAGGGACGCGCCAATGTTTCTGCATCTCTTGAAAATGGCTGGAAGTCATCAGGATCAGTGCGGTGGGTAACGGGGAAGGGCTCGTAATCTGCCATTGATGGAATACGCCAAGGTTCGGCAGCATTAGCTATATAGCCGTCAGATAACAAAAATACTGGCGTCATGTATTTCGTGGCAAGGCGGACTGCTTCAATAGCCGTTTCAAAGCAATCGCCGGGGGATTTTGCCGAAAGAACCGGCATGGGGGCGTCCGCATTACGGCCCCAGACGGCGAGAAACAAATCTGACTGTTCTGTTTTTGTTGGTAAGCCGGTTGAGGGCCCAGCACGCTGCGTATCAACTATAATTAGGGGTAGCTCTGTAGAGATTGCTAGACCTATGGCTTCGGTCTTTAGTGCAACGCCTGGGCCAGAGCTTGCCGTGATACCCATCTTACCCGCATAAGAAGCACCAATAGCAGAACAAGCCGCTGCAATCTCATCTTCTGCCTGAAAAGTTGTCACCCCAAAGTTTCTCATGCGAGAAAGAATGTGAAGAATAGGAGACGACGGGGTGATTGGGTACGAGCAAAAAGTCATATCAATGTTGGCTAGCTTGCAGCCAGCCACTAAACCCCAGGACAGCGCCTCAGCCCCACTGACCAGCCTATATTCGCCCGGTTCAAACTCCACTGCGCCCATTTGCGTTCGCGCGATATCGCCAGAGATTTCAGCCGTCTCACCATAAGCATGGCCAGCCTTTAGAGCCGCAACATTGGCTTGAGCGATAGGTGATTCTGCACCGAATTTATTAATGATAAAATTCTCAGTCGCCTCAAGCCCTCGGCCATACATCCAACTAACCAGCCCTAAAGTCCACAAGTTCTTTGCGCGAAGGGCTTCCTTCTGCGTCACATCAAAGCGCTTTGTCGACTCAAGGGTTAAAGCAGAGATATCAATTTCAATCTTACGATATTCTTTGAGCGTGCCATCCTCACGAGGATCAACCTCAAAGCCTGCCTTTTTAAGATTACGCTCCCCAAAACTACCGGTGTCCAAAATGATTAGACCCCCTTTGAGGACTTGCTGGTAGTTCACTTTCAACGCAGCAGGGTTGAGTGCCACCAAAACATCTGGTGCATCACCAGAAGTTTTAATGCGGCGAGAACCAAATTTTATTTGGAATGCCGATACTCCATAGGTCGTGCCGGTTGGGGCCCTAATTTCCGCAGGAAAGTCTGGAAAGGTCGCCAGAGAATTATGGTCTAATGCAGTGGCTTGCGAAAATTGCCCGCCAAGCAGCTGAACACCATCGCCAGAATCCCCGGCAAATCGAACAACAACGGAATCTGAATCCGCCTCTGACAGAGACGTCTCATCTGAGGACTCCTCTTTGGACGGATCGGTCTGCAAGTTCATTCGTGGAGCCCTCTCAGACTTGCGGGCCCCACGTAGAGGGACCCGACGATATTAAAGTACTTCATTTATAGGGTTTTTTTTATCGCAAAAATACAGAAAACGGTACCCAGCCGACTAACGAAAGGCGTGTTTTATAGCTATGGCACATCATTTAACAAGGTCAACAGGCTGCTTTCTTATATGTCATAATTAGAAGGAAAAGTCCGCCCACTAAATATCATTAAGCTGGGCCGGGCTATCGGGGCACACAGCTGGTAGATATTTAGTTGATAGCAACTGATTAGTTGAAACTCTAAATTGAGACTTTCTTGAGCATCCACCTGACTTTCCGCGCTCCAGATTAGCAGGAATAACGTGGGTTTCTTAGCTATAGTTACATTACACCAACCAACGGCCGGCATGTAAGTGGAAAGAAAGACAAATAACCCTTTAGTCATGCTCATAGTTTCGATTTCTTTTCGTACCAGTGTGTAAACTCATCCGCTATCGCCCGCACGGGTGCACCCCAGTCACCTGCAGTCTCCTGCCAATACAAGGTTAAGGGAGGGTACCAAAGGCTCACACGATCATTATCAAACCAATACCAAAAACGGCCCCGACCACGTGGGACCAAGACCCAGGTCGGGATGCCCAAAGCGCCCGCGAGATGTGCTGAAGTGCTTGACGTCGTAATAACAAGATCAAGAGTACTAATCAGTGCCGCTAGCCCATCAATGTCCTTGGTGACATTAACATCACTGATTTCGTGAATTGGGATACCGTGTTCTATTTGTACAGCTTCGCGCTCTCGTTCTGTATCTCCGTATTGTATAGAAACAAAATGTACTTCGGGTTTTGCTCTGAAAATAGGGGCCCAGTCTGTTGCCAAATCCACAGATTTATGGGGGCCCAAATCGACACGACTGCTCTTCCAAGACAAACCAACGCGGATACCAGCACCAAAGCTATTGATACAAGAAGCTAGCAAATCTTGGGTTCGGTCTGGATCGCTATGCAAGAATGCTGGACGACTAGGAAAAGTATTTTCATTGCGCCTTAACCACTGACCCAAACTGCCCCCCGCACATTGACGGGACGGACCAAAAGACAAAATTTCAGGAAGTGGTGGTAGTGTGGCTCTTACCACTCTTGCGTCAGGGAACGACCTTTGGAAGAGGGGTTGGAGTCTCGGCTCACATTCAATTATGACAAGCTTTGATTTTTCGATAAGGTCGGCAAACATGCTCGCATGTAATATCTGGTCGCCCAAACCCTGCTCTCCCCAGACTAATATAGTGTGTTCTGCTAAGTCTTCGCCTGACCACTCTGGCAGGTCAAAAGGTCTGGCAACAAATCCAGACTGCACATCAGATCGCCGTGCTTCATAATCGAACCAGCCCGCCTCAAAGTTTCTATTCTGCAATCTTAGATGAGCCCGATTATGGCGTGCTCGCGCGTGCGCTGGATCTAACGTCAGCGCGCGCTCGAATGCTTCAGTAGCTCTCTTGTCTACATCGCCACGGCTGCAAGCCACACCCAAGTCGCACCACGCTTCAGTAGAAGTAGGGTCTACTTCTACTGCGCGTTCGAGAAAATGGATCGCGCCTTTATGATTGCCAAGATTAAGTTGCACGATGCCGAGACTGCCAAGCACAGAAAAGTTATGTGGGTCAGCATTCAGGCCCTCCATTAACAAAGGTTCAGCATCAGCAAAGCGCTGAGTTTGAATATAAACACGCGCTAGATTGTATTGTGCTTCAACTCGCCCAGGCTGGACTGTAAGAGCCATCTTAAGGGTCTTTTCAGACTTCGTCAGTGAATCAGTTTGAAGGTAGAGGCTGCCAAGCAAATACAGCGCATCGGCATTTTTTTTGTCACGTTTTAAGGCGCGGCGATAAGACTTTTCTGCTGAAGCAAAATCTCCAGCCTTGTGGTGGGCAAACCCTTGCTGGATGATTTCAGCGGGCACACCTTTTAAGCCGCGTTTGGCCATTGAAAAAGATTACCGGCTATGAAGCGCAACGTTAAAGCGCTCAAAGCCCGCCTCCAAATCCGCAATAAGGTCATCTACATCTTCCAAACCAATATAGATACGCAACCCGGGTTCTTGCTCTGTCCATTCTGTTGCCGTGCGCATTCGCTTTGGTGAAGAAGCACACATCAGACTTTCATATCCACCCCATGAGTAGCCCAACGGAAATAGTTGCATGCCATCTATCATTGCGTTCACTGCCTTCTCGGAAGTATCCGCGAGGATCACACCAAAGAGGCCGCTGGCACCGGAGAAATCACGCTTCCATAAAGCATGGCCAGGGTCATCTTCGAGTGCTGGATATAAAACACGTTTAACTTCGGGGCGCTGTTGGAGCCAGCGTATAACAGCAAGTGTGCTTTTTTCATGCTGGCGTAGCCTTACACCCATGGTGCGCAGACCACGCGTCGCCAAGTAAGCATCATCAGGGCCAACAGAGATAC
>JBJLGL010000015.1:0-125912 GCA_045564915.1 Rhodospirillaceae bacterium
CATTAATTCTGCTTTAGTCACGGTTCGTGAGTCTGCATTTAGCTTGGGGACTAACAATTCTCTGTTAGAAATTCGCAGAGAATTCACAGAAAACCTCATCAATACTCTCAAGGGTGGGGCTGACGGATTGGTCAATGCTGACCTAAATGAGGAATCGGCTAATCTGCTGTCTCTGCAAACCCGCCAGCAGCTGGGTACGATTTCACTGTCAATCGCTCAACAATCTGAACAGTCCTTCTTGCGGTTGTTCTAGGATTTGTGGTTTAAGATAAAGTTGCCGAAGCTGGTGCGGTGCTAGAAATGGGAAGACGCTATGGCAACTGATATTTCGCTATCCACTGCGACACGTGCGAATCTGCTCTCATTGCAGAGAACCACCAATCTCATCGGTAGAACTCAGGAACGTCTGGCCTCAGGCCGCAAGGTTAATACCCCGCTTGATGACGCTTTGGCCTTCTTCAAGGCGCGTAACCTCAACACCCGGGCGAGTGAGTTGGCCGTAGTTAAGGATGGTATCACTGACGGCATTAATGTTGTTAGAGCCGCGATCCAGGGCGTAGAAGCGATGGAATCTGTCCTCAAGCAGATGAAGGCGTTAGCGCAATCCGCTATTTCCTCTCCAGAGAGTTCTACCCGCGCCAAGATGGCTAGTCAGTTCAACGAGCTGCGATCTCAGGTTGATACCTTGTCCGAGGATGCCAGCTTTAACGGTGTCAATATACTCAAGAGACCTGGTGGTGCTTTCGTCGGTGGGGCTGACAACCTGACGGTTAGGTTTAATGAACGTCAGGACACGACGCCGGGTGCGGCTGTTGGACCACTAAACCAGCTAGTTGTTTCAGGCATATCTTCAAGTGATTTTGCATCGATCCTGGCGAGTTCTGCTACGGCGACAGGAACGGCAGGTAACACTACCGTTTGGGGGCAGACGGGAACAGCGGCCGTGACAGCCATAAATTCTGCTATTCGTGGCATTAATTCTGCTTTAGTCACGGTTCGTGAGTCTGCATTTAGCTTGGGGACTAACAATTCTCTGTTAGAAATTCGCAGAGAATTCACAGAAAACCTCATCAATACTCTCAAGGGTGGGGCTTCAGACCTGATTAATGCTGACCTAAATGAGGAATCGGCTAATCTGCTGTCTCTGCAAACCCGCCAGCAGCTGGGTACGATTTCACTGTCAATCGCTCAACAATCTGAACAGTCCATTCTCCGCTTGTTCTAAGCCTAATCAAGGATTCTACTTAGGTTTTGCAGACCTTTTAGGTAATTTCCCTACAAGGGGATACCTTTTCCTGGATTCTAGTCCAGATTAACCATTTGTTTGTATTTCCCTTCTAGAAAAGGTTCCATGGCGTCGCACCCTTATTGTGACCGATAGAACAATAATCAGGAATTATTGTCCTGTCTGGTAGACGCGGCGCCTAATTAGTGAACTCGTCCCTGAACCTAGAAAGGGGTAAAACTAGATGGTTGAAGTACCGGGTGACATTTCGCTCTCAACGGCGACGCGAACGAATCTTTTGTCGTTGCAACGCACTACAAAACTGATTGGCCGTACCCAGGAACGCTTGGCGACTGGTCTAAAGGTGAACAACGCTATTGATGACGCTCTTGCCTTTTTTAAGGCGCGGAATCTAAATGCGCGTGCTGAAGAACTGAGTAATATTAAAAACGAAATTACAGATGGCATCAGTACCATTAAAGCTGCTGTTCAAGGCCTGGAGGCCATAGAGTCAACTCTCAAGCAAATGAAGGCGTTGGCACAATCTGCTATTTCGACCCCAGAGAGTTCAACCCGCGCTAAAATGGCTAGTCAGTTCAACGAGCTGCGTTCTCAGGTTGATAACCTCACCGAGGACGCCAGCTTTAACGGTATTAATCTTCTTAAGAACACTACCGGACCTTTTGTTGCTCAATCTGATAACCTAACTGTTAGGTTTAACGAAAAGCTAGACGAAGTGCCGGGAGCTAGCACTGGTCAGCTTAACCAATTGGTAGTTTCTGGTCTTTCCGCTAGTGACTTTGCCTCCGTAGTTGCTACTTCCGCGCTTGCTACGGGTACTGCTGGTTCTCGAACTGTGTGGGGCCAAACGGGCAGCGCGGCTGTTTTCGCGATCCAGTCAGCTATCAGGGGTGTTGAGTCCGCATTGATTACAGTTAGGGCATCGGCGCAGACTCTCGGCACTAACTCGACCATGTTAGAAATTCGTCGTAATTTTACCGAAGATTTGGTCAATACGCTTAAAGGTGGGGCTTCTGATCTAGTCAACGCAGACCTTAACGAAGAATCCGCTAATTTACTTTCACTTCAGACCCGGCAACAACTAGGCACGGTTTCGCTGTCAATTGCCCAGCAGTCTGAACAGTCTGTTCTTCGGCTCTTCTAGGTTTCTCTCCAGCTTGAAACCTTTTCTAGCGGCGGGCCTAGTTTGTTTTTCGGCCCGCCGTTTTCTTTTTGGTGAATTATCTGAGGCCCTGTGAGAGACGACACATTTAGTCATTTACCTGAAGTTCGTAATGGGGGGCCGATATAAGGTGACAAGATGACCGATATCACCCTGTCGACAGCAACACGTACAAACCTTCTTTCGCTGCAGCGCACGACCGGCTTGATTGGTCGTACGCAGGAACGTCTTGCGACCGGCTTAAAGGTTAATAGCGCAATTGATGACGCTCTAGCCTTCTTTAAGGCACGTAATCTCAATAGCCGTGCTTCTGATTTACAGACAATCAAGGATGGCATCACTGACGGGATTAATATCATACGCTCCACTGTCCAAGGTCTCGATGCTATGGAGCAGACCTTGAAGCAGATGAAGGCCTTAGCACAGTCTGCTATCTCAACACCACAGAGTTCCTCGCGCGCGAAACTGGCCAGTCAATTTAATGAACTCCGCAGCCAAGTAGATAATCTCGCGGAAGATTCAAGTTTCAATGGGATTAACTTACTAAAGAACACAACCACGCCCTTTGTTGCTGGTGGAGATACTCTGACGGTCAAATTTAATGAACGTACAGAAAATATTGCTATTAATCAGCTGATTATCACCGGCGTTGCGGTTACGGATTTTGCTACGATGGTTGCCACCTCGGCCTTGGCGACTGGTGCTTTTGTTCCAGCCGGTAGTCCGGTCTGGGGTGTAACTGGTCCAGCCGCTATTTCAGCTATTAGCGCACAGATTCGTGCAGTTGACTCAGCCCTTCTTACTGTACGCCAGGTCGCGCAAGAGTTAGGCACGAATTCAGCTCTCCTAGAAATTAGAAGATCCTTCACCGAAGATATAATAAACACTCTTAAAGGTGGAGCCGATGCGTTAGTCAACGCTGATCTCAATGAGGAGTCAGCAAACCTCTTATCTCTACAAACACGTCAGCAACTAGGTACAATTTCGTTGTCCATCGCCCAACAGTCAGAGCAAGCTGTCTTGCGGCTCTTTAACTAGATCATCGAGCGGCTTATGTTCTCTCTCGGAACTGTGTTCGCAGTGGATCTATGATGAACTGGATTATCGGTCTAATAGCTAAAGAAAGCATGGTTTTTGGATCTTGGTAAACTTTTAACGCTTTGTTTCCATAATAATGGAATGACTAGAGATTACGATGCCGTTGAAACTGAGGCTTAAGCCTGATGAAAAGGTACTGATCGGGACATCCGTCATTGCCAACGGCCCAAATAAGACGGAATTTGTCGTACTCAACCGGGTGCCAGTGGTACGACAATCGGATATTATTACTGAGGAAGACGCCGACACCATTGCAAAAAAGCTCTATGTCACGATCCTCAACATGTATATCAATCCGGATAAAGAGAGGGATTACCATGGCATTTATTTTCTGCTCATGCGGCAAATGATCCTGATGCCCGTTGATACCAAGGCAATAGATATGATGGTTGAAATGTCACAAAGAATTATTGAGGGCGATCATTACCGGGCTTTAAAGTTCTGTAGAAAGCTGATCAAGCTTGAGGCGGAGGCGATGAAGAATGTCGAAGGATAAATATGCTGCATATAATCAGCAGCAAAAACAAAACCTTTCTCCGCGTGAGGTTGAGGCAATGGCCTTCACCAAGGCTGCTTTACTGCTAGAAGAGGCAAAAGCTTTGACGCAGGACATTGAAGGCTTTTCGAAGTCACTCCGCTTCAATCACCTTCTTTGGACTATTATGCAGGCGGATATTACCGAAGACGAGAACCAGCTTCCTGCTGAAATCAAAGCAAACGTTATGAGCCTGAGTATTTTTGTCGACAAGCAGACCACAAAGGCATTGCGTTCAGCCGATGGAAAAGACCTTGATGTGCTAATAAATATTAACCGTAATCTAGCTGCTGGTCTCCGAATAGATCCTGAAGATGAGTCCGCTGTTGAGGCCAACAATACGGCTGTGGCAGAAGCCACGGGTGAAACTGGAGCGGTCACTGCGTAACTAACCGAGGCTGACTGTGGGGCCACGCCAAGTATATCGCAGGCACTAAAGCCGAAGGGTATAGGGCGCGAACGATGACATCGGAAACGGTAACCTCCCCTCTGATCTCACAGGCCTATGCATACTTAGAAGATGGTGACGCTAATTCAGCTAACCATCTAATTCAAACCTACCTAGATAGACACCCAGAAGACGGTCAAGCTCATCATATGGCTGGATTATGCCGTGATGCGCTGGGTGATAGAGAGGGCGCGCGTCATCATCTCGAGCAGTCCGTAGCGTTGTCTCCGGCTGAAACCGGGCCGGCTATTCAGCTTTTCATGTTTCTAGCCGAACATGATGATTTTGACTCAGCGCTACCTATCGTTGAACAAGCACTTATGCATCAGCCCGGTAATGCTAGGCTGCTTCAAGCGCGATCAAATGCTCAACGTCAACTAGGTGATGTTAAAGGCGCTATCACTACCGCGAATATGGCTATAGCCTTTAAGCCATCGGATGCATACGCACACTATACGCTTGGTATGGCGCTGACTGTGGACCGTCTCTACAAAGAGGCTCGAGGTGCTTTTCGTAGGGCCGTAGAGCTGGATAGCACATTTGCAGATGCCTGGACTAACCTTGGTGTTGTTGAAAAAGAGTGCGGTGACCTAGCTTCTGCTACACTTAGCTATGAGAATGCACTAACTTTACAACCAGACGATCCCATTATTCATAATAACCAAGGTAACATGCTGCTGGCATGCGGGGATGTGTCTAGAGCAATGAGTGCTTATTGTCGGGCCGTTGAACTTAAGCCCGACTATGTTGATGCGAAGGTGAACTTGGCCCTGGCTCATCGGGAACAAGGCGATCCAGAATATGCACTGCAATATCTTGAAGAAATTGACCGCGAACACCCAAATGAAGTTTCTGTTCTCAATTCTCTTGGCAATGCATTGCGTCATGCTGAGCGCTTTGAAGAGGCCCGAACGGTTCTGAAAAACGCCATTAAGTTGTCCCCAGATCATGCGGAGGCTCATAATAACCTCGGTCTTGTAATGGCACTTCTTGGCCGAAGGGATGAGGCCGGAACTTTTTTCTCAAAGGCCGAAACCCTGCGACCAGATCTGCCGGTCTTTGCCAATAATCATGGCACCCTTTTACTAAAGATGTTTCGTTTAGATGATGCTATCTTTGCTCTAGAGAGGGCTGTTCGTCTCGATCCCACATACTGTGATGCTTGGGTGAACCTTGGTGTAGCGCATTTTATGTGCGGGCATTATGATGAAGCTGTAGATGCCTATCGCAAGGTAATTTTGCAACAACCGGATAATACTTTTGCGCACTATAGTCTTGGTGTGGCGCTAATCGAGCAGCAGGACTTATGTGAAGGAACTGCAGAAATTGAGAGGGCACTGGAGCTTAATCCAAACAATGTAATGGCATTAAATACACTTGGAGTGGCCTTGCTCGACCAGCACCGTATTAAGGATGCGCGCGGTGCAATGAAAACGGCAGCCGAGAGCGATACGATGTCTGCGCCGGTATATGCCTCTAACTATTTATTTACTAGCCTCTATTCACCCGACGTTGATGATCAACAAATATTTGAAGAGCATTCCGCTTTTGGCAAGCGCTTTACAAGCAACACACCAGACCGAACATACCCACACCTGAATGATTCTAATCCGGACCGTAAACTCAGGCTAGCCTATCTTTCACCGGATTTTCGCAGTCATTCTGTGGCTTTCTTTATTGAGCCCTTGCTGGAAAAACACGACCGTAATGCTTTCGAGATCATTCTTTATTCAAATACAACCCGACAAGACGTAGTCACACAAGCTATGCAAGGGGCGGCAGATGTCTGGGTCGAAACAGCAGGCCTTACCGATCAAAACCTAGTGGAGCGCATTCGAGCGGATAGAGTTGATATCTTGGTCGATCTTGGTGGTCATACATCGGGTAATAGGCTGGTGGCTTGTGGTCAAAAACCTGCACCGATACAGATCGAATATCTTGGCTATCCTAATACCAGCGGTGTCCAAGCTATGGATTATCGACTGTCAGATGAACGCGCTGATCCCGGTGGAGAAGCTAAGATTTTCTGTACAGAAACTATTATAAGGTTACCCGATTGTTTCCACTGTTACCGGCCTACTAGCAGGGCCCCAGAACCTGCATCAGCACCACATTTAGAGCGTGGTTTTGTTACTTTTGGGTCATTCAATGTCCTACCAAAGCTCAACAACGAGGTGGTTTCTGTTTGGTCTGAGATTCTCACACAAGTGCCGAATTCACGTCTTTATTTAAAATGTAAACAGTTAAAAACCGAAAGCGTGCGCGAGAGGGTTATGGGCTACTTCGCTGACCGAGGAATCGATAAGAGTCGCATCGATATGGATGCCTTCATGCCCTCGATTCAAGAGCATCTCAATCAATATGCGCGCATTGACCTTGCGCTAGACACATTTCCTTATAATGGCACGACTACCACTTGCGAAGCGCTATGGATGGGTGTCCCTGTATTAAGCGTTAATGGAACACGTCATACCGGTCGTGTTGGGCTCAGTTTGCTACATGCTGCCGGCCTGAATGAAGAATTTATAGCTAAGGATCTGAAGACCTACATCCAGAAAGCCGTGTCTTGGGGGCATTCGCCACAACGTCTTGCCGAAGTACGTTCAACGTTGCGGGGACAATTGTCACAATCTCCGCTGCGTGATGAGATTAGATTTACCCGCAATCTAGAAAGGGTATACCGGGATCTTTGGCGTCAATGGTGTGAAGGTCCGCAGCCAACGTATGAGAATAAAGCCCCATTGCCATTGCGCACTGATGATTCAGTGCAGAGCGTACTGGGGAAATCACTATGAGCTTCGTGGACTTCGTCTATGGATAGGCGACTGACTCTGGCTATTAAGTACTATAAGGCGAACCTGTATGATCAAGCCTGGTCTATGTTGGAGGAACTGCTCAAGGTAGAGATTCCTTCAAACGACGCATTAAGTCTGGCCTCAGAGATAGCCTTCGAACGCCGGGACCTTGACGCTGCGGTAACATATTGTGACCGTCTCCTTAGCCAGAATCCCTGTGATGCCCATACACTTTTGATTAAGGGCCGGGCGTTGTCTGATCTGAACCAATATGACAAGGCACTTATCTGCTTGCAAGCAGCAGCTAAGGAAGATGGTTTGCTAGCCGCTGCCCATTACAACTTGGGCTGGGTTCAGCAGGCCTTAGGTATGCATGATCAGGCTATTGCGGCCTACCGTTCGGCTATTGCTCTGCAGGATCACTATCCTGTCGCCTGGAACAATCTCGGTCTTATGCTCGAGCAAGCTGGAGATGTAGAAGGTGCGGTTGATGCATTTCATAAGGCTATTCTACAGTCTCCTACATTCTCAGCGGCTTATAATAATCTTGGTGCTGCGCTTGCGGCGGTTGGAAAATTCCGTGCAGCTTCTATAGAGTACCAGGAAGCTCTTAGAGCTGCTCCAGATAATCATAATGCTAAGGTCAATTTGGGTGTTGCTATGTTGGAACAGGCGGACATAGCCGAAGCCGCTAGATTATTCAAAGTTGTAAGGACGGCTGTCCCAGGCCATAGCGCTGCAACTGATAATGCGCTATATGCGGAACTATATCGACGTGATGATGATTTAGCGTTACGCGCTGATCACCTTGCAGCGGGATACAAACACAAGCCGTCCCGGCAGGCTAAAGATTGTATTACTGATAGCGATCCCAATCGTCCCCTGAAGGTGGGTTTCTTATCCCCAGATTTCCGGCGTCATTCGGTCAGTTCCTTTTCCTTACCACTGATTGAATCCCTCAAAGCTGAGCAAGTTAATACCCATCTATTCAACGATACTGTGAATACAGATAGCGTTACCGAACAATTCTGCACATCTGCTGATGTTTGGCATAATACTGCCTCCCTTAGTAATGAAGAACTTACCCAATATCTACGAGATCAGATGTTGGACTGCCTTGTCGACCTGGCAGGTCGAACGGCAGGTAATCGACTGACTTCACTCAGCTGTAGAGTTGCACCAATACAGATCACAGCACTGGGATATCCTGGACCGAGCGGTTTGTCTGCCATGGATTACTGGTTGTGCGACTCTGTCACTAATCCACCACATAACAATGAAGATTTTTCTTGCGATCAGCCGCTTCGGTTGGAACGAGGTCTGCACGTTTTCGCACCATCTGGCGATGAGCCCGATGTTTCGCAATTGCCAGCTACAGAATCAGAGGTAATTACATTCGGCTCTTTCAATAAGCTGGCGAAGCTTTCAGACTCTTGTGTTGAACTCTGGGCCGATGTTCTTAAAGCCGTCGATGGATCGCGGTTACTACTTAAGGCGCGTGCGCTAACAGAGATCGATACACTACAGTCTCTTCGCAAGCGTTTTGAGAAGTGTGGTGTTGATCCAGTGCGTATTGAAGCTCATGGCTGGGTACAAAGTGATTATGATCATCTAGCACTCTACCAGCACATCGATGTGGCCTTGGATACGGTGCCATATAATGGAACAACCACTACCTGCGAGGCATTATGGATGGGCGTGCCTGTTCTTACCCTCGCCGGACGAGGCCATGCAGCACGTGTTGGGGCAAGTCTTCTAACGTCGGCAGGGTTAAGAGATTGGATTGCGCCAACCCGAGAGGAATTTGTTGCCATTGCTAGATCTAAGGTTGCAGACCTTGAGTCTCTGGGAAAATTGCGCGCTACTTTACGCACGCAGCTAGAAAATAGTGGCTTGACAGATGGGCCAGCAACGGCACATGCATTTGCGCAGACATTAAGGCTAGTTTGGCAGCAATTATGCGCTAACTGTATCGCTTAACCTATATAAAGGTCGCGAGAGAGAGCTGTTGGACCCTAGCCAGGGTAGCAAAAGATATCTCCAGTGCCCGTACATCGTCCTGTAGGCGGACAGCAGCCTCAGTCACGTCAACATTCTCCAGTTGAATCTGCCGTTGGCCAAGGAAAGAATTGAATTCAATCATATCCTGCTTTGCGTCAAAAATAATCTTTTGATTGAGAGCTAGGCGCTGCGCAACGTCTTGAAGATCGCTGGCTTGTTCGGTTGACAATGGCGAATGCTCAATAGCGTCATTGATTAATCCTAGAGCATCGACTGCTCGTGTTTGATTATTAATTAAATCTCCTTGTAGAAGTTGTCCCAGGCCACGGATGGCTTTCTCAAAAGCAGGATCGAGCCCGTTGACACCAAACCTTATAGCTCTGTTATCGTTTACCCTGTGCTCAACTTCAAGTCGGTCACCGCGGTAATATGGGGCGGCATCCAAGGTTATGGTTTCGCCTGAGATGTTGTTTACCTGTCCTGTAACCCATATTACACGACCGTCTACTACTGGTGGTGGAGCCCCAGCATTCATGTTCAAGGCAGGCTGCGGCGCAGCAGCAGCAATCTCGGCATTAGTCGGCCAGCGCACCGTATAAGAGCCATCGTTGGTGACATCCGTACCGGATAAGAAAACCGTTGTCCCGTCAGGCACTGCCAGGTTGATATTGACGGCACTTGCTGCAGCCGCTGCAGCTCCCACATTAAGGGTTTGATCCAGGGTGATCTGGGTGCCGTCCCCAGAAACAGCGGTGATTGTGTAGACACCGTTATTATTAGTTGCGCCCTCAGTTCCGTTGACAAGGATCGTCTGCCCTACAGTGAGATTACTATATGCACCTTGGACGGATGACGTGATCGTGCCATTGACTCCTACATTAGCGAAGGTGAGATCGCCGAAGGTGCTTTCATCCAATGTTGCAGTAATAAAATCACCAGCTGCCCCCGTAATACGTGTCACAGCTGTGGAAGTTCCTTTTAAATCAAAGGTCTCTTGTGTATATGCTGCCGTAATGCCTGTGAACTTAGCCTGGCTTAGGTGGGCCGTCCGCGTTTCCGCGTAAGTCGTGTTGATTCCATCGTAATCAGCCTGGAATTCAGCAACATTATTGTAGGGAACGGTTACCGGTGGGCTATTTGTCTTGCCCCCAGCAAATAAGTATTTTCCATCAACTTGTAGATTTAAGAAAAACTCCATGTCGTTCAGTGCAGAGAATGCCCGTTCCTGAATATTCGTAACGGCCATGGTATCCTCTGGTGAGGCGTCGCTCAAATCGCGAGATGTGAACCCGATCAATTCTGATCGTAGCAATCGGATCACTTCATCCATGCTTTCGACCGTAGTTACCATAGCCTTGGCATTTGTATCTGCGATAGCATTATTCTTAACATATTGCTCCATCCGTAGCCGCTCGTTTTCTAGACTGATCAAGCGAAAGCTATCGGTAGAGATTCCTTTATAGGTCTGGGATTTTTTTTCTGTCCCAACTTGCATCTGAGTGTCTGACACGCGTGTCTGCGCTAGCAGCATTTGCTGGACTAGAGCCTGATTGTGTGCAGCTGTACCTATTCTTGAAACCATAATTTTGTCCTCCTGATTCTCTCAGCTTTAAATCAGGTTGTTGAGAATTTCGAACATCTGCTGCGTAGTTGAAATGATCTTGGCAGACGCTGCATATGATTGCTCATACACGAGTAATTGACTGAGTTCTTCATCAAGGTTTACGCCGGTTAATTGGCCATGCTTTAGTTCTAAAGCGGATTTGATATCGCTCTGGAACTGCAGGTCGGTTTGGACGGCAGCTCCAATAGTGGAAGCGCGGGATATGATTTCGGCAGCATAATCAGAAAACCGACTAGATCCTGCCGACAGTCCACCGGCTGCTTCAAAAGAAACTTGGGAATTCATTAGGCTTGCTAATTCAGAAGCAACTTCATTATCACCAGGAGACAGGTAATAACGTCCTATTAGGTTATCAAATTCCACACGGCCGCGGGAGATCAGGCTTGGGTTTTCTCTCAGAGCAGTATTGACATCTAATCGTTGCGAGAATCCAGTTTCCGCAACGTCTAGACCAAGTAGATCCAGAGCATCTGTGTTAGCCGTTTGCGTAATAATGAGCTGCTCACCTTGGATTTGCTGAATACGTAATTTTTCACCGTTTCCTTCAGGCACAACTTCTGCTTCTAAACGTAGATTGAGAACTGCATTAGTATTGATCGCGTCTGCGATATTTTGCAGAGTGTCTGCAGGATTAACCGTCAGCGTACCAATTCCAGCGCCAGCAACGGGGTTGGTATTGTCATAAAAAGTTAAGGTACGTGCCACTGTAGTGGTCAGTCCGTAATTTACTGGTTTGAAATCCGACTCGTAGAATGAAACCTTTGGTGATGTGGTAAAAAAATCATTCAAGCCAAAGAAGTTTGAGAAGCCCCTAAAACTTTTGTCGTCAACACCGTCACCTTCATGGTCGAGTGCAATGGTGATATCATCGGGCGGGCTACCTTTTACGGCTGTTCCTTCGTCACGAAACGCAATTCCAAAACTTTCGGTTCTAAGGTTGAATTCCAGCTTCCCGGCTGCGTTGACCGCGAATGAAGCATTGGCGAGCTGTGCGTCTTGGGCTCTGATCCACGTTTGGATGGCTGCTGTTGCGGCGTTGACTGTGCCCGTGGTGAAGCCGAGACCCCCCGCCCTTAGGTTGGTAGAAAAAGCCTCTGTTCCATCAGGATTGTATAGAACAATGCTGACATCACCATTGGTAATATCAATTTCCTGGGTTGCGGAGTCCATAAAGGTCCGGCTACCCACCTGTTGTGTTACGACAGATGGATAAGATGTACCACGGTTATGCACCAGATTGATTTCTTCGATTAAGTTGCGTGCTAGTTCATCCATCTGCGACTGCATTTCTGGCAGCCTCCTGTCGCGCATTTCAACTAAGCCCGCTAAACGACCACCACGGATATCGTTAGTTATATCGAGTACGCCAGCAAAAATACCGGTTAGATCGCCACCCGCGTGAGTATTTTCAGGACTCATTTGGCTTATGGCGACATGACTCATTTGTACGGGTACATTGCTTACGAGAGTTGTCCCGTCTTTGGTATAGACTGTTGCCGCACCATTTGAAGTAAAGAAATAACTAATATCGATGATCTCACCTAGCCTATTGAGCACTGCATCACGCTTATCTTCATAGTCTTCTGTTTGACGTGGCGGGTAGCTAGAGACGGAGATCTGATCGTTCAAGTTACCGAGGGTAGTTAGGAGTCCATTCATCTCGACGACTAGGCGTTCAATCTCTCGGTCAGTGTCCAAGCGTAACCCTTGAACCGTATCACTCATGCGTTTGAGCTTTGATGCGACCTCAACACCAGCCTGAACCGTTGATAGATGTGTTGCAGACTTCTCTGGTTCTGTTGCAAGTAATTCAAATTCGTTGGCCAGTTTATTGACTGTATGGGCGATAGAAGTATTACTCTGTGGCGAACCAAATACGTCAGCGACGCGATTCCAGTAGCTGTCTTCGGTTTCTAGCTTTCCGAATCCGCTCAACTCATTCCGCAGATCTTCCAGTAGGTTTTGATCAACATTGTTCAGGATATCACCAACAAAAACACCAGAACCTACACCAGCAAGAACACGCGATGAGGGTTCGAGAATCTTTCGGGTATAACCCTCAGTATTCACATTGGCGATATTGTGTGAGACTGAATCCAGACCAGCTTGGGCTGTATTTAGTCCCGTAATTGCTGAATTAAGTGCGAGGGTTAGCGACATTGCTGTAGCCCCTGATTAATCCAGCTTATGAGAGGATGTGTGATCATGTTATCTCGTTTAAACTCACAGCCATGTTACGTTTAAGGGCAGTGTGCCCATCAAGATTCCCATCCTCCGAATAAGACGTTGATTTGCGTTCCTGTCTCTCGCGTACGGCATCGACAACTGTTTTTAGGAATGTGTTGATGACTTTAATATTCGCACGTAAAAGACTAGCATTCTCCTTCATTAGTTCCGTAAGGTGTGAGCCGGCTTGAATGAGCGAGTTGCGCTTGCCTTCTTCCATTTCTTTTAGCACTTCGGGATTGCGGTGGAGCCCATTCATCTGTTGCTGGTATAAACGCGCCAGATCCGTTTTCTTTTCTTCTAGTGCACGTACATTCTCGACCTGATGTTTTTTTAAAGCTGAGTTTTCTTTCTTAAGTATGTCATTGAGCTGACTGATCACGGTGAATATGTCTTCACCTTTATTACGTGGCTTTACATTAAGATCGGCATACCCACGTCTAGCCCCTGTTTTGGAGCCCACTCTATGATTCATTCTCGAGCCGGTCATATGGCCCTGCATGTGGCGAACGGTACTCATATCAAATCAACCTTTCTATAGACGGGCCTGTGGGAGGAGCTAACACTGCGTCAGAGTTGGCTGCTAGCGCCGCGATCTTATCCATAGCTGAAGACTGTTCTTCACTTGTCATGGCATTTTGTGTTTGTAGTAAAGAACGCACCACTGCATCTGCGATGCCTAGAGGATTACTCTTAGCAATTTCTTTGCCATACTCCTGGTTTAGCATCGACTTCCACACGTTCTCAGCGTGGCCGCCACTGAACATGCCGTCGCTTTCGGTATCTGTATGCATCAACTCAACCATCTGACCGATAAAGAAGGCTTCGAATTGCTCACCAGCAGCTCGGGCTTGCTGTTCCGTCATGGACCCTGCTTCTTTGGTCTGTCTTTGCAGTTGGTTCTGGACCCCTAGGCTATAGGCATCCCGTGCATTGGTAAGGATGGCAGCACTGTCAATCATCACATCACCTGTATTTCAGCCTGCAAAGCGCCGGATGCTTTCACAGCTTGCAAAATTGAAATCATGTCTCGTGGACCAACACCGAGAGAGTTAAGTCCGTTTACTAGCTCTTGGAGATTAACCCCTCCGTTAACGACTGCTAGGCGATTCTCTTCATCTTCATCAATCTCAATATCTGTCCTTGGCACCACGACGGTTTCGCCGGCTTCAGAGAATGGTGCCGGTTGTGAAACTTGAGGTGTCTCTGTGACGCGGATAGTGAGATTCCCTTGGGCGATAGCGACCTTAGAAATTCTTACATCATCACCGATTACAATTACGCCCGTCTGTTCATCAATCACAACTCGAGCTGGAAGATCTGGCTCGACACGCAATTGCTCGATATCGGTGACAAGACTAACTACTGAGTTGGCATAGTCCTCAGGCACTTGAAGCTGCACAGTACCGGGGTCGGTTGCCATAGCAGCCGTAGTGCCAAGAAAAGCGTTGATAGCATTTGCCATCCGACGCGCTGTAGTGAAGTCGGGATTATGGAGTCCAACCTTGACCGACGTAAGATCTGCCAGTGCAAAATCAACCTCGCGTTCTATAATAGCACCATTTGGGATACGCCCACTCGTTGGCACTCCGCGCGATACGGTAGCTGCTGCCCCCTGCACAACAAAGCCACCTACTTGCACAGGCCCCTGAGCAACGGCATAGACTTCGCCGTCAGCTCCAATTAGAGGCGTGACCGCAAGTACACCACCTTGGAGACTTTCAGCATCACCTAAGGAACTGATGGTAACGTCTGCCCTAGTACCTTGGCGGGAAAAGGGTTGCATCGTTGATGTTACCAATACCGCTGCACTATTGTCGGTATCCAACTCACCATCGCGGGTGTTAACGCCTAAACGTTCGAGCATCCCGATCAGACTTTCCTTGGTGGCGGCTATGGAATTGAGGTCATCTCCAGTGCCTTGAAGACCTGTGACTATGCCGTATCCAACAAGCTGATTCTCGCGCACGCCTTCAAACGTAGCTAGATCCTTGATACGGGAAGATGCCTGCGTAGCTCCTGCGCTAGCAAGAATCATGGCGACTAGGAGAACATGCATTCCAATCAACCAGACCTCATCTATCAGGGTCTTTAGATCGATAGCGGTGAGGCATTTTGCAAAAAGTCGCAAACTCAACATTCAGTCCTCTTTCCCGGACTTTTTCCGGACTTTTCTGGGTCATGACCGCGGCCGTACCTTTGACCACCCTTCTATTATTTCTGTGTCATCTCATGCGAAAAGCATGCCAACTCACAAAAATCTGTAACCCTATGGAAATGAATGATTTTCTGCTGTAGCAAGAAGGTGTACACTCTTAGCCACCGGAACAAATGAGTACTATACTCGGCAATAGTTGCCTGGCTTGAGACTTATTGGACCGTGCTATGAAGAGAATATGGATCAAAGCAGGCACAGATATCACCTTGAACTATTGGTGCATGGCTGTGCAGCGGCAGAATGGCGACCATAATGGCTATTAGAGTCCAGGGACCAGGCAGTTCCAACCAAATTCAGCGCAAGAAGACGGAAAAGCCCAAGAAGGCCTCAAAACCAGGTCAATTTGCTGCCCATTTACGTCGTTTGGATGGAGCCTCGGAAACCGAAACGGGCGCTAAAGAGCAGATATCCTCAACAACTGGTATTGGAGGCATATTAGCTGCACAGGCCATTGACCCAGCAACTGGCGAGATACCTTCTTACGAAGAGCGTAAGAGCAGGGCCCGCCGTGGCCTGGAGATTCTTGGGCGACTTGAGCAAATCCGTAATGGTTTGCTTCTTGGCTCAATCCCCAAAGACCATTTAGCCCTCTTGGCTAGATTAGTTCGCCAAAAACGCGAGCGCGGTACTGACCCACTCATCTCACAGCTATTAGATGAAATTGAACTCAGAGCTGAGGTTGAACTGGCTAAATTGTCCCAGCGCAAAAAAGCATAGCCTATTACAGTAACTAATTTCGTTGCAGACCATCTTTTGAACCATACCTAACAACTTTTTGGTTTGTCAGTTTTTCCCTATTGCAGCTACACAATCCGATCCGTATAGTCCCGCGCCATTGGCGCAGATAAGCTACGTTAGGTACCCATGACTGTCCCTTTACCGCCGGACTACCGTCCAACAAAAAAAGAACCATTTATGAACTCTCACCAACAGGAGTACTTCCGCAGGAAACTGCTTGGATGGCGCGGTGACCTGTTGAAAGAAGCTGAAGATACCTTGGAGAGTCTCCAAGATGGCGGCGGCCTGCAGGAGCCAGATCTTACAGATCGTGCGTCAGCGGAAATGGAGCGTTCTCTAGAACTGCGTACACGTGATCGTGCCCGCAAACTGATCTCCAAGATAGACTCAGCATTGCAGCGACTAGAGGACGGCACCTACGGCTATTGCGAGGAAACCGATGAGCCCATCAGTCTCAAAAGGTTAGAAGCACGACCTATTGCAACCTTAAGCTTAGAAGCTCAGGAGCGTCACGAACGTATGGAACGGACTCATAGGTCTGACTAGCAGACGTACTACTCAAGTAAAAGTTCTTGCAGCTAGCGATTACTTCTTCCTACGAGCTGGCACAATGAAACAGCGAATCTAAAACCTCTACAACTCTATGCACAGTTCTTAGTCCTTTGCTTCAAGGGTGTGGTATCGGACGAAACCAAAGGGTGCTCTGTAGGTTTTGACCTCTTTACCAATAGCGTCCGGATGAATCTCTTCGTACATAATAATACCAGGTGGATCGTCGTGCAGGTCGTGCAGAAGCCCGCTAACAATCTTACGACGTTTCTCCTTGTCAAATTCTCGATCTGCTGCAAGAGCTCTCTCAGCGATATCCACTCGACATATCCATGGTCTGGGCCACAGGCAGGAGTGGAAGCGCAAGGAGGATAGGGGATCGAGTGATGGGAGCGAACCATAATTCATATTGAAGGCTTTGCCATTCCATGGTGCGCCATAGATACTTTGAATTTGTTTGGACATCGGCACACGTATCAGCTCAACGTTGACACCAACTTGCTTAAGATATTGAACAATTTGCAAATATATAGCGGCCTTTTCGCTACTGGGTACTGCGACTTGAAATTCAATAGAGAATCCATCTGGGTAGCCCGCTTCGGTTAGAAGCGAGCGTGCTTTGTCCGGATCATAGGGGTATGTAAGCAGATTTGGATTATACCCAAACGTTCCCCTGGCTGCGGGTTGGGTTGCAGCCCTAGTGATTCCAAGTAATAGAGCTTTAACAATCATTTCCATATCGACTGCATAGTTTAAGGCTTGGCGCACCCTTTTGTCTTGCAGGGGGCTTTCCACCTCTGTGATGAACTGCCACATTTGCACCGACTTGCGCTCGCGATAATTTATCCACGCGCCAGCTGCTTCTACTTGGTCGATGTCGGAGGGGTCGATATTAAAGGCGATATCTACAGAGCCGGACAATAGGGCTTGGGTACGCGCTGTAGCGTCGGTTACGCCAATAAATTTGATCCGGTCTAACTTGGCTGGACGCCAGGCGTAAGGGTTGGGTACGGCGCTTGCCTGACCTGGCTCCCAGGCATCTACCATGAATGTGCCGGTACCGTGTGGGGCTAGCGCAAAAGCTGCAGGCCCCACATCTTTAAAATATCTGGGTGGATGAATGCGAAGACCAGCAAAGCGACTAGGTATCATGCTATCTGGCTGACTTGTCTTGACCTCGAGTGTCAGACGGTCACGTGCGCGGACTCGGTCTACTGTGCGTAATTCCCTATATGCTGAGAGAACCCGGCCCTCGTCAGATAGTAGGAAATTGATTGTTTCTTGGGCAGCAATAGCGTCAAAACTTTCTCCATTAGAGAAATGAATGCCATCTCTCATGCGAAAGACCCAAGTCAACTGGTCTTCTATATACCAACTTTCTGCTAGTGCTCCACGAAGGGCGCCGTCGTCGTCAAGTTCTGTTAGGGTGTCAAATAGCGCGCTCCAAATAAAAACGGGTGGGAAGCCGCCGGAGGTGTGCGGGTTGCCGTTTCCTGGTGGCATACTTTCCATGCCTATGCGGAGGGTGACTTCTGCTAGAACAGTCGATGCGGAAAAGTTAAGCCAGAATAATGCTATAACTACTCCGGCAAAGAACTGTTGGGCCATCATCTTACCACTATTAGTCGGTTCGTTTAGCACAGAATCTGTATCGATTAGCCAATGAGAGGCGGCCTATTTTCCGCATCGTAAGTGGGTGAAACGGATGGTCAAGGCGTTAGTAATAAAATAGACGATGGCGTCAAGTTCTGGAGGCGAGGCTAGGGATCTCGTAGAGGGGTGCCTTAATCCCCTGCCTGTCTGCAGCAACTGCCAGACTAAACAGATATGGCGACACTCATCCTAAACAAAGAGGTCAATGCAAGCAGACTTATGCACTATGTAGAAAAAAGAAACGATTCCCGTTACCAGGAACCTCTTTATGCAGGGTGCGGGCCAGCGCTCTTGTTTTCTAACAAACCTTCGGCAATCTGGAGATTAGTATTAGCTAGGGCTTCAAGAGTTTTGTCATTTGCCCCATCCTGCATCTCAAACGTTTTCTGAGCGACAAAGTAGCTTAGTCGGCTGAGGTTTTCTTTGACCTCTACCGGAAGTGGATTATCAGCACCGTCAACTATAGTGCGAATTCCAACCCAAAGCTGAAGATTGCTGTCGAGCGCAGCTGCAAGGCTGTTCTCGTCATTAGCCTCATGGGCCTTGGAAATTTCCAACGCAGCCTGTGTGAGAGCGAATGCGTCCTCTTCAAGTAGACTCATATCGGTTTTAATATTGGACATAAAGGTCATCCGTTATCCCCTTTTAAGAAGGCTAGTTATCTTGGCCGCCCTGCAGCTAATAACAAAAAACGTAACTAACGTATAGAAATACAATTTCAGTGGTCACCATTTATGCCCTTTGATGGTTAACAAAAGGTTTTACAACAAGTATCGAATTGTTAACGTAATTAGTTGCGGCTATGGAGACCTAAATAAAAAAATATTAATATTATCAATAGGTTAATAGGAATTAGGGCAATTTTTCTTCAGTTTAGCCAGCTTTAGCCGAGCCATATTTTGTAAGCGGTGGTCTCCTAATTCGTCACAGACTTGTAGTCTAGAGATAATAGTGTCGCCAACTCAGAAAAGCGCAGAAATGCTTGTATTCCTGGGGAGTGCTGGCCCAGAAACCGAGTATTGATACGGCTGTACAACTAATCTGGTAACCTTTTGAACTAAAATTCTTACCCGGTATTACTGCTAAATTGATCCAGAGGCTATGTGCTTATTTTTTTTTGAGTTTAGCAAATAGTCTCAGTTCCGGGGGCATTTCCGCCCAACTGAGGCTAATTGAATTATCAAAGCTGAGGCGATTACAGATCGGATTTATTAACTAGGGGACAGCATTTCATTAATTCGCTGCGCCGCTTTGCGGATATTTTCAACTGAACTAGCGTAGGAAAAACGAATAAAGCCATTGCCGTAAAGACCGAAGCTATTGCCGGGTACGGTCGCTACTCCGACTTTCTCTAACATCTCGCTCTGCAGCTCTGTGCTAGATAGCCCAGTTTGTTCAATATTAGGGAAGGCATAGAAAGCGCCTGCTGGCTCCAGGCAGGTAAAACCGGGTAGTTCATTCAGTAGGGGTACGATTACCCGACGGCGTTCATCAAATTCTTTCACCATCTTTGCCACGGCATCCTGCGGACCTGTTAGAGCTGCAATACCGGCATACTGTGTCGGTGCATTGACACAGGAGTGATTGTTTACTGCTAGTCTCACTATCTTATCAATGAGGCTATCGGGCCAGACCGAGAATCCTAGGCGCCAACCAGTCATGGCATACGTCTTAGACCAGCCATCTAGTATTATTAGCCGGTTACGGATATCTCGATAGCTTAAGAAGCTAGTGAAGCTGAGACCGTCGTATAGCATGTTACTATATATCTCATCCGACATGATCGCGATATCAGGCCAGTCCGCTAGACCTGTAACCAAACGGTCTATTTCTATCTTTGGAGTTACGCCTCCAGTTGGATTCCCTGGCGAGTTTACAATAATTAGTCGCGTCTTTTTTGTTATGTTAGCCAGCACTTCATCTGCTGAAAAGGCAAAGCCTTTTTCCATGCGCAGCGGTATCGGCACCGGTTTTGCGCCCGTGAACTCAATCATAGATCGATAGATGGGAAATCCCGGGTCGGGATACATAATTTCGACGCCTGGTCTGCCGAACATCAAAATAGCGAAGAACATGGTGGGCTTGCCGCCCGGCATGATGACGATATTGTCTGGGCTAACATCAGCGTGATGACGCTTATACAAGTCAGCAGAAACAGCCTCGCGTAGGGGTAATATACCTTGGGCTGGAGTATAGCCATGCTGCCCATCCCGCAGTGCCTTGATAGCTGCTTCAACGATATGATCCGGTGTTAAGAAGTCAGGTTGGCCTATACCGAGATTGATTATGTCCCTACCTTGGCGGGTCAGCTCCTCTGCTCGTGCTAGCACGTCAAAGGCTGTTTCGGTCCCTAGGCGGTTCATATTTCTTACGAGTTTCATGACTACACCTATCAATGAAATCTAGTCGCTACTAATTACACTAGAGGCAAATGAAAACTATAGCGATATCAGACAAAAAAAAACCGATGGGAGGAAAATCCCATCGGCAAGTTTGCTTCTGCGCCGCAATAGGCCATGACGAATATTGCGGCTGGTGCGATGGATCAGAACCCAAAAGGGCTTTTCAGTGAGCTTTTAAGCTCCTGATCTGACCCGATCGTCTACACTCTCGTTTATCCATTGTGGAGCCTCGGGGAATTAGGCTTGCGCCGGCATTGCCGCGAATATCTTAGAATGGAAATACGATATCAAAAATTTGTTGGCCGTAACGAGGTTGCTGCACATCGGAGAGGCTGCCGCGGCCACCGTAAGAAATGCGGGCTTCTGCAATCTTATCCCAACTAATCGTATTGTCTGAGCCGATATCTTCTGGCCGGATTACGCCAGCGACCGTTAACTCGCGCAATTCATTATTGACCCTAACTTCCTGACGTCCCGCAATCGCAAGATTGCCATTGGGTAATATTTGTAAAACGACAGCAGCGAGGCGGATATTAACTGTTTCATCACGTGTAACATTGCCCGAGCCTCGGTAGTCACTACCACTTTCGATGTCCAGAGCTGGTGCCTGATTTTTACCCGGTAAAATCCGGTTTTGTGCATTGAAGAGGTTATTGACATTTAGTGTTTCAGTTACATTATCCCTTGTTCGCCGTGTTTCCGCATTTAAGGTTGCACTTTCATTCTGAATGGCAACGACAACCGTTAGCACATCTCCAACCATGCCAGCGCGTTGGTCTTTAAAGAAAGCGCGCGCACCGGGTCGCCACAAAGAGTTGGCATTAGGATTTAGTGCGACTGGAGTTGGCATGGGCATGCTAACTGGACGGTAATCTTTCTTTTCCGTTGGGTTAGCAACTGGGCTCATAGACGGCGCCTGACCTACGCGAGTGAGACGTTCTAGATTGCTACAGCCGGATAGCGCTGTGGCACTTAGAATCAAAGTAATGAGAGCCCTAAAGGGAAGTTTTCTAGATACGTCTTTTCTTACTATCATGTTCCATAGTCCTCATGGATTTAGTTCTTTAATGACTGCCGCTTTGTCTTATCTAGCTTATCAGTTTCTATTTACTGCATTGCGTTTTCTATGGTTTCGACTCTTACATTTTCACCATCAACAATAGTTGCAAGCACGGTCTTGTTAGATAGTGTATTCATCACCCTGATGGTGTCGTTAGCACCACCTTTTTCAAGCGCTCTACCTTTTGCGGAGAGTTGCATCATCGGAGTGCTTAAGCGGATTGTCACAATTTTCCCACGCTCAATAAGGACAGGAACCCGCAGGTCGCGTTTACGGAAAACCTGACCGGTACGAATCGTTCGCCGAGCTACAAGCCCCAACACGTCAGAACTATCCACTAGTACGTCACGCCCCAATTCGTTTTCATTCATTCTGTACCATTGGAAATCATCTTCACTAACCAAGGTGCCGCGCCTTATGTCACGTAAAGCAACCGGAATTTCGACAGGAATGACCGAGTGCACGTCCGATATTCGAATTGGGGCACCGCTTGGGAGAAAGCGGCGTGGGTAAAGCCCAACCAGACGGTTTACATCGGTTATGATATTATTTGAAATATCAGCAGTATTGAATGTGGTCCAGCGAATGTGTGTCTCTGTTATTTCTATATCGTTTCGCAAATCATGCCGGGGTACAGGAATATCAATAAGAGTGACTTGAATGAGGTCTGTGTCACGCATGGTTTGTCCTGCACGCAAATACGTGCGTGGTGCTTTACCAATGATCAACTGGGCATCCATAAGGGTGTCGTGGCGTACCTTTGTGGTCGGTATATCAACCCATTCGATCATGGAATCTGTGATCAGGGTGTTACGCCCTACGTTCTGGTTAATGACTGGTGCGGCTAGGGTCGGGAATGCTGTGCCCCGCACCGGAATATACTGAGCTGTAGGTGAGCCCTCTGGTATTTCTACGACAGCCGAAAAGGTAAGAGTTTGAGCGTCGAAGAATGTCTCGCGAACGCCAATGTCTCGAGTTTCTTCTGTCGATACAGTGATGTTACTCAATGCCGTTGTTAAATCGAGTCCGTAATTGTTGGGAAGGCCCTGAAACATAAGTGCGTGCCGTAATTGATCAAGAATCTCGCTCCTCCCGATGGTATATCCCGGCCGATAAACCACAGTTCTGTCGTATGTGTTGGCTGGGCGCCAATCAATGCCATAGGTCCGGGCTAAGGAGGCAAGCCACTGTGCTCCAAGAACGAACCTCTGTCCTGGCTCTGGTGCTTTAGCAATTACTTTCTCGGGCCGCATGATGTCGCCCTCAAACAGATCACCAAGTGTGACCAGATTTCCCGTGATAGTGACAGAGGGCTTGAGGGAAGCACTGAAGTCCTCTCGTCCAGCATCTGCAGGCGCCGTGAAAAGCAGTACAGCGAAGGGTATAACGAGCTTGATTGTTGTGAGAAGAAGTCGCCGCATTATCCGTTTCCTCACACCATTTGATTGACGGTTGACGACATTTCGTCGGCGGTCTGGATTACCTTAGAATTCATTTCATAAGCGCGCTGTGCACTAATGAGATCGGTGATCTCAGAAACAACGTTAACGTTTGAAGTTTCTAGGAATCCTTGAAGGATTGTTCCAAAGCCTTGGTCACCTGGAACGCCCACATTTTCGTTACCTGAGGCTGGCGTCTCCAGATATAAGTTATCACCAATTGCCTCCAGCCCCGCATCGTTGGGAAAGGTTGCTATTTGTAGCTGGCCAGCTGACTGGGGATCTATAACTCCATCTTGTTTGTAGAACACCTCACCCTGCTGGTTGACATCAATAGAGATTGCATCGACCGGAATAGCTTGGAGACCTTCGACTAAAAAGCCATCATGCGTAACTACTTCTCCGTCGGGGCTGAGTTGGAAGGCCCCATCCCGGGTATAGGCAGTCTCACCGTCTGGCAGTTCCACCTGGAAATAACCACGGCCCTGCAATGCAAGGTCAAGGCTGTTCTCTGTTGATAGCAAACTGCCTTGTTCAGTAATCCGGTAGACTGCAGCTGTTTTTACACCCAGGCCAAGCTGAACTCCCGACGGTACGATTGTGCCTGCGTCGGAAGATGTCGAGCCAACTCGGCGCAAATCTTGGTACAGTAAGTCATTGAATTCTGTCCTGCGCCTGTTATAGGCGGTGGTATTCATATTAGCGATGTTGTTGGAGATGACCTCCACATTAGTCTGCATCGCTAGCATGCCGGTTCCGGCAATATTTAAAGCTCGAATACTCATAACCTGTTCTCGCTTCCTCTTCTGTTTATCCAATGGTCTATATAGTTTTGGGTTGCTTATGCACTGATCCTGCGTATAAAAATTTCATCAGACTTTGCGTGTGAACACTTCATTCGACTTTTTCTTACGTTCGTGTTCCACCTGAACCATTTTGTTAACGTCTTGGTATGCGCGGTTCAGCGCTATTAAGCGTGTCATTTCTGATACACCGTTAACATTGGAATCTTCGAGAACACCCTGAGCTACACGCGGAGCTTCTAGGTCAGTAGGGGCTATACCGTCTGAGCGGAATAAGGTGCCGGTCACTTGTTTAAGTTCCCGCTCATTAGCGAAACCAACGATACGAATTTGTTCTAATTCTTCCCCATTCAGGATAACGCTGCCATTGCCTGAAATAACGACTTCTTGTGCGCTATCATCTATTTCGATTGGCTGATTGTTAGAAGACAGCAGGGGATAGCCTTCTTGGTTAACAATCTGTCCCTGGCTATCGAGGGTAAAATTACCAGCGCGGGTGAAAATTTCTCCATTAGGACCCTGCAAGACAAAATAGCCGTCTCCTTCAATTGCCATATCTAGAGGGTTATTGGTGTGGCGCATCGGACCTTCAGTAAGGTCCCGGACTAGACCCAGATCCTGTACAAAAGAAAGCTTGTCTTTAAAGGGACGGTCGTCGGAGCGTACCTTTACAAGGTACTCTGAGAACAGAACGTCGGAACCTTTAAAGCCGATGGTATTTACGTTGGCCATATTGTTGGCCACCACCTCAAGCTGATTCCAAAGGGCGTTTTGCCGCGATAGTGAAATGTATGTTGTATTATCCATGGCCTACTCTCGTTGCACTTTTTGCGCGTTTGTTCGCGTTACTCGAAGCACAAACCGTGCCAAGTGGAAAAATCTATATATTTCATATACTTATAAATATAGCGGCCAGTGCATGGAGGGAAAAAGTCGTGTTTGGGCAAGCTCTGCCGGGCAAGAATTGCCGATTTTAGTGTCTCGGCCCTAAGTTTGCGGGCCAATGCAATATATTGTTAACCAAACCGGCATACTTTCTTACACTGGCATTCTTGCCTTGGCGTTAGTCTGAGGGAAAGGCTGTCAATTTACTTTTGGACGCAAGAAAAGCTAAATATCGTGCAAACCCATTGGGTAAGCGGTCATTGGCCAGAGGAGAAACGGGATGGCCGAAGATTTCGATGAAGATTTTGACGACGAAGTCGACTTTGAATCCGGTGATTATGATGAGGCTGGCGGAGCGAAGCGTCTTCTAATTATGATTCTTCTACCGCTGCTATTGGTGGTTGGAGGTGCTGGTGGTGCGTATTTTTCGGGATTTGCTGATCCACTTCTGGCTATTCTGGGTGGTGGTGACCCGGCAACAGATGAATATATGGCCGGTGCGGGTCTTGAGCCCGATTTCCGGGGCGACCCAAGTATTCCTGGTGGGCGTCAAGAACCCGGGTTGGCTGTCTTTTATGATTTACCGGAAATGTTGGTCAATCTAAATACCACTGGGCGCAGACGTAACTTCTTGAAAATGCGGGTAAGCCTTGAATTGGCCAATGAAGACGACATTTTAACGGTGGAAATGGTTTTGCCCCGTATCGTCGATAATTTCCAGGTTTATCTGAGAGAATTAACTCAGGAAGATCTTCAGGGGGCGGCTGGGATATATCGTTTGCGCGAAGAGTTATTGAATCGTGTGAATTCAGCGGTGCGGCCTATAAGGGTTAGCGATGTGCTGTTCAAAGAGATGGTCGTTCAATAAATTATACAGAACAATACCTTAGAGTTTATAGCGGTGGGGTTTATGCTTATGAGTTTAGTTCACAAAGGGCGGACGGCTCACCGATAGTGGTTTATTGATGCAAAGGGACTTAACGGTTTGTTATGGCCTTTTGACGTAGTGTTAAGTGGTATCGGGGTGAAGTTTCTTCCGCGCAGCTAATAAGTTGTTCATAGGGGGATAAATCTTCCCGATGCAAGATCAAAAGCTGAGGCTGAAGAATAATGAATATGCCCTTTAGTACAATTCTTGACCTGGCCATAATTCTTCTGCTTGTCCCGACGATTGTGTACGCGGTTATTCTCAATCGGCGCCTTTCTGCTCTCAGAAAGTCTCGCGATGAGCTAGCAAAGGCCGTTAGCAGCTTCAACGAAGCAACAATGCGAGCTGAAGCCGGCATTCCCAAGATCAAGAAAGCTACGCACGAAGCCAATGCGGCCCTTCAAGAGCGTGTTGAGAAGGCCCATTCCTTGCGCGATGATCTGGCATTCATGATTGAGCGCGCAGAGGAAATGGCTGATCGTTTGGAAGGTGCAGTACGCATTGGGCGGACTGAAAAGACACTTTCTACAACCACAACACAACCATTACGTCCAGTGGCTGCAACAGATCCATCAGTTGCAGCACGTACCCTGGCGGGTGCTGCGATAGCAGCCGATGGTGATGACGAAATTGATTTGCGCGCGGTCATTGGCGCAGCGCGCGCAGAGGCCAATATACAAGGGCAGCGTCCAGCTGGCCCCGTTTTTGGACGCGCCCAGCCATCAGCAAATGTAGCTATTGAGGAAGATGAGCGCTCAGAGGCTGAGCGTGAACTTCTCAAAGCTCTTCAATCTGCCCGCTGAATATGGTCTCGCCAGAAATTATAACGTTGATATAATCAGCCTATGACCCAGGATCCCCGCCGGCCACGACCCACACCTAAGGCACAAAGAAAGCGACGTGGAAGGGCGCTTTCCCGACGTCGTGGGCCTATTTTACGTGTCCTACCAATGATGATAGTGACGGCCGTTTGTTTGCTTGGTTTTCGCGTTACTATTGTAGTTCAAGACATGCGTACACTAATGACTTCTATCAATTTGGGTCAGTCTGAAGCTATTGCTCAGGAAGATACCGGTGCCCGCATTGAAGATTTTGAGAACGCAGCTATCAATGATACAGATACAATCGATGAAGACATCTTTTCTGGGACAGAGGTAACAGATGTCACGGAAGACGATATTCGACTTGGGCGCGATGGGCAAGGAGAGCCATTAGCTGTTGACCCTCAATCGTTTACAGCCTCGGAGCTTGATCTATTACAGCGATTGTCGGAGCGGCGGGAGCAAATTGACGCCCAAGAAAGTGAAATTGCCACTCGCGAGGCAATGCTCAGGGCAGCAGAAACGCGTATTGATGGTAAAATCTCTGAACTGCAGCAGCTTGAACAATCGCTCTCTGAACTAGTTGCTGAGGCTGATGCCCAGCAACAAGAGAAGATTGATCAATTGGTTCGAATTTACGGGGCCATGAAACCAAAAGATGCAGCCCGTATATTCAATGATCTTGACATGCCGATTCTAATTACAGTTGTTGAAATGATGAGGGAAAACAAAGTAGCACCGATTCTGGCCCAGATGGATGCTATAAAGGCCACGGCTGTGACCGAGGCGCTATCGATGCGCAAGCAAATCCCTGGCCTGCAGAATAGGCCTCAAGGGTAGAGATTCAGAACCTTTCAGCGTTACGCCGGCATGTAGTGGCTTTGCTAAGCTACGGATTCTAAATGATATTCCTATTTAGACAGAATGATCTATTAACCGGTCGCTAACCAATACTCCCTAACATATTGTTGCGGTATGCCCTTCTAGATTAGGTGAGATGACAAGATCTTGTCTCAATAACATTAGAGCCGCGAGCGTTGAAACGCTCTGTTACTGAGGCGATTGGCTTAAATGAGGTTCCTGGTCAAGTCATTATCGGCTTAGACCTTGTGCCACGAGCTAGCCAGATTATAGGTAGCGCACAAGCAGAGGTCTGATGATCTTTGCGGTAAGAAAGGTTAAATAGGGATGACATACGGACGCAAATCTTCTGCTCCGTTCTTTGCAGCCCCTCAGTTCGCCGCGGAGCAACGGCCGGACGGCCATGCGCCGTGGCTTTTCTTGTCTCTCTATTTGTTGTTGTTTGCATTCTTTATTGTTCTGAATAGTTTCTCTTCCTTTAATCAAGGACGTCGCGATGCTGTGATCAGTAGTGTTCTTGATGCATTTACAACTGTAATAAGTGCTGGGGATAGAAGTAATTCGGTTGGCCTCATAGGCGTTGGGAGTCAAACGCGCGAGTTTCAAGCAGCTATAGCGAATATTTTTGGGCCGTCTATACCACTTGCTGACTTGCAGGTCGTAGTGTCTGGCACGCGTATGGATATTGATGTGCCGATCCAAGTTTGGTTCGAAGGAGATAGCTTGATTGTGCGCGATCCCCTACCCATGCTCGATCGCATTGTAGCCACAGTCAGTTCACCGCCTGAGGGTTTCTTTTATGAGATAGTTTTGATTGCACAAATTCCAGCTGAAGCTAAAGGGGCTTTGTCCCGCGATATGAATAAGGAAATTCACCGGATTGGTAATGTTGCCCGGGAGTTAGGCAAAAAAGGAATGCCCCCTAACGCCATTTCCATTGGTATAGAGAGCGGTGATCCTAGATTTATCAGGGTGGTGTTCTTAGCAGTTGAATCGCAAGATTCCGTTAGGGCTAGCTTGTCTATTGGAGGGCAAGGCCAGTGAACACACCAATCACTTTTTCACAGCAAGAGTTGTGTTCAATCGATGAGAGTCACTTTTTCTTATCCTTACGTCCTGCGCGCTCAAGTCATGTTTGGTTGGTGACATTTAGTGATCTATTATTACTTCTTCTGACTTTCTTTGTGTTATTATTCGCAATGTCAGATATTGATCTTGGCCGTTATAGCGCGTTGTTACGTCCTAGCGGACAAGCAATTTTGGATACGCGTTTATCCGTATCAGACTCTGGTCTTCAACAACGTGATCTCATTCCATCTGAAGATCTAGGTTTCTTAGAAGCAGTTATTACAGATGCGCTGGCAAAAGATGCTCGGTTTGGACAAGTGGAAGCTAAACTGACTAGTGAATATCTAGTGCTATCTTTACCTAGTTCTCTGTTATTTGCACCCGGATCTGATGTGCTGACAACCCAGGCTGAGACAGCGTTATTTGACCTAGCTAGTCTGCTTGGTTCCCTGGATAATGCGATTGCTGTGAGCGGCCATGTTGGGCCTACGGTAAGCCAGGATGAACCCATTCTATTAACCTGGGAATTGTCTCTAATACGTGCGGTAAGAGTATCGGACTCCTTGCGGAAATCGGGATTTATCGGTCCATTAACTGTGCTAGGGCAGTCAGATACAGACTACAGGACACGCTCGCAGCTTATGTCCGAAATGACTAAATCTGAACTAGCAGCTACCGCCAATAGGGTAGACATTGTAATATTTCCTCATATGTCAGGGGTGTGAACCGTAAATTATGCAAATGAGCCTGGTCATAAGACGCTTTTGTTTTAGCGCTGCTATTTCCTTTATAGCTGCGTTTACACTGCTGTGCGATACTTATGCTGCATCCATGAGGGTTGTTGCTCGCGACGGTTATGGTCGTATTGTTTTCGATTGGCCAATTCCTGTTCTTTACACCGCCAATATTATTGCTGGTCAGCTCGTTCTGCAGTTCGACCGCCCAGTTACCGGTAATGTTCAACTGGCTGCAAACGGCCTAGGCGGTTACTTGGATGAAGGTCGTATTAGCCCAGATAGACGGACGGTTTCGTTTCCATTAACGAATGACTTCCGTATGCGCGCTTTCACAGTGGGCACTGCTGTTGTCGTTGATTTGTTTGGTGAGTCACCAGTTGATTTTTCTATTCCTTCAGAAAATCAAGCCGCTTCGGCCTTACTCGCTGAAATTCAAAGACCTTTCGTCGCTACGGAGAGCATTGGGGTGGTGCCGTCTCAGCAGATGCCAGCTCAAACCGCGACAACTATTCCTCTGCCTGCACAAGCATCGGAACAAAGTCCATTACAAATAGCACCTACATTAGATCAAGCTGAATCAGTAACTGAAACGGCTCCGGTTACAATATCGGAAGTTACGTCGAAGACGTTATCGGCTAGTTTGCGTACTCCAGTTCCACCACCACCACGGCCTCAAGTAACACAACGTCCTGCGGTACAAATTGAACCGGCCGTCCTCACGCAAACTTCAGCGGTATCCATGGGGGTACCAATGATAGCATCAGCCTCTTCATTAGAGGATATGGCCCCGGCGGGTGCTAGCTCTGACGAAGTGAGTATGATTATTCGTTGGGAGGAACCAGCCGCTGCAGCTATCTTCCGCCGTGGCGGATTTCTCTGGGCAGTTTTTGATCGCTACCAGCAGCTGGATGTGGAAGCTCTTACCCGGGCCGGAGCCCCCTACGTCACCTATGTGGAACAATTGCCCTATCGAAACAACACAATTATTCGCATGGTCACACAGCCAGGGCTCAACCCGTTTATGCGTCGAGAGGGACTTGCCTGGATTATAGACTTCCGGGCCTTACCAATGCGGCCAACACGAACACTTGATGTTATCGCCCAGTTTGATCGTACTGAGCCAAATTTGTTTCTACCTGTTACTGAAGCTGGTCGTACCGTTGCTATTGAAGATCCGGAAGTAGGGGACTCCTTCATGGTAGTTCCCGTCATCCCTCTGGGATATGGTATTTTTCCTGAACGCAATTACCCTAATCTAGAGATGCCAATTACGGCCCAGGGTGTCGTGGTTGTGCCGAATTCAGACGGTGTTCGTGCGCAGGCTTCGCGTATTGGAATCAATATAGATGTGGAAGGTGGTCTTGCTATTTCTCAGCAGGATCTCACTGCGCGCGATGCAATGATAACCTTTGGATCTCAAGAGCAACTACAGCGCATTCTCAATGTTGGGGATTGGCAAATTGGTCGCGAAGCTGATTTCCTTATAACTAAGCAGACCCTCCAATTCGCCTTGGGCGACCAGCGAGAAGATGTACGCGAAGAGGCCCGCTATCGGCTGGCCAGGTTTGAATTTGCTAATGGGTTTATTCCGGAAGCACTCGCTATCCTGGATATCATGAGCGAGGATAATCCTAAGATCACCGATACCGGGCCATTCCGGGCTTTGCGTGGTGCGTCGAATTTTATGATGCGCCGTTACGATGAGTCTTTGCAAGATTTCAACCACTACTCCCTGGCTAATGAAGATGATGTCGGTTTTTGGGCATCGCTAGCCCGTGCGCAAGAAAATCCCTCTATTCTCGAAGCTGAGACTATTACCAAGACCGGGTCAAGCATTGGATCCTATCCACGCCGGATCATGATTCCGTTAGCCATAATGGCTGCTGAGGCTACCATCGACGCTGGCGATGACTTTGGTGCACAGGGATTTCTAGATCTAATCCGCGAAGAAAACCCGACCCCTCATGAGCAAACTGCTATTGCTTATCTTGATGGTAAGCTTAAACAAAAAATCGGTGAAATCCAGTTGGCTTTAGAACAATTCAATGCAGCCGAGGAGGGGATGAGCCGTCTCTACAAAACCTTAGCATCCCGTGAGCGTATGGAGCTAGAACATCAGCTCGGTGAAATTACCACCTTGGACCTTATTGAAAGCTTAGAGCAACTACGCCATCGCTGGCGCGGTGATGATGTGGAACTCGGAATTCTCCATCGACTGTCTGACTTATATATAGAACAAGATAATTACGGAGATGCTTTGCGCACGCTCAAGCTAGCAGCATCATACTTTCGTGATGATCCGAGTGTGGAGGGTGTAGCGGGCCGTATGAGCGAGGTATTCTTAGAACTTTTCTTAAACGGAGCAGCTGATGATTTATCTCCGATCACTGCTATCGCGTTATTCGATGAATTCTCAGACCTCCTACCACCTGGTAATCGTGGCGACGATATGATCCGTCTGCTTGCAGATCGGCTTGTCTCAGTCGATCTTTTGGACCAAGCGGCAATGCTGCTTGAACGGCAGGTAGAATTCCGTTTGGCCGGCCCAGAGCAGGTTCGTGTTGGTGGTCGCTTGGCGCTTGTTCATCTTATGAACCGTCAGCCTGAAAAAGCACTACAAGTCTTGCAGAATACAAGTTCCAATCAGTCTACCCGAGAGCTTCAGGCCTCGCGCCGCCGTCTCCAGGCCCGTGCTCTAACAGAGCTTCGTCGGCCTGATGAAGCTATAGTTTTGCTCGGTGCTGATATGACACCGGAATCAAAACAACTTCGTGCTGAGATATATTGGCGCAGTGAGAACTGGACTGCCGCTGCTAACGCTATTGCTGAGATGGCACCAGAAGCTGCTCGCGGACTGATACTTGATGATACCAATGCCCGCCTAATACTCAATTGGGCGACGGCGCTTACATTAGCCGGAGATGACCGCACCGTTACCCGGGTCCGCCAGCGTTATCTTGCATCTATGGAGGCGACAGCCTTCGCTGATGCCTTTGATCTAATCACGACGCCCCGCGAGCGAGGGCTATTGGATTACCGTGCCGTACGACAACAGATAGAGCAGGCAGAAGACTTCCAGTCGTTTCTTGTAGAATATGACGAAATGATCGGCGACGATACGCTCTCAAGTGCGATTAACTAGAATTCAAAATGTGGAAAATAACTAGTAAGCTCTCGAAATCTTGCTAGATTAGTTATAGCTATTTGATACGATTCGTCAGACGACAAGTTGTTGGATCAGAATTTCTAATGGAAATCTAGGTATAAATCAAGTGATGTATTAGCATTAGCATTAGCATTAGCATTAGCATTAGCATTAGCTTGCTAATGTCATACATCCATCCCTTGTGAAAACCATCCGCCATCTACGTGAAGCGTGTTGCCTGTGAGGTAGGTTGCTGAATCTGAAGCGAGGAATAGGGCTGCTGCTGCAACCTCCCAGGTATCACCGTGGCGTTTCAAGATTAGACGCTTCAAACGTCGTTCACGGCCCGCCAGGTCAGACGTGAGAGTGTGTTTGTTCATATCAGTGATTATGTATCCAGGTGCGATATTGTTAACCCGAATATTATGTGAGCCAAGGTCTATGGCCATTGAGCGGGTGAGTTGCTCGAGGCCTCCCTTGGAGGCAGCGTAGCCGGCCATACCAGAGAATGCTCGCACGCCCCCAATCGATGTTATGTTGATAATAGTGCCACCATTACCAGCTTGGATCATTTTGTCAGATGCAACTATACCGCAGGCATATGCTGCACGCAGGTTCGTTCTTATCTGACTGTCAAAGGCATCCAGCCGGTTTTCCGGCCCACTAATTGGGATAAATATGCCTGCATTGTTAACTAGAATATCTAGTCGGCCGTAATCCTCAGTGATCTGGTCACAGACAGTTCTAAAGGCATCCGTATCTAGAATATCGCATTTTCTGTACGAGACACCTTTTGCCGGTATTGCATCCGGTTCTTCAGAGCGGCCCAATCCGATAACATCGGCCCCAGCCTCAGCAAAGGTGTCCGCAATCTTCGCGCCAATTCCACGGGAACCGCCTGTTACGATTGCTACACGGCTTTCCAATGAAAACAAGTTTTGTGGTTTGTCTGCCATATCTATGTCCCAACTGCACATGATTCTGGACGCTATTGGGAGGTTCGGTGTGGCGTCTGTCAAGAAGCCCACCCTTTAATAAGGTAGAAAAGAATTGGTAAGGATGAATGAACTACCTATAAGGGTCCGCCCTCAAAGCTCTGGACCAGACTGCCGACCAGAATGTACCAGCCATCTACTAGTACAAAGAAAACCAGCTTGAAGGGAAGGGCTATCATCATTGGTGGTAGCATCATCATCCCCATTGACATCAAGACTGAGGCAATCACCATATCGATAATAATGAATGGCACATAAATCAGGAATCCAATCTCAAAACCTCTCCGGAGTTCTGAAATCATAAATGCAGGAACAAGAGCTTGCAGTGGTGTCTCTTCGGGACTTGTGACGGCCTCCGATTGTGACATGTCTAGAAATAAAGAGAGGTCTTTGGGACGGACATGCCGTAGCATAAAATCATGGAAGGGACCGATTGACTCCTCAAAAGCAGTTTCTTCGTCAATCTGGCCGTCAATTAGCGGACTGATCCCTGAATTCCAGGCGTCCGTGAATGTGGGGGCCATAATGAAAGCCGTCATGAACATAGCTAGAGACATCAATACGATGTTGGGTGGTGAGGTCGGCGTGCCCAATGCCCGACGCAGGATAGAAAGAACAACTACAATCCGGGTGAATGATGTCACCATCATAAGAATGGCTGGTGCTACACTAATGACCGTAAGGAAGAGTAGTAATTGGACAACTCGGCCAGTAGTAGAAGACTCGTCGGGGCCAAAGTCAAAACTGAGACTCTGTGCGAGTGCATCCGCACTCATCATGCTTAACCCGAGGCCTGCTATTGCAAATACAGCAATTGTCCTCGCTAGAGCTGCTGAATGGGGCATGGCCGTCAGTCCTTTTCTTGGCAACGTTTTGCGTCGCCACTGGGTTTCTTAGAAAGAAAGATTGTCTGGCGAGACTTTCTTGAAATCACTGCTTATACCGCGTTCAATTAGAAAGCTGTCGCCTGGTCCAATACAAACAAGGTGTTCCGCATCATCACGTCTTACTAGAACAAGCTTGTGCCGTGCATCAATCATCACTGTTTCAACAGTTGAAATCCTTTTCTTGCGGCCTAGTACATTGGTTGCCCCATTGCCGAGGCCAAACCGCCTTAGCAAATAGGCCATACCCAAAATTAGTCCTATGACTAGAGCTAGGGCGAACACAAATTGAAGATAAGATCCTGTTTCCATGGTATGTTTACCGGTTATTCTTGTTGCTACGGCCATAAGCCATGGCTACTTCATTCGGGGGGGGTTCACTATGTAAGTTGGGCAGGTTGCCAAAACTTTTTTTCAGATGCGCTATCAGGTTATCCAAGTTGGCAACAATCTTTTCCATTAGGGGGAGGAGCGACCGGCTTTGTTCTGCTGGAAGCGCAAGTGCCGCATCGCATACTAAGTCGATGCGACTTTCTAGCGATACGAGATCTATTTGACGTTTATCTATCACTTGCTGCATTGCGGCTTTTATGACTGCTTCCATATCTGTCAGTTCTGTAAGTAATTCTTTTGCTGTTATTGGATATGTCTCTGTCATGGAGAGCCAGCCATTGATAAATCTTCATCTTTGGTTTCTGGCCAGTTACCCAGGTTCTCAGGTTCTGGATCACCATTAACGCGATACAAATAGGCTAGGACTTCCGCAACAGCTGAAAATGCGTCGATTGGAATCGGGCTATCAACATCGACAGCGGCTAGGATTTGCGCAAGATCAGCGTCTTCGCGTACTTTTACATCATTAGCGAAAGCGAGCTCGAGGATCTTCTCGGCTACGAGTCCCCGTCCTGAGGCAACTACAGTGGGCGCTGCATCAGCCTGTTCTTCCAAAGCTACGGCTATGGCCCTTGGAGAATCTCCCGCTCTCGAGTCGCCTTTATGAGTGTTATCTGAGGTCAATAGGGTTTGTCCGGTATGTAGGCCTACAGAAGGCTGGGTCTAGTAGGCAAAACCTGCCCTATAGCCTTTAATAAACGCTTAAATCGCCGTGCTTTGAAAACTTAATTTCATGCCGAAGTAACCTAGAATTCGCTGATTCATGGATTCTTAAGATTCGTTCGTCACTCTCTACCTTCTGTAAGGGTAGCTCCACCCTCCTGGAGTATTGCCTGCAAGGTTGTGAGAGCTAAGAAGGTGGCTAAAGCCTCTCTGGTCTCGGTGAGGAATAAAGGAATGGGCTGTTTTGCACTATGTGCTGCCAGCCCCAGGGAACTGTATAATGGATGTAGGTAATCTCAAGCTCTTCCAAATGGCATTGACTAAGATGGACTGGGCTTCGCAACGGCAGAAACTGCTTTCCCAGAACGTAGTTAACGCGAACACCCCAGATTACAAGCCACAAGATCTTAAGGAAGTTAACTTCAGGCGCGAGCTTCGCAAAGCTACACCGTTAAATGTCATTCGCACTAACCCTAATCATTCCAAAGGTACGCTCCCGACACGCGATGCATTCCGCAATCGTGAGGTTCGAAGAAACTTTGAGGCATCACCTGACGGTAATAAGGTCATTCTCGAAGAGCAGATGCAGAAAGTAGGCGATACCCGTGGTGATTATAATATGGCTCTTACCTTGATGCAGTCACACATGAAGATGCTCAAGACGGCACTCGGTAAGTAAGGGTGGAGGTTAATGATTGCAAATGACGATGGATAATCTCAGCGCTAGCTCAAAAATTGCCGCGCATGGTATGAAAGCCCAAGCGACGCGCCTCCGTGTCATTGCTGAAAACCTAGCAAACGTTAACTCTACTTCAGAAGTGGCAGGGGGAGAGCCCTATCGTCGAAAATTAATCACCTTCCGGAATGCACTTGACCGAGAACTCGAAGCTAACACGGTTAAGGTTAAGAGGATTTTTGACGACCAGACAGCTCTCGGTTCCCGCTATGACCCCGCACATCCGGCTGCAAACGACCAAGGTTATGTGCTGACTCCTAACGTTAATCCATTAATTGAGATGATGGACATGCGTGAGGCGCAGAGGTCGTACGAAGCCAACATGAACGTTATTACAACATCCCGCCAAATGATGGCAAAGACACTTGAACTGCTACGATAGACTGGCATTAGGCCCTCAACCGCGTGACAAAACCGGAAGGGCCCAAACTGCCTAACAGGACACTTTAAGATAACCCCGGAGGGGACCATGGCAATAGATTTTACAAGTGCAATTAACGCATATACAGAGGCAGCAGGCGCAGTGCGCGAGGCCGCGCAAACCGGCGCAGTAGTCTCCCCTGGTGAGAGTGGGGCTAATTCTTTTGCTGGTATGGTCAAGGATTCTCTGACTAACGCAAAAGAGGTTGGTGAACGAGCTGAACAATTGTCAATGGCAAACATCGCTGGCGAAGCGAATATGATGGATGTTGTGACAGCCGTGGCTAATGCCGAACATACCTTAAATACCGTTGTTGCGGTACGTGACAAGGTGCTAGAGGCCTATAAAGAAATCTTACGAATGCCAATTTAAGGTGGTTGACTGAAAGTTATAGAGGCATCGGGATAACGTAATGAACGAGATGGAGGTCTTGGACTTAGGTCGCGATGCGGTATGGGTCTTTCTCAAAGTTGCAGGCCCAATTCTTATCGTGGGTTTGGCCGTTGGATTATCTATCTCTATCTTTCAGACTTTGACTCATCTCCAAGAGATGACTCTCACGTTTATTCCTAAAATCGTCGCTGTTTTTGGATCTTTGATACTATTCCTTCCTTGGATGCTGGCTCAGTTAAACGAATTGATGCAACGCGTGATGGATAAAATTATTAGCTTGCCTTAGCCGACCCGTTCGTCGGTAGCCTGTGATAGGCGTAAGGCATTCGAATGAGGCAAACCAATGCTGAGCGACTTGCTCTCACTGAATGTTTTCTATTTCCTGCTGGTCTTCGCGCGCCTTTCGGTCGTCTTTTTGTTGATGCCGGGTATCTCGGCTGCCTATGTTCCCACGCGTATTCGGCTCATGCTGGCGTTATTAGTCACGCTCATTAGCTTACCATTAGTGCAGCATTATTTGCCGAACCAACCTGAATCTGCGGCTGAGTTAGTCAAGCTGATTTTCTTTGAAGTTGTTATGGGTGCTTTGATCGGCACAGTGATCCAGATGGTCATGACTGCACTAAACCTCGCTGGCATGGTGATTAGCCGATCCGCAGGGCTGATGAATGCATTCGTGGATGATCCCATAAGTAATTCACAGAGTGCTATCGTAATAAGCCTGTTAAATGTCATGGCCGTTGTTTTAATATTTAGCAGTGGGCTCCATGGTTTCATGATAATGGCTATCGTTGATAGCTATTCTTTGATCTCACCTAATGAACCTTTCTTGATGGGAGATCTTCTTAACACTGTCGTTACAGTTCTGAATAAGTCCTTTCATATAGGACTACAGATTGCATCACCGTTCTTAATGTATGCCCTGGTATTTCAGGTTACGATGGGTGTGATGTCTCGGCTTTCACCACAAATGAATATATTCTTCGTTGCCTTGCCTCTTCAAATCCTGTTGGGCTTTGCACTACTTACTATAGCCCTACCGGCTATGATGCTCGTGTTCTTGAATTTCTTTGATTCTAACCTTCATAGCTTATTAGCACCTAGTTAGGTTGAGATGTCGGAAGATAAAGACTCTAAAACTGAGGAACCAACTGCTAAGCGCATGGGCAAGGCGCGCAGTGAGGGTGATGTACCACAGTCACAAGAGGTTAAAACCTTTGCCATGCTCTTGGCGGGCTTGATTGTTATCGGCACAATGGCACCAACGATTGCAGCTGAACTGGCTGATTATTTGACCGTTTTTCTAGAACGCCCCCATACTATTCCATTTGAAGCGGAGGGTATCCGACTTCTCTTTGTCGAAGTTTCTTTGGCCATTTCCCTGCTGTTGGCACTTCCCATGGCGTTATTTGTTTTTGCTGCAATAGCTAGCGGCATTGCAGTTAATGGTCTCCTTTGGACCCCAAAAAAACTATCACCAAAAATTTCATCTCTTAGCCCAATATCAGGTTTTAAGAAGCTATTCTCATCCCAATCTCTCGTCGAAGCTGGAAAAGGGATTGTAAAGATAATTATAGTTGGTGTTTTGGTTGCGTTCGTGATCGTGCCTCTATTTCGTCACCCCGATCAGGTTGTTGATCGCCATATTATCTTGACACTTAGCGAAATTCACTGGTTGGTTATCCTCGTCCTTTTCCTGGTCGTTATTATTATGGCGCTGATAGCAATGGCTGATTTGACCTATCAACGTTGGCAACATAAAGAAAAGCTGAAAATGACTAAGCAAGAGGTCAAGGATGAACACAAGGAATCAGAAGGGGACCCCAAGATTAAGAGCCGCATTCGCGCCTTGCGGATGGAACGCCATCGCCAGCGCATGATGGCGGCTGTACCCAATGCAAGTGTTGTAATTACTAATCCGACTCACTATGCCATTGCGTTGAAATATGACATTAATGATATGCATGCCCCGATTCTCGTTGCTAAAGGTGCCGACTACCTAGCTCGTCGCATCAGGCAGATCGCAGAAGAAAACGATGTGCCACTCGTTGAAAACCCGCCGCTAGCCCGTGCACTTTATGCATCCGTAGAAGTTGATCAGGAAATACCAGAAGAGCATTATAAGGCAGTTGCTGAGGTTATCGGATACGTCATGCAGATGAAGGGACAATTTGCAAATTAATCTCAGAATATGGGCGGCAGTATCATTTGGCACCATAGCTTTCTTGGGGCTTGGTCTGAACGTTCTGTTCAGCTATTTACCTTGGCCGTGGGCGATAATGATTGGGGCAATTTTTTGGCTCATATCATTGGTACTGTTCTGGACAATTATCTCCCGCAAGCCGTCAGTTCAGCAGCATCTTGAATTTTTGGCGACAGCGTTGGACGGATCGCCGGGCCCACGGATAGTGACCGAGGGGCCAAGCACTGTCGTGTATGCAAACGATTGGGGTGCTGACTGGCTGCAGAGAACCAACCCCCTTGACCGTCTTTCGGCATTAGCCGCTCGTGAATATGATGGTGCCGATGCACTGGCTCGATTGCGCCAGGCTTTGGACGCTGAATTGTCCGATCAGATTGAAGTGCCTCTCAGGGGGGAAATGCCCGAGCCTGATTGGTTTCAGGTAGGTATTCGACCTCTCGATGCTTTGCCGGGCTATTTTGTCTGGTCCCTTGAAGATATCACAGCTAACAAAGCTATTAATGATATATTGAGCCAGGAGCGCCAGGATCTTGCTGACTTTCTTGATTACATGCCTACCGGTGTTTACTCCGTAGATGTAGATGGGGAATTCCACTACGCAAATCAAAGATTTTTGCAGTGGCTTGGTTATACACCTGAAGAAATTCATGGGAAATCGTTGGATGATGTAATTGAAGGAACAGTACGACCTGATCCGGATGGTGAGTGGCATGGTTCAGTACTATTTAAGAGCAAATTCGGTGAGACTGTTGAAGCTTTGGTTTTCCAAGCCACATTTGATGATGCGGGTATAACTCGGACAAGGTCTATCGTTCTGCGCGACGTATCGTCCGAAAAAAACTCTGAATACAACGACGGACGCAGTCATTTTCGTTCCCTATTTGACTCTGCTCCCGTAGCTATCGCAATCGTTGAGCCTGATGGAGTAATTGGTGATTGCAACCGTTCATTTGCACAGTTGGTTTTACGTGACCGTGAATTATTGCTCGGTTCTGAATTAGCCAGTTTCTTAACTGAGGATGACCGGCGAGCGCTTAAATATGAGCTAGACCGCATTCTCACTGGAAGGTCAGATCGTGCTCAAGTGGATGCTCGGCTCATGGGTGTCCGATCCACTCAAGTTTCTATATTCCTGGGGCCGCTATCAGGCCCTGTTGCGGCGGCGGCTGGCGAAATTGATGGTGCTATTGTTCATGTTATTGATACGACGGAACAAAAGAATCTCGAGGTCCAGTTCGCTCAAGCACAGAAGATGCAGGCTATGGGTCAGCTAGCTGGCGGTGTAGCCCATGATTTTAATAACTTACTAACCGCAATGATTGGATTTTGCGACTTACTCCTTCAGCGTCATGCAGCGGGAGACCCTTCGTTCGCTGATATCATGCAGATAAAGCAAAATGCTAATCGTGCTGCAAACCTAGTACGACAATTGCTGGCATTCTCTCGGAAACAACCATTACAGCCAAAGGAACTGAGTTGTACAGATCATCTGACAGAGTTGTCTCACTTATTGACTCGGCTTATTGGTGAATCGATTGAATTTAAACTGGTACATGGCCGAGATTTAGGCGTGGTGCGCGTTGACCCGGGTCAGTTTGATCAAATTATTATCAATCTTGCTGTGAATGCGCGCGACGCAATGCCTGGAGGTGGGACGCTTACCATTACAACTGATACTCAAGTATTCGATGCGCCAAATCAATTAGGTGCGGAACAGGTGCCTGCGGGACGATACGTAACAATTACTGTTTCCGATACGGGCAAGGGTATTGCTCGAGAGGATATTGGCCGTATTTTTGAACCGTTCTTTTCGACCAAGGTAGAGACACCGGGCGCTGGTACAGGTCTCGGACTTGCCACTGTTTATGGGATCGTCCGCCAAACAGGTGGTTTTATTCTTGTTGATTCGGCGCCAGGAGAAGGGGCTAATTTTGTTATTTATCTTCCACGTTTGTCGCCCGAGGGTATTGAAGAAGGCGCATCTGGTTCTGATGAATTAGAAAACCTAACTCTACAGGCCCGTTCTGAGGGAGACCCGGTCGCGCTTGCTGGAGAAATTGGCAAGGCTTTGGTTGTCAGTCGGGGTGACGGCGATTTATCGGGTAGCGGTACTATACTGCTTGTCGAGGATGAAGATGCCGTTCGCGTTTTTGCTACGCGAGCACTAAAGAATAAGGGCTATAATGTTCTGGAAGCCCGTACTGGGGAGCAGGCGATGGATATCCTTCGTGATACGGAAGATCTAGATCTTCTAATCACCGATATGATGATGCCCGGTATGGATGGAGGAACATTGGCTCGTTTTGTCAGAGTCGAACGGCCTGGAGTGCGCATTATTCTCATTTCTGGGTATTCGGAAGAAGTCGCCCGTGGGGATGTGGTTGATAGCTCAGACATCCATTTTCTGCCAAAGCCGTTTAGCCTTGGACAGCTCGCTACTAAGGTCAAAGACGTTCTCGCTATGCCGACAGGTCACTAGTAGTAATGATTAGTGCATTATAGAGTATTGTTTTTAAATGATAATATATATTTTGTTCTTGTTCTGTACTTTTATCTAGACAATAAGAACAAAACACGTACATTAGGGACCGTTGCACACGTTGATCGACCAGATTAAACACGGAGGGCGGTACTGATGGCCAAGCCAGACTTGAAAGTGGTGGAGACCAAAAGCGACATGGATAAGAGCAAAGCGCTCGATGCGGCTTTAACACAGATCGAACGATCATTTGGCAAGGGCTCGATTATGAGGCTCGGTCAGCGTGAGACGGCTGTGGATATTGAAGCTATTCCGACGGGGTCTCTCGGACTGGATCTGGCCCTTGGCATTGGTGGCTTGCCACGTGGTCGTATTGTTGAGATATATGGTCCAGAAAGTTCAGGTAAAACGACTCTAGCATTGCACGTCATTGCCGAAGCCCAGAAGAAAGGTGGCGCCTGCGCGTTCATTGACGCTGAGCATGCTCTTGATCCAGCATATGCCCGCAAACTGGGTGTGGATCTGGACGATCTCTTGATCTCTCAGCCAGATGCTGGTGAGCAGGCTCTTGAAATCGCCGATACATTAGTCCGATCAAGCGCCATTGACGTGCTAGTGGTTGACTCTGTTGCTGCGCTAACACCACGCGCTGAACTTGAAGGTGAAATGGGCGACCACCACGTTGGTCTTCAGGCTCGATTAATGAGCCAAGCCTTACGCAAGCTGACAGCCTCAGTAGCTAAATCAAATACGATGATAATTTTTATTAACCAGATCCGCATGAAAATTGGGGTAATGTTTGGTAATCCTGAAACTACGACTGGAGGTAATGCCTTGAAGTTTTACTCTTCAGTCCGCCTTGATATTCGCCGTATCGGTCAAATCAAAGATCGTGATGAAGTGGTTGGCAACCAGACTCGAGTCAAAGTAGTTAAAAACAAAGTGGCTCCACCGTTTAAGCAAGTTGAATTCGATATCATGTATGGTGAGGGTGTATCCAAGATGGGTGAACTGCTTGATCTCGGTGTTAAAGCTGGCTTAGTTGAAAAGTCAGGGTCATGGTTCTCGTGCAAATCTGAACGGATTGGACAAGGCCGTGAAAACGCAAAATTATTTTTGAAAGAGAATCCTGAGATGGCTGCTAGCCTTGAACATCAAATTAGGGTCAACGCAGGCCTAATTGCCGAAAAGATGATTGGTGATATTGAAGAGGAAAATAAGACAGAAAACAGTGAAGAGCCAGCTGCTGAATAGCAGCTTATATCCCCTCAAGTACTTATGGCGGCGGAGCTTAACTTAGTCCGCCGCCATAAATGTGTTTGACTATTTAAGAGTCTGAGACTGTGTTTACTAGAGGAAGTAAAAGTAGCGATGCCTATATGCCTATTGACCTATATCCGTTAGAAGGAAACGGAGAAAATAAAAGTCTGGCTAGCTGCTGTAGGTAGATGCCTAACTGAGGAATAGTGACAATGTCTATATTTGATCGGGACTATTACATCAAACTCGTTGAGCGGGACTATTTCGGGAATGTTGCGAAAGAAGATATTGCAGCAGCTTGTGGTTGTTTTGCGAGCGACTCGGAAGTAGTAATTTACCATGGGGACAACGAAGTTCGTCGGTTTTACGCTAGTCCAGCTGCAGGACAACTTCCTTTAGAAGCTTTTTACGATCACTTACTTGGCAACTACGATGCGCACTTTGAAGGTTTTGAACACACTATAGACGTCGAGGATCAACGTTGTGCAGCAAACTTTACCGTTACGCTAACACCCAAAATAGGTTCAGACTACGAGGATACGGGGACCTTAACATTAAACAACTCCAATTTTTTCCGGTGCCGTGGTGGTAAGATTTATTATATGGTGATTTACTATGCCAACCCGACACTCGGAGCAAAATTAGGAACCCAAACGACAAGCCCGACAGGGTTTCCAAAAGCCTGAGTGTGTAAGTTGTGATGTAAATTAGATGCGCCCGCTGGCAAGCGTTCTGGACACTCCACTGGAGACTCTATAAAAACCAAGCCGTCCGGCCCAGACCTAGACTAACTTCGGAGGCGGGATCATAAATAAGTTTGCAAAGGGTGGCCCCATGTGGCTAATCCGTTGCTTTCTTTTGATAGTATTGGTTGAGATGGCATCGACAAAAGAGATTCGTGCGACTTTTTTGGATTATTTTGCTCGTAATGGCCACGACGTCATTGCATCTAGTCCACTAGTGCCACGCAATGATCCAACGCTAATGTTTACCAATGCAGGAATGGTCCAGTTCAAAGATGTATTTACTGGCATTGAAACGCGCCAGTATGCACGAGCAACATCTTCGCAGAAATGTGTGCGCGCTGGGGGTAAGCATAATGATCTAGATAATGTAGGATATACCGTCCGGCATCATACGTTTTTTGAAATGCTGGGTAATTTTTCTTTCGGAGATTACTTTAAAGAAGAAGCTATCCAACTCTCCTGGGACCTTGTGACGAGTGAGTTAGGCCTTTCTCCGGAACGTCTTCTTGTTACAGTTCATACGTCTGATGAGGAAGCTGCAGCCCTGTGGGCAAAGATCGCAGGTCTTCCAGACGAAAAAATTATCCGTATCCCTACAGCAGACAATTTCTGGGCTATGGGTGAGACAGGACCCTGCGGGCCCTGTACTGAAATATTTTATGATCACGGTGAAAAAATTCCCGGCGGACCTCCTGGCTCTGCCAATGAAGATGGAGATCGTTTTGTTGAGATTTGGAACCTCGTCTTCATGCAATATGAACAACTCAGTGCAAACGAGCGCGTTGATCTGCCCAAACCCAGTGTTGATACCGGTATGGGGCTAGAGCGTACTGCAGCTATTCTTCAAGGGACCAATGATAATTATGCAATTGATTTAATGCGCGCACTCATCGAGGCCGCGGCTAACGCAGCAGGTACTGATCCAGATGGGGAACACGCCATTTCTCACCGCGTAATTGCGGATCACCTTAGAGCGACAGGTTTTCTGATTTCAGATGGTGTTTTACCATCGAATGAAGGCCGAGGATACGTTCTACGTCGAATTATGCGCCGTGCTATGCGCCATTCTCATCTAATGGGATGTTCAGATCCGTTATTACATCGCCTGGTTCCAGCTTTAGTTAGCCAAATGGGTGCACAGTATCCGGAACTCGAGCGCGCTAAGTCCCTTTTGACCGAAACACTTTTACTTGAGGAAACCCGTTTCAAATCAATGCTTGATCGTGGCCTCAAACTCTTGGATGTAGAATCAAGTAACCTATCTTCAGGGCAAGTTCTGTCGGGTGACGTCGCTTTTCGCCTCTATGACACTTACGGTTTTCCGCTGGATATGACCCAGGATGCATTACGTTCGCGAGGTATAGATGTCGACACCGAGTCTTTCTCCGCCGCTATGGAAGCCCAGCGCTTGGAAGCACGCAAAGCCTGGGCTGGCTCAGGTGACGCGGCTACAGATAAAGTGTGGTTTGAGGTTTGTGATGAAGTAGGTGCCTCGGATTTTCTAGGTTATGCTACAGAGACAGCGCAAGCCAAGATTGTGGCCCTTGTCTCTGATGGTATTGCTATTACTCATGCCGATGAAGGAGAACAGGTAGAGTTGCTGGCAAACCAAACACCATTTTATGGTGAATCGGGTGGCCAGATTGGAGACACAGGTATTATTACCGCGAGCGGCGGTGCCAAAATTAATGTTCTTGATACCCAAAAGAAACGCGATGTGCTGCATGTCCATGCTGGCACTGTTGTTCATGGTACAGTCTCAGTAGGTGATGAAGCAACTTTCTCAGTTGATACACAACACCGCTCTGCGTTACGTCGGCATCATTCCGCAACACACTTATTGCACGCAGCCTTGAGACAGATATTGGGAGAACACGTCACCCAAAAAGGTTCTTTAGTGGCGAGGGATCGGTTACGCTTTGACTTCAGCCATCCTAAGTCTCTGCTACAAGACGAACTTCAATCTGTTGAGGAAATCGTCAACTCTCAGATTCGTGCTAATGGATCGGTTTTGACAAAATTGATGGACCCTGAGGGTGCAATTGAAGCAGGGGCGATGGCCTTGTTTGGCGAGAAATATGGTGATGAAGTGCGGGTAGTTGCTATGGGCGGCGGAGATGAAGCAACTAAGCGCCAGTATTCGGTCGAACTGTGCGGCGGTACACACGTTAGCCGGACGGGTGATATTGGGTTATTCAAGATCACTGAAGAATCCGCCGTTGCTTCCGGCGTGCGTCGTATTGAGGCGGTTGCTGGCCCAGCTGCAGAAGAATGGGTAAGGGAGCAGCAGATTATTATTGGCCAGATGACCGGTGCACTCAAAGTATCTCAGCCAGACCTGGTTGATAGAATCATAGGCCTTATCGATGACCGTAAGAGATTAGAACGTGAGATTACAGACCTAAGAAAGAAATTAGTTCATGGTGGCGAAGGAAAAACAGGAGCTAAGGTTGAAGCGATTGGGTCGGTCGCATTCTCGGGCAGTGTTCTTAAGGATATTCCAGCTAAAGATCTAAAAGGAATGGCAGATGAGATAAAGAAATCCTTGGGAAGTGGTGTAGTTGCGCTAGTTGCGGTATCTGGTGATAAAGCGTCGGTAGTTGTTGGTGTAACTGCAGATCTTGTAGGCCGAATTGACGCTGTTTCTCTGGTGAGGGTTGGTGCAGAGGCATTGGGTGGTAAAGGCGGCGGTGGCCGGTCCGATATGGCCCAAGCCGGTGGACCAGACGGCTCCAAGGCCGGTTCTAGTTTGGATGCTATCCGTACGTGTCTTGCAGAATTAGTCAATTAGCTAAGAAGCCTATTTATTTACATATTGTATAGTCATTTTTCTGTATATTGCGACGCTGCAACACGTTGTTGAAAATAATATTTGGGTTGAAGAGCTCGCACCTGACGCTGGTCTGTTACATTCTATTACTCGAATACTTAATGTTTGACACATTAAAGATACAATAGGGTTTTATAGAATAGTACGGATTATCAGTTTCTCTAGTTTCTGGCTGCTGTTAGAAAAGCCTCGATCTAGACCTATGTAGTCTCCGTTTAGCTATTCTCAAGAACTAAGGATTTTGAACAATATCATGATGGAAAAGATTGTGCCCGGTGCTGACATGGCTGAAAAATTGGGACTGAGAACAGCCCAAAAAGGACTACTATTCAAATACCGATGGCCAGTAGTAGTGCTGATTCTGATTACCATTGTTGCAATTTTTTCTTTCCGTCCAGAGGGTGGAGCACGAGACTATAGTTTTAGAACGGCTCCCGCGATGCGCGGTGATCTGACGGCGACGGTTACGGCAACAGGTAGCATTCAGCCTCTGAATCAAGTTGATGTAGGAGCGGAAATTTCTGGTCTGATTGAAGATGTCCACGTAGATTTCAACGATAGGGTCTCTCAAGGCCAAGGCCTTGCAACTATGGATCCGGATCAATTATCGGCTCGGGTCAGGCAGTCTCGAGCACAGTTAGCATCTGCTAACGCCAAAGTGGAAGAAGCTCGCGCCAGTGAACTAGAAGCGCGCAATAATCTGAATAGAGCGGAGCGGTTGTATGCGCAAGGTAACATATCCGAGCAAGCCCTAGACAATGCTAGTGCGGCAAATGCGCGCGCTAGTGCAGCGCTGACCAGTACAATTGCCCAAGTCACTGTCGCTGAGGCTAATCTTGCCGCTGAAGAGACTAACTTGGCGAAGACAGAAATCACGGCGCCAATTGATGGCGTAGTTCTTAGGCGTCAGGTCGAACCAGGTCAGACAGTTGCTGCCTCTTTCCAGACACCTGTTTTGTTTACTTTGGCTGAGGATTTATCAGCGATGAAACTTGTAATCGATATAGATGAGGCAGATATCGGACAGGTAACGGAAAAACAGGACGCAACTTTTTCCGTTGATGCCTATCCCGGCCGGAAGTTTCCTGCCAGCATCACATCAGTGCGTTTTGCTCCCAAAGATGATAACGGTGTTATTACCTATGAAGCCTTATTATCTGTTGATAATAGTGATCTTTTATTGCGTCCTGGTATGACGGCTACAGCGACCATTACTACTGCCACAAGAGTCGGCGCAATTATGGTTCCTTATTCAGCATTGAGGTTTCAACCTCCAATCTCGACCACTGCAGCGCAGGAGTCAGCCGGGCGACGCCGCGGACCTCCGGGTCTAATGGGTATGATGATGCCTCGCTTTAATCGTAACCGGGGCTCTCGCCAAGTTTTGCTGCAGCCAGGCGAATCTGGCCGCGTGTGGGTAATAGAAGAAGGCCAACCCCGACCGATTCCTGTTGAAATAGGGCTGCTTGATGGAGAGCTAGCTGAAGTCATTAGTAAAGATGTTACAGAAGGGACGGAGGTAGTGATTGGATTGGAGGCTGCTGAATCATGATTGATAATCCACGGCCACATGCAGATCTGTGGGAGAGGGAGTATGAAGGTTCTGTGGTGGCTTTGGAAAACGTAACCAAGGTCTATGGTGAGAAAGAGATGGCAGTTCATGCCCTAGCCGGTGTTAGCTTCCAAATTGATGCTGGTGAATTCGTTGCAATTATGGGCTCCAGTGGTTCCGGAAAATCAACAGCTATGAATATTCTGGGTTGCCTAGATACACCCACTGGCGGGCGCTATATTTTTAAGGGAGTTGATGTCAAAACATTGACAAGAGACCAAAGAGCGTTATTGCGGCGGCACTATCTTGGTTTTGTGTTCCAAGGTTTCAATTTGTTATCGCGCACGACTGCATTAGAGAACCTCGAACTGCCACTTATATATCGCCGCATATCAAAAAATGACCGCAAAGAATTAGCAATGGAAGCATTGCGTGCCGTCGGACTTGAAAACCGAGAGCATCATACAGCATCGGAGTTGTCTGGTGGTCAGCAGCAACGTGTTGCTATCGCTCGAGCCATGGTAACCAAACCCTCACTATTACTGGCAGATGAGCCAACAGGCAATCTTGATACTGCACGCAGTCAAGAGATTATGGAGTTACTGTCTTACTTGAATCAAGATCAAGGGATTACAATCGTTCTCGTGACTCATGAAGACGAGATGGCTGCATTTTCTCGACGTAAACTTGAATTTCGAGATGGCCTTATTGTGAATGAATGGCGATCGGAAGCAGCGTGAGGATAAAAGATGATCGGTAATATATTCCTTCTATCCTTGCGTGAAATTCGTCGTAACGTCTTGCGATCTATCCTGACTACACTTGGCATAGTTATTGGTGTTGCTGCTGTCATTGTTGTGGTTACACTTGGTGAGGGAACAAAAGCTCAAGTGCAGCAAGAAATCTCGAAACTTGGTAGTACTATGCTGACCATATTCCCTGGTCAACGGAGACGTGGCGGTGCACGACAGTCTGGTCCACCATTTGAGATAGACGACGTTAACGCGTTGCGGCGAGAAACTAGTATGCTATCAGGCGTCGCACCTATGTCTATTGGCAGACAAATGGTCGTTTTTGGCAACGCCAACCGGCGAGCGCAAGTGGTAGGGACAGACCATGAATTTGTCAATGTGCGCAGTTGGGCTCTCGCCGCTGGCCGCTTATTCACACTTGCAGAGGAGCAAGGGGGAAAATCGGTCTGTATTATTGGCGAGACAGTTCGAAAAGAACTGTTTAAGGGTGGAAATTTTCTTGGACAAATACTGAGGGTAGGAAAAGCTTCATGTGAGGTGATTGGTCTTTTGGAAGCCAAAGGGCAGGTGATGTTCTCCGGGGACCAGGATGACGTGGTCGCTGTCCCACTAAAATATTACCAACGCCGTATCTCTGGAACTAATAAGGTAGATCAAATTTACGTAGCGGCGATGACTGATTCCTTGGTTGCAGCAGCTCAGAATGAAGTTGAAATGATTATGCGTGAACGCCGGCCACCGCCTCCCGGTGGTGATGATCTATTTAGTGTGCGGGGCGTGCAGGAAATGTCTACGGCATTTCAAAGTTCAACTACAGTCATGACTGGATTTCTTTCAGCTATTGCTGCTATCAGCCTTCTAGTTGGGGGTATAGGTATTATGAACATCATGCTTGTCTCGGTGACCGAAAGAACTCGTGAGATTGGTATCCGAATGGCTATTGGTGCCCGTGAAAAAGAGATTCTGTTTCAGTTTCTTGTAGAGGCGGCCATGCTAGCTGGCTTCGGTGGTATTGTGGGCATCGGGGTTGGGCTGGGTAGTGCCTGGGCTATGGCGCCACTACTCAACGTGCCATTTATCCTCCAGCCTGAAATGATGGCTCTTGCGTTCCTGTTCTCAGCTTTAGTCGGGGTACTATTTGGTTATATGCCAGCCCAACGCGCTGCGCGTCTCGATCCCATTGAGGCACTAAGACATGAATAACCTTGTTTAGCTATTTATTCCGCGTTCAATAAGAAACGCTATCTATTTATTTGCTTCTTAGTAATTGCTTTTGGGGTCGCGCTCAATGAGGTTAATGAGAATCCCGTCAGGATCATGGAACGTCATCTCGCGCATACCACGCGCAGGTAGCTCCTCAGAGTTAATAACAGCATCTTTAAGGGCGCCATCTTCGATTTCGACTTCAAGACGCATGGGTGGACAGACTATAGAGTGACCACCTTCAATAAGACGTTCCATTACAGTGTCAAGATCGGCACAATAAAATACTAAACAAGTTTCTCCAATACTACAGCCGTTGGCGCGCTTATGCACTTTCGGAGGTTCTGGATCAGTTAGCTCAAAAAGACCAACCATGCCTTTATTGAGGCCTGACGAACGCAAGATTTTGTATCTGATGGCAGTCTCAGGTGGCATACCTAAAAGTTTAGCTGCCGTTGCATGGGTGAGGGCACCTTCTGCGTATAGTTCCTCTAGCTCGAGTACATCCTTGTAGAAAGCAGCGGATCGTTGCATGTCAGAAACAAATAAAGCTGTTCGAACCATGGGGCTAACAAAGGGTTGTGTTCCAGTCATCTTGGTTCTCCTACATGGCAGGTTCTATGGATTTCAGTTGAACTTACCTCTATTTACTTTAAATGCCACTGCAATTTATCGTATTACGTTTGTTCTATTGCTATCGTCGCCTGACTTTGGCTAGAGCATGAGTATTGATCAGTAAAATAAATCGATCTCTTTTCTTAATGCTAGCGCAAGGCTATACCCGTCAATATCGCGAAGAGTTTGGATATGAGTATATGGCCCGCACACTGATTGAAAAACTATGGGATGCGCATACGGTCGCTGATCTTGGAGAAGGGTCTGCTCTGCTCTATATCGACCGTGTCTTCTTGCATGAACGTACCGGCTCGGTATCCCTGAAGGGACTTGAAACAGCTGGGCGTGTGGTGATGAACCCCGAGCAGGTGTTCTGTACTATGGACCATATCGTCGATACTCTCCCGGGTCGCGGTGATAAAACTATTATGCCGTCTGGCAGAAATTTCATTACCACTACTCGAGAAGCTGCTACTGCTGCAGGGATTAATCTGTTTGATCTCGGTGATGCCCGTCAAGGAATTGTTCACGTCGTCTCGGCAGAGCAAGGTATCACACTGCCAGGTCTCACACAGGTTTGTCCTGATAGTCATACCTGTACGCTCGGGGCTTTGGGTGCATTGGCATGGGGTATTGGCTCAACGGAAGGCGAACATGCATTGGCTACGAAGACACTTGCCGTCAACAAACCAAAATCCATGCAGGTTAATTTTGAAGGCACGCTTAGTTTTGGAGTTACCGCTAAAGACATGATTCTCAGCCTCATCAGCCGCTATACGGCTGGCGGAGGAGTGGGGCATGCTATTGAGTTTACTGGCTCAGCCATTAGTGCGCTTCCCCAGGAGAACCGATTTACAGTCTGTAATATGGCTGTCGAATTTGCCGCTTTCACAGGCATTATTCCCCCTGATGACACAACCATAGATTATCTTGAAGGAAGGCCTTATGCCCCAACTGGGGTTATATGGGACCAAGCAGTTGAATACTGGCGTAAATTGAAGTCCGACGAAGATGCTGTGTATGATAAAAGTATTACCATCGACTGCGCAGATATCGTGCCGGAAGTAACCTGGGGGACGAGCCCTGGTCATGGTAGTAGGGTGGATGGTGTTGTCCCAGACCCTTCCGAAGCAACTGATCCAAACACCCGGGAAGCATGGGAGAAGGCTCTTGAATACATGGATCTTACTCCAGGGACCCCGCTTGAGGGTCTGCCTATTAGTGCAGCTTTTATCGGATCATGCACTAATTCCCGGCTATCTGATCTGCGCGAAGTAGCTAAGGTGGTAAAGGGCCGTCGAGTAGCCGAAGGAGTTAAAGCTATTATTGTACCTGGCTCGAGTCAGGTAAAGCTTGCAGCCGAATCAGAAGGGTTAGACAAGGTCTTTACCGATGCCAATTTCGAATGGCGCGAGAGCGGCTGTTCCATGTGCTTCTTTGCCGGTGGTGAGCACTTCGGTGAATATGAGCGAGTTATTAGTTCCACTAATCGTAATTTTGAGAATCGGCAAGGGCCTAGAACACGTACGCACCTAGCCAGCCCTACATCCGTAGCCGCATCAGCGCTCGCCGGTGCCATCGCTGATGTCCGGAAGCTCGGTTAGCGCAGGAAGAAATCTCATGTCACTTGCCATGCAGAAATTTACGACATTGACTTCAGTCGCAGCTCCCATAATGCGTGTTAATATTGATACCGACGCTATTATTCCTAGCCGGGAGATGAAAGGGGTTACCAAGGATGGTCTATCCAGTGGTATGTTCGCCAACTGGCGCTATACCGATGTTGATGCGAGGGTAGAGAATCCGGAATTCATTCTCAACCAAGGTCCATACCGCGAAGCCGAGATACTTTTGTCTGGTGAAAACTTTGGCTGTGGGTCATCGCGAGAGCACGCTGTTTGGGCATTAAAGGAGTGGGGGATTCGCTGTATAATAGCATCTAGCTTTGGTACTATTTTTTACGGTAACTGCGTGCGGAATGGCTTGTTGCCAATCGTCCTGTCCGAGACAATGGTCAAAGCTTTATCGGCTGCTGTAGTAATTGGCAACGGAACAGAAAAGGTGCAGATTGATCTGCCGGGCCAGAAGGTAACAGGACCAGATGGCAGTGTTCATAGATTTGACATTACCGCTACAGACAAGGAAATGCTGCTAGAAGGGCTGGATCCTATTGGGCTCACCCTCAGGCGTAATTGCGAAATTCTCGCCTTCCAACAGCGCGATAAGACAGAGCGACCTTGGGTTTACCTCTAACGATAATAGTCTGCTGCACTATGACAAGTTAACTTGGGCCAATTATCTAGTTTCTATTTTCCTTAATCATATCCGAGGCTTTTTCGGCAATCATTAAGACCGCTGCATTAGTGTGTGCGCTAACTAGCGCTGGCATTATAGAGGCATCCGCGATGCGGAGACGCTGAATACCATGTACTTCTAGGTTGGTATTCACGACTGAATGGTCATCATTGCCCATCTTGCAGGTGCCAACTAGATGATTGCCACCAAATACTGTTTTTCTAAGATAGTCCTCCCAGTCTTGGTCCGATTGAATAGAGGAGCCGGGCAGGGTTTCACTCTCGACAAAGTCTCTGAATGCAGCCGAGGCGTATACTTTTCGCATCATTCTGCATCCCTTAATCATTAGTGCAATATCTCTGGCATCTGATAAGAGCTGCATGTTGATTACTGGGGTATCTTCGAACTTAGCCGAACGTAGGCGCACTCGACCGCGACTATTTGGACGACACAAACTCACGATGCCATTGACACCGGCATGCCTGCTGGGTTTTGGCCCATCAGGAGACAATTCAAAATTATGAGGCGCGAACAAGATTTCTAGGTCCGGACGGCCCTCATGATCTGCTGAATTATAAAAGGCGGCCGCCTGTGAGTATGGGCTGGCTGCCGGACCGCCCCTAGTGAAAAGCCATCGTAGCAAATGAGCTAATATCTTTACGGGTTTGTGCGCATCAAGGTTGTAGGTGTTCACCGAAACCCTTGCACCGATGCCTACATTGGGGTGCTCTTGTAAATTGATGCCGACACCAGGACTATTCCTGATAACTGGAATTTCCATATCTTGTAGGTGGGCGCCAGGTCCAATGCCGGACAGCATCAATATTTTTGGCGTACCGATGGTGCCAGCTGTAACCACGATCTCCTTTTCTGCTTTTGCTCTTAATAGTGAGTTACCATGACGATAAGCAACGCCTCTGCAAACCTTATCATGGATCAATAATTGTTCGCAGTAAGCACCAGTTACTACCTTTAAGTTGGGCCGCCGTTTGATAGGATTTAGATAAGCCTGAGCCGCACTATGACGGCGTCCGCGTTTCTGTGTCACTTGTGCCAGAGCCACGCAAGATGAGGCGTAGCCGTTGTAGTCGGCGACAAGCGGGACACCGCATTCTTTTATTGCGTCGACAAACACTTGTGATAATGGATGCACTGAGCGGAGGGCAGAGACATTCAAGAAACCCTCCTTACCCCGCAGGCTGGCATCCCCCACCTCAGAATGTTCTATACGTCTAAATAAGGGCTCGACATCCTTGTATGCCCAGCCTGTATTCCCTAGATCTGCCCAATTGTCATAGTCTTGCGGCTGACCACGTGAATAAAAGAGCCCATTAATGGAGCTGCTCCCGCCAAGACCCTTACCTGCTGCCCATATATCGGCCCTATTTTGGCGAGACGGGTCAGCTTCAACAGGGTAGTGCCAGTTGAGATTTGGATTGGCGATGGCGCGGGCCATTCCTGCTGGCACGTGAATTTCAGGCTGGAAATTAAACCCACCTGCTTCCAAGAGGAGAACCCTATGGGTGAGGTCGGCAGACAAACGGTTTGCTAGCACACAGCCTGCAGTTCCAGCACCGACAATAATATAATCCCAGCTAGTCATCATACAGCAAAAAATTGATAAGATTCATTCTGCAAGAAAACGGACAAATATCGACTTTCACATCCTTTTATTCCCCTGCGGCGATCTTATCCTCAAGCATCTTATGTACAGTCACATCGTCATACCCCATTTCAGCCAGCACCTCTTTAGTGTGTTCGCCTTGGCGCGGAAGGTCCTGGCGTATCCCAAGGCGCTCTCCGCCTATAGACAAAGGCATGTTGGGCAGCTTGATCTTACGGCCTGCACCATCTCCGTCGGTTAGAGTCACTTCTGATAGACCATCCGCTGCATTCAAGTGCGGGTCGTCGAACAAGTCATGCGGTTTAGAGATCGGAGCGAAGGGAACACCCGTGGCTTCTAGTTCAAGCATTAGGTTAGTTTTGTCATAGTTCTTGAATAGTTCCTCGATTTTGGGCTTTAGCCATTTCCGGGCCTCTACCCTGCCATTATTACTCCGTAAATCTTCATTGGCCCATAAATCATCTAGGCCGAAGGCCTCGCAGAATTTTTTCCACTGAGTGTCGGAAACCACGCCAACAAATACTTTATCGTCGTCTCTTGTCTCAAAGACATCGTAAATTGCCCAGGCTGATACCCTTGCTGGCATGGGGTTGGCGGGGGTCCCTGTAACGCCGAATTGGGCCATGTGCTGCCCGACCAGATAGACCGTGGTCTCATACAGACTGGCAACAACGTGTTGGCCTTCGCCGGTCTGATTACGTTTGACTAGGGCAGAGAGAATGCCAATTACCCCGAACATGCCACCGGTAATGTCGATCACCGAGGAACCCGCTCTCAGAGGTTTTCCTGGGGGCCCAGTCATATAAGCAAGGCCACCCATCATTTGCGCCACCTCGTCTAGGGCTGTGCGATGTTCATAAGGGCCAGAAAGGAAGCCTTTTTCCGAGCAGTAGATTAGGCTCTTGTTGATCTTCTTGAGATCTTCATAACCGAAGCCCAGCTTATCCATCGCGCCTGGTCGGAAGTTTTCAATGACGATATCTGCCTTTTTGATGAGTTCTATTGCGACGCTATGACCGGTCTCGTTCTTAAGATCGAGGCATATGGAGCGCTTGTTACGGTTGAACATAGGGAAATAGCCCGAGCCGGAGCCAATCAGTCGGCGGGTGTTATCGCCTTTTAACGGCTCGATCTTAATCACGTCAGCCCCTAAATCAGCAAGGATACACCCTACCGTTGGTCCCATCACCATATGGGTAAATTCAATAACTTTTGTCCCGGCCAAAGGAAGATTAGCTGAGTCTGCCATAGGCAAATCCCCTGTTTTTATGCATGATCGTGTTCTTTTTGGCAGGCCTCTATGGACCTGATGAACCTCCGATCATATATATTGGTGAGGGAACAGCAAGCTGTGCTCTAGTGGCATTTGCTGGAAAAATTTGGAGCCTTTTATCCACCCTTTCTATGGACCTTTGAATGACCCATATTATGGATGATATTGATATCCTGATCAGTGAAGTGGGCCCTCGAGATGGTCTGCAGTCGGTACAGTCGATTATGCCGACTGATGCTAAGATGGCCTGGATCAAGGCTGAGCATGAGGCTGGAGTGCGCGAAATTGAGGTCGGTTCCTTCGTTCCACCAAGAATCTTGCCACAACTGTCCGATACTGCGGAAATTGTAAGATACGCGCGTACGCTGAAGGATCTACAAGTTGCAGTTTTGGTGCCGAATTATAAGGGTGCGGCGAACGCTATTAATGCTGGCGCTCAAAAAATTACTTTACCATTGTCGGTATCTGAGACTCACTCCCTGGCCAACTTGAAAAAGAATCATGAACAGGTACTCCAGGAAGTAGAAAAGATTGTTGAACTCATAAAATCGACACCAGAAGATAGGCGGCCTCATTTTGAGGGCGGCCTATCAACTGCATTTGGTTGTACCCTGGAAGGGCATGTGCCCCAGGCGAATGTGATAAAGATGGCTGAGAAGCTTATAGGCCTTGGTTGTGACGAAGTGGGCCTGGCAGACACAACCGGTTATGCCAATCCTATTCAAGTAAAGGAATTGGTTAAGGGTATCTGGGTTGCTGTGGGTCGGAACAAGCTTTCTGGCATTCATCTACATAATACGCGTGGACAAGGGTTAGCCAACGTAATTGCGGCACTTGATATAGGGCTAGATACGCTGGATAGCTCGCTCGGTGGTTTAGGCGGTTGTCCATTTGCACCGGGAGCTTCTGGCAACATAATCACCGAAGATCTCGTTTTTCTACTCGATAGTATGGGCCTGAGAACTGGTATTGATCTCAATAAACTTATTGCCGTGCGCGATATACTTACCGATGCTATGCCCGGAGAAGCTATGTATGGTTTTACACCGGATGCGGGTCTACCTAAGGGCTATGTTCAGACTGTCCAGGGTGGTTCAGGCTGGGGTCATGCCAAAGGCAAACTCGCCGCGGAATAGTTTATTCCGTCTATATTGCTTGTTTTGTCATCCAATCTACACGGCTAGCGCTCTCGCGATATGCTTTCAGGCCATATGCAATCAGTATAGTTCCCATAGAACCCATCACAGCAGTTACCAGTGCCATGGAATAATGAATCTCATTGGGGTTGCCAAATACGTTGTCAGTCACCCAGCCCATGGCGAAGGGTCCAATGCCGGCTCCACCAATACCTATGACAAGAATATAGCCCGAAGTGACTACCCCACGCATTTGATTAGGCGTCATGTCATTAACTGCTGCTAAAGCCTGCGCTGGTGGCCAGTTGGAAAAAATACCTGATATTGCGAATAAGGCGAGACATAGTTCAGGCGTGGGCATCAATGGTGCAATGGCTGTACCGACTGTTAAACCAGCACCACCCCATAGAACCGTGCGCATCGCACCATCCGTTTTGCCACTGTCTTTGAACCAGTTGGTGACATACCCGCTGGAAATAGCTGAAACAATACCAAACATTCCGCCAAAAAGGCCGTACCACAGACTGAATTGAGGCACTGTCCAGCCATGTACCCGGCCAAACAATGAAGGCATCCAGTTTACCCAGCCATAGACAGCCATCAGGATAAAGGCGACACCGAAGTGATGACAAAGTAACGTTACCTTGTTCTGATTCAAGAAGGCAAAGATTTCAGCCCAAGATGGCTTCTCGCTTTTGGATTTTGCGACTTCCTTACGTTTAGGTTCGCGCACTGTAAGGGCCATTAAGATCGCTGGTGTGAGTCCCGCCAGTCCTATGATAATAAAAACGGCCTGCCATGCGGGTATTTCTCCTAGGATTGGCATGTTGAACATGTTGACCTGGTTAGCAAAGGCCCCAGTAAAAGCAATAAGTAGTCCTCCAAACACATAAGTGAGCCCCGTACCGAATGCGGTCGCCATGGTGTATATACCAAAAGCTTTTGGCCTATCGCGTGGCGGGAAATAGTCGCCGATGAGGGAGGCCGTGCACGGATTTAATGTGGCTTCACCGATACCCACTCCAACACGCATACCAAACAAACCCGTAAAGCTGCGAACTAGGCCGCAGCCAGCCGTAAAGATGCTCCACATTGCTGTGCCGATAGTCAGCAAATTTTTTCGGTTATAGCGGTCGGCGGCCCAACCGATAGGAATTACGAAGATAGAATAAAATACGGCGAAGGCTAGGCCTTGAATAATACCCATTTCGGTATCGGAAAACCCAAGGTCCTGCTGTATTGCGGGGGTTAGTAGTCCAACGATAATGCGGTCCATAAACCCGAAGAAATAGGCAAATACGATGATGCCCATACAATACCAGGAATAACGTGGATCCGGATAATCGGCGGTGTCCTGCGAGGATATATCTGACATGCCTTGGTTCCCCTCTTCAAAATAAACACATGTCTCTAGCAGGCCAGAGCATGATTCGCCAGTATTCACGTTAGCCGGTATCACTTGCGCTCTGTATAATTTAAGATTCCCCGATATTTTGTGACTACAATCTCTTTATATCTTTATGAATGGGGAATGTGACGATGGTGCTAAGGTGTAACACTGAGAATCACTGTTTATGAGGGGGTACTGATGACGACAGCATCAAAACCTGAGGTTCAACTTCCGCTACTAATTGCCGTTGGCTGGGGAATAGGTACGGTCGTTCCTTCCATTATGTTCAACATCACCAATATCTGGCTGATGCGTTTTATGACAGATATATTAGGGATTGCTGCTGTCGCGGCTGGGACCATATTTGCTATTTCGAAAATCTATGATGCAATTACAGACCCAGCTATGGGAGTACTTAGTGACCGCACGCGAACGCGATGGGGACGCCACCGACCCTATTTAGTATTGGGTGGAATCGTATGTGGGCTGTCATTGATTGCTTTGTTTTCTCCACCCAGTGGAATTGTCGGTTCAACCGCTGTTTGGTATATGCTCGCTGCACTTATCTTGTATTCTACAGGATACACGATCTTCAATGTGCCATATCTCGCTATGCCAGCTGAGATGTCTAACAACTACCATGAACGTTCTTTCTTGATGTCGTGGCGTGTGACTGCGATTCAAGTTGCTCAGGTTGGAGCCTTGATTCTATCGCCTTTCATCTTGGAATATGCCGGTGGTGGACGGTTTGGGCACGCAGTGATCGGCTGGAGTATGGCCGTTGTGGTGGTGTTGGCGGCAGGCTTGTGTTTTGCAATGACTGCAAAGGCACCCTTTCATGAGGTGCCGCAAGGACCCTCTCCCTCCTTTAAAGAGCAATTAAGAACGGTAGCTGAGAACACACCTTTCTTGAAGCTAGTGGTAATAAAATTTCTTATGTTGCTTGCTAATTCGTTTTCTTTTGGTGGGTATGCTTATTTCGTGCAACGCGTGTTGGAGCAGCCGACCAAGACAATGGGTTTCATGTTTGCCACATCAACTGCTGCTAGTTTGCTGACGATTCCTCTTTGGTTGAAGTTTTCGCGACGTGTTGGAAAGCAGTGGGCTCTAATTTTTGCTTGTAGCATACTTGCGCTATCTGCCCTTTCGTGGTTGGTAGCTGACGCTAGCGATCCCTTGGCACTCATTCTACTTCGGCCGATGGGTACAGGCATTGCAGCTGCTGGTATTCTAATCATCGGTCAGTCCATGTTACCGGATACCATCGAGTATGATCGCCGGCGCACAGGGTTAGAGCGTGCGGGCGTATTTGCCGGTATCTATACGACCGCCGAGAAAATGGCCTATGCATTAGGACCAGCAATCACTGGCCTCTTGCTCGGTGCTATGGGTTATGTGTCCGGCACAGCTGGAGCGGCCATAGTTCAGCCAGAAAGCGCAATTAGTGCAATTTATATCACGGTTGGTATCGCACCTGTAGTTTGTCTAGTGGGCGCGGTTGGCATGCTCTTATTCTATGATTTGGATGAAGCTAAGTTACAGGCGACGAAGAGGGTCGCTTAAGCCTTAATTTTGAAACGAGCTTACGGCGTCTCGCAATATAGAGACGCCGTAACTACTTAAGAGCTGAGATATGATATTATCCCATCTCAGCTCGCAACATCTCATCCAACTTTTCGAGGAACTGATTGGTTGTCATCCAGGACTGCTCTGGACCGATAAGGATAGCCAAATCTTTGGTCATGAAGCCATTCTCAACAGCCTTTACGCATACTGTTTCAAGCTTTTCAGCAAAACCAACAACATCTGATGTACCATCAAACTCCCCACGATACTTAAGCCCGCGTGTCCAGGCGAAAATTGACGCAATTGGATTAGTTGACGTTTCTTTACCCTGCTGGTGCAGGCGATAGTGACGGGTCACAGTTCCATGTGCAGCTTCTGCCTCTACTGTTCTTCCATCAGGTGTCATCAGAACAGATGACATGAGGCCAAGCGATCCAAAGCCCTGCGCGACTGTATCGGATTGCACGTCGCCGTCATAGTTCTTGCAAGCCCATACATATCCACCGGACCATTTCATGGCGCAGGCAACCATATCATCAATAAGGCGATGCTCGTAAGTGAGACTTTGTGCCTCAAACTTATCCCTAAATTCTTTCTGATAGACTTCTTCAAATAAGTCCTTGAAGCGCCCATCATAAGCTTTCAGGATCGTGTTCTTGGTCGACATATAGACCGGATAATTGCGCTGTAGCCCATAGTTCATGCATGCTCGCGCAAATCCTCTGATGGATTCATCCAAATTATACATTCCCATAGCAACGCCCGCTTCCGGGAAATCATATACATCAAACTCCATTGGTTGACCGCCATCGTTTGGCTGGAAGGTGAGGGTCAATTTACCGGGCCCTGGGACCTTGAAGTCAGTGGCACGATATTGGTCGCCAAAAGCGTGACGGCCGATGACAATCGGTTCCGTCCAACCGGGTACATAACGTGGAACGTTGGAGCAGATTATAGGCTCACGGAATACTGTGCCACCAAGTATATTACGTATTGTCCCATTGGGGGAGCGCCACATTTTCTTCAGACCAAATTCCTCAACACGATCCTCGTCAGGTGTAATGGTGGCACATTTTACACCAACCCCGTATTCTTGAATCGCATTAGCAGCATCGATAGTGATCTGATCATCGGTTTTGTCGCGCGCCTCAACACCAAGATCGAAGTACTTCAATTCAACATCCAGGTAGGGGAGGATCAGTTTGTTTTTGATGAACTCCCAAATGATACGGGTCATTTCATCGCCGTCGAGTTCGACAATAGGGTTCTTGACTTTAATTTTGCTCACTGATGGTTCCCTTCTAAGCGGTTCGCCCGCGCCTGCTATTTAGAGGTAGAATTGCCCTAGCGCTATTCTTGTTATTTTAGTGTCGGGAAATTAGGCAAGACAGCCAGTTGGTGCAAGCCTGCTTGCGCATGTAATTGGCCAAGCTCTCAGGTTTCAGACAAATTAGGGTGCCCTGGATCAGGAAAGTCTACCAAATTGGCTAGTTTCGTCTGAATAGCTGGAATTATTTCCGAAACTTCATTGACGACCATAAATAGCTCTTCCATTGGTTCATATGCAAAACCGCCATTACGAATCTCTTCAGACATAGCCACGAGTTGATCCCAATACCCATGCCAGTTGGCGAGAATGATAGGTTTATGGTGAACAGACAGTTGGCGCCAAGCCACAATTTCGAAAAACTCTTCTAGAGTTCCCAAACCGCCAGGAAGGACGCAAAATGCGTCGGCGTGCTCGAACATGGTGCGTTTGCGTGTGTGCATATCCGGTACGACGATAATCTGAGCTTTCTTATGTCTGATTTCCTGCCCAGTTAAGAATTCTGGAATAATGCCGACAGCATGGCCCCCATGAATTAGTAAAGAATCGCATATGGAACCCATCAGGCCACTTCTACCCCCGCCAAAAACCAGGCCAATCCTAGATTGGGCCATCTCACGGCCAAGATCAGCAGCCATTTTGGCAAAATCCTGATCGTTACCGGCCTGAGAACCGCAGAAAATGCAAACACTTATAGTTTTATGCTGTTTATTAACCATAGTTATATTATGGGATTATTAGATCAGTTCATTTAGTAGTTGGCTTGCTAGTCGGGTAGGAAATATGTACTTCTGTAGATGGTGGTCTAACACGAATCAGAGCTTTGTTGTTCTCGATTGTAGATCGGTGGGAGAAAACAAATGAAACTTGTAGTTATGAGGTCGATCGCGGCTGCGATCACAATATTGGTTGGGCTTGCTTCAGCGCAAGCAGCCGATAAGGATTTTATTGATTATCGCATAAACCTGATGAAATCATTAGGTGCTCATGCGGGTGCCTTGGGTGCTATCGCACAGAACAAGGTTCCTTATGGAGATAATTTAGCTCTACATGCTGACGCTATTGGTGCGGCTGCTGATGCAGCGCTACTCGCATTCGAGAAAAACTTGCCAGGTGGAACTGCTGCTGCCAACATATGGGAAAATTGGGACGATTTTGCAGGTCGCTTTCAAGCGCTTTCAGCTTCGGCCAAGGAAGTTGCAGCTGCAGCGCGCAGTGGCGGCATGGCTGCTGCAGGGCCAAAAATGCGTGGTCTCTTTACCTGTAAGTCATGCCACGACGAATACAGGACTGAATAGCTAAATTTTCGAGTCATGAGATAGATCAGCAGCCTGTTTTCCAGGCTGCTTGTCTTGCTGTGCCTTTTTCACTAATTCTAAACGCTTATGATTAGCCAGATTGTGATACCTGCAATAATTGCCACCGCAGCCCCATGCCAATTCGTTTTCATGGACACATGGGGTAGAGCCTGAGAATCGGGAAGTCTACGTTTACCTGTAAACATAGCAGTAATGAGATCTTGCTTCTTAATAAGCCAGTAAAACAAATTTGCAGCGAGGTGGATGGCAATCACTACGACAACTACGTATTCCCACCATTGTTTGTGGATACCGGTAATCTTTTTGCTGGTTTCATCACCCACTACATAGGCTAGAGGCCCTTTAGTTGCAAAAAACGAATCGTCCTGTGCAAAAAGGCCGGTAGTTGCTTGAATGGTCAACACCAATAAGATAATCGCAACAGCAGCCCCTCCAGCTGGATTATGGCCTGCAAAAAAGGGCACGGGCCCTCTAAAAGTGGCCCTCAAATAACCTAAGATAGCTCTCGGACTCCTCAGGAAATTCGTAAACCGCGCTGAGGAAGATCCTATGAAGCCCCAGATAAGCCTAAAAATTAGCAGTCCTAGAATAGCTAAGCCGCTCCAAACGTGCAGGTTCATAGTTGAAACGAAGTAACCGGTGCCGGGAACGGTAAAGTCAAACCCCCCTATTTCTGCGGTGAGGTAGCTCAAAAGGATAAGAATAACTAGAAGCCAGTGAAATAGGCGCACCCAAATATCCCAGACTTTGAAGGTTCTTTTCGATTCTACTTCGTGATCTTTGCCAATCATCAACATCTTTCTCCATTAGAACTGAGCTTGACCGCCTTCTAGGCTGACTGCTATTCGCTCCGTATACGTTATAAAGGATGGGTGACCTGAGGGAAATATTGCCTCGAACCCTTTGAACTGGGCGTGTAAATTTGTCTGGAAACTTGTTTCCTTATCTAATTCCTTTTGGTGTGGCTTTGGCTGCAGCAGGCTCAATACGGCTGCTATTTGGCTCAACAAAAGGCGCCCAATATGCGGGCGTTAGTTTTCTAGTTGGTTTCTCGGCGGCCTGGCATTGGTTGCTCCTAGCTCCATGGGTGCCCTATGACCCTCTTAGCAGGGTGATCTATATAGCGATTAGTGGTGCTCTAGCTGGACTAGCGCTAGATATGTTTGCATTTCGCCGTTCATGGGCAGTCATAGTTCATATTGTTTTCGTGTTGGGTTGCGTTTGGTCCACTCTCACTGGAGAGTTGCTTGGTGCCCCTCCTGACAGCATAGCCAAATGGCTAAGATTTGGGCTTTATCTGGCCCTTTGGCTGGGTCTTCTAGCGCGGCTAGGGTCTTTTAAGAGTGAAGGGCCAACTGCACTCGTGACCGTATTAATGCTGGCGCTAGGCCTCGGTTTCGTCGCCCAAATGTCTGGGCAGGGCGAAATCGGCGCAACGGCTTATACGCTGGCTGCTGCATTTGCAGGTCTTCTTGCTTTATGCTGGGTTTTATACCTTGCTGTGGGAAATGTGATTGTCCTTGGAGGGGGAGGCGCAGTGCTAGGGTTGTCGATGATATTGACTGAGCCAGGGGCCGAAACTTCAGTAATTGCCTTGGTTTTTCTCCTGCTGATCCCATTCGCGGACGGCACTGCTAAACGCATTCCTCTCGGCCCTCAACCTATAAGGACCGCTCTTTATCCCCTAGCTCTCATGATAGTCTCGTTGCTACCCATAGGTTTGGCTGGGGCGATAGCCTTCTTGCTCGGCCGCGCCTGAGACAGCTGTGGTCTTCTATAGTTACGCTAAGCAGAATACGGCCCGTTGCCTCAAACCGCGCAATCTACTACTAAAAGAGCTTCAATGTTAAGCTGAGAGGTGTTGTGAACCGTCCACTTCTAATCTCGATCATCGGTGTGATTGTCGTTATTGCGGCGATCGTATTGAATTTTACATTGGAAGATCCTGATGGCTCTTCTGTGGAGATTTCGGATTCCGGAACCTTGAGTGGGCCAGAATCAGAGGCTTCTATTGATCTAGAAAAAGAATCGGGACCCATTTTCCCTAGCTTCGATGTGGTCCGTATTGACTCGCAGGGTAATACCGTCATCGCTGGCCGTGCAGCAGAAATGGCGACAATAACTATTCTTGACGGCGCAGCGATTATAGGCCGCGTCGCTGCAGATGGTCGCGGCGAGTGGGTTTTTATTCCTGATGAGCCGTTGCAGCCGGGCACGCATGAGCTTTCACTATCTGTTGATCAACTTGAAGGCGATTCCCTAGTCTCCAAAAACATAGTGGTGATGTCTGTTCCAGAGCAGGGCGGTGAGGTGCTGATCGTTGAGACAGCCCGTGATGGTGGAACCAGTCGCGTGCTTCAGGCTCCGACACAGATCAGCGGTATCGAGCTCAGTATTGAAACTGTCGATTATGATGATAAAGGATTTGTCTTTTTGAGCGGGATGGCGCGCGTAGGAAGCTCTATTCAGGTTTATCTAGACAATACCTTTGTTGGACGGACACAAGTTGATTCTACCGGCTATTGGAGCGTCGCCTCCTCTGATATTGCAACTCCTGGTGACCACGCGATTAGGGCTGATGAGTTAGATTCTGACAATGTCGTTATTGCCCGTGTTGAGGTCCCATTCCAAAGAAGGATAACGGCGCCTGGAATCGAACCTGGTGCAATCACAGTTGTTCGTGGCAATAGCCTATGGCGCATTGCAAGACGGCATTATGGTGAAGGTGTATTGTTTACCCTAATTTATGAGGCTAACCGAGATCAGATCAAAGACCCGGATTTGATATACCCTGGTCAGGTTTTTGCGTTGCCTGTGCGGGACCGCCTCTAGAGGGCTTAGAGCATGCTATCAGGTTGGGCTTAGGTCGAAATCGCTACAATCCATTCTAAATAACACAACCCTTATAAATCGGGAGACTTTGTGAAAAGCCTAAAAATTACATGGAAAGACTACTTATTTCCTCCGCTACACCCAGAGGGGCCTGGCTTTTTAGCCCTCTTTGCTCTCGGTTCTTTTGTGCTTTGGCTGATATGGTCACCTCTAGGAACTATTGGCTTGGGTCTCACTGTATGGTGCTTTTATTTTTTTCGTGACCCAGATCGTGTCACTCCAACTAGAGAATTATTAGTGGTTAGCCCCGCGGATGGTATTGTCCAATCCATTGCGGACGTGAATGGACCAATTGAGCTGGCAATGGAAAAGAAGAAGTTCACGAGGGTTAGTGTTTTTATGAGTGTGTTTGATTGTCACGTAAACCGGATGCCAGTCTCTGGTATTATTGCTGATGAAGTATATGTTCCGGGAATTTTTCTAAATGCAACAATGGATAAGGCCAGTGAGGATAATGAACGCCAATGTTTGAAACTTAAGTCGGATGGCGGGAAAGAAATGGCCGTTGTGCAAATCGCCGGCCTCGTTGCACGTCGCATAAGGTGTGATGTCCAGGTAGATCAGCACCTCGAAGCCGGCGATCGTATTGGCATGATTCGATTTGGTAGTCGGGTTGATGTATACTTGCCAAGAGGTACGCATCCGTTTGTTGCCATTGGCCAGAAAGCAATCGCTGGCGAGACTGTTATTGCTGACTTTAAATCTAGAGAGACCGCACGCGAAGGGGAGGTACGCTGAGTGCCTGAAGACGGACACATACCTTCTTCTCATACTGCGTCCAGCCAAAAGCCACGGCGAACGATGCCGTTCAATCAGCTCTTTCCAAATGTTCTGACCGTACTTGCATTGTGCAGCGGATTGACATCTATACGGTTTGCAATTGGAGGAGATTTTGAGAGGGCTGTGATTGCGCTTGTGATTGCCTGTTTTCTGGACGGGATTGATGGATTAGTTGCTAGACTTCTTCGTGGTACTACAAGATTTGGTGCGGAATTAGATTCCCTTTCCGATGCAATCAGCTTTGGCATGGTTCCTGCTATCTTGCTTTTTCTTTGGGCTATGCAAGGGGCTGGCGCTGTGGGGTGGGCGCTCTGTCTCCTTTTTGCAATCTGCTGTGTATTACGGTTAGCACGCTTTAACGCCATGGTTGGGGATCCAGGCTTACCTTCTTGGGCTCACAACTATTTCACTGGTGTGCCAGCTCCAGCTGCTGCTGGCCTTGCTATTCTACCGATGATTCTCTCATTTTATTTTGAAGCGGGCGTTTTTAATAGTCCATTAGTTGTGGGAATGTTCTTGGCAACGGTATCTTTCCTAATGGTAAGTAGGGTGCCAACTTTCTCTTTGAAACATCTAAGAGTGCCTCGGCAATTTGCATTGCCTATGATGCTTTTAATTGTGACCGCAACAGGTTTTTTGGTTACTGAGACTTGGGCGACCCTTGGCTTGATGGGACTATTCTATTTGATCAGTATTCCTTTTAGCGTTGTCTCTTTTCATCGCTTATCCAAGCGGGGTGGCCCCACGCCCGAGGAGTTAGCAGAGTCTGAGGACGATACTTATGGGGGGCCGTAGAGCTATATATTTCGTGATTGTCCGCGAAGGAAACCAGTTTTCTAGTATTTGTCTATTTTGTTGTGAACCTCAGTGTAATGTTAAGTGCACCAAGCCTGTAGCTAGGTCGTAAAACCGTTAGTGGTTTTATTGCATCTTGGATAAGAACTAGATTCATCCGTATTGGGAATACTCAATCACATATTGAGGATAAGGAGGAGACACGGAAAGATGGATAGCTGAGTTTATTAGGCCGATTAAAGAGGTTTATCTCGCTATCTAATGACTTTTTCGCTGCCGAGCTTTTTCCTTGTAGCTTCTTTATCTGGTGCAATTAGAGCGTCTGGGGCCATTTCCAACTCAAGCACCTCTAGGCGTTGAATTTCATCCCGCAAACGAGCAGCATCCTCGAACTCTAGGTTGCTGGCTGCCGATCTCATTTTTTTCTCCATGTCTTCAATCACAGAACGCAAATTATGGCCTAGGAGCTCTGTTTCTTTTACTAATCCTGTATCGACAGTAACTCTGTCTTGCTCGTAAACACTATCCAACAGGTCAACAATATCCTTCCTAATACTTTCTGGTGTAATTCCATGATCAGTATTAAAGGCCTGCTGCTTCTCACGCCTTCGATTAGTTTCAGAGATTGCGTTGTTAAGGCTATTAGTCATAGTGTTGGCATAGAGCACTACCTTACTGTCGATATTTCGTGCTGCTCTGCCGATAGTTTGAATGAGAGAGCGGGTCGAGCGAAGGAAACCCTCCTTATCGGCATCCAGGATAGACACCAGCGTACACTCGGGTATATCGAGACCTTCGCGCAATAAATTTATCCCAACTAAAACATCAAAAACCCCTAGACGTAGATCCCGTATAATCTCTATACGCTCTAGTGTGTCTATATCAGAATGCATGTAGCGAACGCGCACGCCCTGCTCAGTCATGTACTCCGTAAGGTCTTCCGCCATGCGTTTGGTGAGAGTGGTTACCAAGGCGCGCATACCACTCTTTGCGACTCCCTTAACCTCATGTAACAGATCGTCCACTTGATTGTCTGCTGGCCGCACATAGCATACAGGATCAATCAAGCCAGTAGGTCGAATAACCTGTTCAACAAATGTGCCGCCTGTGCGCTCCATTTCCCAATCACCTGGAGTAGCAGATACGAAGACAGTTTGCGGCCGCATTTGTTCCCATTCTTCAAATTTTAGAGGGCGGTTATCACAACACGAGGGGAGACGGAATCCATAATTTGAGAGAGTTGTCTTGCGCTGAAAGTCGCCGCGGTACATACCACTGATCTGAGGTACGGCGACATGGCTTTCGTCGACAAAAAGAATCGCATCGTTGGGAATGTATTCGAATAGTGTTGGCGGTGGTTTGCCTGGTGCTCTACCAGTGAGGTACCGAGAATAATTTTCTATACCTTTGCAATGTCCTGTGGCCTCCATCATTTCTAGATCGAACATGGTACGTTGTTCAAGCCTTTGCGCTTCCAGTATTTTTCCCTGTATGTGTAAGTTATCGAGTCTATCCTTTAGCTCTGACTTTATACCCTTTATCGCTTGAGAAAGTGCGGGGCGAGGAGTGACGTAATGGCTACTTGGATATACTGTGATTGATCTGAGTGTTGCTGTTTTGTCACCGGTGAGGGGGTCAAACTCGTGAATAGACTCCACTTCATCACCAAATAAGGATAGGCGCCAGGCGCGGTCTGCATAGTGGGCGGGGAAAATTTCTATGACATCGCCGCGCACCCGAAATGTGCCGCGGTAAAAGCTGGTATCATTACGTTTATACTGTAATGATACCAGCTGATTAAGCAACTTATCTCTAGGGTGGGAAGCACCTTCCTCAATTACTACAGTCATTCGTGAATATGACTCTACAGACCCAAGTCCGTATAGACACGATACTGAGGAAACGATGATGACATCACGTCGTTCTAGAATAGAACGTGTTGCTGAGTGACGCATACGATCGATCTGCTCATTGATACTGGCATCTTTTTCAATATATGTATCTGTTCGCGGTACGTAGGCCTCTGGTTGATAGTAGTCGTAATATGAAACGAAATATTCAACTGCATTATCAGGAAAGAATGCCTTGAACTCCCCGAAGAGCTGCGCAGCTAGTGTTTTATTTGGAGCAAGAATCAAAGCTGGTCGGCCCGTCCGGGCAATTACCTGGGCCATAGTAAACGTCTTACCAGACCCTGTAACACCAAGTAGAACTTGGTCACGGTTGCCCACCCTCAGCCCATGTTCCAACTCGGAGATTGCCTTTGGCTGGTCTCCGGCAGGCTCAAATTCGCTGGTCAGATGGAATTTATCTGAATCAGTGATTGCCAGTTTCGCATTGATTGGAATATTGGTTGACATGGCCTTAACATAAGGAAAGCATTGCTCTGTCGCCAGTGCTGAAAAACTCAATAATTTGTGTGAATCTATAATATCTCGGTTGCGCTGAGGAGCGGACCGCAGTAGCTTCCGCGCCGCCTACTGTGGCATCATATATGAAGCATGGAGAATCTCAGTGTCTATTATTGCGCGTCGCATCTCAGCTATTAAACCGTCGCCGACGATGGCAGTTACTGCTAAGGCAGCAGAGCTTAAGGCGAGTGGTGTAGATGTCATTGGGCTTGGTGCGGGCGAGCCGGATTTTGATACACCGGATCATGTCAAAGAATCTGGTAAAGTGGCAATAGATGTTGGTAAGACAAAATATACACCGGCCAATGGGACGCTAGAATTAAGGCAAGCTGTTGTAGACAAGTTCAAACGTGAGAATTACCTCGATTATGATTTAAGCCAGGTCCATATTGGGGTTGGCGGTAAACAAGTTCTTTTCAATGCTATCTTGGCGACAGTAAATGATGGGGATGAAGTACTTATACCTGCTCCTTATTGGGTCAGTTACCCAGATATGGTATTGATTGCCGGTGGTGAGCCTGTCTTTATTGAATGCACTGAAAGCGAGAAATTTAAGCTCACGCCAGGAAAGCTGGAGGCGGCAATTACGGATAAGACCAAATGGCTCATCCTAAACTCGCCTTCGAACCCTACAGGGGTTGCCTATACAACTGAGGACTTGGAAGCAATCGCAGGAGTTCTTCTAAGATATCCACATGTGTGGATCATGACAGATGATATGTATGAACATCTTGTTTATGACGACTTTGATTTTAAGACGATTGCGCAAGTTGAGAATAAGTTGAAAGACCGCACCCTTACTGTTAACGGTGTAAGCAAGGCGTTTGCTATGACGGGCTGGCGGATGGGCTATGCGTGTGGGCCTACCGTTCTTATAAATGCCATGAATAATATTCAATCACAAAGTGCTTCCCACACTAGTTCCATCACCCAAGCAGCCTGCGTAACTGCTCTAAATGGTCCCATGGATTTCTTGAAAGAACGTAATACTGTATACAAGGAACGTCGAGACTTGGTAGTGGAAATGCTAAACCAATCTGAGGGAATCACGTGTCTTAACCCTGAGGGTGCCTTCTATGTATACCCCTCAGTGAAGGATTGTCTGGGTAAAACGACACTCGCAGGCACAAAGTTGGTGACCGATGCAGATTTTGTTTCGGCTCTACTAGAAGAAGAGGCTGTTGCGGTAGTTCAGGGTGCTGCATTCGGACTGTCGCCTCACTTTCGGATTTCTTATGCTACTTCAACAGATATTCTCAGGGATGCGTGCTCGCGTATTCAGAGATTCTGCGCTAACCTCAAATGAAGTCTTACAAGGCAGTGCTGATAATTCCCATGCTTCTGATTGGGTTGGCGTTAGTTGTTATTGCATCCATTCGTAATGGGGCTCTTAACCCGACCGAAGATTATTTAAAGATAAGGTTTACAGACTCTCGTTCCAAGTTTCTTACTATCGACGGAGTTCCTATTCACGTAGTTGAGGAGGGCCCGGAACTAGGGCCGGTGATCATTCTCATTCACGGTCACCTTGGAAGTAACCGGCAATGGGATGGTTGGGCCGAGGACTTGCGTGCAGATTTCCGCGTTGTTCGACTTGATTACCCGCCGTTTGGTATCTCTGGTCCAGATCCGACTGGTCAATATAGTTCTTCCAGAGCTTATCATCTACTCGTTAACTTGATTCACAATCTCGGATATAAGCGCTTCCACATGGCAGGTACTTCTTCGGGTGGTATTTTAGCTCTCCGTTATGCGGCCGATCACCCAGATCAGGTCGAAAAATTACTCCTCTCTAGCGTTCCAGCCTACGTGCCGACAGACCGTCTAGCACCACCGAGGGCCTTTGCAGCGATTTCTTGGTTTAGTGATAACGTTTTTAAAGTATGGCGTCCTGAACTGTACTGGCGCCTATTTATGGAGAATATTTTTGGACACGATGAGCTAATTACATCAAATATGGTCTCCGAATATGCATCGCTTAATAATAGACCTGATTCTATTAAGAACGTGCGCACCTTTATCTTTTCTAATGCTCGCAGCAACTTTGATGTTGCCGCCGCTGCCGCCAGGATTACCGCACCAATACTTATTCAATGGGCTGGAGGATCACCTGTATTAACCAAGGCAGGTCTTGAGCGTGTGGCCCCCTTATTTAAGAACTCCCAAGTACGTATTATTGAGTATCCGGATCTTGGGCATAAACTCATGCTTGAAGATCCTGCACGCACAGTGGGCGATGCGCGTATTTTCTTACAGGATGAATAACACCTACTAGGACCCTAGTCGAAGTCCATCCTTGCCTTTAGTGGCTAAGATACCAATGCTCAATCGCAAAGGTGCTCTCTGGTATAGTAGAGTTATCCAAACTACTTTATATCAATAGGGTTGGTATTCGAGCAGTTCAGAAATTATCAAAACCTCTTTGACCTACTGTCTATGAAACATTGAGATAAGAGTTTTAGCTAGGTTGCTCGGCTAAGAAACGGTCTGCCTCCAGTGCAGCCATACAACCGGTTCCTGCAGCCGTAACTGCTTGACGGTAAGTGTGATCTTGAACGTCACCTGAAGCAAACACTCCTTTAATATTGGTTTGGGTCGAATCTGCCTTAGTGATTATGTACCCCCCATCATCCATATCTATAAGACCCCTAAAAAGCTCCGTGTTAGGAGTGTGGCCGATGGCAACAAAGACACCTTCCACAGACAGTTCTGTAGTATTATCAGTCTTAGTATTTCTGATTCTTATGCCAGTAACGCCATGCGGGTTGCTTTTACCTATTACTTCTTCTAGCGCGCTATCCCAAATCACATCTACCTTCTCATGGGCGAACAAACGGTCCTGAAGGATTTTCTCAGCTCGCAGTTCTTGGCGTCGATGGATTAAGGTTACTTTCTTAGCATGATTTGTAAGGTAAAGAGCTTCTTCAACAGCTGTATTACCACCCCCAATCACGCACACTTCTTTTCCCTTGAAAAAGAACCCATCGCATGTTGCGCAGGCTGATACCCCAAAGCCCATATACTTCTCTTCTGATTCTAATCCTAACCACCGTGCAGATGCACCAGTTGAAATAATGACAGTATCACTTACATAAGTGCTGCCAGAGTCACCTTTTAGCTTAAATGGCCGTGACGATAGGTCGACTGAGGTGACAGTATCTTGTGTGATGTGAGTGCCCACGTGCTCTGCTTGTTTTTGCATCTGTTCCATGAGCCAAGGCCCCTGTATAACATCCGCAAAGCCGGGGTAATTCTCAACGTCGGTCGTAATTGTCATCTGTCCACCTGGCTGTATACCGGCTACCAACGTAGGTTCTAGATTGGCACGTGCAGCATATATTGCGGCAGTTAGCCCAGCTGGGCCTGAGCCGAGAATAAGCACTTTAGCGCGGTGTACAGCCATGATTCGGGAACTTTCATACATCCTAACAATAATCGAGTGGGCTAACATAGGAGGGCTAAGAGGGTGTTACAAGCCATCCAGCAACAACGAATCGGGGCCTTGGCCTCCAAGATAATTCACGATTAAATGGGTCGCAATTCTTTCAAGAAATGTAATATTATTACCCTTAAACATGGACACCAAAAAGATTGAGGATGCGATGCAGCGCGTTAAGCTTGACCGGATTGATCGTCAGATTCTACGAGACCTGCAGGACGATGGCCGTATGACCAATGTCGGCCTGGCTGAGCATGCAGGTATCTCGGCACCTCCTTGCCTTCGACGCGTAAGGGCGCTTGAGCAAGCAGGCTATGTCAAAGGTTACCATGCTGATTTAGATCCTGTGTTGCTCGGTTTTAATGTTTCCGTATATGCCCACGTCGGTCTTAGTAGCCAAGCTGAAGTTGATCTCCTTGCATTTGAGCAGATGGTAAACCAGTGGCCAGAGGTTCGGGAGTGTCATATGCTAGCAGGTGAAACAGATTTCCTTCTCAAGATTGTGGCTCGTGACTGGGACGAGTATCAAAGATTTGTAACATCGAAACTCACAGCTGCACCTAACGTCGCGCAGGTAAAGTCAGCTTTGGCGATTAGAAGTTCTAAACGTTTGACAGGGGTGCCGATAGAAGTACGGCCGCAAGAACCTGAGGATAAACTATAAAAGGTTCATCAGGTCTAGTATTCTAGCCAAAAGATACATCAATGATCTCGTAGCTTTTTATGCCACCTGGTGCCCTAACCTCTGCACTGTCTCCAATAGTTCGGCCAATTAGAGCTCTCGCAATAGGCGACTGGACTGAGATCTGCTGCTGTTCAAGGTCTGCTTCGTAAGGACCTACAATTTGGTATGTTGTCTCTGCATCTGTATCTTCATCGGCTACAGTTACGGTAGCACCAAATTTTACCGTTGAACCCGAGAGCTTTGAAACATCAATAACGTCAGCACGGCTGATAATATCTTCTAATTCGCTGATGCGGCCCTCAATGAAACCCTGACGGTCTTTCGCTGCATGATACTCTGCATTTTCTGAGAGGTCACCGTGCTCTCTGGCTTCAGAAATAGCCTTGATGACAGCAGGCCGTTCTTTTGATTTCAATCTCTTAAGTTCTTCTTGTAACGGCGAAAGACCACCTGCCGTCATTGGAACTTTTTCCATGACGTTACCTCTTGGGCATTGTTTGAAAAATACTACCTAACCCTAATTTAAGCATAGCTACCGAAATAAAGTCAGGCTTTTATTTTTTAAAGATAGGATTGTAGCGGTGCAACTTCAAGAGCACCATCGCGTATAGCTGCTATTGCATCCACTGCGGCCTCAGCGGCAGAGAGGGTTGTATAGTGACAAATTTGGCGGGTTAGTGCGGTTCGCCGAATATCAAAACTGTCTTTAACGGACTGCGTAGCGGCTTCCGTTGTGTTGATTACGAGGTGTATTTGGCCAGAAATCATGGCATCCACACAGTGAGGACGCCCCTCTAAGACTTTGTTAATCGCCGTGACATCTAGGCCGTTCTTAACCAGAAACTGTTGTGTACCCCGCGTAGCGATAATCTTAAACCCAAGTGCCGCGAGTTTTCGGGCTACCGAAAGAGAGCCTGGCTTATCGATACTTCTCAGGGATAGGAATGCAGTGCCGGATAAGGGCAACTTAGTACCTGCCCCGATCTGAGACTTTGCAAAAGCCCTGGGAAAATCACGGTCGAGGCCCATGACCTCGCCTGTAGATTTCATCTCTGGTCCGAGAACTATATCAACGCCGGGGAATCGTGTGAACGGGAATACTGCTTCTTTGACTGCAACATGAGTGGTGTGGGACAAATGGGAATCAAAATCAATTCCAGACAAGCCGAAATCTTTTAGTTTCTCTCCAGCCATAACACGGGAAGCGATTTTAGCGACTGGTAGCCCCGTCGCTTTTGCTACAAATGGTACAGTACGACTGCCACGCGGGTTGACCTCAAGTATATAAATGTCTTCTTCTTTGACTGCGAACTGAACATTCATTAGGCCAACTACCTTCAGGCCTCTTGCCAGAGTGCGTGTCTGACTCTTGAGTGAGTTTACAATCTCTGGAGATAATGAATGCGGCGGAAGCGAACAAGCGGAATCGCCCGAGTGGATCCCAGCTTCTTCAATATGTTCCATGACACCAGCTATATATACCTCGGTGCCATCACATACCGCATCAACGTCTACCTCGATCGCTGCAGATAGGTATGAATCAATGAGAAGTGGGTTACTGCCCGAGACATTAACAGCATCGCGAATATAAGCACGCAAACTCTCTTCATCATGTACAATTTGCATTGCCCGTCCGCCAAGCACATAGGAGGGCCTTATTACGACAGGATACCCAATCTTCTTGGCGGCATTAACTGCTTCGTTTTCATTCAGGACGGTGTCATTGGCAGGCTGTCTAAGACAGAGTTTTTTTAATAATTGTTGGAAACGTTCACGATCTTCCGCTAGGTCTATGGCGTCGGGCGAAGTACCTAAAATCTGGACGCCCTCTTTCTCTAAAGCGTGTGACAACTTTAGGGGTGTTTGGCCGCCAAGCTGCACTATTACGCCTTTGATAGTACCCTTTCGCTGTTCGACTCTGATGAGCTCAATAACATTTTCTGCTGTTAGCGGTTCAAAGTAGAGCCGGTCTGATGTGTCATAGTCCGTTGAAACAGTTTCTGGATTGCAATTAACCATGATTGTCTCATAACCGGCTTCGGACAATGCATAAGCGGCATGAACACAGCAATAATCAAATTCTATACCTTGACCTATACGATTTGGGCCACCTCCCAAGATTATAACTTTCTCACGGTCTGTCGGATCTGACTCACATTCTGGCTGAGATACGCCGTCACCTTCATAACAAGAGTACATATACGGAGTTTGAGACGGAAATTCAGCAGCACATGTATCGATACGTTTGTATACTGGTTCAATGTTAAGTTCGCGTCTCTTTGATGTGACAATTTGTCTATCTACACCGGCAAGCTCAGCTAGACGCTCATCAGAGAACCCGTGCCGTTTAAGGCTAGCTAACGTTTGTGCATCAGACGGAATGCCATTCGCTTCAACATTTTTTTCCATTATTACGATAGCGCTGAGCTGCTCTAGAAACCAAGGGTCGAAATGGCTGGCCTTCTGAATTTTGTCTAGAGATAAACCTTCTCGGATTGCCTGAGCAATAACCAAGAGCCGGTCAGGACGGGGCGTAATTAGAGCTGCTAAGAGCAAGCTTCTATCATTTACTGCCTCTCCCGTATCACTAAGATAAACCTCATTTAGTCCGGTCAAACCCGTTTCCATTGAGCGGAGACCTTTTTGGAGACTTTCTGTAAAGCAACGTCCAACAGACATAGCTTCTCCAACTGACTTCATGGAAGTCGTTAAAAGTGGTTCTGCATCGGGAAACTTTTCAAAGGTGAAGCGTGGAATCTTAGTTACCACATAATCAATAGTCGGTTCGAATGATGCTGGTGTGACGCCAGTGATGTCGTTGTCTAGTTCATCAAGGGTATAGCCAACCGCTAGCTTTGCAGCAATTTTGGCTATTGGGAAACCTGTTGCCTTTGATGCTAGGGCAGATGATCGCGAAACGCGCGGGTTCATCTCAATCACCACCATTCTGCCATTCTCTGGATTGATCGCAAACTGAACGTTTGATCCGCCGGTATCTACGCCAATTTCGCGCAAGCATGCGATAGAGGCGTTGCGCATTATTTGGTATTCCTTGTCTGTCAGAGTTAGAGCGGGGGCGACGGTAATTGAGTCTCCAGTATGAATGCCCATTGGGTCTACGTTTTCGATAGAGCAGACAATTATGCAATTATCGGCCTGATCTCGGACAACTTCCATTTCGAATTCTTTCCAGCCGAGAACAGATTCTTCTACTAGCACTTCATTTACTGGAGATGCGGCAAGGCCAGCGACTAGGATATTTTCATATTCTTCAGTATTGAAAGCGATACCCCCACCCTCGCCACCCAATGTAAAGGAGGGACGAATAATGACTGGCAAACCAACGTGTTTGATAGCATCTCGGGCTTCATCGATGTTATGCACTAGGCTACTGCGCGGGCTATCTAGCCCTATCTTATCCATTGCTTCTCGAAATTGAAGCCGGTCTTCCGCCTTAGCAATGACCTCTCTGCGTGCCCCTATCAGTTCTATTCCTAGCTGCTCCAGGACACAGTCATCGGCCAGTTGCATAGCTATGTTGAGACCCGTTTGTCCTCCCATAGTTGGCAGCACCGCGTCTGGGCGTTCCTTCTCAAGAATCTTGGTTAGAGTGTCAGATGTTATGGGCTCAATATATGTGGCGTCGGCCATCTCCGGATCGGTCATAATGGTTGCCGGATTGGAATTTACTAATATTACTCGATATCCTTCTTCACGAAGCGCTTTGCAGGCTTGTGCACCAGAATAATCAAATTCACAGGCTTGACCTATGACGATAGGGCCAGCACCAATAATGAGAATACTTTGAATATCCGTCCGCTTAGGCATGTATCAAACGACCTTTCCTTGGTCGTTTTTATATTCTGAAATTGAATCAACAAACCGTTGAAAGAGGTAGTGACTATCTTGCGGTCCGGGTGAAGCCTCGGGATGGTACTGGACAGAAAACACGGGTTTCTCCTCTACCCTTAGCCCTTCAACAACCCCATCGAATAGTGATCGGTGAGTTTCAATAACGCCTGCGGGAAGGCTATCACGATCAACGCAAAAGCCATGATTCTGAGAGGTTATCTCAACTTTTCCAGTTTCTAGATCCTTAACCGGTTGATTTCCACCGCGATGGCCTAGTTTCATTTTGTAGGTTTTAGCGCCGAGTGCTAGCGCTAAAATCTGATGCCCAAGGCAAATACCAAACATAGGTTTGCCAGTGGCCAAGAGGTTCTTAACAACTGATGCAGCATATTCACCAGTCGCCGCCGGATCGCCAGGCCCATTTGATAGAAAAATGCCGTCTGGATCGTGCTGGAGAATTTCATCAGATGTTGCTGTTGCTGGAACGACAGTCACCTTGCAACCTGATTCCGCAAGGCAGCGCAGAATATTTCGCTTTGCGCCAAAATCGACCGCGACAACATGGTGCTCAGCCGTGCGACCATCCCGCTGGATGTCACCATATCCATCTTCGATTGACCACCGTGTTTCTGACCACGTGTAGGTGTCACGGCAAGTGACATCTTTAGCTAAATCCATACCTCCAAGGCCTGGCCACGCTCTTGCTTCCGCGAGCAGCGCGTCAAGGTCAAAATTTTCAAATTGAGAGTGCGCAATAACGCCATTCGGAGCACCATTGTCACGGATATAGGCTGCCAACTGTCGTGTATCGACGTTAGATATGCCCACAAAATTATTAGTTCGTAGCCAATCGTCCAGGTGCTGTTTGGACCGCCAATTAGCTGGATCGGTTATTTCCATTCGTAAAATACAGCCGCGTGCTGCTGGGGTAGTGCTCTCCATATCTTCAGGATTGCATCCAACATTACCAATATGAGGGAAGGTGAAAGTAATGATCTGGGCTGCGTAAGAGGGATCAGTAAGAACCTCTTGGTATCCAGTAAGCGAGGTATTGAAGATTATCTCACCAACCCTAGTACCAGTTGCCCCAACACCTTTACCCCAAAAAATAGTGCCATCGTCGAGAACTAATACTCCATTAGCACCTTCCGGCTGCTGTGGGGTGGAGTGGGCGCTCGCCTCCGGCATGTAGGGTCCGTCTGTTGGGGCTATCAAGCCCGTGTTAAACCTATTGAGGCTCGTCCAATTTTTCCCCAATTTTACTCTCATCGTTTACTCACTGATAGTAAGTGAGTGGATCCAAATTGACTAAACTGTATCTGGGCTTATACCAGGGGAAATTATATCAGATGAACACCGCAACGGTAATTTTCCGGTTGATAAGCAATCGACCGCGTCAAGTCAAGTCCGCGGAATGCAGTAATTTTGTATTATAAACAATGGCTTGAGTCGATCACAGAAGGCTTTGCTTTGGCTACGTGAATGGGTTAGCTTTAGGTTTGATTCTCTCCTTCCGGAAGACTTGTTTCAATGTTGCGCAATCAGCTTAACGACGCGCTAAAGAATGCGCTTCGCAATCAAGATAAACGGTGCCTTGCCACCATTAGGCTGATAATGGCTGCTTTAAAAGACAGAGATATTTGCGCCCGAGGCCGCGGTAACAGTGACGGCGTCGACGAAACAGAAATATTGGAAATGTTGCAGTCCATGATCAAACAGCGTCGTGATAGTATTTCTATGTACGAGCAAGGTGGGCGCTGTGAGCTTGCAGAGCGTGAGCAAGAGGAGATTGATATTATTCGCCGATTTATGCCAGAGCAGTTAGGCGAAGCAGATGTGCGGGGAGCAGTTACCGATATTATTGCTGAGCTCGGTGCTTCGAGTTTAAAAGATATGGGTCGGGTAATGGCCTCCTTAAAGGAGCGATATTCTGGTCGGATGGATTTTGGTCAGGCCAGTAAAGTAGTTAAAGATAATCTTGCTTGATTGGCAGCGTCCAACCGTCTGTGTGGGTTTGGAGCCTTAAACCTAAATGTCATTCTCCACCGAATTCCTGGATGCTATTCGAGCGCGTATTCCGGTATCTGCGGTTGTTTCGAAATCCGTCAAATTAGATAAACGTGGTAAAGAGTTCATCGGCCTAAGCCCATTCACGAGTGAGAAAACCCCATCTTTCACAGTCAATGACCAGAAAGGGTTTTACCACTGCTTTTCCTCGGGTGAGCATGGAGATATCTTCACGTTTTTGATGAAGACACAGAACCTATCTTTTCCTGAGGTTGTGGAGAGGCTTGCGGACGAGGCTGGAGTAGAAGTACCAAGATCCTCCCCGGAAGAAGCCCGCCGGTCACAAAAGCGCGCAAGCATGCTAGAGGCTGTTGAGTCAGCGACCCAGTTTTATGAGAAAAAATTGCGTTCACCCGAAGGAAATAGGGCTTATTCCTATTTGAGAGACCGAGGACTGAGTGACCAGACTATAAAAAACTATCGTCTCGGCTATTCTCCTCCTGGAAACGTATTAAAGGTAGCCCTTGCCAGCCAAAGTATTCCAGAGGAGGTTGCCATTGAGGCGTGTCTCTTAAATGAGGCGGAAGAAGGTCGTCCGTCTTCTGATTTTTTTCGTGATCGTGTGATGTTTCCTATTCTCGATATTAGAGGCCGTCCTGTAGCATTTGGGGGTAGGGTGTTGGGCGACGGGAAGCCTAAATACTTGAATTCGAGAGATACGCCACTCTTTCACAAAGGTGATATTGTTTACGGATTTTCTCAAGCACGTGCGGCAGCATCGGAAAAAGCAGAAATTATTGTTACCGAGGGATACATGGATGTCATCGCTCTTGCTCAAGCTGGCATTGCGAATGCTGTTGCACCTCTTGGTACTGCCCTAACTGAAAAACAAATCGCATTGCTCTGGCGCATTGCCCAAGAACCGATACTTTGTTTTGATGGCGATGTGGCTGGCCGGACCGCTGCATTACGAGCTGCAGACCGTTGCCTTCCAATGCTCGAACCAGGCCGCTCTCTGCGCTTTGCTCTTCTGCCTGCTGGTCAAGATCCAGATGATCTTATAAAGGCCCATGGATATGACGCCATACGCCAGGTCCTAGATGAGGCTATCTCTCTTTTTGAAGTCATTTGGCGTCGATTGATTGCAGGTCGACGCATTGATACTCCAGAACGCCGTGCTGCGCTGGAAAAGGAAGGCGAAGATATATCGAAGTTAATTTCTGATGGAACGGTGCAGAACCACTATCGCCGTCTAATTCGAGAGCGGATCTTCGAATTTTTTCGCAATCAGGCTAAACCAGCCCAATATTCGCCGGTATCTCGTTCACCCTCACCCCTTAACATAGGTAGCCCAAGGGATTCTAGCCGTATAGTTGACGGTTCAGAGCTACGTGAAAAGATACTTCTGACAACGTTGATCACTCATCCTGGGCTTCTAGATCATGTAGAGGAGCGCCTTGGTGGAATGAATTTTGCCGATTCGCGCCTTGACTCGCTTCGACAATCAGCCTTAATGCAACTATCACGTTTCCCTAGCCTTGATTTTGAGGCTTTAGAGGCACACTTAACAGAATTGGGATTCGCCGCAGAGCTGACGAATTTAACAAGTCTAGAGGTTTACATCCACGCAGGGTTTGCGCGTCCAAATGCTACGATCGAAGAGGCTGCTAATGGCTGGGATCATACTTTTTTGTTCAGTCAGCGTGCAGACATAGAAGCTGATGTGAGGCAGGCAGCAGACGAACTTATCAAGGAGCCCTCTGATTCTGCATTTGCTATCTTTCGTTCTTTACGGACCGAGGGGCAAACATCGGATGAAAATGGTGGGCTCTAACGCCTAGTGAAGAAATGGAGGCGGCAGGGAAGCTATCCCCTGATCGCTAAAAGACGATTAAACAAGGGAGAGCGAAGCTCCATGGCGACAAAGGCTGCAGCTAAAACAGAGTCTAAAGATGAACGTGAAGAGGGTGATAGCCCGCTTCTGGATTCGACTAATGCTTCTGTAAAAAAGTTAATCCAGGTAGCTAAAGAAAAGGGTTACATCACCTACGAGCAACTCAATGCCGCGCTTCCGTCTGAAGAGATGTCCTCTGAACAGATTGAAGACACGATGTCGATGTTGTCTGAGATGGGAATTAACGTTGTTGAAGAAGAAGATCAGGATGACGACGCGGCCCCTGCAGCGAGCACAGCTAAGAAGACAGAAGTTGTTCCCGTCGGTAATGTTGATGACGCTGATATAGGTCGAACAGACGATCCCGTTCGTATGTACCTTCGTGAAATGGGATCAGTAGAATTGCTATCCCGTGAAGGGGAAATAGCAATAGCAAAACGGATTGAAGCCGGCCGAGAAATGATGATCGGTGGTATTTGTGAAAGTCCGATTACGATACGTGCCCTAATTGCTTGGCATGATGCACTTATCGATGGAAAAATGTTGTTGAGAGATATCATAGATCTCGACGCTACGTACGGTATTACCAATGAAGTTGCAAACAATACCAACACTAATGATGGTATGCCTGGCACTCAGGGAGCTGCGGGACTTCCAGGCGTTAAGCCGCTCTCAAACGATCATCATGGCGAGAAAGTGGTGCCCGAGGCCTCTAATGATGACGAAGTAACAGAGCAGGGAGAGGCAAGTTCTGATAGTGATGACGATGATATGGATGAGGGAGCAGTCTCCATATCGGCTATGGAAACGGAACTTATGCCAGGAGTTGTTGAGGCATTTGAGAAAATTGCTTCGATCTACGCCAAGATGAAACGTGCTCAAGATCAGCGGCTCACAGCGTTAGGTGCTGGTGAGGAAATACCTAAGCCGGTTGAAAAGCGTTACCAGAAATACAAAAATGAACTTATCCAGTTAATGGAAGAGATCCACCTTAATAATGCGCGGATTGATTATTTGGTTGAGCAACTCAATGAGTTGAATCGTTCATTAATGGTTATGGAGGGTCAACTTATGCAGTTGGCCATAAAAACAAAAATCAAGCGCGATGCTTATATAGAGCAATATTATGGGAGTGAACTTGATCCTAAATGGTTGGCTCGCGTGAAGCGGCTAACGGGAAAGGGCTGGAAAGATTTTGGCGCAAAATATAAGGCTGAGATTACTGACCTGCGCGCTGGTATAGCTGAAATATCAGAAGTTGCAGGCCTCTCTATTTCTGAATTTCGCCGTGTAGTATCTACTGTTCAGAAAGGTGAACGTGAGGCGTCCAAAGCAAAAAAAGAAATGATTGAGGCTAATTTGCGCTTAGTGATTTCAATTGCGAAAAAATATACTAACCGAGGGCTACAATTTCTTGATCTCATTCAGGAGGGTAATATAGGCCTTATGAAGGCGGTTGATAAGTTTGAGTACCGCCGGGGCTATAAATTTTCTACCTATGCCACTTGGTGGATTCGTCAGGCGATTACTCGATCAATCGCTGATCAAGCCCGCACAATACGTATCCCTGTCCATATGATTGAAACGATTAACAAACTAGTTCGGACTGGTCGTCAGATGTTGCATGAGATAGGGCGGGAGCCAACTCCTGAAGAGTTGGCAGAAAAATTGCAAATGCCATTGGAGAAGGTTCGGAAAGTACTTAAGATTGCTAAGGAACCTATCTCCCTTGAGACACCAATCGGCGACGAAGAAGATAGCCACCTTGGTGATTTCATTGAAGATAAGAACGCTATTCAACCGATCGATGCGGCCATCCAGGGTAATTTGCGGGAAACTACAACTCGTGTTCTAGCTAGCCTGACGGCGCGTGAGGAACGCGTTTTACGCATGCGTTTTGGGATTGGAATGAATACCGATCATACACTTGAGGAAGTGGGTCAGCAGTTCTCGGTTACCCGTGAACGCATACGTCAGATTGAAGCTAAAGCATTGCGTAAGCTCAAGCATCCAAGTCGCTCCCGCAAGTTGCGAAGCTTCTTGGATAATTAAGACGTTTCGAACATGCGTATAAGGGCTCCCTTTTATGCAGTAACTTTTTTATTCGGCTAGGAACGCCCGAACAATTACGGCCATCTCATCGGTATGACTATCAAGATGTCCGTGGGTCCAGCCCGGTAAGTCGTGGATGCGGCCATTTCTCAATAATGATTTCGCTTGTTGTGTTTGCTCCCATAAGTCGTCTTCTGGGTTCAGCACCAATATGGGTTGCCTTACTTTTGGCAGCGTTTCCGTAAGATTGTAGGCAAAAGCTGCCCGGAATCCCCAGTTGCTTGTACGGTAATTCCGTAGACGTTCAATGCTGATATCTACGTAACGGTCATCTGTTGGAACATCCCGGAACATGCCGCGTGGATTCTCTCGGATACTCGCCGCAGTGGATGCTAATACATCTGCAAACGGGGGTGGTGAGTTATAGATACGGCTACTGTAGTCGTCGATAATAGCCTGATCGAAGATCGGCGCTGAAATCATAATCACTTTGCGAATTCGGTCTGGGTATCTCATAGCTAGATCAGCGGAAGTAATAGAGCCTGTATGATATCCCATTACATCCACTTGTTCGAGGCGAAGGGAATCCATAAAGGCAATCATTGCATCAGAGATGTCACTTATAAGAGGTGGTTTGGCTGGAGTATCTGACCCGCCATAGCCAGGCGTGTCTGGAGCAATAGTGAAACGATCGCGCCCCATGACGGCTAGCCAATTATCATAGAGTATTCCAGACAGTGGACTCGCGTGAAGGCACAGGAGCGGAGTAGGCGTATATTCTATTGCACCTGCGTATCGATAATGTATCTGAAGGCCATCTAGTCCATCGCCATAGCCACGTTTGACCTGCGCCCGATTCCCCCCGGTTTTATCTATTTGATCTGCGAATGCTTCTTTTTGCATTGCTAACGAGGTAAAGCTCATGCCTGCTCCTGCTGTCGCTATTATAGCGCTAAACTCACTGATTACTCGGCGCCGTGATGCAGCAGATCGTAATAAAAGCTTAGTCAAGGACGCCATAATAAAACCCTTTAATTAGAACTTGCATAACAAGTTTATTAGCAACACAACTAATGCGTTATGCCAATAGAAGTAGTGTTTGGCTCAAACGTTTCTTGACCCCAAGAAATCCGGCGCTACTTTGGCGCTCGGAATGCTGCTAAGTAAAGCATGCTAGGTGGGGCCGGTAGCTCAACTGGTTAGAGCCGGCCGCTCATAACGGTCTGGTTGCAGGTTCGAGTCCTGCCCGGCCCACCAACCTAGCCCTATCGTATCTATGCCCAATAGATCTTTTATCACGATAGCTCTGACTATGATTCTTGGCCGGATATCAAGACAGAGCGGCAATTTTGCAACGCCTGATTCATCATAATTTGTCCAAAAGTCTTTGGGAAAGATACTTTAAATCTAAAACCTCTAGCGCGATACGATGTCCAGCTACAAGGCAGTTTAGGAAGCAATAAAAATAGTTTTCTAAATATCGTAAACTCTCTGAGAGGGTCTTTTTAGGGCCCCAGTCCTAACTCTATCAATTTAGGCTCAGGGCTCTCTTGGGATTAGGGCAGTTATATTCCTACCAAAGGCTCCTCCGCATAAATGGAATGCTTAAATGTTAGGCATATCCTATGCATGAGGCACATTTTGATCAAAAAACATGCAGATGCTTAATTATCATCTAAGTACACAATTACCAAGTTGTTGGCCGCATAATTTACATAGCAGAGATATCGGTAGCATTTTCTGCATGGCACGAAACTGGCACGGTTCTTGCATTTCTGAACTCAAACTAGCACGCGTGAAATAAATTCATATTCAAGAAAGTAATTTAACATGAAAAAAGGTTTGTTTTTTGTGGCAGCATTATTTGTCACAGGGCTGGCGTCGGCGATTACAACATCTGTTATTGCACAGGATAATAGTTTTCCGGGAGAGTTTTCCGGCAATGTAACTTTGACCAGCGACTATGTCTTCCGTGGATTCACCCAAGCTAATGAAGATCCTGCAATTCAGGGTGGCTTAGATTGGGATTCTGGAGCCGGGTTTTACGCTGGCACATGGGCATCTAACGTCAACTTTGGTGATGGTGATGAAGCTAGCATCGAGATTGATCTGTATGGCGGCTATACTGGCGAAGTTGAAAATTTTTCCTATGACATTGGATTTCTGTATTACTTGTATCCCGGGGCGGCCGGAGTGTTGAACTACGATTTCTGGGAAGTTTACGGATCCATTGGATACGATCTCGGCCTAGCTGCTGTGTCTTTTGGTCTAGCTTATTCGCCGGAGAATTTTGGTGAAACGGATGATGGACTCTATTTCCAAAGCGGGATTAGCGTACCACTCAGTGATCAGTTTAGTATTGATGTTAATTTAAACTATTACGACGTCGATCCCGCATTTGGAGAGGATTACCTCGACTGGAGTGTTGGTGGAACGCTTTCTTTTGATGGTTTTGATATCGATCTTCGCTACGTTGACACTGACATCTCAAATTGCGCTGGCGTCTGTGATGGCCGTGCTGTCTTCTCAATTTCACGCACTTTTTAGAGTGGCACTGTGCATGAGGATATACCGGTATGAACTTTTTAAATTCCAAGAAGTTAGGCTAAGAACATCTCGACCGGGAGAGGTTTCAAACTTAGTATGAAATTAAATACGGCTTAAGATTATAGATTTTGGATCAAAGTCTCTTTGAGTATGGCATTCCAACCACCGCGAATATCAGAGCCAGTACCAAATTTATCTCCGTAAATGTCGCCAGGCATTTGGTCATGGCGAAAGGTAAATACTGGCAAGCCCATGTAAGTCCATTGCAGCCGGCTGTCTTCAAGTCTTTCTGTTGACCAATTTGCAATTGGCTGTGTACCACCTGGGGCAATAATCGGATCCCAGTTGTCCTCAATACACTGCGCAGTACATGTTTCTCTCAAGATCTGTTCGATGTTATTGACCAGATAGTACAATGTCATACGGTCTTTATTGGCCATTACCGGTCCGATATCGGTTTCCTGAAACGTCACCCAAAGGGGAACTGCTGGTGCGGGCTGCAATACGACTACTTTCCATATTCCTTCTTCATCTTCGCCGTTCATATCCCCGGGTCTATTATCTCCTTCAAAAGTATACAGAGCCTGATCTTTGTAGACCCATTGAGATAGTCCATCTACCCGGCGCGTAATCGCCCAATTAGTGCTCTTTATTTGGGCCATCCACGGTGCCTCAACAGGCATCCATGCTTTCATACAATTCTTATTACACCTGTTGGAAGCCGCGGTGTAGACGGTTTTACCGAACGCATTAACAAGTATTTGCCCTACGATAGATGCCTGTATGGAGATACCCGGTGGCGTTGTAATCGGCTCGTAAAGAACGTCCCAAAGCCTAGACACTTTCTCACCAGAAATAGAGCCAGGATGTGTATCTTTAATGTAAGTGTAGACGGGCTGCCCTCGGTAGGCCCATTGCAAAGAGCGATCGTCGCGTTGGATAGTGGTCCAGTCAACGTAATCAAGTCTCTCTGCAGGCGCTATAACTGGTGGCCAGATAATAGCACAATCGTCAACACATACCGAAGTACCCGGTTCTTCTATGTCCCTTTTGAAAGTATAGAGTGTTAGTCCATCGCTATTTACGAATAGGCGTCCCGATTCTAGGTTCTGCACAGCGATGTTTGGTGGCAAAATCTCATCTGCAGTCACTTCAGCGGAGAGAAGGAGCAAAGCCGCGGCTGAAATCGACCAATTTCTAATAGTCATAGGATTCGCTTTCGAGTCCAATATTACGTCAGTTAACAGTCTAAACTAGGACTTGCGAAATGGTTTTGTCGGTTTCCAGGGACCCCGTTCCCCAGCGCTCCACTGGAATGCTCATGGCCTGTAGTGCTGTTAGGCCAATACGGGAAACCGGATCGCCATTTCCAGCGATATGAAGCCCATTCTTAATTCGTCCTCCAGCGGTCCCAATCATCATGACGGGGATATTATCGACTGAATGGATGCGGGAATCGCCGGTATCTGAACTTGCAAAGATGAGGGTGTTGTCTAGTAGTGTTCCGTCACCTTCACGAATATTCTTGAAAGCCTTAATGAAAGTTGCAAGAGCATCCATACTGTAAACGTGCAATTCAGCAACACGGCGTTGATAGCCTAGACTTTGGTCAATCGGTTCCTCATGGGTGAGGGTATGATGTGTAAAGGACTCTCCACGCATTCTTAATAACGATAAAGCCTGCGAATATAGCATGTTAAAAACACGCGTCTGATTGCAGGCAAGAGCCATGACCAAAATGTCTGTTAATAGATTATGGTTGTTTTGTGCTACATCAATTTCAATGCCTAACACTTCTTCTTCCGGGGGAGACTTGAGAATGTGACAAGCTTCAGAGACCTCTGGCTTTTCCATCTGTAAATCGAGCTGATGTTCAAGTTGACGGATAGAAGTAAAATATTCGTCCATGCGTTTCTTATCGCTAGCACCTAGCGTCTTGATAAAATCTTTGCTCTCCTCGCGTACGGCTGAGAGAACACTACTACGTACCATAACGCTTGGAGCTGGTTTGAAGTCAGCTTGATTGGGGTCAACGTAGTCTGAACCAAAGACACGTTGATAAAATGCTAAAGGCGATACGTCAGCGGCGTTACGAGTTGTGGAGTTACGAAAAGTATAACTATCCCTAGCGTTGCCTGTGCTTGACAAATCAAGAGAGCGGAATCGTGTCTCAGAGCCAATTTTATCGGCGATCACAACATCAAGAGTGGGTAATGGTGTATCCCCAAACGTCCGAGGAACATTTCCGGTCTTTGCAGCGACCCATCCCGAGAAATGTACAGCGCTGGGCTTGCCATCTAGTGGTGTGTTAAAAGCGTTGAAATAAGTCAGGTCGTTTTTATATGGAACGAGAGGTTGTGTTTCTTCAAGGAAAGTAATTTCCGGCTTTCCATCCATTGCAATGCCGCGGCCAGGTGTGTGTCCTAATCCCCAGAACCAAGTCCCAAAACGAACTGGAATTGGGGCACCAGAGGCAAGGGCAGTCCCATTACTGTTCAAAAAGCAATCAAGAAAAGGGAGACCGACTGAAACAGCTGTTCCTCCAAAAGCACCTCTTAAGAAAGAGCGGCGACTCCACTTCATGATTTCTTCTCCTGAGAGACCAATGCCTCATACTTTCTGGCATCGGCTGCGGTTGTGTTAATACTCGGCGGAGCAATACGGTAAAAAGCCTCGCTGAGCAGAATTTCTCTAAGTAATGCGGTCAATCTATAATCATTTTCCGCAAATTTTTCTTCTAGGAAGCCCATCCATTGGCGCTCAGATGATACTGGAGATCTACCAGTTGCATAAGAGTAAAGTCGATTCGTGACACAGGCAGGAGCTGACGGATTGCTGTACAATGCTTGGCCTAACCCAGCCGCATTGTTATACGACACTCCATCTAATTCGCCTGACGGATCTATCGGCGTGTTATTTTCAGTTCTCCTGAATTGCCCCGCCCCATCAAATTGCTCCATAGCTAGCCCAATTGGGTCCATTAATTTATGACATCCGGCACAACTTGCTTCCTTATTGTGCACTTCTAATCGTTGTCGAGCGGTCCTGTTGACTGGGCTAGTATCGTCATTGAAGTCAGAGAAATCGACATCGCCCGGAGGTTCTGGAATTTTCTGGCAGAGAAGTAGCTCCCGTACGGCTTGCCCACGCAGTGTCGGTGAACTCTTGCCAGGATGGGAAAATAGCGCCTGGAAACTCAGCTGGGTGTGTATGCCAGCCCAAGGACTGTCCTCTGGAAACTCGTGCAGTTTCCAGCCTGTAGGATTCTCAACGCGAGCCCTATAGATTGGGCCTAACGGGCCGCTAATAAGAGTCTTACGGCTGGTAAAGATTTCTCGATAGTCTATTTCTTCTTCAAGCAGTAGATAGCTTAGAGTGCGCAGTGTCTGTTCCTTAGCATCATTAGCGACATCTCGGACAAAGGCAGGATAAATAACTGGATCTTTTTCCAGCACCTCGAATCTTTCAAATTCCAACATATCCTCAAAGAATGCTTCAAAACCGTATTTTGTACGTGGTGAGCTCATCATCCTCTTGAAATGTTTTTCCAGGCCATTCTTGGTATCTAATTCTCCTGTACTGGCTGCGGCGAGCAGCAAGTCACCTGGGGTGGTATTCCAGAGCAGAAAACTGAGCCGCGCTGCTTTTGAGTAGGCATCTAGACGGTAAAGGTCTTTCGTACCTGGTTCGGGCTCAATTCTTTCATTCACATAGAGAAACTTAGGGGAGACTAGCATCCCAGTTAAGCCGTATGCCAAACCGGCGTAAAAGTCTTCCAAAGTATCTGCTGCTTCTCCGCCAATCTTCACGTAGAGTGATTTTTCAGCTTCCGTCAGAGGCCGACGAAATAGGAAGCGACCCGCGCCTGTGAAGAAATCGGTTGCACATGTCGCATCACTCGCTGACGCTGATGCCGGCTCGCAGGGAACAAGTACAGTGCGATTAGCGTTGTTGACTACCTGCAGTGCAATTGAGCGCCCAAGTGCCTCATAGCGCTCTAATGCAGCTGGCGTGATTGCTGCACTGCTAGCGCCAATTGCTAACAAACCATCGATGCGTTCGAGCGGATCAAAACGTCCAGAGATGATGATATTATTGCCAAAAATATCTCTAATGGTGTTGCGATACTGTTGTTCAGTCAGGCGACGAAGTTGCGGCTCACCACCTACTGTGAGTGGTTCGTTTTCACCGCATCCAGCAAGGGCTAGCAGTAGGCCGATGGCGCAGGCAAAGGCTTGCAAAGGCTTGTGGTTCACTTTGATTGATCTCATCTCTTAACGTTCAACTATTGCCAGTCGGGTGTTTCGTTTTTCGCCGTTTGTTTCAGATGTTATTGTTTCTTTATCTTGAGGCCGGATGATGAACGCGGGTATCGCCTCAATACTATATGATGTAGAGAGTGCGGTACATTGACCGGTTTCAGGGTCCGGGTATCCGTCAGCCAATTCATAAGCTGCCTTATACATTGCTGGGCAGCTAAATTGGCCCGTTACGGCCATGTAGCCACCCTTTCTAAAATAACTCCAAAAATTCTCAACATCTCTATATCCGGCAATGTAACCCTTGGCACGGTTCTCTGACACCCCAATATCTAATTCCAGACGCATGTCTCGAAGATGGATCTCGGAATGAGCAAGGTTACCATAATATGGAAGGAACGCTTCAATGGGGTCCGTGGTTAGAACCCCATCTATGATACGGCCTTTAGCGGAATTACCGTATCCAGGAATATCGTGGATACGGTAACTGGCAAAAGGTAATACGTTTCCTTGAGTGTCTTTTGGGAAAACGTCATTTGCTCGAAACATTCTAACGGTAACGTCTTCGTCATTTTTTCTATCATCAACTTCTGATATCTCTACGAGAATAACACCTTGAGATGTATCTATCAGTTCTCCATTAGCGTTTGTTTCTATGTAACCGCTATCTCGCCAGCCGTAGACACAACCAAGCAAACGATACATTTGATTATCGACACCAGCTTCACCATCTGGGGAGGTGAAGTTCTCATGAGAGCATGTCTTGGGCGTTGCGTTACTATTGGTAAGTCCGTCAAGGTTCATGCCGTACGATATTGTTCCCTCTACAATTTTGAGTGGAGGATCTTCAACAATGGTTGGCATGGCACAAACATCTTCGCCATTCGGCCCTCTTTTGGCTGACATTGCGCGGCGAATACCGGTGACCGGTTCAATGTCGCCCCCATCTGTGAGTTCGTCTCTTATCGCTGGGTCTAGACCTTTCCACCAAATCTCATCGTTTCCTATCGCTAAGCCTCGCGGGCATTCCTCCATATATTTTGTCTCATATACAGAGGTATAAAATGACACAACGACAAAACCCAAGGTGCGATTGTCCAGATCCTCTGAAAGAACAGGCACAGATAGGTTTGTAAGAATGGTGAAACTGAATCCTACCGCTACCAACAAAGTTAATGGTGATCTCAGGGTCCGTTTTGAAATCATATCTCTTACCATTTCTTTTCCTTTTCATAAGGCGGCATTAGAGTAGTCATGACAATTAGCCAATCTCCACTCAAAGGTCTGCACAGGCATATGTTCTGGATGCTACTAATATAGCAGTCATTTATTGAATACAGATTATTAATTGTGGCCACCTGTTGCACCATTGATACGGATCCAGGCAGATGTAATTAAGCATCTGACTTCCTAGTAGAAAACCTATCATAGCGCTGCCATATTAACCCAGCCTAGTGAGGCAGCGCCAAGGCAATATATGACCACTCTGTGGACACTTATGGCAATGTATGCCGAGGACTATAATATTACTGGACACAGTTGAGTGGTTTACTGGACTTTTCTAGGTGTCATAGGTAATGGCGGGTGCAGAATATTCAGGAGATTGGCTTAATGCCCTCAAGAACATCATGCTCTGCAGTGGTCTTATTATTTGTTGCCTGTTTGCGGATATCTGCCATGGCCCAGGATTATTCAGGAACTGAGGGCCCTCCAATCACTTTTAGTACCGCGCTGTCTGCAGATGAGCAAAGTGCACCGACAGAAAGCTCCGGTTCAGGAATTGCGGATTTTGTCTTGGACCGCCCAACCCTTCGCTTGGATTGGACCATCACTTACGATAATTTGATGGCTGAAGTAGTTGCAGCCCATGCTCATGGCCCTCAGACTCCAGGCGGAAACGCCGGCGTACTTTTTGATTTGGCGGCTAGCGGAATGGGGAGTCCGCTTCAAGGTTCTCGGGTTCTCAATGATGGAGAGCTTGAATACCTTCTTACAGGGCGTATTTACGTAAATATACACACGACAAAGTACCCAGCTGGGGAATTGCGCGGTCAAATAATGCGGCAAAGGCCAAAATAGTAAAAACTGGTGAGGGCGCGAAAATGCATTATATGAAAACTAATAATTGTGGTGTTCACGATGTGCTCACAGACAGACAAGTTTGTGGCCGCTAAGTCAATAAAAGCGTATGAATTGCCGTATACTGAGTGATTTGTCATCTGGGACTTGGTGGTACCTTTTCGGCACTGATTATCGAGATAGATATGAATACAATTAAGATGCAAATATTGATAATCATATTAGCCCTAACTTTAGGGATGCTATTGCCTGCTCTTTCGTCGCATAGAACTCTCGCAGCTGACTCTTCTCAAACAGCACAGGCTTCCAGGAAAGCTGATGTTACTAGTGGACAAGTAAAAACTCTTGGCTTCGTAGTAAAAGACTGGATGCCTGCCGTCTATGAAACTAAATTCATGGATGAGTGCCCGGCCGGACTGAATATAAGTAATGATGAAATCTGGTGGCGGAATCTAACAAAAGAAAAGCGTACAGAGCTGACACAAGATGGATTAATCACAACGTTGGACCGTTGGTTTACTGCAGTTCGTCGTGGTCCGAACGGCGAAGATGTCTGCATTAATCCTGAAGTTATTACCGATGACCCGCCATTGCTGACTGTCGAAGGAACTACGTCTTTCGGAATCAATTTAGATGGTAATGTAGATGGCTCTGCGACGTCAAAATCCTGCTCCCATGAAAACTTCACCAGTCCTGACGGGGTGCCCGGAATAGATAACCAATTATATCGATTAATTGGTTGTATTTATGGCTATCGCGAGCAGGGTGTTATCGACATCAATGCAAACGAGATGCGCCGAACCAGCGGACTCGCGATGATATTAATTGAGGTGACGGATGTTAATGATGAGCAGAATGATGATGATGTCACCATAACCTTTTATAGATCAATCGATCAGTTTCCCCTCGACAGTGCAGGTAACGTTCTACCTTATTCTAGTTACCGTGCAGACTATACTGAGGCTGGGCCGCGCTATGGGGATTCTATCAAGGGCCGGATAATAGACGGTGTTCTGCTATCAGAGTCTGGCGACGTTCAGCTTCCATATTATGGCAATTATAACTATATGCATCCAGTTATCCGCGACCTATCAATTCGGATAGAGATGGAGAGGGATGGGGGCAAGTCTTTGGGTATGGTCTATGGCTATTACAGTCTTGAGCAGTATCTGTATCTAACCGGAGGACTAGGTCCAGTTATATCTACAGGTAACTTCAGTTGTCCCGCATTCTTCGAGGCGGCAAGAACGATGGCCGATGGATATCCAGATCCTGTAACGGGAGAATGCACACATATTTCTTCAGCATTTGAGATTAGCGCTTATTCGGCATTCATTATTCATCCGGATCAGCCAAAAGAAGTAGAAACAGCTGGTCGATAGGTGAAGCCATTTTGAGTATTGACCGGATTGAGGAGTGAAGCATTGGCGTGCAGACCATACAAAAGAATACTGATACTGGCTTTAGTGGCTCCACTTTTGGGTTCTTGTTCTGAGTCCGAACCCGAAACGTTAGGTGCTACACCAGACATGCGGCGCCTCACGTCGGCTCAATATCAGCACATTATTCATGATATTTTTGGGGATCATGTCGAGATAGCAGGGCGGTTCGATCCATTGGTGCGGACGGATGGTCTATTCGCTATTGGTGCCAGGCAAGCACCGGTAACTCCAAAAGGATTCGAGGAATATTATAATGTTGGTCGGTCTGTAGCAAAACAGGTAGTCAATACGGAGAACCGTCTTGTTTTGATTCCGTGTGAACCGGAGGACGCATTAGAAGCAGACGAAGCGTGTAGCCGTCAATTCTTTGTAGAAGTTGGCAAGCTTCTCTACCGGCGGCCTTTGACTACCAAGGAACTTGATACGGCTGTGGTGGCAGCAAGTGAAGTAGCTAGTGAACTAGGTGACTTCTACAGTGGTATCGAGTTTGGACTGACCGGCTTGCTGGTGAACCCGAGTTTTCTATTTATCATTGATGAGACAGAGCCAGACCCATCAACAGAGGATGGAATACGCCTCTCTGCGTATGCCAAGGCCTCTCGTCTTAGTTTTCTGCTTTGGGATACCGGCCCGGATGAAATGCTTTTGGCTTCGGCAGACTCTGGTGATCTACATACAGAGAAAGGGTTGGAGCAGGAAGTCGACCGGATGATGAATTCGGTATACTTAGAACGTGGCGTGCGCGCGTTCTTTGAGGATTTTCTTGACCTGGAGAAATTTGAGAATCTCGAAAAAGATACCATTATCTATCCCGCATTTAGCATCAATGCAGCGGAGAGTGCTAAGGAACAGCTGCTTAGGACTTTGATCGATCATTTGGTTGTTAAAGAGTCTGCTTACCCCGCTATATTTACCAGCCGTGCAACTTTTATTGATGAGCATCTTGGACGTATTTATAAGGTGCCAGTGAGCCGGCCAGATGGTGGATGGGAGCCCTATGAGTTTCCGGAAGATGATATACGAGCAGGAATTCTGACACAGATGGCATTCCTGTCATTGTATTCTCATCCTGGTAAGAGTTCTCCGACTTTGAGAGGTAAAGCAGTAAGAGAATTATTGCTTTGCCAAAAAGTGCCAGATCCCCCGGCTGAGGTCGATTTTTCTGTCTTCAATGATCCTTCTTTACCTAACTTCACGGCCCGTGACCGTCTAACAGCTCATTCTACGGTGCCGTCCTGTGCCGGATGTCACAAAATAACCGATCCTATTGGCCTTGGGTTTGAACAATTCGATAGCATAGGTCAAATTCGTTTTGCTGAGCAGGGTGTGCCAATAGATCCTTCTGGCGATCTTGATGGGACTACCTATGTGAACGCCAGCGGCTTAGGACAGGCCATGTATGACCATCCTGGCGTGCCAGCCTGTTTGATTAACCAAGTATACTCATACGCCGCAGGGCGGGCACCGGAGCGTAATGAGCGCGAATTTATTCGTTATCTTGAAGCTAAATTTGCTCAATCAGGTTACAACCTGAAGACACTGTTAAGTGATATAGCGACGAGCGAGGCCTTGTACGCGGTTACAAAACCCAGTTTCCAAGCAGACGGAGTCCGGGCAGCCTCTCTCATTGAATCTTCTGATAAGGAGCGTGGATCATGAGTTTCTTTATTCCCCGTAATCTATCCCGTCGGCAGATATTGCGCGGCTTTATGGGTGGAGGCACTTTTTCGCTTGCTCTGCCATTCTTAGACTGTTTTCTGAATGATAGTGGCACAGCTCTAGCTAGCGGTGCCCCCATCCCTGTGCGATTTGGTACATGGTACTGGGGCATGGGGCATACTCCGGGGGCCGCTGTCACTGCAAAGCAATCTACTAGCCCAGGCATTGAGTTTCTGCAGGAAACTGCATCGCTGATTCCGCACAAAGATAAAATGACATATTTTGGTAATTTCAATATGCCTTTGGATGGGCGATCAAATTATACGCATTTTAGTGGCTGGGTAGTTGTTCGAACTGGTTCTGCACCAGAATCTCAAGGTAATATTCCAGCTCCAACATTGGACTTACTAATTGCTGATACCATAAGTAATGGGTCGAGGTTCCGTACTCTTGATGCCACCAGCGTTGGAATTGCCCGTGAGAACTACAGTGCTCGCAACACTTTTAATCGATCTGCCGCCGAGGTTGATCCTGTTGCGTTGTATGACCGGATTTATGGGCCTCAGTTTGCTGACCCTAACAAGGCGGATTTTAAGCCAGATCCAAGTGTTGCCTTGCGCAAGAGTGTTCTGTCAGCCTTTACCGAGGAAACGAAGGATTTCGTAAAAACTTTGGGGGCTGCTGACCGACAACGTTTGGATCACTACTTTACGTCCATTCGTGAGGTCGAGAATCAGTTGGCATTACAATTACAGAAACCTGAGCCTAATGAGGCTTGCATTATTCCACAGAAGCCAAGCCAGCTATCGAAAGATGAAGTGATAAAAGTGAGGGAAATGGACTCTGTAGTAGAGAGCCATAAAATTATGGCGAAGATCCTGGCTATGGCTGTGGCGTGTAACCAGACTAAAGTATTTAATCTGATCTTTACTGATAACTTTGCCAATGTTCGGCGTGTCGGGGAAACCTATACCCATCACTTGTTGACTCACGAAGAAGCCATAGACCCCAAGATCGGATACCAACCACTGACATACTGGTTCAATGAAAAGGCTATGGAAGGTCTAGCGAGCTACATCGATATCCTCGATGGTATCCCAGAAGGCGATGGCACACTGTTAGATAATTGTCTCGTTTTAGCAACGACTGAAACTAACTATGCGCGATTGCACACAATCGATGGTGTTCCGGCTTATCTTATCGGTGGGGCTGGTGGCAAGATCAAACAGGGTATGTATGTTGCAGGTGGTGGAGATCCTATCACGCGGGTAGGTCTGACAACCATGCAGGCTATGGGAGTTCCAGTCCAGACATGGGGCACCAAGTCTTTGGAGACTTCTAAGCCTATAACCGAGATTTTAGCCTAGACTTTTGTGTTCTAGACGGTAGCGACGTAACTCTTTATCAAGAGAGGCTATGCTTATGAGATTTCAGTCTCTATTAGGTGAGGCATTATTTTGCTTCCTTTTTCTTTTTGTTGGCATGTTGGTCAGTGTGACCCATGCTGAGGCGGTTCAAAAGGAACCCGCCACTCCTGAACAATTGGCTTTAGCCGAAAAAGGTCATGGTTGGGCGATAACGGATGCTCAGGGTATGACCCTTTATACATCCAAGCGTGATATAGAACCTGGCTCATCGAGTTGCGTTGAAGAGTGCGCTCTAACGTGGCCGCCATATGTTGCACCAGAGGGTGCAATTATCGGCAACGGCTGGGGTGTGATCCAGCGTCCGGATGATAGTTCCCAGTGGTCTTACAAAGGTAAGCCACTTTACAGGTTCAGCGTCGATCAATCACCGGGAGATACTTACGGAGAGGGTTCGGGACTGTTGTGGGATATCGCTTTTATAGAAGTTGTTACTCCCCCAGGCATTCAGATTGAGAAAACACTGCTGGGATATGTTGCGGCAGACCAAAAACGAAAAACGTTGTATGCGCCGCAAGTGGAAATTGATGTGGCTTCGATTTGTGTTGGAAAGTCGTGCTTAGATGACTGGTCTCCTGTAATTGCACCAAGGATTGCACGACCTATTGGTGATTGGTCGGTTATCACACGCTCCGACGGTTTGACTCAGTGGGCTTACAATTCGAAACCGCTCTTCAGATATGCAGGTGATGTTTCAATCCACGAAAATAAAGGTCATGGCCTTCAATACGATGTAAATGGTAATACTATGGAGGCGCTCGTTCTCGAGCCCCGTCCCACATATCCGGACTGGATAAAAGTTCACGATACTGATGCAGGCGAAATGCTGGCCAATTTGAGTGGCAAGACTATATACCTCTGGAATCCAAGCAAACTTTTCTCGCCAATGCGCGAAGCTGTTGAAAAATGTGAACTCGAGTGCATGGAGAAAGAATGGATTCCTATTTTTGCTGAAGATGGAGACGTTTCTCCTGGCGGAAACTGGGCGGTTATGACTCTTTCAGATGGCCGTAGACAATGGGCTTACAAAGGTCGACGCCTTTTTACAAACACACGCGATAAAACCCAGGGATCTTTTTTGGGCTACCGGCATGGGGGAAATAGAGCTTGGAATGTCATCATGCATTCTGGCGAGGCCTTGCAAGGAACTCTGCGGAGGCCATAGCAATAATCTGCACTCATAGTATTCGGTGGATAGCCGGTTTCAAATAATTTGAAATCGGCTTTCCGTTATGTTTGTGGTAGCTGAAAATGCATTATTGGGGTAGTGGTCTATGACGCTTGAGACATATTCGTGGGTATTTCTACTTTTTTATGTAGGAATGATGGTTGTTTTCGGGGTCATCGGGCATAGACGTGTTTCAAATGCAGACGATTACGCCACCGCAAGGGGCAGCTACGGCCCTCTTTTCTTAGCCCTAGCCTTTACTTCAACGGCTGCCTCTGGTGCCACATTTCTCGGTATTCCGGCCCTGGCCTACCATTTTGGTCTATCGACCATGTGGTTCATGTTCGTCTATCCAATTGGCCTCTATACAGGGGGGGGGGGGGGGGGGGGGGGGGGGGGGTGCTTATCTGCCAGCACGCTGTCGCGCGGGCTGGAAAGAGTTTTGGTGCCAGATCGATCCCTGAATACTTAGGCGAGAAATATCAGTCCGATGTCATACGGGTTATCACATCTGTATATACACTAATCTTGTTGTTCTATCTGGCAAGCCAGTTGGTATCCGGCTTAGTGATGTTTGAAACTATGCTTGGCTTATCTTTGCCTTCTGCCCTCGTTATTACCACAGCAGTGCTTGCTGGCTATGTTGTTATGGGTGGTGCCCATGCCGATGTGTTCACCGATAGTGTGCAGGGAGCCATCATGGTGATGCTCGCTATTGCCGTACTGATCATGTTTCTGGTTGGGTTTGGGGTTGAGGGTGGATTGAGTTCTGTCATTCAACGCATCGAGACGCTCGATCCCAAGACTGTGATGGTTTTCAACCCAGCTAGCCCAGTGACTGCAAATGCTTGGCACGCCTTGGCCTTCTTTCTTTCATTTATTCCCCTCGGTCTTCTTCCCCATAATGGGAATAAACTTTGGGCTTTGAAGGATGAAAGTCAGCGCACACGTTTTATAACCTACTCCTTCATTATTGGGCTCATCATGCCCTGTATGGCCTTTGGTGGAATCCTTGGACGCGCCGTTCTCGGAGATGATCTTGTGGGTACTGCTGCTAATGACGTGGTTCCGCGTCTGTTCATTGAACTGATGCCTGCCTGGCTTGCTGCATTTCTAGGAGTGGGTATTTTGGCAGCGGTTATGTCAACGGCAGATGGTGCGGTCATTACAATGGGTCAAATATTTGCTAATGATATTTATCGGCTGAGCTACGCACCTAAATACGAAACACAACGCTCGAAAGATGAAATTGACAGTACAGCTCTGAAAATCGGACGGATGGCAACTTTCGTAATACTGCTAGCCGCTGCCGCTGTCGCCTGGGTGGGGCAAGATCTTAACATCACTTTGCTCGGCGCCATAGGATTCGGAGGAATGTCTTCTGCCTTCGCCGGACCACTTATTCTCGGTATTTTATGGTCAGGTGTAACAAAGATCGCTGTGTACGCCGGATTCTTTTCTGGCGGCACATTTTTCATCAGCGTTGTGTCAGGTTGGGTCACCACTTCAGGGTCGCCCGGCAGTTTCATCCACACCCTAACTGCATGGTTAGAAAGGGATGCTGGAAATTCCTTTTCGATTGCCGGGGCCGGGGTTATTCTCAGCATCGCCGTAACCTACGCCGTGTCCAAGGTCACGCCTGGATACACCCAGGACCACCTTGACCGGTTTGCAGCACGGTAAAGGTTAGTCTGAAAGCCTTGGGCCAACGTCAAGCTGGCCGCGAATTTCCCCGTAAGGCCACTTTTCGGTCGTGATGTTTACGTATGCCCAGCCAGCTAACAGATATTGAATTTGTGCTTCGTTGACTACAGAGGATCCGCTCAAGGGGCTAACAATGCCGTTCGGTGCCAAGTTGATGAAAGGCAAGCCATTAGCACCCGGCTGGGAGGGGCCATGTAGACTTGCAGCCGTGGGGGTTGAAATAAGGCCCTCGAAGGTCACATCCCATGATAATGTTAGCGTCGCCAGATCTAACGTAAAATCAGCCGTGCCATTGGCCGGGCTTTCTGTCAATCGGGTCTGATTCCACGCGTTCAAGTCAGCATTAAAAACTCGTTGCGTCATTTGTCCATTCAGGGTGCTGGAGCCAATGATCACTAGAAGTATCAAAGTAGAGAGGGGTAGGGGCCTAAGCATAGCGTCCATTCTTTATAAGAAATAATCTGCACTTGGTAGGTGCAAAATCATAATATTAAATAGAAGGCTTGGAAGTAAGGCTAAATTGTACTGGTGACCATTAGACGTTTCTGGTTTACATTAAGTGTTAGCTGATTCTGAAGTAGTGAGAAGAAATGAATAGATTTCCGAGTTGATTGGAGTTTCACATTGCATAAAGAGACTAAATATTCACGTCGTGCGGTTGTAAGGATCGGCACCCAAGTATCTCTAATGGGAATAACGGCTTCACTCTTATCGGCTTGCGGAGAAGAAGAAGTTGCGCTTTGCGCTAACCCGAATTCATTAAGTTTTAGCGAAAACAGTATTCGTCAAGCTAATAACTATATCGAGTCTTCACAATATGATGACAAGACTTGTCTAAATTGTGCCTTTTTTACGCCTGAGGCTGCTGACCTGACTGGGGAGATTCCGCATTGTGGCCATTGCAGTATCTTCGAAGGTCTTGCAGCAGCACCTGGGTACTGTGATTCGTGGAGCACTAAAGACACCGGCCAGGGATAGGCAACCCAAGATCAATTCAAACTGAAATTTACTATCAGCCTATCGTTGTCCAGCGACGTCTGCTTCCGTAACCCGGCCACCCAGGTTACCCCAATTAGAACGCATATATGTAGCTAGCAGGGCAATCTCATCATCATCTATTTTCTCGCCAAAAGCTTCCATGCTCTTCCACCCATCCTTAGGAGAGGCTAGGGGTACTTCGGCACCATAGATTATTACGTTGATCAGGGAAGAGGGATCTTCAGCCTGCACAATGCTACTGTTAACTACTGGCGGTCCAATACTTGGATCCCCTAGGCCTGTCGGTAGATGGCATGTACCACAGTGAATTGTGTAGATTAACTCACCAGCTCTGAAATCAGCCGCATCCATTTCATATCGTGGTGCTCGTTGAATTGGGGGTAAGTTCTTGAGGTAAGCTGACATTGACTGCACGTCACTCTCAGACATTTGGGATGTGCCCATAGTGATTACTTCATTCATAGGTCCAAAAGATCCCGCTCTGCTGCTGTGGCCGGTCTTTAGATATGAGGCAATATCCTGTTGCGACCAGGCACCTAGCCCATCTGCTGCGGGTGTAAGGTTCACCGCTGACCAAGGCCTAATCTTATTAGGGCTAACACTATCGTTATAGGTTCCGCCACTAAGGGCCTTTGCCTGATCCTCACCACCAAGTAAATTGCGAGGTGTATGACAGGTGCCGCAGTGTGCTAAGCCCTCGACAAGATATGCCCCCCGATTCCATTGATCTGACTTAGAATCATTGTGGATAAATCTACCTTCATCAAAAAAGAGAAAGTTCCAAATTTCCATCAGAGCCCGTTGATTGAATGGAAAGACCATCTCGTTCTCGGGTGGGTTATAAGGCGAAGGCGTAACTGTTTTGAGAAACGAAAATATGTCCTTGAGATCAGTTTCTGACACTTTGGTAAAGGCCGGGTAGGGGAAGGCCGGATATAGATTGGATCCATCTGCAGATACACCTGTATGCATTGCTCTGATAAACTCTTCGTCGGTCCAAGAGCCAATCCCAGCCAAGGGGTCTGGTGTGATATTTGTTGAATAAATTACTCCAAAATCTGTGTGGAAGGCTACGCCACCAGCAAGAGGTTCTCCTCCCTGTACTGTGTGACAGGCCATACAATTACCAGCCGTTGCTAGATACAGACCCCGATCTACAGGATCATCACTCGTGACTATGGCACCTGTCAGGATGTCCTCTTGTGCGGAGGTGGGGCTGGTGCAAAGCACGAAAACTAAGAATAAAGTGCAGAAAACTGACGTAAATTGACGAAAAGGGTGGTGCATCGGTATTAGGGATCGAAGGCGGTAGATGGTATCAGTCACTATATATCCTTTGGATCGCGATAAGATCTGTTTGCTGGTTGATTACCTTCAAAGCGTACACATGATCAACTAAGAAATGGTTATTGTTCAAGTGATCTGTGTGGGTGTGCCGCTATTCCTTTCCTTACGCATTTTATTGCTTCAAGATGCCATCCTAGTTGCGGATTGTTAACATGGAAATCTAGAAAATGCTTTTCAGAAATATGATCAAAGTCACCCTACCTGCCGCCTACATACTTACCTCTTTTTACAATAGTGCCTGTGCAGAGGAACAGGCGGTGAGTGTAGAAATCCTTATTCCCGGTTCTGAGATTCAGGCAATTGAGGGTATCGATATAGGTCCCGATGGTATGATCTATGGCACCAGTATTCACGCGCAGGAAGTCTACCGTATTGATCCAGCGACTGGGTTTGTGACCATTGCTGTAGCTTCTCCTTACGGTGAGTCCGACGATGTAGCGGTCGGCCCTGCGGGAACACCTGTTGAAGGAATCCTCGCTTGGACAGCCCAATCGACGGGTGAAATTCGAATCCAGCGCCCTGGGGGTATGCCTCAAGTAGTTTTACCTAATGTGCCGCGGGTCAATCCTATCGCATTCAATAAGGAAGGTCGTTTGTTCACCGCACAATCTGGAGCGGGGGAGAATGAACTGTGGGAAATTGATCTCATTGGCAATAAACCGCCGCGCATTGTTGCTAAGAATCAGGGGCGCCTTAATGGGTTTGGATTTGGTCCTGATGGCCGTCTTTATGCGCCACACTTTGGCACTAATGAATTGTTCGCGATCGATATTGATACCGGTGAACACACTGTTATAGCAGAAAATGTTGGCACAACAGCGGCAACAAAAACTGATGCGAACGGGAATGTGTGGAATGTAGACTATGTTGTTGGAGACCTTTGGTTTACCGACATCGAAACGGGTCAATCGAAGATCATTGCTAATTTTCCTCCTCCGTTGGATAACCTGACCATTGATAATGACGGCGTCATTTATATGGCTGATCTTGCAATCAGTGGTATTACGGCTTTTGATCCAAGTACGGGTGAAAGCTGGGAAGTGACAGCCGGTTCTTTTACCGTCCCACTCGGTATGAGCGTGGCTAAGTTTAGGGGAAAAGAGGCCATTATTGTTGCCGATCCGTTTGGATACCGCTTCATTGATCCTCAGTCAGGTCACGTGATGCGTGAACCTGAAATGTGGAGCATCGGAGGGTCGTCATCTGTAGCAGCCAATGACGATTTCATCGTCACCGCATACTCGCCATCATACACAAATTACAGTACCGTCCGTAAGATAGACCGCGAGACCAATGAAGTAGTCTTTATGTCCCGGGATATCAAAGCCCCACGTGGCGTTGTTATCCTCGAAAATGGCGATGCCATTATTGCAGATGCATCTAGCAATAAACTGATGCGTCTGTCCGGTGATACTTTGGAGGAAGTGGCTAGCGGACTCAATGAGCCTGTAGCACTATTTCTCGAGGATGATGCCAGCGTTCTGGTCGGCGAAATTGCGTCTGGTACTATTAGCCGCGTTGACTTGTTAACGGGCAAGCACATTGAAATTGTGTCTGGATTGGTCAATCCTCTTGGTATTGCTAAGTTGCCAGATGGCCGTCTAGTTGTGCCCCAGCCCGCCAAGGGGACAGTTACGGCTATTGATTTGATGACAGGCGAAAGTACTGTTTTGGCTCATGGGCTGCCAATTTCTTTGGACCACCATGATCTTCCAGTTAATACGCCAATTGGCATCGCGGTGGATAGTAGTGGTTCTATCTTCGTAAGCTGTGGCGGAGACAATAGCGTTGTTAAGATTACCATTCGCGATAGTTGAGCTAGCTATTCCTATACCGATAAAATCTTGGCCTCTCTGGTGGATTTTATGTCTAGTGACTTGGGCTATAAGCGGACCCGTTCTTGCAGAGCAAATACTGCGGGTGGGAATCACAAGCTTTTCTACCTCGCGTGGTAATCCCTTTGCGACTACAAGTGGCCTCCCGCCATTATATTCTTATGCGGCTTTCTTTGAGGGCCTTACACGGGTTAATAACCAAGCGAAAGCATTGCCCATGTTGGCAGAGCGTTGGGAGCCCGAGACTGAAACTACCTGGCTGTTTTATCTTCGCAAAGGTGCTGTATTCTCTAATGGCGAACCGGCCAATGCTTATGCAGTTAAATTTACCCAGTCCCTACTGACATCAGAAAGTGGCGCAGCCTATCCCATCGCTGTTGAACAGCGTGGTATTGAGTCCATAGAAGTGGTGGATGATACAACAGTGCGGGTACATACGTCACAGCCAGACATATTGCTGCCTAACAAGATTGCTGCTCTAAAAATTGTTCCGCCCAAATATTGGACTGATGTCGGAGCGGACGGCTTTGCGGCAGCTCCTATTGGTAGTGGCCCCTTCATGATAAAAGACTGGACAACGGCGCGGATGTCTTTGGTTCGCTCGCCTACAGCAGATCGCCAGCCAATCGTTGATGGTCTCGAATTAATAGCTGCTGCTGACCCAGCATCACGCACGCAAGGACTATTATCGGGCCGAGTACATGTAGCTTTGCAACTTGGCCCTGATGATGTGCCTCTAATAGAGAATGCAGGCCATAAAGTTGTTCTTGGTTGGGACCCTAGTATGCAAGTTGTAGCATTTATTACGGAAAAGGAATCTCCCTTAACTGATATTCGAGTACGGCAAGCTTTAAACTATGCTGTAAATCGAGATGCTATATCTAATGGCCTTCTTGGTGGACATGTGCAGATGGCCACGCAGACGACGCCGAGACTTGCCTTTGGCTGGGACCCAGATATTCCGCCCTGGCCCTATGACCCTGAGCGTGCGAAGGCACTACTGACTGAGGCTGGCTATGCTGATGGTTTTTCGTTTAACATAGAAATTCTATTGGGAGCTGCTTCCTATTCAGCCCTAGTGTATCAGCAGGTGGCAGTCGACCTCGCTCAAGTGGGCGTGAATATGTCGATTCGTCAAATCCCAGCTACGCAATACGCTCGAGGGGTGTACCAAGGCGATTGGGCGGGCGAGGCGATTGGAATGGACTATGGAGTGAATCCTTCATTAGACTCCCTCATTCCACTGGTGCGTCATTCATGTTTATGGATGCGCCCGTGGTTTTGTGAGCCTTCGATTCCACCTCTCATGGAGAAGGCGGCAGGCAAATTTGACCTAGAAGAGCGCCGGTATCTGACGCAAGAAGTTATGCGCCGACACCTAGAGTATGCTCCAGCTATTCTGCTGTATGAAACAGCAAGGTTTGACGGTGTTAGTGCAGCAGTTGAGAATTTTCTGATTGAGGTGGGTCACATTAACTACGATGAAATTACTTTGAGTGAATGACTGAGAATTAGATCAGAAAGATGCAGTTTTGGGTGTGTTAAGAACAGATAAAGGAAGCTTCGTTGGTACTATCGATGTGCTTGTGGTCGGAGGTGGCGGATGCGGCTTGTCGGCTGCGCTATCTGCGCATGAACACGGTGCAGAAGTTATGGTCTTGGAAAGAGATTCGTCAGCGTTAGGCACTACATCTATGTCAACTGGTCTGATTCCTGGAGCTGCTAGCCGTTTCCAGAAAGCAAAAGATATTAAAGACTCACCTGAAGCGTTTGCCTCTGACATTATGCATAAAACGCGTGAAGAGACGGATAGGGTTATGGCCATGCATATGGCCAAGCAATCAGCGCCAACAGTCGAATGGCTAGCTGATCATTGCGGAGTACCACTTTCTTTGGTGGATTCGTTTGATTATCCTGGGCATTCCTACCGCCGCATGCATGGGACACCAAATCGTACAGGTTCAGAGCTTATGGGGGCTTTGCACGATGCCATGGCTCGTAATGGACTTGATATTGCTTTAGAGGCGCCGGTCACCGATCTCTTTGCTGACGACGCGGGCAGAGTTTATGGGGTCCGAATCACCAGGCCCGACGGTACCACTGAAGACCTCGGGTGTAATGCGTTAATACTTGCTTGCTGTGGCTTTGCAGGTAGCCAGGATATGCTACAGGAATATATTCCTGAGATTGTTTCGGCTGAATTTTTTGGTCATCCGGGCAACAAAGGTGATGCCATCCGTTGGGGTAGAGCAGTCGGTGCAGCAGTCGGCGATATTCATGCCTACCAAGGGCACGGTGGCTTAGCCTATGGACAGGGCATCCCCATTCTATGGGCCCACATCATGGAAGGCGGTTTTCAGGTTAACGCTGGGGGTAAACGATTCTCTAATGAAGCCAAAGGCTATTCTGAGCAAGCAGTAGAGATCGCTGCACAACCAAATCTTTTCGCCTGGAGCATCTACGATGAGCGTTGTCATGAGCTGATGAAGGAATTTGACGATTATAATGATGCCCTTAAGGTGGATTGTATACGTAAGGCTAATACTGTTGACGAGTTGCTAGCTATCACCAAGCTGCCGGCCACACTTCGCAAAACGCTTAGTGATGTAACCGCCATGACACGAGGTGAAAAAGAGGATGACTTTGGTCGTGACTTCACAGGACATCCTGTCCTCGAGCCGCCTTACTATGCGGTGAAAGTGAGCCCGGCTTTATTTCATACGCAAGGCGGGCTTATCGTTGATCTGAACGGTCAGGTAAAACGCATGGACGATTCTCTTTTGCCCAATCTATACGCTGGGGGAGGGGCTGCCCGGGGTATTTCCGGTCCTTCGTGCTGGGGATACCTCGCCGGTAATGGGCTTATCACGGCGACTGCATTAGGGCGTTTGTCTGGGCGGGCAGCGGCGCAGGCTCTCCGCTGAGCACCTCTCAGCTGAGCGCCCCTGTCTTCTATGATTGGGGTTTATGAATCTTCTCGCCATGGATACAGTCTACAAGTTAGTGAAGAACAGTATATGAGTAACGTATGATTACGTCTTCCTTTGCGGAGTTCAAACAGGGCTGGAAAGTCTTGTTAGGTGCTATTGTTGGCGTTGGTTCAGGTCTTACCGGAATCGTATTTTATACCCACGGCGTTTTCGTAGTTCCAATCACAGAAGAAATGGGCTGGTCTCGGGGAGCAACGCTATTCGCATTCTCTTTTGTAATGATGAGTGCAGCCATTACGGCGCCATTTATAGGCATCATAATTGATAAATACGGGGCACGGCGTTTGGCTCTGTTTGGTTTATTTGCTCTTGGATTTTCTTTCGCAGGTCTATCTCTGACAACAGATAATATCCTGACCTATTATGCGCTTTGGATCTTTATGGCGCTGATCGCCGCTGGAACTTTCCCAGTCACGTGGACAAGAGCAGTTAACACCTGGTTCGACCGGCGACGTGGCCTTGCTCTCGGCCTAACAATGATGGGTACGGGCATAGCAGCCTCATTGGGACCCTTATTCGCCGCTAAACTCATTGATGCATTTGGTTGGCGTGAAGCATACCTTACTATTGGTGCTACGCTCTTGATGGTGTCTTTCCCAATAGCATATGTAGGCTTTCGGGAGCGAGATGCGGTAGCTAATGATGTGCCGCAGACCTCGCCTAAATCGACCGATATTGAACTCCGGCAAGCATTGGCAGGGAAAACCTTCTGGGTTCTTGGCTTTGGCCTTTTATTTGTGTGTTTCGGTGTTGCTGGCTTGATTGCTAACCTAGTGCCGCTCTTGACCGATAAAGGACTCCCACGCGCAGAAGCGGCAGGATACGCAGGGCTTATCGGCATAAATGTCATTATTGGCCGTCTGGTTGTTGGCTATCTTATAGATAGATTTTGGGCGCCCTTTATTGCCTTCTTTTTTCTCATTCTACCTAGTATTTCTTGCATATTATTGGCAGTTGATCAGCCAACCGCAGTCGGCATAACCATTGCTTGCTTATTGATTGGTTTAGCTGCCGGGGCAGAGCTCGATGTGATGGCGTTTCTAATCAGCCGCTATTTTGGCATAAAGAATTACGGTCAGCTATACGGAGGACTTTATGTATTCTTTGCTGTTGGCTCGGGAGCGGCACCGGCTCTGTTTGGTCTGTGGTACGATATTGCAGGTAATTATACGACAATTCTTTATGGCACTGCGGTCTTATTTGTTGCCGGATCCTCTATGTTATTGTTGATGGGGCCATACCCTAATCTAGAGGAAGAACTGATTTGATGGCTAAAGTAGACCTCGGCCCTTTCAATGGCAAACTAGCCGTCGTCACTGGCGGTGGATCAGGTATTGGTGCGGCGGTGGCATCTGAACTTATAGATCAGGGTGCTAACGTGGTCATTGGAGATATACAGACTTCAATAGAAGGTGTCCGTGAACTAGATGTGCGTAATCGAAAGTCCGTAACTGCGTTCTTTAGGTCTCTTGAACGTGCGCCAGACATTGTGATCACCTGTGCTGGAGGTGCACCGCGCCGTGCCGCTTTGGAAGTGGGAGAAGCACTATTCAACGAAACGCTTCAGCTTAATCTAGGTGGCTTCTGGCGATGTACACAGGAAGCTGCGCGGCGCGCGATTAGGGAGCAAAGCAGTCTATCGGTGGTGCATGTTGCATCGAGCCTTTATCGGGGCCCAGCGCCCGAGCTTTCTCATTTTGCAGCTGCGAAAGCGGCGAGCATTACAATGTTGCGGTGTTTAGCCCAAGAACTAGCACCACAAAATATTCGCATCAATGCCGTCATCCCCGGACCGATTGAGACACCGGCTACTGAAGTTGTCTGGGAAGCAACACCCTCCATACGTGAAACTATAACAGCTAAGCTTCCTTTAGGTCGGATTGGTTCGCCTAGTGATGTCGTACCAGCCATACTTTGGTTTGCTTCTGAGGATGCTTCTTGGGCCACTGGTTCAGTATTAGCTGTGGATGGCGGGTTGGATGTAGCGCCGTGATTAACTGGTTGGTAGTAGGGGCGGGTCAGGCAGGCCGTTGTCACATTGCTGCTATTCAAAAGACACCCGAAGCTGTTTTGGTGGGTGTTGTAGACCCATATAGCCCAAGAATCGTCGGTGTACCTTTTTTTGAGGACCTTATTTCCACTTTGGATACTATCAAAGTAGATGCTGTGGTTATTGCAACGCCAAATGACATACAAATAGGCAGTGCAATTCAGGTACTCAAGTCAGGCACCCCGGTTCTATGTGAAAAGCCCGTAGGTCGTAATGTCCAGGACGCTCGAAGGCTATTAGCGTTTGCTGAGGAGAAGAATATTCCTATTGGAGTCGTTCTTAATCAACGGGCCCATCGGCATTGTCGTTGGATCAAGTCTCTCATCGACTCAGGTACACTCAAGCCAACAGACATTATATTCTCAGGAATTGTTGCGGGGCTAACAGGTTGGCACAATGATATCACGCGAGCTGGTGGAGGTATTTTGCGGACCATCGGTCTGCATTACATTGATTTGTTGATGTGGTTACTAGGGCCATTAGAGAACATCTCCTTGGACATGACGGGGACTCCTCTGGAGCACAAATTTTGTTTGAAGGCTGATTTCAGCACAGACTGCAGGGCAGAAATTCGCATTATGGCTAGTGCAGAAATATCACCAAGGCCGGTGGAATGCCTCATTGAGGCTGGAGACGTTAGTATTCAGATGATTGGGCACAAAATTATAGAAAGCCATGGCTTACCTCATATTCCAGAACCTGAACCGGTAGATAAAGCCCTATCCTTTGGGCCCGGACATCTTGCAGTTATCTCAGAGGCGACCCGGTGTCTGCAGAACAACGAGCCGTTTCCGGTATCCCTATCCGACATTATGCCACTTCTAGAATGTATCGATGATATTTATGAGGCTCAAAAGGCCTGCTAAGTGCCGTCTGTTCCTATTTTCTGGATACGGGAATAACCCCAAGACAGTGCGTACCACAACGGAATGCTAAGAATTACAGAGCCAATCATGCCTATTGATACAAATATGTAGGCCAATATACCGATAGCGATAAATATATATAGGACATCCACCAATAATCTTGCGATGGCTTTAATAATCCACATGGTGACTAACTTTTCCAATGCATTCGCTGCGCCTTTGAACTTTCGATATAGACTAATAGTCGCTGTGATCCAAGTCTTATGGGCTGGTCCGTAGTGTTTCGGCTGGCGTAGACTATTAAGATTGAGAGAAAGTTGTGCTTGAGGAGAGTAGTCAATGAGCCGCCTTAAATCTTGCATTATTGCTGCTCTATTAGCCTTAGTGTTCTCAGGCGCAAACGCGGATCTTGCCCATAAACAAGTTGGAGGCTTTGGCGGCGTACCGCTTACTGTGGTTGAGACTGGTAACAAAGACGGGCCTGGAATTCTTTTGATTCACGGGTTTGGCCAGGCATCTATGGTATTTCGTATGCAACTTGAGTCCGAGTTGGCAAAATCTTTTCATATTGTTGCCTTCGATATGCGTGGCCACGGTTTGTCTGGTAAGCCGTGGCAACCTGACCTTATTGAGCCTTCAGAGGTTTGGGCTGGAGACGTAGCTGCTGTTATAGCTGCTACGAATCTCATAAAACCAGTGATTGTTGGCTGGTCATATGGTGGGTTTGTCATCTCTGATTATGTACGTCACTTTGGCACAGAAAATATTGCCGGAATAAACTTGGTTGGCTCGCTTGGCGGTCTGGTTCCGCGCTCACCCTTTATGCCGTCAGCTAACCTACAAGAGATTCTAGAGAACTCTCGAAAATCGCGCTCCGTGATATTTGATGAAAATGTCGAGGCGGCTCTTAATACAGCCATTAGCTTCTATACGCCTAACATGACCGAGAAAGACAAACAGGCACAATTCGCTATGGGGTTGTTGATGCCGTCTTATGTGAAGAGGGCGATGGCCGGTCGGGATCTTAATAACACAGATATCGTGTCTCAAGTTGATGTGCCGGTCCTGTTATCGAGAGGATCTAGAGATATATTCATGCCAGCCAATGACACTGAGGTTGCACTCAGAACTCTATCAGATGTGAAGTTGTCATTCTACGAGGACACAGGACACTTGCCATTTTACCAACACCATAAAAGATACAATCAAGAACTGGCAGATTTTGTGTCTGATATCACAGAAAAATGATTTCATAGCTATGAGATCACTTTAGCATTTCACAGTCTCTATTATGCGCTGTTTTTATGCACTGTGATTTTGATTCATGTACACCTAGGTTTCTAGCATCAAACTCTAATGTTCTGCCAATTACCAAACTGCCACACACTTGCAAAAATGATTGTGGTGATCAGACGGTATGTAATAAACCACACCCAAATACCCATCAGACCGTAACCAAGCACTGGGCCGACTAGATAGGCAAATGGTAAGAATAAGATCCATTGCAATCCTACAGAAATCTTTGTGACTATCTTTGCGGCGCCAGCACCCTGTAGTCCGCTTAACAAGATCATGGATATGGCTTCAAACCATATGGTTGCCCCTACTAGCATCAGTGGACCACGAGCAATGTCGATAACAGCTCGGTCATTCAAGAAAATAGCCAGGATAGAGTCAGGAAAGATCAACATAGGAACACCCAGTAAGCCTAAGATAAGTATGCCTAATTTTGTGACATCCCAACCCCACGCCTTGGCATCTTGAGGGTCGCCTCTACCCAAAGCCTGACCTACTAAAGACGCACAGGCGATTCCAAGTCCAAGCCCCGGCAGGAATGCAGTCTGGGAAACATTCATCAAAACGTTAGCCGCTGCTAGTTCTGCTGTCCCTATCTTGCCAATAATCAAGAATAACGCGGTGAATCCGGCGGCAAAAAAGAACTGTTGAATTGAAGCCGGAATGGAAATTCGTAATATACTGGCAAGGGTTTCACGGCGGGGAAAACGCTCTAAGAATCCAGCACCCCGCGCAACATACCATGCTTGCGTTGTATAAATTGCTGTGCCCAAAAACACAGAAATTGTTGTAGCAATACCAGCACCTTCAGTACCCAGTGCGGGAGCGCCGAGATTGCCAAAGATCAATACCCAATTAAGAAAGATGTTGGCGATATGCATAACCACCAAGGTGCGCATGTATACCATCGACATACTGATGCCATTCCAAAACCCTCTGAATGAATAGTTCATGGCAATCGCGATAGTTCCGAGAATTCGTGCCTGGAGGTAGGGCACACCCTCTTTAACTACGGCGGTGTCTTCGACCAGCAGTGGGAAGCTGATGGGCACCGCGTAATATAGAATCAGAGTGAGTGGTGCGCCTATGACTAACCCCAGAAACAGGCCCCCATTCAGCGGGACTGCGGTTTCCTTCTCTTTACCTTCTCCTTTGCGACGGGATGCTATGGCTTGAACACCTGTCCCAAGTCCAAGGATGATGGCGATAGCCATGAAATTAGTAAAACTGGCGATCCCGACAGCTGCCAGGGCATCAGGCCCTAATCGCCCTACCATAGCTGTATCAACCAAGTTGAGGATGTTTTGTGAGACCATGCCACCAACTATGGGTAAGGCGACACTAAGAACGATCTTCAGCCGGCCTATTGGTAGGGGTGGTTGGCCCAAATCTGTCATAAAGTATCCTTTGATAGGGCTGGGTGAGATCTACCCATGGATAGAGAGGCTATCAAATACCCCACTAAGGCTGCATATGATGGGTAGGGTGACCCAAATGATTTAGCCAGTTTTGTCCATTATCACTCTAACTAGTACCTAGTCATTGCCGAATGATTTATCGGTCAAGGCTAGTATCCGTTGTTCAATGTAATTCACTATTATGCTCAGGGATTCGTCTAAGGAAAGTTCTCCTGTATTAACATCAAGATCTGGATTCTCCGGAGGTTCCCACGGCGATGATATCCCCGTGAAATCTTCAATCTCCCCGCGCCGTGCTTTAGCGTATAAGCCCTTCACGTCACGGGATTCGCACACGGAAATATCTGCATTGATATGAATTTCATGGAATTTATCCCCGATGATATCACGCGCCTGGGCACGTGCTGAATTAGTTGGAGCGATAAACGCAGAGATAACTACGACCCCCGCATCTGCAAATAGTTTTGCAACCTCTGCAACTCTCCGAATATTTTCATCCCGTTCTTCTTCACTGAATCCAAGATCGCGATTGAGTCCCTTGCGCACATTATCGCCATCAAGAGTGTAGGTATTAATTCCGCGCCTAAAAAGTTCGCGTTGTAACGCCATGGCTAGTGTGGACTTCCCTGCACCTGAAAGGCCCGACATCCATAAAACAGCACCTGGATACCCATTTGCTACCTGACGTTCGGCTGGGCTGACCGATTGCGGTACAGCCGTGAGATTGCGTGATGCTGTCTCAATTTCTGTGCCACCCTCAATTATACAGCCACCAACTACCTGGTAACCGTCAATCAAGACGCCACGCCCAAGTGCAGGTAAATCGTGAAAAAGGTCAAATGGGATTTTGCTACGGCACCGAAGTGTAACTTCGGCAACACCATTCTGCTCCACTTCATGGCCTCGATGACGGCTGAGATCAGAAACATCGATAACACCGTCGATCGAATCAATTATGATATCATATTCGGCAGTTGCTAGTTTTAATGTCAGCGCTTCCCCTCGCTTCAATGGGTCGTGGTTGAGCCAAAACAGGCGCACTGAGAGGGTGTTGGCCATACGGGGGCCACCATTTGGGAGTGTCAGAACGTGCCCACGCTCAACAAACAGCTCGTCACTCATTGTCAGGGCAACGGACTGACCTGCTTGAACTTGGTCGATCACTTTCTGTGTATTCCAGCTCTTAAAGGATACCACGTTAGCGGAGCGGCCAGTCGGCCAGACAGTTATTCGCGACCCAACATCGAGTTTTCCACTTTCAACACGGCCTACTACGAGACGCAGTCCATCTTGCCGGTAAACGTCTTGAACTGGCATACGGAACTGTCGTTCGACCGGAGCTGTAGGTCGGGGAATAGTGTCTAATGCCTGGGTGACAGTTGGTCCCGAGTACCACGACATTTTTTCTGATTGATAAGCGAGATTTTCACCGTGCATAGCAGAGACTGGAATCATTACTTCTGCCGTAAGTCCAATCTCATTTAGATAATCCCTCATTTCAACTTCAACGGCGTCAAACCGCTCCTGGGAATAGTCAACCAAATCCATCTTATTAATAGCGATAACTACCTGTGGAATACCTATTAGATGTAATAAGTATGCGTGCCTTCGGGTTTGTTCAGAAACACCCTGATTTGCATCAATTACGATGACTCCCGCTTTGGCACTAGCGGCTCCGGTCAACATATTGCGAAGGAACTCACGATGACCTGGGGCGTCAATAATTACATAGCGCCGAGTATCTGTATGGAACCAGATTTGGGTCGAGTCTACTGTAATAGCCTGGTCTCGCTCGAGTTGAAGGGCATCGAGCACGAAGGACCACTCAAATGGCGCGTTTCGTCGCTCACAGCTTATCTGCAGCTCTTCAACCTTACCCGTGGGCAGGGAGTTTGTGTCATGCAGCATTCGGCCTATCAAGGTAGATTTTCCATGATCAATATGGCCGACTATGACAATAGGGAATGCTTGTTCCCTAACTTTCGTAATACCCATCATTATTAGAGATATCCCATCGTCCGCAAACGTTCGAAACTATCTTCAGACTCATGATCCATAGTTCTTCCAGCTCGCTCCGGGTCTCGTGTTGCATCCAGTTCAGTGATGATTTCAGCAATTGTTGTAGCTTCAGACTTGATCGGTTCGGTAATCCCTATCTCACCCAATGACCGAAATCGCAGGCCATCCTTAGCAAAATAAAGCGGTACCATGGGGATATTCTCGCGCTCGATGTAGCGCCAAATGTCGACTTCCGTCCAATGCAACAAAGGATGAACTCTAATATGAGTGCCGGGAGGGAAGTCAGTGTTGTACTGGTCCCAAAATTCTGGTGGCTGTTCCCGAAAATCCCAAGAATTGTCGACACCCCGGGGGCTGAAAACACGTTCTTTCGCTCGGGTTGCCTGCTCATCGCGTCGAATTCCTGTGATGAGAGCTTTGAAACCATAGCGATCAATCGCTTGTTGAAGCCCAAGAGATTTACGTGCAGCAAAGCGCGATGCTGGCGGCAAACTGGCATCAACCTTCTCAATTGGTGGACAATCGTCGGCGATGAGATCGAGGTCCCAGTCCTTAGTATATTGGTCACGGAAAGCATACGCTTCCGGAAATTCTTTACCTGTGTCAAGGTGAATTGCTGGAAATGGCATATGGCCGAGAAAGGCTTTCTTCGCCAACCATATCATCACGCATGAATCCTTCCCTAGTGACCACAGCAGCCCTAGGGGTTCAAATTTATTGAACGCTTCGCGCAAAATAAAAATACTCTGCGCCTCTAAAGCGTCTAGGTCGTCCATACTTTCTCTTTCCTCCCTGGAATCCGGGCTTCATTGCCATGCGTGGTCAGAATTGTCCATGGCTGTTAACAAAACTATATTTCGAAGCGCCTTTATTAGGAAAATGTTATTTTCTTGAAGGGTTAATAAATACCTTTCATCTATGGGGAAGAGACACGGTAGCAAAACCTGTCCATCCCAAGGCTAGGCTGGCCAGGCTATTTTCTTGGCAGTCATCTGTTGCTTCATACATCTGACCTGTTACATGATCACATAATGATTATGATTCTGGTACGGCAATACCGGATGAGATATCTCATCTACTCACTTAAATTAACTGGTATTTAAACTAGCAGTACTTATGGCCATCACTCAGATCGAATATGCATTAGTTCGCCGACTTAAGAAGGAAGGCCTTTTTCCTGATAATCCGGCTTTACTCGAGCTTGGACAATCTAATTGGTACGGTGATGTTCCAATAGATGATTTCATCTCTGACATTCATAGATATGTTTCTGATCCAGCCCGTGCTCAGGAAATGGTTGCAATGGTCAAATTGCTTGTCAGTGACAAGGCTGATGATTGGTTATTTAGGCTAGCAGACATTTTTTGGGAAACCTTTCTCGGTCAGCATACTTATGAAGCTATAGATCTGCATGGTATAGATGACCGCGCCCACAAGTTAGACTTGAATGAGCCTGTTTCACTGACGGGTCAGTATGACATCGTCTGCAATTTTGGTACCGCAGAACATATTTTTAATGTTTACCAGGTTTTTAGAACTATCCATGAACGCACGAAACCTGGTGGATTGATGATGCATGGTTTACCTTTTCAAGGGTGGGTTGACCATGGCTTCTATAATTTTCAGCCTACCTTTGTGTTTGATCTTGCAGAAGCTAATAATTACGCACCAGCGGTCATTATGTACGCAGAAGTCACACCACCTCGCATTGAAATGGTCACCGGTCGCAATTCTGTGCACGATATGGCTGAAAAAAAAGACATAGGAGATAATGCGCTTATCTATACAGCTTTGCGAAAGCGTAGCGGTATGAACTCTTTTAAGCCCCCTCTGCAAGGTTATTATGCTCGGAGTTTGGATAAACGTTCCGCGGAGCGATGGAAGTTGCTACGCTAGTAAACTGGCTCTCAGAGCTTAATGAATCAAATCTAAGTCTTGCAGAAAATCAGAGAGTGCTTCCGTATACGCCTCGACATGAGTTATCTGCGGAATATGACCTGCACCTAAAATAATACTTTCTTGGCAATCCGGTATTGACGTGCAGAGTTTCTTGGAACCTTCAATAACATATTGGTCATCTTCATCACCATAGATGGCTAGGGCAGGTGAACCCAATAGTGAAAGTTCTAAATCATAACGGGGAAGACCTAAGATTGCTTCGCAGCAACCCAGGGCTATATCCTTATCCAGTGGTGATAAATGTCGTAAAGTTGGATTGCTCGCTCTCTGCTCTGGAGAGGTTAGCTGAAGACTTATTGAAGCCTTCATAAGATCTTCAACAGCGTAACGGGGGGGTGCAAAACAAGTTGTGCTGCTGAATACACTAGCAGCTATTCTCTCAGGATGGCGCGCAGCGATGTGCTGCGTAATCATTCCTCCCATCGCATGGCCAACAAGAATAGCGTGATTAGCATGTTCACGATCTAGAACCATTAATGCGTCTTCAGCGAGTGCTTCGATACTATAGTTATGACGGGGTCCTGGACTGCTTTTACCGTGTCCACGTATGTCCATACTTAAGCAGCGAAAGGACGTTGAAAATACACCAGAGACCGCAGCCCATAATTTAGAGGATGCCGCGAAGCCATGAAGAAATAGAATAGGAAGGCCGTCCCCGGCAACATCATAGTTTATATTAATTTGTCCGTTACTAACGGTAGGCATGGGGGTCAATCAAACCATGGTACTTGCCTAACCACATTGGTGCGGCACCAAAAAATCGACGTGTTTCCCTATCAATTTCTAACCCTACAATAAATGCCATGGCAGCATCTATGATAACTCTAGGACTGGCGCCTAAAATAAGGCGTGCAAGACGTACCAGAACTATTCGACCGCATAATCTTTCCATAATCTCGCACGCCTACCCAAGTGCTAGACCAACACAAGTCGTTATGACTTGTCGAGTCAGGTAGCCGCCTAGATTTGCCCATCAGATGGGCACTTCTAACTCATCTTTGACGGCCGAGGTAGCGTCGCGTTACGACTCAAGTCAAAATCAGACTATGGAGAGCTTAGTATGACTAATCTAAACGTTTCCCGCCGTTCTTTTGTTTCCGCTAGCGCTGGAATGGGAGCAGTAACTGCTGGCTTAACCACTGCAAGCCAAGGGAAGGCTGTTGTGACATCATTGCCGACTGATCCTGCCGAACAGTTGCATGCAATGGTTAAAATGATGGGAACGCAAGCTGAAGAACGTGTTGTGTGGAAGACCAAAGGGAAGATCTTTGCCATTATGCCCGATGATGTCATTCTGCTTTACGGCATGCGCGGCAGCGAGAGCACCTGGTGGCGGCAAATTGATGACACAACTTATGTTCGCTACAATTCGACAATGTCGTTTTTTACCGATCCGGAAACCAATGAATTCATAGATGAATACACCAGCCCCCTAAATGGTGTGACTGTCAAGCTACCAGCAAGTTACATCCGTCATAAAGAGGGTGAATGGTTCACGCCTATGGGAACTTACTACGGCTCCATGAAAAAGGCCTTTCCGGAAAAGTATAGGGATGCACCTTTGCACATGGACTGGACTCTAGATGGTGACGTGATCCGGCGTCAGGAAGGAGACAACTTTCCGCCTATTATTCCCCAGCCATCTATTGAATACGCGTCCATGTTTGCGTTGGCTTCAGAAGTGTTTGATCCGAATCTTAAGCGGGCAGGTGGTGTCTCCTGCGGCTGGAATATAATGGCTGGATCGCGTTCTCCGTATGTTGAACTTGGTGTAACGCCTGGGAATGTTAATTGGCACTTCGATGCTGTCAAATTAGATGATACGAGCCAGTTGGATGACGATTATCTTGGGCGTGCGCGTGCGTACAGTGACCGCTTTGATACCTCGCCTGAATTAGATGAGGGACCTTCCTTCTTTGAACGTATTCTCTCTCTACGCCAATAAGAAAAATATTAGCTTTGACCCTCTAGATATGGGTTAAATGATGACGCAAGTAATAAAGAGAAGAGTAAGTAAGGCCGTTGCTTTGCATACGTCTGGGTGTCTGGACGAGGCCGAAGATTTGTATCGCTCGGTTTTGGGACTACAACCCCAACAGTTTTCTGCATTACAGGGACTTGGTTCGCTGCTGCTGCAGACAGCTCGGTATACAGAGGCACATAAGATTCTTACGGATGCGGTAAGATTACGTCCGGATGATGTAGGGGCGCTCAATAATCTGGGCTCAGCGGCTTTGCAATGTGGTGACCTAGATGAGGCGCGACATTGCTATGAACGTGTTCTTTCGATTGCCCCAAGGCACCATCAGGCCCAAGCCAATTTAGGTGTATTACTCTATAAACAAGGCGATATGGAGGCCTCGTTGACTGTCTTTTCTGATGCTATAGCCTGCAATCCTGAAGATGCTGAATTGCACCTTAATGCTAGCCGCACCTACCGCACTGTAGGCCGTCTTGATGATGCTGCAATGTTGGCCCAAAAAGCGGTAAATTTGTCCCCGAAATATTTTGATGGATGGATCAATCTTGGTACTACGCAAGTGGCCTTGTGCCGCTTTAAAGAGGCAGAAACAAGCTATAGATCTGCCTTACGTCTAGAATCTCAATCGCCTGTTGCACATCACAATCTCGCGCAGGTACTCCTTCAATTGGGTCAGTTAGAGGAGGGTTGGGTAGAATTTGAATGGCGGTGGCGTACACCTGAGTTCCAAGAATCAGAGAACGTTTGTGCCCTACCACAGTGGGATGGGCACCCCATGAAAGATGGTGTGCTTCTCATCTGGGTAGAGCAGGGTATAGGTGATCAGATCCTATATTCTAGTATGGTGCCCGAGATAAAAGCTGCGGCGCAGAAAGTCATTCTGGCCTGTTCTTCAAGGCTTGTAAGTCTATTTGCGCGCAGCTTTCCTTTTGCCTCTGTTGTATCTCAACCAGATCTCTTAAATGATGAAGCCATGCTAGCATCCATCACAGCGCAAATCTCTAGTGGTGGACTGGGTCAATACCTACGGCCTAATCTGAATTGCTTTAAGGGGCATTCATCTTTGTTAGCAGTCGATCCGGGCCGGGTGGCTATGATCCGAGAAAAATATGATGCTTTATTTCCAGGCCGTCGTCGAATTGGTGTGTCTTGGTGCAGTACAAACCCCAGATCAGGGCATGCAAAATCCATCTCGCTCAAGGCCTTGGCTCCAGCCCTAAAACATACTGATGTTGTTCTTGTGGATCTACAGTATGGGGATACAACTTCCGAACGAAACCAATTTAGCTCGGCTACGGGCCTTCAATTGTACCGACTACCGAGCATTGAGCCACTGACCGATCTCGATGGTTTTGCAGCACATGTTGCTACGATGGATTTAGTCATTACCGTGTCCAATACCACTGCACATGTGGCCGGTGGCCTAGGAGTGCCGTGTTGGACATTGTTGCCTGCCGGAGAAGGCCTTAGATGGTATTGGTTTCTCGACCGCGGCGACAGCCCGTGGTATCCATCCATTCGTCTGTTTCGGCAGGCTATCCCAGGTGACTGGACATTGGTTGTCAATCAGATCAGTCAGGCGCTTGACCATATTCTAGCGACCTAAATCTCTTAGCTGCATGAAAAGGAGCTGTCCGGCTATGGTCAGTCATCAATACGTATACACAATGCAAGGCCTCGGTAAGGTCTATCCTGGCGGAAGGGAAGTGGTAAAAGACATTACACTTTCATTTTTGCCTGGGGCTAAGATTGGTGTGCTTGGATACAACGGTGCAGGCAAATCAACCCTTCTAAAAATTATGGCCGGTGTCGACCAGGAATATATTGGGGAAGCCTGGGCGGCAGATGGGTTACGTATTGGATATCTAGAGCAAGAGCCAGAGCTCGACCCAAAAAAAGACGTATTAGGGAATGTCATGGATGGGGTGGGCGAGATAAATAATCTTTTACAGCGATTTGAAGCAGTAAGCGCGAAATTCGCTCAAGAAATGACCGATGATGCAATGAATGAACTCATTGCGGAACAGGCAGTGCTCCAGGAAGAAATTGACGCAGCGGATGGCTGGGATGTCCAACGCCAGGTCGACATTGCCATGGATGCGCTAAGGTGTCCTCCTGGTGATGCTCTAGTTCCCAACCTTTCGGGGGGTGAGAAGCGGCGTATAGCCCTATGTCGCTTGCTGCTGTCTAAGCCTGACATATTGTTGTTGGATGAACCTACCAACCACCTAGATGCTGAGTCGGTTGCATGGATTGAGCGTTTTCTGGAGGAGTATCCAGGCACTGTCGTAGCAGTTACCCACGACCGCTATTTCCTAGATAATGTCACCGGCTGGATTCTCGAGCTCGATCGTGGAAGAGGAATTCCCTATGAAGGGAACTATTCTGCCTGGCTAGAGCAAAAACAAAAACGCCTCCAACAGGAGGAACGGGAAGAAAAAGCGAGGCAGCGCACAATCTCTACAGAGTTGGAATGGGTGCGTCAAAGTCCACGTGCACGTCAAGCTAAAAGTAAGGCACGTGTATCTGCCTATGAAGAGTTAGTTGCGCAAGCTGCAGACCGAGCCCCTGACCACGCGCAAATTGTGATTCCTACAGCAGAACGTCTCGGGGATCTGGTTATTGAAGCTCAAAATGTAAATAAAGGTTTTGACGATCGTCTTTTGATCGAAGATCTGTCGTTCCGTTTACCACGTGGAGGGATTGTTGGAGTCATTGGTCCCAATGGCGCGGGTAAGACTACACTTTTCAAAATGATTACCGGTCAAGAGAAGCCGGATAGTGGCAGCTTTCGAGTAGGAGATACGGTCAAGCTCGGCTATATCGACCAAAATCGGGAGGCCTTATCACCTGATAAGACGGTCTGGGAAGAAATTTCCGACGGCAACGATGAGATTGTACTTGGTAAATACGCCGTACAAAGTCGTGCTTATGTGGGCCGCTTTAATTTTAAAGGTTCTGATCAGCAGAAGAAGGTTGGCCAGCTTTCAGGGGGCGAACGCAATAGAGTTCACCTCGCTAAGATGTTGAAGTCTGGAGCAAATGTCATTTTGCTCGATGAGCCAACGAATGATCTCGATGTTGATACACTTCGTGCACTTGAACTCGCACTTCTCGAATATGCTGGCTGTGCTGTCGTGATTAGCCATGATCGCTGGTTCCTCGATCGTATAGCGACGCATATCTTAGCTTTTGAAGGTGATAGCCGCGTAGAATGGTTTGAAGGTAATTTTGCAGATTATGAAGAGGATAAAAAGCGACGTCTGGGGCAAGACGCCATCGAGCCTCATCGCATCAAATATAAAAAAATGGAACGGTAAGCGGCGGGTTTGGCTTTCAACTGCGCAGGGCAGCCGTCACCTCTTCTATTGAGCTATTCCGATGCAGAGCCATTATTGAACTTTCTATGCCAATCACACCGCATTTATCATAGTGCTGGGACAATAGATCTGCAGCCTTACCGCGGCGTTCCTCTTCGGTGGCATTAATTTTTGGGGTACCACGCGGATGGATAACAGTGCTCTCGACGTGACGGCCGTCGCGAAGAGTTACTGATACAATACCGGGTCGTCCCTCTGGTGCATACTTGTCCAGCTGCGGGTCGTGGGAAACGGTGATTCTTGCCATCAGCGGTGCGAGCGCATCAAGGTCGAGTAACGCGCTATCCGTTAATCGGCCATCACGAATGGCGGCAGCGACTGTTGCCTTAGCACTGAATCTAGCGGCTAGGTCGTTGCTTGGGGCTGCTGAGTCGATCTCTATCGCTTCTTTAAATGTAGAGATGTCGATACGTTCAATATCATATTCATTCAGGTCATAGCTTTTTATCAAGTCATCGACGGCATCATTGACCCCATGTAGGTGGGCGCAGCTTGGATGTAATTTGAAATACCCATTGAGAATTTCGTATTGGCTCCAGCCGCTTTCAGAAAGGCCCATACGTAATTTATGGGGATCAAATTCCGAACCAAGATGCGGACCATAAAATCGTTCCAGGCTACCTGGCATAGGTGTCAAGCCCGCAGTTGCAGCCTCTGCGCAGGCTAACGCCTGTGTTGTTGCCATGGCGGGATACAAATGGTGCATGGTTGCCCCGCCGGTTGTCGTGAAGCGGTCAAAAGACAAAGCTAAGGAAGCGGCCCCATCAATGGCCGCCGCAATAACGGTAGGGTCACCTTGGGATAGCAAGTGTGCGGCACCTGCAGCGGTACCAATTGTTGCCCAATTACCGTTATCATGAAGCCAGGGTGGGACTCCGCCCAAAGCAATACCGACTCTAGTACCTACTTCATAACCTGAAACAAGGGCCGATAGCATTCTTTCAGGTGTCGCCATATTGCTCTCGGCTATCGCCAAGAGAACCGGCACAAGCTGGCTGGCTGGATGCCCCTTAGCATGGGCGTAGCCATCTTGGCGCTGTAAAACCGTTGTACATGCTGAATTCAGCAGGACGGCTTCTCGCACAGTGGCGCCACGCTTCTCTCCTATGAATGTTGCAGGTCCAACAGAAGGTGCAATTTGTCTTGCTAAGGATCTCATTGAGGGATGATTCACCGCTCCAGCAATCACAGAGATGGCATCAATCATCAAATGCAGCGTTTTTGCCTGGACAAATTGTGGAAGGGAGAGCCAATGCGTATTTGCAGCTGCATTGGCGAGAAATGCGGCGCTCGTATTATTTTTTTCCATTGGCCTATCGAAGTTATTAATTTCCGAACATTATAGCTATGGTGGTTTCCGGAGCAAAAACCTGAAATGCGTGACATTTTTGCACCGACACTCCGTAAGGCAAAAGAACGAAAGTATTGCAGCGCCTTATAATCCTTCTTATGGGTCATAAGGCCACAATATTGGGCCTAATCCTATAGTTTCTGTCACTTTCTTGGACCTTGGTTGCCCTTCAGAAATCGTGTAAAAGGTTGCCTATAAGCTTTGTCAATCGTGATGGCTATCTTTTGGGTGGACTCGCGCAGGACACTAAGCTCTATATATTTGACTACTTAGCGGACACTTAGTCTTCGAGGACCTGTGCACGTCTGTAAAAATTTTGCATTGTCTGGTAGACGATAATTTGACCTTGGGTTTGTGCTGTTGCTCTAGTTGCGCCGCACGTATGGGAGAGGGAATTTTGATGAAACGTAGTTCATATCTTGCGGCGGCCACTTTGATGGTGTCAGCCCTGTCGGTACCGGCTTCAGAGCCTCTAGCGCAACAGTTAACGCTTGAGGAAATTGTGGTCACGGCCCGTAAGGTTGAGGAAAACCTGATGGAGGTGCCTTTAGCCATCACAGCTTTCACGGCTGAGGAACTTGAGGCTATCGATATGGCCCAGCTGGAAGATATCCAGCTTTATACGCCAAGTTTCAGCTTCACCAACATGCAGGGTGGTTCAGCGCGTAACGATAGGTCCTCTAACTCATTGGTGTTTCGTGGTTTGACCCTTGCATCAAACGTCAACATCACCGCTGGCGGTATGCTCTTCATTGACGGCGCACCAGTGATTGGTGCTCGTGCACCCAGTGTTGTCGACACGGAACGTGTTGAAATTCTCAAGGGCCCACAAAGTGCATACTTTGGCCGCTCCACCTTTGTTGGTGCCATTAACTTCATCATGAAAGAACCAGGCGATGAATTTGGCGGCAGCGCTAGTGCAGAATATTCGCGGTTTGGTTCCAATGAACAGAATATCAGTATCGAAGGGCCCGTCGTCCCGGGCAAGTTGAATGCGCGCGTAAGCGGCCGTCACTGGCATCAAGGAGGCTATGTCGAGAACTTTGCTAATCCTTCAGTTAGTCTTGGCGAGCGCACCACGAATTCTATTTCAACATCTTTAGTTTTTACACCAGCTGACGATTTGAAGATTAAAGCTTTTGTCAATTATTTTGAAGATAGTGATGGAGCAGCTACACAATTTTCGCTCAAACAAGAATCTTTTAATGGTCGCGCCAATCCAGATAGAAGTTGTTCACCCATTGGATCTCCGTTGCAGGCTGGGGTGACTGACTCAACTGGTCGCGCTTCTTTCGGTTATGTCTGTGGCAAGTTACCGGGTGCTAGAGATGTTGATCCTTCTATTTTCTCAGCTGATACGGTGCTAGATCCAATTTTGCGGGAAACTCTCTTCAATCCAAATCCCAACTGGCTGGTTTATGATCCTTCTTTTAACACTAGTGCTGGTATTAAAAGGAAAGCATTCCAGGCTAACATACGCGTTGATTATGAGAATTCTGCAGGTTACGCATTTACCTCGCTAACTGCCTACCATACAGATAAAAACCAGAACATTATCGACTTGAACTACCGCGATGGTCGTTCACTGGCGAATCCCTTCGCCGGATTGTTTATTGGTGTGTTTGGTCGGACCGATATTCGACCTGACTGGAACACTACTCTCTTAATCCAAGGTAAACAAAAGGACTGGAGTCAAGAACTGCGGGTCGTTTCGCCACAGGACGGCCGTATGCGCTGGACAGCAGGCTTTAATTATCTTTATGCCCACTCTCCTGGCAGCTCTGTTTATGGCAACCTGATCATTGGTCCATTCTTTACATCTGCTATTACCCAGCGTGATGTTCGGACCCCCTCTGTATTTGGAGCGGCATACTTCGATCTGACCGACAAACTGACCCTCAGTGCAGAAGCACGCTATCAGTGGGATAAGATCAGCAACCTGCCGATTATCAATACCCAAGGCTTGCCGGCAAACGCAGCTGAAGTCTCAAATACCTTCAAGAGTTTTGCTCCACGCGTTTCTCTTGATTACAACTATTCGGATAACTCAACGGTCTACGCTTTGTTCTCCCGTGGTTTCCGTCCTGGTGGCTTCAATACTGTTCTAACCACTGCAAGCCAAGCCGTGCTAGATGCTCTTCGCCAAGTAGTGCCTTCAGCAGGCGTAAACTTTGATGAAGAAAAGCTCGATAACTATGAAATTGGTATCAAGTCTACATGGCTCGATGGTCGCGCGCGTACAACACTTGCCCTCTACTACGATGAGTGGCTCAACGGTCAGGTGAGGAATAGTATCCCCATCGTGGCTGATGGTGTTGCTAACCTCGTTGGCTTGACCATCAATAATGGTGCTGCTGAGCTTAAGGGCATAGAGTTCGAAGCCCAGTTGCAGGCTACTGAGAATTTCACCTTGTCTGGTACTTTCGGCTACAACGACACCGAGGTTAAAGCCTTTGTTTGTGGCGACTGTAATCTAGTCTATGGCACGTTTGACGGTGTGGTGGGCAATAGATTGCCATCCGCTCCTAAGTACACGTGGAATATCTCGGCTGCTTATGAAGATGAATTGTTTGGTGACTATGATTGGTATAGCCGTATTGACTATGCCCACCAAGGGAACCGAATGGTTGATTACTCAAACGTTGCGTGGACTTCTCCTTATGATAATTTCAACGTCCGACTTGGAATTCGTAGTGACCTGATCACTGTTGAAGCCTTCGTGCTGAATGCAACTAATAATGACGAGTTTCTCCAAGGTACGCTTGGGGTTGACCTGTTTACTTTCATCAGAGGTCCAAATCGGAATGAAGTGCGTGTTGGTGCACCAATTCCTCG